>SDAL01000009.1 GCA_004153385.1 Paracoccaceae bacterium | reverse complement strand
GGCAAAGGCGCAGGCGCGGCGGTCGGGCCAGCCCCTGCGTATCCCGACGCTGATCGCAGCGCGCCCGCCCGCACTCGAAGGCTATGATCGCCGGATTGCGATCCACGAATGCGGACACGCCATCGTCGCGAGCCTCCTTGGCGCGGGACCGGTGCGCCGGATGCAGATCTCGAGAGACGGCGGACCCACCTTCCGCGGCTCCGCACTCAGGGAAGGCACTCCACTCGAGGTCGAGAACGAGCTGACGATCATTATGGCCGGGCGTGCTGCCGAACGTCTCGCCTTGGCGTCCATCAGCGCGGGCGCAGGCGGCAGCGTCGAAAGCGATCTTGCACAAGCGTCGGCCCTCCAGTTGCAGTTTGACCGGGAGTTCGGACTCGGCGTCAACGGCAACGCCTGGATCGGACCACCTGACCTGAAGCAGCTCTCTCCCGAGGACCGTAACCGGCTTCGCGTAAAGCTCGATCAGTTCGAACGCCGCGCGCGCGCCCTGCTGGTCCCGCATCGCGAGCTGCTCGAGATGTTGGCCGCACATCTCGTCGAGCATCGCGAACTTCAGGAGGCCGATCTTCGCCCCTGGCTCTCAGGACTGCAGCCGGTGGACCTCGCAGAGACAGACCTGAAGGAGGTCCCTCCGAGTAGGAGCAGGGACATGGGAGTGCGCCCCCCCATGACGCGCTTCCCTGTTCCAGCAGCGATCACGTCGCCCGGAGCGTCGTTTTGCAATAAAGGAATTCGCAAAGTCGCGGCGATGGCGCGGGGCGCGCCCTCGGTTTACCCAAAGGATATTCGCAAACTTCGCCTGGTGCGGCCATCATCGCCCACGGGCATGCGCAATGGCAGGGGCTCCGAGGTCCAGGTGGCACAAAACCAAATCGCAAACATCAGACAAAGGTCGCCCATCCTGCATCAAAGCTTCCCATGCGGGCCGCTTTACGGAGAACTCCCTTCAGGTAATATTTTGACCAACCGAACCCGCGCGCCGCCGGGGCGTCTAGTCTCGCCACCGCG
>SDAL01000008.1 GCA_004153385.1 Paracoccaceae bacterium | reverse complement strand
GGCAAAGGCGCAGGCGCGGCGGTCGGGCCAGCCCCTGCGTATCCCGACGCTGATCGCAGCGCGCCCGCCCGCACTCGAAGGCTATGATCGCCGGATTGCGATCCACGAATGCGGACACGCCATTGTCGCGACACTCCTGCGCGCGGAACCTGTCCGCCGGATGCAGCTGTCCCGCGACGGCGGCTCCACGTCTCGCGGCTCCGCAATCCACGAGGGCACGCCCCTTGAGTTCGAGCATGAGCTGACGGTCATTATGGGCGGGCGTGCTGCCGAACGTCTCGCCTTGGCGTCCATCAGCGCGGGCGCGGGCGGCAGCGTCGAAAGCGATCTTGCACAAGCGTCCGCCCTCCAGTTGCAGTTTGACCGGGAGTTCGGGCTCGGCGTCAACGGCAACGCCTGGATCGGACCACCTGACCTGAAGCAGCTCTCTTCCGAGGACCGTAACCGGCTTCGCGTAAAACTCGATCAGTTCGAACGCCGCGCGCGCGCCCTGCTGGTCCCGCATCGCGATCTGCTCGAGATGTTGGCCGCACATCTCGTCGAGCATCGCGAACTTCAGGAGGCCGATCTTCGCCCCTGGCTCTCAGGACTGCAGCCGGTGGACCTCGCAGAGACAGACCTGAACGGAGGTCCCTCCGAGTAGGAGCATGGACACGGGAGTGCGTCCGCCCTGACGCGCTCCCCTGTTCCAGCGGCGATTACGTCGCCCGGAGCGCCGTTTCGCCATAAAGGAATTCGCAAAGTCGCGGCGATGGCGCGGGGCGCGCCCTCGGTTTGCACAAAAGATATTCGCAAACTTCGCCTTGTGCGGCCATCATCGCCCACGGGCATGCGCAATGGCAGGGGCTCCGAGGTCCAGGTGGCACAAAACCAAATCGCAAACATCAGACAAAGGTCGCCCATCCTGCATCAAAGCTTCCCATGCGGGCCGCTTTACGGAGAACTCCCTTCAGGTAATATTTTGACCAACCGAACCCGCGCGCCGCCGGGGCGTCTAGTCTCGCCACCGCGCCGCCCGAGCATGTCTCGGCCCTGAGTTTTCCACATAATCCCGACCAAACGCGCCCCGGCACCCTCTCTTGGCAGGCGACCCTGCCCGTGCGTCCACGATATGATGATGACAACAGCAACCGGGGCAGATCCCGGATAGGTCATCACCATTTTGTACCTCCCGCGGCCCTCACCGCGGAGGATCGGGAGAACTCGGCCAATGGCACGGGAACAGACAAGACATGCACAGCCTCAGGAGACGCCGCACGCCGCAGCGCCGACTGATCATGCATCGTCCCGCCTCGATCCCAGTGCACTGCCGGAGCTGTTTCATCCCGCGCTGCTGTCTCTTGTCCGCCTGCTTGCCCAGCAGGCCGTGCGCGAGGAGATCGCAGCCTCTGACCCGAAGGAATAATCCATGACACCAACTGCGCCCGTCCGCGTGGCGATCTACGCGCGCTACTCGACGGATCTGCAATCGGCTGCGTCGATCACGGACCAGGTCCGCGTGTGCAGGTCGCTTTGCGCCGAGCGTGGCTGGCGCGTGGTGGAGGTCTTCACCGATGAAGCCATGAGTGGCGCCTCGCACCTGCGCCCCGGCTTCCAAGCGATGCAACAGGCCGCAATGAACGGACAGTTCGACATCATTGTGGCAGAGGCGCTCGACCGTCTGTCGCGCGACCAGGAACATATTGCAGCCCTGCACAAGCGCATGAGCTTCCTCGATGTGTCGGTCGTGACCAAGGCCGAGGGCGAGATCAACGAGATGCACATCGGCCTCGGCGGCACGATGTCGGCCCTCTTTCTCAAGCAACTCGCCCAGAAGACACATCGCGGTCTGGAAGGCCGCGTCCGTGACGGGAAGTCGGCGGGCGGCATCAGCTATGGCTATCGCGCGGTGAAAGCACTTCGCACCGACGGCACGGTGACCACTGGGGAACGCGAGATCGTCGAGAACGAGGCCGCCACGGTTCGGCGCATCTTTGAGGGCTATGCCGCCGGTTTGTCTGCCCGCGCGCTCGCCGCTGCGCTGAATGCGGAAGGCATCTGCAGCCCCGCAAACGGCAAAAATGCCGGAACCTGGGGCCCATCCACTATCTCGGGCAACTGGAAGCGCGGAACCGGGATCCTGAACAACGAGGCCTACATCGGTCTCCTGGTCTGGAACCGGCAGCGGTTCGTCAAGGATCCCGCGACCGGCAAGCGGCAGGCGAGGCTGAACCCGCCAGAGAAATGGGTGATCCGGCAGGTCGAGCACCTCCGGATCATCGACGACAATCTTTGGCAACGGGTGAAGGACAGGCAGGGAGCGATCCGCGAGGAGATGAACCCCGCAGGGGTTCAGGACGGTGGACTTCGCCCCGAGCGGGCACGCCGCCCGACCTACCTGCTCTCAGGACTGATCAAATGCGGATGCTGCGGGGCAAGCTACACACTCATCAACAAGACCCGGTATGGGTGCTCGGCGGTGCGCAACAAGGGAACCGCCATCTGCACCAACCGAACCACCATCCGCCGCGGCGCGGTCGAAGAGCGGGTCCTGACCGGTCTTCGGGAACGCCTGCTCCACCCTGCCCTCCTCGACGCCTTCATCGTGGAATACCGCGAGGCCTGGAACGCGGCACAAGCCGACACGCAGACGGTGCGCGCAAGGGCCGAGCGGGAGCTCGCCCAGGTCGAGAAGAAGATCGCCGGTCTCCTTTCGGCCATCGAGGACGGCATGTATCACCCCTCGATGAAGGACAAGATGGCGGGGCTCGAGGATCGCAAGCGGAGCCTCACCGCCCAGATTGCGGAAGCGCCAGAGCCGGCCGTCCTGCGGATGCACCCGAGCCTCTGCGATCTCTACCGCCAGAAGATCGGCAATCTGGTCGACGCCGTTTCAGATCCAGCAGTTCGGATCCAGGCCGCCGAGGCGATGCGCAGCCTAATCGCCGAAATCCGGATGGTTCCAGCAGCGGACGCGCCCGATGGACACAGGATCGAGCTCAGCGGCGATCTGGCGGGTATTCTGGCGTTGGGGGATCCCAAAACGACAAAACCCCCGCGTGATGCGAGGGCTTGGTCGGAAACGATGGTTGCGGGAGTAGGATTTGAACCTACGACCTTCAGGTTATGAGCCTGACGAGCTACCGGACTGCTCCATCCCGCGTCATTTTAGTATTTATAGATTTGTATAATTTATAGAGATGCTCGCT
>SDAL01000007.1 GCA_004153385.1 Paracoccaceae bacterium | reverse complement strand
ACCGCTTCACCGCAGCGGCAAACGACGCAGCGGGACGGCGGAAGGTTCTGCAAGGGACTGGAAGCAAACGGAAATTTTGAAGGTAGGTTGGCGGTTAGCACCTGAAGCGATTTAGGTGGTGCTGTTGATTTGTTTTCTGGCTCTTTGACATTGATGGTTTTACTGAAGAGATATGTGGGCGGTTTGGTCGAGATCGACTAAATGAACGCTTGCATATCGGCTCAATAGCTTTCGGGCGATGATTTGAGTGTCAGCTTCACTGTTTGTCGGCTTCACGTGAGTGGAGAACGATAAGCAGAAAGCGTCTTCTTTAATTAGAAGACGATGTGCAGAGGTTCATGCGTCAAGGTTAGCGATGTAAATCGCTTTCAACTTGAGAGTTTGATCCTGGCTCAGAACGAACGCTGGCGGCAGGCCTAACACATGCAAGTCGAACGAGATCTTCGGATCTAGTGGCGGACGGGTTAGTAACGCGTGGGGATGTACCCAAAGGTATGGAATAGTCCCGGGAAACTGGGTTTAATACCATATGTGCCCTTAGGGGGAAAGATTTTTCGCCTTTGGATCAACCCGCGTTGGATTAGGTAGTTGGTGGGGTAATGGCCTACCAAGCCGACGATCCATAGCTGGTTTGAGAGGATGATCAGCAACACTGGGACTGAGACACGGCCCAGACTCCTACGGGAGGCAGCAGTGGGGAATCTTAGACAATGGGGGAAACCCTGATCTAGCCATGCCGCGTGGACGATGAAGGCCTTAGGGTTGTAAAGTCCTTTCAGTCGTGAAGATAATGACGGTAGCGACAGAAGAAGCCCCGGCTAACTCCGTGCCAGCAGCCGCGGTAATACGGAGGGGGCTAGCGTTGTTCGGAATTACTGGGCGTAAAGCGCACGTAGGCGGACTAATAAGTCGAGGGTGAAATCCCGGGGCTCAACCCCGGAACTGCCTCCGATACTGTTAGTCTTGAGTTCGAGAGAGGTGAGTGGAATTCCGAGTGTAGAGGTGAAATTCGTAGATATTCGGAGGAACACCAGTGGCGAAGGCGGCTCACTGGCTCGATACTGACGCTGAGGTGCGAAAGTGTGGGGAGCAAACAGGATTAGATACCCTGGTAGTCCACACCGTAAACGATGAATGCCAGTCGTCGGGTAGCATGCTATTCGGTGACACACCTAACGGATTAAGCATTCCGCCTGGGGAGTACGGTCGCAAGATTAAAACTCAAAGGAATTGACGGGGGCCCGCACAAGCGGTGGAGCATGTGGTTTAATTCGAAGCAACGCGCAGAACCTTACCAACCCTTGACATCCCTGTCGCGGAAACGAGAGATTGTTTCCTTCAGTTCGGCTGGACAGGTGACAGGTGCTGCATGGCTGTCGTCAGCTCGTGTCGTGAGATGTTCGGTTAAGTCCGGCAACGAGCGCAACCCACGTCCTTAGTTGCCAGCAGTTCGGCTGGGCACTCTAGGGAAACTGCCGATGATAAGTCGGAGGAAGGTGTGGATGACGTCAAGTCCTCATGGCCCTTACGGGTTGGGCTACACACGTGCTACAATGGCAGTGACAATGGGTTAATCCCAAAAAACTGTCTCAGTTCGGATTGGGGTCTGCAACTCGACCCCATGAAGTCGGAATCGCTAGTAATCGCGTAACAGCATGACGCGGTGAATACGTTCCCGGGCCTTGTACACACCGCCCGTCACACCATGGGAGTTGGTTCTACCCGACGACGCTGCGCTAACCCTTCGGGGGGGCAGGCGGCCACGGTAGGATCAGCGACTGGGGTGAAGTCGTAACAAGGTAGCCGTAGGGGAACCTGCGGCTGGATCACCTCCTTTCTAAGGATGTTGCTAGCATCACAAGATCTTCGGATCTTTGATCGTGCAACACTTAGCAATGGATCCCAGTCAGGGATCCGCAAATGATGGCCAGGCCGTCCTCATATCTCTTCAGTAGTCGGAAATGCCAACGACCTTACCGGTCCATTGGTTATGGGTCGGTAGCTCAGGTGGTTAGAGCGCACGCCTGATAAGCGTGAGGTCGGAGGTTCAAGTCCTCCTCGACCCACCACTTCCACGGTTTGGGGCCTTAGCTCAGCTGGGAGAGCGCCTGATTTGCATTCAGGAGGTCAGGAGTTCGATCCTCCTAGGCTCCACCAACATTCCCGACGCAAGACACCAGACAATTGTCGATCCGATCAGATCAGCAAGCACTTTATGAAGTGTTTGCTCGTCCGATTGGACGCTTTGATATCGTTTATAGAGATGAAAACATCAGCATTGCTGGTGACCCGTGTGAGGGTCACAGCAGCGTAAGCTGCAAGACGCAATGTTGTTCAAGTCAAGTACACTAACCAATGTAGATATTCTTCGGAATATCTGCGGGAATAGTATGCATGCTTTTGATACACGAAGAAGTCTGACTTCTTCTGGATCAAATCAAGCGCGAGAAGGGCGTTTGGTGGATGCCTTGGCAGTAAGAGGCGATGAAGGACGTGATACTCTGCGATAAGCCATGGGGAGCTGAGAATAAGCTTTGATCCATGGATCTCCGAATGGGGGAACCCACCTGACAGTTTGATGTAATTACCTTTGGTAGCCTACATCATTCTGAAACAGGGACTTAAGATCTGAATACATAGGGTTTTAAGAGCAAACCCGGGGAACTGAAACATCTAAGTACCCGGAGGAAAGGAAATCAATTGATACTCCGCTAGTAGTGGCGAGCGAACGCGGATCAGCCGAGCCTTGAGGACGAGCAGAACCAGTTGGAAAGCTGGGCAATATGGGTGATAGCCCCGTATGCGAAGTTTAATAGGACGAATTAAGTAGGGCGGGACACGTGAAATCCTGTCTGAAGATCGGAGGACCACCTTCGAAGGCTAAGTACTCCTTACTGACCGATAGCGAACCAGTACCGTGAGGGAAAGGTGAAAAGCACCCCGACGAGGGGAGTGAAACAGTTTCTGAAACCGGACGCCTACAAGCAGTCGGAGGAGCCTTTATTGAGCTCTGACGGCGTACCTTTTGTATAATGGGTCAACGACTTGGTCTAACGAGCAAGCTTAAGCCGATAGGTGTAGGCGCAGCGAAAGCGAGTCTTAAAAGGGCGTTGAGTTCGTTGGATCAGACCCGAAACCGAGTGATCTAGCCATGTGCAGGATGAAGGTTGGGTAACACCAACTGGAGGTCCGAACCCACACCTGTTGAAAAAGGTCGGGATGACGTGTGGCTAGGGGTGAAAGGCCAATCAAACTCGGAGATAGCTGGTTCTCCGCGAAAGCTATTTAGGTAGCGCGTCGATTGTATTCTCCTGGGGGTAGAGCACTGGATGGATGATGGGGGCCCACAGCCTTACTGAGTCTAACCAAACTCCGAATACCAGGAAGAACTGATCGGCAGACACACGGCGGGTGCTAACGTCCGTCGTGGAGAGGGAAACAACCCTGACCAACAGCTAAGGCCCCCAATTCGTGGCTAAGTGGGAAAGCATGTGGGACTTCCAAAACAACCAGGAGGTTGGCTTAGAAGCAGCCATCCTTTAAAGATAGCGTAACAGCTCACTGGTCTAGTCAAGAGGTCCTGCGGCGAAGATGTAACGGGGCTCAAGCCACGAGCCGAAGCTTTGGATGTACAGCAATGTACGTGGTAGCGGAGCGTTCTGTGATATAGAACGCTGCCTCTTTTGACCCTTCGGGGGCAACGGAGGCAATGTTCTGACTGTGAAGCCGGGCTGTAAGGCAACCGGTGGAGTGATCAGAAGTGAGAATGTTGACATGAGTAGCGACAAACAGGGTGAGAGACCCTGTCGCCGAAAGTCCAAGGGTTCCTGCTTAAAGCTAATCTGAGCAGGGTAAGCCGGCCCCTAAGGCGAGGCCGAAAGGCGTAGTCGATGGGAACGAGGTTAATATTCCTCGGCCATGTGGTGGTGACGGATCTGAGACGTTGTTCGATCTTATCGGATTGATCGGGCAGCCAACAGGTTCCTGGAAATAGCCCCACTTTTAGACCGTACCCGAAACCGACACAGGTGGACTGGTAGAGAATACCAAGGCGCTTGAGAGAACCACGTTTAAGGAACTCGGCAAAATGCCTCCGTAAGTTCGCGAGAAGGAGGCCCCATTCGGACGCAAGTCTGGGTGGGGGGCACAAACTAGGGGGTGGCGACTGTTTACTTAAAACATAGGGCTGTGCGAAGCCGTAAGGCGACGTATACAGTCTGACGCCTGCCCGGTGCCGGAAGGTTAAAAGGAGGGGTGCAAGCTCTGAATTGAAGCCCCGGTAAACGGCGGCCGTAACTATAACGGTCCTAAGGTAGCGAAATTCCTTGTCGGGTAAGTTCCGACCTGCACGAATGGCGTAACGATCTCCCCGCTGTCTCAAACGTGGACTCAGCGAAATTGAACTGTGTGTCAAGATGCACACTACCCGCGGTTAGACGGAAAGACCCCATGAACCTTTACTACAACTTCGCACTGGCATCAGGATTGTGATGTGCAGGATAGGTGGTAGGCTTTGATATTGTGACGCCAGTCGCAGTGGAGCCATCCTTGAGATACCACCCTTCGCACTCTTGATGTCTAACCGCGGTCCGTTATCCGGATCCGGGACCCTGCGTGGTGGGTAGTTTGACTGGGGCGGTCGCCTCCCAAAGAGTAACGGAGGCGCGCGAAGGTTGGCTCAGACCGGTCGGAAATCGGTCGTTGAGTGCAATGGCAGAAGCCAGCCTGACTGCAAGACTGACAAGTCGAGCAGAGACGAAAGTCGGCCATAGTGATCCGGTGGTCCCGAGTGGAAGGGCCATCGCTCAACGGATAAAAGGTACTCTGGGGATAACAGGCTGATGGTGCCCAAGAGTCCATATCGACGGCACCGTTTGGCACCTCGATGTCGGCTCATCTCATCCTGGGGCTGGAGCAGGTCCCAAGGGTACGGCTGTTCGCCGTTTAAAGAGGTACGTGAGCTGGGTTTAGAACGTCGTGAGACAGTTCGGTCCCTATCTGCCGTGGGTGTAGGATACTTGAGAAGAGTTGCCCCTAGTACGAGAGGACCGGGGTGAACGGACCACTGGTGGACCAGTTATCGTGCCAACGGTAGTGCTGGGTAGCTATGTCCGGACAGGATAACCGCTGAAAGCATCTAAGCGGGAAGCCCCCTTCAAAACTAGGTATCCCTTGAGGGCCGTGGTAGACCACCACGTCGATAGGCCAGAGATGTAAGTGCAGTAATGCATTCAGTTGACTGGTACTAATTGCCCGATAGGCTTGATTTGATCCAGTAGAAGTAAGACTAGATCAAAATCATGCATACATAACACATACTTGACTTGAAACATCTCGCTTCTTTCTCGGTTTGGTGGTTATAGCACGAGCAAAACACCCGATCCCATTCCGAACTCGGCAGTTAAGTGCCGTCGCGCCAATGGTACTGCGTCTCAAGACGTGGGAGAGTAGGTCACCGCCAAACCTAGAAAGAAGCGAGCATCTCTATAAATTATACAAATCTATAAATACTAAAATGACGCGGGATGGAGCAGTCCGGTAGCTCGTCAGGCTCATAACCTGAAGGTCGTAGGTTCAAATCCTACTCCCGCAACCA
>SDAL01000006.1 GCA_004153385.1 Paracoccaceae bacterium | reverse complement strand
CTGAGCCCTGAGCCCTGAGCCCTGAGCCCTGAGCCCTGAGCCCTGAGCCCTGAGCCCTGAGCCCTGAGCCCTGAGCCCTGAGCCCTGAGCCCTGAGCCCTGAGCCCTGAGCCCTGAGCCCTGAGCCCTGTTTTCGGGACGGGATCGGCACGCAGAGATCGTGCCCGCAAGGGGGGGGTGGTGATGTGGCGCACGGCACGCACGGTGTTCGTGCGAAGGTGGGTACGGGCCCTGTCCGCCGCAGATCGGGGGATGCGCGGCCCCCCGATCCGCCCCGCAGGCCGGGGCGCACAGGGCGCCGAAGGTCCTGCCCGTGCTCAGGCCAGAAACGGGATCGGCACGCCGAAGGCACCCGCCAGAAGCACGAAGTTCAGTCCCAGCACCGCAATCGCCCCCAATATGGCCAGTGTTCGGATCACAGGCCCCGTCGCCAGATCCCCCATGATATCGCGGCGCGAGACAAAGATGATCAGCGCGATCATCGGGACCGGCAGCGCGATCGACAAAATCACCTGACTGACCACCAGCGCCTGCGTGACATTCACACCGGCTGCCACCACCGCGAAGGCAGGCACCATCGTGACCAGCCGGCGCACCCAGATCGGCACGCGGAAATGCAAAAACCCTTGCATGATCATCTGCCCCGCCATCGTACCCACCACCGAACTGGACACGCCAGACGCGATAAGCGAGGCCAGAAACAGACCCGCGGCCGCCGCGCCCAGCAAAGGGGTCAGCGTGTGATAGGCGGTCTCGATCTCGGCCACGCCGCTGTGGCCCTGATGGAAGGCAGAGGCCGCCATCATCACCATCGCCATATTCACCATCCCCGCGATCGCAAGCGCCACGATCACCTCGATGTTGGAATAGCGCACAACACGCGCGCGGGCGGCATCATCGTCCAGCTGCGCGCGCGATTGGGTCAGGCCGGAATGCAGATAGATCGCATGCGGCATCACCGTGGCCCCGATGATCCCCACCGCAATGGTCAGCGCCTGTGCGTCGGGCAGGGCGGGGGTGATCAGCCCGGCGCCGGTCGCGCCCCAGTCAATGGGGGCGATCAGGATTTCGGCCAGATAGCACAGGCCGATGATACCGACGAGCGCGCCGATGATCAGCTCCATCGGGCGAAAGCCGCGCCCCTCGAACAGCAAGATCGCATAGGTGACGATCGCGGTGATGATCATCCCCACCATCAGGGGCAGATCGAACAAAAGCGCAAGGCCGATGGCCCCGCCCAGAAACTCTGCCAGATCGGTGGCCATGGCGGCGACCTCGCTGACCGCCCACATCACCCACACCACGGGTTTGGAGAAATTGTCGCGCGACAACTCGGCCAGGTTCTTGCCAGACACGATCCCCAGCCGCGCCGAGAGGGCCTGAAACAGCATCGCGATCATATTGGCCATCAAGACGACCCACAGCAGCGTGTAGCCATAGCCCGCGCCTGCCTGGATATTGGTCGCGTAATTGCCCGGATCCATATACGCCACCGAGGCGATCACGGCAGGCCCCATGAAAAGCAGGCGGCTTCGCCAGCTCATCGTCTTGCCTGCCAGCGCGGCCCCAATGCCGCTGCGGGTTTTGTCGGTTAGCGTTGCCATAGAGCCTCCTGTTGTGCCCCGTCGAAGAATCCCGCCGGAGAATATTGCCTTTGGTCATCAAGTTAGCAACGGCTATATTGCCGACAAGGGCAATCCGCCACATCGCATGTGAATATAATCAAAAAAGCATGACTGGCGCAGAGATGAAGCCTAGGCTATCTTGTATTATAACCAGATTGATGACGGGGCACGCCTGTGCGCCCACCCCTCCGAGTACACCCGCGAAAGGAGCATCCTTTGAGCCCCTCCGACCCGCCCGCCCCGGACCCGGCCGCCTGCCCGCCCCATAAGCCGGACCCCCGGATACAGCAGCCTGACGCGCCGGATGCCTGCACGCCGGAGGGCACAGGACATGCCGACCGGTTCACCCGCGCGCGTGAGGCACAGGCGCAGGCCCTGTTGGAGGATTATGTCGAGATGATCGGCGATCTGATCGAGCAGTTGGGCGAGGCGCGCGTGGCCGATATCGCGGCGCGTATGGGGGTGGCCCAGCCAACGGCCACCAAGGCGATTGCGCGGCTCAAACGCGAGGGGTTGGCCACCGCGCGCCCCTATCGCGGTGTGTTTCTGACCGAAACCGGTGCGCGGATGGCGGACCGTGTGCGGGTGCGCCACCGCACAGTGGTGGAGGTTCTGGTCGCGGTGGGTGTGCCGCGCGATCTGGCGGAACTGGATGCCGAGGGGATCGAGCATCATGTGTCGTCCCAGACATTGGCCGCGTTTCAATCCTACCTTGATCAACGTGGCTAAAGGCGACAGCGGGCCTTCTGCGTGCGCCTGTTCGGGCGCCGCCGCGTGCACATAGGCGTGCCTGATCCATGAAGCGATGTGCAGGCAAGGGGCGTGCAGGCCGGTGACCTTGATCTGCCTCCTGATCTGCCTGCCGCACGAGACCACCGCCAAGCGGGGACATCGGTTGGCCCGTCACTCCAGCCCGGGGCGGTTTTCGAAAATCGCCTCCATCGCGAAGTAGGACGTTACATTTTCCAGCGCGATTTTTTCGGTGATGCGCTGGTAGACCTGATCATAGCCGTTGATCGTCTGGGTCTGGATTTTCAGCAGATAATCGTAATCCCCGCCGATGCGGTAGAAATCGGTCACCTCTGGGATCGTTTCCAGATGGGTTTTGAACTGGCGCAACCACTCCAGCGAATGATGGCGCGTGCGCACCATCGCAAACACCACCAGATCGTGGCCAAGCGCACGGCGGTTGATCCGCGCGCCATATCCGTCGATCACCTGATGGGCTTCAAGCTGCTTCAGCCGCCGCCACAGCGCATTTTGCGACATCCCCAGCGCCTCGGCCAGCTCGCGCTGGGACCGCGATGAATCGCGTGCAACGGCCTTCAGGATGCGACGATCCGTTTGATCTATAGTATACGTCATATGTCGATCATATGAACGAAAATTCCCCATTTGCAATTATATTCCAGCGCAAAATCACCGCAAAGTCGTGTCACTGTATCGCTCATCCAGACCCCTGATCGCCAAAACCATGCGGAGCCACCATGTTCGAAGACCAGATCGCCCGACCGATGCCCCCCGCCGATGCGCCTGTGTCCCGGCGCTTGCAGGTTCAGGATCCGCATGCGCAGTTTGCACGGTTTTCCATGCAGATGTCGCAGATTGCACGGTCGCAGTTTTACACCCAGATCATCGGGCACGGGATGGAGATAGAGACGCCCTTCGGGACCAAGCCGCTGATTTATGCCGATTACACGGCCTCAGGGCGGGCCCTTGTCGCGGTGGAGCGGTTTATTTCCGAAACCGTTCTGCCGGTCTATTCCAACAGCCACACGCAGGCCTCGTTTTGTGGCCGTGCGATCACCCGCCTGCGCGAGGCCGCCCGCGAGATTGTGGCGCGCGAAACCGGTGCGGGGTCGCAGGGGCGGGTGGTGTTTTGCGCAAACGGGGCCACGGCGGGGATCAACCGGATCTGTGCGCTGGCGGGGGTTGCGGCGCGGGTGGCGGCTGGCGCGCGGGTGCGGGTGCTGGTCGGCCCCTATGAGCATCACTCCAACATCCTGCCATGGCGCGAGAGCGGGGCAGAGGTGGTGGAGATTGCCGAAAGCCCCGCAGGCGGGCCTGATCTGGGCGCGCTGGCCCAAGCCCTTGATGTGGCGGCCGATCTGACCATCGGGGCGTTCTCTGCGGCCTCCAACGTAACGGGGCGGATCAGTGATGTGGTGAGCGTTACGCGGTTGTTGAAGGCCGCAGGGGCGCTTGCCATCTGGGATTATGCCTGCGCGGGGCCGTATCTGCCGATGTCACTGACGCCGGCAAGCGATGCGCCGATTGATGCGATCGTGGCCTCGCCGCACAAGTTTCTGGGCGGGCCGGGGGCCTCCGGCGTGCTGGTCGTGCGCGAGGACAGCTTCGCATGCCCGCGTCCCACCCAGCCCGGCGGTGGCACGGTCAGCTTTGTCTCGCCTTGGGCGCAGGTCTATTCCCCGTCGATCATCGCGCGCGAGGAACCGGGCACCCCCGACACGATCGGCGACATCCGCGCCGCCCTTGCGTTTCTGGTGAAGGCGCGGGTGGGCACCGATTACATCGCGCGCCATGATGAAACACTGCGCCAGCGCGCGCTGCAGATGTGGGGGCGGGTGGAAAATCTTCGCCTGCTGGGGCAGGAGGGCGGCGTGCCCGCGCTGCCGGTGTTTTCGGTCCAGATCACCGGTGCGCGAGGCAGGCAGGTCCATCCGCAACTGGTGGCGCGGATATTGTCGGATTGCTACGGTATTCAGGCGCGGGGGGGATGTGCGTGCGCGGGACCCTATGCCCACAGGCTTCTGGGCATCGACCATGCGCAATCGGCGCGGATCATGGCCGCGCTTGCGCGTGGCGAGGAGCTGGAAAAACCCGGCTGGACGCGGCTCAACCTGTCGTGGTGTCATAGCGCCGCCGAGGTCGACCAGATCCTTGAGGCGCTGTGCGATCTGGCCGCGCACGCAGATACCTTGGCCGCCCGCTATCACGCCGATCCGGCCACCGCGCGGTTCGAATTCGTGCGCTAGCACGCCCCGCGTGGCGGAAGGGGGCAGGGCGCGCGCACCCGTGTCTGGCGGCGCAAGATCAGCGCAGGCGGCATGTGGCCCATGTCGCCGCATCTCGCCCCACCCCGCATTGCGCGGCCGGCATGGGGCGCGCGGTGCATCCTGTCGCCTGCGCCCTGTGTCCGGAGGCCTTGTGTCCGGGGCCCCTGTGTCGGTACCCTTGCCGCGGGGCTGCACGCGCGGCCTTTGCAGGGGGCAGATGTGCTGAACGCCGCCCGCCTGCCACCCTTTGCGGGCGGGGGCGGCCCTCCCTCGGCCTTACAACCGGTTGATCGGGGTGCCTGCCATGAACCCCTCCAGCACCTGCGTCATTTGCTGGCACAGCGCGGTTTGTGCCTCGTCCGAGGCCCATGCCACATGCGGGGTCACGATCACGCGGGGATCGCGCGCCAGTTCCATCAGCAGATCATCGGGATGCGGGGGTTCATGGCAGGCCACGTCCAGCCCCGCGGCACTGACCTGCCCTGCGGCCAGCGCATCGCGCAGCGCAGGCAGATCGATCAGCGCGCCGCGTGCGGTGTTCACGATGATGGGCCGACGCGTCATTTGCGCAAACCGTGCCCGATCCAGCAGCCCCTTGGTGGCCGGTGTCAGCGGGCAGTGCAGGCTGATCACATCGGCGCGCGCGCAAAAGTCCGGCCACGCCACACGGCCTGCTTGCGCGGCCTCGTGGTCGTTCTGATCGGGACGGGCGGCATAGATCACCTCCATCCCGAAGGCCTGCGCCAGCGCCCCCACCCGCGTCCCGATCGCGCCATGGCCGACAATGCCCATGACCGCGCCGGACAGATCGCGGATGGGATGGTCGAAAAAGCAAAACTGCCCCGCCGCCTGCCATCGCCCGTTTTGCACATCGCGCGCATAGGCGGAGATATTGCGCCGCAATCCCAGCAGCAGCGCAAACACATGTTCGGGCACGGTGTTGATCGAATAGCCGCGAATATTGCACACAACCACCCCGCGCGCGGCGCAGGCATCCAGATCCACACAATCATAGCCGGTGGCTGCCACGGCCACGAGTTCCAGATCCGGCGCGGCGCGCAGCACATCTTCGGTGATGCGCACCTTGTTGGTGATCGCGATTTTCGCCGTGGCCAGCCGTGCGCCGGTCTGGTCGGGGGCGGTGTGGTCGTGGTTGACCCATTCATGCGCAAAGGCGGGACGGGGCAGCGCGATCTGCGGCGCAATCGTGGCGCGGTCGAGAAAAACGATACGGGTCATGTTTTATACCTTTCTGGCAGAGATATCGCGGCCCCGCGCAGGGCACGGGTGACACAGCATGCGCGTGGGTCGGGGCGGCGCTGTGTGCGGGCGCATTGGGGGGCAGGCGCGTTTGGGGGCAGGCCGTGCCAATGCAGGCACGCGGCGTCGCCCGCGCATGGTCTGATCGCGCCGGTTGGGCGCAGGGCCGCACGGGGCGGGCTTGCGGGGGGGGATACAGATCGACACGAGGGCCGGTTTGGCTGGCCGGTGTCCGCGGTGGCACCATCGGGACACGGCCGCGGTGTGCAGTGTCGCGCCGGCCTGCACGCGTGTCGCGCGACGCCGGACGGGGCGGGACGGGCGGGACGGGAGGGGGCGCGGCGTCGCATTGGAGTGAACTGGTTGGCGTCGATGGCGGGGGCGCGGCATGTAGATCGGCCACGCATGCCGCGTAGAAGATCCCCGGAACGGCTGCGCTAGCGCAATGGTGCACCCATGGTGATTTCGGTGATGTGGTCGGGTGGATACGGGCGGATTTGTGCAAACAGGGGCGACAGGACACACCATGCGCGTCATCTGCAATCGTCCGAAGACCGCGCCGGAGACGTGTTTCGAGGGACCGCCCACCATAAACCTTGCCCATGATGGAACGCCTGTCCCACAGCGCGCCTTTGGGCTGGGGAGGGGCCAAGTGACGCAGCCATCCGATCGCGGCGCAGGCGGTGGCAGATCCTTTCCGCAGGGCCGGATCCCTGCGCCACGTCGCCCTGCAGGACGCCTGCCCGCAGGTGCCGTGACGAAGGGGGGCCGCATTGAAGGGCGCGACCCGAGCGCCCCGTCGCAGGGCGCATGGATCAAAGCTCCTGCAACTGTGGCCCGCGTCATGGCAGATCGCCGTGCGGGGTGGTGTGCAGATGCAAAACCTGCCCGCCCAAGTCGCGGAACGCACGCTGGCGGCAGGTGAGCACCAAGATCTGCACATCGGCCGCCTGACGGTGGAGCGCGTCGAACATCCGCTCGATCCGGTCGTCATCGGTATACACCAGCGCATCGTCCAGAATGACCGGCGCGATCCGGCCCTTGCGCGCCAGCATCCGCGCAAACGCCAGCCGGACCAGAAGCGCCAGCTGTTCCTGCGTGCCGCCTGAAAGCGCCGCCATCTGCTCTGGCTGGCCGTTACGGATCAGCGTGTCTGGCAGCAGGGTGTCTTGTGCCCATTGCAGCTCTGCATCGGGCCACAGCAGGTGCAAAAGCGGGCGCAGTTCTGCGGCCACGGGGGCGAAATATTCCTCGCGTGCATGCTGGCGGGCGTCTTCGAGCGCGTCGTTCAGGCAGATCAGAACGGCGACCTCGTGGGCGATACGGTCCTCCTTGTCGCGCGCCCGCGCCAGCGCCTCCTCGGTTTCGGCCAGCCGCTCCTCCACCGCCTCGCCAGAGGCCCGCCCGATGCGTTCGTCAAGCGCGGCCAGCTCGGGGCGCAGATGGGCGATCTCGGCGCTGGCCGTCTCGACCACCGCGCGCGCCCGCGCAAGCGCCGCGCGGGCGGCGTTCAGGTCCGGGGCGGTGCGGGTTTTCTCGGCCACCCGTGCGTGGGCGTCGGTCTGCGCGGTCTGGGCGGTTTGAACGGCGGCCTCCAGATCGGCGGCGCTCGTGTGCGCGCTTTTGCGCGACAGCGCGGCGCTGGCACGCGCGGCGCGGGCGCGGGCGGCCTCCAGCGCGCTGTCGTGGCGGGTCTGGTCGTCACGGGCTTCGGCCAGACGTTCGGCGCACAGGTCGCGGTGGCGTTGGGCCTCCATCAGGCGGGCTCTGGCCTCGGTCACGCGGGCCTCAAGTTCGGCCAAGGGGGGCAGGTCCGGTTCGGGGGCCGCGGGGTCTGTGCCGTCTTCGGGCGCGGGCAGGGCCGCGAGTGCGGCGCGCAAGGCCTCGATCCCCTCCGGCGCGAGGCTTTCCAAAACCGCGCGCGCCTCGCTTTCGTCACGTTCGGCCTGTACACGCGCGCCATGCAGGCGGTGGGCGGCCTCGCCATCCTTGACCCCCCAGCGCGAAAGTGCCGCCGCAAACGCCGCTTGCGCCTGCGGTACGGCCCGGTCTGCGGGACGATCACCGGGGCTGACGGACAATCGCCCGATCGCCCCCAAATCGACATCCGTGCGCCCGCTCACCGCATAAGGCACGTCTGCGCTCATCGCCTGATCGCCAATCCGCGGGCCGCCGCCATCCGGGCGTTCGGGCATGGGAACCCATGTGATCTGCACGGCATGCGCGGCCTGCAAGGCGCGCGCCTGTGCCAGATCCTGGGCCAACTGGTCGATCTCGCGCATGGCTTTGGCATCAGGGCCCGATGCCGCCTGCGCACGGGCGTTTTCCATTCGCGTGCGGGCCTGATTGGCCGCCTCCAGCCTGCGGGCCAGATCGGCGCGCCGGTCCGCCCCGTGGCGCGCGGCCTGTGCCATTGCGGCACGCTCGCGGCGCGCATTGGCCTGATCAAAGCCGGTCTGGGCCTGATCGAGTGTGGCTTGCGCGCCTGCCCCTTCGGTTCGGGCGCTGGCGTGGGCCATACGGGCGCTCTGGGCCAGTGTTTCGGCCTCCGGCAGGGCGGCGTTCGCGGTATCGGCTTCGGCTTGCAGGTCGTGATGGGCGTCACGCTGCGCGCGCGCATGGCGCAGCGCCAGTTCGGCGGCCTCCAGCCGGCTGCGTTCGTTGGCCAGATCCTGCGCATGGGTTTCGGCGACCTGACAGGCAAGCGTCGCGCTGTCGAGACGGGCGGTGCGCGCGGTCCGGGCCTCCGGGGCGTCCAGCTCCGCCAGATCGCGCCTGACGCGGGTGCGCCGGTCGAGTGCGTCATGCAGTTGGGCGACGGTGGCGCGCAGATCGGTTGCGCTGGCGTGCAATGCGGCACGCTGGTCGATGGCCTCCTGCCACGGGCCGCCCTTGCGCGGGTTGCGGTTGCGCCCTGTGGCAAAGCGGGCCAGCTCCTCTTGCGTGCGCGCAAGGGCCTGATCCATCCGCCGGCCCCCTGTCATCGCCTCGACCTGTTCGGTGAAAGACGAGATCAGATCACGGCGCGCGGCTTGGGCGGCCTCGCGCTCGGGTTTGCTGCCAGCCTCCAGCGCGGTCAGCCCTTGGCGCACCCAGATCAACCCCGCAGGCCCGCCCTGATCGGTGCCAAGGCTGCGCGCGATCCAGTCCTCGGCCGCATCGGCCTGCGCGACAAGCGGACCTTGGGCGGCCATCGTGCCCTGATGCACACTTGCCTGCGGCTTGGACAGCCAGCGTTTGAAGATGGTGAATGTCCCCTCTGCGGTCTCCAGCTCGATGCGCACCGAGGGCGCGCCGCCTGCATGCGGGCGCAGGGCCTGCACGGCCTTGCCCTTGGCGGTGTGGCGTTCGAAAAACGCGGCCTGTAGCGCATCAAACAGGGTGGATTTGCCGTGTTCGTTCGGTTCGCGCAGCACATTGAGCCCGTCTGTCATACCACCCAGTGTGACCGGATTGCTGAAGCGGCGGATATTTTCAACCGTGATGGCGCGCAGTTTCATCGCGTGGTGTCCTCGCGGGTATAGGCATAAAGCCGTGCCAATGCGTCGGCGGCGACCTTGCGGGTGCTTTCGCTCTGGCTGGTGTCCTCGAAGGCGGATTTCAGGGTCTGGGCGGCATGGCGCAGCGCGCCCGCGTGGTCGATCTCGTCCAGATCCCCTGCATCATATTGGGTGCCCAGATCGCGTGTGCGCAGCTCGAAATAGCCATAGGCGGGGGCGTGGGTGCCGGCGGCTTGCGCCAGATCATGCTGGTCCGACAGCGTGGCCCAGCCCTGTGCCACGATCCTGAGCAGGATATCGCGGTGCGCATCGTCAGGCGCCAGCATCTGGGCCATCGCGGCGGCCATATCCTGATGCGGGGTTAGATCCAGCACGCGCTCGGCCCACAGGAACTGCCCCGTCTCGATCTCGCGCACATCCGGTGGCGCGGCCCCGTCCAGCCGCACCGCCAGCGCCACCCCGCGCCGGTTGTGTTTGAACCGGTCTTGTTCGGGCGTGCCGCAATAGTGCACACGCGCTGACACCTCCATCCGTCCATGCCAGTCCCCCAGCGCCAGATAGCCAAGGTCCGCGCGCCGGTCGCGGTCGGGGGCAATCGCCGCGCCCTGACCGGTGAAATCGGAAATTCCGCCATGGGCCAGCCCGATCCGGCACGCGCCTTCGGGTGTCTGCATCCGGTCAAGGGCCTGTGTCGGATCGCCCGCCTCGGCGCGCCAGGACACGGGGCAGGGCAGCAGCCAGATGTTGCGGTCCTGATCAAGGCAATGCGGGGTTGGCTCTGTCAGGGCGTGAATATTGGGGGCGGCGGTGCGGGTGATCGTGTCCCACAGCGGCTCTGCCTCGCGCAGGTTGTCGTGGTTGCCGGGCAGGATCCACCACGACAGATCGGGGTCCTCGGCCATTGCGGCCAGCGTCTGCCGGACCAGTTGCGGCGAGGGGGTGGGGGTGTCGAATGTATCGCCTGCCAGAAGGATATGGCGCGCGCCCGCCGCGCGCGCGGCCGCGGCCAGCCGCCCCAGAACACTGTAGCGCGCCTCGATCAGGCGGCCGCGCAGATTGCTGTCGGGGGCTTCGGCCATATTGGCATAGCGCCGCCCCAGATGCAGATCGGAGCTGTGAAGAAAACAAAAACTCATGGCGGTCAGGGTCCGTGATCAGAATGCGCGCCCCCCCCCCGGCCGGCGCTTTGTCATGGGGCCATCCGGCCCCCGCCGGTAGGCGGCCCGTTCCGGCGGACCTTCGGGCGGGGCGTACGGCCCGACGTGCGGGGCGTCCGTGCCATCGCGGGGGGCGCACGGGATGTGCGAGGGGCTATGGTCGCGCCAAGGTGCAGGCCCCGCCCGCCAGTTGCAAGGGGCAAAGCCGCAATCGGGCCTTTGGCGATCGGGTCTTGGGCTGTCGGGCCTTTGCGCATCGGACCTTTGCGCATCGGGACCCCGCCGCCGTGTCACGCCTGCGCGCGCGACACCCAAGCGCGTGATGCACGGTGTGGATAAACGCAACTGCTGGCGGGGGGCGTGGCCGATGCCCATAGCCTGCCGCAATGTCACGGGTCGCCCGCGATCTTGCCGCCTGCCACGCATATCGGCGGGGAGCGTGCGAACCGGTCTGATCGCTTACACGGCCATGTACAGCGTTTCATATGAATGACCCTGCCTGCCTTTCCGGCGCGCCTGAAAATCCGGACGCATATGCAATATGTATTGTCGCCAGCGGTGTGATCGCGATGGGGAGTGCCTGCCCGCGCGTTCCGTGCGTCTTCGGTCTTCGGTCTTCGGTCTTCGGTCTTTGGGGCCCCCCTGATCCCATGGGCTGCACGCAAGGCCCCCGTGATGGCGTGCCCTGCAGGCACAAACCGTCCGCAGCGGACGGGGGCACGATCAACCGCGCGGATACGGGCAGGCGCCTGCGGCAGGCACAAAAGACCATGCCAACGCGGCGTGCGTTGTTGCGATGGGATTGGAAAGCGCTGCCACATCGCGGACGCCCAACGCCCAACGCCCAACGCCCGCGGCACGCAAGGCTCTCCTCTGGCGGCTATACAGATCTGGCGGCGGTGCGGAAAGGGGACGCAGGTGGTTCTTTGGCGGGCGCAGACGCCGCGCGCCATCATGAAGCGCCGCAAGCACATACACCCAAAGCGGGCCGGAATGCCGGAAAACGGGGTCGGCGGCGCTTTCGGGCAAAGCGTCGGGTGGGGTGCATTTGAACATTGCCATCGATGCGCCCCACCGGACGGCACCGGTTTGAGCCCTTCCCACACGGCCTTCCATGTCCCCACCACTTGCCCCCCCCCGCCTTCCCCCGATGGCCCGCGTGATCGGGCAAGACCTCTGCGCGTGCGGTCCTGCCCGCATGTGGAGTTTGCGCGCAAGGGGTGCCGTGACCATCGCGCGGGACTGGACGACAGACGCGGGCGCGCGCGCCCCGTGCGCCAAGGGGAATGCAAGGGACGCGCGCCCGTGCGCGGGGGGGCGGGCCGGCGCGGCGCATATGGGCCCCGGGCCCATGCGCTCCCTTTGCCTATTGCCCCGTCCGTCTGTTGCCCGTCCGCCTATCGCGCCACCCGCCTATCGGCCTGCCCAACGCTCGGCCCGCACGGTTCAGCTCATCGGGAAGGCGCCGTCGCGTGCGGGGGTGCCGGAGGCGCGGAATTCCTTGCGATACCGGCTGGGCGCGCGCCCTGTCAGCTGGCGGACCTTGCGCGACAGATGCGCCGCGTCGTGAAAACCGCAGCGGTCCGCGATTGTGGCCATGGCCAGATCGGTGCGGGTGAGCAGCGTACAGGCGCGCCCCACCCGCTGGCGCGCGACATAGGCGCTGATCGACTGGCCTGTGCTGCGCCGGAAAATGCGCTGCAGCTGGCTTTCGGTGACATGGGCCAGCGCGCATAACGGGGCCAGACGGATGGGCGATTGCAGGTGGTCGTGCAGATAGCCCAACACTGCCTCCATCCGGCGCTGGTCGCGGGGCAGTTCCTCGGGGGTGAGGGTTTTGCTGGAAAGCGTGCGCCGGTCGGGGGTGCCCGCAAGGCGCAACAGCAGCGCAGGCAGCGCGGCGGCGCGTTCGGGGGCGGGACAGGTGCACAGATCCAGCACCCGCGCCCGCAGCTCGGGCGCATCACCGAACAGCACCCCGCCCTCGGCCTCGGCCAGCAGGGCCTGCACGGCGCGCAATTCCGGCATCAACGCCAGAAGGCCGCGCACCCAGTCCTTGGTAAACCAGCAGATCACCGCGCGATGTTCATCGGCCCCTTCCGCCAGATGGTGGGACTGCCATGCATGCGGCAGGTTCGGCCCGATCAGCGCCAGATCGCCTTCGCCATAGGGGGACACGTCGCTGCCCACAAAACGGGTGCCACGGCTGCCCAGTGTCAGCGTCAGCTCGTATTCGGGATGATAATGCCAGTTGAAGCCGAATTCCGGCAGGCGGCGATCAAATACCAGCGCGCTTTGGCCTTCGGGGATGGTGACGGCTTCGTACCAAGGGTGCATGGCTGTGGGGGCTTTCTGTGGTCAGTATTGCGGCAATCGTACAAATATTTGCAGTGGTTGGGAATGGTTTTCACCGCAATGGCGGCTATTTTGGAGTGGAAGAATTGCCATCTGAACCAGTGCGGGGGGACCGACATGCAAAATCCACAAGCCGTTGTGATCGGGAGCGGAGTCGGCGGCAGCACCACGGCGTTGCAACTGGCCCGCGCGGGCTTGCGCGTGCTTTTGCTGGAGCGCGGCGAGAAGCTGGCCAACGAGCCGGAGCTGAACGACGCAAACGCCGTGTTCATCCAAAAGCGCTATCGCACCCACGAGGAATGGCAGGACGAGACCGGACGGCGCTACAGGCCGGGGCAATATTACTATCTGGGCGGGCATACCAAATTCTACGGCACCGCGATGTTCCGCTTTCGGGAAAGCGATTTCGCCGAGACCCAGCACGAGGAGGCCGTCTCGCCCGCGTGGCCGTTCGGGTATGACACGCTTGCGCCCTATTACGACGAGGCAGAGCGTTTGTTCGGTGTGCGCGGACAGGCGGGCGAGGACCCGACAGAGCCTGCGCGCAGCAGCGGATATTCCCACGCGCCCGTGCCCCATGCGCCGCTGATTGCCGATATGGCGGGCCGGCTAAAGGCCGCGGGGCTGCGGCCCTTCCACATGCCTGCGGCGGTCGATTACGGGCCGGGTGGCGCGTGCACCCTGTGTGGCACCTGTGATGCGTTCGGCTGTCGCCGTGATGCCAAGGGCGATGCCGAGACGCGGGTGCTGAGCCTGTTGCGCACCATGCCGAATGTGGAAATCCGCACCGGCACACAGGTCTTGCGCCTGATCCATGATGACGAGGGCCGCCAGATCACCGCCGCCGAAGTGCGCCACAACGGGCGCATCGAGCGCATCGCGGCGCCGGTGTTCGTGCTGAGCGCGGGGGCGGTCAATTCGGCGCTGATCCTGCTGGCCTCGGCCTCGCAGGCCTGTCCACAAGGGCTTGCCAACCGCTCGGGCGTGGTCGGACGCTATCTGATGAACCACCACCTGACGGGGCTGATGGGGATTTTGCCGCGCACCGCCAATGACACGGCCTTTCCCAAAACGCTTTCGCTCAATGATTTCTATCACGGTATTCCGGGCGACCGGCTGGCGCGGGGCAATATCCAGATGCTGGGCAATATCAAGGGAGAGATGATCCGCTCCGCGCAGCCTGCCGTGCCGCGCCCCGTGGCCAACTGGATGGGGCGCCACAGTGTGGACTGGCTGGTGATGTCCGAAGATCCGCCGCTTGCCGAAAACCGCGTGCGCCTGCTGGCGGATGGCACGCCAGAGGTCACATGGCATCCCGCCGATTTCGGCGCGCATGACCGGTTTGTGCGCCATGCGCGCGCGATGCTGAAACGCATCGGGTTCCCGCTGGTGCTACGCCACAGTTTCGGGATCGAGGCCCCGTCGCATCAATGCGGCACAGTGCGTATGGGCACTGATCCGGCGACCTCGGCGCTGGACGGGCAATGCCGTGCACATGACCATCCCAACCTTTACGTGGTGGATGCGGGGTTCTTCCCGTCCTCTGCCGCCGTCAACCCTGCCCTGACCGTGGCCGCACAGGCGCTGCGGGTCGGGGCGGCATTATCACACGCGATGGCGGCCGGTCGCGCCGCCTGAAAACCTGAAAAGGACACATAATGACACATGATTTCTTGCAACCGCTGACCGGATCGTTTGCCTGCCCTGCGGGCGAAAACCCCACCGTGGCGATGATCGAGGCCGCCTATCGCCACCATGATCTGCCGTGGCGGTATATCAACTGCGAGGTCACGCCCGAAAATCTGGGGGATGCGGTCAGGGGCGCACGCGCGATGGGGTGGCGCGGGTTCAACTGCTCGATCCCGCATAAGGTCGCGGTGATCGAGCATCTGGACGGGCTTGGCACGTCTGCCGAGATCATCGGCGCGGTCAACACCGTTGTGGCGCGCGATGGCAAGCTGATTGGCGAGAATACCGATGGCAAGGGCTTCGTGCGCGCGCTCGGCAAGATTTGCGATCCGTCGGGCCATAATGTGGTGCTGCTGGGTGCAGGCGGGGCGGCGCGTGCGGTGGCTGTGGAACTGGCGCTGGCCGGTGTGGCCCATATCACGGTCGTGAACCGCAGTGCCGAGCGTGGCGAGGCTGTGGCCGCGCTGATCAACGACAAAACCCCTGCGCGCGCCGAGTACCAGCCGTGGGAGGGCACCTATAGCATTCCCGAGGGCACGGGCATTGTGGTGAATGCGACGTCTGTGGGGCTTTATCCGGATGTCGAAAGCACCCCGGACATCGATCATAACAGCTTGACGCGGGACATGGTGGTGGCCGATGGCATCCACAATCCGCCGCGCACCAAACTGCTGCAGGCCGCACAGGCGCGCGGTTGCAAGACGGCAGACGGTCTGGGGATGCTGGTGGGCCAAGGTGTGATCGGCTTGAAATACTGGACCGGCATTGATGCCGATGCCGAGGTCATGCGTCAGGCGCTGATCGATCTGGATCTGTGATGCGCGATGCCCGGGAGGGGGGCGGAATGCCCCCCTCCCGGGCCGACGCGCGTGGTTTATTGCGCGATAATCTCGACCTGTTCGCCCACCTGTATCAGGGTGTTGTCATGGTCGAGAAAGGTCTTTTCATCGGGAAAGACCACCTGTTTATAGGTGTCCGATCCCAAAACCGCCTGCATCCCTTCGGGGCTGTCAAACCAGATCTCGGCGGTGCCATCGAAATCGGCTGCCGTGATCGTGCCCTCTGGCGGGGTCACAGGATGGGTCTGGATATAGCGCAGCACATGGGTTTCGGCCTCGGGGATGGATTTGAACCGCGGGCCGTGTTCGTGGATGTGATGGTGCACGAATTGCGCGTGGCTAAGGGCGGGCAGGCGTTTGAGAAACATCGTCATCTTGATCATCGGAACTCTCCTTGGTGGAATTGGTATCAGGGGCGCGGGGACCAGCGGGGCACGGGCGTGTTGGCGCTGACACCTGCGGGATAGGTGATCAACTCGATCAGCATCCCCCACGGGGTCTTGCCGTAGATGCCCGCGTTGCCTGTGCCATCCTCGACGCCTGCCAGCGGATGCGGCCCTGCCATCATCGTGCCGCCTGCGGCAGAAAACCGCGCCGTGACCGCGTCGATATCGTCGACATACAGGCAGATATGGGTCAGGCCCTGATCTTGCAGGCGGGCGGGCGCGCGGCTTTCGCCATCCTTGATGCAGAACAGTTCCAGACACGGGCCGTCGCCCAGACGCAAAAGCCGGATATGGGTCACTTTCGTGCCTTCGGTCAGGCCCAGCTGTGCCTCCGGGTCGGCGCCTGCTTGCGGGGCGGCATCGGGAGGCTGCACATCATAAAGATGCACCGCGCCGAACACCGTCTGGAAAAACCGCGTGGCCTCGTCCATGTCGGGCACGGTCAGTCCCGCGTGATCCATCGCGCGCACATCCGGTGTGGCGCAAGTATCGGTGGCAAAGCCCGACAGCTCCGTCACGCTTGATCCGCCGCCCTTGGCGATCTGTTCGAGGGCCGCGTTGAACTGCTGTGTGTGGGGCTGTGACAGATGCGCATCGAAGGCCGCATCGTCGCGATAGTGTTCGATCATCACCACAGTGCCATCGGCCTCTGTCATGGCCTCGAACCGCAGGTTGCCCGGCTCTGCGCGCACATTGCGGGCCAGCTCTGTTACAAGGGTTTGCAAACGTGCCTCTTTCCCCGGGGCGGGAACGGCACGTACCATCATCAGACGGGTCATGGGGTAGGCTCCTTTGTTGCGTGATCCGGGCTGGACGCCGGTTACTGTGTCAACGAAAGGAAAGGCGATGAGTTCCAAAAAAATTTAATAAAAACAATTAGTTACGACTTTTAAAGCAGCCGCATCCCCCCGCTGGACAGCGTGCCGGCGGGGGGTGTTTTACTCAATACGCAGGCGTCGGGCCGTGCGTTAGCCGGCCGCCAGATCCTCACGGATCGCGGTGGCTGCGCGCAGCGACAGGGCCGCCATCGTCAGGGTTGCATTCACAGTGCCCGCAGCGGCCATCGCGCCGCCCGTGGCCAGAAAGAGGTTTTCGTGATCGTGGCTGCGACACCAGCTGTCGACCACACTATCTGCGGGATTGTGGCCCATGATCGTGCCGCCACAGATGTGGTTGTTGGGGGTGAAATGGTCCGACATCTCGATCTCGGTGCCACCGAAGGCGGCCGCGATCTTGCGCAGATGCTCGCGCGAGGACACAGCCGCGCGGCGCACATACTCGCCCACATCGTAATGCACATCCGGCATCGGGATGCCGAGGCTGTCCTTGCGCGTGCCCGACAGCGTCAGGCGGTTTTCGGGATCGGCCAGCGTTTCGTGGTTGACGTAGATATCCACGCCACAGGCCGCACGGCGGCGGATTTCCTCGTCCAGCGCGCGTCCGACCTTGCCGGTGGCCAGTGCCTTCATGCCGCCTTTGGTGGTCTGGGCGGTGTTGTTATACCCGATCTGGATTGCGGAGTGCTCGCCGCGCCAGTCCCCGTCGCGGAAATTGGTGATCGACGACATCTGCACCGAGCCCTGACCGGCCCAGACCGGCTCTTGGGCGACAAATGACATCGCGATGCCGGGATGGTCCATCATGTTGCGCCCCACCTGATCGGAGGAGTTGGCAATCCCGTTGGGGTTGCGGTCGTTGGCCGCGACCAGCAACAGCTTCGGGGTCTCGATCCCGTTGGCTGCGATCACGAACCGCTTGGCGGTGACCTTGGTGCTGTTTTTATCGGGATCATAGAAATGGAAGGCGGTGATGGCGTTTTTCGCATCCGTATCGATGCGGTAGACGACCGCATTCTCGATCACGCGCGCGCCGAGGGCCTCGGCCTTTTCAACCGAATAGATCCCGTTATACATCGCCCCGATCGGGCAGATCGGCATGCAGTTGTTGTTGCCGCAGCATTGCGGGCGCCCGTCATAGGGCTGCGAATTGCGCCCTTGGGGCACGGGTGTGTTGTCATAGCCCAAAGGGGCCACAACCTCGCTAAAGCGTCTGTCGCCATAGCCGTAGGGCATGGAGGTCATGGGCCACGGCTGGGCGCGTGGGGCAGAGGGGGTGATCTCCTGCCCGTTGGGGCCCATCACGCCCATCTCGACCTCGGCCTTGTAATAATAGGGCTCCAGATCATCGTAGCTCAGTGCAAAATCGCGACCCACGCCATAGCGGCTTTGCATCTCGAAATCCGACGGCAGATAGCGCCAGCTTGACGCCGCCCAGTGCCATGTCGTGCCGCCGACGCCCTTGATGATGCCCTGCTTATAGGCCGCCGCGTCTGGGCCTGTGGTTTTCAGATACCCGTTATCGGGGAAGAAATTCGTATGCGGCGCCCAGTCCACGCTGGGATAGGGGGTCGCATAATCGAATGCGGCCTTGTTTTCGGGCGGCATATAGCGCCAGTTCTGCACGATCTGGTCGCGGTCGTAGCGCGGTCCGGCATCCAGCAAAATGACGGAAAGGCCGGCGCGGGTCAGCTCCAGCGCCATGAGACCGCCGCAAATACCGGCGCCGGCGATGACGACATCGGCGCTGAGAGTGTCTTGGGACATAGGGTTTCCTTTCGAAGCGCCACCGGAGCAGGTCCGGTGCGCTGGATGGGATCAGCGTTTGAGGCGGCGACGGATGGCCCAAAGGGCAAGCAGCACCACAAGCAGCGCGGCCAGAGCCGCCGCGATCATGATCTGCGGCGTGGCCAGACGCACCAAGGGGGCCACAGGTCCGCCCGTGCGGATGGTTTCCACCTGTCGGGCGGTCACGGTATGGCCGGTTTCACCAAAGCTGTTGGCGGTATAGGTGGCCAGACGCGCGATCTGTGCGTCGCTCAGGCGCTGGACCGCGCTTTGAGGGCCGAAACCGGGCATCAGCGTGTGGTGATCGCCGGTTTTGCGGGTCACACCATGCACGATGGTCGAGATCAGGTTGGCGCTTTGCGACGGCTCAAGCGTGACATTATCCACAAGTGCGGGGTAGGTTCCGTCGGCAGAGCCGGTGCCGTCGAGGGCATGGCACGAGGCGCAGACGGTTTCGTAAAGCGCGCCGCCCTCGGCCTCTGGCGAGAGCCGGTGCGCGTCGCGCCCCCCCGCCTGTTCCCACGGTTTGACGACGGCGGGTGCCGTTGTGTCGGCCTGTGCCTGATCGCCACTGTCTTTGGCAGGTGTGATCGCCGAGGGCTGCGCGGGCAGGGCGCGCAGATAGGTGACCATTGCAGCGATATCGGCATCATCAAGATGCTGCAGGCTGTATTCCACGGCCTCTGCCATCGGGCCTGAGGCCCGTGCATGGGGGGCCACGCCGGTTTTCAGATAGCTTTCGAGATCCGCATCCGACCAGTCCGACAGGCCACCTTCGCCCGGGGTCAGGTTGGGCGCGGACCACGCGCCGACCATTCCGCCTGCCAGAAATTCGGATGTTTTCGACCCCATCAACAGGTTGCGTGGTGTGTGGCATGTTCCGCAATGCGCGGGGCCCTCTACCAGATAGCGTCCGCGGTTCCATGCCTGTGACTGCGCGGGATCATCATGCAGCGGGTCGCCGCCGGCAAACAGCGCGTTCCACCCGATCATCGCCCAACGTTGCGAGAATGGGAACGGCAGGTGGGTCTGGGCAGGCTCTGCGTCCACCGCTGCCACATCGTTCATGAAGTAATCATAAAGTGCGGCGATATCGGCATCGCTCATTTTGGCATAGGCGGGATAGGGCATGGCCGGATACAGATGCGCCCCGTCACGCCGGACGCCTTGCCTGAGGGCGCGCGAGAAGTCCTCCAGCGTATAGGCGCCGATGCCGTACTCCACCGATGGTGTGATATTGGAGGCGGTGATCGCCCCCATCGGCGAGGCAATCTGGTGGCCGCCTGCGAACGGCGCGCCGCCTTCATCTGTATGGCAGGCCGCGCAATCGGCGGCGGTGGCGATATAGGCGCCATCAGGGGCCTCTTGCGCGCCCAGCGGGCCTGCGCAAAGCGAAAGGCCCAGCAGGGCCGGTGCCAGGTGTCTGGTCAGGTGATATGTCATGGGAACCTTCAGAAATCTGGCATGTCAGAGAGCGCCGGCGGCGTCGCGGTCCACCAGTCGGGACCATTCAGCGCGTAGGTCGGCAGTGGCACGGCATCGAGCGCGGGCTGATACATCAGGGCTGCATTGAACGTGTAGACGGTGGCCTGCGTGCCTTGCGCCACGACACCTGAATACCATGCATGAATGATCGCCAGAAGCGTATCGTGAAGATCGTCGCCTTGCAGCGCGTCAGACAATGCCTCGACATCGGCGGGCGTGTCTTGGGCGATCCGCTGGGCAAGCGCATCGGCCTTGGCATCGAATGTATCGTCCTTGGCGCGCAGCCCTGCCATCAGCCCCTGACCCACCACACCGTCAAGCGCCTCATGGCCCGTGGCAAATCGCGACAGTGCCATGAACTGGTCCAGCTGCAGTGCTTCGCGCGCATGGCTTTGTATCGGATGGGTGGCAAGAACGATGCCGACCGCCGTGCTTTGCATAAAGCCGCGGCGGGAAAGCGAGAGTGTGGGTGGCATACAGCAGTCCTGACTCTGTCGATGAACGTCTTTGTTATGTTAACGTTAACAGTCTGGGGGCAGATTGCCACTGGGGGCAGGAACATGTGGGTAAGCAAATGCAAAGATTAGAAAAAACCAAATCGCCGATTTTTTGATGGAGGAGGTGGCAAGGGAGACCCAAAGATTATTAAAACCAATGGATTAATTAAAATCGCGCAAAATACGCAAACGCCTCCTTGGCGGTGTCAAGAGCGGAGCCATGCAAATAATACATATCTGAAAGACAGGATTTGCGTATCTATAAGTGTCAGATGAAGGGGGTTTGGCACGGAGATGCGGGCGCGCCCGTTCCGAATCGCCGATCGTGCGTGCCGCCCCGCGGATGCCTCTCCCGTCGTTTTGCGGGCCGTCGTGGCTGTGGGGCGCGGCGCTTGCGGTCATGCCCTGCAGGCGGGCACCGCCACGACCACGGGGCGAGCATTGGGACGCGAACGGATACAGCGACGGGTGGAGGCGTCCCGATGGCTTTCCTTGGCCCAAGGGCGGGTCCGATGTTATGTGCTGCCGATGTGTGATCGCCCCTGCCGGCGTCAGTGTCGGCGGCAGGGCACCCAAAAAGGGGAGGGCGCACAAACGCTGCCGGCGGTCTGTGGCCGTTACAATGCCTGCAGGCTCTGGCGCGCATAAACAGACGCCCCCTGCAGGACCACGGTTCAAACGACGGGGGATATCGGCGCAGTCCATCGACCGCTTGCGATGCCACCACCCGCGCGATGCCACCACCCGCGCAAGGCCACCACGCGCGCAAGGTCGGGCGCCGCCGCGCGAGGCACGTGGCCACCCGCGCACGGTGCGATAGGCGGCCTTCTCCACGGTGCGCCGCCGCAGCGTACAGGGCGGGACTGATGGCCCGGGCAGCTATGCGGGCCTTTGGTCCGGAGAAAGGCTAGATCGGGGTCGCGCGATCGGTTCCCTTGTCTGCGCCCGCGTCTGTGTTGGCGTCTGTGCCCGCGTCTGCGTTGGCGCGCGCGACCGCATCATCGAACAGCGCAATCAGCATCGCAGTCGCTTCGGTCTCGCTGATCACCTGGAAATCCTCCATCACATCGGTGCCAACAAACATCGATGCCAGCCGCCGCGCGAGCAACGGGACATCCAGCGTGGCGGGCAGCTTGCCCTCGGCGATGTCTTTATACATGAAACCTGCCAGCATTTCGCACATATCGCAGATTGCGCCCCGCACCACATCGCGCACCATCGGATCCATGCGCGACGCCGCCAGCGCATCGTTCCACAGCCGGTCCATCATGCGGCTAAGCTCGCTGCCGTCGGTGCAGCGCATCTTGGCCACACGTTCACGGGTGGTGCCGGTTTGTATGCGCGCCATACAATCGGGCATCGCCTTCATCCATGCCGCAGAAAGCGCTTCGGCGCGCAGGGCATCAGCAGATTTGAAATGGTGGTGCACCTGCCCCGGAGAGGCCCCCATATGGGCGGCCACCCCCCGCACGGTTGCTGCCTGCAATCCGTCGCGCGCAATCAGCTCGACGGCCGCATCCACAATCAGAGCGCGGCGGTCATGTTTGGCAAGATAGCTCAACCGAATCCTCCACAATTACGGTGTTGGGTAGCACAGTTATTGCGCTGCAGGACGTAACACAAGAAAAGTTGAAGAAATTCTGGACAGATGTCCAAATCCTGCCTAGAACAACACGCTCTGACTGGTCTCCTAACATATGTGATCACTCCCCTCCCCAATCACGGTGCGACCAAGATGCGTACCTTGAAGCTTAGGTGATTGAATGAAAAGATTATTTTTGATTGTATCGCTGTGTGGCGCGCTGCTTGGCGCGGCCGCGTGCAAACCTGATTCCGACTCCGAAGGCGCGTCTGCCGGCGGTGAAGGCCAATCCAAAGCAGGCGCGCCTGTGGGCGTTATTACGACCCGCGCCGAAGATCTTCCTGTAACCTCCGAACTGCCGGGGCGGATTTCGCCCACCCGTGTGGCCGATGTACGCCCCCGCGTGGGCGGCATCATCGTGGAACGGGTGTTTACGCAAGGCAGTGATGTCGAGAAGGGGGATGTCCTTTTCCGCATCGATCCCACGACCTACGAAATTGCCGTTGAGGCCGCCCAGGCCGGTGTGGCCCGTGCGGATGCCACGTTAAACGAGGCCCAGACAACCGAAAACCGTCTGACATCGCTCAATGCGCGCAATGTCAGCTCGCAATCCTCGCTTGACTCGGCCGTGGCCGCGCGGCTTCAGGCCGCCGCCGATCTGGCTGCCGCGCGCGCCGAGCTGCACGCAGCCGAGGTCAATCTTGAATGGACCGATGTGACGGCCCCGATCAGCGGTGTGGCCGGCAGTGCCGAGGTGACCGAAGGCGCGCTTGTGCAGGCCGGTGGCACAGAGGTGCTGACCACCATTCAGGCGCTTGATCCGGTCTATGCCGATATCCAGCAGCCCGTGTCGGAGCTGTTGTCGCTGCGCCGCGCCATGAAAAGCGGCGATATGCAGCAGGTGGCCCCCGATGCCGTTGGGGCCAAGCTGATTTTGGACGACGGCAGCGCCTATCCGATGGACGGAAAACTGCTGTTTTCCGAAGTGAGCGTGGAGCGCACCTCGGGCCAGATCACGATCCGTGCCGAATTTCCCAACCCCGACGGGGTCTTGTTGCCCGGCATGTATGTGCGCGTCGTGCTGGAGCAGGCCCGCGACGACGATGCGATTGCCGTGCCCGCGCAGTCCGTGATCCGCGATGCCTCCGGCCAGTCGCAAGTCTATATCGTGACACCCGAGGGACAGGCCAAGCTGGTGCCGGTTACCCTTGGCCGTACGATGGGCAATCGGGTCGTGGTCGAGAGCGGGCTGGACCCTGATGTGAAGGTGATCGTCGACGGCGTTCAGAAAATCGCGGACGGCGCCCCTGTCACGCCCGAGCAATGGACAGATCCGCTGGCGCAGAACCCAGCCGACAGCCAAAAGGCGCGCCCCGACGCGGCCGCCGACCACACAGACGCTGACGGCGAGACGGCGGACCCTGCACGCGCGGGCCCCGAGCCGGATGGCGACACGGACGGTGCGAAGGCTGCACAGGGCGGTGACGATGCCGCCTCCGCGCCCGAGCCCGCCGCCGAAAACTGAGGACAGACATGTCACGATTTTTCATCGATAACCCCGTGCTGGCATGGGTGATTGCGATTTTCATCACGATTGCGGGCGTGTTGTCACTGCCGCAACTGCCGGTGTCGCAATATCCCAATGTGGCCCCGCCACAGATCAGCATCTCCACCGTCTATCCCGGTGCCGCCCCCGAAGACCTGTATCAACAGGTCACACGCCCGATCGAGCAGGAGCTGAACGGGATTGCGGGGCTTTTGTATTTCGAATCCACCTCTGAATCGACAGGGGCGGTTTCGATCAATGTGACGTTTTCGGCCGATACGGAAGTGTCTCAGGCATTGGTGGATACCCAAAACCGCCTGAAACGGGTCGAGGCCACGCTGCCCCAACAGGTCCAGACCCAAGGGGTTCTGGTTGAAGAAGCCAGCTCCAGCTTCCTGATGATCGTGTCGATGGTCGCGACCGAAGGATCGGATATCGACGCGGTTGGTCTGGGCGATTACACCTCGCGCAACGTGATCGACGAAATCCGCCGCGTGGACGGTGTGGGTAAGGCGCAGCTGTTTGCCTCGGAACGTGCGATGCGCATCTGGGTGGACCCTGAAAAGCTGATCGGTCTGGATCTGTCGATGACCGATGTCACCGCCGCGATCCAAAGCCAGAACGCACAGGTGGCCGCAGGCGCTGTGGGCGGTAATCCGAATGTGCCAGACCAGCAGATCCAGACCACGCTTCTGGTCACCGGTCAGCTCAGCACACCGGAGCAATTCGGCCAGATCGTGCTGCGCGCGCAGGAAAACGGCGCGCTGGTGCGGCTGTCGGATGTGGCGCGCATCGAGATCGACGCCGAATCCTATGCCTTCAACACCTTCCTGAATGGCCAGCCTACGGCGGCTGTGGGCGTGCAATTGTCGCCCACCGGCAACGCGATGTCGACGGCCGAGGGTGTGCGTGAGACGATGGAGGAGTTGTCGGCGCTGTTCCCCTCCACGATCCGCTATGAAATCCCCTATGACACGACGCCCTTCGTGGAAGCCTCCATCGAGAAGGTGATCCACACGCTGATCGAGGCGATGGTGCTGGTGTTTGTGGTGATGTTCCTGTTCTTGCAGAACTGGCGCGTGACCGTGATCCCGACGATCGTGGTGCCGATCGCCCTTGCAGGCACGCTTGCCGTGATGCTGGCGGCGGGGTTCTCGATCAACGTACTGACCATGTTCGCGATGGTTCTGGCCATCGGGATCTTGGTGGATGATGCGATTGTTGTGGTCGAGAACGTCGAGCGCATCATGTCCGAAGAAGGGCTGCCGCCCAAGCAGGCCTCGAAAAAGGCGATGGGCCAGATCGGCGGCGCGATCATCGGGATCACGCTGGCGCTGATTGCGGTGTTCACGCCGCTTGCGTTCTTCCCCGGATCGGTGGGGGTGATCTATCGCCAGTTCTCGCTGACGATGGTCGTGTCGATCTTCTTCTCGGCCTTCCTCGCGCTGTCGCTGACACCCGCGCTTTGTGCGTCGTTCCTCAAGCCTGTAAAGGCCGGACATGCGCATGAGAAACGCGGGTTCTTCGGCTGGTTCAACCGCGGCTTTGATCGCGCCTCGTCGGGGTATTCGTCCATGGTGGGCGGGTTGGTGCGCCGTGCAGGGCGGCTGATGATCATCTACGTTGCGCTGGTGGCGGGCTTGGGCTGGTTCTATATCCAGATCCCCGGTGCGTTCCTGCCGCAAGAGGATCAGGGCTTTCTGATTGCGGATGTGCAAGCGCCCACAGGGGCCACATCCAACCGCCTGCGCGCGGCCACAAAACAGATGGAAGATGCGGCTTTGTCGCAAGAGGCGGTGGACCGGATCGTGGTTGTTCAGGGCTATTCGTTCTCGGGTCAGGGGCCCAATTCAGGCCTTGCGTTCATCACGCTCAAAGACTGGTCCGAGCGTGGGCCCGAAGACAGCGCTGACGCCATGGCCGGAAAGTTGAGCGGGGCCTTCGCGGGCATCCGTGATGCTACGGCCTTCGCGCTGTCGCCGCCCCCCATTCTGGGGCTTGGCAACTCCTCGGGCTTCTCGTTCCGTCTGCAAGACCGTGCCAACCTTGGCGATGCGGCGCTGCGCGAGGCCGCCGGCCGGATCTTGGGGGAGGCCAATGGCAGCCCCATCATCGCGCAGGCCTATGTTGAGGGTCTGCCCCCCGGGCCGCAGTTGCGGCTGGATGTGGACCGTGAAAAAGCCAATGCGTTCGGAGTCACATTCGAAGAAGTGAATGCCACAGTCTCCACCGCCCTTGGCTCGCGTTACATCAACGACTTCCCCAACGAGGGGCGGATGCAGCAGGTTGTTGTTCAGGCGGATGCGAAATCGCGGATGGATATTGCCGATGTGATGAAGCTGAACGTGCGCAATACCCAAGGTGGCATGGTGCCGGTGTCATCCTTTGCGACGGCCGAATGGGCATTCGGGCCGATGCAGCTTGTGGGCTACAACGGGTATCCGTCGATCCGTATCAGCGGCGCGGCGGCCCCGGGCTTTTCCTCGGGGGACGCGATTGCCAAGATGGAGGAGCTTGCCGGTGAACTGCCGCGGGGCTTTGCCTACGAATGGACCGGTCAGTCCTTGCAAGAGGTCCAGTCGGGCTCTCAGGCACCGATCCTGATCGGGCTTGCGATCGTGTGCGTGTTCCTGTGTCTGGCGGGTCTTTATGGCAGCTGGGCCATCCCTGTATCGGTGCTGATGATTGTGCCGATGGGGGCCATCGGCTCGGTCGCGGCGGTCACGCTGTTCGGTCTGTCCAACGATGTGTATTTCACCGTTGGTCTGATCACGATCGTCGGCCTGTCGGCAAAGAACGCGATCCTGATTGTCGAGGTTGCCAAGGAGATGATCGAGGACGGGACGCCCATGCGCGAGGCGACGGTTCAGGCCTGCCGTCTGCGGTTCCGCCCGATCCTGATGACCTCGCTGGCCTTCACCATGGGCGTTGTCCCGATGGCGATTGCGACGGGGGCAAGCGCGTCCAGCCAGAACGCGATCGGCATCAACGTGGTGGGGGGGATGATCTCTGCCACAGTGTTGGGGCTGCTTTTTGTGCCGGTGTTCTTCTCGTTCGTGATGAAGATCTTCAAGACCGACCGCAAAATTCTGACACGTGTCGAGGAAGCGCGGGCCGAGGCGCAAGACAGCTAGGGGCGGAAAAAGGGCAGGCGTTCGGGGTCGTGCAACCGCCCCGAATGCCCGCCGCCCCGGCCTTTGAGCCAAGACGGGCGCAGGGAGCCTTGGGGTCCTGTGCCCTCGCCGCTTATGCGATGGATTTTCACGCCCTCCGGCCCATTCGGTCGGGGGGCGTTTTGATATGTTCGGGGGGGGGCGGCTGATCTGCGGCGGGTCGGAGGAGTGTCCTTTTGAAACGGCTGTGCGTCGCGGGGCTGGCACCTGATTTGCCCTCAGCATGCCAGCAGGGGGTCAGTTATACCCCCCGTCCCTGAATGCCGTGCGTCAGGCACAAAGATGCGCAATCGACCCCGAGCCGGCCTGCCTGATCCGGCACGCGCGCATGAAAAAGCTCCGGTCCGCTGGCGGGCGGGCCGGAGCGATTGAGCCATGTGGCGCGAGTTTACTGCACAACCGCGACCAAGGGCTTATCGTTTTTCACATGGCGTGCCACCATCTGGCGGGCGCTGCGGCCTGCGGCCACCACACGGGCCATGGGACGGCCCGCATCTTCGCGCAGTTCCGGAAACAGGGTAAAGATCTCTGTCACAGCGGCTGGTGAAAGCGATTTGATCGCCTCTGGGCCGGTGTGCAGGGATTCCGTTTCCAGACCGTTGGAGAACACGACCTCATGGGCATCAAACAGCATGTGGAAATAGCACACCCCCTCGGCATCATTCACGATCGCCACGCCCGGCATGCCCAGCAGATCCTTGGCAGGTACCAGCGCCTCTGCACTGCCAAACATCCGCTCTGCCACGCGCGAGCGTACCAGTACGCGGTGCTGGCGCGACACGGTCAGGTCTGTGGCTGGCCGGTTGTCGCCAAGCGCGCCTGCTGCAATCCGGATCGGGCGCAGGTTTTCACGCGCCGCCAGCGCCTGTGCGGTGAACGCGGTGGAGCCGATCCAGCGGATCGGGCGTGCGCCGTGATCTTTGGTCATCACCAGATCGCCTGCGACGAGTGTTTCGATGGCGCGCGCGCCGTGGGCGGTGTCGATCATCGTGCCGGCTGCAAAGCAGATCGGCGGGGTGGCGGCGGTGGGGTCCAGCATATCCTCGGCGGCAAGACGCTGCATGTTATCGGCAGGGCAGCCCGGATTGGCATAGCGCAGCGTGGTGCCTTCGGGCGGCCATTCGCCTTCGAAAGTATACCCCACCACCTTGTTATTCATACTGATCGCGACAAGGCGATAGCTGTTCGTGCCGTCTTCGTCTTTCAGGGTGACTTCGAATTCATCCTGAACGGCGCTGCCGCCAAACGACCAGATATAATCATTGAGATGCGTCGGATCGCGATCATTATCCGTCACGTCGATCTTTTGCACATCGTCAAGGGAATAGGTGAACGTGCTCGTGGCGTATTTCCACTCGTGGCCGGTGATGGAGATGTGGGAATTGTTAAGCGGCTGGTGGCCGGTCAATGTACTGAAGGCATCCTTCGGCAGCATGAAAAAGCTATACTGGGCCATTTTAAATACTCTTAATTGTTACAACCACGGGTGGGAGATTTATGAATCTCGGATTAACAGACCCCGTAGGTCCGAAAAAATATTCAGGCAATCATTCATTTATTAATGATAAAACAAACTGAATATTTGAATGTTTATGGCTGAACATCTAAAAATATGTCGGTGAGCAATAATAAGCCGAGTTACATATGTGGGCTCGAGTATTGCGGCTGGTAGAAACGCTGCAACCAATTGTAAACTATTACAATAGTTAGATTTTGATATATATAACATATATCTTTTATGATTATGATTTTAGATGAATTGCGGGAAAGGTGCTAATGCGCACCAGATGCAAAGATATGATTAAATCGATACATAAAATCACTTTTTTGTGATATTCAGTTTTATATATGGATAATGCTGCCATTTATTGAATATTATTGGATCCGTTATATGGCATTTAATAAAGCATTCAGATAAGCTGATATAAACCCCCAGCACGATATTTTCGGGCGTCGATTTTTTAAGGCTTCGGTTGGATGGCGGTTTAAAAATACAGCGCCATAGCGCCTATCAGGGGCGCTGCCTGTGGTTTTCTGGCACGGGCCCTATGCCTGTGGCGGATAGGGCTGCGCCATCCAGATAGGGGTCTATATATCGGCGGGGTCTGCGCGCCCGCGTGAACCTCTCTAGGCCCGCTTTTGTCAGGCGGCGCCCAGTTTTCTGGACAGGGCGCCTGCGGCCTCGGTCAGTCTGGTGCCCAGATCCAGCATCCGGCCTGCGCTGGCCTCGCTGCGGGTCAGCGACAGCGCCAGCCCTGCCACGGCGCGGCCCTCGTGGTTGAACACGGGCGCGCCCAGACAGATCATCCCCTCGCGCGTCTCGCCATCATCAATTGAAAACCCGCGCGCGGCTTGTCTGGCCAGATCGCGCTTCAGATCCGCAAGGTTGCGCAGGCTGTGACGGGTCAGGGGGGCCGGAAAGGCAGGGGCCAGAATCCGATCGATTTCGCTCTCCTCCAGCGTGGCCAGAAGCGCCTTGCCGGTGGCGGTGAATGGTGCGGGCAGGCGCATACCGGGACGGAAGGTCACCCCCAACGGCTGGGCGCTGTTGGTGCACGCGATATAGACCACATCCGCCCCGTCCAGCACCGTCATGGTGATCGTCAGGTCCGACAGCGCGCTTTGGGTGGCGAAATACTGTTTGAAGGCGTCCACCAGATCGGATCGGGACAGAAAATTCGCCCCCCAGCGCAGCGGACGCGCGCCGACAAGGTAGGTGCCCGCAGGCATGCGGCGCAAAAGGCCCATCTCCTCCATCGCCTGAAGCAGCCCGTGGGCGGTGCTTTTGGGCATCGCCAGATCGCGGGTGATCTGGGCGGCGGTTGCGTCGTCCGAACGATCCGACAGGTAATCCAGAATGGCCACGGCCCGACGCAAGGCCGGAACAGAGGCGCCGCCCGAGGCCGCGGATTTCTGATCCATTGTGATCTCCAAAAAGATTGACGGGCGCATCGAAATGCGCAACAGTCGTCATATTGAACTTGGTTCATTATATTGAACTATCAGGGAATAGCAATGTTGAATTTAAACGAACCCGCGCTGTTGCGATCAGACTGCTATCTTGCCCAGGGCTGGACCGGTGCGCAACGCCGCGTGGAGGTATGTGATCCGGTCGACGGTCAGGTGATTGGCACTGTGCCCGATATGGGTGATGCCGACACCGACGCTGCGATCACCGCCGCGGCCACTGCCTTTGGCCCATGGGCCGCGCGCCCCGCCAAGGAGCGCACGGCAATTTTGCGCCGCTGGTTCGATCTGATCGTGGCCCATGCCGATGATCTGGCCGCTTTGATGTGCGCCGAGCAGGGCAAGCCCTTGCCCGAGGCGCGCGGCGAGGTGCTTTATGCCGCGTCGTTTGTGGAGTGGTTCGCCGAAGAGGCCAAACGGGTCTATGGTGACACGATCCCCGCGCCCACGTCTGAAAACCGTTTGTTCGTTCTGCGCCAGCCGATCGGGGTATGTGCCGCGATCACGCCGTGGAATTTCCCGGCCGCGATGATCACGCGCAAGGCCGCCCCTGCACTGGCGGCGGGCTGTACGATGATCGTGAAGCCGGCAGAGCAGACCCCGCTGAGTGCGCTGGCGCTGGCCTATCTGGCCGAACAGGCCGGCATTCCGGCGGGCGTCTTGCAGGTGATCACGGGCGATGCGCGCACCATCGGTGCGGCGCTGACCGCAAGTGACCGCGTGCGCAAACTGTCGTTTACCGGTTCCACCGAAGTGGGCCGCATCCTGATGGCGCAATCCGCGCCCACCATCAAGAAACTCAGCCTCGAGCTGGGCGGCAACGCGCCGTTTATCGTGTTTGATGATGCCGATCTGGATCTGGCGGTGGAAGGGGCGATGGCCGCCAAATTCCGCAATGCGGGCCAGACCTGCGTCTGTGCAAACCGGATTTACGTGCAATCGGGTGTGTATGATGCGTTTGCCGAGAAACTTTCGGCACGTGTGGCGGCGCTGCGCGTGGGGCGGGGCACCGAAGAGGGCGTGCAGATCGGCCCGCTGATCGACCGCGACGCCTTCGACAAGGTCGCAGCCCATGTGGCGGATGCCACCGCCAAGGGCGCGCAGGTGCGTACGGGCGGCACGGGCCATGAAGACGGGCCCACATTTTTCACCCCCACCGTTCTGAGCGGCGTGACCCAAGACATGCGCATCGCGCGTGAGGAGACCTTCGGCCCCGTGGCCCCGCTTTTCGCATTCGAGACCGAGGCCGAGGTGATCGCCATGGCCAATGACACCGAATTCGGTCTGGCGGCCTATTTCTACACCGAAAACGCGCGCCGTGTCTGGCGTGTAACAGAGGCGCTTGAATATGGCATGGTGGGTCACAACACCGGCCTGATCTCGAACGAGGTTGCGCCGTTCGGCGGGGTCAAGCAATCGGGTCTGGGCCGCGAGGGATCGCGCTACGGGCTGGATGAATACCTCGAAATCAAATATCTCTGCTCGGCCGTTGGCTGAGTGTGATCACATCTACCGGGAGGATTTTACCATGACACTCACCCCTTTCAGCTTTTCCACAGTGGCCGATATCCATCTTGAATGGGGCGGCGCGGGCAAGATCGGCGCGTTGTTGCAAACGCGCTTTGACGCGCGCAACCTGCTGCTGGTGACCGACCGCGGCCTGATCGATGCGGGCATGATCGCCCCTGTCGAGGACGCGCTGGCGCAGGCGGGTTTCACCGTCACCGTGTTTGACGAGGTGGTGGCCGATCCGCCCGAAGACATCGTGCGCGGCTGCACAGCGATTGCCCGCGACAAGGGCGTGGATATCGTCTTGGGTCTTGGCGGGGGCTCCTCGCTTGATATCGCGAAACTTGTGGCGGTGACGATCGGATCGGATCAGGATCTGTCGGATATGTATGGTATCGGCAATGTCAAAGGCACGCGCGTGCCACTGGCGCTTGTGCCCACGACCGCCGGCACCGGTTCCGAGGTGACCAATATCGCGATCATCACCACCGGAGAAACCACGAAGATGGGCGTGGTCTCGCCACAGCTTTATGCCGATTTCGTGCTTTTGGATGCGGAGCTGACCGTGGGCCTGCCGCAGGTGCACACCGCCGCCACCGGCATTGATGCGATGGTTCACGCAATCGAGGCCTATACGTCCAAACACAAAAAAAACCCGCTGTCGGATGCGCTGGCGCGCGAGGCGCTCAGGCTGCTGGGCGGCAATCTTGTGGCCGCCTGCAAGGACGGCACCAACCGCGAGGCGCGCGAGAACATGCTGTTGGGCGCGCTTTTGGCAGGGCAGGCCTTCGCCAACTCGCCCGTGGCCGCCGTGCACGCGCTGGCCTATCCGCTGGGCGGGCATTACCACCTGCCGCACGGTCTGACCAACGCGCTGATGCTGGGGCCGGTCTTGCGCTTCAACGCATCCGCCGCGGCCCCGCTTTATGCGGAGCTGGCCGATGTGATGGGGGCTGCGGGCGATGGCGACGTTCAAGCCCGTGCGGAGGATTTCGTGCGCCATATGGATACACTGATGGATGAAAGCGGCGCCCCCCGACGTCTGCGCGACAGTGGTGTGACCGACAACAGCCTGTCGATGCTGGCGCGCGATGCGATGAAACAAACGCGGCTTTTGGTCAACAACCCTGTTGAGGTGACCGAAGAAGACGCGCTTGAACTGTACCGGCAGGCCTATTGAGGGCCGCACACGGTGCCGATTTTCAATACCAAGGAGGAGACCCGACATGACAACTGATATTCGCCTTTACATGTTTCAAAGCGGCACGCTGAAATGCAAGGTGCATAACATCAAGATGAACGAGGGCGCAGGCGCGGATTACGAGATTCCGGTGCCGTTTTTCGTCATCACCCATCCCGACGGCCACACGATCATCGACGGCGGCAATGCTGTGGAATGCGCCACCGATCCGCGGGGCCACTGGGGCGGGATCTGTGATGTCTACTGGCCCGAGATGACCGAGGATCAGGGCTGCGTGGCGCAGTTGAAAGCCGCCGGCATCAATCCCGAGGATGTGAAATATGTGGTGCAGTCGCATTTGCACCTTGATCACACCGGCGCCATCGGACGGTTCCCCAATGCCACCCATCTGGTGCAGCGGGCCGAATATGAATATGCGTTCACACCGGACTGGTTCGCCGCCGGTGGCTATATCCGCAAGGATTTCGATCAACCCGGCCTGAACTGGCAGTTCCTCAACGGCACGGATGACGATTTCTATGATGTATATGGCGATGGCACGCTGATCACGGTGTTCTCGCCCGGTCACGCGCCCGGCCATATGTCGTTCCTCGTCAATCTGCCCGAAGGCAAGCCGATGCTGCTGACGATCGATGCGGCCTATACGACCGACCATTGGGACGAAAAATCCCTGCCGGGATTTCTGGCCTCGGCGGTGGATTCCGTGCGCTCGGTCCAGAAGCTGCGCGCGCTGGCGGACAAAACCGGCGCGACCGTGGTCACCGGTCACGATCCCGATGCGTGGACGGGCTTCAAACAGGCGCCGGACTTCTACGGCTGATCTGGCGGGCGCGGGAAGACGCCGCACCCGTGGCTGCGTGATATGCGCGCCAGATCTTTGTCTCTACCCCCCCCCTATGGTCGCCCGTGCGGGGGGGCACCTTTATGATGATCTGCGATCCGATCCCTTGATCGCGCCGCCACCGATGGGCGCTGAACGGCGGGCCACTTACGGCGTGGCTGTCCCGACACGACAGTTCCGATCAGTTCCGCCACACCATATCGCGCCTTGCAAAGCCACGCATGCCTTACATAAACTGGTTTGAGGACACGCGGCCCACATTCGCGGCACCCCCGCGAGAGGAAAGCCTGCAAGAGAAAGGCCCGGCATCATGGCAGATCTTACCCGCACCGGGATAACCGCCGCAAACCGTGCGGCATGGAACGCCTCAGCCCCCTTGCACGCAACCGGCGCGCACTGGCACCAGCTTGTGGCGCGCGCGGCCCTGCCGGGGTTCAGCGTGCTTGATCCCGTAATCAGCGCCCTTCTGGACGGGTTGGGGTTGCAGGGCAAAACCGCGGTGCAGATCGGGTGCAACAATGCGCGCGAGCTGATTTCGCTTGCGGCCCTTGGTATCCGCCCTGTGGCGGGGATCGATCAGGCAGGGGGCTTTCTGTCCCACGCAGCGGTTCTGGCACAGGCCGCCGGTCTGGATCTGCGCCTGATCGAGGCCGATATCTACGATCTTCCGGCAGATGTGGGCCAGTTCGATCTTGCGTTCATCACCATCGGGGTTCTCAACTGGATGCCGGATCTGCCAGCGTTTTTCCGCGTGGTCCACTCGCTTTTGGTCCCGGGCGGCCGGCTGGTGATCTATGAAACCCACCCCGTGCTGGAGATGTTCGACCCCAAAAGCCCCACGCCCCATGTCCCCGCGTTCAGCTATTTCCAGACCCGCCCGCAGGACGTGACAGAGGCAATCACCTATGATGGTCAGGATCACGGCGCGGGCGAGCGGGGCTACTGGTTCATCCATCCTTTGGGCAATATCGTCAGCGCCTGCGTGCAAGCGGGGCTGGGTCTGGTGGAGCTGAAGGAATATGGCCACACGATCCGTGAGCCCGAATATGACATCTACGCAGACCGCGCGGCCCAGATCCCGATGAGTTTCAGCCTTGTGGCGCAAAAGCCCCGCGCGGCGGTGATCGCGGCGGCCTCCCTGTAGGATGCAGCCCCTAGGCAGGCTGTGCGGGACAGTCCGTCCTGTGGCGTGCCGTCCGCATGGGGCCCGTAAGGGGCGTGAGTGACGCGCCCGCACCGCCAATGTCGCGTATGTGCCCCTGCCCTTGATCTATGCCCCGCGCCCCCCATGCGACGCCACGCGGCTTTCGGGGCTGTCGGCCGCGGGGCGGATGTGCCCCTACGCCCCTGCACCCGTCCACGGCCCTATCGTTTCGGGCGCGGTTTGGTATGTCCAACAGGCGCGACGGCGTGTCTGTTATGCGCCATCAAGGCAGGGGGGCCTTCGGGATACGTGATCACAGCCAGAGGGTTCGCTCAAGATCCACGGGGTGTGTCAAAAGGCGAAGGACGGGGCAGGCGGGGCCAAATCCGGCCCTGCGGTTGTGCCACACGCCATCGGGGGGCTCCGTTTATCAGGCGCGTGCCTTTGGGGCCTCAGATGAACGGCGGGGAGGACTGATTTCGGGCTGTGGCGGCGGTGAGCGTGGGGCCGATGGCGCGCGGGCGGGGCGTGACACTTGTTTGACCCACTAAATATTGCCCATTTCTAGTGTAATTTGTCCATTTTGGCACAGACCAAATGACCACCAGCCGCACATCAATCCGCAAAGTGTTTTTATAGCAATGACTTAATATTCTTTTGGATTTCCAGCCTTCTATGCGCCTTAGCAATGTTCGGCCTTGCTAGACGGCGTTGACGAGTTGTTGGGCTTTCGGCATTCCCTAGGGCAAATCCGGCCGGGTTCTTTCCAAAATCTCCCACTTGCAGGTCTATGCTCGAGGGCATGGCGCAATGCCCAGAAAGGACTTCCATGACGAAGATCAAGTTCATCGATGCCCGCTTCGTCGACCCTGACGAAACCGAGTTTTCCCTTAAGCGCCGCTTCGAATGGCATCTGCGCAAGATCCGTGCTCTTCAGGACGGGGTGTCTCCAAAGGCTCTTGGAGACTTCGAGGATGAGCTGCGCTGGAACGAGGACCTCATCGCCGTGCCGTTTTCGGAAAAGGACCGCAACAAGGTGCTGCGTCGTGCCCGCCGGGTGATGGGCGCGAGTGCCAAAGCTTCGGGGCTCAGCTATCTCAGTTCGGATGATCTGCGCGCGCTCGAGGTGTTCAGGAATGGCGCGGATCTGATCGGCGTCGGCAGCGAACATCGCGCCGATGAGATTGCTGCGGCGATCCATGCCGGGATGCCCTGGATGGCGACCGCCACCGACTTCCTGTGGAAGGCGATGCGTCGCTCGGTGCGGGCGGGTGAGCCCGGTTTCCGGCCGCCGCCTGTCCTTCTTGATTGCCCGCCCGGGATAGGCAAGAGCGCATGGTCCCGAGAGTTGAGCCGTCGTCACCTCCGCGTTGTGGGATCGAAGGCACGGCCGAGCAAGCCTCCTTCGTGGTCAACGGCTCGCAACGCGGCTGGGGCGCTGCCTTCCCGGGACGCCCTTTGCAAACCATCGTGCAGAGCCTCTGTGCAAATCCGATTGTCGTGATCGACGAGATCGAAAAGGCTGGGACCCCGACCTCGACCAAGGGGCAGGCCTATGGGCTGACCGATGGCTTGCTGCCCCTATTGGAGCCGTCTTCCGCAGCGGCGTGGAAATGCCCCTATTATCAAATCGGCTTTGACATGTCCTGGATCAGCTGGGTCCTGACTTCAAACAGTCTCAAGCCTCTTTCAGCACCGTTTCTGAGACGCTTGGAGGTCCTGCGCCTTACCAGACTGGGCAAGGGCGATCTTATCGCCTTCGCGGAACGCGAGGGTGCTAAACGAATATTGTCCGAGGCTGCTCTGGGCGCGATCTATCAAGTAATTGAGCAATTTGCCGATACGCATCAGCTTAACCTGCGTCACGTGTCCAGGATGCTGGCGAGGGCGGAGGCAGAGGCAAGCAGCCCGCTGCTGCATTAAGCGGCGTGAAGAACCGTGCATCACCGATGAGTATGATAATGACAAGGAAACGAGAGGCGCCGGAAGATATCTTTCTTAAGCTTCGAAAAGTAGAAACTCTGCGGGGGCAATGCGTGCCAATAGCGGATGCCGTGCGCCAGATCGATGTGACGCCGCAAACCTATTACCGGTAGCGGCGCGAGTTTGGCGGCATGAGCTGCAATCAGATCAAGCGGCTGAAAGATCTAGAGCAAGAGAATTCACGGCTCAGACGATCGGTATCAGGGCTGACGCTCGACAAGCGGATCCTGACAGAGGCAGCACGGGGAAACTTCTAAGCCCCTCGCGCCGTCGCCAGTGCATAAACCATGTCAGGCAAGAAGTCGGCGTTTCCGAGCGTCGCGCCTGCCAAGTCTTGGGGCAACATCGAACGACGCAACGTAAGGTTCTTGTCGGGCGTCAAGATGAAGCTCTGTTGACGGCCATATCGTCCAAATGGCGCGTAAGTATGAAAGCTACGGCTATCGTCAAATTACTGGCCTACTGGCCGCGGGGGAATGGAGTGTGAATCACAAGCGGGTCGAACGAGTCTGGCGGCGCGAGGGGCTATTCAGAGAGATTAATGATAAGAGCTGGCTCTTAGATGGGTGCTGATGTCCTGCGCGCGTTTGCAGGCCACTTCGTACATAACATCTTTCTGATAACTCCCTACACGCAATCCGTGCCGCGTCGCATAGCCTCGAAGCGGTCATTCATAATTTGGTGCAGTAAAATCCTAAGTCGAATGTCGCGGATGCGGACCTTCCGGTCATTCGCCGCACGAGCATGAGAAACGCAGCATCCAACCGCAAGGCGACGAGGACGCCGCTCACATAGGTGACTGATGCCGCAAATGAATGAGGGGGTAAGGCCTTCCCTGCCCATCGTGGGAAGACGTTCCCGTGCGGACGAAACCGACATGCTCATAGAACGCGAGCGCCTCTGGGTTTTGCTCATTCACATCGGTTGTCAGCTCAGGGTGGGTCGCGATAGCTCGCTATATGAAGGCTTTGCCGATCCCTTTTCCATGTTGATCCGGGTCGATAAACAGTGCCTCCAGATGACCGTCATGCAGAAGCATGAAACCCTGCGGCATGCCCGGGGCATCGACTGCAAGTTGCAGGCTTACCTGTGGGAAGAACTCCATAAGCTCGGCCTCAATGGCCGACTTGTCGACGGGCGCAAGGAAGTGATGAGTGGCGTCGACCGCCCGACGCCATATCCCCATGACGCGCGGCAAGTCCTGATCTGTTGAAGGTCTGAAAGTAAGCATGGTGCCCTCGTTAACATAACCGTCCCACTGTCCGCAAAGGGCTCAAAGCGGTCATGCGGCGGCGCGGCAGCCCCATCACGAAGGCCGCGCCACCCTATCGGTGCTTTCGGCCCAAAGCCGACCTTCAGCCCTGGATCCGAATGCTGCAGCGCAGCCCGCCAAAGCTGCCGTTAGCCGCGCTCGCAAACCCTAACGGCGACGCAAGGTCTGCTTTAGGGGACAAAACCGACATCGGCACGCTCTTTAAAGCATGCCGATGCAGCCGGCAATGTCGGCTCACTCAGCCAGAATGCGGGTGATCAGGTCATGGGTCGCGCGGACTCTGGCCTCGTTGGGATAGTTGCGGTTTGCAAGGACCACGATCCCCAGATCTTTGCTGGGCACCATCGCAATGTATCCACCAAACCCGTTTGTGGACCCCGTCTTGTTCAGGATGACATCTACATCTGAGATCTTCGCCACCTCACGCATCGGTTGGGGCTTGAGGATGAAGTCATAGCCATTTCCATCCACCAGGCGTTCCTGGTCAACGGGCCATGGGTAGACCTCCCAGATCATCGCCTGCGTGAAGAGGCGCGTCTGGAACTGCCCCGTCTGGGTACGCGACACCGCATTTTGGATTTCGGCGGAGACATCCGCATTCGCAAGCTCGATGTCCAGAAGTTTCAGCATGTCTCGAGCAGACGATTTTACACCATAGGCTTCGTCGTCGAGAACGCCGGGCGTAACACGGATCGGCGCATTCGTCTTGCGGTCATAGCCAAAGGCGTAAGAGCCCGCTGCGTCCTGCGACACGTCGATCCAGGTGTTCGTCAGCCCGAGCGCAGGAAGAAGGTCCTTCTGCAGGGCATCAGTATAGCTCATACCCATGGCATTGGAGGTGATGTGACCCAGCAGGCCGATACTGATGTTGGAGTAGCTGCGCGCACCGGGCTCAGAGGGCTGCCAATCCTCCAGCCACTCCACCAATTGATCGACATTCTCGGCCTCGCTTGGGACCTGCAGAGGAAGGCCACCAGAATGATGCGTTGCCAGATCCATCAGCGTCAGCGCTCCGGCGGGAGTGCCCTGCAGCGGCGCAAGATAGGTCGAAACCGGAGCATCGAGCGATATTTGTCCCCGCTCATCGGCCAAGGCCGCCAGTGTGACATTGAAAATCTTGCTGATGGAGCCGAGTTCGAACAGGGTGTCGGGTGTCACAGGCCGCTGCTCTTCGCGCGATGCCAAGCCCGTGTGGTAGAACTGGTGCTGCCCGTTACGGGTCACGCCCACAATCAGGCCGGGGATATCATAGTCCGCGATCGCCTTCTCAAAGCTTGCAGCGGCGTCAGTTTCGAATGACTGCTGGCTGCCTTCCGCAAGCGCTGGCGTGAAAGAAGCTGTCATGATCAGGGCGGAAAGGATTGAAATGCGTTTCATGTCTGGTCCTTTTCAGTGTTCGAGGCTGAAATATCCGGCGCTGCGGACAATAAGAAGGCGACAAAATATTGAACTGCGCATAAGTTCAGCTCATGCCAGATCGTCCCGACATCCCCTTGAACGCCTTGCGCACCTTTGAGGTGGCTGCGCGTCAGGGCAGCTTTACCCGCGCTGCCATCGAACTTCGTGTGACGCAAGCGGCCGTTAGCCACCAGATCGCGCGGCTTGAGGATATGCTGCGTGTGACCCTGTTTCATCGTACTCCGGCGGGGCTGGTGATGACCGATGCCGGACAATCGCTGTTCCCGGTGATGGAGCGGGGTCTGGACGACATTGCCCGAGGCCTTGACCGGGTTACCGGAGGGCCGCCGACCGAAATTCTCAACATCGGCGTCGTGACAACCTTTGCCGTGGGATGGCTGATCCCCCGACTTCAGGCCTTTACTCGAGCACATCCTGAAGTCACGCTGCGTCTGTCCACGCATAACAATCGCGTGGAGATCGCCCGAGAGGGATTGGATGCCGCGATCCGTTTCGGAGATGGCCAATGGCCGGGGGTCGAAGCCCATCACATCATGGGCGCCCCGATGACCCCTGTCTGTTCCCCGAGGTTGGACATCCAGACCTTGGCGGATATCCGTCGGCACACGCTTTTGCGCAGCTACCGGGCCGATGAGTGGCCCGCCTGGTTCGCCCAGACAGGAGAGCTCTGTCCGCCCCTAACCGGGCCGATTCTGGACAGCTCGATCGGACTGGCGGATGTTGCTGCCGAGGGTTTTGGCATCGCGCTGCTGCCGGTGGCAATGTTCGAACGTCAGCTTCTTTCAGGTCGACTGATACGTCCGGTCGAAACGACCGTGACACTCGGGAGCTATTGGCTGACTGTTCCTAAGGATCGACGGATAACGACTGCCTCACAGACGCTGCTGGACTGGATGCGAAATGTCGTGGCTGATCACTAACTTCGAAAATGAAGAAGGCCAGTTTGCACTCCCTGCGGACCTTCGCCGCGCCGCAGGGACAAACGACTGACCACGCATCATGCGACGTCGCTTCCGGCCCAAAGCTGCCGCTGGCAAGCCATATAAAACTGCGCTGCAGCATTCTTAAACAAGACATTGGCAGCACTACAAGCACCCAAAATGTTCTAATAGCCGCGGCGGGTCTGTCGCAAGATTGCTTTAATTTTGAATATAATGTAGCAAATTTCTCGAAAGGTTTCCGGGGGCGCCTCCATCTCTTTTGTTTGAAATTTGCCGCCTGTCGCCCTATTGAAGAGTTTCACATCCAAATTATCAAACTCGTTAAACCTTTTGCCTAGGAGTGTCGTCATTACCTCTCGGTACTCAGCTGTCGCCGCCAATCGACTTGCTAGCTTATTCTCGGCAGACTTTAATTCATGCTTCTTGTCTTGATCGTTCCACTGCCCCAGCCAACACACTTCACAAAGGTCTAGAATAGACCTTGACCTGTCATAGGCCTTTCATCCAGCCACGACCGGAGCCCGGTTGGTGTTTACGCCGATCGGCGCAGGTTGAGCAATCGCCCGACGCGCGGAGTTATCATCTCGCGTGAGCCGGGGCGGGCGATTGCGGTGGTTAGGGTCCGCGCGTAGTCAGCCGGGGTCTGGTAGTCCAAGGCCGAATGCGGACGCCCGGTGTTGTAGTCGGCAGCCCAAGCGGCGATCACGACGCGCGCATGAGCCAAGTTACGAAACATGGTCTCGTTGAGTAGCTCGTCGCGCATTCGGCCGTTGAAACTCTCCACGAAATCGTGTCTCGCATCGGCTTGCCCGGCGCGATGTAGTGCCATTCGATCCAGTGCTCGGAACACCACCGCAGGATGGCATTCGAGGTCAGTTCCGTGCCGTTGTCGCTGACGATCACTCCTGGCTTGCCGCGGCGCTCGATCAGAGCCGTCAGTTCGCGCGCCACCCGGCGCCCCGAAAATGAAGTGTCCGGGATGGCGGCGAGGCACTCGCGGGTAACATCGTCGACCACGTTGAGCACCCGGAAGCGCTGGCCGCTGGCGAACTGGTCGTGGACGAAATCCAGTGACCAGCGTGCGTTGGGTCGCGCCTCGACCAGGATTGGTGCCTGTGTCCCTATAGCCTTGCGCCGGGCCTTTCGCTTGCGCACCGTCAGCACTTCCTCACGGTAGAGCCGATAGATCCGGTTGATGCCGGAAGGCTCGCCCTCGCGCCTTAGTAGCACGAAGAGCCGCCGATAACCGAACCGTCTGCGTTCGTTGGCCAGTTCGCGCAGACGGCCACGCAGCTCCGTATCCGGTGCCCAGCTCGCGCCTGGTAGCGGACCATCTTGCGATCCGCCCCGGCAACCCGGCACGCCCGCCGCTCCGAGAGCCCGAGCCGGGACCTCAGATGCGCGACCGCCTCGCGCTTCACGCATCCGCCATTGTCTCTCGGACCAATGGCGTGACATGGCTCATCGTCACCACTTTTTTGAAACCAGTTCCTTCATCGCAGCGAGATCAAGCATCTGCTCGGCCAGCAGCTTCTTCAGCTTGGCGTTCTCGTCTTCGAGCGTCTTCAGCCGCTTGGCCTCCGGCACCGTCATGCCGCCGAACTTCGCCTTCCAGTTATAGAAAGCCCCTTCCGACATGCCGTGCTTGCGGCACAGGTCCACACACTTCGCGCCGTCGACGTATACGTCGACCATGCTCGGCCAGGATGCCGATGATCTGCTCGTCCGTGAATCTCCTTCGCTTCATTGTCCGTCCTCAAGTTGGGCCGGACTCTAATCGAGCGTGGAGGAAAAATCCCGTGGCAGGTCAAAGTTCTTACGCATGTGTCTGATCCTCCAGAGTTGGCGCAGACTCCACATCACGGTGAGGGGTTGCAACCGCTGATATCCCTCACCGTCAATTGCCATCGTCATGCGAAGCAGCGACACTGTGTCCCCGGAACAATCATGCCTTCGAGATAATGGTCTGGCGGACTCTCGTTGGTCTACATTCGCACGGTTGAACGTAATGTGATATTGCCGATGCAGATCCTAAATTGAACATGCCGAGTAGTAACGCTTGATACATTTACCGATATGCCTGTCAATCAGCGCAACGGGATCTGTGTTCACTTGACCAAATTCGAGACCGCTGAAGGCCTGCGTTACCAGCGTCGGCGGGACATCCAGCTGCGTGAGATTTTCGATCAGCTGGCCGACGGCTTTGGCGACTTCGGGCATCGCCCAATAGTAGCGGATCCTGTCAGAATAGCTGAAAATCCGTTGCAGCAGGTCAGTGCCCCGATAATAGTCGGACCAGTGGGCGGGGTTGTCCTCCATCGCCTGGGCGACAACTTCGCGCAGGCGCGAGGGCGTCGCGGGATCGAGATGCGCCTCGATATCCGCCAGTGCCCAGACAGCCTCGCGGAAGCGGAATGTCAACTCCGGCCCGACCTTCAGGAAGAAGAAATGCGACCTTACAAGCTCGGCGAGAGAGGCTGTCGGCTGATAATCCGTGGAATGCGCCTCGAAAGTCAGACCCGTCGACGCCAGAATTGACTCTGACAGGTTGGCGGCCGCTTCCGGATCGTAGACGAAGACCGAGCTATGACCGAAGTCCACGCCCGGCTGGGTCACAACAGACACGATTCGCTCCCACGCGGCATCCAGACCACGTTCGGTCCATGCCGCACGATGTGTGTCGATTGTGCGTTGAAGCCGGTCGACCGAGGTTACATCCAGCGCGTCCGGCTCTTCGGTCTCGCCGCCCGGGATCGGCACTTCCGTACCCACGATGTATACCAACGCGGTCGGATCGGGCGCATGGGTCTCGGCCACCACGCACAGATCCGCAGCACGCGCGGCAATGGTTTCAAAACTCGGCGGCGCCTCGCCACCCAAGGGCATGGAGGCGTCGAGATGGATCTTCGTGAAGCCTGCTTCGACATAGAGCCGGACCAGTTCGCGCGCCTTCTCCATAGCTTCTTCTGCGGGACGCGATTTCCATGGATTAGGCCCGAGATGGTCCCCGCCTAGAACCAGCTGGGTCATCGGCACCCCTGCATCGGCTGCCATGCCGCGCACCCACCCCATGTAGTCGCGCGGCGTCATGCCGGTATATCCACCTTCCTGATTGACCTGATTGCATGTGGCCTCGATGACCGTCAGTTTGCCGGTCGCCGCCGCATGGGACATGATGGCCTGTAGGACATGGGCATTTGCGGTGCAAAAGCTCGGAAGACCGACAGGTTCGCCTTTGCGGTTGCGGTCGATCATATTGCAAATAGCGTTCATGCCTTCGCTCCTTCCAGAAATCGGCTCTGTTGGGCTAGAAATTCGGTAATTTCCTCGGGTGAGGAGTTGCCCTCCATAGGGCCACGCCGCGTTACGGCAATCGCGCCTGCAGCATTCGCCCGAGTGCCCGCCTCGAGAATCGGTGTACCCAGCGACAGCTCGGCGAGGAATGTTCCACAGAAGCAGTCGCCCGCGCCCGTTGGATCAAGTTCGGTTACGGCATAGCCGGGCAAATCGATGCGGGTATCGGCAAAAATCGTCGCGCCGTCAGCGCCCCGCTTGAGTACAGTAAGGCCATCGCGTTGCGCGAGGCGTTCGATAGCCTGTTCAAGCGGAAGGTCCGGGAAGAGATAGGGTAGATCAGACGTACTTGGCAGAAGGCAATGTGCCTCCTGCATGATTTCTTGAAGCGCGTGGCGCGCATCATCATCGCGCATAAGTTCCGGGCGGGCATTCGGATCGCAGGCGATCTTTCCACCATGATCCAATACCTGCCGCGCACAGGTCATGATCAGGTTGCGAAGAACCGGATTGCCCAGCGAGGCTGCCGAGACATGGAGAAGCAACGGCCCCTCCGGCAGTGCGGGAAGAGAAAAGTCATCGGCCGCGGTTCCACTGATATGGAAGATAAAATCGCGCATCCCATCGTCGTAATAGCTGACAAATGCGGTGCCGGTCGAGCGGCCGCCCAGCTTGATGGCAGAGCAATCGACTCCGTCCTGCTTGAGGCGGGCGATCGTTGTATGGCCAAAGCCGTCTGCCCCGACGCCCCCGATCATTGTAACAGCAGCACCGACCCGCGCAGCCTGATCCGCGAAAATTGCAGGGGCGCCACTGGGATATGGCCCCGAAAAGGGCCCGATCTGAGTCAGTCCGCAATTTTTTACATGAGATACGAACTCGACCAGAATCTCCCCGATTCCGATCAGCCGATGTCCTTCGAACATCTTGAAACCTCCCTTAAGTCGCTCTTATGATTAGCGCCAATATTTACGCGCGTCAATATCTGTGGAATGATCGGGGAGATTGACAAGCGTGATCTCTGCGGGGATCAGCACGACAGGCAGACGGAGATTGCATCGTGAGAAAAGCAAAAATCCATTCCATGGAAGAGCTCTCCGCAACGATCGGCATTTCACGCCCCACCCTGTCCAGATATTTCCAGAACCCAGAATCCGTACGTGCATCCACCGCGCGCAAGATCTCCGACGCGATGGAGACGCTGGATTACGTCCCCAATTTTTTTGCAACTCGGCTGAACCGCAAGGCCACCGGAATGCTGGGCGTGGTCATTCCGCATGCGACAGATCTGTTTTTCGCGAGCCTCCTTGAGCAGATCGAGATTGTTGCTGCAGAATTGGGGTATACCGTCTTCACACAGAGCTCCCATGGCTCTCCGGAAATGGAAAGCCGCGCGATCGAGCAGTTACTCTCGATGAATGCGGACGGGGTTCTGGTGGCACCCTTGGGGGGGCAAAGCCGCCTTGAGAGTCTGGATCGGTTGCGGCGTAATTTGCCCATGGTGCTGGTTGATAGCGCCATTCCGGGGCTTGATGATGTTGATTTTGTTGGCACAGATAACCATCAAAGCATTAAAATGATTGGCGAGTATCTTTTAAGGACTGGCCATGCTCCGACATTTCTGGGCATGCCCCGACTGAATGCAAACGCCGCCGCCCGCGAGGTTGCCTATATCGAACTCATGGAGGAAAGAGGCCTTGAGCCGGTTGTGATCCGCGGGCAGAGCGTGGGCGATAGCTGGCATTTCGAGGCTTATGCCCATGATGTGATGGAGGAGCATTTTGCGCAAGGGCGGCATGTATCTGGCGCGCTGCTTTGCGCGAATGATCGCCTTGCCATCGGTGCATTGAGGGCGGCCACTAGATTTGGGCTGACCGGAGAAAACGGACTCAGGATTGCGGGGCATGATGACCATCCCCTGAGCCGGTTCATGACGCCCGCGCTCACCACTGTGGCTCAGGATATTCCCGCAATCGCAGCGGCGGCGCTGCGTCTTGTGACCGATCAGATAAAGGGCGATGCCCATGATCTGCCGCCCCGTCGCGAAACTTTCGCCACACGGCTGATTATTCGGGAATCCGCCTGAAAGCCTTCCGATATTTTCAAAGACTTGAGGCCGTAGCAGGGAAACCGCTGCGGCCTTGGCATTTTTCTGCTTGACCGAGGGCTCAAAAAAAGTTCATTTCTTTACACGCGTAAAAGGGAGGAGCCTTAGATGCTGAATACACGTTTTATGATGGGGACAGTCGCCGGACTGGCCCTGCTGTCTGGCCTAACATCCGCGCAAGCGGAAGAAATCACGATCGCGACCGTCAACAATGGCGACATGATCATCATGCAAGAGCTGTCCTCGATCTGGGAGAAAGAGACCGGCAATACGATCAACTGGGTGGTGCTGGAAGAGAATGTCCTGCGTCAGCGCGTCACCACCGATATCGCAACCGGCGGCGGGCAATATGATGTGATGACCATCGGCTCTTACGAGGCTCCGATCTGGGGGCGTCAGGACTGGTTGAGCCCGCTCAATGATCTGCCGGGGTTCGATTATGACGATCTGATCCCCACGGTTGCGGCGAACCTCTCGGCGGAGGATACGCTCTATGCGGTGCCGTTCTACGCCGAAAGCTCCTTCACGCTCTATCGTAAGGATCTGTTCAAACAGGCCGGTCTGACGATGCCCGACCAGCCGACTTGGGACCAGATCCGCGATTTTGCGGCCAAGCTGACCGACAAGCCTAACGAGGTCTACGGGCTGTGTCTGCGCGGCAAGCCCGGCTGGGGCGAGAACCTGTTTGTCTTCGGCACGATGGTGAACACCTTCGGTGGCCGCTGGTTTGACGAGAACTGGAACACAACGATCGATACGCCGGAATGGAAAGCCGCTCTGGACTATTATCTCGACGTGATGACGAAATACGGTCCGCCCGGCGCGACCTCGAACGGGTTCAACGAGAACCAGACCCTGTTCCAGACCGGAAAATGCGCAATGTGGATCGATGCGACCTCTGCTGCCGGTCGGGTATTTGACCCCGCCCAATCGGATGTCGCCGACAAGGTCGCATTCACCGCTTCACCGGTCGCGGAGGTTCCCAAAGGCAATTCCGCCTTCTGGGCATGGGCGCTTGCGGTGCCAGCAAGTTCCCACAAACAGGATGTTGCAAAAGAGTTCATCTCTTGGGCTACCTCTGCGGATTATGTCGCCCTTGTCGGCAAAGAAAAGGGCTGGGTTGCGGTTCCGCCGGGGACACGCCTGTCCACCTATGAGAACCCGGACTATATCGCCGCCGCGCCTTTTGCAGCCACCACGCTCGATGCAATCGAATCCGCGGATCCGAATGATGCGACGGCACAGCCGGTGCCATATTCCGGCATCCAATATGTCTCGATCCCCGAGTTTCAGGGGATCGGCACAACTGTCGGCCAGAACATCTCGGCTGCCCTGTCCGGCTCGATGAGTGCCGAGCAGGCGCTGCAATCCTCGCAGCGTTCCGCAGAGCGCGAGATTCGTCGCGCGGGTTACGGCAACTAATCCGCCCTCCCGCGGACAGGTGGGGTGCCGCTTGGGCCACCCCACCATTCCTCATCCCCATAAAGAGAACACAATGGCGACAACACACGCACGCGCCGCGGCGCGCCTCATGATCTCACCCTCTGTCATCTTGCTCCTTGGGTGGATGCTGATCCCGCTGGGTATGACGCTATATTTCTCCGTCCTGCGCTACAATCTTCTGATGCCGGGGGATAACCCCTTTGTGGGCATAGAGAATTACCAGTATTTTCTCACTGATCCGGCGTTCACGGCGGCCTTGATCAACACGCTTGCGCTTGTAGTGGGGGTTCTGGCTGTCACCATTATTGGCGGCACTCTGCTGGCGCTTTTGCTCGATCAACCGATGTGGGCCACAGGGATCTGGCGCATTCTGGTGATTGCTCCGTTTTTTGTCATGCCGACCGTTTCTGCGCTGGTCTGGAAGAACATGTTCATGAATCCGGTCAACGGGCTTTTCGCGCATCTGTTCAAATCCCTCGGGCTCGCGCCTTTCGATTTTCTGGCACAGGCGCCGTTGTTTTCGATCATCTGGATCGTCAGCTGGCAGTGGCTCCCCTTTGCTACTCTGATCCTGCTGACGGCCATGCAGTCTCTCGATCGCGAGCAGATCGAAGCCGCGGAGATGGACGGTGCAGGCGCTCTGTCGCGCTTCCGCCATATCACCATCCCGCATCTGGGGCGCGCCGCGACCGTGGTTGTCCTGATCGAGACGATCTTCCTGCTCTCCGTTTTCGCCGAAATCCTCGTGACAACAAATGGCGGGCCGGGCAATGCCTCGACCAACCTGACCTATCTGGTCTATGCCGAAAGCCTTCTGCGCTTTGATGTGGGCATGGGGTCGGCAGGCGGTGTGGTTGCGATCATCCTTGCCAATATCGTCGCCATTTTCCTCATGCGCGCCATCGGGAAAAATCTCGATGCCTGATCTCTCACCCGCAAATCCGCGAAAGGACTGCTGATGGCTCGGGCCGTTACACCGCAGCGCAAAGCGCTCAATACCGCAATTGCCGCCCTCATCGGCGCGTTGATCTTCTTTCCTATCTTCTGGACGGTGCTGACCTCGTTCAAGACCGAAACACAGGCGATTGCCGATCCGCCTGTCTGGTTCGCCTTCGATTGGACATTGGAGAATTACACCGCCGTCAATCAAAGATCGGATTATCTGCTACATTTCTGGAATTCGGTTGTGATCTCGGTGGGCTCGACCCTGCTTGGCCTGATGATCGCGGTGCCGGCGGCATGGGCCATGGCCTTTGTGCCTGGCCGTCGAACCAAAGATATCCTGATGTGGATGCTGTCGACCAAAATGCTGCCATCGGTGGGCGTTCTGGTGCCGATCTACCTTCTGTTCCGCCAACTGGGTCTGCTGGATACGCGCATGGGGCTGGTTATCGTCCTGACGCTGATCAACCTGCCGATCATCATCTGGATGCTCTATACCTATTTCCGCGAGATTCCGGGCGAAATTCTGGAAGCGGCGCGGATGGATGGCGCCAGTCTGCGCGAGGAAGTCACGCATGTGCTCCTGCCGATGGCCGTTCCGGGAATGGCCTCGACTGTGCTGCTCAATATTATTCTGGCGTGGAACGAGGCGTTCTGGACCCTTAACCTGACAGCGGCCAAGGCCGCCCCCCTGACGGCCTTTATCGCGAGCTATTCGTCGCCCGAGGGGTTGTTTTACGCCAAATTATCGGCCGCCTCGACAATGGCGATCGCCCCCATCCTCATCATGGGCTGGTTCAGTCAGAAACAGCTCGTGCGCGGGCTGACCTTCGGCGCGGTTAAGTAAGGAGAGTTCCATGGGACAGATTACCCTGAAGAAAGTTCGTAAAGCCTTTGGCGATGTGGAGGTCATTCCCCCGCTTGATCTGCAGATCAATGATGGTGAATTCGTTGTCTTTGTCGGCCCGTCCGGTTGCGGCAAATCCACTCTTCTGCGCTTGATTGCGGGGTTGGAGGATGTCTCCTCGGGCGAGATCGAGATCGACGGGCGTCCTTCCGCTGAGCTGCCCCCTGCCAAACGCGGGCTTGCGATGGTGTTCCAGAGCTACGCGCTCTATCCGCATATGAGCGTCCGCAAAAATATCGCGTTTCCGATGAAAATGGCCAAAATTTCACAGGATGAGCAGAACCGGCGCATCGAGGCTGCGGCCTCCGCGCTTAATTTGACCGAATATCTGGACCGCAAGCCGGGGCAGCTTTCGGGTGGTCAACGCCAGCGCGTGGCGATTGGCCGCGCGATTGTGCGCGAGCCTGCGGCGTTTTTGTTCGATGAACCGTTGTCGAACCTTGATGCCGCGCTGCGCGTAGGGATGCGGCTGGAGATTTCCGAGCTGCATAAACGTCTGGCGACGACAATGATCTATGTCACACATGATCAGATCGAAGCGATGACAATGGCAGACAAGATTGTGGTTCTTCGTGCGGGCCGGATCGAGCAGGTCGGCGCACCGCTCGAGCTTTATGAGAACCCGCGCAATATCTTTGTCGCAGGTTTCATCGGCTCGCCACGGATGAATTTTATCGAAGGGCCGGAAGCTGCGCGCCACAATGCCCACACCATCGGCATCCGCCCCGAGCATATCGATGTCTCGGCAACTGAAGGTGACTGGCAGGGCCGGATTGGCGTGGCCGAACATCTGGGCTCCGATACATATTTCCATATTCACGACACCGGCCTTGCCGAGACGGTCACTGTTCGTGCAAGCGGTGAAGTAACGCTGCGCCACGGAGAGACTGTTTTCCTCACGCCGCAGGCCGAAAAGATCCACCGCTTCGATAATGAAGGACTGAAGCAATGACACGTCTCAACGGAAAATCCGCCCTTGTCACAGGATCCGCACGCGGCATTGGCCGCGGCTTTGCCGAAGCCTATCTGCGTGAGGGGGCTCGGGTCGCGATTGCGGATATCAACCTCGCGGCTGCCGAAGCCACTGCGGCGGAACTGGGCGAGGGGGCCTATGCGGTGCAGCTTGATGTCTCGCGTCAGGACAGTATCAAGGCCGCGATTGCCGCCGTGGTCGCTCAGACCGGAAAGCTGGATATCCTGATCAACAACGCGGCCCTCTTCGATGCTGCGGAAACGGTCGATATCACCCGCGATAGCTATGACCGCCTCTATGCGGTCAATGTCGCAGGCACGCTTTTTACCATGCAGGCCGCCGCAAGGCAGATGATCGCGCAAGGCCATGGCGGTAAGATCATCAACATGGCCTCGCAGGCAGGGCGGCGCGGGGAGCCGCTGGTTCTGGTCTATTGTTCGACCAAGGCCGCCGTGATCTCGATGACCCAATCGGCGGGGCTGAACCTCATCAAACATGGTATCAACGTCAATGCGATCGCGCCGGGCGTGGTGGATGGCGCCCATTGGGAGCATGTCGATGCGATGTTCGCAAAGCTCGAAGGCAAGGCTCCGGGGCAGAAAAAGGCCGAGGTCGCTGCGGGCGTCCCTGCCGGACGGTTTGCTGTCCCCGAGGATCTGACCGGCATGGCGGTCTTCCTTGCCTCTGCCGACAGTGATTACATCGTCTCGCAGACCTATAATGTCGATGGCGGGCAATGGATGAGCTGAGGCTTAGGGGGGCGGAAACGCCCCCATTTTTAAGGGGAGGGCGAAATGAAATCGATATATTTCCCGGCGCAGGGAGAGGTTGCCCTGCGCAACCAGCCCTCGCGAGCAGTGGGACCGCGTGAGGTCCGGGTCAAGGTACGCGCGGCTGGCTTGTGCCACACCGATTATGAGGTGCGCGCTGCCCGTTATGGGAGCGGTGCCTTCCCGATCGTGCCAGGACACGAGTTTGCGGGCGAGGTGATCGAGATCGGCAACGAGGTCCAAGGTTTTAGCACGGGAGATAGGGTCGTGATCGATCCTAACCTATCCTGTGGCAGTTGCCGCAGTTGCCTGCGCGGTCGGGAAAACCTCTGTGTTGCCCTTGGGGCCTATGGCGTATCGAAAGATGGTGGCTTCGCCGAGGAAGCGATCATATACGCTGGAAACCTGCATAAAACCGAGCTACCCTGGACACAGGCCGCCCTGGCCGAACCTATGGGATGCGTCCTGAATGCGGTCGAGGCGCTTCGCCCTGCAGCCCATGACGAAACGCTGATCATCGGAGCAGGGCCGATCGGTATTCTTCTGGCAATTGCGCTGCATACCCGCGGGGTGGAACGGATCACGCTGGCGGATCTGTCACCCGAACGGCTTGCTCTGGCCGAAAGCTTCGGATTTGCATCGGTCGAGGCTGGCTCCGCCAAGATGCAGTCGCTGCGCGGCAACATGGATATTGCCGCCGATGCCACCGGTGTCACGCAGGTGGCGTCAGGTTTGACAGGCTATCTCGTCGATGCAGGCGCTGCATTGTTTTTCGGGGTCTGTCCGCCCGATGCGCTGATCGAGGTGTCTCCGTTTGAGGTCTTTCGGCGGCAGCTGCGTCTGATGGGAACGCATTCTCTCAATCGCAATATCCCGCAGGCCCTTGCCGCGATCACAGCCTATGGACCAAAGATCGAAGGACTGGTCTCGCATCAGGTCGCGCTCGAGGAAATGGCCGTATTTCTTGGGGCACATCCCCCTAAGGCGAGCCTGAAGATACAGGCGGTCATGTCGTAACGCGCGCTCGAGCTTGTGGCCTCTCTCCCGATCTACTCACACGTATTAGCGAATGGGAATCACTGGCTGTATCGCAAAGATCTGAAGTGTATGGGGTCCTTTTGACTACATGTGCCCTTTGCGGGTCTTGGGAGCGGTCTCGATGCCAGCGATCATGACAGTCGCCGAATGGACGGCGTTGAACCCTTATCGGGCGGGCGACCTGCTCGATGATGGGGGGGGCCTATTGGGAGAGATTGTTCAGATATATGACCTGCTAGATCCTGTTCATGTGCCGGTTGCCGGTAAATTTCGTCGATCATATTGACGGCTATAAGCTCGGCGGGCATCGCCAACTTGTTCGGGATGGTTCTGTTGGATAGGCGTGCGGGATGAAGATACCGTCCGAGATGCCGCGCCTGAAAGGCTACCACCTTGCCCGTGAAATCGTTACCTATGTGGTCTGGGCGTACCAACGGTTTGCGCTCAGCAAAGCGGATGTCGAGGACCTGCTGGCGGAGCGCGGTGTGATCGTCAGCCGGGAAACGGTCCGGAAATGGGTCAAGCGCTTTGCAGAAAGCGCGCCGCTCCGGCTGCAGGACTTATAATTCTCGGCAGAATATTTCATAAGAAAATTTATCGGAAAAACTTTTTCCGATAAATTTACGCGTGATGCGTTGGCTGGCATAACGCTTCCAACGACACATCTCAAGGATACCTGCCATGGCGACGAAAGGTGAAATGGTGCGGGCGCTCGCGCCGCAGTTCGGCCAGAACGTCAACAAGGTCGACGCCATGGCGCGCGAATTGGGCCGGGCAGAGCTACTGACCCCTGGGGGACGCGGTCGGGCCGCAGCGGATATGCACGGTATCGATGTCTTTCATCTGACGCTCCCTTTGGCCCTCGGGCTTGAGACCAAGGATGCGCCTAAGGCTGTGCGCGAGATCTCGCAGCTTCAGTTGGTGCAGGGGGACCTGTATCTCGACGGGCATATCCAATGGGAAGCCAATTGCCATACGGGAGGGGGGAGCAAGCTGCTCGATGCCCTGAACAAGTTGCCTGTGGCTGGCCTGGCACTGCGCCGCAGCTTTGGTGCATTCTGCGGTTACTGGCTCGAGGTGGGGTTCGCTGCGTCCGATGAGAACTTCAGATCTGCCCCGGTGACCATCGAGATCAGTTCCAACGGACCTCATGCCATATTCTCGCATCGATCCGAAAAGGGCAGCCTGAAACTCTGGTTTGGCGAAGCTGCCAAAGATCTCAGTACACCGGAATGGGAACGCCGGACGATCCTGTCTGACAAGCTCTTCCGGCGGCTGTCACAGCTCGCGGATAGCAGCGTCTCTTAACGGTGCCTGGGCGAATCTCGCGCGACCGCATCCAAATGAGTTTCTAATTTGATTCGCTCAATCGGAGCGGCTTGATGTTTTGCGCGGTCTAACGCTCGTCATTCTCAGCTATTGAGAAGGAAAATTGAGATGAAAATGAAAAATATTCTCATCTTGAGGTGGCATTCTCGGCCATTTAGGGCAGCACAAAGCAACTTTGCGTCTCTCTTTTCGCAAAACCTGCTTGGATTGCAGAAAATCGGAGGCGGGTGCCTTTCCGATCTTGAGGCCGGAATTTCCAAATTTCGAGCCCCGAAGCCCCGCGCTACCGGCGGGCTGGACATGGGCAATATGCGTCCGCTAAGGGCGGTTCCCGAATATGCGGCTTATCTCCTGATGCGGTTCTGATTTCTCAGTTCCAATCAGGCTACAGGCGCTCATTGGAAGAAACTGTCCAAATAGACTCAAAAACCCAAAACCAGATATAGGCGCTTGGCGCCCGAATGAACCGAGCGAAAGCCTGATCCCTGTGTAGCACCTGTCGAGTAGCATGATGCTGTCGCCAGGACAAGGACGGCTCTCCGCGCATTTCTAAAATCGTCTTAGCCCGAGAATGTCAGTTTCTCGGGGCGGGAGAAATCATGTCTGACCGTTCTATCGGCGGCGGCGTCCGCCTGCCCGAATCCAGCCGCGGCGACCGTGCCACCCAGGTCGGTTCGACCCAGCACTTCACCGACGGCATCGTCCTGGGCTCCGGCCCCGGCATTCGCACCGGGCTTGAGAGCCATCTCGAGGCGCAAGGGACGTTGTTGCTGGCAGCGCGGCCCGAAGTGCAGGACCTCGTTGAACAAGTCCTTTTCGAGTGGTTCGATGAAGATGGCGAAATCCACAAGCACTACATCGACCTTGTCGCCACCGAGCGCGACGGCACCGTGATCGGCGTCCCATGGGGCGTGTGAAGGACGCCTATCTGGCGCAACTGGCCCGCGTCAAGGAACAGGCCATCGCTCAGGGGGGGGCTAGACGACTTCCGTCTGTTCACCGAACGGGATGTCTGCCCGGTCGAGCTCTTCAATGCGAAGCTCTTCCATTCGGTGCGGCGGCCGGACTGCTTCGGCGATCCCGTGGCCCGGGATGTCGTCGGCCAGATGACCGGCGTCGTCACGATCGAAAGCCTGGTCGAGCAGACCGGCCTTGACGGGATGGGCTTCCGCGCACTCGTTCGGCTGATCCGGTCCGGGCACCTCCGAATGGTGAGCTACGAGCGTATCGACCGTAGCTGCCTGGTATTCAAGGCCAAGGAGGTCTGCGCATGACCGTCTCTCAAGCTAAACCCGTTATTCGCGAAGCAGTGCGCTTCGCCCGAAAAAAGCACGAGGAACCCGTTTCGCGGTTCCGCGAGAGGATCGACATCGATGAGTATGCCGACGACCTGCTAAGGTTGCTTGGTCAACAAACCGAGCCGAAACGGTATAAGCCCGACGAGCGGCGGCGGTGCATTCTTCATGCAGCTATCGACGTCAAGACGCGTAGTATCGTGTCTCTTAGCTTGCAGCCGGTCGACGGCTATTCTGCGCTGAATTTTGGCTTGTAGCAAATGACACGCGCGGCACTCCCGATGCCCTGAAGGTAAACGCTTCGGTCCCTTAAAACACTCGACCCATCCCTCTTTTATGCGGTGTCGTTCGGCGACCGCACTCTCTCCTGCTGCCTTGTGCAGCGCCAAACATCCGAAAAGGACTTCGAAATGGATCTCTCCTTCACTACTGAAAATTCCCGCTAGGCCTTTGGCAGCTTCGACCGTGTCACCGTGGACGGCACGGCATTCCGCCTCCACATGGAAACCGAGGTCGGGGTCGTCATGACCCAAGGATGACGACACGGGCTTCTCCCGGCAGTTCTCGCATCAGGACCTTTCCCGCCTGGGAAGCCTGGGCCGGATCCGCGTCGAGCGTAACTACTTCAACCCGGACGCTGCGCGTAAGCGTCAGCTGGCGCATGGCGTATCGCTTTCCGCACTCTCCGGGCGGCCGCTGCGTCGGTTCGTTCGCAAGGATGCCTTTTGCCAGGCGGCAATCGACATGCATCGCGAGAAGCTGCTGAAATTCACCGACGCGTCCATTGAGGCCTCCATGGACATGCTGGTGGGCCGTGCGACGCAATTGGCATTCAAGCATATCCCTGCCGGTGGCATGAACGTTCTTCCCTCCGAGAACATGGGTGAAGCGCCCAGTGCTAGGACGCTACGCCGTTGGCTTGCAGAACGGAACGATCTGAACCTGATCGGCCATCTGGACAACATGGATCGGCGCGGATGGCGGGGGACCCGTCTCGACCCCGAGGTGGCCGCCATCATGCACGAGGAAGTGCAAGGGTATCTGTCGCGCGACAAGCCGACGATGCAGCAGATCTATGAAAATGTCGCGCTGGCCATCCATGAGCGCAACGAACACTACACCGAAAAGAACGACCACCTCAGCGTGCCGAGCCGCGAGACGGTGCGCCGGGCGATCCGGGCACTGGACCCGTTTCGCGTGGAAGTCGCCCGCAATGGCGAGGCTGCAGCCCGCAAGAGGTTCCGTCCCGTACTGAATGGTCTCAACGTGCCCGCCCGTTGGAACGCGTCGAGATCGACGAATGGACGGTGGACGTCTCGACACTGCTCGAGAGCACGAACATCTATGGCATGCTGAGCGATGACGAGAAGCGGCAACTCGGCCTCTATATCAAGGGGGACGAGAAGGATCCGCGCTACAAGGGGAAAGCCAGGCGTCGCGACCGTTGGACGCTGACCGCTGCGATCTGCTGTGCCACGCGCTGCATCGTCGGCATGGTCCTGAGCCGTTCGGCGAACTCCGAGACCGCGGTGCAGCTCCTGCAGATGATTACGACCAACAAGGGGGCGTGGGCGGATGCGGTTGGGGCGCTGACGCCTTGGGACATGCATGGCACGCCCGAGCTGATCGTCTTCGATGGTGGCTCCGCCTTCAAATCGATGCGCTTCCGCATGGCGGCTGAGGATCTCGGCGTGATGTGGCAAATGGCGATGAACGGTGTGCCGGAAAACCGCGGAACGATCGAGCGTGCATTCGGAAGTTTCCGGAGCGACTTCGCGCCGCGTCTGTCGGGGCACACGTTCTCCAGCATCATGGAGAAGGGCGATGCGGATCCCGAGTAGCGCGCAGCACTCACCCTTGACGACGTCACCTTCGCACTGCTGCGGTGGGTGATCGACATCTACCACAACACGCCCCATCACGGGCTGGGCGGAGAAACCCCTGTGAAAGCGTGGCGTCGCCTGTCGAAGCTGCATGGCGTGACGCCGCCGCCGGACGCGGAGATGATGCGGCTGTGCTTCGGCCAGGAGCGCGAGTATCGCCTCGACAAGACCGGTATCACCATTCTGGGCGCGCGCTACCAGTCTGAAGCAACCCAAGAGCTCTTTCGTCGCGAGGCGCCCGAGACGGTGTCCGTGCGCTGGCACCTTCAGAACATCGGCGCCATCTCGGTCAAAGGGGGCAAGATTTGGTACGAGGTGCCTGCGCTCGACGCGTCGCTGCAGGGTGTCGCAGCCCAGACCTGGCTGACGGCTGTCCGTCATGTCCGCGACGCGAACCCGAAGTCGAACCGCCTCGACAATGTCGCGGTTCGTGACGCCATCACGGCGATCAAGGCGCGTAATGAGGCCGCGATGGCTGCGGCCGGCCTTAACCTCGAAGACTGGTCCGAGAAACGCTGCGCGAAGGAGGAGAAGAAGCTTCTGGCCGGCGTCGAGTTCGTCGAGCGCAAGGAGCTGCGCCAGACGAAAGACGGTCTCGGCATGGAGATCCCCGCCTCCTCCGAGCTGACCGTGGCGGCCGAGAAACCCAGTAAGCAGGAGACGCCCGCCAAACCTGCGAAGCGGGCGGCCAAAGGGCGCGGCGTCACGCCCACCTCGCCCAAACCCAACCTGACCATCGAGGAGGACTGATCATGGCACAAGCTGATACCGCAAAAAGCGCCCTGGAACGTGTCCGCAGCCTTCATATCGGCTCTGCGCGTGATGCCGAGGCGGCAATACACACGACGCGCCTTCTTGCCACGGACGAACAGGGGGCTCTGACCCCTGTCGTCAAGCGCTTCACCCGGACCGGGGAAACCCGTGGGGTCATGTTGATCGGGGGGGCCGGGAAGCGGAAAGTCCCATCTGTTGGAGCGCACGCTGTCCAAGCTCGCGGTGCTGCAGGAGGGTGAATACGGGCGGCCGCGCTATCTTGGATGTTCGGTGCCGAGCCCAGCGACGTTCAAGAGTATGACGCTCGCCCTGCTGGCGGAGAGTGGCTACCCCGATGCGAACCCGCGCAAGGAGGCTTGGTCGCTCTGGCAGGACCTGCGTCACCGCTTGCAGCTTCTCGGGATCTCTGTGCTCTGGATCGACGAGGCGCAGGACCTCTTCTGTGCGGACCGCAAGTTGATCCTCTGGGCGCTGAAATCCCTGATGCAGGGGGACGATGCCGTCATCGTGGTCCTGTCCGGCACCGAAGACCTCGCCAAGGTCATTCGTATGGACCCGCAGGTGCAGCGCAGGTTCACCGCGATGGTGCTGCCCGATCTCGTTGAGCAGGTCGATGGCGACAGTTTCCGAGATGTTATCGCGCAATACTGCGAGCGGGTGGGGATCGGAGCTGCGATCGAAGCGGATCTGATCGGACGCATCTTCCACGGGGCGCGCTATCGGTTCGGACGGGCCCTCGAGCTGCTGCTGCAGGCTGTGGAAATCGCCATCGGGCGCGGCGAAGACGACCTGGATATCGGGCATTTCGCTGCCGCCTACGCGATGAACGAGGCCTGCACGGCCGCCGACAACGTCTTCTACGCCGAACACTACTGGCTCCTGAAACCCGATGCGGTCGAGGAGGAAGAACAACCGCGTCGGAAAAAGCGGTGAGGGCGGTCTCATGAGCGCGCTTTTCCCCATGCTGCCGTTTGCCGATGATGAGACGCCTCTGTCCTGGGCGGCGCGGCAGGCCGCCCTCCACACCCGCGGCCGCGCTCTCTCGTTCCTGACGGATCTCGGCATTCCCCTCGTGGATCTCGCGCGGGGCGACGAGCCGGCGGTTCTGCTGCTTTGCGAGCGGGCAGGGCACGATCCCGCAGCGGTGTTGCGCAATACGATCAGCGCAGTTGGTGGGCGGCGCTACCAGTTGCGGGGCCTGGAGTTCGCAGACGAGTTCACGACCGGTCCTGTGACACGGATCTGTCCTGCCTGCCTGGACAACGATCTCACCGGGGCGCGTTTGCCCGGTGCTGCGCTGCGTCATCGGCTCATCTGGCAATTGGCTCCGGTGCGGACCTGTCCGATCCACGGAACAGCGCTCCGGGATCTGCGGTCGGGGAGGTGGGATGACATCGCGCATGAGCTGCAAGCCATGACGTCCTTGATCGATGCCGAGCGGCAGGTGCCGGGTCGTGCCCGCGTGGTCTCGCCGCTACAGGCCTACGCAGTTGCGCGTCTGGAGGGCTGCTCCGGGCCCGCATGGCTGGATTGTCAGGATATCGATCAGGGGGTGCGCGCGACCGAGATGCTGGGCGCCGTTGATGCCTTTGGTCCGACGCTGAAAGCCTCGGACATGAGCGAGGACATGTGGGACGCGGCCGGGCGTGCGGGCTGGCCCATCGTGTCGGAAGGCGGCGCGACGATCCGGGAGTATCTCATGGCGCGCGTCACGGCATCCCGAGGGAACAGAGCCGCGCCGCGCGCGGCCTTTGGCATGTTGCATGCCTGGCTCTCCGGTAGCCGACTGTCCAAGAACCCGGGGCCCATTCGCGACATGCTTCGGGATGTGATCCTCGAGACCACCCCGCTCAGCAAGGGGCACATGCTTTTGGGCAAGCCGGTGACCGATCCTCATCTTTGCAGCGTGGCGTCGATCGCGAAGGCGGAAGGTCTCGACGCCAGAACGCTACGCAATGTCCTGCAGGTCGCGGGGCTGTTGAGCCCGGCGGAAGCGAAGCAGGGGAGCAACCCGCTCGTGGTTGACTACACCGCAGCGCGCGATCTGATCGATGTCGTGAAGCATGCTGTCCCGGTCACGCGTCTGCCGAACATGCTCGGAGCTTCCCGCCCGCTGGTCGCGCTTCTCATCGAGATCGGGCAGCTGCACCGTGTGCAGGATCACCGTGCCCTGGCGAGCAAGATCGGCAAGGCGGTCGACGGCCGGGGCGTGACGCCGATCCTTCGGTTCTTGGAGGAGAGATTTCAGGCGCCCGACGAGGCGCCCGAGGGCTTTGTCCATCTCTCCAAGTCGACCGAGAAATCCCGCGCCGGGGTGAAGTTCATCCTCTAACTGATGTTTCTTGGTCATCTGAAAAAGGTCTTTCGGGTGACCGGCGCACACGGCTTTGCGACGGTAGTTATCGATCCGGAGGAGATCAAGGCGCTGCTCGAATCCCCTCCGCCAGGCCTTTCCCAAGACTCATATTTCCTGATGGGCTGACCCTCAGAAGCTGACCTTTCCCTGAAAACCAGATCATGCCGCCTTCGGGCGGCATTTTTTTACGAACTTTCGATGGCCGTTTTCTCTGGGTGAAATGAAAAACTGGTGGCCTCAGTGCGAAATCCGGCATTTTAGGCTGTTGTTTTTCAAGACCTTATGACGCATCAAAAAGTCTCAATGGACAATTACTAATGGGTCCAACAACACTCCATTGGCACCGCTCGCCGCCAACGGTGGGGTGTGTCGGCCCCCACCATCGGTCAAGGCCTCCGCCATCGGTCAGGCCAATTGGCATGCGCATCATCACGCCCGACCATTGGCGACGTGGGGACGTGACCCCAACCGGTTACACCAAGTCTTCATTCAGTCGGCGCGGGCTGTCGGGCGCAGGCGAGTGATGGGGGGCGCGATCTTGCTCGAACGCGGACAACCATGTTTTCAGCTGGGCATCAAAACTGGCGCGCACCGCCTCGGGCAGGCCCGCGATCAGGCGGTGCTGGGTGTCCACATGGGCGGCGATCACCGTCTCGATCAACGCGAACCCCTGTGGCGTCAGCCCCACGACAGAGCCGCGCCCGTCTTGCGGGTTGGCGCGCCGCTCGATCAGGCCCGCTGCCTGCAGCCGGTCCAGCCGGTTGGTCATCGTGCCCGATGTCACCATCGTCCAGTCGATCAGCGATGACGGGCTGAGCGCATAGGGTGCCCCCGACCGCCTGAGGGTGGCCAGCACATCAAAGCTGGCAGGCGTCAGGTTATAGGATTTGTAAAGCGCCGCCAATTCCGCGCTGAGATGATCCACAAGGCGTTTCAGCCGCCCCAACGTGCCCATCGGCCCGACATCCAGATCGGGGCGTGCGCTGTGCCATTGGGCCAGAATGTGGTCGACTTGATCCATATCCCCTCTTGGCCGGATTATACCTTGACGTCAAGGCGTCTGGATGTATCTTGATGTCAAGATAAATGAGGATGCCATGTCGAGACCCACAGATCTGATGCTTGCCGCCTGCGCCCCCGCGATCTGGGGCAGCACGTATATCGTCACCACGCAGATGTTGCCGGCGGGCTATCCGTTCACCGATGCGGTCCTGCGTGCCCTGCCTGCGGGGCTGGTGCTGATGGCCGTGTGCCGTCGCGTGCCGCCGCGGGCGTGGCTGTGGCGGCTTGCGGTGCTGGGCGCGCTGAACTTCGCGGTTTTCTGGGCGGCGCTGTTCATTGCGGCCTACCGGTTGCCGGGCGGGGTGGCCGCGACCCTTGGGGCGGTCCAGCCGCTGGTGGTGCTTGGGCTTGCGCGCCTTACGCTTGGCACGCCGCTGAGCGCGCGCGGGGTGGGGGCGGCGGTGGTCGGTGTGGCGGGCGTGGCCCTGCTGGTTCTGGGACCGCGCGGGGCGCTGGATCCGGTGGGCGTGACGGCGGCGCTGGTCGGGGCGGTGTCGATGGCCGCCGGTGTGGTGCTGACGCGCAAATGGCAGCCCGATGTGCCCGCGCTTGTGTTCACCTCATGGCAGCTGACCGCGGGCGGGCTGCTGCTTGTGCCATGCGCGGTGCTGTTGGAGCCTGCCTTGCCCGCCCCCAGCATGGCCAATATCGCGGGGTTCTTGTGGCTGGGGGTGGCCGGCGCCGGTGTCAGCTATTTTTTCTGGTTTCGCGCCATTGCACGGCTGGGGCCGCAAGCGGTCACGGGGTTGGGGTTTCTCAGCCCGCTCTCGGCGGTTCTCCTCGGGTGGGTCGTTCTGGGCCAGACGCTGACGGATGTGCAGCTGGTGGGCGCGGTGATCGTTCTGGGATGTGTCTGGCTTGGGGCGCGCGCGCCAAAGACCCGCATCGCCCGCGTGTAGACAGGTCGGGGGCGCGGCTGCGGTCGCCCGGCCACAGTAATTATATGACCATTTTCCAGATCTGACTGATGGCTTTCGGGACATATCATTCCTGTGGTGTCGATATATCGTGGAACGCTCTCTTGCGTCCGCGGCTGAGGCAGGACAATTATTGCCACGATACGGATATGTCCTGTGCATGTCCGGGGGCGGGTCGAGACAGGCCGCGCGGCGACCGGCCGCCCGTCCCCTGATGGCAGCCGACGCGCAGGACGAAAAAGGGAGGACCCGATATGACCAAACCTGATGTGATGGTGCTGACCCAGCTGCGCCCCGATGCGATGAACGCACTCGAGGCCCGCTACACCCTGCATCGCTGGGATCTGGCACAGGACAAACCGGCGTTTCTGGCCCGCCACGGCGCGGCGTGCCGCAGTGTGGTGACCAACGGCCACACCCCGATGACCGTGCAGATGCTGGAACATCTGCCCGATCTGGAACTGGTGGCCTGTGCCAGCGCGGGATTTGAAGGGTTCGATCTGGTGGCGATGGCCGATCGGGGCGTGGCGCTCAGCAACACATCGTCTGCGCTGTGCGATGATGTGGCCGATTGCGCGATCATGCTGCTATTGGCCGCGCGCCGGTCGCTGGTGGCGGCCGATGCCTATGTCCGTTCGGGGGATTGGGGAGCAAAGGGGCCGTTTCCGCTGCAATCGTCACTGAAAGGCAAGGTGCTGGGCATTATCGGGATGGGGGCCATCGGTCAGGCGATTGGCGCGCGCGGTCAGGCGATGGGGCAGGATGTGCGCTACTGGAACCGCAGCGAAAAAGACGTGCCCTATACATTCGTGCCCGACCTGATCGATCTTGCGCGACAGTCCGATGCGCTTGTCGTGGTGGTACCGGGCGGTGCGGGAACCGAGCATCTGATCGATGCGCCGGTGATGGAGGCGCTTGGCCGCGACGGGTTGTTGATCAACGTGGCACGCGGCACCGTGGTCGATGAAGCCGCGATGATCGAGGCGCTGGCCACGGGCCGTTTGGGCCATGCCGCCCTTGATGTTTATGAAAACGAGCCGCGTCCCGATCCCGCCCTGACCGGCCTGCCCAATGTCACACTGTTTCCCCATCATGCGTCGGGCACCGTGGAAACCCGCGATGCGATGGCGTGGATGGTGGTTGAAAACCTTGATGCGTATTATAGCGGGCGCGATCTGGTGTCGCCGGTGGATCTGTCGCGCAACCTGTCACAATCCACCGGCTCCGAGTCCACAGGGCCTGCGTCCACAGGGTCCCAGTCCACAGGGCAGAACCGCTCATGATGCGGTATTTCGGCTGGTCGTACGCGGTCACGCTGCTGGGGCTTTTGGGGGCGTTCTGGCTGGGATGGAGCTATTCTGGCACATGGTCGGGCGGCATGGGGTTCTTGCTGATCGGCGCGGTGCTGGCGGTGCTGGAAATCTCGTTGTCGTTCGACAATGCCATCGTCAACGCCAACAAGCTCAACACCATGGACCCGGTCTGGCGGCGGCGCTTTTTAACGTGGGGCATCCTGATTGCCGTTTTCGGTATGCGGATCCTGTTTCCGCTGATGATCGTGGTGGTGGCCGCTGGCATCGGCCCGATCGAGGCGGTGCGGCTGGCGGCGACAGAACCGGCCCGCTATTCGCAGATCATCCACGGGGCGCATCTGTCGATTGCCGCCTTCGGGGGCGCGTTTTTGATGATGGTCGCGCTGAGTTTCTTTGCCGATGCGGAAAAGCACGTGGACTGGATCGGTGGGGTCGAGCGTCAGCTGCGCCGGATGGGCGCGGTCAAGGGGGCCGAAATCCTGCTGGTCCTTGTGGTCGTGGGGGCGGTCAGCCTTGCGCTGCCCGAGGCGCAAAAGGCCACCTTCCTTTTTGCGGCCATCGCGGGGCTTGGCGCCTATCTGGGTGTCGCGCTTTTGGGGCAGGTGCTGGATCAGCCCCAACGGGCGGGTGCGGTGGCCCAAGGGGGCTTGGGGGCGTTTTTGTACCTTGAGGTGCTTGACGCCAGCTTCAGTTTCGACGGGGTGATCGGGGCCTTCGCGCTGACCCATAACCTGTTTTTGATCGCCATCGGTCTGGGGATCGGGGCGATGTATGTGCGCTCCATGACGATCATGCTGGTGGATCGCGGCACCCTGACGGAATTCCGCTATCTGGAACACGGGGCGTTCTGGTCTGTGCTTGTGCTGTCGTGCATCATGTTTGCGCAAACGCTGGTGGAGGTGCCAGAGGCGGTCACGGGGCTGCTGGGGGCGGGGTTCATCGCGCTCGCGCTGGCCTCGTCATTACGCTATAACCGGCGTCTGGCGGCGGCGGGTTAGCCGCGTCACCGCGACCGGCGCATGAAAAAACCCGCCGCATGAGGTCATGCGGCGGGTTGGTTTTTGCGCAGATGGCCACCGTCAGATCTTGTTGCGACCGATGGCAAAGATGCACCCGAGCGTGATCAGGGCCGCCGCACACAGGTAGTAGCCCACATAGCCCAAACCATAGTTCGATTGCAGCCACGTCGCGGCATAGGGCGCAAGCGAGGCGCCGAAGATACCCGCAAAGTTGAACGTGACCGACGATCCGGTATAGCGGACCTGCGTCGGGAAGGGGGCGGCCAGTGCTGTGCCGATCAGCCCGTAGGTCAAGCCCATCAAGCCCATCGCCAGCGTCACAAAGCCCAGGATCAACGCCTCGTTATCGACCATCAGATATGGCAGCGCGAAGGAGAAGGCCGCAATCAGGACGGTGGTGGCAATCAGCACCTCGCGCCGTCCGAACCGCTGCGCCAGAAGCCCTGCGATGGGGATGAAAATCCCGAACACGATCGCGCCCCAGATCTGGATCGCCAGCGCATCGGTGAACGGAATATCCAGCACCTTCACGTTATACGACAGCAGATACGCCGTGCCGATATAGAACAGCACAAAGGTCGCAAGCGCCACGAACGTGCCCAGAAGGATCGACATTTTATGATTGGCAAACAGATCGAAGGCAGGCACGGCCACACGCTCGTTATGGTCGATGGCCTTTTGAAAGGCCGGTGTTTCCGTGATGGACAGCCGCACCCACAGCCCGATTGCGATCAGGATGATCGAGGCCAGAAACGGGATCCGCCAGCCCCAGCTTAGCAAAGCCTCCTGCGGCATGAACTGCAACAGCAGCCAAAACAGCCCCGACGACAAAAACAGGCCCACAGGCGCGCCCAGCTGCGGGAACATCCCGTACCAGTCCTTCTTGCCGGGCGGGGCGTTTTCGGTGGCCATCAATACAGCCCCGCCCCATTCACCGCCCAAGCCGAACCCCTGACCAAAGCGGCACAGCGCCAGCGCCAGCGGTGCCAGCACCCCGATGGAGCTGTAGGTCGGCAACAGCCCGATAATCACGGTCGAGATGCCCATCGTCAAAAGCGCGGCCACCAACGTGGCCTTGCGCCCGATCCGGTCACCGAAATGGCCGAAGACCAGCGCGCCCAAGGGACGTGCAAAAAACGCGATGGAAAAAGTCGCGAAAGAGGCAAGAAGGGCTGTTGTCGCATCGCTGTTGGGGAAAAACAGCGCTGGGAAAACCAGCACGGCGGCGGTGGCGTAAACGTAGAAATCGAAAAACTCGATCGTGGTGCCGACGAGGGAGGCAAACAGCACCTTCGCCGCAGAGTTGCTGGGTGTGGCTCTGGCGCTGTTTAGTGCCGGATCCGAGGTGATATGCGACATTTTCTTTCTTCTCTTTGGTTCATTCTATGTATTTGTTTCGATCTGGGTGGGCGTATCGCAGCAGGTTGGAAAGTTTAATGCCGGCTTTGGTGCGCATATGCACAAGCGTATTGCTGGATTTGATAGAGTGGTGAGCCTGCTTACCGATTTGTGGCAAAGGCCTGAAATCCGCGCACTTCGCGCCACGGGCAGAGCGTTCGCGCGTCGCCTGCGGCCATCGCGGTGTCGCCGCGCCACCGGAGTGGCGCGCCCTCAGGCGCGTGGGACACAAGGGGGCCCACGCGGTGTGGGGGGCAGGGGCCACGGTCAATCAGCGGCGATATTGCTGCAAGGGGATGTGTTTCGCCGTGACGGTCATGTGCCCAAAGCATCGAGGCAGGGTGCAGCATCCGGTGACGTGGCCCGATGCAGGCGTGAAAAGATCGCGCGCAGGGGCCGCGCGCGGGCACTCGTCAGCCTGTGTGGCGTTCAAGGCGCAGCACAGCCGATATTGTGCACGATCGTCGCCGCGCCACGCCACGCCATTTTCCTGACCACATCCCAACGGGCTGGCGCTTGGCCCAGAGGCCCGCTTTCAGGCGCGGAGTTGTGGGTGAACACCGTGCTTTGGGGGCGGGCAGGCCTGATGCGACCGCCTGCGCCCGACAGAAGGGCGCGCGGCGCGCAATGCGGCGGGCGCGCGCCTTTGTCGGGCCGCACAGGGTTGCGCTTTTCAAGGGGGGCAGTGATGCGCGGAGTATTGCGCCGCGCATCACCTTGGCCGGTGTCGCGGCCCTTCAGGCGTAGCTGCGGGCGGGGCGCGCCAGATCGATGCCGTTTTCGCGCAAATAGGCCTCCACCTCCAGCGAGGTGTCGCGCGCCATGGCCTCGTTTGCGATGATGCCCGACAGGATCGACCACCCGCCGTCGATATGGCTGGAGCCGCGGCCATAACGGTCGGGGGCCACGTCGGGATCGAACATATAGCCCAGCATCACCGGATCGGCCCCGCCGTGATCGCCCGTGCCCTGCCAGACATCAAGCATCCGCGGTGCCTCGCCCGCCAGATGCAGCTGGGTCGTGATGGCCTCGTGACCGGTGGCATGATCGCGCTTGCCGCCAAAGACGCCGTGCACCTCTGTGTGGCGGTGCACGATATTGCCCTTGGTGCCGTGGAATGTGATCTCCAGCCCCTCCCACGGGGAATAGGCGACCAGCGAATAGTTGAGCATCGCGCCGGTATCATAGGCGGCATGGACCTGCATCGTGTCCTCGATCGTGATCGAGGGGTCGAACACGCATTGATCGCGGTGATAGCCGTCAAGCGCCTCGGCCTCCAGATACATCTCGCGCAGGGCCGGATCGGCGGCCAGATCCAGACGCAGGTCGCATTTTTCGGCCACAGGGCAGGTGTGGCACCGCGTCCCGTGATCTTCCAGCCCCATACGCGCCGCCGTCTGGGGGGTATAGAACGCGCGTGTGCCATCGGCTGCGATCCGTACGGGCGTTGCATCCAGCCACCAGTTGACCAGATCGAAATGATGGGTGGATTTATGCACCAGCAACCCGCCAGAGCGTGCTTTCTCGCGGTGCCAGCGGCGGAAATAATCGGCCCCGTGCACGCGATCCAGATACCATGTGAAATCCACCGCCGTGACGGTGCCGATGGTGTCGGCCATCAGCAGATCCTTGATCTGCGTGCGCGCGGGGGTGTAGCGGTAGTTGAACGACACGGTGATCTTGCGGCCCGTTTCCGATTGCGCCTGCAAAATCGCGCGCAGTTTGGGCAGATCGACGGTCATCGGCTTTTCGGTGATGACATCGCAGCCCGCCCGCATCGCACGGATGATGTACTCATGGTGCAGGTCGTCTGGTACGGTCACCACGACGGCCGCGGGTTTTTGCTCGGCCAGCATCCGGTCGAATTCCTCTGCCGTATAGGTGGCAATCCCGTTGCCGTCCTGCGCGGGCACGGCGTCTGCGGCACGGGCAAGCCGGTGGGGATTGCTGTCGCACAGCCCCACAAGCTGGTTGGTGGCTGCGTGATCACCCGTCAGGGCGCCACGAAACATCTGATGGCGCGAGCCGGTTCCGACGATGGCGTATTTCATATCATAGCTTTCTTGGAAACATCAGGAAGGGGCGGGGCCGCGTGGATCACCTGACCTTCGGGATCAAACAGGTGGCAGGCCTCGCGCGCGGCATGCAGGGTAAGGATTGCGCCTTGGGTGATGGGGGTCTGTCCGGGCAGCATCGCACATAACGTACGCCCGCCGGGGGTGGAGGCGTGCACAACGGTGGACCCGCCCAGATGCTCCACCAGATCCACACGAAGGGGCGGCAGGGTGATCTGCTCGCCCGTGGGCAGGGGGGCGGCGCTCAGATGTTCGGGGCGCACCCCAAGCGTCAGGGCCGCGTGGGCGGGGGTGTCTTGTGGCACCGACAGCCCGATCGGCGTCTCGTCCAGCGTGACCCCGCGAGGGGCCACCACCACCGGCAGGAAGTTCATTTTGGGCGAGCCGATGAACCCGGCCACAAACTGGTTGGCGGGGCGGTTATAAAGATCCAGCGGCGTGCCCACCTGCATCACCTCGCCCGCGCGCAAGACCACGATCCTGTCGGCCATGGTCATGGCCTCCACCTGATCATGGGTCACATAGATCATCGTGTTGCCCAGCTTCTTGTGCAGTTTGGTGATTTCCACCCGCATCTGGACGCGCAGCTCCGCATCCAGATTGGACAAGGGCTCGTCAAACAGGAAAATCTTCGGATCGCGCACGATGGAGCGGCCGATGGCCACCCGCTGGCGCTGCCCGCCCGAGAGCGCCTTGGGGCGGCGTTTGAGCAATTCGGTGATTTGCAGCACATCGGCGGCGGCCATGACGCGCCGCTCGATCTCGGAACGTTTGTAGCCTGCGGTCTCCAGCCCGAAGGCAAGGTTTTTGTACACCGACATATGCGGATACAGCGCGTAGGACTGGAACACCATCGCAATGCCGCGCTTGGCGGGGGGCACATCATTCATCCGCGCCCCGTCGATCACCAGATCGCCGTCGCTGATCGTCTCCAGCCCCGCGATCATCCGCAACAGGGTGGATTTGCCGCAGCCCGACGGGCCGACGAACACGGTGAATTCACCGGGCTTCAGATCAAGGTCGATGCCGCGGATCACATCATGCGCGCCAAAGCGCTTGACCACGGATTTCAGTTCGATCGGGGTGGACATCATGTCTCTCCTCATGCGGGGTCTTCGGGCGCGTCGCGTGGGCCGTGTGCGCCCCCCCCCGTTCACCCCCGATATGCGCCGCGCGGGGGGCTGGGGGGGTGCCTTGGGATCAGGGGCCGGGGTCTGGCCGTGCGCTGCGTGCCGTCAGGGCCCGTGCGTCTATCTAGGGTGTGTTGTGGCGGGCCGGGGGCTTGCGATACTGGCCATGCCCCCCGCCCGCCCGCCTCGGGCGTGTCAGCGTTTCATGCCGGTGGTCGCGATCCCTTCCACCAGCAGGCGCTGGAAGACCAAAAACAGCACAAAGATCGGGATCAGTGACAGGATGGACATTGCAAACAGCGCGTTCCAGCTGGATGAACCGGACGAATCCACAAACGATCTCAGCGCCAGCTGCACGGTATATTTGCCCATATCGCTGATATAGATCAGGGGGCCGAAGAAATCCTCCCATGTCCAGATGAACGAGAAGATGGCCGCGGTGGCCAGCACCGGCATCGACAACGGCAAGATCACCTTGGCATAGATCCGCCATGCGCTGCAGCCGTCCATCATCGCCGCCTCGTCCAGCTCGCGCGGGATACCACGGAAAAACTGCACCATCAGAAAGATGAAAAACGCATCCACCGCGAAATATTTCGGCACGATCAGCGGCAGCCATGTGTTCACCCATCCCAGCTGTTGAAACAGCACATACTGCGGGATCAACGTCACATGATAGGGCAGCATCAACGTGCCCAGCATCAGCGCAAACCAGATCCGCTTGCCGGCAAATTCCAGCCGCGCAAATGCGAATGCCGCAAGCGATGCCGCCAGCACATTGCCGATTGTTGCCACCACCGAGATGAACAGCGAGTTGAGGAAGAACTGGCCAAAGCTGACCTTCAGCCCGAACCAGCCATCGTGATAGGCCTCAAGCGTGACCTGCGACGGGATCAGCCCGCCATCGCCGCCAAACAGCTCCTGCGCGGGGCGCACCGATCCCGACAACATCCACAAGATCGGGTAGAGCATGACAAACGACATGCCTATCAGTACCAGATGGCGGGCGCCCGTCCGGTGCCAGCTGCGCGCATTGGCGCGGGTGATCGGATCAGTCATCGTAATGCACCCAATACCGTGTGGAAAGGAAAGACAGTGCGGTGAAAATCGCGATGATCACCACCAGCACCCATGCCAGCGCCGAGGCATAGCCCATGCGGAAATAACCGAACGCCTCCTGATAAAGGTAAAGCGTATAAAACAGGGTGGAGTTGATCGGCCCGCCGGTGCCGCCCGACACGATAAATGCAGGGGTAAAGGCCTTGAATGCCTCGATCGTCTGGATCACCATGTTGAAAAAGATCACCGGCGATAACAGCGGCAGCGTGATGCGGTAGAACTGGCGCCATGCAGAGGCCCCGTCAAGGCTTGCGGCCTCGTACATGTCTGCGGGCACCTGTCTGAGCCCCGCCAGAAAGATGATCATCGGCGAGCCGAACTGCCAGACCGACAAGATCACCAGCGTATAAAGCGAGTAATTCGGGTTCGAAATCCAGCTTGGCCCCTCGATGCCGAAGTTGGCCAGCACCGCATTGACCAGACCGTTGGCTGCAAACAGCTGGCGCCACAGCACCGCGATTGCAACCGATGCCCCCAGAAGCGAGGGCAGATAGAAGATCGCGCGGTACACGCCCAATCCCCGCAGCCCGTGGTTGAGCAGCATCGCCACCCCCAGCGCAAACATCAGCTTCAGCGGCACCGACAACACCACATAGATCAGTGTGACCTTCATCGCGGCGGCAAATTTCTCGTCTTCGGTGACCATGCGCACGTAGTTTTGCGCGCCGATGAAATCCGGGCTTTGCAGCAGGTCGAAATTGGTGAACGACAGATACAGCGAGCCAAGCGCCGGCCCCAGTGTCAGGCAGAAAAACCCGATCAGCCACGGGGCCAGAAACATGTATCCCGCCCCGTTGCGTGCCCAGAACCCGCGCGGGGCGGCATCACTTGCAGGCGGCGGGGTGGGTGTGGCGTGGGGCGGGGCGCCATGCATCTGCCCCGCACCCGCCCCCGACTGCCGATCCGGACCGGAGGCCGCCGCCCCCGTGCCCGTTTGCCCCGCAGGGCGGGGTGCATTGATGGCGTGGATCTCGGCCATGTCCTAGCCCCGCGCGATATTGCGTGTGGCGTCTTTCACCAGTTTTTCGCCCGCCTCTTCGGGGCTGCGCGCGCCAAAGCCGACCTCTTGGGAGATCCGCATCAGGGTGGTGTTGTTTTCGCCCGCGCCTTGGGGCGGGGCGGGCGGCAAAGGCCCCGCATCGGTCCCGATCTGGGAGATGAACTCCACCACCTGCGCGCTGGACGGATCCAGCGTCGGGCGCAGCTTGTCGCGGATTTCCTGCGCGGCAGGCACCCCGCGTTCGACCCCCAAAATCAGCGCCCCGCGTGGATCGCGCACCAGAAAATTGGCCAGTTCGGCGGCAACTTCGGGATGTTTGGAGCGCGCCGAGATCGACAACATCTGCGAGGGTTTAAGATACTGGCCCGACGGCCCACCTGACAGTTCCGGCGCAGGCGTGATGGTCAGCGGGGCCTGATACAGCCCCTGATAGCCCACGAACTGGTTGGACCACGCAAAATCGCTCGCGGCTTTTTTGGTGACCAGCGGCGAGGTTTCGATCGTATTTTTGTAAAGCGCCTGCACATCGGGGCGCACACAGGCACCGGCTTCGCGCATGTCAGCCCAATAGGCAAACCACTGGGCTGCATCTTCGGGACCATAGCCCAGCTCGCCCGCGTCGGTATAAAGCGTGCGGCCACGCTGGCGCAGCCAGATTTCGAACAGGTTCTCGCTGCCGCTGGCATCGGCGGTGGCGGAAATGCCGCTCGGGGCGGATTTGGTGAAATCCATGCACGCCTGGGTAAAGCTGTCCCAGTCCATACCTGCGCCGGGGGGCGCAAGGCCTGCCTGTTGCCACAGGGCGGGATCGTTGATTGTGCCGAAGGCGTTCACGCCGACATTGGCCCCGTATAGCTTGCCGTCAACCGAACATGATTGCAGGTTGACCGCGCCGAAATCCTCGATCTTCAGTTCCTTGCCCAGAAACTGGTCCAGCGGCATGATCGCGCCGCGTCCGGCGTATTCGAACATATAGCGGTAATCCATCTGCATCAGATCGGGCGCGTTGCCGCCTGCGACCTGCGTGGCAAGACGGGTCCAGTAATCATCCCAGCCCATATATTCGGTGCCCACCGATGTATCGGGATAGGCCTGCTCGAACAGGGCGACCGCTTCGTTGGTGCGGCGGGCGCGGTCTTCGGCCCCCCACCACAGCATCCGGATTTCGGTCTGTGCGGCGGCCCATGCAGGCAGCGCGGCTGTGCTGGCCGCCACAAGCCCTGCGGCCTGCAGTGCGAACTGCCGGCGCGTGATCGAATTGCACGTCATGCGTGTCTCCTCCCCTATGCAACGCAGCCCGCTTGCCCTCCGCGCAAGTCTGGTCGGGCCGGTTATGTCCGGATCCGTTCCCGCGCCAGCCCCTCCCCGGGCCGGACGCGCCCATGAAACGGGCCTTGAGGGCAGGCTAGCACCGTGGGACGCAAAAGTTATAATACAAATTATTGCGCGAGGTATAAATTTAATCTATATAATCGCGGCTATGAATAAGCTGCTTGAACAGTTCCTTGCCATTGTCGAGGCGGGCTCGATCCTGAAGGCGGCGGAGGTGCTCAATATCTCGCAGCCCGCGCTGACCCATAACCTCAAGAAGCTGGAGGCGCAGCTGGGTGCGGTGCTGGTCACGCGCAGCGCGCGCGGGGTGCGCATGACAGACTGCGGCGAGACGCTGTATCAAAGTGCGGTGCTGATGCGGCGGGTCTATTCCAATGCGCTGGAACGGGTGGAACGCCAGCGCGCGGCCGACGAACACGGCATCAGCATCGGCACCGGTTATTCGGTCTGGCTCCTGTTTCTGCGCGATCTATTGTTCGACCATGGCGAGATGCACCCGAACGCGCCCGTCAACGTCAGCCTTGGCAATGCGATGCGCTGCATGGACCAGCTTCTGGCAGGGGACACGGCGCTGTTTATCGGCCACGAGGCCGAAACGCTGCTGCACAAGGACGCGGTGCGGTTTTTCCCGCTGTGCATGACGCATGACACCTATTTCGTGCACGCAGGCCATCCGCTGCTGGAGGGGCCGCAGACGCTGGCCGCGGTTCTGGGCCATCCGACGACCATCGCCTTTCCGCCGGAATCACGCCAGAAACAGCTGTTTGGACAAGACGCGGGCGCCTCGGCCTATCTGCTCTTCGAGCATCGTCATCATTTCACGTCCAGCATCCTTGACGATTGTATCGAATTTGCCAGACGGCGCCGCGGGGTGGTGATCCATAACCAGATCCTGACGCCCTATTTCGTGGCGCAAGGGCTGCGTGCGGTGCAGATGTGCGCGCAAGATGCGCCCGCGCCATGGCCGCTGGGGATTTATGTGCTGGCAGAGCGGCTTGGCGATGCAACCATCGTGGATCTGATCGCCAAGATCAGGGCACATGCCGCACGGCTGAACCTGCCCCCCGTCACGCGCCCCGATTTGTGCAGGGACGATCCGGGCGTAGAGGGGCAGTAGGCAACCGGCTGTGCGCACCGGGCGGCGGGCCTTTGGATCGCGCGCTACTGTGCAGTGTCGCGGCCCAAGGCCAGAAGCTGCGCGCGAAAGCCCGGCTCGCTGAGCACAACCTCGTCGCGGCCCAGATGCTCGGCATGGGCAAGCGCGCGACCGGTCAGGGTCTGGGCGAAATCCACGGCCTTGGCCAAGGGTCTGGCATGTGCAAGGGCTGTGATCACAAGCGCCGCGAACAGATCGCCTGTGCCCGCCTTGGCCATCGGCAGGTGTGGCGTGGGGTGGCGGGTTGTGGTGTCGGGGGTCATCACCACGCTTTCGATCTGGCCTGCGGGGGTATCGCTCAGGCTGCAACCGGTCGCGATCAGCTGCGCCCCGTGGCCAAGACCCAAATCGCGATAGGCGCGCGCCAGATCGGCCATTGATGTGATGGTATGGCCTGTCAACCATTCCAGCTCGAACGGGTTCGGTGTGGCGATATCGGCAAGCGGCAGCAGCTCGTCTTGCATCACGCGCGCAATTTCGGCTGGCACATAAAGGCCGGGTTTGGTGTCGCCCAGGACCGGATCACAAAGATAGACCAGATCGGGGTTTTCCGCCTTGGCCTGCGCGATGAACCGCGCGGTCTGGCGCGCAACCCCGACGGACCCGATATAGCCTGACATGATGAACTGTGCTTTGCGCGCCAGTGCGCGCTCCGTCGCGCCGAGCAGCAGATCGGCGAAGAAATCATCGGGCAGGGCACGGCCGCGCAGCGTGGGATAATCGGGCGTGTTGGAAAACACCACGGTCGGGATCATCGCTACTTCCAGCCCTGCGGCCTGCATCGGAAACAGCGCCGCCGAATTGCCGACATGGCCGTAGACGACCTGACTTTGGATCGAAATGACAAACGGCGGCATGGCGGCATCCTTTTCAAGGGGGCATCGTGTGGCAGCAGGCGTGGTGCTTCCTACTTCAGCCCGCCCGTCCTGACCAGAGCCGCGCCCTGCGCGATAAGGGATTTTCGCGCCCCTTGCCGGCGGCGGGGATGATGCGGGACACCGGTGTGGAACGCCGACGGATGTATCGGGATAAAACTGATCCATAGATCTGGTTATCTACGCGGCGGTGCGCATGGATGCTGCGGCCTGCTTTGGAAAAAAGTTGAATGTTTATAATATAATGTTGTTTAATTGCGTGTGTGGCAATTATTTTTAATAACGCCGAAAATATACGTATATGAATAAATTAAATACTTGAAATCAATACTATAAAAAAATATGCAAAAATTATAATAAATTAATATTGTTTTAATAATTAATATTGCGTATCGTTTTTAACCAGAAACTGGAAATGAATCAGCTTCTGAACTGTCCTCGAATTGCGCCTGATGCGGCGCGTCTGTTGGGATGGATGCTATATCCAATTCCCTTTTAACATCTATCGCCGGCATTTTGTGCCGTTAAAAAACTATGCCCATATTTCAAGGGGGATTTTTGGTATGTCCATCTCTGACAACGACGTTGACTACTTCCGCAATACCGGAACAGTTCTTGGCCTTGGTCTGAATGATGCCAGTCTGGATATCGCTAACCTCGGTATCTTAACGACAAGCCAAACGACTAATTTCAGGCAGAAGATCTCGCTGAGCAAAAACGGTGATGATAATATTTTGCGGGTGGGCGAAGCCTTTACCATGACCCGCGATCCTGCAATTGGCTCAACTCGGGTGACCGATCTGACGTTAGTTGGTACAGGCACGCTGACACCCCTGCTTGGCAGCTCGCGCCCGTTCATTATCGCGCAGTCCAACACCACCCCGTCGCAGCAGTATGTCATTTTCCCGAATGGTGATCTGCCGGTGTTGACCGGGTCTTTGGTCGCCACGATTTCCACGCAGGAAGCCGGTTTCAATTTCACGACAAATGCGCCGGTGTGTTTCGCGCGTGGCACGATGCTGCAAACAGATACGGGGCCCCGCCCGATCGAGGAATTGAAGGCGGGCGACATGGTCCAGACCAAGGACAGGGGCTTGCAACCTATCAGCTGGATCGGCAGCCGCGCCATCTCGGCCCGTCAGCTGCAGGCCAGCCCGCATCTGCGCCCGATCTGTATCGCAAAAGGTGCGCTGGGTGACGGGGTGCCGTCTGCGGATCTGGTCGTCTCGCCGCAGCACCGTGTTCTGGTGCGCTCCAAGATTGCGCAGAAGATGTTTGGCACGCAAGAAGTTCTGGTCGCCGCCAAGCAACTGTTGCAGGTGAACGGCGTGGATATCATGGATGTCTCGGACGCGGGTGTGGAATACTACCACGTGCTGTTTGCCCAGCACGAGATCGTGCTGTCCAACGGCGCGGAAACGGAATCGCTTTATACCGGTGCCGAAGCCTTGAAAACCATCAGCAAATCCGCCCGCGCAGAGATTTTTAATCTGTTCCCGGAGTTGCAGGACGCCGATTATCAGGCCATTGGCGCACGTGCGCTGGTTTCGGGGCGTAAAGGGCGCGCTTTGGCCACGCGTCATGCAAAACATAATAGATACCTTGTGATGTAAGTCACCGGATATTAATTCAGACCCCATGCCGGAATGTCCGGTGTGGGGTTTGCGCGGTTGCGATGGATATATATTAAATCAGCTGATTATATCGAATATCTTTTATGATGATCACCATTTTATCATAATATGTTACTTCTATTATCTTGCCGAATGTCGAAATAAAAATCCATTTGAATGGAGGCGGCGAACCCCACGGCCAAAACGTCTGTGGCGGGGTCTGTTGATCGTTTTCGACAGATATGTGCGCCATACTCGCACCTAAAGAAACGACGGGTCTGCGCGATGACGCCTGTGGCCTCAGGCGCGATGCGTGCGGAATGGGTGGTTTTTATTGTAAATCGGCTCTCTCCCCTGCGGATGGTGTGGCCGCAGCACGTATATTTGCCGCGCGCTGGGGCAGGCCCGTGGCCGGCGCGGTGACAGGGATTGGCAGGGTCTTGGGGGGAGTGCCGGCTCCGTGTGTCCACGCGCGTTTGCCACAAGTGATCGATATGTGTGGCATGGGTCGCCCTGGTCACGTGATCGCCCGCGCCTGCGGTTGCCGCCGCGCGGCCTTGTCGGGCGGTCTGCGCGGGGATCACACGACTAGGGCGATCCGCCTTGGTCGGGTGTCGTGTTCCGGCACGGCGCCATCTTGGCATCGTTGAAACGGTCGTGTGTGGTGTGCATCGTGATTTGCGCGATACGGATAGGCTGGAACGGCACAAGGTCCTGCGCATCTGGCGACACCTGTTTGACCAGAATACAACCGCTTTCAACGGTGATGCTGCCATCGGGATATGTGGCCTGCGTCACAACCGCAAACGCGGTCATATAGGTGCCCGCGCCCGCATCGCCGAACCCCTCGCCAAGGCGGTAGCGCAGATCCGTGACCGGCTGCATATCGGCGCGGAAGGCCGCATAGGTCCGGTCCAGCTCATCCTGTCCGACATCCGCAACCGCGCGCAGGCGATAGCTGTAGGCGCGCGCGAATTGCCGCATCTGGAGCGCGTTGAAATAGGACGCCACCACCTGCTGCGCGCTGGAGCGGTCGTCAAGGAACTGTGCCCTTTGCGCGGCGGCTGGCAGCGACAGGGCCACAAGGAATATGGCAGCCAGATAAGGGCGCATGGGCGGGGCTCCACCTTTTAATAACGGGCGCGGTTCTACGCTGTATAAAACCCTGCGGGACCGATAAACGCAAGCCGCCTGCGTCTGCTTATGGCGGGGCGGTCACCGCATCGTGCAGCCTGCGCTCAACCACAGATACCCCCGCGTCACGCACGGATCGGGCCCTGAAGATGCCATCGTTTGCTGCGTGTTCGGCCGGTGCGGGGGGACCCGCGCGCCCTGTGTCGCATCGCGGCCTGACTATCGTCAGGGGGGCAGACACGGCGGGATCGCTGCATTTCGGCACGATACGATCGGGCGATGGGGCAGGCTCCCCCTGAATATGGCAGATTGTCCAACAGCGCCCGCCATTTTCGCCCGCAGTGGCGTCTTAGCGTTTGGCGTGCCGTATGCGATGCCACAAAAACAACGCGCCCAGGGTGGCCGCAATCGCCAAGGGCACAAGAAACAATACCTCGGTGCGGTGAATATGCCCGAACACCAGCGCGATACACCCGCCCACGACATGTCCTGCCGTGGTGAAAAACACCGCCCATAGTCCGGCGGACAGGCCCGCGCGCAGGGCAAACTCCGCCCCTTTCAGGCGGCTTTGGGCCAACGCCAGCGGGCCGATGATCCGCATCCCCGGAATGAACCGGAAGACAGAGGCAAAAAGCCCCGGATTGCGCTCGATCCGTGTCATGACGCCGGCAACCGCCGCGCGGGCCATGATCTTGCGCACCCGTGCATGGGACTGGAACCGCCGCCCCAGCCCGAATATCAGCATGTCGCTGCAGAACGCAGCCACGCCTGCGGTCAGGGCCACCTGCCACAGCACCAACAGATGCCTGTGTGCAAAAAGTCCGCCTGTGATCGCGACGGTCTCACCTTCAAGGAAACAGCCCGCAAAGATCGCCCAAAGGCCGTAATGTGAAATCAGGTGATCGACGGTCATACGGGCCTCCGGAGGTAAGATGGCCACGTTGAACTTGCGCGCGTGGCGCGTCCCTCATACACCGGATATCGCGGCGGGGTCTTGGTGAAAACGCATGGACCCTTCGAATTGGGGTGCTAAACTGGCCTTGATTTTCCGCAAAAGGCCCCATGTCGCCGGATCAACACGGGATTTGTTCCAGCAGGGGCTGTGGTGCGGAGTTAAAGGTCAGGGTCGTTTATGATTTTACTGTTTTTGCATTCTGCGGTTGTGATTGCGGTGGCAATGCGTGTTTTGCTGCGCCCCAACCGCGATCCGGCCGCGCGTGCGGCATGGATGCTGACCCTGATCGTTCTGCCTGTGGCGGGCGTGGTGGCCTATGCCTTTCTGGGCGAGACATGGATCGGGCGCCGCCGGCTTGCCCGTCTGCGCCAAATCGAACATCGCGTGTCGCAGATCCGGCCACCGACCGATACAGCCTTGCGCGATGCGGGTGAAAATGATGCAGGCGGCGCGGCGGCGCTGGCTGCGGCACATGCGGGGATCTTCCACGTGGGCCATTCCATCAGCGGCTTTGCCCCCACCTGCGGCAACCGGATGGATCTGATGGACGACAGCAACAGCGCCATCGATGCGATGATTTCCGATATCGACGCCGCGCATGATCATGTGCATGTGATGTTCTATATCTGGGCCGATGACCGCAACGGGCGGCGTATGGCCAAGGCTCTTGAACGGGCGGCCGCGCGCGGTGTCGTGTGCAGGGCCTTGGCAGATGACATCGGGTCGCGCCGGATGATCCGTTCGCAGGCATGGCGTGATATGGCGCGCGCGGGCGTGCGGCTGGCCGTGGCCTTCCGCGTGGGCAACCCGTTCCTGCGTCTGCTCATCAACCGGATCGACCTGCGCAACCATCGCAAGATTGTGGTGATCGATGCGTCCATCACCTATTGCGGCAGCCAGAACTGTGCCGATCCGGAATTCGTGCAAAAGGCGAAATACGCGCCTTGGGTGGATGTGATGATGCGGATCGAGGGGCCGGTCGTGGCGCAAAACCAGCGTGTGTTTGCCGTCGACTGGATGGAAAGCGCGGACGAGGATCTGACACAGGTTCTGACGGATCAGGGCGCGACCACCGCCCGCGACGACCGCCCGCAGACACCGCGAATGGCCCCGCCACAGGCCGCAGATACCGCGATCGGGCACCCGCGCGAATACACCGTCGCACAGGTCGTGGCCTCCGGTCCGACCGCACGCCCCTCCGCGATATCGGAGATGTTTACCTCGCTTATCTATGCCGCGCAGCACGAACTGGTTATCTCTACCCCCTATTATGTGCCCACAGAACCGCTGCAATCGGCGCTATGTGCGGCGGCAAATCGCGGGGTCGCGGTCACGCTGGTTCTGCCTGCGCGCAATGACTCGCATTTTGTGGCGGCGGCCAGCCGCAGCTATTATGCCGACCTTCTGGGGGCGGGGGTGCGGCTGCTGGAATACCAGCCCGGACTTTTGCACGCAAAAACACTGACCGCAGACGGGCAGATCGGGTTCATCGGGTCTGCCAATATGGATCGCCGCAGTTTCGAGTTGAATTACGAAAACAACATCCTGTTTGTCGGGTCAGAGACCTGCGCGATGCTGCGCGAAAGGCAGGATGTCTTTGCCGCAGATGCCCGTCTTGTGACCGAAAGTATGGTCAAGGACTGGCCGATGTCGCGCCGGATATGGCAAAATCTGGTGTCGATCCTCGGGCCGGTTCTGTAGCGCGTGGCGCTGCCCGCACGGCGGGCGGGGTGCATTGGCCGGTCCTTGTCTCCCGCGGCGTCACACGGGGGACGGCATCGGGTGCGTCTGCCTGCGGCGAGGCGCGGGAGACACATAAGTGACCGCGCCGCAGGCCCCGCCTGCCAGTGGCGCCCATCGCGTTGGCACCGCCCGCCGTGTGTGCCTCTCTGCGTTGGCTGCCAGCAGGCGCGCCGCGTTGTCGGGACGGGATTTCTGTGCGCAGACCGCGGCACATGCGGGCGGCTTTCATGCCCGTTTTGCACGGGGGGCCACAGGGCTGAAAGGGGCCGCATGGCCCCGCGCGAAGGACACATGACGGTGTGTTCCGGCTATTTTAGATTGCAACCATCTTCTAAAATAGCTATAGAGCCAGTATGAACTCTGGAAACTGGAGCGCCCAATGAGAGTCAGTCGTGCGCAGGCCGCAGAAAACCATCAGGCTGTTATCAACGCGGCCAGCAATCTGTTTCGTGAACATGGCTTTGACGGCATCGGCCTGAAGGATCTGATGAAGGGCGCGGGCTTGACCCAAGGCGGCTTTTACAAACAGTTTGCCTCGAAAGAAGATCTTATGGCGCAGGCGTCCGGCCGCGCAATCGAAGGGGCGGCACTGCGTTGGTCGCGGGCAATAGAGGCCCGTCGTGGTGACGCGCTCGATGCGATCCTCACATTCTATCTTACGGCCGAACATCGCGATGACAAGGGCGAGGGATGCCCGTTTGTGGCGCTGGCGGGTGATGCCGCGCGTCAGGGCCCCAAGGTCAAGGCGCAGTTTCAGGACGGTTTACATGCGCATCTGCAGATGTTGGAGCGTGTGTTCGCACAGGCGGATAGCCCCACCTCGAACCATCCGCCCCAAGGCGCGGCCATGGCGGTTCTGTCGCTTCTGGTAGGCTCGGTTTTGCTGTCGCGCACGGTGAATGATCCGGCCCTTTCGCAAGATTTGCTGGCCGCGGCCGCGACCGCCGCCCGCGACATCGCCCCCGCCTGAGAGCGTGACAGGGGGGCGACCCACGGGATTGATCGATGGGCCCGACCGGCGGACGTCCTAGACCGGCCTGATCTACAGGCCTTACGAACAAAGCCCCTGCCTGCTGTCATCGATGCCGTCGGGGTGCCGCACCGCAATTGAAACTTCTGGAGAACATGATGCGTCGTATTGTAATCACCGGCATGGGCGCGATCAGCCCGCTTGCTGTCGGGGCCGAAATGTCATGGCGCCGGCTATTGGACGGCAAGTCCGGCATTGACCGGTTGCCTGATGAAATGGTCGCGGATTTGCCCGTAAAAATCGGTGGCCGCGTGCCGTTGGTGCAAAACGATCCCGAAGCAGGGTTTGATCCCGACCGTGTGCTGGATCCCAAAGAGCAGCGCCGTGTGGACCGGTTCATCCTGTTTGCGATGGCTGCCGCCGACGAGGCGCTGGCACAGGCAGGCTGGCACGTGCATACGCAAGCGCAGCGCCTGCGCACCGCCACCGTGATTGCCTCTGGTGTCGGTGGTTTTCCGGCAATTGCGCAGGCGGTGCGCACCGTCGATCAACGCGGCGCACGCCGGTTGTCGCCCTTCACCATTCCTTCGTTTCTGGTTAATCTCGCAGCCGGCCAGATTGCAATCCGCCACAGTTTCAAAGGGCCGCTCGGCGCGCCTGTAACGGCCTGCGCCGCAGGGGTGCAGGCCATCGGCGATGCGGCCCGCCTGATCCGCAACAACGAGGCCGATATCGCAGTCTGCGGCGGCGCGGAGGCGTGTATCAATGACGTCAGCCTCGCCGGATTTAGCGCGGCACGATCGCTCTCGACCGCGTTCAACGATACCCCCGCGCAGGCCTCGCGTCCGTTCGACACGGCGCGCTGCGGCTTTGTGATGGGGGAGGGGGCGGGCGTTCTTGTGATCGAGGATCTTGCGCATGCACGTGCACGCGGCGCCACGCCGATTGCAGAACTGGTGGGCTATGGCACCACCAGTGATGCCTATCACATCACCTCCGGGCCCGAAGATGGCGACGGTGCGCGCCGCGCGATGGAACTGGCGATTGCTCAGGCCGGAATTGACGCGCGGGCCATCGGCCATGTGAATGCGCATGCGACCTCTACGCAGGTGGGCGATCGCGGCGAGATGGCGGCCATCAAAAGCGTGTTTGGTGCGACTAAATCCGTTGCTGTCAGTGCGACAAAATCTGCCACGGGGCACCTGTTGGGCGCGGCAGGCGGGCTTGAGGCGATCTTTACCATTCAAGCGCTGCGCGATCAGGTGGCGCCACCCACCCTTAATCTGGAGGCCCCTGACCCCGCCGGTGACGGCATCGATTTCGTGGCAGGCAACGCCCGCCCCTTAGCGATGGAGTACGCGATTTCAAACGGGTTCGGTTTTGGCGGTGTGAATGCCAGTGTGATCTTTCGCCGCTGGACACAGTGAAAGCGGTCGAATTGGTTGGGCGGGAAATGGAGGAAGGGGCGTTCGCAAAGCACGGCGCGCCCCTTACACACCATCTGCATTGAAAGCCCGCGGCCATTGAACAGGGCAGTTCTTTTGCCACACGTGCCTGGGGCGCGACGTTTGCCGTTGGCAAAACGGAGCCTGCGTACATTGATCCGCATAGGCCTGGGCGGGCCTGTCTGGTCGGCCTGTGATCTGTTGGTCCTGTCATCTGGCGGCCCAGTGATGTGCTAAACCGTGACCTGCCAAACAGTTAACTGGTGGACAATGGTCTTTGCACGTTCACGGATCGCATCTGGCAGATAACGCACGTTTTTTTCGGGCGGACGCTCCACGGTCCCGTGTGCCGCTGTGCGCAATACCCGCGTTCTGGCGCCATATCCCTGATCCGCAAAGACCCTGCCCGCGGCAGCGCAACCGCTCCTCCATGGTCGGGCGCTGATATCGTGTCGGGTTTGACGTGCCGGCCTTTGTTGGTCAGGCCAGAGGCGCCCATACACACCTGTGTGCCCCCCCCCCCAAGACATCAGGCCGTCTGACATGGGGCGATGTGGGGCGCGTCAAACCGGAGCGTCCGGATGGTGGGGGGAATTGCAGCCCATACCGTGATCCCCCTCGCGCACATGCCCGTATCGTTGCACCTTTTTCTGAAGGGGGCCGTGGGTCTTGCGCAGCCCCTGTGTGCGCGACATGTGTCGCACACGCCCTTGGCAAAACGCGCGACCGGCTGGTTGCGTGACCTGTTCGGGAAAGACAGGTGTCCGTTGTGCGCCTTAACGGGGTGGGCCGACGCTCGAGGTCAGGGTCAGCGGCGTGGGCCAGCGTATGGCGGCACTGGGATGTTGGGCATGGATCACGCGCAAGGTCTCGGTGGCGAGGGTGCGGCCCAACCCCTCCACATCGATATCACAGGCCGCGACCACCGGCTCCAGAAAGCGCAGCTGTCTTGAGCGGCGCAGCGTGATCAGCGACAGATCCCGCCCCGGCGCCAGACCTGCATCGCGCAGCGCACTATAGGCGCCAAAGGCCATCATCTCGTAATTCAGCACAAGTGCGGTTGGCGGGTGCGGGCGCGCGAGCAGGCTGCGCACCACCGCAGCCCCGCCAAATTCGGAATGCTCGGCCACCTGCACCAGATCGGGGTCGTGGGGCAGGCCCAGCTGCGCGCAGCACGCCTCGTAGGTTTCGCGCAAGATCACCGCGATGTTGGAGTTGTTGGGCGGCACGGTAATGGCGATATCACGGTGACCCAGATCGGCCAGCGCCTGCATCGCGCGCCACAAGAACCCCTCGAAATCAAGATCGACCCATGCGTAATCGCGGGTGGTTTGCGTGCGCCCGAATGACAAAAACGGCACATGGCCCGACATCAGCAACTTCAGCCGCGGATCATCGGCCAGTGTGGCTGTGATCACAATCGCATCCGCCATCCCCCGCGCCATGATCCGTTTCAAAAATGCGGTCGGATCACCGGAGGAATTGCTGGGCAGGATGATCAGATCATAGCCGTGGGCGGCCAGCGTATCTTGCATCGCATCAATGATGCGCATGAAAAATGCATCCCCCGCACGCACATCCGCCTGACCGGTTTCCAGCACAACGGCGACGGTCTGGGTGCGTCCGCGCCTGAGCGAGCGCCCGGAGGCATTCGCGCTATAGCCCAGCTTGACGGCCGCATCCAGCACCCGCTTTCGGGTCGCCTCGCTGACATCGGGCTTGTCGTTGAGTGCGCGAGATACCGTTCCAATCGACAATCCCAAGGCTTGGGCCAGCCCTTTAATGTTCACATCTCGCCCTTTCGAAAACGTTTACGGAAAGTGTTTGACACATTGCCGGAACGCTGACTAGTGTCGTAAACGTTTACGGATATACGGCGCCCTGCGTGCCGTGCCACCGGGGAGGGTGGATGTCCGAAGGGAGGAGAAACCGATGCAAACTGCCGTTCTGGTGGGCTGCGGCGCCATGTCCGAAGGGTGGCTGCGGGCCATAGCACAGATCAACAAGGGGGCCGGAAAGACGGCGGGCGCGCCACCGGTCACACTTGTGGGGTTTGTCGATCTGGATGCGGATCTGGCGCGCAAGCGTGCCGATCAGGCGGGCTACCCCGACGCTCAAACAGGCACGGATCTGGCCGGAATGCTGGCCGCGTTGAAGCCCGACATCGTGTTCGACATTGTTGTGCCGCAGGCGCGCGCACAAGTGGTCGCGGCGGCTTTTGATGCAGGCTGCGATGTGTTGTCGGAAAAACCGCTGGCGCAGGATCTGGCGCAGGCCCGTGCGCTTGACGTGCATCGCCGCGCCACGGGCCGGTTGCACGCTGTGGTGCAAAACCGCCGCCATCTGGCCGGTATCCGGCGGGCCCGCGATTTCTTGGCAGGCGGGGCGTTGGGCGAGATTGCCGAGGTGCATTGCGATTTCTTTATCGCGCCGCATTTCGGCGGGTTTCGCGAAGAGATGCGCCACGTTCTGCTGCATGACATGGCGATCCATACATTCGATGCGGCCCGCTTTGTGGCGGGGATAGAACCGCGCCGCGCTGTGTGCCTTGAGACCAATCCCGCCCATTCATGGTTTGCGCACGGGGCCAGCGCGTCTGTGCTGTTTGAGTGCGGCGCGGGCCGCGTCATGAGCTATCGTGGATCGTGGTGTGCCGATGGCATGGCCACCAGCTGGGAGGCGCAATGGCGCATCATCGGCGCGAACGGCACGCTTTTGTGGGATGGCAACGACGGGTTTCAGGCCCAGACGGTGGCCGCGCGCACGGGGTTCTTGCACCCCTGCGACCCGTGTGAGGTGCCCGCGCTCGGAACGCCCCTTGTCCACGAAGGCCATGCCGGTGTGATTGCCGACTTCCTGCGCGCGCGCGCCACCGGCACACCGCCACTCAGCGATGCGCGCGACAATATCCGCAGCCTTGCGATGACAGTGGCCGCAATCGAAAGCGCCGAGACGGGCCGCTTTGTCGATATTGCCGCCGATTTTACCTGACGACATTTCACCTGACGACGAAAGACGCAAAAGGAGACAGTCCATGAGCAACCCCGCAACATCCATCCGCATCGGCACCATGGTGGCGGCATCTGGCGGTCAGGCCGCCACACGCATCAGCCAGATTGCCGATCTGGGCTTTGAAAGCTTCCAGCCGTTCTTCTGGCAAACCACCAACGGTCAGGATCTGGCCGAACTGAGCAAGCGCTGCCGTGATGCGGTGGGCGCGCGCGATATCACGATGCCCACGCTGGGCATGTTCGGCAATCCGCTGGAAGGCGAGGCGCTGGATCTGGACACATTGCAAGGCTGGAAGGATTGCATCGACAACGCGCATCATTTCGGGGCCAGCTGTGTGGCGGGCTTTACCGGCCGTGTGCGGGGCAAACCGATCGAGGCCAGCCTCGCGCGCTACCGCGAGGTGTGGTCCGATCTGGCCAAGCGTGCCGCCGACCGTGGTGTAAAGATCGCGTTCGAGAATTGCGCCATGGATGGCAACTGGCAGACGGGGGACTGGAACATCGCCCATAATCCCGACGCGTGGGAGCTGATGTTCAACGAGACGCCCGACGACAATCTCGGGCTGGAATGGGAGCCGTGCCACCAGATGGTCTATCTGATCGACCCGCTGCCGCAAATCCGCAAATGGGCCGACAAGATCTTCCATGTGCACGGCAAGGATGCCACGATCCGCCATGATGTGATCCGAGAGCACGGCATTTTCGGCAAGCTGCCGCATGTGTTCATGCGCACTCCCGGTTTTGGTGACACGAACTGGACGGATGTGATCACGGAGCTGCGGCTGGCCGGCTATGAGGGCTCCATCGATATCGAGGGCTGGCACGATCCGGTCTATCGCGACGCGCTTGAGATGACGGGACAGGTGCATGCGCTCAACCATCTGAAAACCTGCAGGGGCGGCACATTCGTGCCCGGCGAGGGCGCCTATGAGGGGGGCGATCCTTCGCTGAAATAAACCTGTCATTTGCCACGTTTTGGGGAGGAAACACATATGGGCAAGACGATGATCGGGGCTATGGCAGTGGGGGCGGCGACATTCGCCACCGCCGCGCCCGCCCAGCAAACCGTGCTGGATCTGTGGACAATCGACGATCCGGGGGAATACCATTATGTGCTGGCCGAGGAATATATGGCCGCGCATCCCGATGTGCAGATCAATGTGCGCACGGTCCAGTTCGGGGATATGGTCAATGATCTGGCGCGGGCCATGGCCACGGGCGATGCGCCCGATATCACCTATATCGACAACCCCGAGGTGGCGATGTTTGCCCAACGCGGGCTGTTGCTGGATCTGGGGCCGCAGATCGCGGCCTCCGATATCGTGCACACCGATGATATCTTCCCCGGCCCGCTGGCCTCTGTCAGCTTGGACGGCGGCATCTACGGCCTGCCGCGCGGGGCCAATACGATCGCGGTCTATTACAACGCGGATATGTTCAGGGCCGCGGGCCTTGATCTCGATGCGCCGCCGCGCACATGGGATGCGTTTTATGATGCGGCCAAAACCCTGACGCGGCCTGATGACAATATCTATGGTCTGGCGTTTTCCGCAATCGCGACCGAAGAGGGCACCTTCCAGTTCCTGCCGTGGATCCAGATGACGGGTGCGGATTTCGACGATGTGAACACCGAAGGGGCGGTGCGCGCGCTGACGCTGTGGAAGCGGTTCATCGACGAGGGGATCGCCTCGCGTGATACGCTTATCCGCTCGCAATGGGACAGCACCGGCACATTCAACGCAGGCTCTGCCGCGATGGCGATTTCCGGCCCGTGGGAGTTGCCGCGTATGCGGGGGGAGGCCGATTTCGATGTGCGTGCCTTTGCGCTGCCCGTCCCGCAAGAGGGCGCGCCGCGGGCCTCGGCGCTGGGGGAGGGCGATAACGTCATCCTCAAAAGCACAGATCAACCCGATGCGGCCTTTGCGTTTCTGGAATTCATGTATGCGCAAATGGATCGCGTGTGGAACGAGTTCGGCTATCTGCCCGCCTCTGATGTGACGGTCAAAGACCCGCAATACCCCGAGATCTATGCGGTCTTCGAAGACAGTATGCGCGCGGCGCGCAACCGTGGCCCCAGCGCCAACTGGCCGCAGATCTCGCAAGCGATCCAAGGCGCGATCCAGCAGGCGCTGACCGGGCAGGCCACCCCCGAGGAGGCGCTGGCGCGCGCCCAGGACCGCATTGACCGGATCATCAGGTAACACGGCTGCATTTTCGTGGCGCGCGGGCTGCGCGCCACGCCCCCATCCTTGCCTCCAGTGGGACGCAATTCATGTTGAAATTCACCAATACCTTTCGCGACGGGATCGGGTTCGATACGGTTCTGGTCGTGATGGCCCTTGGCTATCTGGTCGTGTTTTCGGCCTATCCGTTGGCCTATAACCTGCTGATGTCGTTCCAGTCGGTCGATCTGTTCACCCTGACCTCCTTCGATCGCCCGTTCGTCGGTCTGGACAATTACCGCGAGGTTCTGTCGCGCCCAGAGACGGCGATGATCTTCTGGAACACGGTCAAATTCGTCGGCCTGTCGGTTCTGGCACAGCTGTGTGTGGGCTTTGCGCTGGCGCTGTTTTTCCAGCTGGATTTTCCCGCCGCCACATGGCTGCGCGGCCTGTTTCTGGCAGGATGGATCATGCCCGCGCTTGTGGTGGGCGCGGTCTGGAGCTGGGTTCTGGCCGGAGATTTCGGCGTGCTCAATCACATGCTGCGCCAGATCGGGGTCATCCGCGAAAACATCTTCTGGCTGTCTGATCCCGATGTCGCGCTGTATTCGGTGATCATTGCCAATATCTGGCTGGGCGTGCCGTTCAACATGATCTTGTTATCGGTCGGGCTGGCGGGCATTCCCAAGGATGTCTACGAGGCCGCGTCGATGGACGGGGCGGGCCGTGTGCAGCAGTTCTTCACCATCACCCTGCCGATGATGCGCGCGCAGCTGGGGGCGGTGATCTCGCTCGGGGTGATCTTCACGCTGCAGCAGTTCGATCTGTTCGCCGCGCTGACCCAAGGCGGGCCGTCCAATGCCTCCAACGTGTTCCAGTACTGGTCATGGCAGCTGGCGTTCCAGAATTACGAGATCGGTCTGGGGTCGGTCGTGTCGGTGTTGATGATCGGCTTCGTGATCGCGGTCGCGTTTATCTATGTCCGCTCCACCCGCTATGAACAGGAGAGCTAGAGCGATGTTGCGCAAATACGGTCTGTTGGCCATCGCCTTGGGAATTGTGGCGCTGTATCTGTTTCCGCTTTACTGGATGTATGTCACGGCGCTCAAAAGCGGTACGGAGATTTTCGCAAACCCGCCCACCTTGTGGCCCCATGATCCCCAGATCCGGATCGTCGAGGTCTGGAACAGACTGCGGATGGATGTCTACCTGCGCAATTCGTTCCTGATTGCGGGCGGGGTCACGGTGATTGTGGCCGCCCTTGGTACGGGATGTGCCTATGTGCTGGCGCGCATCCGCAACCGTTGGATGGACGCGGTGCTGTTTGCGGTCCTGATGATGCAGGTTCTGCCGTCGTCGCTGATGATCACGCCGATTTTTGTGGCGTTCAACCAGATGGGGCTGCTGGACACGCCGCGCCTTGCGGTGGTGCTGGCGCAGGCGGCCAAGGTGCTGCCGCTTTATATCGTGCTGGTGCGCGCCAGTTTCCTGCAGGTCCCGCGCGAGCTGGAAGAGGCCGCACTGGTCGATGGCAACAGCCGCATCGGCGCGTTTATATCGATCATCGTGCCGCTTGCGCGCAACGGGATCATGGTCAGTTCCGTGCTGATCTTTTTGCAGTCTTTCGGTGAATATGTGTACTCGCGCTCGCTTATTTCCGAACGCGCGCTGCAACCGGCGACCGTCGGGCTGCAATCGTTCATGGGGCCCAACAGCTCCGACTGGGCGGGGGTGATGACCTATTCCGCCATCTATATCACGCCGATCCTTATCGTTTTTGTCCTACTGCAACGCAAGATCGTCAGCGGTCTGACATCGGGAGCCCTGAAATGACCTGCCAAATATCGCTCGACCGGATCAACAAATATTACGGCGCCTATCATGCGCTGCGCGATGTGTCGTTGCAGATCGACCAAGGCCAGTTTGTCGCGCTTGTGGGGCCGTCGGGCTGTGGCAAATCCACCCTTTTGCGCACCATTGCGGGGCTGGAGGGGATCACCGACGGCACGATCACCATCGCAGGCGAGGATGTCACGCATCTGGCCCCGCGCGCGCGCGATCTGGCAATGGTGTTCCAGTCCTACGCGCTTTATCCGCATATGACGGTGCGCCGCAATCTGACCTATTCGATGCGCCTCAAGCGCCGCACCCGCGCCGAGATCGACCACGCCGTGACAGAGATCACCCGGATCACCGGGCTTGAGGGGCTGCTGGAGCGTTATCCGCGCGAACTGTCAGGCGGCCAGCGCCAGAGGGTGGCGATGGGGCGTGCGATCATCCGCGATCCCAAGGCATTTTTGTTCGACGAACCGCTGTCCAACCTTGATGCCGCGCTGCGCGTGCACATGCGCGCCGAAATCCGCAAATTGCACAACCGTCTGGGGGCGACCTCGGTCTATGTCACCCATGACCAGATCGAGGCGATGACCATGGCCGATCATGTGGTGGTGCTGCGTGCAGGGCGGGTGGAGCAACAGGGCGCACCGCTCGATCTGTATGACCGTCCGGTCAACCGGTTTGTGGCGGGCTTCATCGGCTCGCCCGCGATGAATTTCATTCCCGCCACCGTCACCCCTGATGGCGGCCATGTCTCGCTGGAGCTGCCGGGCCAGCCGGTGTTACGCTTTGGCGGACGTCGACCGGCCGGCGAGGCGGTGATGGTGGGTCTGCGCCCGGAGCATCTGCAAACCGGCCCGTCGCCAGATGCCGCGAACCGTTTGACCCTGCCCGTGGCCATGATCGAACGCACCGGCGCACAGTCCTATGTGGTGTGTGATACCGTGCCAGAGGTGATGGTCTCGGCCCCTGTGCGGGTCGAGGATACAGACGAGATCGTGCTTGGCATCGATCCGGCGCAGCTGCACCTGTTCGCCCCCGATGAGGCGGGCTTGCGGCTGGACATCTGAACGCACCGGCACGGGCCCGCGCGCGTGATCGAAAAATTCCGAGCGTCATGATGTTCATCAATCGCAATTGCTTGCGGTGGTGTGATGCGCGTGGAGGATGGGGCCAGACAGGACGCTCTCCAACCGCTGTACACGATGGGGTAAAACGGCCTCTTCGCGCGGATCATGGCAGGCCTGTTTGCGCAAAGCACCGAAGACAACACACTCCGGTTTCCCCTCCCAAAGACGCAAGCGACGTCGCCACAGGATATGACCCGCGCGTCGGGACTGTCCGCGCCGCGATAGCTTTCGCAGGGACGATCCCCTTGCGGCTCTGGACTGCGAGAGATCCCGATCCCGGAGGTCCGGGGGCCATCCGAAGGGATGTGGCCCGCGGGCCGCAAGCGCCGCCTTCACGCGGCGTGGTCTGCGCCGCACAGGGCGGTGGTCGGGCCATCGCGGGGGAGGATGAAGCGATCGGCCAACGCGATGACGCACCGCCCCCGCGTGGCCCGGATGACCGGCTCCCGTTGGACAAAACCCTGCGCGGTAGGGGCGCGCCCCCCACACTCCGCCCGCGGCCGGTGATGTCACGACGTGCAGCGCAGTCCGGCGATCAGCGTATGCAGCATATCGCGCAGACGGGTTTCGACCTCGTCGGCATCGGCATCAAGATATTCCAGCACCAGTCGCGGATGATGGAACACATACATCGCCGATTGGACCAGACGCGCCGCGCGCGCAGGGTCCTGCAGATCGGGGATTGCCTGCGCCAGCAGTATCGCAATCTGCTCGCGCCAGATCTCCTTGTGGCGCTGCACGACATCGCGAAGCCGGTCGGTGGCCTGACAGTATGCCTCGTAAAGCTCGGGGTTTTTCACGGCCGCCGCGCGTTTCACGCGCAACCGCTGGATCAACCAGTTCTCCAGACGCTGTTCGGCTGTGCCGGGGCCGGTTACCACCGCGCGTATGTCATGTTGGGCCATGTCCAGCCAATGGCCGACCACCGCGTCCAGCAAATCCGCCTTACCGGAAAAATGGGTGTAGAGTGCGGCATGGCTGACGCCGAGTTCGGCTGCGACATCGGTGACGCGCAGCTTGCAGTATCCGACCGTCTTGATCCGGTGGTTGGCCACCTCGATCGCGCGCCGCCTGAGTTCGTCGGGGGCAAGTCCTGTGCGTGGCATCGCGTTCACCCTGTTTGATTGCTGCGCGCTTGTATGTCTTCTACTTACAAGTTACATATTTTGTAAATTGTAATTCCCTCATACACAGGTGCTTTCTATGGGTTCTCTTTTGAAGGACCGACGCGCGGTGGCGTTGCTCCTTGCCGCCACGTTGACTGTTATGTCCAATGCGATCATCAGCCCCGGCTTGCCGGGTATCGCGGCCTATTTCGCCGCAACCCCGAATGCCGATCTGCTGACCCGCCTTCTGATCACGGCGCCTTCGCTGACGGTGGCGGTGATTGCGCCTTTCGCGGGCCTGCTGGTCGATCGTGTCGGGCGCAAGGCGATGTTGATGACCGGTGCGGGATTGTTCGGGCTGGCTGGCAGTGCCGGACTTTGGGCCCCCAGCTTGCAGGTCTTGCTGGCAAGCCGCCTTGTGCTGGGGATCGGGGTGGCCATGTTGATGACCGCGATGACGGCATTGGTTGCGCAGTATTTCCACGGGGCCGCACGCGGGCGGTTCATGGGCCTGCAGATGACCTTCATCAATTTCGGCGGGCTTGTCTTTATCGCGGCGGCGGGGCAGCTGGCCAACCATTCGGCGTTCTACCCGTTTGCGCTTTATCTGGCGGGGCTGGTCTATTTGCCGGTTCTCTATTTTTGCCTTGAAGAGCCTAAAAGCCATTCCCACGAGGATGCCAGCCACCCGAGCGCGCAAGGTCAGGACGGTTGGCAAATGGTGTTCGCCTTGGGGCTGATGCTTATGGCGCTGACCTTTGCCACCTTCTACATCCTGCCGACGCAGATCGCCTTTTATCTGGGGCAGCTGGGCCATACCGACCCAAGCACCGCCGCGCTGATGATGGTGTGTGTGACCTTCGGCGCAGGCACGATCGCCATCGTCTATCCCAAGCTGCGTGCCGCGCTGGGGCGGGGCGGTGTGCTGGGGGCCGGATTTGTGATGCTGGGCGCGGGCTTTTGGATGATAAGCTATGTGCAGCTGGTGCCGATGATCGCGGCGGCTTCGGTTTTGGTGGGTATCGGACCGGGACTGATTGTGCCCACGCTTTTCAACTCCACGCTGGATGCGGTGCCGATGCGACATCACGGCATGGCCTCGGGGGCGCTGACGTTCAGCCTGTTCATCGGCCAGTTCATCTCTCCGATCCTGACCCAGCCGCTTTTGAGGGCGGGGGGATATCATCTGGCATTCATGGTGTTTGCGGCAACGGCGCTGGTGGGCGCGTTGCTGGCCGTCACGGTGTTTCGCGAGCGCAAGACCGGATTGGCCAGCGTCTGAGGGCGCGCATGTCATGGCGCGCACCGGCGGGGCGGGGACGCCCGATCCCGCCCGCGCCACCCGCACGTGCAAGGGTAAATCCGGCGATGCCGGTGCGGGCCAAAGCGGTATCGCCATCACATGGCATGTCGATGGATGGGATTGGCGGAGGGGGGCCGCGGGCTGCAGCAGATCCCCCGACGCGCTGCGCGCAAAGTGATGCACGCTGGCTATAAGTCGTCCTTTCTCCAATCGTTGCTACGACTATGACCTTCACTTATCGAACCGTTAAGGTAATATCTGCGTCAATTCCAAAGGGAGAGGCCCTATATGTCTGACGAAAACAAGCTCGGTCCGCCGATGACAGAGCTCGATATCAACACAAGCACCGGCGGTTTTTACAACGGTTTCGCGACATCCGTTGCCGTGCCCGCAAAAATCATCATCGCCGTTATTGTTGTCTGGGCCATTTTCTGGCCCGTCCAATCCGGCGCGGTGCTCAATCACCTCAATGCGATTATTCTGGCGGTGTTCGCACCGTGGTACATCTGGCTGGTCGCATTTTTCATCATCGTGTGTCTTTTCCTTGCGCTGTGGCCGGCGGCCGGACGCCTGAAGCTGGGACTTGAGGACGAAAAGCCGGAATTCAACAATTTTTCATGGTTTTCGATGATGTTCGGTGCGGGCATCGGGGTGGGCATGTTGACATGGGCCGTGGCCGAGCCAGTGTCGCATTTCGGATCCAACCCCCAGACCATCATGGGTCTGGCGACCCCCAAATCCGAGGATAATATCCGCTACGCCTATGAATGGTCCTTCCTGCACTGGGGGTTCAGCGCATGGGCATGTTATGCGATTTGCGGCTTGTCACTGGCCTTTTTCAGCTACCGGCGTGGTCTTCCGCTGACGATCCGCTCGGGGCTGACGCCGCTTTTCGGCCAGTCGCTTGCCGGTGTGCTGGGCCATGTGATTGATGTGGTGGCGGTTGTCGCGACAATCCTTGGTGTGGCGCAAACCCTGGGCTTTGGTGTGGACCAGTTCGTGGCGGGCCTTTCGCGCATCGGTGTCGGTGGCTTGACCAATGCCGAAGGCGGAGCCTCCACAGCGGGGATTATCGTCGCGCTACTGGTGATTATGGGTCTGTCGACATTGTCGGCGATGTCGGGTGTTGGCAAAGGCATCAAGTGGCTGTCAAACATCAATATGGGCCTGTCGATCGTTTTGCTGGGCTTTTTCATCATCTTCGGTGCGACATGGTTCGGCTTTAACGCGATGTTCGTAGGCCTTTGGGATTACATCATCGCCTTGCCCGGCATGAGCTTCAACGTGTTCAGAAGCGACGGCGTCGAGGGATCGGAGGCATTCTTGCTGGCACAATGGCAAGGCTGGTGGCCGGTGTTCTACTGGGCGTGGTGGATCGCGTTCGCGCCGTTTGTCGGGTTGTTTCTTGCGCGTATCTCGCGCGGGCGGACGATCCGCGAATTCGTCTTGGGTGCGTTGATCGTGCCTGCGTTGATGTGTTTTGTGTGGTTTGCCTGGGCTGGCGGCACCGCGATTGATCTGGAGCTGAACGGCGGCGCGAATGGTCTGATCTTTGATGCTGCAAACGGCGACAAGATTTTCGCGATGACGGAGTTCATGCTCGCGCCGATTTCGGGTGTTTTGTCATATGGCTTTACCGTGTTGATCGTGGTGCTGTTGCTGACGTTCCTGATCACATCGGCAGATTCCGCGGTGCTGATCGTGAACACGATCAACGCGGCCGGTGACGAAGGCCCCAAAGCCAGACCCCACATCCTGTTCTGGGGCGCGGCGCTTGCATTGGTGGTGGCAGGCTTGCTGCTATCGGGGGGAACATCGGCCATCCAGACGGCAATGGTGATCGGTGCCTTGCCGTTTTCGGTCGTCATGGCGCTGATGGCGGTGGCGTTGCTCAAGGCGGTGTATAACGACACCCGCCGTGTCAAAGCAGGCGTGCCCACAACTTTCGATGATATCGAAGGGGCGACGGGCAACGGTCTGTCTTCGGGACTGTCGACAGAGTAAACCTGCCGCGTAACATTGCCGCGTACCCGGGCCGCGCGCATCGGGTACACGGCCTGGGTGCGCGGTCTTCGGACCGCGCACCTGTTCACAAGCCTGCCGCCTTATTCGCAGCCGCTTTGCCGTTTGCCACGCTGGTGGGCGCACGCAGGGCGTGCCAATCTCCCCCCACTGTTGTTATCGCCATTCTCCGCGCGCGGCGGATGGGCCGGATATCCATCGCGCTGTCGCAGGCGCACCCGTTAAAAAGGATGCGCGGACCTCACAGCGCGCGCAGCGTCACGCCACAATGCGCGCCCAAAATCACCGTGCCCAGACACTGGATTGCAGAAGACCGGTCGCGCAGCGCGGTCACTGGCCGAAAGCAAACCCACCGCATCCTGCAGGGCGCCATCCCTGACCGGCAGCCTGCGCCTGCGCCTGCGGTGATCAGATGCACACGCACTCCGCCCTTGGCCCACCAGATCATAGAAAGACCCTGCGCCAGACTGTGCGCCCGCATCAATTTTATGGTGGCGCGCATTGCGCATCCCTCTACGCACATGATCTGTTATACCTGCTTGACGGAAAGCCGTCTTACGTCTGACGGTGGGGGGCCGGCACATGTCCCGTGCCGGGATCTCGTTTCATTCCACCGCTCATCCCCGAGGATTGCCCGTGACCCGACCCAGCCGACAGCACGAACGGATCGCGCATATCAGCGAACTGCTTGACGTCTCGCCCTCGCTTCGTCTGCGCGATCTCTCCCGTCAGCTTGGCGTGACAGAGATGACCTTGCGCCGGGATGCGGCCCAGCCCGCATCCGGGTTTGCGTGTCGGGGCGGTTATGTCGTGGGCACGCACACCACGCCGCATTATGATTTCGACGCCCAGATGACACGCGCGATCGATGCCAAACGCAGCGCGTGTGAACACGCCCGCGCGCTGGTGCCCGATGGTGCCGTTGTGTTTCTGGATACCGGAACCACATTGCCACATCTTGCGCGCCTGCTGGCCTTCAGCAAGGCGCGCAGGCTCGTTACCCATTGCTTTACCACAGCCGAGATCTTGCAGGGGCGCTCGGATGTGAGGGTGGAGTTTCTGGGCGGAGAGATCAAATCCAGCACCCGCTCGTGTCACGCGGAAAACCCCGACGCCCGCCTTGCGCCCTTGGGCATAGATATCGCGTTTCTATCGGCGTCGGGCATTGACGGGCAGGGGCGGGTCAGCTGTTCCCACAGCTATGAAGTGGCCCTGAAACGCGCGGCGATTGCGCGGTCACACCAGTGCTTTGTCGTGCTTGATGACAGCAAGCTCGACACACCGGCAGCGGTTGCGTTTTGCGATATGGCAGAGGTGAACGGCGCCATCACCGAAAGAGGCCTGATGCCGCAGCGCGGCTAAAGAATGTGTTGACACGAGCGGTTGATGAAGGGATGGTCCCTGCAGTTATGTTGCGATCACAACATAACCCATGCGGTGGGCCACCGGCCCGAGCCGTAGACTGGAGATGCGGGCGGGGAGGTCCGCAACAAGGGAGAGTAACCATGAAGTTCGGATTCATTCCGGCTGTCGCGATCGCGATGGCTGCAGCCAGTCCGGTTCTGGCGCAGGACGTTGTTGACATCAGCAATGTCGACAAGGCCATGCTCGGCTCGGACAAGACCTATCACATCGCCACGGTGGTCAAAGTCGACGGCATCGCGTGGTTCGACCGGATGCGCGACGGCGTCAAACAGTTCGGTGACGACACCGGCAGTGATACGTGGATGGTTGGCCCGTCGCAGGCCGATGCCGCCGCGCAGGTGCAACTGATCGAGAACCTGATCGCCCAAGGCGTGGACGCGATTGCGGTTGTGCCGTTTTCTGTCGAGGCGGTGGAGCCGGTGCTGAAAAAGGCGCGCGATCGCGGCATCGTCGTGGTCAGCCACGAGGCGTCCAACATCAAGAATGTCGATTATGATATCGAGGCCTTCGACAACATCGCCTATGGCGCGGAGCTGATGGACCACCTTGCCGCCCAGATGGGCGAGAAGGGCGAATATGTCGCCACTGTCGGATCGCTGACCTCGAAATCGCAAAACGAATGGATCGACGGGGCCATCGCGCGTCAGAAAGAGGCCTATCCGGACATGTCGCTCGCGACAGAACGGCTGGAAACCTATGACGATGCGAACACCGATTACAACAAGCTGAAAGAGGCATTGACCGCGCATCCCGATATCGCAGGGATCATTGGCGGGCCGATGCCGACATCTGCGGGCGCGGGACGTCTGATCGCGGAAAGCGGCCTGCAGGGCAAGCTGCATTTTGCGGGAACAGGTCTGCCCTCGGTGGCCGGCCAGTATATCGAAAACGGCGATATCAGCTATATCCAGTTCTGGGATCCGGCGGCGGCAGGCTACGCGATGAACCTGATCGCGCTGGCCGAATTGAAAGCGCGTAACGCAGGGCAGGAGCATGCCGATATCGGGGCAGGCACCGACCTTGGTCTGGACGGCTACCGCGACCTGCAACTGGCCGATGGCAGTGATGCCAAAGTGCTCTATGCGGCGGGCTGGGTCGGGGTGACGGCCGATAACATGGACCAGTACGACTTCTGATCGTACGCCATGGCGGATGTCGGGCGGGGGGCGCGCGCACACGCGTGCGGCGCTGCCCGACATCCTGCCCCTGCCCAACAGGAGAGTTCCATGACATCTGCCCCTTTGATAGAGCTGCGCAATATCTCGAAGCGCTTTGGCGGTGTGCGCGCGCTGGACGATGTGTCGCTTTCGCTTGATGGCGCGCGCATCCATTGCCTTGCCGGCGAAAACGGATCGGGGAAATCGACCCTGATCAAGGTCATCTCTGGCGTCTACCAGCCCGATGAGGGCGAGATTTACATTGATGGCCAGAAGGTTGGTCCCCTTGATCCTGTCACCTCGATCGCCCATGGCGTGCAGGTCATCTATCAGGATTTCTCGTTGTTTCCGACGCTAAGCGTCGTCGAGAATATCACCCTCAATACCTTTGTGCGCGAAGGCAGGACCCGCATCAACTGGACGCGGGCGCGTGAAATGGCGCGCGAGGTTCTCCAGCGCCTTGACGTGACGCTGGATCTGGATGCAACCGTTGAAACGCTGCCCGCCGCAGGCCGCCAGATCGTGGCGATTGCCCGCGCGATGTTGGCGGATGCGCGGTTGATCATCATGGACGAGCCGACCACGACCCTGACAGGGCGCGAGGTTGCGCGCCTGTTCCGCATCGTGCGCGATTTGCAGGCCGACGGGATTGCGACGTTGTTTGTCAGCCATAAAATGCGCGAAATGCTGGAAATCTCCGAGCGTCTTACGGTGTTTCGCAACGGCAAAAAGGTGACCGAAGGACCGATTGCCGAGTTTGACGAACGTGCGATCACCCGCGCGATGACGGGGCGCGATCTGCATCAGGGCCGTTTCGCGGCCCCCGATCTGGCAGGGCGCAAGCCGCGGCTGGAACTGCGGGATGTGACGGTCGGACATCAGGCGCATGATATCAACCTGACGCTGATGCCGGGCGAGATCGTTGGCCTGTCGGGATTGATCGGGGCCGGGCGCAAGGCGCTGGCACAGGCGGTGTTCGGACTGCGCGGCGATATGAGCGGCGAGATGCGGATTGATGGCGTGCCGGTCGCGCCGAAATCGGTGCCGGAGGCGATTGCAGCCGGGATTGCCTATGTTCCCGAGGACCGGCTATCGGAAGGTTTGTTCCTGACCCGTTCGATCCGCGACAATGCGATTGTCTCCTCGATGCGTCGGTTCGCGCCGCGTTTGTGGCTGGATGGCGAAAAGGCCGCGGCCGAAACCCGCAAGATGTTTGGCGAAATGGCGATTTCCGCGCCAGGGATAGATGTGCCGGTCGGCACGCTTTCGGGCGGCAATGCGCAGCGCGTGATGATCGGGCGCTGGCTGATGACGCATGCGCGGGTGCTGATCCTGAACGGGCCGACCGTCGGGGTCGATGTCGGATCGAAAGAACAGATCCACGGCATCATTCAGGAATTGACCCGCACATCCGATCTGGCGGTGCTGATGATCTCTGACGATCTGCCCGAGCTGGCCGCAAACTGCAACCGCGTGCTGTGCATGACAGAGGGACGCATTATGGCGGAATTATCGGGCCACACCCTGACCGAAGAGGCCCTTGATGCGGCCCTGTCGCGCACGACCCAAGGAGAACCCGCATGAAATTTATGCGCAGCTCGGATGCGATCATTCTGGCAATCTTGGTGGTTGCGATGGTCTTTATCGGCCTTGTGAACCCTGCCTTCTGGCAGATGTCCAACCTGTTCAGCCTGCTCAAAGAGAATGTGGTGATCGGCATCATGGCGCTTGGCGTGTTGCTGGTGATGATCTCTGGCGGGATCGATGTGTCGTTCACCGCTTTTGCGGTGGCGGGCATGTATCTGACAGTGCGCGTGATGGTCGCGCTTGACTATAACGGGCTGGTGTTGCCGTTCATGTCCGCGATCTTGATCGGCGGTTTGCTGGGGCTGATGAACGCCGGCATCATCCACCGGTTCAAAATGATCCCGCTGATCGTGACGCTTGGCACGGCATCGGTTGTGCGCGGTCTGGTGCTGGGGCTGGTGGGCACATCCAACGTGAACATCAACAAGATGCCCGATGCGCTGGTCGCGTTCGGCAAAGCCGATCTGGTGACGCTGGAACGTGCGAACGGCTCCACCTACGGGCTGACGGCGATGATCGCGATCTATCTGGGGCTGGCGCTGGCGCTGCATCTGGTGCTGAAATACACGATGATCGGGCGGTCGGTCTATGCGTACGGCGCCGATCCCGAGGCCGCCAAACGGGTCGGGTTTTCGACCGGTCGCACGATGATGTTCGTCTATGTCACCGCAGGCGCACTGGCCGGGTTTTCGGGCCTGTTGCATTCGTCGATGATCTGGCTGGCCAATCCGCGTGATTTCGTCGGGCTGGAGCTGGACGTGATCGCCGCGGTCGTCTTGGGGGGCGCGTCGATCTTTGGCGGGCGTGGTACGGTTCTGGGCACGGTTCTGGGGGTGTTCATTCTGGTGATGATCCAGAACTCGCTGATCTTGATGGGGATCGACACGACATGGCAGCGCATCGTTGTGGGCGCGATGTTGATCGCGGCGGTAACGGTCACAGCGCTGCGCGACCGGCGTGCGCTGGTGTGAGGCAGGAGAGAAACATGAACGATACAAATTCGACCGTGACCCGGCGGGGCCTGCGCAACCTGACGCGTGGCGAGGCGGCGCAGACCAATCTGATGCTGGCTGTGGTGTGTGTTGTGGTGCTGGTCGCGATGGCGATGCTGCGACCGTCAATGTTCCTGTCGTCGTATAATTTCGAATCCATGGCCTTTTTCATGCCGGAGCTTGGCATCTTGTCGATTGCGATGATGATCGCGATGCTGACCGGCGGGATCGATCTGTCGATCGTGGGTGTGGCCAACCTTGCCGGCATCACGGCGGGCACATTGTTTGCCACGATGGCGGGCGACGGTGGCACAGGGGCGCTTGGCCTCGGGCCGGTGACGCTGGGGGTGGTTGCCGCGCTTTTGGTGGGCATGGCGGCGGGCTTGCTGAACGGGTTTTTGATCTCGGTGCTCAAGATCACGCCTATTCTGGCCACGCTCGGCACGGGGCAGGTGTTTATCGGGCTGTGTCTTGTGCTGACGGGCGGGCCTGCGATCGTGGGCTTTCCGTCGGGATGGAACGCGATCGGCAACGGCAAGCTGCTGGGGATTCCGGTACCGCTGATCATATTCGCCCTGATCTGTATCGCGCTGTCGGTGCTGCTGGCGCGGACCTCGTTCGGGCTGCGGCTGAAGCTGATCGGGACCAATCCGAAGGCGGCGGTCTATGCGGGCATCAAACGCGGTGAGATGATCTTTTATTCCTATATGCTGACGGGCGGGCTGGCGGCGATGGCCGGAATACTGCTGTCGGCGCGCACGAATGCGGCGAAATCCGATTATGGCGCCTCCTATCTGCTGCAGGCGGTGTTGATCGCGGTGCTGGGCGGGACCAATCCGGCCGGCGGTCGTGGCAATGTGCTGGGCGTGGCGCTGGCGCTGATCTCGCTGACGTTGCTATCTTCGGGCTTCCAGATGATGCGCGTCTCCAACCATCTGATCGATTTCATCTGGGGGGGCGTGCTGATCGCGGTCATCGCGCTGAACTCGTGGCGCAGCTGGAAAAGGACCTGATATGAGCGTTATTATCCCTCTGCCGCGGGAGCGGTTCGCCACGGCCCCGACCGTGCTGGCGCGGACCGAGACCTTCACCGTGACCGGCTGGCGCACGGGGCTGGGCGTCGAGATGCTGGCGGTCGATACCCCGCGCGGCCGGGTCGAGATGCTGCCCTATATGGGCCAGATGCTGTGGGATGCGGTGTTTGACGGTGTGCGCCTGACAATGCACAGCGCGTTTGACGAACCGCGCCCCGCGCAGGTGATCGTGCAAACCTACGGCTGTCTGGCCTATCACAGCGGGCTTTTGCGCAACGGCTGCCCCGGCCCGCAGGACGATCATCCGCTGCATGGCGAAATGGCCTGCGCCGTGATGGACCACGCGCATCTTGAAATCGGCGCGGATGACGAGGGGCCATTCATGCGCCTTGGGGGGCATGTCGATTATATCCGCGGCTTTGGCCCGCATTACCGCGCGATGCCCGCGATTACGCTCCGCGCAGGCACAGTGATCGAAATGGCGATGCGGGTGGAAAACCGCGCCGCACAGCCGATGGATCTGATGTATATGTGCCATGTGAACTTTGCCTTCGTGCAAGGCGGGCGCATCCATCAGGCCGCCCCTTTCACACCCCAGCGCACCCGCGTGCGCCGCGAGGTGCCCGCCCATGTGCAGCCCACTCAGGCCTATCGCGATTTCATCGAACATCTGGGCCTGCACCCGCAAGACGGTGCTGTGCTGGCACATCCCGAACATTGGAGCCCCGAGCAGGTGTTCTATATCGAAAACCCCTGCGCCGATGCCCAAGGCGAAAGCCATGCGATGCTTGAACGCCCCCAAGGCGACGGGTTCGCCATGAGTTGGCGGCCAGACCAGTTCGATCATCTCGCACGCTGGATACTGGCAGGCGCAGATGCGTCGGTTGCAGCCTTTGCCCTGCCTGCCACCTGCGAACCCGAAGGATACACCGCCGAGAAAGCCAAAGGAAACCTGCGCAGCCTTGGTGCGGGTGACACCGCCTGTTTTGCAACCCGTTTCGGCTATGTGACACCGCAGGAGGCCGCAGCCCTCGGACGCAGGATTTCCCAGATGACGGAGTGCGAGAATGAATAGAAAGATTGCCGTGGTCGGCTCCAACATGATGGATCTGGTCACCTATATCGACCGGATGCCGGCGAAAGGCGAAACGGTCGAGGCCCCCGATTTTGCCATCGGGTTTGGCGGCAAGGGGGCCAATCAGGCGGTCGCCGCCGCGCGTCTGGGATCACAGGTCGCGATGGTCACCTGTGTGGGCGATGATGTGTTCGGCCCTCAGGTGCGCGCCAACCTCGATGCCAACGGGATCGACACCACCCATGTGCGCACGGTTGCGGGCACGGCCTCCGGCGTGGCCCCGATTTTTGTCGAGCCCGATGGCGAGAACGCGATCTTGATCGTGAAAGGTGCCAATGGCGCGCTGGCCCCGTCGGATGTTGATGCCGCCGCCGGTACGCTGCGCGCGGCCTCTGCGATCCTGCTTCAGCTCGAGGTGGAGCTGGAGACCGTCTATCACACGGTGGCCTTCGGGGCGCGCGAAGGGATCACGACGATCCTCAACCCCGCGCCCGCCCACCCCGATCTTGATATCGCACGGCTTGCGGGGCTGGACTGGTTTTGCCCCAATGAAAGCGAGCTTGCCCTGCTGACGGGCCTGCCCACCGATAGCGACGCGGCCGTGATCGCGGCCGCGCGCAGCCTGATCGAACGCGGTATCGGCAATGTTGTGGTCACGCTTGGCGGGCGCGGGGCACGGCGCATTACCGCCGATTGCGTGACCGAAATCGCCCCTGTCGCGGTCAGCCCCGTGGATACCACCGGCGCAGGCGACGCCTTCATCGGCAGTTTCGCGCATTTCCTTGGCACGGGGCTCGAGGCGAATGATGCGCTTGGCCGGGCCGCATGTTACGCCGCACTTTCAATCACCCGTCGCGGCACCCAGACAAGCTATGCGACGCCGCAGGAATTAGACACGTTTCTTTCCGCTCAGGCGCGCGCCTGATGCCGATATGCCGTTCGCGAAACGATGGGTGGTGCGCCACGCCATCCGCGCGAACAGGCGCCGATCTAGGAGATATGCAATGAAGACGCAGACAGATAGCCGGTCTGGCGAGGCGGCCCTTGTGCCAACGGCTGTGGCCCGTACCGGACATGTGCGAAATCCCGGCATGGCGCTGGATGTCGCGATGTTCGAGGGCCATCACGTGAACCGCGCGGCAACCGAACGGCGCACCGCCACGCTGGCCGGACGACGCAGCGTGAAAAAGGACCATCAGGCCGCATGGCTGGTGAACGCGGTGCGCTGCGTCGATCTGACGACGCTGTCGGGCGACGATACAGCCGATCGCGTCAAACGGCTGTGTGCCAAGGCCCGAAGGCCGCTTGCCCCCCATATCGAGGCCGGTTTGGGCATTGCCCCGGGCGCGCTGCATGTGGGCGCGGTCTGCGTGTATCCCACCATGGTCCCCCATGCGGTCAAGGCGCTCGAGGGCAGCACTATCCCCGTGGCCTCGGTCGCGACAGGGTTTCCCGCAGGGCTGATGCCATTGCCCCTGCGCCTTGAGGAAATCCGCTGGGCGGTGGCCCAAGGCGCGGGCGAGATCGACATCGTGATCAACCGCGAACTGGCGCTGACGGGCAACTGGCAGGCGCTGTATGACGAGATCGCCGCGATGCGCGCGGCCTGTGGCGCGGCCCATATGAAGGCGATCCTTGCCACGGGCGAGCTGGAGACGCTGGGCACGGTATATGCCGCCTCGATGGTGGCGATGCAGGCGGGGGCCGATTTCATCAAGACCTCGACGGGCAAGGAAAGCGTGAATGCCACGCTGCCCGTCAGCTTGGTGATGGTGCGGGCTTTGCGCGATTACGGCGCGATCACCGGCCAGCCCATCGGTTTCAAACCCGCAGGCGGGATGAAGCAGGCCAAAGAGGCGCTGGCATGGCAGATCCTGATGAAAGAAGAACTGGGCCGTGACTGGCTCAACCCCGATCTGTTCCGCTTTGGGGCAAGTTCGATGCTGGGCGATATCGAACGCCAGCTGGAACATCACGTGACCGGGCGCTATGCCGCCTCCAGCCGCCATGCGCTTGCCTGAGGAGAGACAATTATGAGCATTCAGACGATCCTCGAGACGATGGAGTATGGCGTGGCCCCTGAAGATGACAGCCAAGCCCGCGCATGGCTTGCAACCCATGAAGAGGGGTTCGGCCACTATATCAATGGCGAGTGGACCAAGCCTGCCGCCCTGTTCGAGACGCGCGATCCGGCCGGCGACGCCGTTCTGGCGCGCATCAGTCAGGGCACGCCCGCCTGCGTGGATGCCGCGGTGTCGGCGGCGCGCAAGGCGCAACCGGCATGGGCCGGGCTCTCTGGCCACCAGCGCGCCAGACATCTTTATGCGCTGGCGCGCCACATCCAGCAACACGCGCGCCTGCTGGCGGTTCTGGAAACGCTCGATTGCGGCAAACCGATCCGCGAAAGCCGCGATATCGACATCCCGCTGGTTGCGCGCCATTTCTACCACCATGCAGGCTGGGCCGAGATTTTGGAGGACGAACTGCCCGGCCACACCCCCCATGGCGTGTGCGGCCAGATCATCCCGTGGAATTTCCCGCTGTTGATGTTGGCATGGAAAGTCGCGCCAGCGCTGGCCGCCGGCAATACGGTGGTGCTGAAACCTGCCGAATACACACCGCTGACCGCGCTGGCCTTTGCCGAAATCGCCACAGAATGCGGCATCCCGAAGGGGGTGATCAACATCGTGACGGGCGATGGCGAAACGGGCGCTGCGATGGTCGCGCATAAGGGCATCGACAAGCTGGCCTTTACAGGCTCCACCCAAGTGGGCCGGAACTTGCGCGAACGCACCGCCGGTTCGGGCAAGGCGCTGACGCTGGAACTGGGCGGCAAATCGCCCTTTATCGTGTTTGAGGACGCCGATCTGGATGCCGCCGTCGAAGGGGTGGTGGATGCGATCTGGTTCAATCAGGGACAGGTCTGTTGTGCAGGCTCGCGCATTCTGGTGGCCGAGGCGGTGGCGGCTCGGTTCGAGGCCCTGCTGCGGGCGCGCATGACCACGCTGCGCACCGGCCAGCCGATGGATAAAAACACCGATGTGGGCGCCATCGTGCATCCCGTGCAGCTGGAACGTATCCGCGATCTTGTGGCCCAAGGCACAGCCGAAGGCGCCACATTGCATCAGGCAAGCGCCCCGCAGGGGTGTTATTTCCCCCCCACACTCGTCACCGATGTGGCCCCTGCCAGCATCCTGTCCACCGAGGAAATCTTTGGCCCCGTGGTGACATTGACCACCTTCCGCACGCCGTCGGATGCAGTGGCGCTGGCCAATAACACACGCTACGGTCTGGCGGCGAGCCTTTGGTCCGAGAACGTGAACACCTGCCTTGATATCGCCGCACAGGTGAAGGCCGGGATCATCTGGATCAACTGCACCAATATCCTTGATGCGGGCGCGGGGTTTGGCGGCTATCGCGAAAGCGGGTTCGGCCGTGAGGGCGGGCGCGAGGGGATGCGCGCCTACTTGCGCAATCCCGCCGCCATATCCGCATCCGCCAAAGCCAAGGGCAGCACGCCCGTGCCGCTTGCAACCGGCCCCGCCCAGACGATTGCGGCGGGCGATATCGACCGCACCGCAAAACTGTATATCGGCGGCAAGCAGGCGCGCCCCGATAGCGGATACAGCTATCAGGTGAAGGGGGCCAAGGCGGTTGTGGGGCTGGCCGGCCTTGGCAATCGCAAGGATATCCGCAACGCGGTAGAGGCGGCGTGCAAAACCACCGGCTGGGGCAAGGCCACCGGCCATAACCGCGCACAGGTGCTGTATTATATCGGCGAGAACCTGTCGGCGCGGGCGGGCGAGTTTGCCGACCGGCTGGAACGTCTGGGCGCCAGCCAGAAGACCGCGAAGGCCGAGGTGGATACCGCCATTTCGCGGTGTTTCTGGTATGCGGCCCAAGCCGACAAATTCGATGGCGCGGTCCATAGCACCAAAAGCGCTTTTGTGACGCTGGCGATGAACGAGCCTTTGGGCGTGATGGGGCTGGTTGCGCCAAGCGCGCAGCCGCTGCTGGGGGCACTGTCATTGGTGTTGCCTGCGATTGCGATGGGCAACAGCGTTGTCTTGGTGCCATCACAGGCCCATCCGCTGGCCGCGACCGATCTGTATCAGGTGTTCGACACCTCCGATCTGCCCGGCGGCGTGGTCAATATCGTGACCGGTCCGCGCGACGACCTGGCCAAGACGCTGGCCGCCCATGACGGGGTCGATGCGATGTGGTATTTCGGGGATCAAGCGGGCCGCGAGATGGTGGAGATCCAAAGCGCGGGCAACCTCAAGCAAACCTGGACCGAGGCCGATGACGCGCGTGACTGGGCCGGTCGGGACGGGCAGGGACGTTTGTTCCTTGAGCGCGCCACGCAGGTGAAAAACATCTGGGTGCCCTACGGCGCCTGACGCGATCCCCAACAGCGCGCAAGATATGCGCTACATTGCCAGCCTGCCACGGGTAACCTTGTGTTATCCGTGGCTGTTGTACCTGTGGCTGTGGCCGTCATCTGGATATGGCGCGCTGCGCGGATGATACGCCCCATCCGGGGCGGGGGGCGGTCGCGGTGCCTTGCTTGTTGATCGTGCTTGGGGGTGTGGCAACCGTTTTGCGTGGCCGGTGTCTTGCAGGCGGTGTCTTGCAGGCGGTGTCTTGCAGGTGGGGCGCCTATATCATCGTCGCATCATAGGCGCGTTCGATCCGCCTTGTTTCCTCTTCGCTTAACGCTTGGAATTCATTCTCCCGTGCACGGCGCGACAGTTTGCCGTCATTTTGCTGCAAGAAGCGGAACAGAAGGTCGATGGTGTGCGAGGGCATCTCGACAATATTCTCGATCTGGCCGCGAAACGCATCGTAGCGCCGCAGGAATGCGGTTTCGAAAGGCAGGTCTTCTTCTATCGTCTTGCGAACACAGGAATACAGAAATTCCGCATGCGGGGTGGCATCAAAGAAGCGATAGAAATCCGCGGTGTCATTGACAACCTCGACATTGAATTTCTCCGTCGGTGCCCATTCGATATGCGCCAGAAGACGGGCAGAATAGCTTTCAAGAACGGCTCTGTACGCATCCATGCGTTCCAGAATGGCGGCAGAAACCGGAAATACGACGCCGGGCGGATTGAAACCGCGTTCGGCCAGAACATGATGGATCAGATAGCGGTGCAGCCGCCCGTTTCCGTCCTCGAACGGGTGGATGTAGACAAAACCGAACGCCAGTATGGCCGCGGCCACCACAGGATCGACGTGACGGGCCGCCGCCTGATCAAAGGCGATCATACCTTCGATCAGCGCGCCAAGATCTTCATGGCGCGCACTGATATGGTCGGGCAGGGGCATGCGTGTTTCGCGATCATGCTCGCCAACAAAACCGCCCTGCGCGCGCACCCCCAGACGGATAAAACGCGCATCCCCGATGACAATCCTTTGCAGTCGCAGCAGCTCGTCACGGTCAAGCGGGTGGCGGCCGGCCTCGCCAATCGCACGCCCCCACCGCTGGATCCGGTCCTGAGGCGGGCGCTCGCCTTCGATCGCATAGCTGGAACGCGAGTCCTTGAGCAACAAAAACGCCGCCGTTCGGGCAAGCAGATCCTTGGGAACATCCGCGATATGGGCACGCGCACGACCGGGCAGATCCATCGCGATGAACTCCTCAAGGCATCGTGTGCGAAAAACCAGCGGGCAGAAATCCCTTGTTCCCGGCAGGTTGTTTTTTACACGATATCGAGATGCGGTCTCGCCTGTCGCCGCGAACTGCTGAGCGGGGTCGAGCACGGGCACATACCGGCCACCTTTCGCGTCTGGCAGGTCCAGCCGGATGCCCGTAAGCCATTCATATAAAAACCAGATCCGCCGTGCATAGCTGCCGGTCGGCGTGGTACGCACAATCGCTGCAATCGCATCGGATCCGGTGGCCGCGAACAGCCGTGCCAGCACCGCCAGATCAAGGCCCTCGTATTTGAGCGCGAATGTCAGGTGGCCCTCAAGGGTTGCATCAGGGGCATGACGGGGTGTCAGGATCTGCCATGTATCATGCTTGATGATGCGATGATGGTTGCCTGTGGCCGACAGCTTACGGGGCAGTGGCACGGACAAACCGTAGGCATCGATCAGCGCGGCGTAGCCTGCCAGAGTGGCAGTTTCGGGAAGGCGGCGTTCTTGAAAAACGATCCTTGGGCCTGAAAAATGGTTCTTTTGGTTGGGTGACATGAATACCGTTACCTTACCGCAAATCCCTGATACGCAGCTTGATATATGTGAAATTTGTTTCTGTCAGTTGAAAAATGTTTATTGAACCGGGTGATATATGAAAAATGTTTTCAGGATCTTGACGAATGTGCGGGTGAATATTTCAAGGCATGCACCGTGGTCTCCATGAAATCGCCACATCCGATGCTTTTATCACGCGATGGTTTGGCTTCGGGCGCACCTTCGGGGGTCTGGTCCATGGATGATATTTTAGCGCTCGGCAAGTCTTTGATCGTGCGAGGCGTCGGTGCATGCACACCTGTGATCAGGCAGATCGGTCACTCCACATCCTGACGCAGTTTAATTACCGATAATGTGAATTATGTAATTATAGATGCCGTGAAACCCGCTTGAAAGCGAAACCACACGCGGCGCGGGGTCGCGCTCCACCCCCTCAACATCGCCCCGATCGGCGGTGGCATCCTGCGCGACCTGCGTGGTGTTGACCCATGGCATATCAGGCGGGATGCCGCGATGGGCTGTCGGGATGCGACATACATGCGGGCCGCGCCTTGGCTCGGATGCGGATGAAGGGCGGCGTGTGTCACATGCCGCCAGCTCGGCCACGGCACTGAAACTGCGAAATTGCTTATGTCAGCAGCACGATCAGCGTCAGGCTGAACAGCGAGATAAAGGCCCACGCCCCTGCCCCCAGCGCCGCCGGACGCAGGCCGCACGCCATAAGTTTGCGCAAGTCCGTCTCCAGTCCCATGGCGGCAAGGGCCATGGCCAGCATGGCTTGCGTCACAGTGCGCGCAACGCCGTCGACCGCGGCGGGCACAACGCCGGTGCTGGCCAGACAGACCATCGCGATGAACCCGAAGACAAACCACGGAACGGGCGGCGCGGTACGGTGTGGCGCGTTGGGTACAGGATTTGATGCGCCCGTATGCGATGGTGCAGAGCGCGCGCCCATATAGATCACCACAGGGGCCAGCATCATCACCCGTGCCAGTTTTGAAAAAGTGCCGAACTCCCCCGCCGTCTGCCCGTGGGTGTAGGCGGCGGCCACCACCTGCGCCACCTCGTGGATCGAGGCACCGGTCCACAGCCCGAAGCGATACGCCCCGAGCCCGATCCACGTGCCCGCCACCGGCATCAACACCATCGACGCCGAGCCGAAGATGGTCACACATGCCACCGCATAGGCCACATCCTCGTCGCGCGCGCGGGTGACCGTATTGGCCGCGATCACCGCCGAGGCGCCGCAAATGGAACTGCCCGCAGCAATCAGCTGCGTCAGCTCGCGCGACACACCCAGCATACGGCCCAGCCATGTGGTAAACGCAAATGTCGCAATCACGCAGGCGATCAGAATTCCCACACCCGCCGCCCCCACCGCGCCGATTTGCTGAACCGTCAGTTGCAGCCCCAACAGCACAATCCCTGCGCGCAACACACGGCGCAAACAGAAGGCCAGTCCGGGGGCCACGCTGGGGCCAGGGGCCATGCGCGCGCTCACGGCCGGCACCAGATTGCGCACCACCATCCCAAGGATGATCGCGACCACCAGCGGGCTGAGCGCGGGGATCCCGCTCAATGCACACAGTCCGAAGGCAAGGCCCGCCAGCGCAGCCGCCAGCGCAAGCCCGGGCCATAGGCGTTTGGGATCGGGTGGCGCGGGACGATGCGGGGAGGAAGATGTGGGCATGTCAGGGGCTCGTGGCTGCGGTCATGCCCGCAATAGGGCAATGGCGCTCAACAATCCAACCGAATATATCTGTGCACCTGTTTGCGGGAAAGACTTGAGCACCGTGGTGCCGAGATTATTCATGCAGACTGCTTTGGGTTGATTGCGCCCTGAATGTTTTTGAAATACGTATGTCAGATTAGATCAGCGAAATGAGGGGCAAATGCGCGCGACCATTCATGATGTGGCCCGTGAGGCCGATGTCAGCCTGTCCACAGTGGACCGGGTGCTTAACGGGCGGGCCGGCGTGCGCAAAGCCACCGTGACGCGCGTCAATGACGCCATCGCAAGGCTTGGCTACCAGCGCAATGTCGAGGCGGCAAATCTGGCCAAAAAGCGGCTTTACCGGTTTGTGGTGTTGATCCCGGACGGGCCGAATGCCTTTATGCAAAGCCTGCGCGACGGGCTGGCGGCGTTGGGACCGCTTCTGGCCCCCGACCGGATCGAGTTGCAGGCCCTGGCGATCCCGGCCTTTGATGCCGCGGCGCTTGCCACGCGGCTGGATGGCATTGCCCCGGGCACGGTTGACGGGGTGGCGATGGTGGCCACAGAAGGTCGCGCCGTGAGCGAGGCGGTGGCACGGCTGCAGGCGCAAAACGTACCGGTGGTCACCCTTGTGTCCGATCTGCCCGGCTCGGCGCGGGCGCGGTTCATCGGAATAGACAATGTGGCCGCGGGGCGTACGGCGGCAGGGCTCTTGGGCCGTTTTTGCGAAAAAACCCCGCAGAAACTGGCCGTTATTGCGGGCTCGATGCTGGTGCGCGACCATGTCGAGCGTCGGCTGGGGTTCGAACAGGTGATCCGCACCGAATATCCCCATCTGGAAATCTTACCGACACTGGAGGGGCGCGATGATGCGGCCGTGGTCCATCAGGGCCTTCAGGCGCTGCTTGCGGCCCATCCGGATATCGGCGGCATCTACAGTTTGGGGGCAGGCAATCGGGGCCTGATCCGCGCGCTGGATGGTGCACGCCACACGCCCCGCCCCGCGATCGTGGTGCACGAGCTGACGCCCCACACGCGCGAAGCGTTGATCTCGGGGTTGTTTGATGCAGCAATCAACCAAGACCCGGCCCGCGAGCTGCGCGCCGTGGTGGCGGTGCTGCGCGCCTTGGTCGACCGCGCGCCCATCGATCCGATCATCGAGCGGATCGGGGTGGAGGTGTTTTTGCGCGACAACCTTGCCTGATCGGGCGGATTTGTGCCGGTAGGGCGGGAACGCGACGGAACAGGTGTTTACGGGTGATTTTTTTTGACGTACGTTAGTCACAACGACGGAATCACAAGTTGGGAGGCTTGCCGTCATGGCCCATTCAGGGAGGGACCCTATGAAAACCACCACCATTTTGTGCGCCGCCATTCTGGCCGCCTCGGGCGCGGCCAGCGCCTATGCAGATACCAATGTCACCGTATTGCGCGCCGCCACCGGCCCCGAGCAGGAGGCCTATTTCCGCGATCTGGCCAAAACCTATAGTGCGGAACACGAGGGCGTGACCGTCACGTTCGAATTTGTCGCAAACGAGGCCTATAAATCGAAATTGCCAACCCTTTTGCAATCGGATGCGCGCCCCGATCTGTTCTACAGTTGGGGGGGCCAGACGCTGGTGGAACAGACCAAAGCCGGTTTCACAAAAGACATCAGCACCATGATCGCGCCAGAAGATCTGGACCGCCTGCCGCAATCCGCGCGCGATGCGTTCAGCGTAGACGGCAAACTGGTGGGGCTGCCCACCTATGCCACCGAGGTTGTGGTCTGGGTCAACACCGAACTGACCCAGCGCGCCGGTGTCGACGCGGATGCGATCAAGACATGGGACGATTTTCTGGGCGCGGTCGAGACCCTCAAGGCGGCGGGGATCACCCCGATTTCGGTCGGCGGTCAGGACAAATGGCCACTGCATTTCTACTGGAGCTATCTGGCACTGCGCGAAGGCGGGCCGGATGTGATCACAAAGGCCATGGCCGGTGAGGATGACGGGTTCGAGAACGCCGCCTTTGTCGCGGCGGGCGAGGATTTTCAGGAGCTTGTCGCCCTTGAACCGTTCCAACCGGGCTTCATGGGAACCACATACGAGACCGCAAGCGGCATGTTCGCCGATGGCGAGGCAGCCTTTCAGGTGATGGGCGATTGGGATTACCTGCCGATGCGCGCCCGCTCCACCAGCGGCGAGGGGCTGCCCGATGACCAACTGAAAGTCATCGCCTTCCCCACGATCAGCGATCCGGTGACCGAAGGTGGCGATACGGCCACGATGGGCGGGATCAACGGCTGGGCTGCGTCCAGCAGCGCCTCGCCCGAAGCGGTGGCCTTCCTTGCCACGCTGGTGTCCAAATCCGCACAGGAGGAAGGCGCCAAGCGCGAGTTCTTCATCCCCATCGCCACCGACGCAAGCGGGGCGATCAGCAACCCGATCTTCAAGCAGGTCTCCGATGATATCGCGGCCAGCAGCTATCACCAGATCTTCCTCGACCAGTATCTGGGGGCGTCGGTGGGCGCGACCGTCAATGATATCTCGGCCGATCTGGCGCAAGATGTGATCACACCCGAAGACGCCGCGGCCCAAGTGCAAGAGGCCTGGGACTTCCGCTAGGCCCACGCCGATACACGCGCCCGCCCCCGTCTACCGGCACGCCGGTCCGGCGGGCGGGCCGTGATATCGCCACCACTCACAATCGTTTTTCAAATACTGGGGGATGGGATGACCACCACAGTTGCCCCGCGCAAGCCATCGCTGGCCGCGCGCCTCGGGCGAGGTCTGTCCAACGGACGGGTCACGGCCGTGCTGATCTTGCTGCCGCCTGCGGTTTTGCTGTTCACGCTGTTTGTCATGCTGCCGTTGGGCGAGTCCGCCTATTACGCGTTTTTCAACTGGAACGGCTACGGCGCGCCCACCGATTATGTGGGTTTCGAGAATTTCGAGCGCATCCTTGGACATTCGATCTTTCACAAGGCGGTGGGAAATACGCTGTGGATCGTGGCGGCCTCGCTGTTGATTCAAATGCCGCTGGCGTTGTTTCTGGCGCTGCTGATCCACCGCAAAACCCCCACCAACGCCGTGTTCCGGCTGATCTTCTTCATGCCCTATATTCTGGCCGAAGTGGCCGCCGGCCTGATCTGGAGCTTCGTGTTTGACGGCAATTACGGGGTGACCGCGTCGCTTGCGCAGACCTTCGGGATGGAACAGTTCTTCATTCTGGCAGATCGCGACTGGGCCTTTGTGGCGGTGGTCACTGTGATTGTGTGGAAATATTTCGGCTTTCACATGATGATCTATATCGCCGCATTGCAAGGCGTGCCCGAGGACCAGATCGAGGCCGCGCGGATCGAAGGCGCCAGCAACCGCCAGATCGTGCGCCATGTGCAGATCCCGCGCATCAAACCTGCCCTGATCGTCAGCGCGTTTTTTGCCATCATCGGTGCGCTGCAGGTGTTTGACATCATCATTCCGCTGACCAACGGCGGCCCCTCCAACCAGACCCATACCATCGTCACATATCTTTATACCTTCGGTCTCACACGGCTCAACATCGGGTTCGGCAGCGCGGTCGGCATCTTGCTGTTCATCGCCGCGGTCACAACGGCCCTGCTGTACCAGCGTATTTTCATGAAAGGAGAGCCCGAATGAACCGCACCCATTTCTGGCGCAACCTCGCGCGGGTCACGTTTTTATGCATCATTGCCAGTTTCGTTCTGGCGCCGATGCTGGCCACGGTGCTGGGCGGGTTCAAGACCAATGCCGAAATCCGCACCAGCGCGCTTGGCCTGCCCGCCCATTGGAACTGGGAATTTTACGGCGCGATTGTCACCGACCCCGATTTCTGGCGCTATCTGGGCAACTCGATGCTGATCTCGGTGTCGGCCGTGGTGCTGACGCTGATCTGCGGGGCGGCTGCGGCCTATGTGTTCGCCCAGATCAACTTTTTCGGCGCGAAATGGCTGTTTTCATATCTGCTGCTCGGGATGATGTTTCCGTTTGCCACCGCAATCCTGCCTTTGTTCATCAAGGTGCGCGATATCGGGCTTTTGGATACGGCATGGGCGGTGATCTTGCCGCAGGTGGCGTTCAGCCTGTCGCTTGCAATCTTGTTATTTCGGACATTCTTCGCCCAACTGCCCAAAGAACTGTTCGAGGCGGCCTATATCGACGGCTGCGGGTACGTGCGGTTTTTCTGGCGCTTCACCCTGCCGCTTTCAGCGCCCATTCTGGCAACCGTAGGCGTGTTTGTCTTTGTGCAAAGCTGGAACAACTTCCTGTTGCCGCTGGTCGTCCTGAATTCGCGCGAGGCGTTCACATGGCCTTTGGGCATGATGCAATACCGCGGTGAATACGTGACCCAATGGAACCGCACACTGGCGTTTGTGACGCTGACCATTGTGCCGGCAATCGTCTTTTTCCTCGCAGCCCAGAAATACATCGTGGCCGGTCTGACCGGTGGCGCAGTGAAAGGATAACCCCCCATGACCAAGATCCAGAACCCTATCCTGCCGGGCTTCAACCCCGACCCGTCGATCATCCGCGTGGGAGACGACTATTACATCGCGACCTCGACATTCGAATGGTATCCGGGCGTGCAGATCCACCACTCCCGCGATCTGGTGAACTGGCAGCTGATCGGGCGTCCGCTGGAGCGGGCCGCCCAGCTGGACATGCGCGGCGATCCGGATTCGGGCGGGGTCTGGGCGCCGTGCCTGAGCTATGCAGACGGTCTGTTCTGGCTGATCTACACGGATGTGAGGCGCCGTGACGGCGGCTGGAAAGACACCCATAACTATCTGGTCACCGCGCCTGCGATCAACGGGCCGTGGTCCGATCCGGTGTATCTCAACTCCTCCGGCTTCGATCCGTCGCTGTTTCATGACGATGACGGGCGCAAATGGCTGGTGAACATGGTGTGGGATCACAATTTCACCAATCCGGGCGAGCGTTTCGGCGGCATCGTGATGCAGCAGTATGATGCCAAGGCGGGCGCGCTGACGGGGCCGGTGCACAACATCTATCGCGGCACCGATCACCGCTTTACCGAAGGCCCCCATCTGTACAAACGCGACGGGTATTACTGGCTTTTGACCGCAGAAGGCGGCACGGGCTATGATCATGCGGTGACCATTGCGCGCGCGCGCGATCTGGCCGGCCCCTACGAGACAGACCCCGCCAAACACATCCTGACCGCGATGGGCCATGAAGGCGCGCTGCAACGGGCGGGCCATGGCGATATCGTGGAGACCCAGACGGGCGAGGTGTATATGGTGCATCTGTGTTCGCGTCCGTTGTCGCCCGAAGATAACCACCGCTCGCCCATGGGGCGCGAGACCGCGATCCAGCGGCTGGACTGGCCCGAAGGGCAGTTCCCGCGTCTGGCCCATGGCGGTCAGGCCCCGCTCCTTGATCCGCCTGCCCCCGATCTGCCCGCCCATCCGTGGCCGGCCCAAGATCCGCGCACCACATTCACCCCCGGCCCCCTGCCGCTGGCGTTCCAGTGGCTGCGCACCCCCGATGCGGGGCGGTTGTTTTCGCTGGATGCGCGGCCCGGCTGGTTGCGGATATACGGGCGCGAGGCCCCCGGCTCCACATTCGAGAACGCGATCATCGCGCGCCGTCAGGTGGATTTCAGCTTTCACGCCGAAACCCGCATCGATTACGTGCCGCGCGGATACCAGCAGTTCGCGGGGCTGATCGTGTGGTACGGGCGCGACAAGTTCCACTATCTGGCCGTCACCGCCACCGAGGCCGGCGAACGTGTCTTGCAGGTCTATAGCTGTGCGGGTGATTTCCCGCGGGCGCGGCTGGCCTTTCCCCTGTCCGCCCCGGTTGCGCTGCCTGCCACAGGGATGGTCGATCTGGCCTGCGATGTCACCCGAGAGGCCTTGCGGTTTTCCTATGCCATCAACGGTGACTGGCACGATCTGGGGATTGTCCTCGATCAGTCAGCGATCTCTGACGAGGCAGGCTCGGGCGAGGGGGCGAATTTCACAGGCGCTTTTGTGGGGATGTGCGCGCATGACACATCCGGCACAGGCCTGCCCGCCGATTTCGAATATTTCCACTACGAGGCCCGCCCATGACATCGCACACCGCATCCCCAAGACCCGCCGGCACGCGGCGCGGTGCCCCGCCGTACCCCGCGCCGTACCCTACGCCGTGCATATCCGTCCCCGGCGTTGCGCCACCGACCGAAAGGAGGCCGCGAAATGGCTGATGTCCGCCTTGATCATATCACCAAATCCTTTGGCGCGCTGAGCGTCATCCCCGATCTGGATCTGCATGTGCCGGATGGCTCTTTCACCGTTCTGGTCGGGCCATCGGGATGCGGCAAATCCACGCTTTTGCGCATGATCGCGGGGCTTGAAACCCCGACAGACGGTCAGGTCTTCATCGACGGTGAGGATGTGACACGCGCCGAGCCGTCCAAGCGCGGCATCTCGATGGTGTTCCAGTCCTATGCGCTTTATCCGCATATGACGGTGGCGCAGAATATCGACTTCGGCCTGCGGTTGTCGAAAACCCCCACCTCCGAGCGCGAGGCCCGCGTGGCCGATGCCGCGCGCATCCTGTCGCTGGAGGACTATCTGGACCGCAAGCCCGGACAGCTGTCGGGTGGCCAGCGCCAGCGCGTGGCCATCGGGCGTTCGATCGTGCGCAACCCCAAGGTGTTTTTGTTCGACGAACCCTTGTCCAACCTTGATGCGGCGCTGCGCACCCAGATGCGGGTAGAGCTGGCCCAACTGCACCAGTCGCTGAAATCCACCATGATCTATGTCACCCACGATCAGGTGGAGGCGATGACGCTGGCCGACCAGATCGTGGTGATGAACAAGGGCCGGATCGAACAGGTGGGCAGCCCGATGGAGCTGTATGACGCCCCCAACAGCGAATTTGTGGCCGGATTCATCGGCTCGCCCAAGATGAACCTTCTGCCCGGCACGGCCATCGGGCGCAAGGATGTGCGCACCATCGGCATCCGTCCAGAACATATCCGCGCGGATGCGCACACAGGCGACTGGCCTGCCGTGGCCAAGGTCGTCGAGACACTGGGCGCCGATACCATCGCCTATATGCATATCGAGGATCTGGGAGAGGTCACCGTGCGCCTGCCCGGCCATATGCGCCTGCGCGCGGGCGAGCGACTGTATCTGACGCCCGAGCCCGAGAACCTGCATCTTTTCGGCGCAGACGGACGGCGCATGACAGCCGCCGCCGCCCCGCCCCAACATTCGGAGGAACCGGCATGAGCCCCATTGGCACGGACACGTCCAAACCCACAGGGATCGGTGTGATCGGCTGCGGCGTGATCAGCGACATCTACCTGCGCAATATCGCGCGTTTCAGCCAGCTTGCGCTGGTAGGCGTGGCGGATCTGGATATGGAGGCCGCGCGCAAACGGGCCCACGAACATAACACGATCGCGCTGAGCCCCGAGGCGCTTCTGGCGCGCGAGGATGTGGAGATCGTGCTCAACCTCACGATACCGGCAGCCCATGTCGCGGTGGGTCTTGCAGCACTTGAGGCCGGCAAACATGTCTATAGCGAGAAACCCATGGCCGGCACGGTGGCAGATGCGCGCCGCCTGATGGACGCCGCGCAGGCCCGTGGTCTGCGGCTGGGATGCGCGCCCGATACGTTTCTGGGCGGATCGCACCAGACCGCGCGCGCGCTTGTGGATGCGGGCCGGATCGGCACACCCACAGCCGGTACGGCCACGCTGATGCTGCCCGGACACGAGGCATGGCACCCCAATCCCGATTTCTACTATGCCGGTGCGGGCGCGGGTCCGATGATGGACATGGGCCCCTATTATGTCACCGCGATGATCAATCTGCTGGGCCCTGTGCGCCGCGTCACCGCCTTTGGCGCACGCGGACGCGACACGCGCGTGATCGCCACCGGTCCGCGCGCGGGCCAGACCATCCCCGTAGAGGTGCCCACCCATATCACGGGGGTGATGGAATTCGCAGGCGGCGCGCTGGTGCAGATCGTGACCAGTTTCGATGTCACAGCGCACCGCCACAGCCCGCTTGAACTTTACGGCACGAAAGGGGCGCTGGTGATCCCCGATCCGAACCGGTTTGACGGGGAAGTGGCGCTGTTCGAGGACGGCTGGACGCCCCAACCCCTCAGCCATGCTTACGGCGACGACAATTACCGCGCCCTCGGGCTGGCCGATATGGCCCAAGGGCTGCGCGAGGGCCGTCCGCATCGGGCCTCGGGCGCGCTTGGCCTGCATGCGCTCGAGGTGATGGAGGCGATTTCGGCCTCCGCACAGGACGGGCGCGTAATCACGCTCGACACAACCTGCGACCGGCCCGCCCCGCTGCCGCCAGAAGGCCTGCCCGGCGGCCTGTCGGGTGGAGTTGAAACTGCAAAGGAACTGCACGCATGAAAAACGCATTGATTTTCTGGGGCGGATGGGATGGCCACGAGCCCGAAGCCACCTCCCGCATTGTCGAGGACATGCTGCAAGCGGAGGGGTTTACCGTCACGCGCAAAGAAGGCACCGAGGTCCTGGCCGAAGGCGATACGGGCCGGTTCGATCTGATCGTTCCGATGATCACCCAAGCCCAGATCACCAAAGACGAGCTGACCGCACTGATCGCGGCCATCGAGGGCGGCACGGGGCTTGCGGGCTTTCACGGCGGCATGGGCGATGCCTTCCGGCGCGAACCCGATTACCAGTTCATGGTAGGTGGCCAGTGGGTGGCCCATCCCGGCAACATCATCGATTACCGCGTGAATATCGCGCAACCCGATGATCCGCTGGTGGCCGGTATCGGCGATTTCGATTACCATTCGGAACAGTATTTCATGCATGTCGATCCGGGGCTGAATGTTTTGGCCACCACCACATTCGACGGCACCCATGCGCCATCGACCAAAGGCACCGTCATGCCTGTGGTGTGGACCCATCACTACGGCAAGGGGCGGGTTTTCTACTCCGCTCTGGGCCATGTGGCGCAGGAATTCGACACCCCCCAGATGCGCGAGATCCTGCGCCGCGGTCTGGTGTGGGCCGCGCGCTGAGCCGCAGCGCCCCCGACATATCCCGACACCCGCGTGGCCGCCCCTGCGGCCCGCCCGACACCCTACAATCAAGGACATATCATGGCCGGTTTTTTCAAAGACATCCCGCACATCCGCTATGAAGGCTGCGACACCGATAACGAGTTTGCCTATCGCCACTACAACCCCGACGAGATCGTGCTGGGCAAGCGGATGGAGGATCACCTGCGTCTGGCCGTGGCCTATTGGCACAGTTTCGCATGGGAGGGCGGCGATCCGTTCGGCGGGCGCACATTCGATCGCCCGTGGTTTGGCGATGATATGGCGCATGCCAAGATCAAGGCCGATGCCGCCTTCGATCTGTTTGCCATCCTCGGCCAGCCCTATTTCTGCTTTCACGATGTGGATGTGCGCCCCGAACATGACACGCTTGCCGGCAATATCGCGGCCCTCGACGAGATCGCCGATTACTTCGGCCCCAAGATGGAGGCCACCGGCACGAAACTGTTGTGGGGCACCGCCAACCTGTTCTCGCACCGCCGCTTTATGTCGGGGGCGGCCACCAACCCCGATCCGGCGGTGTTTGCGTGGTCGGCGGCCACGATCAAATCATGTATGGATGTCACCCACCGTCTGGGCGGGGAGAATTACGTGCTGTGGGGCGGTCGCGAGGGCTACGAGACGCTTTTGAACACCGACATGGGCCGCGAGGCAGAGCACGCCGCCCGCATGCTGTCGATGGTGATCGATTACAAACACAAGATCGGCTTCAAGGGCCAGATCCTGATCGAACCCAAACCGCAAGAGCCCACCAAACACCAGTATGATTACGATGTGGCGACCGTTTACGGCTTTCTCAAACGCTTCGGGCTGGAGAACGAGGTCAAGCTGAACCTCGAGCAGGGGCATGCCATTCTGGCGGGCCATTCGTTCGAACACGAGCTGGCGCTGGCAGGCTCGCTGGATATGCTGGGATCGATCGACATGAACCGCAATGATTACCAGTCGGGCTGGGACACCGACCAGTTCCCCAACAACACCCCCGAGGTGGCGCTGGCCTATTACGAGGTTTTGCGCGCGGGCGGTTTCACCACCGGCGGCACGAATTTCGATGCCAAGCTGCGGCGTCAGTCGCTCGATCCCGAAGATCTGGTGCTTGGCCATGTGGGGGGCATGGATATCTGTGCGCGCGGGCTGAAGGCGGCGGCCGCGATGTGGGAAGACGGCGGGCTGGAGCGGGCGCGCAAGGCGCGCTACGCGGGCTGGGACACGCCCGAGGCCAAGGCGATGCTCGACAGCGATCTGGACACGATCAGCGCAGACCAGCTGGCCCTGAACCCGAACCCCGAACCTGTATCGGGCCGTCAGGAACGGCTGGAAAACTACGTGAACCGGTTCGTGTAGGCGCGCGGGCCGTCCAGCCCTGCGCGGTCCCGCCGCGGGATGCGGATCGTCTTGCCCTGCGTCCCCGGGTGGGCAGGACAAGGCTACGGGACAAGGCCGCCGGGGTAAAAACGATACATGTGGGCGCGCGGGCACGGGACACTCCGGCCCGCGCGCCTTGTCCTGTGGGCCGGTCGCCGTGCGATACTACCGCGCCCGTGCGGATGCGCGCGCCCGATATGCCCCTGCCTGCCTCCGTTGACGGGACCTTTTTTACAGCGCCATCCTGCTATCACCGCCACTGAGATCACGGGCTCTGAGATCAAGGGGCCGTTCGTGCACGCCCTCTGGGCGTCGCGATCACGTGATATGGCGGCACGGCGCAGAAACCGGTTTTATGCGCGCAAACGCAGGGTGTTCATGTCGGGGGTCCAACGCCGGGCAACCATGTCGGGGCGTCCGTCTCGGGGCGCGGCCCGATGCGCGGCCTGCTGTCGCAATCGTCAGGGCGCGCAGGCCTGCGGCCGGCGCGATGGAACGGGCGCGTGCGGTCGTGAAAAGCGGTGTCGCGATGGCGCCCCCCCGATTAGCGCCCTCCCCCCCGATTTGCGTCCGCCGAATAAAGCTCTGTCAGATCGGGCGCCGCCTCACCTGCATGTGACCGTCCGCCTGCGACATATGATCGCATTTGGCTGCTGGAATGTCGGAACCAGACATGCGGCGGGTCGGTGGATCGTGTCGAGATAGGCACGAGTGTGTCTTGGATTTCACACGGATGGGCCACCACGTACAGGCCCGTTCGCGTGGGCGACCACGCGCAGGCCGTGTTGGCATGACCGCCGGACGGAGGAGAGGTTTCGGCACGGACCGGTCAGGCCCGCACGAAACGATCAAGGAGGAGACTGAACATGAGCAATATCGGCGTCGTCTACACAGGCCCCGGCAAGGTCGAGGTCCAGAAGATTGCGGACCCCAAACTGGAATCCCCCAATGGCCGCAAGCTGGAGCATGCCGTCATCCTGAAGGTGCTTTCGACCAATATCTGCGGCTCCGACCAGCACATGGTGCGCGGGCGTACCACCGCACAGGCGGGTCTGGTGTTGGGCCACGAGATCACCGGCGAAGTGATCGAAATCGGTTCTGATGTCGAAATGCTCAACAAGGGCGATGTGGTGTCTGTTCCGTTCAACGTGGCCTGCGGGCGCTGCCGCTGCTGCCGTGAGGGCGACACGGGCGTGTGCCTGACGGTCAACCCCGATCGCGCAGGCGGGGCCTACGGGTATGTCGATATGGGCGGCTGGATCGGTGGTCAGGCGCGCTATGTCATGGTGCCTTATGCCGATTTCAACCTGCTGCGCTTTCCCGACCGCGATCAGGCGATGTCGAAAATCCGCGATCTGACCATGCTGTCGGACATTCTGCCCACCGGATTTCATGGGGCGCTGCAGGCGGGTGTGGGCGTAGGCTCCATCGTGTATGTCGCAGGCGCGGGGCCGGTGGGTCTGGCGGCGGCAGCCTCGGCGCGTATCTTGGGCGCGGCGGTCGTGATGATCGGTGATTTCAACAAGGAACGCCTTGATCATGCCGCACGTGTGGGCTTCACCCCTGTTGATCTGTCCAAGGGCGACAACCTGCCTGAAATGATCGCCGATATCATCGGCTCGCCCGAAGTGGACGCGGCGATTGATGCGGTGGGCTTTGAGGCACGCGGCCATTCCGGCGGCGAACAACCGGCCATCGTGCTGAACCAGATGATGGAAATCACCCGTGTGGCCGGCAATATCGGCATTCCGGGCCTGTATGTCACCGAAGATCCGGGCGCCGAGGACGAGGCGGCCAAACAAGGCAACCTGTCGATGCGCTTCGGTCTGGGGTGGGCCAAGGCGCAAACCTTCCATACCGGCCAGACGCCGACGCTGAAATACAACCGCCAGCTGATGCAGGCGATCTTGCATGACCGTCTGCCGATTGCGGATATCGTGAATGCCACGATCATTCCGCTGGAAGAAGCCGCCGAAGGCTATGCCAGCTTCGACAGCGGCGTGGCCAAGAAATTCGTGCTCGATCCGCACGGCCTTCTGGCGTCCTGACATCACGGTGTTTCGCCACAGGCCCCCTCCCCCGCGGGCCTGTGGCGCGCCCCCGGTCCGTTCCATCGGACCGGGGGTTTTTTATGCGCATCCGACAGGATGATGCGTGAAACGGGGCGATGATCTGGGTGTGCAAATCGGCAAACGCATATCGCGCGCAAGGCGGTCGTGCCTTGCGCGCGATATGGCGTGACGGGGATCTTGAACCGTTGGTGCTCGGGGAGGGCGCATCGCCCACCCCGAGCGTGGCATGTGATCACAGCGTACGTGCACCGGCTCCGGGGGTAGCGGGCGCATTGCGGCACCACGGCTCTGCCCCTTTCACATCCACGAAGATGCAATAGACAGAGGTGGACGCCGTGATATACAGCCGCTGCCCGTCGGGGCCCCCAAAACACAGGTTGGCGACCGCTTCGGGCACGAAGATCTTGCCCAGCTTCGTGCCATCGGGGGCAAAGCACTGCACCCCGTCACCGGCAGAAGACCACAGGTTCCCCTCCGTATCACAGCGTATCCCGTCCGGCAGACCGCAATCGACATGCGCGAAATCGCCCAAAGGGGTCACACTGACCTGCCCGCCCGTGTCGTCAATCCGGTAGTGGCGGATCACGGACGGCACGGTATCGTCATGGCTCGATCCGCTTTCGGCCACATAAAGCACCCGCTCGTCGGGCGAAAAACACAAGCCATTGGGCTGGGTGAAATCCGAGATCACCGGCACGGGCGCGCCGCCTTCGGGCGGAATGCGGAACACGTGGCGGGCGGTCTGTTCGGGGGTGGCGCGATAGCCCTCGAAGTTCGAGATGATGCCGTAGGTGGGATCGGTAAACCACACCGCGCCATCGGCACTGACCACCACATCATTTGGCGAATTGAGCCGCGCGCCGTCATAGGCATCTGCCAGCACCGTAATCGTGCCGTCATATTCGGTGCGCACCACATCGCGCGGTCCGTGACGGCACCCCACCAGACGGCCAGCCCTGTCACGGGTGTTGCCGTTGTTGAACCCTGTGGCATCGCGCAGGGTCCGCAAGCCACCTTCGGGCGACCATGCGTAAAGGGTTTGGGACGGGATTTCCGAGAACACCAGCTCCCCCCTGTCGCCAAACCACACAGGCCCTTCGGTCCATGTGAAGCCGGTGCAGATCTGGTCAAGCTGCGCCAGCGGGTGGATCAGGCGGCGGAAGCGGGGATCGAGGATTTCGTAACGATGGGCTGTGGGGATCACTGGCGGGCCCTTCTTGTGCTGGCGGCAATGACAATGCCGATGATGATAACGCCGGTCAGCACCATGCGGACCCCGGCGCCTGCGCCGTAGGAATTAAGCATGGAAACAACCAGAAACATGAAAAGCGAGGCTCCCCAGACGCCGGGCACATTGGACATGCCCCCCGCAATCGAGGTGCCGCCAATCACCACAACGGCAATCGACATCAACAGGTATTCCGACCCCATGTTGAGCGCGGCCCCGCCCGAAAAGCTGGCCAGAAGATAGCCCGCAAGACTGGCGAATACCGCCACCGCCACATAGGTGGCCGCGCGCACGGCCTCGACCGGGACACCGGCCAGACGGGCGGCCCGCAGGTTCTGCCCACACGCCAGCAGCCAGCGGCCCCAGATCGTGCGCTCCAGCACCAGCCACACAAGGGCTGCCAGAACCACCGCCACAATCGCCACATTCGGCACGCCGGCCATGCGCCCTGTCGCGAAATCGGCCAGCGCCTCGGGGGGTTTGATCCTGAGCCCGCGATTGGACCAGATCGCAATCGACTGGTAGACAAGCGAGGCAGCCAGCGTCGCGATGATCGGCGGCAGACGCAGCGCCCAGATCAGTGCGAAATTGGCCAGACCCGTACCAAGCCCCACACCCAACGCCACCAGCAGCCCAAGCCACGCGCTGCCCGGTTCGGCCCCCATCGCCTTGAGCGCGAGGGTGGCCGCCAGCGTCATCGACGCGGGGATCGACAAATCGATATTGCCCGGGCCAAGTGTGATGACCAGCATCTGGCCCAAGCCGACGATGGCCGCAAATGCCCCGAAGCTCAGCGCGGCATAGCCCAGCTCGGACGCGCCACGCCCTTGGGTCAGTGCAATGGTCAGGCCAAAGGCCGCCACCGCCGCCACCCAGGACCAGATCCACGGTTTTTGTAACAGTTTCATCCGATATCCCCTCAATCAGGCTTGCGCATCGCGGCGGGTGAACAACAAACGTGCGGTCAGCACCAAAATCAGGATCGCGCCCTGAGCGCCCACCTGCCAGTCGGGCGACAGCCGCAGAAAGCTGAGAAACGACGCCGCAAGTGCCAGCGTGAGCGCGCCGATCACCGCGCCCACGGGGCTGATCTTGCCGCCGGTAAACTCGCCACCGCCCAAGATCACACCGGCCACCGACAACAGCGTATAGCGCAGCGCGATATTGGCATCGGCCGAGGTTGTCAGCCCCACAAGCGCCATGCCCGCCAGCACACCAAACAGCCCCGCCAGCCCGTAGGCCAGCGCCTTGAGGCGCACAACAGGCCAACCGGCCCGGCCCACGGAACGGGCATTGCCGCCCACACCGCGCAAGACCGTGCCGATGCCCGAGCGCATGATCAGCAGATGGGTGAGCGCGGCAATCAGCACCGCGGCGGCCACCGCCATGGGCACAAACGGCGGCTTGATGGTCATCAGCGCGCGCAGCCAGTCCGGGCTGACGCCGCCGGGGCTGGGCAGCAAAAACAGTGCAATCCCCCCCCACACAAACGACATCCCCAGCGTCACCACGATGGCGGGCAGGTCCAGCATATGGATCACCGCCCCCATCGCGGCATAGGCCAGCACAAGCACGAGCAGGATCAACAGCCCCACCAGCGGCGCATCATTGAGCCATGTCGCCGTGACACAGGCCACCAGCGACACAAACGCCCCCAGCGACAGGTCGATATCATTGACCATGATGATCATCATCTGCGCCAGCGTCGCCAGCGCGATCGGCACCGCCAGATTGAACAGCAGGTTCAACCCGAAATAGCTCATGGCACGGGGCTGCATGTAGAAGGTCGCGCCCAGCAAAAGCGCAAGCGACACGACCGGCAGCAAAATACGGTATCTGGTAAACAGGCGGATCATTGTCCGGCCTCCGTCATTTCGAATGAGGCTTCGAGGATCTTTTCCTCGGTGATATCGGCGCCGGTCAGTTCGGCAGAAATCGCACCGTCGCGGAACACGAAGACACGGTCGCACTGGCAGACCTCTTCGGTTTCGGTGGAATACCACAAGAAGGTGCGGCCACCGGCGGCCTCGTCGCGGATCATCGCATAGACATCCTGCTTGGTGCCCACATCGACGCCGCGCATCGGATCGTCCATCACCACAATCGGGGCGCTTGCGGCCAGCGCGCGGGCAAACAGCACCTTTTGCTGGTTACCGCCCGACAGCGACAGGATCGGATTGGCGACATCATCGGTGCGGATACCGATCCGGCGCTTCCATTCGGCCATGATACCGGCTTCGCGATCACGGTCCACAAAGCCGCGCCGTGCGATTTGCGGCAACACGGAGATGGTCGCATTGCGCAGGATCGACCAAAGCGGCAGCACGCCGTCACGGGTGCGGTCACCGGCCACAAACACCATCGGTGCGGCCCGTGGGGTACGCCATGACGATGTCGCCCCGAAATAGATCCGCGCCAGCGCCTCGGCCTGACCATGTCCGGCAAGGCCCGACAGGCCCACGATCTCGCCCGCGCGGGCATTCAGCCCTTCGGGGCTGCGCAGCACCTCGGCGCCGTGGGCGTGTGCGCGCACGGCGGGCGCATCGGCCTGCTCGGGGGCGACATGGCCCATCGCGTCGACCAGCCCCTGACGGGTAAAATCGGCGGCGGCGCGTTGCTCGACCACGCGGCCGTCTTTCAGCACGACAATACGGGTGGCCACATCGAAAATCTCGCCCAGCATGTGGGAGATGAACACAACCGCGCCGCCGCTTGCACAAAACCGCACGATATGGTCAAGAAGCTGCCGCGCAATCCCCGCATCCAGCGACGAGGTCGGCTCGTCAAGGATCACAAGGCGCGCTTGTGCGCCGCGCGGGGCGAACCCGATGGCGATTTCCACCATCTGGCGCTCGGCGATGCTCAGGGTGTCGACGGGCGCATCGGTGCTGATGCCATGGCCCGGAAACACCGTATCAAGGGCTTGGGCCATTTCCGTGCGCGCGGCCTTGCGCCAGTTGAACCCGCGCAGGCCAGTGTGCGAAATCCGCAGGTTTTCGGCCACCGTCAGATTGGGGCACAGCGACAGCTCCTGAAACACCGAGCGGATCCCCGCCTCCAGCGCGGTTTGCGCGCCCGCTGGCGCAAATTCGACCGTGCCGGAACTGGGCGCAAGCCCGCCGTTGATAACATTCACAAGTGTGGATTTTCCCGCGCCGTTATGGCCCACAAGGCCGATACAGTCGCCGGGTGCGATAGACAGGCTGACCCCGTTAAGCGCCCTGACCGGACCAAAATGTTTGGCCGCATCGGTCAGGGTAACAATCGGGGGCGCCCCTTGGGGGGTGCGCGTCATGGGGGCCTACTTCGCCCCGTTTTCGGAAGGCGCCGCAATGGCGGCAGCGATCACCTTATCGGCGTCTTCGGCGGTGTAGACCGTATTGGCCACAGAGCCGTCTGGCGTGGCCGCCAGTGTCTCGTCAAGCGTATCTGCCGTGACTTTCAGGAACGGCACGGTCAGGTCTTTGGGGACGTCCTTGCCATCAAGGATCTGCTGGGCCACCCAGAATGCAAGCGTTGCCACACCCGGTGCAATCGACAGCGACAAGGTCTCGTAGCCGTTCTCGTCGCGCGCATCCGCCCACCACTGCAGCTCGTCCTTGCGGTTGCCAAGCACGATCAGCGGCATATCACGCCCTGCCGCGGCAAAGGCCTGTGCGGTGCCATAACCGTCACCCCCTTGGGTGACCACGCCCGCGATATCGGGCAGCGAAGGCAGGATACCGGCCACAGCCTTTTGCGCCACATCCTGCGCCCAGTCGCCATGAACCGCGCCCGCGATCTTGAACTGGTCATGGGCTGCGACACCTTCGGTGATGCCTGCGTGCAGCTCGTCATCGACGAACACACCGGCCAGACCGCGCACCTCAAGAAGGTTGCCGCCATCGGGCAGGCGTTGGGCCAGATAATCCACCTGTTCGCGGCCCATGCCACGGAAATCCACCGCGATGCGCCATGCACAAGGGGCGGTGACGATCCCGTCGAAACTGACCACGGTCACACCGGCATTGCATGCCTCCTCGACCGCGCCGTTCAGCGCCGTGGGGGACGCCGCATCCAGAATGATCGCATCATAGCCCTGCAAAATCATGTTCTGGATCTGGGCGGCCTGTTCGGTGGCCTGATTTTCCGAAGTGGTATAGGCATCCGCTGCCGCCACCACACCATCGGCCACGGCTTTGTCGCCGGCTTCGGTGAAGGTCTGCAACATCGACTGGCGCCACGAATTGCCCGCATAGTTGTTCGACAATGCGATACGCTTGCCGGATGTGTCGGCCACGGCCATGCCAGACAGCCCTCCCGACAATCCCATGGTAAGCCCGACCGCGCCGAGCAGCAGTGCTGATCTGTTCATCTATCCTCCCTCGACCCGCGCGATGTGGCGCGCAAAGTCCTGTTATGGCCCATCCTCCACAGGCCTTGCGCCCCAGAGTGACGCCCCCGTCATCGTCCGTAAAGCCCCCTGCCCGCAGTCCAGTTGCGGGAACCCGCAACAGAATTGCGCGCATAGGTGTTTCCAAATCCGCATTTGCAAGGCATCTTGCGGGAACGCGCAACGGGAGAGGCGCCAAGGGAGGAACCGGATGACCCTATCATCTGCCGAGACGCGCCACGCCGATGCGGCGGGCACAAAAGAACCGCCTGCGGTAGCGCATAGCCTTCGGCCCGATACAGATAGGCCCCATACAGATAGGCCCGATACAGATTGGGGGGAGACGGGCAAGGTTGAGACGGGCGCGCAAGCCTCCGGCCTCACCCGCCGCGGTGCAAGCGGCGCGGATGCGCCACTGCCACAAGACGACCCGCACGATCCGCATCTGATGGACCTTCTGGCGCGGATTTCGGCCTGTCTGGGCGAGCAGACCGACACACGCGCCGCGCTGGTGGCGCTTGGGCCGCTGATCGGCGAACGTGTGCCCTTTACCCATGCCGATATCTGCCTGCATGACACACCGGGCTGGGTCGTCAGTTACGAAGTGGGGATCGAAACCCGCTGGTCACGCCGGCGCACCCGCATCGCGTTTTCACCGGTGCGGGCGGTGTTACTGGGCGAATGCGATGTGATGCATTCCGACAATGCGATGGAGGATGCGCGCTATGTGTTTGCCGGCGCCTGCTGCGAGCCGATCCTGAACCACAGCCTGCGCGCGCGGATCAACCTGCCGATGCGGGTGTTGGGGCGGGTCAGTGGCACGCTCAATATCTCGCACCAGACGGCGGGGCTCTATGGCGCGCCAGAGATCGCGGTGCTGCGTCGGATTGCCGCCGTGGCGGGCCCGTATTTCCATGCGCTACAGGCGGCCGAACAGGCCCAGCAGGCGGCGCATCTGCATGATTGCGAAACCACCCGCGCCGAGGGGCTGCGCCAGGGCGCGCTGGAGCTGACACAGGCGCTGGAGCGCGAGCGCCGCCGGATCGGGATGGACCTGCATGACCAGACGCTGGCCGATCTGACGCGGATCCTGCGCGATCTGGAAAGCGGGCCTGCGCCAGAACGCGCCGTTCTGGTGGGCCGCATCACCGACACGATCAACGACCTGCGCGCCCTGATCGACACGGCGGTGCCCACCATGCTGGATCTGTTCGGCTTCAACCATGCACTGAGGGTCCATCTGGAACGCGCGGTGGGCACGACCGCCACCACCACCGAGATTATAGACGATACCGCAGGTGCGGTGGACCGGCTGGACCCGACCACCCGCACCGCGCTGTTCCGCATTGCGCAAGAGGCGATCAACAACGCCGCCCGCCATGCCCGCGCCTTCGAGATCTGGGTGGAGATCACCGCCGATCCGGCGGGTCGGTTATGTGTCAGCGTGGTCGATGACGGGATCGGGATCGATAATCCCTCGGGCCGCCAGTCGGGCCTTGCGCATATACGCACCCGCGCCGATCTGATCGGGGCGGATCTGCAGATCCTGTGCCATTCGGGCACGCGCGTCAGCGTGGCGCTGGCGGGGGCGGACGCATGAAGGTGCTTGTGGTCGAGGATGACCAGTATCACGCACGCTATCTGCTGGATGTGCTGGCGGATGCGCTGCCCGAAGTGTCCGAAATCGTGCATGCCGCAGACGGTGCGGCAGGCGAGGCCGAGGCCGAGGCGATGTGCGCCACAGCCGTGGTGATGGATCTGCAGATGGAAAAGCGCAACGGGATCGAGGCCGCCCGCGCCATCTGGGCACGCCGCCCCGCCACCCGTATCCTGTTTTGGTCGAACTATTCCGACGAGGCCTATCTGCGCGGCATCTCGCGGATCGTGCCCGAAGACAGCGCCTATGGCTATGTCCTGAAAACCGCCAGCCGCGAGCGTCTGAAACTGGCGCTGCGGGCGGTGCTGGTTGAGGGGCAGATCATGGTGGACCGCGAAATCCACCGCCTGCAACGGCGCACCGCCTCGCCGCGCCATGCGCTTGATGACAGCGAATACGCGGTGCTTGTGGATCTGGCACTGGGGCTGCAGGACAAACAGATCGCCATACGCCAGAGCCTGTCGCTGCGCACCGTGCAAAACCGGCTGTTATCGCTTTATGAAAAACTGGGGGTGGAGGCGGATCCCGATGACCCAGCCGATGTCACAACGCCGCGCAACAAACGCGTTTGGGCATTGTCGCGCGCGTTTGTCACGGGCACGCTGAATGTGGCCACCGTCCAAAGCGCGGAACGCGACTACCAGCGGCGTGGCCGGACGCGCCGCTAGGCACGTGACCCGAAACAGGCGCGCAACAGGACCGAAATCACGGGCGGGGGGCACCGGCGCCAGCACAGCCGATCGCCACCCCGCCCTTGCGACGCCCCCCCCGATCACAGACACAGCGCGCAGCCCGAAGCTGACCGGCCCCGCCCCTGCCCCGAAACGGCCCCCGCCAGCCCGGCGCATGGGACAGGTTCACCTCACACAAGCGCCAGCGCAATGGTGCCATTGCACGCGCATTCCCCCGCGCCCCCTGCGGGCCCACAGCAGTCCGCACAGATCGCGCAAACTGCGCATCTTTGATGCGCGCAGGAGACCAAAAGAGCCGCGGCCGTCAGTGCGGTCTTGAACGCCCCGCACCTGACAGGCCGCGGGAAATATATGGCACCGGAGGCCCCCCTTACCGGTCGGTTTTGGGGCGCGCAGGCAGGCACAGGGGTGTTCATGCTGCAGATGTGGGACCTGTCCGGCACGGGACACGCGATCGCCTTTTTCATCGCGCACAGCCGGAAACACAGCCGCCGCCACGCATTAAACACATGCATAATGGCGGCTGTATCTGGCTGAAAAGCAAGCCCAAGCCTGTGATGGCCAGACACGTCCGTGCTCCGGAACGCCGCCGCCCGCCCCGCGCAATCGTCACATTCTGACGGAGGCCGAGCAGTGGCCGCACGCGTCAAACGGATGGGGTGACCACATCTGCCATGATAGTTCGCGAACGCACGCAGCCAGACCATCTGTGCATTATTGAGCAAAAGAAGACTGCGTATCACGCGCGCCCCGTAATTGGGCACCCTGCATCAGATCAGGCCAAGAGAGCAGCCAGCGTGATCGGGCCGGTGTGATCTGGATTGCCTTACGCGCGTTGGTCAAACGGGCCGGCGTGGGGCGGCAGCCGCGCGGACATTCAGCCCGCATCGTCCCCCGCGCCGGAAGCCCACAGCCTCGCCTGTTATGCTCGACACAGCCCACACGCCACAGAACGCAAAGCGTGATGGCGTTCACAGGCCAAGTCAGAATGCCCCTTGCAGGACGACTGCCGTCTCACCGGCTTTTGCAAACGATGTGGCGCACGATGAGCTTTGGCAAAACTCCCCGGGCTGGACTGACCTTTGATGCCTGCGGACGGGGGGGGGCCATGCGACACGCGGGCCGCGCGACGCGACGCATTGCGAAACCCACGCCCGATCAGGCCTTGCGGGGCCCGCATTGCCTAGGCGGACACGTAAGGCCGGCGCGCAAGGGTCGCAGGCCCCCGTAGTGCTTTACCCTTGGGCAGGCCGGCGTCAGGCATCGAACATCGCGGGGCCTTCACGCTCGAATTGCTCCAGCTGCGCCATTTCGGACCCGCTCAACCGGATACCGTCGCGCAGCGACACAGCACGCGCCTGAAACCGGCGTTGCGATGGTAGCCGCGCGCCCTGCGCCCCGAAGGCGTCCAGCAATACCTCGCCTTGGGCCAGCGGATCACGCCCGCTGCGCGCGGCAAACACTGCGGGGTCCATTGCGATGATCAGAGCCCCGTGACGCGGCACCAGTGTCCCGCCGTCGCCCATGAACTCCAGCGCCTCCCGGCTCATCCGTTCGCCCAGCATCGCGCCTGCCAACAATTCGATCATCGTCGAGATCGCAGAGCCTTTATGCGCCCCGAACGGCAGCATCGCCCCGTCCAGCGCCGTTTGCGGATCGGTTGTGGGCGCGCCATCGCGGTCCACCGCCCAGCCTTCGGGGATCGGGGTGCCTGCGCGGCGGTGCAGCTCTATCTCGCCGCGCGCGGCCACACTGGTTGCGAAATCGAACACATAAGGGTCGCTATCGGGACGCGGCCAGCCAAAGGCCAGCGGATTGGTGCCCATCAGGGGCGTATGCCCCCCTACAGGCGCCACGAACGCATAGCTGGGGCACATCGACAGCGCGGCCAGACCGTCTTGGGCGAGATCCTCGACCTCGTGCCACAGCGCCGAGAAATGCACACAATCGCGGATGACAAGCGCGGCAAGCCCCAGCGCCCGCGTCCGCGCCACCAATGTGTCGCGCGCGGCGGCAAAGGCCGCGTTGGAAAACCCGTGATGGGCCTCGACCTCGACAATGGCGCCGCAGCCCGCGTGCACCGTCGGGGTGGCATCGCCGCGCATCTTGCCCGATTGCAAGACCCGCAGGCAGCCTTCCAGACGGTAAAGCCCGTGCGATTTGCACGCGTCGCGTTCCGCATCGACGATCACACCGCCCACAGCCTTGGCGGCATGCGGCGCGGCCCCGAATTGCTCCAGCACCGCAATCACGCGGGATCTGAGTGTTTCAACGTCGATCATCTGGTCCATGGCCGGGGTCCTTGTCTTTCGTGGCGCAAAACCGGGGCGCCTGTCGCGCCTCCTTCGCCCGACAGACAGCCACAAAGCTGCGCGCGGTGCAATGGGCGCGCCACATCATGCGCGATGCGCGCGGGGGCTTCTTGCCGCCCTCTGGTGTTTTGCCCCCTTTGCGCAGATGTGTCGCCGGCGGGGGCCTTGTGCACGCCTGCATGCAGGCGATGGCACACGGGGCGCGCGCGCGATCCTTTTGAGTGCGGCCATTTCAGGGCCTGCGGGCGATCATGATCTGACGCGCCTTTTCGGGCGCACTATGCGTTGCCGGCCCCCGCCCTTTGTGGCTGGCCTGTTTCACAGTTCACAGTTCACAGACTGTCAGACACTGGCAGATGCGCGCTTTGGTACCTGATCGCCGATGGCCCGAGGTCCGGACCCGCACGGGGCCAGAGCCGCCATCTCGCGGACGGCCTGAAAGGCCACTGCCCGGCGCCCGCCCGAAAAAAACGGGTCCGGTCCCCCGATCAGAGGAGACGGGGACCGGACCCACACCACACAGCCGCCGCGCGCGGTCGTGTGACACGGCCCGCGGGCGCGCGCGAGGGGGGGACGCACGCGCCCATGGGCCCGTGGATGGCAAAGGCGTGAGGGGCTCTGCGCCTTAAAGCGTAAAGGCCGCGACAAAGGCATCAATGGCCGCGTCGCTGTCGCCTGCGGCAAAGGCCTCCAGCCCGACAGGACCGGCGTAGCCCATCTTGGCCAGCGCCTGCGCGATCGCGCGATAGTTGATCTCGCCCGTGCCCGGCTCGCAGCGGCCCGGATTATCGGCCACCTGAACCTCGCCGATCCACGGCAGGCTGGCCTCGCACCAGCGGATCAGATCGCCCTCGCCAATCTGGGTGTGATACAGATCGAGGTTGATTTTCAACTGCGGCCGGTTGACCGCCGACACCAGCGACACAACCTGCGCGGTCGTCGCAAACGGGCAGCCCGGATGGTCCAGCGGGTTGAGGTTTTCCAGTGTGAAGGTCACGCCCAGTTCCTCGCCCAGATCGCAGATCCGGTGCAGCGTGTCACGGGCGCGCAACTCCATCCCCGGTGCGAATGTGGCGTGATGCGGGACAGGCAGACCGCCCTCGCCCAGACCGGTCCCGTGCAGGTTCAACCGGTCCACCCCGAGACGCAGCCCCACGGCCGCCGTTTCGCGTGCCGAGGCCAGCAGCATATCCGCCCCTTGCGCGTCACACAGGCGCCCCTGAAGATAGCCGTTCATGATCGTGTAATGGGCGCCTGCACGCTCCAGTTTGTCCAGATCGTGATCGGGCCAGTTCCACAGCCCGACGCCCAAACCGCGCTCTTTCAGGCGGGCGGCGCGCCACTCTATCGGTTTATCACGCCAGAGCATCTCCGCGCAGGCGGCAAGCTGGAAAGGTTGGGGCATGGATTGTGGCTCCTTGAAAGGCGCGAGGGGGCGGGCGCACCGCCCGGTTTACATCAGATGAGCAACAGCCGGCGCGGGAAGGAAACGCCAGTCGCGCCGCGGACCTGCCATGACGTTCAAATAATACATCTCGAACCCCGGAGGGGCGCCGCACGGATGGTGGCCGCGCGGGACACAGACCACATCGCCGTCATGCACGGCCATCGTCTCGTTGAGTTGCAGATCATCGGTATAGACCCGCTGGACGCCGAAACCGTCGCCCGGATTGATCCGGTGGTAATAGGTCTCTTCGAGATAGGTGATGTTGGGGAAGTCATCCTCGTCATGGCGGTGGCTGGGATAGGATGACCAGTTGCCTGCGGGGGTAAACACCTCTGTCACCAGAAGGCTGTCGCAGAAATCCTCGTTTTGCATGGCGATGTTGTTGATGTGGCGGGTGTTGTTGCCCTCGCCGCGCTGGGTCAGCGTGATGCCGTCGGGACCGATCCGGCGCGCCGCATGGCCGCCCTTGCCCGGGGCCTTGCACACGGCAATCGTGCAATCGGTGGTGGCGGTGGCCGCCCAGTCGGTGCCGTTGGGCAGATACAGGCAATGGGGCGGGCTTTTTTCAAACACCGACATCCGGCTGCCCAGTTCGCCCCAGTCCTGCCCCGCGCCGTTCAGCGTGGCCTTGCCCTCGACCATGACCAAGATCACCTCTGTCTCGCCTGTGACATCGCGGATGCTCTCGCCCGCGCGCAGGCGCCACAGATCAAAGCCGACATACCGCCAGCCCGCGCTTTCGGGGGTAATCTGGTGCACCTTGCCATGGGTGCCAAAGGGACGTTTGAGAAGTTGTGACATATCGCTATTCCTTTCAAATCAGCCCGGTCAAATCAGCCCGGTTGTGCGTGCAAGGCGCTTGAGCGTGGCCAGACCAAGTGTCTGATACAGCAGCGGGTTGTGCACATCGGGGTCCTGCTCGGCCTCGATCACGATCCAGCCGTCATAGCCGTGCCGGGCCAGAAGGGTCAAAAGCGGCTCGAAATCGACCTCGCCCTCCTGATCGCCGGGCACGGTGAACACACCCGCACGGATCCCGTCCATGAACGACAGGCCCTCCGCCTCGACACGTTCGCGGATTGCGGGGCGCACGTTTTTGGCGTGGAAATGGCGCACACGGTCGATGTGTCTGGCCAGAACCTGCGCCGGATCGCCGCCGCCGAACGAACAATGGCCCGCATCAAACAGCAGCTTTGTCGCAGGGCCGGTGGCGGCCATGAACGCGTCGATATCTTCGGGCGATTGTACGACGGTGCCCATGTGGTGGTGATAGACCAGCGCGATGCCCTGATCGGCGCAAAAACGGGCGATTTCCTCGACCTTGGCGCCGAAATCACGCATCCCGTCCGCATCCAGCACGGGGCGGTCGGACAGCGGCTTGTCCAGCCCCTGAACGGAGTTCGAGGTCTCGCAGGCGATGCACACCTGACAGCCGTTGTGTTTGAGCCGGTCCAGATGCGGCTGGATTGCCTGTTTTTCATCCTCGACCGAATGGGCCAGCAGGTTCAGCGAATGCCAGCCCGAGATAAAGGCAAGCCCCGCGCCCTCCATCATCACGCGCAGCGCCTCGGGGTCGGCAGGCCAGCGGTGGCCGTTCTCGATCCCGTCAAAGCCGATGATACGGCCTGCCTCGTCCAGAATACGTGCGGTCGGGATATGGGCGCCCAGTGTCTGGTCGTCGTCATTGGCCCATGCAATCGGGTTGGTGCCGAAACGGATCATGTTGGTTTCCTTCCGTGCTCAGTTCACAAGGCGCTGGCGCTGCTGGTTTTCAAGATAGGCACTGTAGGCCTGTGCCAATGTGTCGGTGCGCCCGGTTTCAGGCACGGCCACATCCCACCAATGGCCCGCATCGCCAAAGCCCGGACCATCGGTCGCGTCGGTTTCGATCACGATGACGGTGGGAATATCACGGCTGCGGGCATGGGCGATCTGCGCCTCAAGATCGGCGATACCGGTGGCTTTCACGCTGTGGGCCCCCATCGCGGCCGCATGGGCCACATAATCGATGCGGGGTTGCTCGACGATGTTGCAGTCTTTGTACAGATTGTTGAACTCGACCCCGCCGCAGCCCTGCTGCAGCCGGTTGATACAGCCATAGCCACGATTGTCTGTCAGCACGACGGTAAAGGGGATCTTGCGCATCACGGCGGTGGCCAGTTCGGAATTGGCCATCATGTAGGACCCGTCACCGACAAAGCAGATCACCTCGCGTTCGGGGGTGGCCAGTTTGACGCCCATCGCGCCTGCGACCTCGTATCCCATGCACGAAAACCCGTATTCCATGTGATAGCCGCCCTGCGAGGGCTGCCACAATAGCTTGAGCGCACCGGGCATGGTGCCTGCCGCACACATCGCCACCGCGTTTTCGCCCGTGGCGCGCTGGACCGCGCCGATCACTTGGGCATCATTGGGCTTGTTACCCTCCGCCTGCGCCTGATCACGGCAATGCGCATCGACCGCCGCCAGCCACGCGCTGCGCGCATCGTCCTCCACCGGACCCGCGCGATGATCGCCCAAGGCTTGCGTCAGCGCGCCAAGGGTCGCATAGGCATCGCCCATCAGCGGCACCGCCCCGTGTTTGACCGCATCATAAGCGGCCACATTGATCGACACGAGCCTGCGGTCGGGATTGGCAAACAGGGTGCGCGAGCCGGTGGTGAAATCCTGCAACCGCGTGCCCACACCGATCACCAGATCGGCGGCTTCGGCCTGCGCGTTGGCGGCTGCCGATCCATCCACCCCGCAGGCGCCGAAATTCATCGGATGGCTTTGCGCCAGCGCCGATTTACCGGCCTGCGTCTCGAGCACGGGGATGTTGTGGGTCTGGGCAAACTCCGCCAGCCGCGCCTCGGCCTGTGAATAGATCACACCGCCGCCTGCCACGATCACGGGGCGCGTTGCTGCACGGATCAGCGCGACGACATCCTCAAGCTCGCGCGGGTCGGGCTGCGGCCGGCGGATGCGCCAGACTTTGGGCGTGAAGAATTCGGCCGGATAGTCATACGCTTCGGCCTGCGTGTCTTGGCAAAACGCCAGAGTGACGGGACCGCAGGAGGCGGGATCGGTCATCGTGGCCAGCGCACGCGGCAGCGCGGTGAGCAGATGTTCGGGCCGCGAGATCCGGTCGAAATAGCGCGACACCGGGCGCAGGCAGTCATTGGCAGACACGGTGCCATCCTCGAAATCCTCGACCTGTTGCAGCACCGGATCGGGCCTGCGGTTGGAAAACACATCGCCCGGGATCAGCAAAAGCGGCAGGCGGTTCACATGCGCCAGCGCCGCCGCCGTCACAAGGTTGGTGGCCCCCGGCCCGATCGAGGATGTCACAGCCATCGCGCGGGTGCGTCTGGAGGCTTTGGCAAAGGCCACGGCGGCATGTGCCATGGTCTGTTCGTTCTGCCCGCGCCATGTGGGGAACGTGTCTTGTGCGCCCTGCAGGGCCTCGCCCATGCCCGCCACATTGCCGTGGCCGAAAATCGCCCAGATGCCTTCGATGAAGCGCGCACCGTCTTCGGTTGTCTGAACCGAAAGCCATTTCACCATGGCCTGTGCGGCTGTCAGCCGGATCGTATCTGTCATTGTTTTGCCCCCTCGTTTTGCGCGTTTGCGCGCGCATCGTCCCAGATTTCGCACAAACGTGCATAGCGTGCGGCCATTTGCGCAACTGCATCGCCACCGCTGATATCGCCCTTCAACCATGCGCGCGCCGCATCACCAAAGATCGTGCGCCCCACCGCAAACCCTTTGACCAAGGGCTGCGCTGCGGCCTGCGCGAAGCTTTCGGCCAGATCGGCCTCCGGCGCATCAAGGCCCAGCACCACGATCCCGCGTGTGTTGGGGTCGTTGCGCTCGATCGCATTCACGGCATTGGCCCATGCGGCCCCGGTTTTGAACGGCTCCAGCTTCCACCAGTCGGGATAGACGCCCGCATCATAGAATTGCTGGATCAGGGTCGCGGTTGTGGTGTCATCGACCGCGCCCACTTTCGACGGGATCAGCTCCAGCAGGAATTCCAGCCCGTTGCGCCGCGCGGCGGTAAACAGCCGCAGGACGCGTTCCTCTTGCAGCGCGCGTGTGGCCGCGTCGTCATCGGGATGGGCAAAGACCAGAAGCTTTACCACATTCTCGCGCGCCCATTCGCGCAGGTTGCCCAGATCGGCGCCAAGGCCCGCCTCGAACTCGATCGGGCGCGAGGCCGGCAGTTCCGCCGGACGCCCGATCCACAGCCCCGTGCCGGACGCCGCATGCAGCGCCGAACGCCCGATACGGTCATCGCACAAGATCCCGTAGCCCGGCTGGCCGTTCTGGACCTTGAGCGCGGCCTCAAGGCACAGCTCCTTGAACGCGCCTGCCTTGGCGGGGGTGTAGCCGTCCATTTCTTCCAGCTGCAAACGGTGATCGAAGGCGAATGTTTTCACACTCGACCAGTCGCCATGGCGGTTCGTGGCCCAGTGCACCTGCTCCAGATCGCGGTCGTTGCGCAGATCGGGGCGTTTGACGCCGCGATCAAGGAAGAACTCCAGCTCTTTCAGCGACGGATAGGCGGGCGTGCAGCCATGGCGCGATACGGCAAACGCACCGCAGGCATTGGCGTATTTCAGCGCCGTGGGCCAGCCCGCATCGTCCATCCAGCCCTTGAGCAGCCCCGAGAAAAACCCGTCGCCCGCGCCCAGCACGTTGAACACCTCGATCGGGAAGCCTTCGCCGGTCTGGCCGTCGTCAAGGCTCTCGGGGATGGCCCCTTCAAAGGCCGACGCGCCAAGTGCGCCGCGTTTGCACACCAGTGTGGCCGCGGTGCGCGCGCGCACGCGTTCAAGCGCGGCCAGCGTATCGGTGGTGCCGCCTGCGATATGGAACTCCTCCTCGGTGCCCACGATCAGATCGAAATGTTGCAGCGTACCCAGCAGTTTTTCTGTGACTTGCGCGCTTTCGACAAAGCGGCTTTCCCCGTCGCCATGGCCCGCCACACCCCATAGATTGGGGCGATAATCGATATCGAGCGCGGTGCGCAGCCCGTGTTTGCGCGCCAGATGCAGCGCCTTCATCACCGCCGCTTCGGTGCGGGGGTGCGACAGATGGGTGCCCGTCACAACCACGGCGCGGGCACGGGCGATGAATCCCTCGTCGATATCGTCTTCGCACAGCGCCATATCCGCGCAATTCTCGCGGTAAAAAATCAGCGGAAACTGTTCCTGATCGCGGATACCAAGGATCACAAGCGCACTCAGCCGGTCGGGATCGGTGATCACGCCATCGGTGCACACGCCTTCGCGGGCCAGTTGTTCAAGGATGAACCGGCCCATATGTTCGTCGCCCACGCGGCTGATCAGGGCAGTGCGCAGCCCCAGACGCGAGGTGCCGCAGGCGATATTGGTCGGGCTGCCGCCGATATATTTGTCAAAGCTGCCCATATCTTCAAGCCGGCCGCCGATTTGCGCGCCGTAAAGATCCACACCTGCGCGCCCGATTGTGATGACATCCAAATCCTTCATAGCGGTGTTCCAAGCTTCTGGGGGCGGCCGTTCGACACCGCCATTGCGTGAATGATACGTTCGATCTCGAGGCCTTTGGCGAAATCGGGGCCGGTGTTGGCACCACCGCCGATGGCCGCGATCAGGTCGCGGGCCTCGATGACCTTTTGCTCGTTGAAACCGAAATTATGACCGGGTGCGGGACAGAAGGCCGCGAAATCCGGCTGCTCGGGGCCGGTCAGGTGGCGCGTGAAACCGGCCTCGCCTGCGCGGTGCACCCAAAGTTCGTTCATGTGTTCCTGATCGAATACGATACTGCCTTGCGCGCCGTGAATTTCCCATTGCAGGCGGCATTTGCGGCCATGGGCCACACGCGATGTCGCAAAGCTGCCCTGCGCACCGGAGGCGAAATGGATCAGGGCCATGGCGCTGTCTTCGTTCTCGACCGGTTTCGGCCCGTCTGCCGAAGGCCGTGTGGGCACGGAAATCTGCGTGATCGCCGTGAGCGTATCGACCGGTCCCATCAGCGCGTCCATCACACTGACCAGATGACACCCCAGATCCCCCAGCGCGCCCAGACCGCCGTCTTTTTCGGTCATGCGCCACGACCACGGCAGGCTGGCATCGGCGGAGTAATCCTCGTCATACACACCGCGGAAACTGTGGGGTATGCCGATCTCGCCTGCCGCAATCATTGCGGCCGCGGCGCGCAATGCGGGATTGCGCAGGTAGTTGTAGCCCAGCATCGTGACCTGACCGGGGTGGGCGGCAGCCAGATCGGCCATGGACTGCGCATCCGCGAGCGTCAGCGCCATCGGCTTTTCCAACCAGACATGTTTGCCCGCGCGCAATGCAGCCTCGGCCATGTCGCGGTGCATGCCGTTGGGGGTGGTGATCGACACCACATCCACCGCGTCATCGCACACCGCCGCGCGCCAGTCTGTGGTGGCACGCGCAAAGCCGAACATCTGCGCATGGGTGCGGGCCGCGTCTTCGGTCACATCGCACAACACGGCCAGTTCGGGGCGCGGCCCGCCAAAGACCGTGGCCACATTATTCCACGCCATCGCATGGCATTTGCCCATAAAGCCGGTGCCGATCAGCGCCACGCCAAGGTTTTTCTGAGGGGGGTTGGACATGGCCACACCTTTTGTCGTTCGCAGGGAAAATGTCGTCGCGGGCGATCGGGGACCGCACGCGACGGACCAATCAGACCGTGCCGCCGAGCGAGCCTTCCAGCTGGGCCATCTCCTGACCGCCTGCCATCAGTTCTTGCAACTCCGAGGCCTCGATCTCGCCGCGCACCGCCGTGCCAAGCGTCTGGCCACGGTTGAGGACGGTGAACCGGTCACCCACCGCCAGCGCATGGCGCACGTTGTGGCTGATGAACACAACCCCGACGCCCTGTTTGCGCACCCGGTCGATGGTGGACAGAACATTCGACGTCTGGCGCACACCAAGCGCCGATGTCGGCTCGTCAAGGATCAGGACCTTGGCCCCGAAATGCACCGCGCGCGCAATCGCAACCGTCTGGCGCTCGCCCCCCGAAAGGGTGCCCACCGCCTGATCGGGGGCGCGCAGGTTGATGCCCATCTTGCGCATCTCTTCCATCGTGATCTCGTTGGCGCGGTCGATATCCATCCGCTTGGTCAGCCATTTGCCCTTCGTAGGCTCGCGCCCCATGAAGAAGTTGCGCGTCACCGACATCAACGGGATCATGGCCAGATCCTGAAATACGGTGGCGATCCCTGCCTCCATTGCGTCGCGCGGGCTGTCAAACGACAAGGGCTTGCCCTCGAAAAAGATCTCGCCAGCGGTCGGTTTGTGCACCCCCGACATCGTCTTGATAAAGGTGGATTTCCCCGCACCGTTATCACCCAGCAGGCAATGGCATTCGCCCGGTGTCACATCGAAGGTCACGCCGTTCAGGGCGATCACGTTGCCGAAGTGTTTCTTGATCCCCTCCATGTGGATGATCGGTTTGGCATCCGTGGATGCGGTGCCGTGATGAAATGTGCTTTCAGTCCCCATATCAGCGCTCCCCTGTTACGCGTTTGCGGATCACGTTGTTGAAGACGACGGCCAGCAGCAGCATGCCGCCAAGGAAGATCTGGAACCAGTCCTGATCGAAATTGGTGTAGGTCAGCCCGATTGTGACCATGCCGAAGATGATCGCACCGAAGAAGGCGCCAATCGCCGAGCCATAGCCCCCCGTCAGCAGGCAGCCGCCGATCACAGCCGTGATGATCGCCTCGAATTCCTTCATGAAGCCACGACGCGCATCCGTGGAGCCCGCATCGATCACGGTGATCACGGCAACAAGGGCTGCGGCACAGGCGGTCAGCATGAACAGCGATATCTTGACCTTGCGCACCGGCACACCGGAATTGGTCGCGGCACTGGTATCGCCACCGGTGGCGAAAATCCAGTTGCCCACGGGGGTGCGCAGCAGGATATAGGTGGCAACAATGGCCATGGCGACGAACCACAGGATCTCGACCGGAATGCCGGTAACCTTGGGCGTGCCGTTATTGAATGTGTCGATCATTCCGGCATCGGCCAGCCATGTGAACACGCCGCCGAACGCCTCGCCCGAGAAGAACGGGGCCAGCCAGTCGCCCTCGATCGCATCGCGTACGCCGCGCAGCTGGGTCGATCCGCCGGTAAAGATTTTCAACCCGACAAGCGCCGCGCCGCGCAGGATAAACAGACCCGCGAGTGTTACGATAAACGACGGCAGTCCGGTTTTCAAAACGATGGAGCCGTTGACCGCGCCGATCAATGCGGCAAAGACCATGGTCAGGGGGATCGCGAAGATCAGCGGCAGCCCCAGATTGACCGTCAGCACACCGAAGACCATGCCGGCGAAGGCCACCATGGACCCGATGGACAGGTCGAATTCGCCACCGATCATCAACATCGCGGCGGCGATGCCAAGCAGGCCAAGCTGTGCGGAGGGCGTCAGGAAGTTCATGATACCCGAAAGCGTAAACATCGCGCTGTCGGCGGTGATCAGGAAAAACACGGTCACGAGAATGACGCCGCCAATGGCCCCCAGCTCGGGTCGTTTCATAAGTTTGGTTGCGAAGGGCTCGTCGCGGATACGTTCGTCCTGCGCCCCCTGAGTGTCGGTAACCATGGTCCTCTCCCTTTGTGTGGGGTGCCTTTGTAGGGGGCGCGGCACACCGGAGGTGCCGCACCTTTTATCGGTTGATCAGCGGATGCCCTGTGCGGACAGTTCGATCACCTGTTCGGCCGAATCCTGCATCACGAGGTTCGGGCCGGACGCCACATCGCCACCGGGCATCAGGCCGTATTCGGCATTGAGCGCGAGGAACGCGACCGGCAGATACCCTTGCAGGAACTGTTGCTGGTCAATTGCAAACGCCGCATCGCCATCCGCGACCGCCTGCAAGAACCCCGCCGACAGATCGAAGGAGGCCACAAGCACATCATCACGACCAAGCGCCTTTACGGCCTTGACCGCAGGCTCGCCCACCAGTGACGCCCCAAGACCCAGAACGGTGTCGACATCGGGATCGGAATCAAGCGCGGCACGGACTTTGGATTCCACTTCCGTGGGATCGTTCATTGTCGGGATCACGCTGACGTCCTGACCGAAGCCCTCGGCAAAGCCTGCGCACCGCTGGTCGAGCGAGACGTTGCCCACCTCCTGGTTGACGCAGATGCCTTTCGTGCCGCCCAGTTCGGCAAGCTTTTCGCCAGCGATCTTGCCTGCATCGAATTCGGACTGGCCCACATGCAAAAGCGCGCCAAGATCGGCGGCCACATCAGAGCCTGCGTTCATCGAAATCACCGGAATACCGGCTGCAACGGCACGCTCGATTGACGGGCCAAGCGCATCCGCGTCGGGGATCGAGACGACCAGCCCGTCAGGCTCCTGATTCACGGCCGCATCGATCAGCTGGCTCATCTGGACCATGTCGAAGGTCTCGGGCGAGCGGAAATCGACGTTCACGCCCGTGTCTTCACCGGCCTTCGCCGCGCCGTTTTTCACGACCGACCAGAACGGATCATTGGCCTGACCATGGGCCACGACGATAATATCGGTGGCCATCGCCGGCATTGCGGCAAGCGTCGCCAAAGCCGCAACAGATACAAGAAGCTTGTTCATTTGGATATCCTCCCTGAAACCCGCCCGCACATTCCAATCGCGCAACGCGGGATATACCCGACACGGGAAACCCGTGCCGGAGTTGATCCATGCGCGCCCCCGCTCTCCTCCCGGGGGCGCGCACGGAATGCGTGTATTACAGTGTCAGATCGACCGTCTTGCCGGTGCGCGCCGAATGTGTCGCGGCCTCCGCCATCGCCAGCGCATCGATCCCGTCGTCAAGCGTCACGGGCAGATCCGTGCCATCCAGAACGGCAGACACGAACGCTTCCCATTCGGCAGCGTACGCCGGCATGTAGCGTTCTAGAAAGAAATATGTGGGCTTGGCCGAAGAGACCCCCGCCGCGGTCGATTTGACCATGGTATTTTCAAGCATGTTATTGGCCTGTAGCAGACCTTCCGCGCCCAGCAGTTCGACCCGCTGGTCATAGCCGTAAACGGCGCGGCGGCTGTTTTTGATCACCGCGATCCGGCCATCGGCATAGGTCATGACGACCACCGCCGTATCGACATCGCCCGCCGCTCCGATCTCGGGGTCCACGACCGAACTGCCAACGGCGCGCAGCGATACCGGACGCTCGCCCATCAGAAAATTCGCCATGTCGAAATCATGGATCATCATGTCGCGGAACAGCCCGCCCGAAACCTTGATATAGCTGACAGGCGGCGGCGCGGGATCGAACGATGTCACCGACAGCAATTCCGATTTGCCGATTTCGCCGCGTGTGCTTGCGTCTTTCAGCGCCTTGAAATTCGGATCGAACCGGCGGTTGAAACCGATCATCACGGGCCGTCCGGAGGCTTTCACCTGCGCCTGACAGGCGCGTGCACGCTCCAGCGACAGATCCACGGGTTTTTCGCACAACACAGCCTTGCCCGCGGCGGCGGCGGCTTCGATCAAATTCGAATGTGTGTCTGTCGAGGTTGCAATCAGAACGGCGTCAATGGACGGATCGGCCAGAATATCTTCGGAGCTGCGCACATCGGCGCCATGTGCTGCGGCCAGTTTTGTGGCAGCCTCCTCAAACACATCCGACACGGCAACCAGCGTTGAGCGCGGGTTGTTTGCGATATTTACGGCATGCACCTGCCCAATACGGCCCGCGCCGAGCAATCCAACTTTTAACATGAAGTCCTCCCAGACATGCGGTGGTTTCAACCGCTGTGTTACCCTTTGGATACCAGCTTTGCACCCGCGTGCAAACATTTTCTGCACGCGGGTGCAAAAAAATCTTGGTGCACGTGCAAAAAACATGCTTCTATCGGTTTACCGCGTGAGTTACGTCTCTCGGTGGCCTATGGCTGCATGCGCAACACCACACCCAACCCAGATCGGATAAATGCATTGACCAATGGCAGGCCTGCTTCGAATGTGACAGCCGATGACGTGGCCGCAGCTGCGGATGTGTCACGCTGGACTGTAAACCGCGCCTTTAAAAAAGATGCATCGATCTCGCCCAAAACACGCAGCAAGGTGATGGCAGCGGCCGAGTTGCTTGGCTATGTGCCGGATCTGCATGCCTCGGCGCTGGCGTCGACGCGTTCGAACCTTGTGGCGCTGTTGATCGACGATTTTGCCAACCCCCACAAACTGGTCATGCTTGAGCGTCTGACACGTGCCATGCGTTCGCGCGGGTGGGATACGCTGCTGGTCAACACTCTGGATCGCGATGATGCGGGCCCTGCATTGCAAAACGCAAGCCAGCGGCGGGTGGACGCCACGATCCTGATCGGTATCCAGTTCGATGATGATGTTCTGGCAGCGGCCTATAAGGCCCGCCGGTTCAAGAAACTGATCATTTTCGCGCGCAGCTCGGATGATCCCAACACCATCTCGATCAGTGTGGATGACGAAGCCGCGACGCGCGAGATCGCGCAATATGTTCTCGATCGCGGCTATAAGACCCCGTTCTATCTGGCAGGCCCGCGCACAACCTCGGCGCATTTGAAACGCAAGGAGACGTTTTGCCAGATCTGGCATGATAACCGCGCCGTCACACCGGAATGCGACATGGTCGACACCTATGATCCCATCGCAAGCAGCGAGGTGGTGTATGCGATGCTGCGCGACCGCACCCCCGACGCGCGCCCCGATATCATCGTGTGCGAAAACGATGCGTTGGCGTTGGGGGCGATCGACACGATCCGTCACCGGCTGGGCCTGTCTGTGCCCGAAGATATCGCCGTGATCGGTTTTGACGATGTGCCACAGGCCGCGACGGCGAATTACGATCTGACGACATATCGCCAGCCGATCACGGAAATGGCGCATTATCTTGTGGATGTACTGGAAAGCACAGAGGACGACACCAGCCTTAACAAGGCTTTTCTGGGCAAGCTGGTGATTAGAAACAGCGCCTGAACCAATGCGCCCGCGTGTGATGCGCAAGGCGTGCCGCCAAACGGGCGCGTCAAGGATCAGGGGCGCATCACCACGGGGGGCGGGGACGTAGGGCGGCAAGGGTGCCCCCTGCCCCGCCCCGTGCCGCCTGCGCCCGTTCAGCGCGTGGCGCGCAAGACCTCCTCGGTCGAGTGGCGCAAGATCAGCGCCCCTGTTGTGTCGATATCGAACGACTGGACCCCATCAAGGGTTTGCAACAGATCGCGTTCGGCCGCCATAACAGGGGCCTCGCAGGCCATGCGGGTGCTGGCCAACGGCCCGATCTGCAGCCCCCCCTCGCCCGTGATTTCGAATGCGCCATGGAACCGGTTGCACCCCGACTGTCCAGAGACTGTGCCCGCGCGATCAAACGTGATCGTGACGGGGGCCGCGGCCGCTTGCGTGCCGGAGGCGGGCTGCTCGATCCTCCACTCCGCGCCGGTCAACAGATCGACAGTCTCGCCGCCGCAGCCGTTCAGCACCCCTTTGGCTGTGCTGAGATTGACGGTCTGCGGATAGGGCCGCCCGCTCATCGCGTCGTGGCACAGCGCATCGCGCCGGTCGAGCCCCAACCCAAGATCGCTGAAGAAGTAATGCTGCGCCATGTCCTGATCGGTGGCTTTCATCCCCAACCCGCCATAGGGCACCATTTGTGGCGCGGGCAGCGCCAGATCCAGCACGTCGCGGCCATAGTTCAGCTCGATGCGCACGCGATCCTCGCCCATCTCGACGCGCCATCCAGGCTCCTGGCCTTGCGCGTGCCACAGCGTCTGGGGCGCATCTTCAGGCACATCGGCGTCAGCGGCATCGGGTGTGGCCATCTGCTCTGTGTCAGCCGAGGGGGCGACCTGCGCCGGTTCTGCGGCGACTTGCGGCGCGGTGGCCTGCTGGCTCCCCGCTGTGTCGGGACGCGGCAGCGGCCGCGGGGACGATTGCGCCGCCGCCCAATGGGGGGCCAGCAGAACAAGCACAACTGGGCCAATCAGGGCGCGCATGAAACTGGGGCGCATCGCAAGTCTCCTTTTGTCCGGCGCGTTTTGGATAAGGCTCGAATGCGAATGGCCGGAGTTCTGGCACGATATCAGGCCTGTGGGGCAAACGGCAGTGGGATGTGCTGACTTTTTCGGCATAAGCGCGAATCGTGTCACATGACGCGCCCCGGAGCGGTCGATTCGCGGGCCACAGCCCGACGTGAACCGGTGGCGTGCCGAGATTCCAGTGGCCAGAGGGATGTGATCGTGGCAAAAATACCCCCGAACGCGCAATTTTCTGGCATACTCCGCCCGTGTCTGTGGAAAAAAGTCTTGCCAGCGCCCCGCCCCCTGCCGCATTAATTACGGTAAGAAACGAATAAGACGCGCCAAAGCGTAACGAACGCTGGCAGCAGAGGGCAGAATATGACCGAACACGGCAGAATCGACCTTCTGGTCGGGCAACATGCGGCGAACCTTTCCAAAAGGTTGCAAGAACATCGCCAGCAGTTGTTTCCACCCGATACGCGCCGCGTATTACGCAAATTCACCAGTGGCGAGGTCGCGCAGCTTTTAGGCGTGAAAGACGCCTATCTTCGTAAGTTACATCTGGATGGTCGTGGCCCCGAGCCTGAAATCCGCGCAGGCGGTCGACGGTATTATTCGCCCGAAGACATTCAGGCCCTGCGCGAAATGCTGGAAAAAGGCGCCAAAGCGCCGGGCACCTATCTGCCGGGACGCCATTCGGGCGATCATTTGCAGGTGATTTCGGTCATCAACTTCAAAGGCGGGTCTGGCAAAACCACCACCAGCGCGCATCTTGCGCAAAAGCTGGCGCTGGACGGGTATCGGGTGCTGGGCATCGATCTTGATCCACAAGCGTCGTTTTCCGCCCTGCACGGATTTCAGCCGGAGTTCGACCTGCTGGATGGCGGCACGCTTTATGACGCCATCCGCTATGACGATCCGGTCCCGCTGCGGGATGTGATCCAGCGCACCTATTTCACCAATCTCGACATTGTGCCGGGCAATCTGGACCTGATGGAATTCGAACATGACACACCGCGTGTTCTTGCGCAGCGCTCGGGGGAGCTGTTTTTCACCCGTGTGAGCGAGGTTCTTCTTTCGGTCGAGGAAGACTACGACATCGTCGTGATCGATTGTCCGCCACAGCTGGGGTTCTTGACGATGTCAGCGCTGTCGGCGGCCACGGCTGTCTTGGTCACCGTCCATCCGCAAATGCTCGATGTGATGTCGATGTGCCAGTTTTTGCTGATGACGTCCAATTTGCTGGGCGTGGTGGCGGATGCGGGCGGCGATATGTCCTATGACTGGCTGCGCTATCTGGTGACCCGATACGAGCCAGGCGACGGTCCGCAAAACCAGATGGTCAGCTTCATGCGCTCCATGTTCGGCGATCATGTTCTTAACCATACTGCATTGAAATCAACAGCAATTTCGGATGCTGGCATCACCAAGCAAACCCTTTACGAAGTCGAGAAATCGCAATTCACACGCTCCACCTACGAGCGCGCGATCGAGAGTATCAATGCGGTGAATGCCGAGATCGAGAACCTGATCCAGACCGCATGGGGGCGAAAATAATGGCGCGTAAGAACCTGCTGAATTCACTGATCACTCCCGAACAGTCGCCCCCTGCCCCGCGCGCCGACACGGATGTGACGCCCCCCTCCCCTGCCCAGCCACGGCGCAAGACAGGTGCGATCGGCGCGGTCAGCCAGTCATTGGCGGAGTTGCGCACACGCGCCCTTGTAGAGGTGCCTGCGGAACTGATTGATGATGCCGGTTTGAAAGACCGCCTCGGACGGCTCGATCAGGCCGATGGTGCGCTTGTGGAATCGATCCGTGAATACGGCCAGCAAGTGCCTGTTTTGCTGCGTCATTCCCCACATACACAGGGCCGGTTCGAGATTGTCTATGGCCGCCGCCGCGTGGCGGCGCTCAAGGCGTTGGGCCAACCCGTACGCGCCATGGTCCGCGATCTGAGCGACCACGATCTTGTGGTGGCCCAAGGCCAGGAAAATGCCGCGCGCAAAGATCTTTCTTTTATCGAGAAATCCAATTTTGCCAGACAGATGCGCGATGCCGGATTTGATCGCAAGGTCATTTGCGATGCGCTGCATATCGACAAGACCGTGGTCAGCCGGATGTTGAATGTGGCCGATAGCATCCCGCTTGCCGTGATCGAGGCAATTGGTGCGGCACCGGCCGCTGGCCGCGACAGATGGCTGTCGCTTGCCAAACGCATCGAGGGACATTCCCCCGACGAGGTCGCGAACCTTGCGCATGGTCAAACCTCGGATTTGCGGTTCCGCGCGGCCTTCGATGCGCTGGCCCCCCGTCGCAAGGGGCCCGCCCCTGCGCGCGTGGTTCGCTCCGAAGACGGCGCAGAAATTGCCCGTATCGCCGAACGCGCCGGTAAGACCGTTTTAACAATGTCGCAAAAAGATGAGTTCAGCCAATGGCTCAGCGAACATCTTAACGAAATTCATCGTGAGTTTTTGAAAACCCGCGGCGAATAAACCGACCGGAAGGTCCAATGACATGACACACACAGGAGGCACGAGCTTGATGTAAAGAAAAGACCCCCCAGGACATGCATCCCGAAGGGCCGTTTCATACTCGCAATCTGAAACTACTCCCGAACGTTGACAGCTGTCAACCACCGCATGATTCTGCGGACACGTTTTCTTTGCTCTCGTGAAGAGGCATGCACCATATTTCATCGACGCCTTTCGGGCGGCGCCCGATTGATGCTGCGCATCTTGCAGCGCAATCACTGGCCACAGCCGCCATACCAGACCAACCCGCCGACAAATGGGCCATCATCCGCGATCTGACCGCCGCACGGCAAGCGTTCGGCGTAACGGACCGCGATCTGGCGGTGCTCACGGCGCTGGTCAGTTTCCACCCGGGGACAGATCTTGCCCAAAGCGAGAACACGATTGTATTCCCCTCGAATGCAGCGCTTTCAGCGCGCGCCCACGGCATGCCGGAAAGCACCCTCAGACGGCATCTGGCAGCGCTGGTGCGTGCACGGTTGATCCTGCGCCACGACAGCCCAAACGGCAAACGCTTCGCGCGTCGCCATCACAGCGGTGAAGTATTGCGTGCGTTCGGCTTCGATCTGCGGCCCTTGTGCGTGCGCGTTGACGAAATCACCCAAGCCGCAGCAGAGGCCTATGAAAAGGCAGCAGAGCTGCGCGCATTGCGTGAAACGATTGTACTTCAACTGCGCGATCTGGCGAAGATGATCGACTTTGGTGTGGCCCATCGCCGCAATGAAGACTGGACCGAGGTCACAACCCGCCAAGCCACCGCATTGCGCATCATCCGCCGCAAACTTGATACAGCGGCTCTCTCCACCTTGTACCGTGAAGTTTACGACTTATGCGATGGCGTAAAAAAGAAAATCGCCGCTGTTGAAACAGACGAACTGAGCGGCAAAGACCCACAAAATGAGCGGCACATACAGTATTCAAACATAAACTTAAAAGATTCTGAAAAGAACAATGACCAAGAAAAGTCAAACCGACATACGCCCTGCCCTATTGATAATGAGATCCCGAACACCAGCATTGAAGGCAAAGAGTTAAAACTTCCGCTTTATCTCGTAATGGAAGCTTGCCCTGAAATTCAAACCTATGGCGATACAGATATCACCTCTTGGGATGATCTCTTCAGGCGAGCAGAGTTCATACGCCCTATGATGGGCATCTCCTCCGATGTCTGGCAAGGTGCGCAGGCCGCAATGGGCCCATTGCAAGCCAGCGTCGTGATTTCTGCCATTCTGCAGCGCACGGATAAGATAAGATCTCCGGGGGCGTATCTGCGCGATCTTACGCAAAAAGCGCGGCAAAATGTATTTTCATGCGGTCCGATGATTATGGCGCTTTTGCAATCAAATCATAGGCGTGCGGCATGACGCAGTGTGACGCAGATCTACGTTGACAGCTGTCAACTTTACGGGCCTTTCATGGGGTAAACGAGTGCCTCGTGATGGTGGAAAGGTCTCATCATTATGAATGGATATCGAAACACTAGCAGATCCTTTCGACTGGATAACAGATCTAGCGATGTTGTTGCACTTTGGGGAAATGGAGGGTTTTTTCTGCGCGTAGCAAGAAAGATCAGTTGACAGCTGTCAACCTTACCAGACCTCGGGGGCGTAAAGGTTCGCTTGCCCAACTTTGGGATAGGTCAATCAATGGTCGTTAGATTTAGCTTAGGTGTAGGTGCGACAGCCATTACAAGACGGTTTGGACGAGAGCGATGGCTGAGATGGATGCCGGTGGTATCTGTTGGCCATGCGCCGTCAATCGACATTGGGTAAGGCGCAGAGCAGTCCCCGTGCCCAGATGTAATCGTTGAGCTGCCCACCACAAACTTACGCAGGCTGACTTGACCGTATCTTTATGGCCTGCTCACTTCGGGGATCACTGTCTTATTCTCGCCATGCTGTGCCGCCGGACCGCCCCTCATCTGTACAAAGATCCCCATTAACCACTGGTGATAGAGCGCCTAGTGAGGCCCATACTCGTTCGCTGTATCTCGCCAACGCAAGCCATTGCGGTGGATGGAGATAATGTCGCTTGGTTTGCGCTGGTTGTCAGCGCGAGATGGGACGCTAGCCTTCGACAAACAGGGGCCGCAAGTGCGCGATCGGCCCATTGGTCAGCCATCAGAGGATAGACACGCCAACACCCTTTCTTTGGCGAGTACCCATTCAGCAGACCTGAAATTGATGCGTCCTGCGCATGGGTGTTCTGACACTAAACCATCAGACTAAAAGCCCTAACGGTGATCGGCCACGTTCAACCATTCAGGCACCTGCCGTGGTAAACGCATTCCGGCACGAACAGATAATCACACAGCACTATCCAAAAGAAACCGCGCCCCGATGACAGGGCGCGGCTGCAGTTGACAGCTGTCAACACGAGGATTTGCTGGATGCAGCTTATCCGTTAACCACTGAAAGGCCCGCATCGGTGTGCGGGATTTCGATGTCGAACACGCCCCGCACGGCCCGTGCAGCCTCGGCACCTTTGGTCAGGAAGTGGGTGCGGTAGAAATCCATCAGCAGATCGGTTTCCTGAAAGTTATGAGGGGTGAGCGAGACTGAAAAAACCGGCACATCGGTTTGCATCTGCGCCTCCATCAAGCCTTTCACAACCGCATCTGCCACGAAGTCATGACGGTAAATCCCGCCATCCACCACAAGCGCTGCAGCGACAACCGCATCATAGCGGCCGGTGCGCGCAAGCTTTTTGGCCAAGAGCGGCATCTCGAAGGCGCCGGGAACATTGTAGACATCAACCTCTGCACCGGGCAGGGTGGTCTCTGCCTCGGAAAGGAAGCCATCATAAGCACGGTCCACAATATCGGCGTGCCAACGGGCCTTGATAAAGGCGATACGGGAGTGAGTCGTTTTGGTCATTTCGGAACCCTTTGCTAAGACATCAGGCCCCAGAGCTTTGCCGCCACGACAGGGTGGGACCCATCGCGCCGGTTCTCTTCCATCCGGACTATACCGTCGGCCCCGGAATTTCACCGGATCTGCTGACCCTTCTTACGAAGGCGCTCGCGGGCTATCACCGCCGGTGGGGAATTGCACCCCGCCCTGAGAACACCGTGAAGATTGCGCAGCAATGCACATGACGCAAGGGATTTCTGCCTTGAAATGTCATATTTCTATCAGAATTTCTATAAGCGGCGTCGGCGCGCGAAAATGCGACATGCTGCCATCGGCCGCGGGCGGGAAAACAGCGCTGCTAACGCGGTTTTGCGTTGCGAAACACACGCCCCCTCTGGCAGGAAAAGCCATGAACAAGATATTCCCCGCCATATTGGCCGCCCTCTCGCTTGGTCTGTGTCCGTTTGCGGCGCAGGCCCATCCGCATGTTTTCATCGACGCCAGTCACGAACTGCTCTTTGACGGGCAGGGACGGCTGACTGCCGTGCGCTCTACATGGAAATATGACGAGATGTTCACCTTGCTGATGGTCGAGGACGGGGACTATGACACAAACGGCAATGGCCAGATCGATGCGGACGAGATGGCGGGGTTCCGCCTATGGGATGCCAACTGGCCGGCCGATTATGACGGCGACATGGTCCTGACCGTGCCGGACCGGCCTGATGCACCGATAGCACTTGGTCCGCCACACGATTGGGCTGCCGACTGGCAGGACGGGCAGGCGGTCTCTATCCACACACGGTCGCTTGAGACGCCGCTGGACATGTCAGGTGGGCTTTTGCTGCGCGCATACGAGCCCGATTATTTTGCGGCCTACACCATTGTCGCACCGCCCGAAATGACGGGGCGTGATGATTGCACCGCGCAAGTGATATCGGGCGATGAAAATGCAGTGCCTGATGACATTGCAGAAAAAATTTCCAATCTTGACATGGGGTTACGTCCAGAAGACGTGGGGCTGCCACAGGTGGGTGCCCTTTATAGCGATGCGGTGCGTGTCACATGCGCGCCATAGCCCTGACACTAAGCGCGGTGATTGTGGCGCTTGCGATCACTTGGGGGCTTGGCGGGTTTGCCGCAGCCCATAGCGCGTTGTTCGATCTGCAGCGGATGTTCCAGTCGGTTCTGGCGCGTGCGATCCGCGCGCTCAAGGCCAATCAGCCCGGCGCGGTGGGCGGGTTGATCTGGCTGGGCTTTCTATATGGGGTGCTGCACGCCGCTGGGCCGGGGCATGGTAAACTGGTTTTGGGCAGTTGGGCCTTTGCGTCGCGGGTCCGGCTTGCGCGGGTGGGGGCCATCACGCTTGCCGCGAGTATGGCGCAATCGTTGGTGGCCATCGTGCTGGTGCTTGGCGGGGCGGCTCTGCTGGGGTTGGGCCGCGTTGCGCTTACCGATCTGTCGGAACGTCATGTTGCGCAAATCGGCACGGTTGTGATCGGCGCGCTGGGGCTGTTTCTTATCTGGCGCGGTAGCCGCGGGATGCTACGCCTGCGCGACCGCGGCACTAAAGGCGGGGCAGGGGGCGGGACGGCCGGCGACGTTGATCGTAGCGGACATGACGCCCGGCACCATCTCGACCACGAGCATGTCCATCATGATGATGCATGCGGCTGCGGTCATGCCCATGCGCCTGCCCCCGATCTTGCGGCGCGTGCCAATCTGGCAGAGGCGCTTGCGCTGATCGCGGCGGTCGCGCTGCGGCCCTGCACGGGGGCGGTGTTCGTGATGCTGCTGACATGGCAGATCGGCGCGGCAGTGGCCGGTGCGGCGGCCGTGCTGGCGATGGGGTTTGGCACGGCACTTGTGACGCTGGCAATTGCTCTGGCCTCGGCACGGTTGCGCGACGGGCTTATGGGACGGCTTGCGCGCCAGCAAAACCGGCTGCGGCTGGTGGCGCATGCGATCGAGGTCGCTCTGGGCGCGCTTATCATGGCCTTTGCGTTCACTGTATGAATGTGCTGCTGGCCCGCATCCGCCAAACAGGGCAGGTCCACAGGCGGGCACCATCGCGCCCACTTGGCCCCCACCGCAATCGCGGGCGGGTTTTGGGTAAGCGTGCGATGATGGCGGGGTGGGGGCTGTAGCCAGAAGGCTGGTCCCTGTCAGGGGCGGCCGCGTTTTCCCGTGCCGGTTGATAGACGTGCGGGGCTATTGACCGCCAGAGCGTGCGGGGCGTTGATCCCGCGCGCTGAACGTAATCCGGTCATGCGCCAATCGTGCCTTATGGATATGGCCTGTTTGTCAGGCGTGTCACCATCTGCCTCCGGCTGTGGCAGGAGTACGCAGGCGTGTGGCGTCATTTCACGGGCACGATAGTGCCACGGCTATGGATCACACGGCGTTGGTGGCGGGCATTAACGGGCGCGCATGTGCGTGATGTAGCGCGCCCTGTTTCACGTCCCGCGACAGGCGGGCCGGCCCAAGATGGACGTGCGGGCGATCGGGGAGCGTTGTCTGGCCTTGGGCCGTATATTTCCGGTCACACAGTATTTCGGGGCGGGATATGTCGGGTGGGCAGGGCGCGTTGCGGCATGGCTCTGACGCGCGCCCTGTTTCATGGCGGCGAGGATCCAAAGCCCCCGATCCGCCAGCGGCCACGGCACCAACAGGTGCGATAGCGTACCCGATCTGCCAGACGCGGGGCGCGCGCGCGCGGCCTGATCCGCCGTCAGCCGTCCGCCAATTAGGCGGAGGCCGTCCAGTAAGCGGCCAGATAGGTCTGCTTTTTGGGCAATGCGTGGGTCGTGTGAAACAGGGTGCGGGCGTGGCGGACACAGGCTTGCTCTGCGCCAAGCCAGACGAACAGGTCGTGGCGGTCTTCGGGCAGCTCCAGCGTGTCCAGCGCGTCGACAAGTCGCGCCCCGCTGCGCCTGTCAATCCAGCGCAGTGAAAATCCGGGCGGTAGGTCTGCGGGCGCAATCAGCATATCGTCGCGTGATCCGGTCTCTATCAGCACCACACCGTGACGCCCCGCGGCGCTGGTTTGCAAAATCCGCCGGATGGCGGGGATCGCGGTCTCGTCGCCGGCCAGAACCATATGCGTGCCGGGCGGGAAATCACCGCCCCCCGGCCCCGACAACACGACCCGTGCGCCGATTTCTCCTGCCTGCGCCCAGCGGGTGGAGGGGCCGCCCGCATGTTCGAACAGATCAAACACCACCTGCCCCTTGACCGCGTCAATCGCCACAACGGTAAATGCGGCACGGTGCACGGCATCATCGCCCTTGGGCCAGACCGTGCGCCCCTTGTCATTGAGATAGGGCCAGACGGGGGCGCGCTCCTCGGGCGGGATCAGCAGGCCGAAATGCATACCGCCCTTGGTCATCGCTTGGGCAGTCGCGCAGTTCAGTGTGACACGCAGGAAATTCTCGCTTAGCCGCGTGACATTCGCAAGCGTGGCCGGATGCATGTTGGGGGGCAACTGGCCCGCCTCTTCGATCCCGCTCCATCCAAGGGTGTTCAGCGCACCGGGAAACACGTGTTCCAGCATGTGGATCGCGCCTTCACACAGTTGATGGCGCGCGGCCCGGTCATGGGCGGTAACGGTCAGGGTGAAGCCGTCGGCCTCGCGGCGCAGGCGGCTTTGGCCTTCGGGCACGATCAGGGCAAAGCCGTCATCCTCGTCACGGATGTCCAACCCGAACTGGTCAAGATACGCACGGCTGGATTGCAGCAGATCCGGTGGGCAGGTGCCGTGAAACCGGGCGGTGGCGCAATGGATGGCGTTCATGTGGCAAGACCTCCGCAAGGGCGTGGGCGGGCGTGCCCGCGTTATCCTGAGTTAAATACTAGGTCTTTTGCCGGAAATCAATTCCCCTTCGCGCGGCCCCTGCGACAGTCTGTCCCATCGAATATGTTTGGGCAGCAGGGGCGAGGTGTGCCATAGCTTTGCGCCATGACAAACAGGCGCTGTGGATCTTGGCTGGCAGGGGTGATCGCGATCTTGATCGCGTGCGCCAGCATTGGCTCGGCCGCGCATATGGCCCCGACCCCGCCTGAACGCGCGCACGCAGGCGCCCATAGCGGCGTGATCTGCGGGGCCCCGGTCGTGGCACAGGCCGAGGCAGAGGCGCCGCAGACCCATGACTATCACTGCCCGTTTTGCCATATGCTGCCCGCCTTTGCGCGGGCCACATGGGCCCCCGATTTCGCGCAGATGCCGCGCACCTATCCCTCTCCGCCGCGTGGGGTCGGCTGTGGTGCCTATCACCGGCGCGATCCTGCTGTGCTGGCCCGCGCGCCCCCGTTCGACCGTCCCGATCATGTGACCAAAGTCGTATAATCACCCCTGTCGCCTTGCGATGGGGCGGTCTTGCGGGGGGCGTTATGCCGCCTGATCTGGCCGGTCGTTCTGGAGAAAATCTTATGAAAACCCGTTTATCCCTTATCGCCCTGATGGCGAGTGCCAGCATCGCGCAGGCGCATGTGTCCATCGCCCCGACCCACGCGACGGGCGCGGCCCCCGCGCAAACCCTGCAACTGGGCCTGAGCGTTGGCCACGGATGCGACGGCGCCGCCACCGACCGCATCGAAACCCGCCTGCCGCAGGGCGTGCACGATCCGATGCCCGCGGCTGTCGCGGGCTGGACTGCCACCGTCACCCAAGACGGCGACACCCGCCGCGTGATCTGGACGGGCGGTCCGTTGGATGCGCACGCGCATGCGACATTCGCCTTTGACGTGACACTGGCCGCTGATCTGGCCCCTGATGCCGCGTTGCGTTTTGACACCCGCCAGACCTGCGGCGCGCAAACGATCGACTGGGCGGGCGGGGATGGCGATCACCCCGCCCCTGTGTTGCAACTGGCTCAAGGGTCTGCTGCGTCTGGCAATACGCATGGCGCATCAGACCACGGCCACGCGAATATGGGGCAGGGGGAGCACGCCCATGCGGATATGCAGGGCCATGATAAGTCCGGCCACGCCACAGACATGGCAGCCGAACCCAAGACTCCCGATCCGATGGCCATGGCACCTGTCCAGCACGGTGATCTGACGCTGTCTTCGGGGTTTGCGCGCGCCACCTTGCCCAATGCGCCGGTCGCAGGCGCGTTTTTGACCATCACCAACGGCGGCGACGTCACCGATCGCCTGATCTCGGTTGAAACGCCGGCCGCCGCGCGGGCGGAAATCCACGAGATGGCCATGCAGGGCGATGTGATGGTCATGCGCCCCCTTGCCGAGGGTATCGCGATTGCGCCGGGGGCGGTATTGCAGCTGGCACCGGGGGGGTATCACCTGATGCTGATGGATCTGGCAGGCCCGTTGATCCAGGGCGAAATGCTGGACATCACCCTGAATTTCGAGCGCGCTGGCCCCGTCGCGCTATCGCTGCCCATCGGTGCACCCAATGCGGGGACCATGGCGCATGATCATATGGCCCCCATGCATGACAACGGCCATGCCACGGCGCAACATGAAGGACATTGAGCAATGCGTATCAAACAGCTCTCGTTGATCGGCGGCGGGGTCGTTCTGGCCGCGATCGTGGCTGTCGCGATCGTCTGGGGCGGGGCCACATCGCCCCCGCACGAAGATCAGGCGCGGGGGCAGGGCAGCTATGCCCTGCCCACCACCAGCGGCGATATGTTCACCCAAGCCAGCCTGACGGGCGGGCCGACGGCGGTGTTTTTCGGCTTCACCCACTGTCCTGATGTGTGCCCGACGACGATGGGCGATCTGGACTTGTGGAAATCCGAACTCCCCGAGGCCCGTGATCTGAAAATCTATTTCATCACCGTCGATCCCGAGCGCGACAGCCTTGACCAGCTGCGCGACTATGTGTCGTGGATCCCCGACGTCGTGGGGGTCAGCGGGACGCGGGCCGAAACCGATGATGTGATCACGGCCTTCGATGTGCTGGCCAAGCGCATTGATCTGGATGGCGGTGAGTATACCATGGCACACACGGCGGCGGTGATGCTGTTTGATGGCGAAGGCCGGTTTGTGGACCAGATCCCCTATCAGGCGCCGCTGGATGCGGTGCGCACCCGTCTGGCCAAGCTGGAGGCGCGCTGAGCACGCCCATCCACACACCACGGGCGCGGGCGGGGTCACCATCCGCGCCCGTGGCGTTCCGTTCGCGCGTTCGTAACGCCCCCCGCGCCAGAGTGGGCACCGCAACCGCAGGGCGTTTTGGCGCGAAGACGGCCGTCTGTCTTGAAGAGCCAGCGCCTGCCTGCACGCGCCAGGCGCGCCACCGCGCGACGGGCGCGACCGGTGTCGGGCAATCCCCGCACCTCGGGCACATCACGTGACACACCAGATCATCGCGCGTCGCGGCGGACGGGCCACGCGATGCGCACCGGCCCCCGAACAGCTTTCTGGCCCCCCGCAGGGTGAACATCCGGCCCCGAATATCCGGCCCCGAATATCTGGCAGTCACAGGCCGCCCTTTCACATGGCGGCCTGTCCGTAGGCCCCTTACGCGGGGGCGACGCCGTCTATGATGAACACACGCGAGATGCTGCCTGCCTCGCGGTGCGCAAGCGCGGCCTGATAGGCGGGGCTGTCATACCACGCGCGTGCGGCCTCCATCGTCGGGAAGGCAAGGATCGCGGCCCCCTCGAATGACGGACCCTCCAGCACATCCTGCGCGCCGTAGAAGGCGAGTTTTGCGATGTCATGGCCGTGGCGTGCCTCTGGCGCGGTGTCGCGATACCGCTCAAGGGCCTGCGGGTCGATCGTTTGCTCGCGGATCATCACAACATAGGCGGTCATTTGGCACCTGCGCGCACAGCCGCGATCAGGCGGGTCGCGGTTTCGGCAGACGAGCCGGGGTTCTGGCCGGTGATCAGCAAGCCGTCCTCGACCACATGCGAGGCCCAATCCGGCCCTGCGACATAGCGCGCGCCACGGTCTTTGAGCATATCTTCCACCAGATATGGCACCACATCGCTCAGGCCTACGGCGGCCTCTTCGGAATTGCTGAAGCCTGTCACGGTCTTGCCTTGCACCAACGGCGCGCCATCGGCGCCTTTCACATCCCGCAGCACACCCGGGGCGTGGCAGACGAAGGCAACAGGTTTGGCGTTGGCGTGAAATGCCTCGATCAGCGCCACAGAGGTCGCGTCATTTGTCAGATCCCACAGCGGGCCGTGGCCACCGGGATAAAACACGGTGTCGAACCCGTCTTGCGTGACATCGGCCAGACGCAGGGTCTGCGCCAGCGCGGCCTGCGCCTCGGGGTCGTTGTCAAAACGGCGGGTGTCATCGGTCTGGGCATCTTCGCCGTTGCTGGTGGGATCAAGCGGCGGCATACCGCCTTTGGGCGAGGCCAGCGTAATCTCCGCGCCCGCGTCCTTGAACGCATAATAGGGCGCGGCCAGCTCTTCCAGCCAGAAGCCCGTTTTATGGCCGGTATCGCCCATTTCGTCATGCGACGTCAGAACCATCAGAACTTTCATATCGTTTTCCTAGTCTTGGGTCGGGCCGCATCATAGTGCGGCGCGCTCGGGGTGAAATTCCGGTTAACAAATCATAAGTAGACCGGTCGTCTAAGTATTGCGCACCATTGCGACGTCAAGCGCGGGTGTGCCCAAAGTTACGGCGCGTGCAGCACTGTGCGGGTGCTGGTGCGGGCCTGTACAAACGGGTCGGCGTCCTTGGTGATTTTTGCCATCAAACTCGCGCCCAGCCAGATCTGGTAGATCTGGGCTGCCAGCGTGTGGCTGGGGGTGTGCGCCCTGATCGTGCCGTCGGCCTGACCTTGGGCGATCACATCGGCCAGCCGTGCCACCAGCCGCGCGGTGCCGGCGTTCAAAACCTGCCGCATGGCCTCTGACAGATCGGCCACCTCGGCTGCGAGCTTCACCACCAGACATTTGCTGTGGGCGTCCTCGGCGGTCTGGGTGTCCTGCCAGCGCGCAAGATAGCGCTGCAGCCGCGCCGCGCCGTTATCTTGTGTTTCATCACCTGTGGGCGCAAAAATCCCGTCCATCGCGGCCAGATAGTTTTCGAAATACCGCTCCAGCAGCGATTGTCCAAAAGCCTCCTTGGAGTCGAAATAGTGATAGAACGACCCCTTGGGCACCCCTGCCGCCTGCAGGATCGTGCTAAGACCCACGCCGGAAAATCCCTGCGCGCTCATGATCGACTGTGCGGTCACAAGCATATGGGTGCGGCTGTCGCGAACGGGAGAAGCGGGAGGGCGTGTATCTTGGCGCATGATGCCCATCTAATCTGCATTAGACCGATCGTCTAGTGGCGTGTGAAAAAAAGTCCGGTCTGCCTTGTTGAACGGGGTGCCGGTTTTTTAGGCAGCCATGCGCCGCGGGGGCTGCGGCGCATGGAAAACGGCCCGCCCCGCTCTGGCCTATTGCGCAAATGATGCGTAGCGTGGGAACGACTGCGCCCGAAGGCGGCCCCATGCAGAAAGGATAACCCCTTATGAAAGCGCTCATTATCGGTTCCGGTATTGGCGGGCTCAGCGCCGGTATTGCGTTGCGGCGGATCGGATATGATGTTTCGATCTTTGAAAAAGTGCGCGAGATCCGTCCCGTTGGGGCCGGTCTGTCATTGTGGCCCAATGGCATCCAGTGCTTCAGCCATCTGGGTCTGCACGATCAGGTACGCGCGCTTGGCGGTGCGATGGACCAGATGGCCTATGTCGATGGTCCAAGCGGGGAGACCCTGACCCGGTTCAGCCTTCAACCGCTGTATGACCGCTCCGGCATCCGCGCCTATCCGGTGGCCCGTGCAGAGCTGCAAGACATGTTGATGGACGAATTCGGTCGCGATGCGATCCAGCTGGGTCGCCCCTTGCAGGCGCTGCATGAAACCGGGGATCGGGTCACCGCGGTTTTCGAGGATGGCGAGGCGACGGGCGACCTGCTGATTGGCGCGGACGGGGCGCATTCGCTGGTGCGCGAGCATGTCTTGGGCAAGACCCTGCCGCGCGACTATCTGGGCTATGTCAATTACAACGGTATCGTCACGGTCGATCCCGATATCGCGCCTCCCGACAGCTGGACCACATTCGTGGGCGAGGGCAAGCGGGCCTCTGTCATGCCGATCGGGGGGGGGCGGTTCTACTTCTTCTTCGATGTGCCGATGGCGTCAGGTGCTCAACCCGCGCGCGATACCTATCGCGATCTGCTGCAACAGGCCTTCGGCCATTGGTCCGCGCCGGTGCGCCGGCTGATTGCTGCGGTGGACCAGACATCGCTCAACCGCGTGGAAATCCATGATATCGCGCCGCTTGATAACTGGTGCCGCGGGCGTGTGGCATTGTTGGGGGATTCTGCGCATAACACCTGCCCCGATCTGGGGCAGGGGGCCTGCATGGCGGTCGAGGATGCGGTGGTGCTGGAACGTGCGCTGGCGCAATCGGGGGCGGATATCGCGGCGGGCTTGCAAACCTACCAATCCGCACGGATCGCCCGCGCCGCAGAGCTGGTGCAGCGCGCCCGTGCGCGCTCGGATGTGACCCATGGCAAGGACGCAGGGGCCACCGCCGCATGGTATCAGGAGCTGCGCCAAGAGACAGGCGCGGGCATCATCGAGGGTATCTTGAAAACCGTGCAAGGCAGCCCGGTCTTCGACCGCTTCGCCTGACTGCGTGATCCGTGCGGCGTTGACCAAGCGGGCAAGTTCGAATGGACGTGGGCGTGCGCGACCCGTTGGCGTCCTTTGCCCGCGCCCTTTGCCCGAGACGGAGGACCCTGCGGGGCGGGACAGGGGCGCTCCCTGCCACGCATCGCCTGTGGGCGCGTCAGGGCCCGAAGCGTCGTTCGGGCCACCCGACCCGCTTGGCCGCCACCATGGCACAGGGTCACAATGCCGGTAGTCATGGCGCGCCCGCGCAGCGCGCGCAACAGGCGGGTGGTCCGGATGGGCCGCTTCCAATGGGGGGCGATACCGATGGGCAGGATCGAGGGGCGGGCCCCGTGCTTTCGCGACGGCCCGCGGCACAGCCGCGAAGGCGTCCTCCATCTCGGTCCGGTCGATGTCGGACACTGACCGGCCCGCACGATCCAACCCGATGCGGGGCGCGGGCGCAAATGCCGCCCCCTCCGCGCGCAGGCCCTACGCCACAGCCTGCCCGCGCCAAGAGCGCGCTGCCGTGTGCTTGGGTCGGGCAAGGGGTTTGACAGGGGTGTCCGGACGCGGCCCCTCGTCGCGATCAAGGAGGCTGGTGCTCTGGCGGCCCTTGATCCCGTTCCGGTCATCGCCTGCCTGACATGCCCTGCCGTCTGCGCTGCGCTGTAGGCCTTGCGCAGCCGTGCGGCAAAACCCTCCTGACCCTCGCGGCTGATCTGCTCGCGCGTGACCGGATACTTGATGTGCCAGCCCGCATGCCCGCCGGCAAAAGCATCGTTCAGACCGTCGTTCGGCATGCGGCCCATGATCCGGGCTGGCCCTGTGCGATACCCCCACCGGCCCCCGTGCAGCAGATACGGTGCACGGCCCCTATTTTCCGCGCCTGACGTGATCGCGCTCTCCGCGCCGCCTGCCATGATCCCGAAGGCAACCGGCAGCACCGCCTGCGCGATAGTGATCTTCTGTAGAGCCGGGGCAGGGGCCGGATCAGGGGGCTGTCACGGGGCCTGTCAGGTCAGCCGGTCCCGCGCATCGGTCTTGCCTGCGCCACAAGTTTGGCCACAAACCGCTGCACGGTGGCGACACATGTCTTGAGCGATCCTCTTGCAAAATTCTCGATCACGGGGTGATGTCGAGCGGCGAACGTTCAAAACCTCGCAGTCGGCACGCAGCGTGCCGTCCAATCGTGCGGAGCGCATCCACACACCGTCTTCGATGCCTGCACCCACGATCCCACCGACGGGCGACTTCCCTGACCCGCTTGCGGTTTTCCTGCGGGTGACAGCGGTTGAGAGCCATGATGTCCAGCGGTGCGTCCACTGGTATCGGTGCGCCCTACGCACGGCGTCTGGCTGCCCGCGGATGGGGTTTGTGTTGGTGGCGCACAATCACGACCGTCGGCCTGCCCGTGCCACCGCATTGCGCCCCCACGGGCGTGGCAATGGATGTGCGCGTCATCGATCTTACCGATCTTATGAAGGCGGAGGTGCCGCTTGACGCGGCCTTGGCCGGTGTCGGCTGCTAAGGCGGGGCGCTTTGCCGCCTGTGCCTGATGCGACCGATCGGGACCGGCTGGCAAAAGCGCGCATGGCCCGTGCTGGTGGGGTCTTGACCGCCGTGTCTGGTGCAGGCGATCGCGCCCGAGCGGTGCAATGGCGGCCAGAATGGATAAAAACAGCTCTCGTGACCGGTACGGCAGGTGGCACCCGATCGGCCACCGCGAAGGCGCGTGCTGTATGCAGGCTAACGCGTGGTCGGGCCACCAGCCGCAAAGCGATGATGGCGCGGGCATGGGGAGGTGTGTGTGATGTGACAAAGGGTGTGTCGGTTGCGCGGATGGTGTCAGGTATCACGGGGGCGACGGGCCGCATCGATCTGCTGGTGAACACTGCAGGCCGCGCGCGTATCGGGGCGGCAGACGCCCCCGCGATCGATCAGGCCAAGGCGCTGTTTGACATCAACCTCTTTGGTATGCTCCGCGTCACCAAGGCGGTTTATCCCGTGATGCGGACACACAAAGGCAGGCCGGATCATCATTCCCGGTTCCGTCTCGGGCGTTTGTGCCGGCACGTTCAGCACGCTCGACACCGGCTCAGAACATGCGGTTGAACGCTATTCGGACTCGCTTGGCCACGAGGGGGGCAGATGCCAAGCAAAACCGACTTTGGTGTCACATCGTTGACCCAGAGCGCGGCGCTACGTCCGTAAGACGAGGCAAGTGCTTAAGCGGTCATTCGTGAAAAGTGCAGCGAAGGCCTGGGTCTGAGCCCGGACTACAGATATTCTGCAACGCCACGAATGTCTGCTATCGTCTCGCAGTCAAAAATCTTCAACAACCATCAAGGTTTTGAACGGCGTTTTTGCAGCGCAAATTCAGCTGCTTTGAGCCTGTGCCAAAAAGAGGGTTTTTGGAAGGGCTGCGGACTTTCCTGCACAGGCGGCTTTTGATAGAACTCGGAAAACTGAGGGCAGAACTTTGATCTATCGTGTTTTATTGGGGCTGCTCATTCTTGTTGCCATCGCGTTTGGCTATACAAAAGTAATGGCAAGAATAGCTTCAGGCATTCCGCCTGTTTCAGTCGAATCTGAACATCAAGCAGATCACATTTACGTCTCCAAGGAGGACAGAATGATGTACTTGATGCAGGATGAGATTGTATTGAAATCCTATAGTATTGCGATGGGTGCCCAGTGGGATGCTGGACCCAAGCAGCGTGAAGGCGACGAACGGACACCAGAAGGAACGTACCATATTGATTGGCGTAATCCTCGCTCGGTCGCACATCTCAGCCTACATATTTCCTATCCGGACGCCGAAGACCGCGCGCGTGGACAAGAGAACGGCTATGACCCGGGAAGTAATATTATGATTCACGGACTGCCCAATGGTTGGGGCGCTCTAGGGTCATGGCACCGACTGATCAACTGGACCGATGGTTGCATTGCTGTGACAAATGCCGAAATGCAGGAAATCTGGTCACTCACACCAAATCAGACACCAATAACTATCGTCTCAAACTGGTCACCTCATAAAAACTAACGACCTCTTCTGGCGCCCCAAAAACCACCGTTTGTTGAACGGTTTTCTGAAAGCCGACATTCCGAATTCTTGAGTGGAGGTCCGCTTCGTCCCGCTCACCGGATGTTCGTACGGAGAGGGGCGACGGTCCGGCTGGGTCGGAAATGCGTGGCCCGTCTGGACGGCACCGTCCCGACGCCCGTCAGGCGGTGGTCAGGCGATGGCGCGCAGTTTGGCTTTTGATCGTCACGACCGCACCGCCATCACCTCACCGCCACGACCGCCCGCGCAGCTTCGTGATTGCACCTTGTGTGTGGCTTGTGCAAAAGACTGCGCCAACGGGCCTGTAAAGGCCGACCCTCCGCGCCCGACGCGCCATTCTCGCAAAGGACACAGGACGATATGAGACAGCTTCTGGTGATCGATACCGGCGGGACAATCGGGATGATACCCGGTGAACACGGACTGGTGCCGGGTCCGGGCGTTGTGGCGCATCATCTGCGAAACCTGATACCGGCGGATGTGGACATGCAGGTGGTCAGTTTCGATCCGCTGCTGGACAGCGCGCATGTGACGCCTGCGGTGTGGAACAGGATTCTGGATCTGATCGCGCTGCATGAGGGCCAACCGGTGTTGATTACCCATGGCACCGATACGCTGGCGTACACGGCGGCCGCGCTTGCACAGACGGTCGCGCCGGATCGTGCGCCGGTGCTGCTGTGTGCGGCGATGCAGCCGCTTGGCACCGGCGGGGATGCGGAGGGCAGTGCAGCGGTCGCGGTGGCGCGCCTGCTGGAAGGCCGCACGTTCGGGGCAGGTGTTGTGGTGGGCGGCGCGCTCTGGCCGGCCGCCGGCCTTGTGAAAACCGACAGTCATGCGATGGCGGCCTTCAGCCATGTCCCACAGGCCCCAAACGGCGTGACCGCCCCCCGCGCCCGATTTTCCGTCGCGCGCGAGGTGGGTGTGATCACCATTACACCGGGGCTGAGTGCGCGCGCGCTTGACGCGCAGATAGCGGCCTTTGATGCGGCGGTGCTGCGGATATATGGGGCGGGCACGTTCCCCGATAGCACGGAGATATGCGCAGTGCTGCGCGCGGCCGTGGCGCGTGGCATGCGATTGCGCGCCGTCAGCCAGTGTTTGCAAGGCGGTCTGGAGGCAGGGCTCTATGCCGCGGGGGCGGGTTTTTGGGCGACGGGGGTCGAAAATGGCGGGTGCGAAACGGTCGAGATGGCGTTTGCGCGCCTTGCACTGAGCGCCTGAGGCGCGTGGGCGGGCAGGCTGCGGGTGGCGGCGCCCGGCTGCAAACTACGGCCCGATTATGGCAATGGGCGTGTCCGCTGACCGGGCCGTGGCAGGGGGCCGGAGGCCCGACTGCCACGGCCCCCGCGCCTGATCCCGTCCGCAGGGCTGGCACATGGCTCGGGCAAGAGGGCCTGCGAGGCAGAGGTGTAATGCGATCCGTTTCGGGGGCGGGTCATCGGTTTGCCGCGCACAAAAGAAAACGATCCAGAGGCTTGCAAGAGGCATTGCCGGACGTATGGTTCTGAGCCCTGAGCCCTGAGCCCTGAGCCCTGAGCCCTGAGCCCTGAGCCCTGAGCCCTGAGCCCTGAGCCCTGAGCCCTGAGCCCTGAGCCCTGAGCCCTGAGCCCTGAGCCCTGAGCCCTGA
>SDAL01000005.1 GCA_004153385.1 Paracoccaceae bacterium | reverse complement strand
GCGCAAGGCAATGATCTGATGTTCGGCGACGCGGGAGATGACCGGTTGACCGGTGGCTCAGGCGCCGACCGCATGCATGGCGGCACGGGGCAGGACCGCATGTGGGGGGCGCAGGGCGATGACAGGCTTTCTGGCAATCAGGGCAATGATTTTCTGTCTGGCGGCGCGGGGCACGACACGCTGCATGGTGGGTACCAGAATGATCGGCTGAACGGTGATACGGGCAATGATCGCCTGTATGGCAACCAGGGCAATGACACGCTGAACGGCGGGGCGGGCAATGACCGATTGTATGGTGGCGCCGGACGCGATGTGCTCATCGGGGGGGCGGGCGCGGACCAGTTCATGTTCGCGCCCCGTCAGGGGATGGACCGCGTGCGGGATTTTGCCACCGGTGTGGACCAGCTACGCCTTGATATCGGTGTGTCCGATCTGGCGCTTTTGCGGCATGTGGACCATCCCGACGGGGTGAGGCTCGAGTGGCAGGGCGGCGGTGTCGTGCTTGAAGGGATCAGCTGGGGGGATCTGACACCGGAGGATGATATCATCTTGGGATAAAGTGCCGCCCCCTGCCCGCCCGGCACCGGCGCAACCGGCCCCCGCAGCATGACCTGCGATCAAGGCCGGATCGAACGGCGCGACATACCACCCGCCCGATTGGCGCATACGATATCAAACGGGCGCACACAGGACAGGCGCATCGCCCTGTGCCCGACGGGGCCACATAGATCGCCACTTTGCCCGACGGGGGGGTGAAGACCCGTACGCCATCCGCGCGGAGGATCGAAAACCACTCAGACCAAAGGCCCGCCATTCTGACATGGTCCCCTTAACGCTTGGGGGTCCCGTCATGGCACAAAATGGCCCTGCACAGTCTCTGTGATCACGTTTCTGGCCAAGCGGTATGGGGATCGGGGTCGGCGGCACCAAGGTATCGGGTGATCCTGTTCAAGCGCGCCCCGTAATGGCCCGCAGCCGCGCCTTTTGAACGGGCTCATGATCAATGTCGACCGAATGGCTTTCCGCCTCGCGGATGGTCTGGCTGCGTCAGAACCTGTAGCCGCATCTGGACGGAAGCTTCGGCTTGCCCCCATGTATTCTGCCATCTATTCTGGCGGAGCCTAGTTCAGGACCTCGTGCCTGATCGCGCTGCGGGCATATCATCCCCCCCCCCGCAACCAAGACATCCTCGGGTATCTTGATCCGGTGGCGCATCAGCCCGTTGATCACGCCCAAAGCCGTGAGATCATTGCCTGCGAAAATCGCTGGGGGGGCACGGGCCGTTCCGGCCAGCAGCATCGCGCCCCAGCGGGGCCTTGGATGGACGCCTGCCACCACCCTGAAGCCCCCCTCAGGGACATGCTGCTTGCAACCGCCTATGGAGGTAAGGTCCGTCACGCGGTGATGTGAAACGTATGTGTCCACCACACGCCCCCTGCCCCCCTTTCATGCCACAAGGCCCTTGACCCATTGCGCCTCAAAGCGCGCCCACTGGCAAACCGCAGACTGGCCCGATCCCGCAAAGGCCCGATACACCGACAGCCCCATACAACCAAGGCGGGGCCACACCAGACCCAGAGCAGCTGAGCTTCGGGCAGAAACCACCACGCGGGCAAAATGCACGTATCCCGCCTTCATGCGATGTAACGCGGATTTCGGACGGGCGATATTGAACCCGCAGCGGATGTGGACTACCGGAAGCGTCAAACCTACCGGAGCCGCTTCATGAACCGTCCCGTCCTTGTCACGGTCGCCGCCATCTTATGTTGGGCTCTGTTGAGCGTCGTCAGCCGGATCCTGCTTTTGGACCTCGCGCTCGATCCATGGATGTTCAGCTTCATCCAGCTGAGTGCGGGCGGGGTTGGCCTGTTGGCCATCGGTGGCTGCAAAGGCGTGGATCTCAGCAGTTTCAAATACCCCACCACATGGGCCTTGGGCGCTTTGAGGGTTCTGTCGGCGGCGCTTTATACCGCTGTTCTGGCATGGATCAGCGTTCTGGAGGCGGGCATCCTCGGGGCGATGAGCTTGCCTGTGATCGCGCTTTGCGTATGGGGGCTTACACGGCGGCGTCCGGCAAGGTTCGAATGGCTCGGGCATCTGATTATCCTTGCCGCGGTTTGTGCACTGGCATTGCGGCTGGAAGACACCCTGCGCACAGCCGCCGTCGGACTGATGGCGCTCAACGCGCTTTGCCTGACGGCAATGAACCTTCTGGCCGAACGCCACCCCGATAACATATCCGATGTGCCCGGTGTCAGAACCCGGTTCACAGGCGCCGTGTTGCTGGTCACGGCGGGTTTTTTCGCATTTGGCCGCCTGCTGCAGCACGGGACGCTCGAGGGCGGCATTGATATGCCGCTTGTCGTTGCGGGCGTGTGCGTCGGGGTCTTTCTCAGGGCACCGGCCATGCTGCTGGCATTCTGGTCGATCCGGTTGGTGGGCGCGCAAGGATACACCGCCGCTATTTCCCTGTTGCCGGTGTTCGGGATGGGGTTCGAGCAGGCCTTCGTGGCCTTGGGGCTGCTGTCGCAATCGCGCCTGCAGATCGGGACGGTCGGTCTGGCCGGTGGCGTGGTCGCGGGCACATTGGTCGTGCTTGCGGCCCGAAAGCAGGCCGCACGCGCGCCTGTGCGCGGATCGGCGCCCATGCCCTCCGCGGGCCGCACCGCCCCGTGAGCGGTGCTTGCCAAATGTGCGGCCCGATGCGAGAAGGCCAAAGGATTAAGCGATAAAAACAAGGCCAAAGGGCCTTTTGAGGAGCGGGAGCGTAGGGTTGAATATTTTATGTGTTGGGGCGGGTCTGTCCGGCGCGGTTATCGGGCGCAAACTGGCCGAAGCCGGTCACGCGGTCACCATCGTTGATGCGCGGTCGCATATCGCAGGCAACTGCCATACCGAGCGTGATGACGACACGGGCGTGATGGTCCATATTTATGGTCCGCATATTTTCCACACCGACGACAAAGAGGTCTGGGAGTATGTGAACGCCTTCACCCGCTTCATGCCCTACAAGAACCGCGTGAAAACCACCTCTCAGGGGCAGGTGTTCTCGCTGCCGGTGAACCTGCACACGATCAACCAGTTCTTCGGGCGTACCATGCGTCCCGACGAGGCGCGCGCCTTCATCACCCAAGAGCAGGCCGACACCTCGATCACCGATCCGCAAACATTCGAAGAGCAGGCCATGCGTTTCGTGGGCCGCGATCTTTACGAGGCATTTTTCAAAGGCTACACGATCAAGCAATGGGGGGTGCAGCCTTCGGAACTGCCTGCCTCTATCCTGAAACGCCTGCCCGTGCGCTTCAACTATGACGACAATTATTTCTTCCATAAATATCAGGGCATGCCGGAAAACGGCTATACCGAGATGGTCGCAGCCATTCTGGACCACCCCAAGATCACCGTGCATCTTGAAACCCGCTTCAGCCGCGATCAGGCCGCGCAATACGACCATGTGTTCTATTCCGGCCCGCTTGACGGATGGTTCGATTATGATCTGGGCCGGCTTGGCTATCGCACGCTCGATTTCGAGCGCTTCACCTATGAGGGCGATTATCAGGGCTGTGCGGTGATGAATTACGGCGAGGAAAGCGTGCCTTTTACCCGCATCACCGAACACAAGCATTTCGCGCCATGGGAAAGCCATGAGGGGTCGGTGTGCTATCGCGAATTCTCGCGTCTGTGCCAGCCCGAGGATATCCCCTATTACCCGATCCGTCAGGTCAGGGAAAAAGCCCTGCTGGCCGATTACGTGACACGCGCCGAGGCCGAAACGGGCGTGACATTCGTGGGCAGGCTCGGCACCTATCGCTATCTCGATATGGATGTCACGATCCGCGAGGCGCTTGATACGGCCGATCTGTATCTGGCGCAGGGCCGCACACCGGCCTTTGCCAGCGCCCCCCTTTGAGCCCCGCCGCCCTCGTCACCCGGGGGCGGTCTTCACCATAGGCGCGGCCCTTGACCTGCGCGCGCCTGCCCCGTTCAAGCGGCCCGCCCTGTGTAAAGGTGTAGCGTATAAAGGCGTCGCGTCTACGGGCGTCCGGTCTGCACGGGGTGCCCCACCCCCGTGTACCAAAAGCTGTGCTGCCTGACATTCCTTCAATCGTGATCTGGCGCGTCGGGCTCCAGCAGATGGGCAAGCCAGCCGCAGTCTTGCAAGAACTCCGGCTGGCGCTGTGGAAAGCGCGCGCCATGTTCGGCCATCAGTTCGCGTGCGAGCGCAAATTCGTGCAGGCGGTTGGCCAGCCGGATCACCCGCTCCAAGAGGCCCATGCGATCGGGTGCCAGCCGCCATGCCCGCACCAGATCATGAAGCGCGCCCGGAAATTCCTCGGCCTGTGCGCGCGCGTTGGCACGCCACACCAGCAGATCGGGGTTTTGGGCAATCGCCGCGCCGTTTTGTTCCAGCAAGACCTGTAACGCCTCGTCATTGCCGCTTTCGCGCAATCGCCGCGCGGTGGCGGGCACATCCCCCACCCCGCCCGTGCCGCCAAGCGCGCGCAGCACATCGCACAGCCTTCGCACCCCGTCATGCGATAGCGCCACCCCTACGGGGCCGTGTTTGTGCATCTGCGCCACCAGATCGGGCGTGGGCCCCTTATGGTCGCAGATAAGCGAGATATACTGGCACCCCGCCACATGCGCGTAGCTGTGAAACTGTCCGAAACAATGGCTGGCAATCTGGGCATGGGCCAGTTCGAACACCTGTGTTTCGGGATTGGCAAACATCATCCGCGTCAGGTTCGGGCCATGGGCCATCACAACGCCATTGGCCTGCATCATATGGGCGATCTGCTGTTTTGGGCCAAGCGCCTCAAGGCACACAGGCACGAAGCCCAGCTTTTCCAGATGCCGGCGCACCTGTTTTTCGCCGCGCACGGGGCGGGTGTTGGGATGATCGCGATCATGGGTGACATAGATCCGGTGGGGCAGCCCTTCCAGATCCTGCGGCGTGATCCGGGCGCGCGCATGGTCGCGCAGCCGCGCCAGATCGCGGTCATAGGCATTTTGCGCCAAAAGCCGCCATGCCAGCCGCCCTGCCCCGTGCCCCTGCCACAACCGGCTTGCGGGCACGAACGCATCAACGGGCGCAATCATGCCGTCACCGCACATGAAATATTGCGCCATCAGATTATAGGCGATCAACGCGCGACCGTATTTCTGCGGCGTCTTTTGCGAGAACACCACCTGCGGGGCCAGATCCGCAAACAGCTCGGCAATAAAGGGGCGGGCCTCGTGTTCCAGACCGGCCAGATCGCTATAGATATGCACCCCGCCGCGCAGCCCGATATCATGGGCGCGCATCATATTGCACAACACCTCCATCAAGGCGCCCGGACCATCATGGCAATTGACCACCAGATCGAGATCCAGATCAGCGTCCTCCAGATCACGATGGGCGAGGGGCGCGTTCATCTGCGGGGCCTTGGCGATCTTTGATAGCCGTTCGACCAGATCTGCCTCGAAACGCTCACCGGCCTTTTCGGGGCGCGCCTCGATCAGCGCCTCTCGCAGATGCAGGCCTTGGGGCCCGCATAGAAACGTCTGGCCGTTGATCCGTGTCAGACCGTTGTGCAGTTTGAGCTCGGGGGCCACGCACAGAACGGTCGCAAATTCCAGCGCCCGCGAAAACCGGCCCACGCTCTGGTAATGGTGCAAGATCCCGCGCGCCAGCTCGTTATGGCCCGAGTGATCGCTCAGGCCGATACTGCCGATATCGGCGCCTGCGACATCGACCCATGGCCGTGGCGGCGCCCCCAGACAGATCAGCCCCGGATCGGCACCGGGCACATAGATATCGGCGGCGTGGATCTGTTTGTATTTACTCATAACACCATAACGCTTGCACAACGGCTCGGAAAAGAGGGCGGGAGTGTGGCGAACAGGTTTGGGGCCCAACCCCTGCCACAGTGCCAAAAAACGGTGGGCAGGTACAGGGGGCGATCACGCGCCAAAGGACGGTTGTGTGCCAAAACGGGCACGCGGTCTGGGGTGCTCGCCGGCACTGGCCGGCGCTGCGGGCAAGGCCCACCTTGATGCCACCCCTGCCCTATCGCGCCACACGGGACCGGCGCGATCTTGGGGGATGCGATCTGCGAAAAAGGGGGCGGGCCTGTCAGTCGCGGCGTTTCATGCGTGATCTGACAAAGCCCAGAAAGGCTGCGTCACGCGCGCGCAGCGCCGGCCGCCCCGAACTGACCCAGAACGCCCGCCAGTCGTTTTCCAGCACATAGACATCCATCCCCGGCGCAAGCGCGCGCGCCGCCTCCATGGTCTCTGCGCGCAGCGGACCGGGGCCTGCGGTCTCGGGGATCTCGATCATCCGGTCACGCAAGGAAAACCGGATCAGGTCACCGGGCTCTTCGCGCATCTGGTAATCGGGCAGATGGTCGGCGGTGATCATATCGCGCAGCATTTTGCGAAACACACGGCGCGGACTGGCCGAGCCGGATTTCTTCAAAAGCGTCTCGACCGAGACCCGCCAGCTTTCCTGCCGCCCGCAATGTTTGCGCGCCAGTTCGTAGATCCGCCGCTCCAGCGGCTTGCGCAACCGGAAGTAATCGCGGCTGAGCGTCAGCACCGATTTCGACAGCACCGCCCGGTAGAGCCACTCCGACAATGTCACCGCGACCGAGATCATCCGGCCCCCGCGGGCCTTGCGCACGATCTCCCAGTTCTCGATCAATCCAAACCCGGATGTCACCTCCAGCCCGCCCACCGAAAGGTTGGTTTTGATACGCGTGCCGGCCAGACGTTCGAACGCCTCCGTCAGGCGGCGGTAAGCATCACCGGAGGTTTCGCGATTGGTCGCAATCAGCAGATCATGGGCGCGCAATGTCAGCCGCCGCGACACCGGACGGCCCGCATTTACCGCCGCCATCAGCTGGCTGATACAGAAGATCAGGATGTCCTTGTCATGGACCGTGGCCAGCCCCTTCATCGAAGGGGTCACCTCGATCTCGGCACCGTTATGCTCGTAGTGCAAAATCCGCCGGTCGGGCCGGGTCGAAAGCGAAAAGATCGGATGCTCCATCGTCGTCAGATCCCCCTTGGGGATCGCATCGAAAATATCGCAAAGAAAGAAATCGACCTGAGGATGATCCAACGCACCATCGCCACCGGTCGGGACCATAGCGCCCGCCATCAAGTATTCCGCCTGTCTTCGGCCCGCCGGTCTATGCCAGTTTCGACCCTGCTCGTGATCGGGAAATCCGCACGTTTGCGCCCCCCGTTTTTATGCTCTTTGCCTCGTCCAGCGACACGTCTCGCACCTGTTTTCCGGTGCTGAAATGTTTCGTGGTTTTAGTGACACCCACCCTATGCGCCCCGTCCCGACCGGTCCAGTCTTTCTATCGGGGGTTCGGAATCGCACGATCGGGGGTTCAGAGTCACTCTATCGGGGTTTCAGAGTCACACGCCTTTTTTGGAATTGATATTTGTAATTTCAAATCAATCGGTTACAACATATCCACAGAGCCCGTAACACTATATATAACTCAATTCTAACAATTAATATTTTTTCAAGTCAGATCGCCACGCAGGTTTGCAAGACTGCGAAATGCCAAGAAAATAAGGCATATGGCGAAATCATCGATTCGGAATATGCCGATTTTACTTCCATGTGCCCCCTTTTTGGGTATGCTGCGAGAAACAGAGCATGTGAGGCGTAACGTGGCACAAGATCATCCTGAACAACCGCCCTATTTCAACATCGATCCAGATCAGGCATTGCGTGAACTGGAAGATCCGATGACGACAAAAGGCTTTGCAGAAGTGGCCAGCGCCTGCGCGCGGGGTCGGGATGATCTGGCGTCCAGAGGCATGAACGAGGCAGGGCGAAAAGACCTGCGTTTGTTTTCGACATGGGAGATCACGCGCTATCTGATCCCTGTGGCCACGCCACATTTCCGCCGCGTGCTGCGGGCAAATCCCGATCTGCCGCAAGGCCTGTCTGAGACAGAAGGCGGAGCCAAATGGTTCACCCTTGACGAGGTCCTCAGGCTGCGGGCGCATTTCGCAGCCGAAGGATCAAAGAGCAAGGAATACCTCCCCTACCGGCCCAAGGGTCTGCCTGCGAAAATGGTCGCGGTCGCGAACTTCAAGGGCGGGGTCGGCAAGACCTCGACGGCCGCGCATCTGGCCATGTCGGCGGCGCTCGACGGCTACCGCGTGCTGGTGATCGACCTCGACAGTCAGGGCTCGATGACATCGATTTTCGGTGGCAAGGTGGCTGATGAATGGGAGACGGTCTTTCCGCTTCTGGCGCGCCATTATGCCGCCTATCAGCAAAAGGCCAATCAGGGCCGGATTGATCGCGGCGAGGCACCGGTGCCGCTTGATGAAACCCTGACGGAGGCGCTGAAGCTGCGCGCCGACGATGTGATCCAGTCCACGCATTGGCCCAATATCGATCTGATCGGGGCGCAGCTCAATCTCTACTGGTCAGAGTTCCAGATCCCCGTTTGGCGGATGCAGGCGCGGGGCTGGAAATTATGGGACGCGCTGACAGATATGCTGGAGGCCGACGGGGTGTTGGATCGCTACGATGTCGTTTTCCTCGATACGCCGCCGGCCTTGGGGTATCTGACGATCAACGGACTTGCGGCAGCCGACATCCTTCTGGTGCCTTTGGGGGCGAGCTTTCTGGAGTTCGATTCCACGGGGCGGTTTTTTGACATGCTTCATTCCACCTTCCAGTCGATCGAGGATGGCGAGAATATGGCAGCGCGGGCATTGGGCCGTGACGAGATGTCTTTCCAATGGGACGCGGTGCGCGCGGTGATCACGCGGTTTGACGGTGCCCAACAGGGCGAACTGGCATCATTGATGCAAGCCTATCTGGGACGACGCCTATCGCCCCACAGGCAGGATTTTACCGCATTGATCGGTCAGGCGGGCGAACAGGTCTCGGGCATCTACGAAGCTGACTACAGGGATTTCAATCGCGAGACCTATGTACGCGGACGCCAGACATTCGATGCCACTTATGCCGCCTTCAAGCGGTTGCTTCTGGGCAGCTGGCGACGTGACGAACTGGCCGAGGCCGGTTCCGAGTGAACAGCGTTTGCCTGATTAACGATGTGTTCATCCGGGCGGCGGATTTTTGATGTTCGATGACGACAAACGAGGAGGAGATCTGACATGGCCAAACGTAAAAGGCTGACCCCGCCACGGGCCGATTTTCTGCAAGATGCCCCCTCCCCTGCCGAAATCGATCCCCAGGATGCGGCCGCTTTTGCAGATACGGAGATCCCTGCGGATCTGGAGACCAAAGCCATGTTTCCCATGGGGGTCGCGCGCACCGTGACCCACCGTCCGCCCATTGCCCAAGTGGCCGGCGAAAGCGCTGACCGCGCCGCATTGGAAGAACTTTCGGCCATGATCGCCGAGGCCCGCCGGTCCGGCCGGATGGTTGAAGCCTTGGCCTTGGATCAGATCGATGCCGAGCATCTGATGCGTGATCGCATGACCTCTGATGACGAGGACATGGCCGCATTGCTCTCAAGCCTTCGCACGCGCGGGCAGCAGGCTCCGGTCGAGGTGATCGATCACGGGGCACATGTGCAACCCCGCTATGGTCTGATATCGGGCTGGCGGCGTTTGGGCGCGTTGCGCCAACTTGCCCATGAAGCGGGCACGCCGCTATCTGATGCGGTGATCCTGGCTGTGATCCGGCAGCCCAAGACCGCCTCTGAGGCCTATGTCGCGATGGTCGAAGAAAACGAGATCCGCGCCGATATCAGCTTTTACGAGCGCGCACGTATCGTCTTGCGCGCGTTGGAGGCCGGTGTCTATCCAGATGCAAAACAGGCCCTGCAAAGCCTGTTCGGAAATGTTTCGCGTGCGAAACGTTCCAAGATCAAAAGCTTTATGACAATTGTTGAACAGCTGGATGGGGCATTGCGGTTTCCGGCGGCTATTTCGGAACGCTCCGGTTTGGATTTGGTGAAACGGCTCGAAGCAGATAGCGATCTTGCAGCGTTTTTACGCCAAAAGCTCAACGAGGCTGATCCGGTTGTTCCGGCAGCCGAAGCGGCGATCCTGACAGCGGTGCCACGTCATAACACGCCCCCTGCCCCGTCGGCGCCTAAAGACACGCCGGAGTATGATTTCAGTTATGATCCTGCAAGCCGGACTATCCGCGTTTCGGGGGGGATTGTGGATGACCGTCTGGCGCGTGATCTGCAGCGCTGGCTTGATCGTCGAGGTGGCTGAATGTTTCGCATGCGAAACCTTTTTCTGCGTTGTGTTTAAGAAAATCTAAAGACCTCTCTTTGTTATGATTGCCATAGTGCGGTCGCAAAGGGGAGTGTCATGCTATCACCGTTACCCCCCCGGATTACTCCGGTTATACTGGCAGGCGGATCTGGCACGCGGTTGTGGCCTTTGTCGCGGGGGTCGTATCCCAAGCAGTTCTCCTCTCTTACGGGCGATGAAAGCCTGTTCCAAACCGCCGCGCGGCGTATGTCGGGGACACTTGGTAATATCGCTTTCGCAGATCCGATTGTGGTCACCAACAGCGATTTCCGGTTTATCGTTACCGAACAGTTGGCAGCTGTGGGGCTGAACCCCGGGCCGGTTCTTCTTGAACCAGAAGGGCGTAACACCGCGCCTGCTGCCCTTTCTGCTGCCCTTTTTCTGCTGGAAGAAGACCCGCAAGCGATCATGCTTATCGCCCCCGCAGATCACCAGATCCCTGATCAGGCCGGGTTTCATACTGCTGTCGCACGGGGGCTTTGGGCGCTGGAAAACGGCGATCTTGTGACCTTCGGGATCAGGCCTGATCGCGCCGAGACCGGATATGGGTATCTGGAGCTTGCAACATCCGTTCCGGACGCATCTTCAGATCCGCATGCCCCCCTGCGGCTCAATGGCTTTGTTGAAAAACCGGATCAGGCTGAAGCTTTGCGCATGCTGCAATCGGGGCGCTATCTGTGGAATGCAGGGCTTTTCATGTGCCGTGCCGCCGATCTGCTGGCCGCCTTCAAAACACATGCAGCACATTTGATCGCGCCGGTGGCGCAGGCGGTTCGTGAGGCCACCCATGATCTGGGGTTCCTGCGTCTGGATCCGGCCCATTGGAACGAGGTGGAGGATATCTCGCTTGATTACGCGGTGATGGAAAAGGCCGACACTCTTTGTGTTGTGCCTTTGCACGCGGGTTGGTCGGATCTGGGGGATTGGGCGTCGGTCTGGCGCATCAGCCCGCAAGATGCAGATGGGGTGGCAACCTATGGTCCGGCGACCGCGATCGATTGTCACAACAGCCTGTTGCGCTCCGATTGTCCGGGGGTAGAGCTGGTGGGAATAGGACTGCACAATATCTTTGCCGTGGCATTGCCTGATGCTGTTCTGGTGGCGGATATGCGTTCGGCCCAGCAGGTGAAACAGGCAGTGCTCGCCCTTCAGTCCAAAGGGGCACTGCAAGCGATGACCGCGCCCAAACACCACCGCCCGTGGGGGTGGTATGAAAGCCTGAGCCTTGCCGACAGATTTCAGGTGAAACGCATCCATGTGCATCCGGGCGGCACATTGAGCCTCCAGTCGCATATGCACCGTTCGGAACATTGGGTTGTGGTGGCGGGCACGGCACGGGTCACATGTGACGGTCAGGTGCAACTCGTGACGGAAAACCAGTCAATCTATATTCCGCTGGGGGCCAAGCACCGGTTAGAAAATCCCGGTAAAATGCCGATGATCCTGATCGAGGTGCAAACCGGCCCCTATGTAGGCGAGGACGATATCATCCGCTATGAGGATATCTATGATCGGGTCTGAGCGCCAAAGCGGCTGTTGGAACGCTTTACGCCAAACCGGCGCGGGGCGCGATGGGGCAAACACGCCATGCGCACGGGCGCCAGCAGCCTCAACGATCCGGCGTATGGCGATATGGTAACGCTGCCGGCTGACCGATGCCTGTCAGTGTATGGCGCAGGCGTGCCCGAATGTGGTGGGGCGGATGATGCGTGTCCGACCGGCCCGCACGCACAGCTTCGCCACTTTTTCTATGCACCACCCGGCCCATTCGGCATGATCCGCGCGTCGGGTTTTTCCGGCCCTTGGTGGCGGCACTGATGGCCCCGTCCTTTGGTACATCGGGCCTCAGAGGGTTGGTGTCTGACCTGACACCGGCTTGTATCAATGCATATGTGCGGGGGTTTCTTCATTGCTGTGCATGGGAGGGGCCGTTGTATCTGGGCCGCGATTTGCGCCCGTCATCTGCACAGATCGCGGCGGTAGTGGCGGCGACGGCGCGCGGCGCGGGGCGGCAGGTTGTGGACTGTGGTGCGTTGCCGACACCGGCGCTTGCTTGGGCCGCATCCAAGGCCACAGCAGGGGCGATTATGGTGACCGGTAGTCACATCCCCGCCGACCGCAACGGGCTGAAATTCTATGGCCCGCATGGCGAGATTACCAAACCGCAAGAGACCGCGATCACGCAGCGGGTGCGCACCCAGGGCCAAAGCGCGCAGATGCATCCGGCCCCTATGACCACGGCCGCGCAGGGCAATTCAGATGCCTATGCGTGTTATCTGCAGCGCTATATCACGGGCTTTGGTGTGGGGCGGCTGGCCGGTATGCGGATCGGGGTCTATCATCATTCCAGCGTGGCAAGCGATGGTCTGGCGCGGGTGCTGTGTGCGCTCGGCGCAAAGGTGGTGGAGCTTGACCGGCAGGCCACGTTCACGCCGCTTGATACCGAGGCGTTGGCCCCTGATCTGTGCCGGCAACTGGCGCGCCATGTCGCAACGCATAAACTCGATGCGCTGGTGTCGACCGATGGCGACGGGGATCGGCCGCTATTGGTGGACGGTCAGGGCGGCATCGTGGCGGGTGATCTTCTGGGGTGGATCACGGCGCAGGCGGTCGGGGCCACAGACATCTGCACGCCGGTCAATTGCAACGATCTGCTGCGTCAGCACACAGGCGGCATGCAGGTGCATCTGACGCGGATCGGCTCGCCCTATGTGTTGGCGCAAATGGCACGGGTGTCATCGGCCACGGCCCTCCAACAGAGGCCGGTCGATGCGGGATTACACATGGATCGAGGCGATCCGCCGCGCGTCATCGGGTTCGAGGCCAATGGCGGCTTTATTCTGGGATTTCAGATATCTGGGAAAATCAATATTTCACCGCTGTGGACCCGCGATGCCTATCTGCCGCTGCTCTGTGTTTTGACCGAGGCATGGGGGCAGGGCAAAACGGTGGCGCAGCTGGTGGCTGATCTGGGTGCAGCGGCCAAACGCTCCGACCGGCTGGCCGAGATTGACAGGGCAGGGGCGGGCGCTGTTTTATCCGCGCTTTGCACTGACCCCCAGTATCGGGCACGGTTTTTCCACCCCGAAGGCCGCCTCGTGGGCATCGAAGAAACCGACGGGCTGCGATGCGATTTTGCAAACGGCCTGTCTGTGCATTTGCGGCTGTCTGGCAATGCACCCGAGTTGCGGATCTATATCCAGGGGCCGCATATCAGGGTGGTCGATCAGGCGATGAACGCGCTCAAGGTCCGGCTTTCGACAGCATTGGCGGGCAGGGCAGGGGAGGCGGCCGGATCTGCCTGATTGTTTGTACATAAACGATGTGGGCGATCTTCGCCGCGCCCCCGAACCCGCGCAGGCCGCAGGATCGACACCGGCCCCTAAGGCCCGCGTATAAATTGACATCACCCGGCATCTATGGCCAAAGAGCGGCGCAGATCATGGGGGCCGCAGTCATGTCGGAACGCGAGACGCCGCAGGGCGTGCACACGGGGGGGCAAGGGGCCACCCACAAGCGGCTGGCCGCCGTTGTGGTGACCTATAACCGACTGGCGCAATTGCAGGTGACCTTGGCGCGGCTGCTATCGGCCCCGGCCCGTGAACTGGCCCATATCGTTGTGGTCGATAATGCCTCCGATGACGGCACCGGCGCGTGGCTTTCCACCCAGAACGATCCGCGGCTGCTGATCGTGAGCGAGCCCGAGAACCGTGGCGGGGCAGGGGGGTTCGATCGCGGGATGCGTCTGGCGGTGGAGCACTTTGATCCCGACTGGCTGATGGTGATGGATGATGACGCCCGCCCCGAGCCGGGCGCGCTTGCACGGTTTCAAGATCTTGATCTGACCGGTTGGGACGGGCTGGCCGCCGCAGTCTATTTTCCCAGTGGCGAGATTTGCGAGATGAACCGGCCTTCGCGCAACCCTTTCTGGCACGGGCGCGAGTTTTTGCGCACGATCAGGCAGGGGCGTGGCGGGTTCCATCTGGCACCCAGCACCTATGAAGGCGCGGCGCCGGTCGAAATCGATGTGACCTCTTTCGTGGGGTTCTTTATTTCGCGCGCAGGGATCGAACGGGTGGGCTACCCGGATCCGGGATTGTTCATCTACGGGGATGACGGGCTTTATACTCTGGATCTGTCGGCCAAGGGCGGGCGGATCTGCTTCGAGCCGCGGGTGCGGTTCGAACATGATCTGAGCACGTTCACAGGCCAGCAGCGCGGCCGGTTCCGACCGCTGTGGAAGGTCTATTACTATCACCGCAACCTGTTGATGCTGTACCGGCTGGCGGCGGGATGGCTGTTCTGGCCTGCGCTGCTGCTGATCTTGCCGAAATGGCTGATGAAGGCACGACAGCATCCAGGCGAGCGGGGGGTGTTTCTGGCGCTGATCGGGCGCGCGATCCGTGACGGGCTCCTGCGTCGCCGGAATGTGCCGCATGCGCGGGTGCTGGAGTGGAGCCAAAACCGTTAGGCATATCTTTGCCAAATCATTTTGCATGTGCAGCATTCTGCTTGTAGGACGGCGGAAAATAGCCGTAAAACGGATGTGTGCATATTATGGTGCAATTATCTTAAAGCGCTCTGAAACCGTGCGTTTATAAGGCGAAAGAAATGCGCCGCATCGTTGGCACATGGACATATAGTTGTTATTGAAATGCAAAAAAATAAATCTAAACAAGGATATCACATGAAAGTTGTTGTTGCCGGGCTGGGATATGTCGGTCTGTCCAATGCGGTTTTGCTGGCCCAGCATAACACCGTTGTGGCGATCGATGTGGATGCCCGCCGTGTTGATATGGTCAATGCCAAAAAAGCACCGATCGAAGACCGCGAGCTGGAAGAGTATCTGGCGACCAAAGATCTCAATCTTGTGGCCACCACCGAGGCGACCCCGGCCTTCGAGGGGGCCGATTACGTGATCGTCGCGACCCCGACCAATTACGATGCGCAAAACGACTATTTCGATACCTCCACGGTCGAGGCGGTGATCGCTCAGGTCATCGCGTGCAATCGCGAGGCCACGATTGTCGTGAAATCAACCATCCCCGTCGGGTTCGTGGCGCGTATCCGCGAAGAGATGAACACCGAACAGGTGATCTTCAGCCCAGAATTCCTGCGCGAGGGCCGCGCGCTTCATGACAACCTATATCCGTCGCGTATCATCGTGGGCGAAGAGAGCGAGCGGGCGCGGGTCTTTGCGGAATTGCTGTTGCAAGGGGCACTGAAAAAAGACGTGCCCGTGCAATTTGTCGGCCCGACCGAGGCCGAGGCGATCAAGCTGTTTGCCAACACCTATCTGGCGATGCGGGTGGCCTATTTCAACGAGCTGGACAGCTATGCGATGTCGGGCGGTATGAACAGCCGCCAGATCATCGAAGGCATCGGTCTGGACCCGCGTATCGGCGATCACTACAACAATCCCTCGTTTGGCTATGGCGGGTATTGCCTGCCGAAAGATACCAAACAGCTTCTGGCCAACTATGATCAGGTGCCGCAAAACCTGATCCGCGCGATTGTGGATGCCAACCGGACGCGCAAGGATTTTCTGGCCGACCAGATCATCGCGAAAGAGCCGAAAACTGTTGGTATCTACCGTCTGGTGATGAAAGCCGGGTCCGACAACTTCCGCCAAAGCTCGATCCAGGGGATCATGAAGCGCATCAAGGCGAAAGGGATCGAGGTTGTGGTCTATGAGCCCGTGATGGAAGACGAGACCTTCTTCGGCTCGCGTGTGGTCAATGATCTGGCTGCGTTCAAAGCCGAAGCCGATGTGATCGTGGCCAACCGCTGCACCGATGACATCCGTGATGTATCAGACAAGGTCTTTACCCGCGATCTGTTCGGCGCAGACTGAATTTGGATCAAGGTTGCGGGCAATTCTCTAAGAATGTCCGCATACTACAACGGCATGTCAAAAATCACCGGTACAAACGAATTCCTTTATTTTTAACGCCATTAAATTAATTAATGCGTTTAAGTTTAGTAATATAATGTATTAATCTGCATTATTTGGTAATAAAAGCGTCATTGTAATGTTTTCATATCATATTATTGGCTAATTATAAAAATTGTAGTAGTAATCTGTAATATTAATAAATAATATAAAAAATAGATTATCACTTTAGTATAATTTTCACCTCTATGAATAATAAAATATATTCTTTGTTATTAGTTTTTCAAATTGATTTTTATCGATATGTGATATATTATAATAAAAAGATACCTTGTGAAACCTCATGGAATAATTTTTAAGTTATTATTCTGTAAAATTAATGGATTGATGAAATGGGCCTTCTTGCACACCACGTACCAACCGAACTAATCACTGAAGATATTGTGAAAGATAATTATTTTGTTCTTTCTTCAAGGCTTGAGCCCGATAGCTTCAAGGATTTCTTTTTTGGAATAGGCTATGGGGAAGATTTTATAATATCCGGAAAACCTGGATTCGACAAATATAAACATGAAAATAAAAATGATAGTGTAAGAAGTTTATTAATCGATGGAAACTTTTTGATCGGTGAAAATTTTGAAAACTGCTTTTATATAAACACCGATCCTATCGGTGGCGGGACTATATTTTTATGGGAGAAAGACTCTAATTGGATACTGAGCAATAGCTTGCTTATCCTTTGCCGTGAGATGGAACTTATGGGGTACACGCCGGAGATCTATCCGCCTGCCCTGGCAGTTTATTCTATAAGTAAAGGCGGAAGAGATTACGGACAAATCGTGAGCAAACGTACTGCAGTTAAAGACGCAATTTTACTACCATCAAATGAATATATTAAAATTGATTTTTTTAATAACAAGCCAGAAATAACAGTCGTTAAGTATTTCGAAAAGAATATTCAAAACAGAAGTGCTGATAATTATAAAAAAGAACTAATTAATTTCATAACGCAATGGAGAAATATTTTTAATACTTTCAAGCATGAAAATGAAAAAGTATCTATAAGCTTGTCTGGGGGTAAAGACTCTAGGGCCGCATTGGCATTGCTTATTTCTGGGTTCGGAACGGGTTTCTATGGGTATACTTTTCAAAATGGATCTGAAGATCAAAAAATTGCCACAGATATTTTAAAAGAAAAGAATGAACCGATGAAAGATGAACCCACATGGTTTGCTAGTGGGGCTAATCTCTCTTCTTCGGAAGCATATGCTATGAATCTTTTTCGAAATGCTGGAGTTAAGAGATCAGTATCCTTTGGCGGAAGTGTAAGCAGCAGGCAGTATTTAAAAGTGAGTGGAGCTTGCGCGATAGACCCAGTTACCATGCGCGGATCTATGGAGTTTAGAATAAATAAAATACCGCAAAACGAACAGATGAAAAATCAAAAAATAAAACAATGGGCGTTTGAAGAATATTTATCAGCTTATGATAGTTCCGATTTGAAAGTTACAGATAAAAACTCCAAAATACATCATTATTGTGATTATAGGTCAAGATTACATTATGGAAATGTTGGGTTTTCAAATATGGATACCTCAATTATGCCTCTTTTTTCGTGGGGGTTTCTGAAAGTTGCAATGTCTGCACCAACATATAAGTACCTCCTTGGCAATAGGCTTAATTATGACATAATAAACATTTGTTGTCCGGACTTAATGTCATATCCTTTTACGGGAGACCTACCTGAAGGCGGATTGATAAGTGATGATATCTCTGCTCATTCTCTGCAAGAACCGGTTGTTTTGAATTATTATGGAAGTGATAAGAAAAGTAGTAAGGCGTCATATGCACGCGTAAATGGTCCAAAAGAAAAAGACTTAGTAAAGGAAATTTTACCATTAGCAATTTCTCGTTTTGGATCTTTATTTGAAGATAGTTTTATAAGATCGGCCGAATACGAGGTTAATAATGTTGACAAATCAAGTGAGTGGAAGCATGCTAGATTCATTTGTGATTTGATGTACCTTTTTCCTAATTGAAATTTGGTATAAATTGGTGTAATCAGCATTTTTTGAGTGATACATTAATCGTTGCGGGGAACGTTTTCTATCTGCAACGTTGGTCTCTCTTGCAAAAATGGCTGATTACCATTTTATACCTTTCCCCAGACGAATTTACTCCTCGGTTTTCGTGATCGGTATGACGAGGGCAGTACAACCGTTTATTATAACGATACAAAAACAATCGTCAGTCGAGGTCTTAGGCCATGAGGCGCTGTCCGAGAGGTTCGACGCAGTGTATCCTCTTCTCCTCTCGGCTTTGACATTGGCATCCGCTACAGTTCGTTAGATCACGAGAACGAGATATTTCGAAGCCCGCAAGACCTAGCTGTGCGCAATTGCGTCCGCTGTTATGGGTTCGCGAGGTCATCGCATTCATGCGGGGCTGACGGCGACGGCTGTCCTAGAGTCGCCTCGGGGAAAGCTACGGCGGCCATGTTGCGGTTCTGGCGCTATTTGATGGCAATACGGCAAGTGTGTCGCTGTCGGTTGGCAACAGTGCGGTGCCTTTGCAGGCAGTTGTAGATTGCCACGCGTAAGTGAGCCGGGTTTTCCATCGAGAACTGAGCCACTTTTAGGTCAGGTTTCAAGTTTCAGGCTTGGGTTAAAATATCATTGCCCTCCCGCTGTTTTCGCGCCGTTAAGGCTGCAGTGGCTTTAAAGCGGAAGCTGTCATCACCGGCTTGAACCTACGCTTGGAGGGGGAAAACTGCCGACAATCTGATATGTGCTGGAGTCCGACCACGGCAGTAAAGAACGGATATTCGACTGAGGCTTTCGATCATATCGGCCTTTGAGCTGAGCCCTAAGTTCCCTCCAGCTCTTGGCGGTGTCCTTGGGGTTAAATCTTTGGCGTCAGGCCGCCATCTTGTCCATTGTCTTTCTCTGCAAAAATTCCATCGGTTTCAGGTTACCCAATGCTGAATGTGGCCTGCGCCAGCTGTAATCTTCGTCCCATTCTTGAAGCGTGTTGCGGGCATCGCGCAATGTTCCAAACAGCGTTTCGTTGAGAGGCTCGTCTCGCAGTTTGCTGTTGAAGCTTTCAATGAAGCCGTTCTGCTGGGGGTTTCCAGGCGCGATGTGAAGCCAATCGACGCCGATTTCCTGAACCTATTTAAGGATCGCGATGCTGGTGAACTCAGGGCCGTTGGCTGATACAATCGTTTCTGGCACCCCTTTGGCCTGATAATGATGTGCCGCGACCAGCACCAAGTTCTCGCGATTGACGTCATTGTCGACGGCCAGAATGCGAAAACGGCGACCGTCTGTCAGCGCATCAGACACGACATCCAAGCTCCAACATCGGTTCGTATCATCGGCTTTCACGTGCCCAACGCACGCTTCCTGCCACCTCTGCGCCGCACCTTTTTGTGGTTCGCCGCACAACCTTCCCGCGCAATTATCCCATGGACGCAACGACAACCAAACCGTCGCTGTTTTATGGATCGCCGTTTGATCGCATCGCGTCGCTCAGCGTCATCGCCACGGCGCGTCAGGTATCGCACCGAGGACCGATCCACTTGCAGGGCATCGCAAACCCGTCGCTGGTTGACCTGATGGACCTCCATCAAATGCGCCATCGCTTTCCGCTTCTCAACGGACGTCACCATTTTTAAATTGATGTCTCGGAGCATGGCATTCGCCCATTGTGCTCGGACCAATGGCGGACAAGGGCTCATTCGAGCATCAGCTCGGTCAACAACTTCTTCAGCTTGCCGTTCTCGTCCTCCAAAGCCCGCAATCGCTTTGCGTCAGAAGATTCCATCCCGCCATACTTCGATTTGTATTTGTAAACATCGCTGAGCGGACCCCATGCCGCCGACATACATCGGCGGTCTTCCCACCGGCTTCCTGTTCCTTGATCATCGCATGATCTGCTCATCTGTGAAGCATGCCTTCATTTATCCGTCCTTTTCTTTGGCGGACGCTACACAAATCTAGAGGAGTTTTAGGGGCTCATGTCAGACCGTGGTGGTGGTCCCTTGATCAGGTGATGATTGCCCGAAAAACCTACACCAGATCGTTCAACGATGCCCAGTATCGGCTCCTTGAGCGGATTGGCTATTGCTTGCGGCGGTTTGCGCTTCGGATGTTCATAGCAGCGCTTTCGTGGCAGCTCTGACGCCGATTTCTATTGCGAGGTTCTTGATCGTAGAGCACCCATTACCGGGAGGCTTTACGGCTCTCACGCTGCGCTGTGCCTTCGGTCTCTATGATCTCGGAAAGCATATCTGGTGTGACGATATCAAATTGTTTCAAAGCTAGCATCCGCCAGCGCCAGAACATCTCCCGGAAACTCTAAGCCGGCGGTCGAGCTTTCGGCACGAGAGCTATGCATCGTCAGGGTTGAGCATGTTGCGCATGACCTCGATGAATAGCTTGGCTCGATGCACGCGGGCAAAACGAAGAGCCGATCCGGCCTGCCAAGTAAATTTGCACTTCCTACATGCCCATCGCTGCGGACGAGTTCGGATTGCGGTCCACCGGGAGCGATTTCTACAACCGTAATTCGGGTAAGATCCCGCTTCGCCAACAGCGTCGAGCTCGACTACGGTGCATCGGCGAACGCGGCTCAGTCTTGACAACTTGCCCAGGCGGCAGATCGAAATGGATCTTAGCAGATGGACAGGCAGACGCGCTGATGTATCCGGTGATGGGCATGGACTTTTCCAGTGAGTTCGGGGTCAAGCAAAATTGGCCCAATCAACCACTCACGAGCCACTAGCAATGAGATCTACTGGCATCCGCTTTAAAATCAATATATTCAGGGGGTTGCATAATTCTTAAATTCTGATTGAATGACTGAAAGTGCTTCACGGAATAGGGAGTGACTTCCCTTGCGTCAATTTTTGAAAGGGTATTTAAGTCGGTGAATCATATGCCCAGTATAAATTTGTATCCGTCCGAAACCATATTAAGAATATTCCGTTGCGGCACTTGAATGACATAAACCGCTTTTTTTTACTGAAGATCCTTTTTTGTAAAAGATGCATGCTGAGGCAGAGATGACCCAATTACAACCAAGAAAAAAACGAAATATCTCTGGCTTTTCAGGCGGAAAGTATCGTTATAGTTCCTTTGAAGATTTTTTGAGCACTGACCGATTTTATACAGGTGTGCATACAATCGAAGATGGTGACAATGTTTTAGATTTTTTTTATCATGATGCGTCGAGCAAAGATCTTGCAGTGATATTTCATGGCGCTGTTCAAAAACAAAAAATATCGGAATTAACTTTACCTATTTTTTCTGGTCAGAACATACCCTTAGGGGAGAATGTTGATCGGTTACTATTAAGTGATTCAACGATGGCAGTAGATAGGCGCCTTCGCCTTGGATGGTTTTCAGGTACAACTGAATACGATCTGGCTGGCAGAATTGATGCGCTTTTGCGTCACGTAGTGGTTTGTAAAAAATATCGAAAAGTTGTTATGCTGGGGGGGTCCCAAGGTGGGTACGCTGCATTACGTGCATCACATGAGTTACCAGGGTCATTGGCTATTGTTTGGAACCCACAAGTAGAAATAGAAAAATTTTTCTTCAAAAATCATTTAAGTGGGTTTTTAGAATATTGCTTTGGATGCCAATCTTATAATGAAATACCTGTAGAGTTGCGTGATAAGAGGCGTTTAGATCTAACAAAAGTTTACGGCTCCGGAAAACGTAAAAATAGCATCATTTTGATGCAAAATATCGACGATCCTGACCATCTTGAAAATCATGCAAAGCCACTCGTGGCAGCAATGGGGTATGATCCTAATGCTCTGCACTTGGGGATTAATAGATTGGATAATCAAACAATATTGGCGATTGGAGATTGGCACGGCGGTCATTCTTTGCCTGATAGGAACACGCTATCATATTTCGCGTCACAAGTTTTTGGTGCTTCGGGTGAAATAGAAGAAGCTTTGGGAGACTCTAATTTTGAAGCCTTTCTACCAGAAAGTTTTTTTTCTAATAAATCTACTTCTGACAGTGTCGTCCAAGGCGCGGCTGACGAGCCATTATCGCTCAATAAAGCGCTTAGCTCCGATGAATGGAAAGCGGTAGACGAAATTATCCAACATACCTCTAAGCATTGGTATATGCAGTATAGCACACGTCCGATCATCAAGCTTGCATTGCAATCTGGCTATAAGCATGTGTACGCAGTTTCGATGGAAGGAGAGGGGCTTTCTCGGCTAAGACAGCGTATTGCCCCAGTTGACTGCAAGACTAAAGTCCATTTTATTGACAGTAAACAGGAAATTCAACGTGCCACGTTGAATAAAGCTCCACCAAATGTCGATGTATTCTTGCCTGACTATGTTATGAAACCTTGGAGGCAGGCGCCTATAGGCCATTCGATGCCTTCTGTTGTTCTTGTAGAAGGCCCCTTTTTTGCATCAATTTTATTATATGTTTTAATGCAAAGAAAACATGAAGATCCGATGCCCGAAATTATTTTTTTAAAAGGACCTTCAAGTATTAAATTAATTAATTCATTAATTCATTACTTCAATATTGAAAAAATAACTGAAAAGGTTCTTCTATTAAGTATTAATGAAAAAACTGATAAAAATGCATTATTTGATGTAATTTTAAATTTATCTGCGTTGGAAGTTGAAAATGGGGGGTATTTACCTTGTCAATAATATTACATATAGGATTTCCTAAGACCGGAACGACATCTTTGCAGAAGTTTTTTAGTGAAAGCAAAGATTTTATTGGAAGTGCAGGAGTGGAGTATCCGATTGTTGATGATGATTTTAAACAAAGATATCTCAAATCCTTCTTGCGACCTAAGGGCAAGGAATTCAGAGATATTCAACCTAGCCAAAAAAGAAGCCTTGATCGGTTGCTTCTTAATGTGAGAGAAAGTTCTGCAGAAAATATATTTTTGTCATGTGAAGAGTTGACGAATGAACAGGACTTTTCTTTGTCTGCTGGTGACTTGAAGGGTTTGGCGGATTATATTAAAGGAATGCGCCGTGAAGTTAAGATTTTGGTATATTTAAGAGAACCCGCAGCTTATTATTTGTCCCGTATGCAGGAGAGTATAAAGTCACAACCAGGAATAATATTGCCAAGTGAGTTCGATGCCAAGTTGTTATGGGTTGTTGAACAGTATGAAATCGCTTTTGGTGTGAAGGCGGATGTACGGGCTTTCGTACGTGAAAATTTGGTTTCAGGCGATATTGTCACTGATGTTCTAGATTTCGTGTGCTCTGGAGTAGGGCCTTCTTCTCTTAGTGTCCCTAGTAAGCCAACTAATGAGTCGTTGTCCGGAGAAGTGATGTTCGCCCTTGACGTTTTGCGTCGTTATCCGGCTCAAGCAGGGCGATCAGTTCAAAGCGGAAATACTGGAATTCGCCAGTTATGGCGTTTACTTGATCGTTTTGACAGGCAGATAGGACCGCCATCAAAACCGAAGCTCTATGCACAGGCTGCGCAGCAAGTCTCCGAGGCGGCTTCGCAAGATTTGATAATCCTTAAAAATCGCTATGGTGTAGAGTTTCCTGCTTATGCACCTCTTTACGATGTTGAAGCACCTGCCGTAGATGATCGGATATCTGATGTTGAAGGGATTGTTCCGGTTGATCGTAGTCGGGCATTTGCTTTAATGGGTATGGTTGTTGACCACGGTATCCGAGTAGCTATGGAAGCGAAAAAGTAAAGCCTCAGCCTGTAAATAAAGCTTATATAATGGCATTTTGAAAAATTAGTGTGATGCGCATTTTTCATGCAATGTCGGGATATTGCTTCATTTATTCTGATTTGCTTCTGTGACCTGATCCTCAGAAAATCCGTACTTTTGGGTTAGTCTGTTCCTATCAAAGGAGACAGGCGATGAAGCGATCAAAATTCACGGTGTTCAAGGGGACCGTGGCTTGGGTGGGGTCGCGAAAGCCCGCAAAACGAGATCCGCGGGATATTGAAGGAGCATCAGGCGGGACTTGCGCGAAGGATTTGTGCCGAAAGCACGGTGTCAGCGATGGGACCTTCTATAAATGGCGAGCCAAGTTTGGCGGCATGGAAGTGTCGGATGCGAGAAAGCAGAAGGCCACGAATTCTACGCACAAGAAGCTTGTGGCCGAGCAAATGATGAATGTGTCTACATTGAAGGATATGTGGACCTGTTGCGCTTTTGTACCGCCCCAAGTGCTCGTTTAAGCCACTTTCCATTCGAAGGCGACGGGGCTTTGCCAGCCCAGTGCTGAGTGCCGCCGCCGCGGATTGTAAAAGCCGTTGATGGTTTTGAAGAATGTCTCGTCGGCCGCATTGTCATAACATTTACCTTTGCCGCTCATGGAGACTTTGAAGCTATGCTGACGCAGGATCGTCTGGCTATCATGCGAACAGTATTGGCTGCCCCGTGCTGCGCACCTATGGAAGATGCAGCCTTTGGGTGGTTGCCGGAACGCGATTGTCATCTTCAATGCGCGGATCGCCAGGTCACGCTTCATGCGATTGCTGACAGCCCAAGCAATGATAGGCCGGGAATGCAGATCGAGGAGCGAGACCTTGTCCGCCATTGGTCCGAGGACAATGGTCGAGCGCCAGATACTGCCAACCCTCACGGGTCCAGATGTAGCTGATGTCGCCCGCCGGTTTCTGGTTCGGCTGATCTGCTTTGCAGTCGCGATCCAGCAGGTTCGGGGCGATGTTGAACGTGTGATTGCTGTCTGTCTACGCCTTGAACTTGCGCGTTCTTTCAACGGTGATCCCGTTTTCGCGCATCAGGCGACCGACGTGCCGGTGTCCGACACCGACGCCAGCCTCCTTTAGTTCTTCGGTCATTCGTGGGCGACCGTGGCGGCCCAAGCTCAGACACGACTGTTCCTTGATGTGGGAGAGAGCGACCAAATCAGTGCGTTGCCTGCGGCTGGCGGGACGGTTCCCGAAAGCCCGCAAGCCACGCGAGCTGACATTCAAAATCCGGCACAGCCGGTCGATCGGGAAGGCACCACGCTGTTCTTCGACGAACCGAAACCTCATGGCTATTAGCTCGCGAAGACCTGGCCGCCATTGTCGCTCGGACCAATGGCGCGAACATGACGGCTTTTTTTCAGGATATCCCTCTCCTCCTTGAGGATGCGGTTCTCGCGCCGAGGTCGCTTGTTATTCCGCGCAGGCTCGCGATCCTCAGGCGATACCACATCCGTGTCACGGTGAGCCGTCACCCATTGGTTCAGGGTCGAAAGCCCAACACCCGGATCGTCGGCAACCTGACGCCGTGTTAGCCCGCTGGTCAACGCGATGCGGACAGTATCCTTGCGGAATTCGTCCGTCCGTTTCAATCCCATAGTCAATCTCCTTTGTTGCAGTAAATGCTATCAAAGGGGCGGCATCAAACTGACCTGCCACGGGTCTTTCATTCAGCCGCGACCGGAGCCCGGTGGTTGTTCACGCCGATTGGCGCGGGTTGAGCAATCGCCCGACCCGCGGAGCGTTCCTCTCACGCAGCGGGGCGGGCGATTGCGGTGGTCAGGGTTCGGGCGTAGTCGGTCGGGTCTGATAATTCCGGGCCGAATGCGGCCGTTCTGTGTTGTCGTCGGTGGCCTAGATGATCACGACGCGCGCATGGGCGAGGTTGCGGAACATCGTCTCGTTGAGCAACTCATCGCGCATCCGACCGCCTTACGCCGGGCCTTCCGCTTGCGTAGCGTCAGTGTGGTCGGGAAACTGGTCCCCGGAACCGTTTTCTGATCCTCCTCCATCTTCACGCTAGAGCCGATAGATCCGGTTGATGCCGGAAGGCTCGCCCTCGCGGCGCTAGCCGTCACGACGAGCCGCCGTTAGCCGAGCCTCCGGCGTTCGTTGACCAACTTGCGTAGCCTGCCACGCAGCACCGTGTCCGGCGCCCGGCTCGCGCATGGTAGCGGACCATCTTGCGATCCGCTCCGGCAATCCGGCACGCCCGCCGTTCCGAGAGCACGAACCAGGCCTTCAGGTGCGCGACCGCCTCGCGCTTCACGGCAGGCGTCACCATTTTTGAAACCAGTTCCTTCATCGCGGCCAGATCGAGCATCTGCTCGGCCAGCAGCTTCTTCAGTTTCACGTTCTCGAGCGTCTTCAGCCGCTTCCCCCCCGACACCGTCATGCCGCCGACCTTGGCCTTCCAGTTATAGAAAGAGCACTCCGACATACCGTGCTTGCGACACAGGTCCGCGCACGTCGCGCCTGCCTCGTGCTCGGCCAGGATGCCGATGATCTGCTCGTCTGTGACTCTCGTTCGCTTCATTGTCCGTCCTCAGGTTGGGCCGGACGATGAAACGAAGGTCGAGGAATAATCCCGTGGCAGGTCAAATTGCTCTGCCCCCTGAAAATTGGACCGTTTGAATCTGGAGTTTTCGGCTAAGCTTTTGTGGCTAGGACAGGTATCGCAGAAGGCGTTCATTTTGAAAAAAGGTGAACAGGAAACGCCCGTCACGGATCTGAGGCTGGACCCGGAGATGTTGTAGGACGGGCTCCGGCGCGAGCCCTAAAGCCTGGGCGTATGCGAGAGATCGTGACCGGGATGTGCGTCAACTGGGGCGTGTCGATAAGGAAGGCTTGCGGGACCATCTGCTTCGACGCGTCCAGCTACCACTACAAGTTCTGGTGGGCGCATCAGACTGACGTTGAAAGGCGGATTAAGGAGATATGCGAGACGCGCGTGCGGTATGGCTATCGCCATGTGCATGTTTTGCTGCGACGGGAAAGATGGATCATCAACATGAAGAAAACCCGCATGATTTACAATGATTTGGGGCCTTGTCTCCGGAATAGACATCCCAAGCGTCGCATGAAGGCGCAGCTGCGGGAGGACCGCCAAAAATTCATCGGCCCGAACAATGTCTAGGCGATGGCTTCGTTCACGATCAGTTCGCTATGTGCAAGAAGCTCCGCATCCTGACGATTGTGGATACCCATTCTCGGCTTTGGCTGGCGGCAGCTCCCCGCTTCACGTATCGAGGCGAGAACGTCGTGCAGACGCTGGAGAAAGTCTGTGCTCGGCTCGGCTATCCGAAGATAATCAGGATCGACAACGGCAGCGAGTTCATATCCTGCGACGTCGATCTCTGGGCCTGTGCCAAAGACGTCACGCTGGACTTCTCAGGCATTGGAAAGCTGGCTCATCGAAGCGTTCAATAGCAAGCTCCGCATCGAGTGCTTGAACGCGCACTGGTTCATGAGCCTCGCCGCCGCCCGCGAAAAGTGGGAAGATCGGCGTAGACACTACAACGAAGACCGGCCTCACAGCGCGATCGGATATAAAGTGCCGTTTGCCATATATTATCCTGATCGCGTCACCAGCCCGTCATCGTGAGGCAGCCGAGAAAACCTAGCTTCCGTCGGTCCAGGGTTGGGGAGCAGTGCATTAACCCCAAGGACTCCGTGCGAAGAAGGAGGAGACTTGGAGCTTAAATGAAGATACATATAGCTTGTTTTGACTTACTCTGAATGATGCTCTGGCTCTTGACCAGATTTATTTTCATGTCTTTTTCACATGTATTATATCAGGGTCAGGAGGGTTCGTTCAAAGCATGTTCGGGAAGGGCCCAATGGGCCAGACTGCGCCCTGTCATGGCGCTCAGTTCGCGGATTTCGGCGCGGTAGTAGCTGGACAGTTCCATGCGCAGATCCGGATCGAGGCTTGGCAATGTGCCCCAGACCTGTCCGTTTTTCAATGTGATCTGCTTTTGCGCCTTGTCATTGGTGCGGAAACTGACCTCGGCATCGGGAATGTCGTTTTCGGTATTCAAAAAGGACATCACGTCATTGGTCAGTCTGACGGGGTCGCGTTCCAGATCATCGTAGAAAAATACCCCCAGTTTCGGGAAGTAACGCTGCCAGTGATGCAGGATACTGGCATAATCGCCCAAGCCCAACATACGGTACTGATCGGTCGCCTGATCGATCAGCGGGGTATATTCGAACCGCCCTTGCATCATGTGATGGGTGTAACTCGACAGATACCGCTCTACGGGATCACGCAACATGACGATGATCTTGGTTTCGGGGCCTAATAGATCATAGACGCGCTTGGCCAGATCCTGCTTGCCCTCTGGCAGGCGGAAGTAATGCGGCGTGCTCTCCATCCGCCAGCGCGCTTTGCCCGCTTGGGCAAAGACCTGTTCGTATGCGTCCTGCTTTTGCAGGTAGGATTTGGAATTGAAATAATTCAGCTCCTTCGGCGTGCTGCCGAAGACGTGGCTGGATTTGTTCAGGCAGTGATGCAGCCATGTCGTGCCGCATTTCTGGCAACCGGCGATCAGGAGGTTTGGCAGGGGCATCTGCAAGGTCCTTGCATGTCTTTTGGTGGGGGTGACGCGCGCACGGCGTGCGCGCGAAACGAGCGTGTCAGCGTCCGATCAGGCGGGCGAGCGCACGCCGTGCTCTGGAACGGGGGAGGTGGGGCTGGGGGGCATCGACCTGTGCGTGCAGCGATGCGAGATCGGCCTCGCGCCGGGACAGTCTGGCCTGAAGCTGGCCATATTCGTAGCGTCTGCGCGAAATCTCTTCCAGCAGGTCTTGGATACGTGCCTCGCGAAGCGTCAGGCGGCGTGCAAGGGATATGGCATTCTGGCTGTCACGTTCGTAAGTCGCGATCTGTGTGTCTTTTTGTTCAAGTTTTTGGGTCAGCACTGCAAGCTCGGCAAACCGCGTGGCACGTGCGGCTTCCAGATCGGCGTTGGTCTGGGTCAGTGTCTCGAGCGTGGTGTGCAGCTCTGCAATGCGGCGGTTACGAAGATGGAGGCGGTCCAGAAAATCCTCTTCGCCTAGCAGATCGCCTGTCAAAGACGCTGTGGGGACAGTGCTGGGCTGGGGGGACAGTCCATGAGCCCCGTCCAGCTGTTGGCGCAGGGCCGCAGCCTCGACACGGGCCAGATCGCGTTCGAACCGGTCTTGATGCGCTTGGACCTGTGCAGGATCCGGATCGGCGTCATGAACGCTGGTGTCCTGTTCATAGATCGCGCCGAGCGTTTCGAGCATGTCGAGAGCTGGCGCGAAGGGCGCATGGGGGGGCGTGCTGTTGATCAGCGCGCTTATGCTTTCAGGCAGAGTGGTTGCGGGCGCCAGAAGCACCAGGCCACCACCACTGTGGATTTCGAAATGCGGCATGGCTTCGCACAGCCTTGCAAGCGCCGATGCCAGTGCCGGATCATCTTGCGCTGAAACATGACCGAACATGACGATCAGCCCTTTGTCCGAGAGCACGGGCAGCCAATCGGCTTCGACCTGTGCAATCAGATCGGCGGTGATCGCGTGTTCGACCAAAAGCAGATCGACGGTTTTACCCCCGAACTCAGGTGCGGCATCTGACGGGTGCAACACCGAGATATCTTCGTAGTGTTTCTGACTGTAGCGTGACACATCATCCGCGTTGTAAGCCGGTGTCTCATCCAGAATTCCATGTGCGACACGCGTGCCCTCAAGCGTGCTCAAGGCTTGGCACATGGCAAAATGGGCCACACCACTGTCGAGCCCCAAAGTGCAGCAATGCGTCGGGCGATGCGCCGCCACCAGCCAAAAGAGGAAGGGCAGGTGGGGCAGGCTACAGGCGGCTTTGCGATAGCGTGCAGGCTGGAAAAGCGCGACCGCGGTCGCGTGCAGGCCGGGGGCCGAGAGTGTCATATCATCTCTGAAAGGCGCGGGGGTGTTGGCAGTCATGATCGTGTCCGTTGTCTTCCATATGAGGCGTACACCCTCGTGACACGTTCTCTCAATCTGTGCCCCGAAGGTCGTTTGTATGTATTTAAGTTCTTATCCCGCGTGGCACGAATATTTGCAATCGCGCCACGCATCTAAAAACGGCGCACCGCGCCCAATGGCACATTATTTGAACTTCTCTTCGATTACACGGGCCAGATCATTGCGTTCGCGCGTCACCGCGTCCAGCTGGTCGTGCAGGGCCGAAAATTGTGCATCGCGTGCATCAAGCGAAAGGCTCAGGGCTTGGGCTTTGTCCGGTCCCGCCTTTTGCGCCTGCTGCCTCATATCATAGAGTTCGGCTTGCAGAATGGATGTGGCTTTATGGCGAAGGTCATAGGCTTTGCGAAGGTCCAGCAATTCCTTGTTGATACGCTCGTTTTTATCGTCCTGTTGATCGCGCTTTTCGCCAAGGCTTTGCGCTTGTGAAAACTCTTGTGGGGACAAGGTTTCCATCCGGCATGCTTTGCCAAGTTTGCCGAACATCTGTTGAATGTTTTGCGTATTTTCCGGCTCTTGTAACGCCTTGGCCATTTCCAGCAAAGCCGGTGCCGGGGCCGGGCCGGTCAACAATATCAATGTACCACCGCCATGGTGGAATTCGATGTGGGCAAATCTTTGGCGTAGCGCATCAAGTCGTGCTACGACCTCTGGCATTTCTGCGGCCTTTTCGATGTGGCAAAGCATAATCGCCCCGCGGTCGGACATGAGCGGTAGCCATTTGTCCTCGAGCTTGTCGAGTAGGGAGATGTTGAGCCGCTGTCCTACATTCAGAAAATCGATACTGCCATTGTTGAAACACAACGCTGCATCATCCGACATGCCCCACTGAAGTTGGGAGAAGGATTTGTAATGCTCTGTATTATGTTTTTGTAACGGATCAGGTATTTTGTGCGATCCTGAGTTACCGCCCCACGAGCCGAACCCGTGGCAGCTGGTATCGAGATCAAGTTGCTTCACAGCCTGACAGATGGCGAAATGGGCTACGGCCTTGTTGACCCCCATCGAAACACTCTCGCGCGGGCGCAGCACATCCACGAGCCAGAAAACGAATGGCAGATGCTCAAGGCTGCAAGAGGAAAACAGATACTTTGGTGTCCAGAAAAGCGGCGTGTGGGAAAGTTTGAAAAGATCGGATACATGCGAAAGGTCTGGCTGCGCAGGGGACGGGGAGATCATATCAGGTCATTTACCTTTCGCGGTAATAAAGATGTCAGGACCACAAAAGATAGCAGTCTTTCGAGCGTGTGTATAAATGATAATCCGGCGGCTACCGGTATTAAACCCATCATACATGTTTTCCGGCACCGCAGCCCTGATCCGAGGCATATATCAGGAGTTGACATATGGTCTATGTACCTGCGGCGCTACAGTAAGCCAGCCTTTGGCAGACCGGCTTATATCAGGCCATCCAGTCAGGCAGGGTATAGTTCGGTTTTTCACCACTGGCATAGGTGGCCCATGAAAACAGACTTATAACGAAGCCGATGTTTTTGGGCGTTACAAGGCCTGGCGTCAGTTCGAATTCGGCCATCCGCCCGACTGTTTTCTGCGGCGGGCACAGCCGCTCGATTGCATGATAAAGCGGACGATCGGCATAATCGTCAAACAGCAGGCGCACAGGCTGGGTGATGCGCAGGCATACAGCCGCAAAACATGCCGCGCGGAAGCGGCCGTCGATCAGGATCAGATCGGGGTGGCGGAAGAACGGCTCGTCCCATATCGCCATCGGATAGCGGTGGAACATCTGCCAGTGATCGTCGCTGACAGGGCGGCCCCATTTCCCGGTCGGACCGATATCGACATAATACACAATCGCCTGTGATGGCGGTGTGCTGGCATCGATTTTTGCTTGCAGGCCGATGGCCCAGTCGCGATCGGACTCGACACTCATCACGAGTTTATCCGGCATCTCTGCTGCGAGTTGTGTAGAGCCACCCGATCCGTATTCCAAGATAACCTGCGCCTTGGTATAGGTTTCGCGTACATGGGCGGCTTCGGCTTCCGGAAATGTCAGTTCTGCCATGAAAAACCTATGAGCCTTAATCCAAGTTCGTCGTTTCTTTAGTTGCGTTCGTTCGGGACGTACCTGGGCCCAATGGACATGCTAAGGTCCACAGGTGCAAGGGCTAGATCACGCCTTTATATTTTTGCGACAAGCTTGCGAAGCTATCAGAGGCGCTTTGCGCAAGGTGGGCATTGCGCTGGGTCTGGGCCATCTCGATGACGGGGGCAAGGGTGTCGCGCAGATCATGCATATCGCGTTGTAAATCCCGGCGGTGCCATGCGTCGATCTGGCCCCAGATGTCGCCGTCGCGCAGGCGGTTGACCACCGCCCAGATCGGTTTTGGCGCCTCGCTACGCTCCAGCTCTTGCCAGATGGATGGATGGATCTGGCCAAGGCTATGTGTCGCACGGCGTGCATAGCTGTAGCGCGCGCTCGGGGCCAGCCGGTCCATATGCCATGTCATGTTGTTCAAAAGCCAGCGCGCGGCCAGCAGCTCGAATTGGCCATCCCTGCCGGAGATTTTGCGCTGGATCGTTTCGAAATGCGTAAAAAAGGCCGCCAGCTCCAATCCGGTAGACGCCATGGTCTGTCCGGGACGGTTGGTGCGGTGATAGCACAAAACATGGTTGGCAAAGCCGATATCACGTGCCGCCAGACACACATCCCAATGGAAAGGATTGTCCTCGAAAAAGAAATCGCCTTCGGGGAAGGTAATGCTGTGATCGACGAGAAAGGCGCGGCGGTAGAATTTGCGCCATGGCACCGCGATGAAGGTAAGTGCTGCGGTTTGGGCGGCATGGTGGTTGCGTATCGTGGGGATATCAAACCAGTTTCGATTATCCGCAGGGGGCAGGTATTGCGCGTTGTCTTCATCAAACACACGGTAATTGGCCACCATGATATCATGGGTATTCAACGCCCATTGCGCGCGGGCCTTGTTGAAGCCCTGCGCATCAATCCAGTCATCGCCATCCACGAAAAACACAGTGTCACACCGGGCTTCCCAAAGTCCGATATTAGCACCGATCCCCACGCCACCTATCGTATTGGTCCCCAAGATTACGGGCTTGTAGATCACGCCATGGGCCAACGCCCCGCGCGCGCCGAATGCATGGATCAGCGCTTCGGTCGTGTCTGTCGAGCCGTCATCAATGATGATCACCTCGTCGCCCGCACGCGCCACGGCGGCGACGCTTTCAAGACAGGCCTCGATATAGGGGGCAATATTGTAGGTGGTCACGATAAAGCTGATCGCGGACATGGGCTAGACCCCCTCATTCAGTAGGAAGGCCACAATCTCATGGGCACGCCGGGGCTGCCAATGGGCGAAAAAGTGAAATTCCTCAGGGGTGAAATCAAGATAGGCGTGCATGGCCAGTGCTTTGAACCGCTCCTGGATCTCTGGATCGATCTGGTTCATGTTCCAGCGGCAGATCGTATCAACGAACTGGATATAGTGGCGCATGAACAGTGTGTGGTGGGGGCTGTTGCGTATGCCGGTCGTGACATCATGCAAAATCTCGGCAAGGCACAGCCGCTCCGCGCCGCGCCGCGTGGTCAGATGATGGTCACGTGCGCCCACCACATGCACGGCCCCGATATTGCGTAGCGCCAGAATGTTTTTCGCGCGCACAAAGCCAAGCCAGTGTAGGGCGATATCGTTATGCACGACCGTTTCCGAGCAGCGGATATCATTATGGCGCAAGAAATCGGTGCGGTAGATTTTATTCCAAGGATAGGCGCTGATCGTGGACAGATGCGCGGCCTGCTGGCGGTCAAGCACGCGTGCGCAGTCCGTGCCCATGGCCAGATCCCACTGGGCCTCGTCACCGTCGAATGTGCCCTCGCGGCCCTTTTGGTCGCGCACACGGGTATCGGAATGGCGGAATATGGTAAAATCGGGACGCGCGTTGCCTGCACGCATGTGACGCTCGATGATAACAGGCAGCTGGTCTGTCAGCTGGTCATCTGCATCAAAAAACATGACATTGGCGGCGTCGACATGGTCCAGCCCCATATTGCGGGCGTGCCCCGCCCCTTGCTGATGCGCGGCGCGCAAATAACGCAACCGTGTGGGCCCCAGCTGTGATGTATCAAACCCGATGGTTGCCGGATCACAGGGCGGGCCCGAGGCATCATCGCAGATCAGGACTTCGCTCGCAATGCCGAGATCCGCGATCTGGCCTAGCAGCGTGAATAGATCGCGGGGCAGGTTCCAGACCGGAATGACAATCGCCAGATCATATTGCGCGGTGGCCGGTAAGGGGGAGGGGGGGCTGGTCATATCTGTTACAAGACAAACAGGCGGATGTCCTGTAAATCCATGGCCACTTCGGCATTGCGGAAGAAAAAGATCAGATCCAGCCAGTCGGGTTGGCGGGGCAGGCCCGGCGCCTTGTCCAGTTCCAGCGCATCAAGATGCACACTTGAATCTGCGAACGATACCAGTGTTTTGGGCATGGTCGTGTCGACAAATTCGCCGTTCAGACCCGCGCGCAGGCAGACTCGTGTGGTGGTTGAAACCGGTGCACGGCTTTTGATCGCCAGACCCAACACCATCGAGTGCGACAGGTCCAGTGTGCCCAGATTGAGGCGCAGTGCCTGCCAGCGCGGGGTGCTTTTTTCGGGGCGCAGCCGGAACGAGACCATCTCGTCGGGGCGGGTGGTATAGGTTCCGGTGATCTTGGCGTCGGGATCGAGCGAGAAGAACACACCCTCCATCACATGCGTATCGGTGCCGGAGATCTTGCCTTTGCCCTGATGGTTTTTGAGCGATTGCAGGAGGAACCGCGCGCCAGCATCCGGCCCGATATGCAGATTGTTCATCACTCGACCTCCCTTAACTTGCTGGGGTTAGGACATAACGCGAATAATATGTCAATCAAGCTATGGCATGCAGACGGCCTCTGTATGTGCGGCTTTTTGCCGGCCTTCCAAGCGGGGGAGTTGTCGTCGGCGCGCCGTTGGCCTAAGGGAACGGGGTCTGCGCAAATCCGTGTATTATTGCGGCAGCGCGGCAATAGGCTGGTTGCGCAAGTTGCGTGATAATATATGTAATTTCCATATCTACACGAACGGGTGTGATGTGCGCCATCCAGATGGTTTCTTATTCCCTTTCCATTTCCGCCTTCGAGGGCCCTCATCATGACGAAACACACAATTTATAAAGATCCTCTTGATGGGTTGACGCTGCAAGAGGCCTGCAAACTGATCCGCCGCAGTAAGCAAGTCCATCCGAAATGGTATATGGAGACCTATCCCGATGTCGCCGACACGGAACTGGAACCTGCAGTTCATTATCTGAAATACGGCGCGGCCATGGGGCGCGATCCCGGCAAAGGCTTCAATACGCAATTCTATCTGGAAACCTACCCCGATGTTGCAAAGTCGGGTATCAATCCGCTGCTCCATTATGCCCGTTATGGTGCCGAGCGCGGATACGCGCGTAAAGCGGCGGCGACAGCGTCTGTGATGCAATCGTTCAAACGGGTGCGTTTGATCCGCGACAAGCTGACGGTTCTGGGCTTCACGGATCGGCCGCTTGCGGAATTGACCGAACTGGTCACCAACAGTACGCAAGATGCCGACCGTGCCTATGCCGCGCGCGAACTGGCGTTGTGGGAAATGCGGTTGAAGACACCCCAAGGCTACCAGAAGGCGCGCGAATATCTTGACGTCGCCTATACCACGGCCCCCACGCTGGAATTTCGCCGTCAGGTCACGACGGCCAAGCTATTGTGCAATTATTTCATGGCCGATTTCGCAGCAGGCCGGGCATGTTTCGAAAACGCATCCCTTCAGGGCGAGATCAATCCCGATGTTCTGCTTGCATGGGTGAATTATCACGATGATCCCCAGCAGCGCTGTGGCTGGATCAATCGTATGCTGGGCCATTATGATATCGCCCCCGTCTCGCTGACCGCCCACGGGGATACGGTCTATGACCGGCTCGAGGTTCAGGAGCGCCTGACACCCGTGACCGACGGGCCGAAAGTGACCGTGTTGCTGGCGGCCTATGAAGCGGCGCAAATGATCCCGACGGCGCTGCGTTCGCTTCAGGAGCAAACCTGGAAAAACCTCGAAATTCTGGTGATCGACGATTGCAGCCCCGACACGACCTGCGAGGTTGTATCGCAATTTGCCGCCCGCGATCCGCGCATCAAGCTGATCCGCATGCCGCAAAACGGTGGTGCTTATGTCGCACGCAATTACGGGCTGGATCAGGCGAGCGGAGATTTCGTCACGATCCATGACGCCGATGATTGGTCGCATCCAAAAAAGATCGAAATTCAGATGCGCTATTTGCTTGAAAACCCTTCTCGGCTCGGGTGCACGTCGGAACAGGCAAGAGCATCAGAGGAACTCAGGTTTACAAAAATCCGCGGCAATTCAGGAATTATTTTGTTTAATACGTCCTCGTTCCTATTCCAGAAGGGGCCAATTCGAGAGCGCTTAGGTTACTGGGATACGGCGCGGTTCGGGGCCGATAACGAATTGATCCGTCGGATGCAGGCAGAGTTTGGCAAGTTGTCGTTTGCTAGGATATCAACCGGTCCGGTATCGTTCCAGCGTGAGGCATTGAGCTCTGTGACGGAGGATCCGATCAAGGGGGTTCAGGGGTTCTATTACGGTGTACGTCAAGAATATTACGCGGCCCAGTTGCATAATCACGAAACGGCACCGTCGCTGCGATATGATGGTGATCCCCATGGATCTGCCTTCCCGCGCCCCGCGATGATGCACAGCCAAGGTCGGCGTAAAACCAGCGAAACCGAGCATTATGACGTGATCTTCGCGGATGATTTCCGCAAATACACCTCGCATATTGCCGCGATGATCGCGCGCATCAAGGCGTTCGGAGAGGCAAACCAGAAAGTAGGAATCGTTTACTATTATGATTATGATCTACAAACTGGCACTCTTAGACCCTGTTCAGAATTGCGCGAGGTTTTGAAATCAGGTCAGATCGAGGTTTTGGTTTTTGGGGATCTGTCCACCTGCGATCTTTTGGTAGGGATTGACGTTACAGATCCCGCGCAAATACAGCGCTATACGCCTCAGGTCACCCTATCGCCCACCGGACAGTTCGAGCCTCGCGAGAGTTGAAATCTGTTTGGCGCAGAGCGGGTTTGAAGCTGCATCTGTTTTGTGTAACAAGAATAATAGCAAATTTGAACAAAGTGTACGGTAGTGAGATGTAAATGGCAAAGTTGCAACAAAGCAAAACTCCACTTGAAAAGCTAAAAAATGTTGTAAAATGCGGTTGGAATGCAGATGCGCCAGTCGATTTGAATGCGCCTTCTCTCATTCAGTTTGAAGAATCCGGAATGCGGTTCGATTTCTTGTTTAGCCCCAAGAAGGATAGCGACAAGCTTTTCGTTATGTTCTCAGGCGATGCGCTGCGTCAACAATACGAGCCGCCAGTGTTCCAGCGGTGGACATGGGCGCCGCATTTTCCGGGACATTGCCTTTACATATCCGACCCGTCTCTTTTCCTTGCAGATGATCTGGGGCTTGCTTGGTACACGGGCACTCAGGATTTTGATCCTCAGGACGTTATTGCGGCCCGTATAAAAAGTATCGCTGACTATCTAGGTATTTCGCAAAATAATATATATACATATGGATCGAGCGGCGGTGGCTTCGCGGCGATTAGAATGCAATTATCGTTGCCAGATATTACGGCTATAGCCGTAAATCCGCAAACGGATATTCCTGAATATAATAATAGAGCAGTAGAGAAATATTTCCGGATATGCTTTGGTGGAAGAGGCCGGGATGAAATGCGTCAGGATTTTCCTGAACGTATCAATTTGGCAAAAAGCGCAAGTGTCTTGAAGGCGGGAAAAATTATTATTGCGCAAAATAGAATGGATAAGCACCATCTATTGGATCATTTAACTCCTTTGTGTCAGGCGATGGGAGTGCCTGTAGACCATAACCCGAATGACGGTAAATTTCGGATTGTTATGTTCGATCATGAAGGTGGACATAAAAAGGCAGAAACACCGGAAGTGTTCGAGCAAATAGTTTCTATCGCAATTGGAATGAGCGATGAGTAACGCTTCAATCCGTCATTACTACAGTTAGATACAATTCCTGCGGGGCACTGTCTTTGTTTGGGATAAGGTTATAGCCTGGGATTAGAGTGCAGTTTTCTCTCTCTGCGGCTTCCGATCTCATGGCTGTGATCTTCAATATATTGTTGTCTTCCGCGATCCAGTCATCTTTCAAAAGCACAAAGCTTTTGATGAGAAACTTGAACTTGCCATCTGCTTCTACCCGCGCGTGCCGCGTGTGGGTTCGCATGCGCGTGCCTGCAGAGTTTTCGACAATCATGTCGCAGCTGTTGGGTGCTGATATATATTCAATACACACAGCATTTTTGTGCGTGTCCAGATCTAAGCTTTCGCCTTCTTTCAATACAACAGTCTCGATGTTGTGTTTTGAATTTTTAAAAGTTCTTTTCGCATGTAAATTTTGTTCTATTTCCCGAATATCTATTATGCTTGTTTTGTTTAGAGGATTGCTTGAGACTTTTGCTTCCGGTGCATATATAGATTTCGGTCGTAGAGTGGATAAAATTATTTTATTCACGATAAGTGATGCAAGGTAGCCGACAGGTGTATTTGTTTTGTAATGCGCACCATCATTGTAGATATCGGAAAGAGCCTTTTCTCCTTGCTCCTCGTGCATTATCCTATCGAAGTCGACGACGGGAAGGTTATGCACTCTACCCATTTCTAAAATACTCTCACGCATTTTATTTTGCGTTCTGAAGAATGTTTTGTCACGTCGCCCGAGTATAACGGGCATGATCGTCGCATTCGGGTAGTTTTCTTTTACATAAAGAACCAGACCTTCGTAGCTATCTAGCCAGGCATCTGGGCTGTAATTGTGGTATATTGTAAAGTCGTTTATAGTATATTCTATCAGTAATACATTTGTTTCGGACAGATCAGTGCGCTTGGCAATTGAAAGCCCGTGTGTCACAGAGTTTGCACCGATCGCAAGATTTTGGATCTCGCAGGGAACTCCGTTATCTTTAAAGATTTTTACAAGCCGGGCAGTGTATCCGGCACCGATCACTGAATTGGATCCACCGAGAATTGTTATTTTTATATTTTCCAAGACGGTACCTGAGTTTGTCGGTTTTTTAAAAACTATTCACGGCAAGCGCGACAGATATGCCAGTGTTTCGTTCCACGACACCTGGCGGGACCAAGCTGTTGATCACACGATAAAGAACCGCATATCCAGAATGTCGATATCCACCGCGCCTGCGGGGAAGAACATGATCATGTCGCGCCATGCAGCCTCGCGGGGAAGCGCAGGTGTGGTGTTGAGCTCTATGATATCAAGATGCGTGGTTTCTTCGGCTGTCACCTGAAGGGATTTGCTGAAAAACGTATCGACAAAACCTTCGTTCTGGCCCGAGCGGACGCACAGCTGGATGCTGTTTGGCGTATCGGCGCGCGCACGGATGACGGTGCCGATCGTGGCCAGTTCCTTGCCAAGAAGCGCGGGCCCCATGGGGATGTGCAAGGCTTGCCAGCGGGCCTGGGTGCCGGATGTGGCCTGCATCGAAAGCGAAATCAACCCGTCACGGCGCGCGATATAGCGCCCTGCCACGGCGGCCTCGGGGTCTGTGTTCACAAAAATCCCTGCGTGCAGGTCTGTCCGCGGCGCGGCGATTTGTCCGTTGCCTTGGAACGCCCGCAACGCCTGCAGGGACTGTCGGATCTGGGCGTCGGGCCCGAGGAGAAGATTATGCGTCATTACGAGGGCCATCTATTGCAATTTGACCCATATAGCATCTTGTCCGACCATAGTGTCAACTCAATCGATCACCGTCCAATGGCCAAGTTAAGTATCAGGAGATGTTCGTTTTTTAACTCACGGACAGTGGCAGGGGCGGTTATGGACAGGTCATTTTTCCAGTTTGACCGGGCGCTACACTGGCTAAAGGCTGAAAAGGATGGCGGTCTGGATGGTGCTGCACCGGCAGCAAAGCCGCCGTCCTGCCTGCTGGCCCTTTGCGCAAACTATTCTATGACAGTCGCTCTTTCACCTGCTGGATGAAAAATGCGTAGGTGTCTTTTTTATAGTGGAACGGGGCGACCCCCCATTTATGATCTGGATCGGAGGCGAGCAGGGCCTCGGGGTAGCGGATCATCGCCTGCGTCCCGAAGGCGGTTTCCAGTTTGCTATAAGCCTTGGCTAGATAGGCGTTCATCTTGCGAATGTTTTCGGCCTCTGCTTCGGTTTGTTCGGGTGTGGAGACGAAATACACGCAATTTACAAAGACCTGTAGCCCGCCATGGGCAGTAATCTGGCGCGCAAGCCGGCCAAGCCCCCTTTGCCATAAAGCCTGATATTCTATCGAGTGATTGTTCAATGTGCGTTCCAGCCCGTCCAGCGGTGGTTTGGCCACTTTGGAATATTCTGCCGATACGGTATGGGCACCACCACCGTCAAATATATTCAGCCTGAAACGGTCATCGACCAGATCAATGAGCAAGATGCCGTCTTCATAGGTTTTCAACAATCCCCAGAAAGATTTTGCCATATCCCGCGTCACCATACGCTTTTGAAAAGTCGACTGTATTTTCTCGACAATAGAGGTGATGGACATAGGCTCGCATGCCAATGAGGCCAAGCTTGTTCTGGCGGTGTAATCTGAGATTACGAACGGTTCGGCGAAGTCAAATTCGAAAGCATCGCGCGTGGCGCAGCTACCCAAGATGTACGTGTTGGTTTTAGTCAATAGATCACCGGATTATCTTTGCTACAGGCCTGTATAAACAGGATCTTCATTCTTTACTACAGGACGAGGCTATCGGCGTCATCCCGTACCTTCTACTGGGTTTGTCATCGCGGCGCTCAATGCGCCCATTCCAGACGCGAACGTTTACATATTGAAATTAGTTATAGCTTTTCATGTGCCTGCCGTCCACGCATGCGTATATTTGGTTCAAACAGTATCGGGCGGCGGTGCATTGCTCACTTGTGGCGAATGGCGGTTCGGGCCAGAGCGGCGATCAGGTCGGTTCTGGTGACCAGCCCGACGAGTTGTGTGCCGTCAATCACCGGTAGCGCATCTGTCTGTCCATCCGCCATCAGGGGCAGCAGTGCGCTGATGGGGGTGTCTTTGCCAGCGCGGGGCCCTGTGGTGTTCATGATGTCTTGCGCAACAATGCGCGCGCGTCCTATGTCCGCGACCCGCCTTTTGAGCGTGACCAACGTTTTTTGATCGCGGGCGCTATGCGTATTTGCGCGCTGGCTGATCAGATCGATCTGGAAGATAACCCCGAGATATTGCGCATCAGGGCCTGTTACGGGCAGGGCGGTAAATCTGTGGTGCTGGAACAAGGCGGCGATTTCATCCAGTGTCGCATCGGGGCCTACCGTTACCAGATTGTGCGACATGATCTCTTGGGTGGTTAACGGGCCCGCGCTTTGGGCGGCGGCCTGCAGCTCTGCGGCGCCGATCAATCGCGCCAGATCTTCGACGCCCAGATTGAACGACTGGCTGTAGCGTTCGAGGATTTCGGTCAACGCGCCTTGGGACAGGCCCAGACGCTCTGTGGGGTTGCGGTCTTGGGTGTCATGTTTGCTGGGGTCGTCGAACTGGCGGAACGGATAATGGCGTCCGGTCAGCCGCGCATAAAGCGTGGCCAGCACCACAAGAGCGGTTGTGCCCAAGGCAATCGGGGCCAGCGCAAACCAGACGCCCAGATGCGCAATGGCCTCGGGGTTCATGGCGGCGGTCATGGCCACCGCGCCTGCGGGTGGATGAACGGCGCGGCACAAGATCATGGCCGTGATCGCAAGGCCAACGGCCAGCGCGATGCGCAAGCCCGGATCGCTGATCGTCAGACACACACCCACCCCCACGAGGGCCGCGACGGTGTTGCCGACAATCGCCGACCACGGCTGGGCCAAGGGGCTGTTGGGCACGGCAAACAGCAGTACCGATGTCGCCCCGAACGGTGCCACCAGATAAAGACCCAGCACGAAATCGATATCTGGTGACAGCAGGACCAGCCCCGTTAGCCCCAGGCCCAGAAATGCCCCGATGCCTGCACGCAGGGCCTCGGTCGCGGGGACACGTGCCACCGCTGGCCCCAAAGATTTCAAACCAAGCATGTGACACCGCTCCCCGGCCAATATCGGCGCAAAATTTCAGCATAAGCGGAAAGTTTCAACCGATGGATTGAGTGAAAAATACAATTGTCAGGACCGCCCCTATGGCGACGATGAAACCGCGCAGCAGGGCCATATTGCGGATGCGTCGCGCCAGAGCCGCGCCGATATAGCCGCCGATGGCGCAAAACACCCCCACGATCACCAGCCCGTGCCAGTCGATCAGTCCCGCCGCAGTGTAGGTGATCACGGACACCAGCGAGAGAACCACCGACATCAGGTTTTTCAACCCGTTCATCCGGTGCAGGTCCGTCATACCCATGATCCCGAAGGCCGCCAGCAGGATGATGCCCAGACCGCCGTTGAAATAGCCCCCATAGACGGACACGCCAAACACCAGCCCCAAAGCGGCGGCTTGTGACAGGCTGCGCCCCGAGCGCGTCATATGGCGCACAAACGCAGGACCTGCGGCAAAGGCCACGGTCGCGACCAGCAGCAGCCACGGGATAACGCCGGCAAACAATTCCTCCGGTGTAACAAGGAGTAATCCTGCACCAAACAGCCCGCCCGCGCAGCCCGACGCAAGCACCCGCACAAGCGACGGTGTGCCGCCGGCCTCGATATCGCCTCGGTAGGCCCAGACACTACCCACATAGCCCGGAAGGGCCGCAAATGTCGCGGTTGCATTGGCCATGATCGGCGGCACACCGGCCCAGATCAGGGCTGGAAAAGATAAAAAAGTGCCGCCCCCCGCAATGGCATTAAGCGCGCCTGCGCCAAGCCCCGCCAACGCCAGCACGATCGTGGTCTGCATGATCTTTCTCTCCTCAAGAGACAGGCCCCATAAGACAGGCCCCATAAGACAGGAACGAAAAGAGGCGCGCCTGAAGTAGGCGTGTGTTACATGGCGTGCGATTGGTCTGCAAATTGGTCTGGACCATAGGAGACACCATGCCATCCACACGTACGCAAGAGATATTGCAGGCCTTGCACCGTGATCTGGGCGCGCGCGGGATTGCCACTGGCGACAGACTGCCGCCCGAGCGTGATCTGGCGCGGCAGTTGGGGTGCAGCCGTGATACATTGCGCAAAGCACTGGCCGAGATGGAACGGGCCGGCGATCTGTGGCGCCATGTCGGGCAGGGCACATTTTATGGCCCGCGCCCGTTCGGGCACCCCGTCAGGGAGGCGATCTTGGTGCAAGGGGCCTCGCCTTTGCAACTGATGCAGGCCCGCGCCCTGATCGAGCCTGCGGTCGCCGCCCAAGCCGCCCATGTGGCCACCGCCCCCCAAGTGGCCGCCTTGGAACGGCTGGTAGCGCGCGGCCGCCACGCCCGAAGCCGGTCCGAATGCGAGCAGATCGATGCCGCATTCCATCGCGGTATTGCCGAGGTGACCGGAAACCCGATCCTGCTGGGGCTTCTGGATTATCTGGCGGGCGTCAGGCGTCAGGCGGCATGGCTGCGCGAATGGGAGCGGACCTATCGCAGGCTGGGTGTGGCGGAGTTTTCAGGCCCCCATACGTGCCAGCACCAGACCATCCTTGACGCAATCGCCCAACATGATGCCCAAACCGCGCTCGAGGGCATGCGTGATCACCTTGAGACGATCTTCACTGCCATGCATGCCGCAACCGTGGCCCGATAAGACTGGTGCCGCGCATTCGAGCGTGTGCGTGCTGTACGTTCGCAATGAAACTGTATTTTTCCAATTTTTTAGAACAGTTTGGCGAAAATTGTGGGGGGAGGCGGAACTGATGTTTCTAAAACATGTCCTTTTACATCTATGCCGTAGAAAAAATAGTGAGATGACAAATGATCTGTTACCATGCATTCAAAGATTTGAGCGGATGAATTCGAGGTGCCATTGATGATGCCCCTGTCATTTATTAAGAAATTACAGATATTTTTTACAGTTTGCGGGCTTTTTGTTGCACAAGCCAACGGTCTTCAGGCGCAAACAAAGACATTTGCGCCGCCTACGGGGGATGTCATTCTGACCATATCTGGTAAAATTACGGCCACGAATGTGGGGGATACCGCCCAGTTTGATCGCGAGATGCTGGATGCTATGGACCGCGTATCTTTCAAGACCGCCACGCCGTGGTATGACGATGTGATGACGTTTGAAGGCGTGCCGATCAAGACCGTTATGGATTTTGTCGGAGCGAAAGGGAAAGCGTTACGGGTGGTTGCCCTGAACGATTATGTCTCGGAGGTACCGATGCAGGATGTCGAAACAACGGGTGTCATCTTTGCGAGTGCCATTAACGGCAAGCCGATCGGTATCCGGGAAAGAGGCCCGATTTTTATCGTATATCCCTACGACAGCGATATCGCGCTTCAAAGCCAGACCTATTATGGCCGCTCGGCCTGGCAGGTCGCGCATGTGATCGTAGAATAACTGTATGTTATCACGTGTTTTATCTGTTCTGATTGTCGTTTTTATCGCTGCGACAGTTTATCTGTCGTTCACGGTGACATTGCGGCAGGGCGTTTTACGCCAGACTGCACATTATAACGATACCTTCGCCTTCAGTCAGACGGTTGTCGAGGTGCTGCGGCTGGAAAGTACGTTGGCCCGCTATGAGGGGGCCGATATTGCCGTGCCGATGTCGGATGTCGAACTGCGTCTGGATATCGCGATCAGCCGTCTGGTCACCTTCACCGGTGGATCGCTTAAACGCTTCGTAAATGCCACCCCCGAGCGGCGCGCGCTTATTGATGATCTGACGACGGAAATCAATTACCTTGATGCCAATCTCGACAATCTGACCCCGCAGATGGTCGCCGATGTGCTTGACCGGCTCGACACGCTGGTTGGACCGTTGATCAATGCCGCGGCGCAAAAGGTCCACGAAGGGCGCGCAGAGGTCGAAAAGAATATCGAGCGGCTGGAGATGCTGCACAAGAGCCTCAACATCGTCATTGTTTTCCTTATTCTGTGCTGGCTTTTGCTGTTTATGCTGCTGTTGCGGCAAAACAAGCTGCTGACGCAATCCCAAAGGGAAAGCGCGGCGCTGCACCGCAGCCTGAATGCGGTGGGTGAGGAATTGCGGTCGAAAAACCGTAAACTTGAACATGCTGCACATTACGATTCACTGACCAACCTGCCCAACCGCGCCCTGTTCTGGAGCGAGCTTGAAAAGGCCATCAGGGTGGTTGGCGGCGGCGAACAGGATGTTGTTTTGCTGTTGCTGGATCTGGATCGGTTCAAGAACGTGAATGATACGCTCGGTCATGATCTGGGCGATCTGCTTTTGTTGAATGTGGGCCACAGGCTGCGCGCGCTCGAGAACGGGCCGGACATCTTTTTCCGGCTGGGCGGGGACGAGTTCGCCTGTCTGATGCTCAATCGGTCGGTGGACGAAAGTCTGGCGGTGGCACGGGCCATTGTCGCTTCGCTCTCCGTGCCCTACGAGCTTGACGGGCGGCGTGTGCAGATCGGATGTTCGATCGGCGTGGTCAGTGCCCGTGCCGCGCAGTGCTCGGATGCCAGAATGCTGTTCAAATACGCCGATGTCAGTCTGTATCAGGCCAAGGCCTCGCTGTCCAACCGTGTATGTATGTTCGAAAAAAAGCTGCAAGAGCGGCTGGATTCAGAAAAAGAGCTGCAAAACGACCTGCGCCGTGCCATCAACGAGGATGCCTTCGAGGTCGTGTACCAACCGCAAGAAGATGTGGTTACGGGAGAGTTGCGGGGGCTGGAGGCGTTTACCCGCTGGACCCATCCCGATCATGGACCGATCTCGCCCAAAGTCTTTATCCCCATTGCCGAGGAACTGGGCCTTGCACCGAAATTCGAAAAGCTGATCTTGTTGCGGGCCTGCCGCGAGGCAACGCGCTGGCAAAAACCGCTCAAGATCTGCGTCAATGTCTCGTTTATGCAGCTTCAATCCGCCGATATCGTCAGCACCATTCAAAACATCCTGATCGCCACCGGATTGAAGCCCGAGCGGCTGGAGCTGGATATTGCGGAGACTGTCTTCCTCGGTGGCAACAAAAGTGTTCTATGCGCGCTTGGACGGCTGCGTGCTTTGGGGGTGTCGATTGCGCTGGATCATTTCGGCACCGGTGTTTCGTCTTTCGCGATTTTGCGCGGCTTGCCTGTGGATACGATCAAGCTGGACAAAACCTTTGTGCGTGACCTGACCACCAACAGCGAGACCGAAAGTCTTTTGCGGCTGATCGGCGAGTTGGGTGCACTTCTTGGCAAGGACGTTATTATCGAAGGCGTCGAGACGACCGCCCAACGCGACACGATCCACGCAATGAAATTCGGGGTGATGCAGGGGGCGCGGATCGGTGTGCCGGTGGCCCCGTCACGTCTTGACCACCTGCGCGCTCCGCTTGGAAAAACACCCTCTTGAGCCAATGAAAGGCATGCTGAAATTACTCTCATGACGCAAAATATTTTTACCAAAATTCACGGTCTCGACCTGCCTATTACACAGGCGGATGTTTCACCGATCATCTGGGCCGCTTTGCAAAACGGCAGCTACGAGGCAAAGGAGGTGCGTCACGTGCGCACGCTTTTACGCCCGCATGACCGCGTGCTGGAGCTGGGGTCCGGCATCGGCGTGATCACAACGATCATGGCGCAGATGCCGGATGTCCGGATCTGGTCGTTCGATGCCAACCCGCATACGGTCGAACTGGCCCGTAAGGTGGCGCAGGCCAATGGCGCAGATCATGTGACCTTCGGCCACGGGCTTTTGACCGCAGGCGCCCCCGAGACCTATACGTTCTATCTGCGGCGCGATTTCTGGATGTCGTCCATGATCGAAACACAAGGCCCGTTTGAATCGACGATCGAGATCACATCGCGCAATGTCGATGAGTTTATCACCGGCCATGATATCAATGTTCTGGTGATGGATATCGAAGGGGCCGAGCGCCATCTTCTGGCCAATGCGGCCCTCGACGGGATTGATCGCGTGTTTCTGGAACTGCACGATCACCTCTACGGTCTGGCCGGTGTGCGCGATATTTTCGAAACGATGAGTGCGCGCGGGTACGCCTATGATCCGCGCAACTCCTCCGGGCCCTGTGTGGTCTTTGCCCGCGATAACGGTACCATCCGCCCCTATTGCCCGGACTGAACACGGCCCACCGCGCCATAGGTTGAAACGGGGGGCAGCCCCCCAACCTTCTTTTTTGGCGCGATACATGATTGACAGGCACCGGCTTTGCGTCAGAAGGCCGGTGCCTTGTCATATACCGTCCCCAAATTGCACAGAACATCAGTCAGATCTGATGGCCGATCAGACGGGGGCGCCCGCGTCGGTCTGGTGCGCGCGCGCTTCTATTCTTTCGGATAGGTGCTTTATGCCTTTGCCTTATGTCGACGGTGCGCGCATTGGGATATTCATCCCCCGACAAAGGTGTTTCGCGCACAACATGTCGGGTTTTCCGATGAAACGGCAGCTTTTCCCTTAAAACATGTCTTTTTACGATCGCATTCAGTTTGTGTGATATAACAATAAAGGGGGGGATTGGACGCCATATAGATCTTACCTCACGCCGTGGTCCGGCCAGATCTCTCGGATCTCCGAGGTGGAGGATGCGATGGGACCGGGTGGAGGGGGGCACGCCTGCCTTCAGGAGTGCTCAAGCGCCTGTTTGGCATCCCTTTTTCCAGCTCCCGTATGACAGGAGAATTTTCATATGTATCAGTTATTCCAGCATGGTCACGTCCCACCGCGGTGTCAGAAAACCCTGTTGCCGTGAGCCTGCCTGTGATGGACCGGAGGCACAGCCTATGAAACTTTCGAAATTGCCCGCGGCGCTCAAGGCAACCGCCCCGCATCAGGGCGAGGATCTTGTGGACATCGCGTTGCGAACGGTGCGCCAGCATCTGGGAATGGAAGTGGCCTATCTGTCCGAACTGGTCGGCGATCAGGCGGTGTTTCGTGCGGTCAATGCACCGGGGTGGGAGGATAAGATCCGTCCGGGCCAGACGGTCAACATCCGCGAGATCTATTGCCAGCATATCCTTGATGGCGATCTGCCGCAGCTGATGGCCGATACCAGCCATTATCCGCTGGCCACCAAGATCGCGATCACCCATACTTTGCCGATCGGCAGCCACGTCAGCGTGCCGCTTCACCGCCCCGATGGCAGTGTATTTGGCATGTTTTGCTGTCTGAGCCGTGCGCCCAATCCCTCGCTCAACAAACGCGATCTGCGGGTGATGGAGACCTTCGCCCAGATTGCGGGAAACGAGTTGAGCGCGACTTTACAACGTCGCGCCGCCCGCTCCGAGATCGAGGACCGGATCGAGGATGTCTTTGTCCGCGACGACGTGGCCATCGCGTTGCAACCGATACTGAATATCCAGAACGGCACTCTGGTCGGGTTCGAGGCGTTAAGCCGGTTCGGGGGGCTGCCTTACCGTGCGCCCAACTTCTGGTTTGAGGATGCCCTGAGCGTCAGCCGGCAGATCGAGCTGGAGGGGTTCGTGATCCGCAAGGCGCTCGATTTGCTGCCGCACCTGCCACACGATCTTTCGATTTCTGTGAACGCCTCGCCCGATACGGTTTCTCATGGTGTTCTCGAGGCGCTTGCAAAGGCCGCAGGCCCGCGCCGGATCATACTGGAAATGACCGAACATGCCGTGATCGAGGATTTCGATCTAGTGTCAAAGGCCATTACTGCGCTGCGCACATTGGGGATCAGGGTGGCGATTGACGATGTGGGGGCAGGGTATTCCGGGCTGACGCAGCTTTTGCGGCTGAAGCCTGATCTGATCAAGCTGGATATAGAACTGGTGCGCGGGCTGGATGGCAGTTCGGCCAAGCGATCCCTTATCAAGGGAATGGTGCATTTCGCCAATGAGATCGGCGCGACCATCGTGGCCGAGGGGATCGAAACCGGCGCGGAGCTTGAGGCGCTCAAGGCGCTGGGGGTGCAAAAGGGGCAGGGCTATCTTCTGGGCAAGCCGAAAGAGATCCAAGGGACGCTTGCGTGGTTGTCACACGCGAGCACGCCGCCGCATGGGTAGTGTGAAGGCCCGCCTTTTGATCCCGTCTTCTGACACTGCCGTTGGCCTGCGATACGCGCGCCCCTGGGGGGCAGGGTGTGTACCGGACGGGGGGAGGGGCGCGCGCGCCGCGCCAAGGGATATGGGCCGGCCTATGGCATTGGAAACGCGTCTAAGGGCGGGGCGGAGACTACAGGGTCGGGCTATGTATTTGCCGAGACAAGATAATAAGCATGCTGTATCGTCTGTGACATTGAAGAAACTTCTTCGAATTCAGTCGCACCGTTTCAAACTTGCTATTTTACGTAGGTGTAGAAATGAATCTATATGGGACAGCTGCTGAAACTTCGTTTAACGATTACTCCTTTGCGGATCAAAAGTTCCAGGGAGTCCGCCTAAAGGGACCACGAAATGTCGAGCCATATTGCCACCCTGCGGATCATTGGCAGCATTTTTTTGGGCTTTCTGGTGGCGGGATGTAGCCCGACCGCGTTCATCGAGCGCTATCTGCCGCCCGAGAAGAACCGCATCACCCCCTACGAGATCGTACCGCAATCGTTGGCATGGGCCTCTGTGCCGGGCCAGCTGACCGTGATGCAGCGTGTCGTGGGCAGCGATATAGAGCAGGTTATTTCCCTGCCCAATGGAACCTCTGTTTCTGGCGATAACCAGTTGATCATGCTGGCATCCGATTATGGCGGGGCGCGGTTGCGCTTTGGCGCGCTGCGCACGCGTCTGGGCGGGTTTCCCACCCCGTTCTCCGGGCTGGAGGCCGAAGACATGACGACCGAAACCGATAGTCTTGGTCCATTTTCCTATGCGGTCGCGAATTTCGGCGACATCAACTGCGTTCTTGCCATCCGCAAAGTGGGGGGCACACAGCGGCTGATCCCGCTCAAGCAAGACATGATCGATGCGGTTTTACGCAACTGTATCAACGGTCCGGCCAGTGAGGCGCTGATGCCGATCCGCGATACGTCCTTCGGGCTTACGCCATCTGCCACCGCCTCCGGCATCCAGTTGTTGTCGCCTCTCTCCGCCCCGATCCCCGACTGAGGATGACCATGCAACCCTGCCCAACCCCCCATGGAGATGCATTGACATGCGCATGAACGTTTTTGTCGCCACTGCTATGCTGCTGTTATGGGTGGTCTTTATCATCCCCATTCTGGCGCTGACCCTCGCACCGACCTCGCTGATGGCGCAGATTACGCTGTCTTGTGTGGTGGTCGTCACGATTGTGGTGCTCAAACCCTTTGCGCGGCGTGGCTGGCCACGGTTCTTGCTGCTTGCGGTCGGCAGTGTGATCGTGATCCGCTACTGGCTGTGGCGTTTGACAAGCACGCTGCCCGAGCCCGGACTGACCCCGTCGTTCGTGCTGGCGACCGCGCTGTTCGTGGTCGAGACCTATTCGATCCTGATCTTCTTTCTCAATGCGTTTCTGGTGGCCGACCCCACGCGGCGCGAGATCCCGCCACGGATCGAGAACCGCGAGGATCTGCCGACCGTCGATATTCTGGTGCCGTCTTATAACGAGCCCAAGGATATGTTGATCATCACGCTGGCTGCGGCGTGCAACATGATCTATCCCACCGACAAACGCCGTGTGGTTTTATGCGATGACGGCGGCACCGATCAGAAATGCAACCAAGACGATCCCGATGCCGCCGCTGCCGCCCGCGCGCGCCGTGCCGAATTGCAGGAACTTTGCGATGAACTGGGGGTGATCTATTCCACCCGCGCCCGCAATGAACACGCCAAAGCCGGCAATATGTCGGCTGCACTTTCCAAACTTGATGGCGAACTGGTGGTGGTGTTTGACGCAGACCACGTGCCGTCGCGTGATTTTCTGGCCAGAACGGTGGGCTATTTCCGCAAGGACCCCAAGCTGTTTCTGGTCCAGACGCCGCATTACTTCATCAACAAGGACCCGATCGAGCGTAACCTTGGTTTCAGCGCCTCGGCCCCGCCGGAAAACGAGATGTTCTATGGCCTGATCCACCGCGGCCTTGATCGCTGGGGGGGGGCGTTCTTTTGCGGATCGGCCGCCGTTCTGCGCCGCCGCGCGCTGGATGATGTGGGCGGGTTTGCCGGTGAGACGATCACCGAGGATGCCGAGACCGCGCTGGAAATCCACGCCAGAGGCTGGCGCAGCCTGTATCTCAACCGTGCGATGATCGCGGGCCTACAGCCTGAAACCTTTGCCAGCTTCATCCAGCAGCGTGGTCGTTGGGCCACGGGCATGATGCAAATGCTTTTGCTGAAAAACCCGATCTTGCGCCCCGGTCTGGGGCTGAAGCTGCGGCTTTGCTACCTCAACTCCATGAGCTTTTGGTTCTTTCCGGTCATCCGGATGGCCTATCTTCTGGCGCCGCTGTGCTATCTGATTTTCGGCGTCGAGATTTTTGTGGGTACGGCGCAGGATGCGCTGGCCTTCAGCGCCACCTATCTGTTTGTCAGTTTCCTGACGCAAAACGCGATCTTCTCGCGGTTCCGTTGGCCGTTGGTGTCCGAGATCTACGAGGTCGCCCAAGCGCCCTATCTGCTCAAGGCGATCTTCATGACCGTCTTGCGCCCGCGCCACGCGCGTTTCAACGTGACCGACAAAAGCGAGACACTGGCCTCGAACTATATCTCGCCGGTCTATCGTCCGCTGCTGGCGCTGTTCGCACTGATGACATTGGGACTGGTTCTGGTGGGCGTGCGCTGGGTTGCCTTCCCGGGGGACCGTCACGTTCTGGCGGTTGTGGGTGCATGGGCGCTGTTCAACTTTATCCTTGTGTCGCTGTCCCTGCGCGCCACTTGCGAAAAACAACAACGCCGCGCCTCGCCGCGTGTGGAGATGCGCAGCCCCGCCGATGTGATGCGCGAGAATGCGATGCCCGTTGTGGGCACGATCATGGATGCCTCGACCACGGGCGCGCAGATCGTGCTGCCGCGCAGTGTGGACGCGCCCCCCTATACCAAGGGCGAGGAAATCGTGTTCAAGCCGCAATTCCCCGACGAGCCGCATCTTGAAAGCCCCGTGCGCGGGATCATCCGCTCTGTCGAGGATAGCGGAAACGGGGTCGCGCTGCGCCTGATCTTCCCGACCAACCAGTCTATCAAGGCACGCGAGGCGGTCGCGCTGTTGATCTTCGGCAATAGCGAGACATGGGAGCGCCGCCGCCTCGGCACCCGTAAGGGCGTGGGTCTGCTGCATGGTCTGGGATATATCCTGTGGCTGGCGGGCAAATCCCTGCCTTTGACGCTGCGCGATTATCTGGCCGAACCCGGTCGTGTGAAAGACCCCGCCCTGAGCGAGGCGCAGCAACGCCCCGCGCATCTTGTGGCCTTCGGCAGCGATTTTGTCGAAGATGCCGCGATCAACGAGACCTCCCGTCGTACACAGGCCCCGTCATGAAGCATCTGTGGTCTATTTTGTTGGTGGCAGCCGTTGCGGGGACCGCACCGCTTTATGCCCAAAACACACCCCAAGGCGGCGCGGATGCTGAAATCCATCTGCCCGATCTGCCCGAAGCCCTGATCGATCCGCCCCAGACACCGGCGCAAGCCCCGAGCGCGCCTGCGCCCTCCGACGGGCCATTGCCACAGATCGGTGGCTGGTCGCGCAGCGGCGCCGGCACCACCGTTCAGGAACGGACTTGGGATCTGGGTCTGCGGGTGCTGGATACCAGCGTGCCACAGGGCCGGATCATGATGGGGGCAAGCTTCCCCGAGCCGGGCATCTTGCGCCTGACGGGGGAGGACGCCTCTGTCGCGCTGGCGCTGTCGTTGCCTGCAGACGAAACACCACCTGTCTCGTTCGATCTGGTTTTGCGCAGCAGTGTGAGCAATCTGCCCGACCATTCATGGGTCACGGTCAGTGTGAACGAACAAGAGGCGGGGCAATGGCCGCTGTCCAATGTCGAGGGGTTCGGCACGATCACTGTGCCCGGGACCGCGCTGAAAGCTGGCATCAATACGGTCGATCTGTCGCTGCACCAGCACCACCGCATCTTTTGTGGCCCCGAGGCGAGTTTTGATGTCTGGACCGAGATCAACCTGCCCGACAGCGGTGTGACCGTGCCCGCAGGGGCCGTGAAGCTGACGGCGGGCAGTTTTCGCGCCGGCGTGACCAATATCGTCCAGCGCGGCGAAAAGATCGATGTGCGGATGCCCGAGGGTGTGTCGACTGATACGCTTGCCGCTGTGATGGGGGCTATTGGTGCAAATGTGTCAGACAGCGCCGCCATCCTCGTGCGCTCGCCATACGAGCCGGTAGACCGCGCCGGACGCCGTGTGGGTGTGGCATTGCGCCAAGGCACGGGCGGGGCGGCCGATATCAGCTTCCTGCGCAGCCCCCAAGGCGCGCTGGTCATGCAGGTGACCGAAGGCACAGGTCTGGCCGACCTTCTGGCCCGGACGTTCCCCGCCCAAGACGCCGAACGCGATCCGCAGGCGCTGACGCCCGGGCGCGAGACGACCTTCAAGGAGCTTGGCGCGCCGCTGATTGTGCGCAATACCCATTACGCGCAGGCCGAGGTGCCCTTCAGCCTGCCGAAAGACTGGATGAACCTGTCCTCGCAGCGCGCCATGCTGACGCTCGATTATGGCTATGGCAAGGATTTGACGGACGGCTCTATCTTGCTGGTCAAGGCCAATGGCGAGACGATTATCCTGCTGCCGCTGGATGTGGACGGTGGCAAGGTGCAGCCATCCCTGCGGGTCCGCTTTCCGATCAACCTGCTGCACGGCGGGCACAACACGATCAGCTTCGAGATGATCGTGCCGGGGGATCCTGCAACATTCGAATGCCCCGAGCGCGATAGCGATATGCTGGTCGTGCTGAATTCCAGCACGTTGAATGTGCCGCCCACACCGCCCATGGCCTTTGGTCCCCAAGATGACGAACTGCAGTCCATCGGCGGGGAAGATGTCATGGCCCCCGCAGCCGAGCCGGATTTTGTACATACCTTCATCGGCCAGCTGTCGCTGCAAAAATCCACCCAAGGCACGGCACGTCTGCAACTGGCGCAGCTGCCGCAGGATTTCAACACACTCGATACCCGCCTGCCGCTGGATCGCGAAGAGATCGCGCATATCTTCCAGACCCGGGGCACCAGCGCGCCGCAAGGGGCCGACAGGCCGCAGTTTTTCCGCCTCAACGAGGCTGAAGACGATGCACCGGCGCAAGATCCCCAACGCTCTGACGGGCTGGCCGCCTCCTTGAAGGACTGGCTGGGGGAACTGGTCGCGCCCGAGGGGCCGACGCTGTCACAATGGATCGTGAACCGTTCTGCGGTGGCGGTGCTGATGGCCCCCACCGAAAGCGATATGCCGTGGACGCTTGTGTCCGATACGACCCTTGCACCAGAGGTTCTGGCCGCCAGCTTCACACAGTTTCGTGCAAGCGACAGGGCGCAAGGCACGCGCGTCGCGCTACGCACCCAAGACGGGACATGGCAGACATGGCCCCCCACGCCCAGACCGCATGTTGTGGGGCCGATAGCCTTTAACCAGATCTTTCAGGTTGTAGGTAACTTTGCGTCATGGGCGCCCGGGTTTTATGCGCTGATCTTGCTGGCATTGTCGGTGCTGTCCACAATCCCTGCGCTGATATACGTGATCTTAACACGAAAGGACCGCAATCAATGAACCGACGTGAGGTGATTGTGGGCGCAAGCGCGCTTGGGTTGATGCCTGCGATGGGCGCATTCGGGCAAGAGGCGGGTGCGTCGCTGCAGTCGCTGGTGCCTGCGTGGAACGCGTGGAAGGCGGCCTATCTGCAGCCCGACGGGCGGATTGTCGATGTGGCCTCCGGCGGGGCCAGCCATTCCGAAAGTCAGGGCTACGGGCTGTATCTGGCTGTTCTGTTTCGTGATGTGGAAGCGTTCCGGCTGATCTACAGCTGGACGGAGGCCAATCTGGCCTTGCGCACAGACGGGCTTCTGGCGTGGCGATGGCTGCCTGATGCCACCCCCAATGTGCCTGATATGAACAATGCCTCTGATGGCGATGTGTTTTATGCATGGGCCTTGCTGATGGGCGCCGATCTGTTTGATCTGCCGCAATGCCGTGGGCGTGCGGGGGTGATCGTCAAGGCGGTTGCGCGGCTTTGCCTGCCGCCGGTTCCCAACGACAGTGGCAGACGGTTGCTTGCGCCCGGCGTTGAGGGGTTCGTGCGCCCCGAGGGGATCATCTACAATCCCTCCTACTGGATGCCGAAACTGATGAGCGATCTGGCCGTGGCCTTCAACGAGCCGAGCCTGCAGCGGGCCGTTGACGACGGGCTGGCGCGGTTGGGGGAAATGGCCGATGCCGGTCTGGCCCCTGACTGGATGATGGCCACGCCTGATGGCTGGACCGCCGCGCCTGAGGGGTTTTCGTCCAACACCGGCTACGAGGCCATGCGGGTGCCGGTCTATCTGTGTTTGAGTGGTCAGGCCTCCCATCCTATGGTGCGCCGTTACCGCACCGCCTACGAGGCGGCGGGACTGGACGCGGGAACACCGACCGTGTTTGACGGCAAAACCGGCGAGGTTCTCGAACGCAGCCCCGATATCGGATATGCGGCGCTGGCGGGGCTTGCGTCTTGCACCGGGGCAGGCGGGGCCAAACTGCCGATCCCGTTGTTTACAACCGATCAGCCCTATTATCCGGCCACGTTGCACCTGTTTGTTCTTATCGCGCAAATACAAGGATTTCCCCAGTGCCAACCCATTTGAGCTTACGGTTTCCTTTGCGCCATATCGGCGTTGTCGCCTTGGCGGTCTTCGCAAGCACCGCCCCTGTTGTTGCGCAATCGACCGCTGATCTGGCGGCCTTGCGGTTCTATATCCAGCAAAACAATCAGGCCGCGATCAATGCCGAAATCCGGCGGTTGCGTACCGCGTTTCCCAACTGGCAGCCGCCCGAAGACCTCAACACGCTGACCACCAGCGCCAATCCCGGCCCCGAGATCGACAGGATCTACGAGCAGATCGCGCGCGGTGATACCGGCGCGGCACAAACCACACTGGACAGTGCGCGCCAGAAGTTCCCCGACTGGACGCCACCTGCCGATATGGTCCAGCTTTTGCAAACTGCGAAAGCGCAGGAGGAGTTCGACGCGGTCGTGGGATCCAATGCGGCACGTGCCGACCAGATCGCGCGGTCCAATCCGGCGCTCACGCGCTGCAACCGGATCGACAATGTCTGGCGCTTGGCAGAGGCGCAAAAGCGCGCCGGCCAGTCTGCACAGGCGCGCGGTGCCTATCAGGCGATTGTGGCCAGTTGTCCGGCCTATTCCGATGTCGAGGCCACGTTGCAAAAGGCCGATGACGTGAGCACGTCAGACCAGCTCGACGGCATGTTTAAAACCGCAGCGGAGCGGTTTCCGGCCAGATCGGAAGATCTAGAGGCGCTACATGACAGGCTGCGTGCAGGGCACGGTGAAAGCAGCGCCAAGCCTGCGGCCAACGCCTCGCGCACGGCGTCGGCGCCTGCGCGCACCACAGCCCCGCGCAGCTCCGCCACATCATCGTCCACGCGTTCGGTGGGGGGCGCGATCAGCGCACCTGCCACACCTTGGGACCGGTTGCCGGCCACCGGCGATCGCAGGCTTGCCAGCCTGCGGGCGGCCACGGCATCGGGTAACTGGGCGCGGTGCATCGCGCTGACACCCGATCCGAAATCGCTTGACCTGCTCAACGAGCGCGGCTGGTGCAGCCTTAATCTTGACCGGCCGATGGAGGCGCTGTCGTCTTTTTCGGCTGTGGCCAAGGGGCGTGTGCCGGCCGATGTGGCGCGTGATGCGCGCTACGGTATGGCAATGTCCTATCTTAATATGAAAATGTCCAACGAGGCGGCCAAAATCAGCGTGGCCACCAAGTTCACCGCCAAGCAGCGCGTGGATGTGGAACACGAGATTCTGGTCCAGCGCGGGATCGCCGCCTATGACGCCAAGGATTATGCCCGCGCCATAGGCTATCTGGATGCAGCCGATAAGATCCAGAGCCTGAACCGTGGCCTTGGGGTTTTGCGCGCCTATGCCTATCTTAATGCCGGAAAACGCAATGAGGCCTACGAGATGTTTGCCAGAATGCATAACCAGCTTGCAGGAAATGATACCCGGCAGGGTATGAAAGCCGCGCGTCCTAATTAAAATGGATAACTACTTGCGTATGGAGGAAAATATTTCGTATGTCATAGGACATACGGAATTTTTTCCTGTAGTGTAGTGTGATCTTGTTTGAAGCAGCCGCTCTGCCTACGGGTGCGACTTAAATATTACCCTGTTTTCTAACATGTAAAGGACTCCAGAAATAGTGTGTCAGATGCTTCTGATGGCGTTCATTTTTTGGCTGTAAATCTCAGTTTCGGTTCGAACCTCAAAGGGTCATAGCAATGCCGGTGTTGATGCCTATAAATGAAGAAGAGCGTGTGGCCGCTTTGCGCGAATATGGCATTGTCGACGCGCCTCCAAACGCGACCTTCGACAGGTTGGTCCGGCTGGCAGGTCACGTGTTCAATGTCCCGATTGCGCTGATCTCGTTCATCGATAGCGAAAAGCAGTATATTCAGACGCAAATGGGGATGAACGGACGCGATATCCCGCGCGAGATCCCGCGCGACATTTCGTTTTGCGCGCATACGATCGCGCAAGACGATGTGTATTTCATTCCTGACACCATTCAGGAGCAGGCCTTCAAATATAACCCCACAGTGGTGGCGCCGCCCTATATCCGGTTTTATGCCGGTATCGCGCTGCGCACGCCCACGGGCGAGGCCATCGGATCACTGGCAGTCCTCGATCATCTGCCACATCTGAAATTCAGTGATGCAGATCGCCAGAACCTGCGCGATATAGGATGTCTTGTGACCAACGCGATGGAAACATCGCGCCTTGATCATGCGCGCACAAAAGGCCGCACGGCGTTTACCTCCGCGGCGGCCACATCCTGTTATGCGGTGGTGTGTGTCGATGGCGACGGCGATGTCTGTTTTACCAACCCGCCCGGTCGCGCCCTGTTCGAAGGCCATGACCGCATGGCCGGGATGGAGGCGATCGTGCCTGATCTGTCGCGCAAAGCCGTGGCCAACTGGACCGACAACACCGACCGGACCGTGACCCATCGCGTCTATTGCGGCGATGGCACCCAGTTCGAGGCTGAGATCGACATCTTTGCGCGCGACCACGGCGGATGGTCCTTTGTGATCCGCGATCTGGGCCGGTACGAGGCCATCGAACACCGGCTGGCCCGTCTGGCCTCGATCGATGTGGTGACCGGCCTGCCAAACAAGGCGGCATGGCACAATGCGCTTGCGGGGTTTGTATCTTCCGAAGAGCAGCTGACGATGCTGATGCTGGATCTGGACGGGTTCAAGGACATCACGCAGGCCCGAGATCCGTTGATGGTGGATGCGGTGCTCAAGACCGTGGCCGCGCGACTGGCCGCCACATGCCCTGCCGCGCTGATCATCTCGCGGTTGGAAGGGGATACATTCGCGGTCTTGCTGCGCGGTGACGATTTGCGCATCGCCCATAGAACGGCCAATGATGCGATTGCGGCGATCAGCGCGCCCATGCTTTATGAGGAAGAGCTGATCGAGTTGGAGGTGAGTGTCGGCATCTCGCTGCACCCCCCCCATGGCACCGATGCCGAAGACCTGATGGCCGCCGCCGATCTGGCGCTTCATCAGGCCAAAATCTCGGACCGGGGGACCAGCGTGATTTTTACCACCGAATTCGACGATGGCGCGCGCCTGCGCCGGAATTTCGAAGAAGAGCTGCGTCAGGCCTTTGATCGCGGCGAGCTGGAGCTGTACTACCAGCCGCAGATCTCCATGAGGGATCGCAGCCTGAAGGGGGCCGAGGCCCTGTTGCGCTGGCACCATCCCACGCGCGGGCTGTTGATGCCGGGCACGTTCATCAATGTTCTGGGCAAGATGCCGCTGTCGTCGCAGATCGGCGAGTGGATCTTGAACACCGCCTGTCAGGAGGCGGTCAAATGGACGGCCCTCAATCCCGATTTCCAGATCGCGGTCAATCTGTTTTCCAGCCAGTTTCGTGCAGGCTCGCTGTTGGCATCGATCCGGCATGCGCTCAAAAGCACAGGCCTGTCGCCCAAGAACCTCGAAGTTGAAATCGTGGAAAACATCCTGACCACGCAAGACGGTGTGATGGCCAAGACATTGCACGATCTGCGCAGCATGGGGGTGGGGCTGGCATTCGATGACTATGGCACGGGGTTTGCCGCCCTCAGCGTGCTCAAACGCTATCCCGCCTCGCGTTTGAAAATCGACCAGAGTTTTGTGTGCAATGCCCATGAGGACGCAGAAAACGCAGCCGTGGTAAAAGTTATCGTGTATCTTGCAAAGGTCTTCGGTATGGACACAATTGCCGAAGGGGTCGAGACCGAAGAACAGTTCGATTTTCTCAGGCGACTTGGCTGTCTTCAGGCGCAAGGATATCTGTTTGGCCAGCCGGTGCCGGCCCAGACATTCTTTGAAACATACATCCTCGAAGACAAAAAGATATAGATTGCAAACGCCGCACGCGGGTGGCGGTCGTTGGCATATAGGGGGGAGAGGCGCATGCCATTTCGTAAAATCGCGATCTGCGTTGTGTTGGTGGTTGCCGGATGTGGCGGTGGTGGCGGCACGCGCACGCCCGATCTGCCGCCCGGCAAAACGATCGATACACCGGCGTTCGAGACATACACCACCACCCATAACGGGCGCAGCCGGGTCCGGCGCGATGTGTCTGACAAGGCCGATCAGAAAATCCTTGCCCAGTTCGAGGATGCCGACCCCCAAAGCCCCAAAGGCTATCGCAACCTGATCGATCTTGCCGATACGGTCTATGAGGACCAGATGACGATCGAGGTGATCGGCAAGGTGGCCAATGCCGATGGCACGGGGCCTGCGACGCGCATCTTGCGCCTGACGGTGGATGAAAGCCCGTTCGAACAGGCCCGCCAAGGCGCGGCTGTGTCCAAGGACGGAAAATACTATTTCCGGGGCGCGAATTTCGTCTGGGCCTCACTTGACGGGGCCCCTTTGCGTACGGGGGCCAACAGTGATGGTCTGGTGAATATGGAGCTGGATCTGCGCAAGGAGACGGTATCGCTGCGCCTCGAGACAGGGGTGAACGCCACCTCTGATCTGCGCACGGCTCTGACGGCCAAAGATCTGCCGTTCAACATCCGCACAGGCGCCTATGGCGGCGATGTCACCATGACGGTCTATGATCCCGACGGCAGCGATATCTTGCAGGCTGCGGGCAGTTTGCGCGGCGCGGTCGGCGGCCGGCCCGAGTTTACGGACGGACGCCATGACCTGACAACCGGCGGGCTTTATACGATTTCGGGCACGGATAAGAAAACCGGCCGGAAAGTGGATGCCAACGGGGTGTTCTACGGCGCGGATCCGAATGCCGGCAAATAGATGGCGCGGCCTTCTGGGGGCGCTGTGTGTTATCGCCACGCTCGGGGGGGCGCAGGCCGACGAGATATCGCGCTATGAAACAAGTGCGAGCGGGGGCAGCGAGCGTCTGCGCCTGTTTGCGCTTACCCGTATTTTCGACCGCTACGCCTATGATCCGCAGGTGCGCTATGCGCTGCGCGAGGAATTGACACGACAGGGCCATTTCTATGATGGATCTGGCAGCCGTGTGCTGCGTCAGGAGGTTTGGGCCGCGCCGCTTGTCGAATATAGCCAGAACCTCAACGGCGGGGTGCTCAATGACCGGTTTCGCTTTGGCGGGCTGGTCTTCGAGGCCGATCCGCAGATCCGTGCGAAATCGGGCTGGCTTACGGGCGCGCGCGTGGGCACCTTCACGCGGGTGGCGTTAAGTGACGATACGCTGCTGGATCTGGTCGGCGCAGCCGAGCTGGGCTATGCGCCGGCCCATGATATCAGCCGGACCTCGGCGCAAGTGCAGGCCTGTTTGCGCCATTCTCTGACAGGCTGGAACTTTGTCGATCTGTGTCAGGGCATGGCCCAAACCAGATGGGATCTGGGCCGCAGCAAGACCCGATCGACGCGGATCAGGCTCTCCACGCTGCGCCAGATTTCCGATACCTATCACGAGGCCTGGATCGAGGCCGAACATACCGAAACCAATGCCACCAGCCAGAATGCGATGACCATCGGCCTGCGCTCCATTTTCGACGGCCTTGCCCCCTATGGCTCGATTTCGGTGGGTGCGGATGTGGAGGGCGAAATCGCCCCGAAACTGCGGCTGAATGCAGGTGTGGAATTTCCCAAAGGCGGGCGCATCTTCGAGGCGTTCGTCTGGGCGCAGCGTGCCGAGGGCGGCCGGTTTCTGGGCACAGACCGGCAAGACGAAACCTATGGGGCGGGGCTTTCGGCCGAGCTTGCCCGCGGGCAAAGCGTCGAGGTCAGCTACTCCGAGAACCACTCCAATATCGCATTCTTCGACTATTCCCAAGTGGAGCTGAAATTCCGGTTCCGCGATATCCGCTGGTAGCATGAGAAATGTGCCATCTGGCCCGGCCTGCATAAACAGATCACGAAAATGGCATTGGTTTATGCGATATGGAAGACCCTCTGCGACAGGTATCTTTTGCTGTTCATTCAGACGTCATTGATTAAGCAGGTTGATTTCATACTGATACCGCTTGTGTGACCGATGGTCGCATTCGTACAGAATTGAAACCTGATAAAAACGAGCGGCTTTTCGCTTAATGGGGGCTGCTTGCCATCACGCGTATGTGCAATAACTATCATAATCATACAATCAAATCACGCAAGGCATTGAATTAATTGATTTATTTTTTCAGTGATCTTTTAAGGCCATATGGAAAGGCATAAGTTCCCTACCTGACAAGCATATTGAACTCGCCGGCATTCGAGGGCAAAACGTATCGCATGTGCTAGAATGCGTTTGTAGGCACACATTCTTCCATCGACCGCTGACTGTGGCATATACAGAAAAATTGATTTGAGGGGCTTTATGCGTAAAAACACCTATAGAGGTTGGGTTGGGTTTTCGATCAAACAAGAAAAAATCGTAGGTTGGATTGTAGATCAGGATGCCCCCCAATCTATAGTTGATGTTGAAGTCCTCATTGATGAGCAGGTGATCGGTCGGGTCGGTGCCAATGAATATCGCGAGCATCTGACGCGCCGCAATGTTCCCGATGCCTATCACGGATTTTCTATCGCACTACCTGCGGATTTACCGTCCTTCGATGCACGTTCAATTTCTGCCCGACCGGTTGCGCAGCCCTCGGCTGTGGTGCTGGCCGATGAAGACCATCTGTCTAAGCTTGGAAAATTCGCTCAAACATTAGCGGCGGCTCGGATTGAAGAGCCGGAACAGGGTACTGAGAACAATACCATCGTGCTGAATGCGGCGGACACATCCGACGAGACGGATCTGGCCGCCAAACTGCGCGCCAGAGAGGACCGGATCAACGAGCTTTTGGGCTTTCTTGATAACCGCAAAGCGGAAGCAGAAAAGCTGAAGCAGAAGGCCAAGGGGGCTGAACGTCTGGAACGTTCTGCCAAGACAGCCGTTCAGGCGGCCTCGGCCAAGATGTGGGGCGGCTATGCCAAATCCGGTCAACAAGACCTGACCGAACTCGCCAATAGCCCGATGACCCCAAGTGGCGCGCGCGCCATGGCCAATTATGAACTCGCCCGGTTCTTTGCCGATACGAACCGCCCCTTTACCGGTGCCCGTTTTATGGCCGCGGCCCGTGCACAGTCGAAGGGCTTCATGCGCGGTGTACGTCCAAGGCTTCTGGAAGCCGATCTTTTGATGGCGAGCGGGAACCCCGAACAGGCGCTTCGCAGGCTCGAAGATTATATCGAATTGCGCCCCGATGACCCGAACTACAAGATCTGCATGGCCAACTACCATCAGGCGCGCGGTGATCTGGCGGGCATGATGAATGAATTCAATGCCGTTCTGGGCTTGGGAAATCTGGCGCCGGTCACATGCGATCCGCAGGCCCCTTTCTTGTCGTTGCACGCGCCACAGGCCCCCGCCGATGTCGCGGACGGCCCAAAGGTTTCGGTCCTGATTTCATCTTATAATTCCGCGCAATATCTGCAGCTTGCGGTTGGCAGCATGCAGGCGCAGACGTGGCGCAACATCGAAATCCTTGTTACCGATGATCTGAGCACCGACGGCAGCCGCGAAATCTTGCAGCAAATGGCTGCAGACGATCCTCGTATCAAGGTGATTGAAAACACCTATACCCGCGGCACCTATGGCAACCGCAATGCGATGCTGGAAGTTGCGACCGGTGAATTTGTCACCGTGCACGATTCCGATGACTGGTCGCATCCCGAGATGATCGAGCGTCAGGTCAGACACCTGATGGAAAACCCCGATGTGCGGCTGAACACGACCTTGATGTGCCGTGTGTCGCTGGAGCTGCGTTTCCATCTGCGTCCGGCACGACATTCGCTCGAATATTGCCACATGAACTACCCGGGCTTCATGATGCGCCATGACGATATCATGCGTCTAGGGGGGTGGGACCCGATCATGGCCAATGCCGATGCGGAATTCGAACGCCGCGTCAAGCAGGTGTACGGCAAGGAGGCCTTTGTGATCTTGGATCCCAACACGGTCTATTCGCTGTTTCTGGTGCATGAAAATTCACTCACCCAGCAAAAGAAAATGAACCTGCGCAGTCTGACCTTCGGCTCGCGCAACGAATATCACCGCCAGTCCGACCACTGGATGAAGACACAGCGCGCCGTTGCTGAAGAAACGGGCGATGCACTGGCACCTTTCGTGCTGGACGGGCGCCGCTCTGCCACCGATCCGTTCCCCAGCCCGAACAGCCTGATGATCCCGTCGCTGAAAAAAGAAGTGCTGGAATATGATGTTCTGATCATGTCGGATATGACGCTTCTGGGCGGGACGCGCAGTTGTAATGTCAATTATATCCGTACCTTGCATGCCATGGGTCGGCGGGTTGCCATGTTTAACTGGCCGCGGGCTGACCTCAGGCTCGCCCATGATATCAACGGGCTTTATCGTGATCTCAAACAAGAGGGCCTGATCGACATCGTGACATGGGAAGATCAGGTGAAGGCAGATCGTGTGATTGTACACCACCCGCCGATCGCCAACGTCAGACTGGATCAATACCCCGAAATCGAAACGAACAAAGTGGCCGTTCTGGTCAACCAGTTGCCGTTCCAGACCACAGAGCGCGACCGGTCTTTTTATCATCCGGCACAAGCCACGGAACTGTTGCAGGAGGTTCTGGGCGTTGACGATATCGAATGGATCGCAATCTCGCCGCTGACCATGGATTATCTGCAAGAGTATGCCGGCCAGATCACACTGTCGCCCGAGATCTGGTATCCGCCGCATTTCGCCCAACCCGAGTTGATCGAGGTTGACGGTGCAGAGCGGTTTGCGCGGATGCAGTCTTTTGGGCCAAGACTTGTGCGTCACAGCCGTGATCATTGGACCAAATGGCCCAATTCGGAAAGTCGCACCCGCAAGATGTATATGGCGGATGCCGGGTTGGATTTCACCATTCTGGGTGGGTCGAAAACGCTTGAAAAACAGCTGCCGAACATGCCTGAGACGTGGTCGGCCGTCCCCTATGACGGGATCACGGTCCCGGAGCTTTTGACCAATGGTGATATCTATCTGAACTTCAACAACGAAGTTTACATCGAGGAGTTCGGTCGCAACGTGATGGAAGCGCTTGTGTTCGGCCTTCCGGTGATCACCGAGGAGGTGTTCGCACGCACCTTCGGATCTGCCGTGTTGGTGGCGGGCGAAGAAGGTCCCGCCGCGCTCGTTGAGCGTTTGCGCACAGACGAGGCATTTTTCTTGTCGCAAGTGCAGCGCGGTCAGGATTTTGTGGCCGAAAACTGCTCGACCGAGGCCGTGGCCGAACGCATGCGCCGCTTTCTTGGCTAAGACCCAGACGTGTTAGCGCGTCCCCTGATCAGGGGGGCGCGCTTGCGTGGGTTTTTGTGCGCGCCTCTTGGCCTTGCAACATCAGGGCCAACAACTCCGAGCGTAGAGCGGCAAATGCCTGCCTGTCGAAGCGCACCAGATCGGTCAGCCGTGGCGTGCGCCGGTCTGGTTGTGTTGCTTTGTCGAGCCGTTCGGCCGTGGCATCAAAGTCGTAAAGACTGACCCGTGCATATTGAAATCCGAAGCTGTCGCGCAGGATTTCCATGCTTTCGTGGTTGTGGAGCAAGGCCATGTCGCGGGCCAGCGGTGTCAGGCTGGGTTTGGGCGGGCGGTGTGTTTCCGGCAGTAACCTTTCAGCGGTTTCCAAAAGACTAATAAGGCGCATTGAGTCAGGCAGCAACACATCGTTGCGCAACGGATGTATAGCCGCGCGATAGGTGCGCACCAGTTCCATAGCCTCGACCGAAAGCGATTCATTGCGCGGTTTTTGCAAAGGAATCGTGTCGATCTCTGGCTCGGGTAGGATTTGCGAGAGGAAATCAGGCACCGCATCCCCTTTATAAAGGGTTTTGCGACTGAATTCGCGGATACGGACCTCTCCGATCGTCTGCCAGCCAGAAAGCTTTTCCCCCCATCCGAAATCATGCGGCCAGAATAATTTGCCTGATGCGCGCATCTGTTGGCGCAGATGGGACAGGAAATAGGCGGCAGGGTCACGCAGATAGCACAATACCTCGATACGCCAGTCGGGAAACAGATGCGCCAGATGCTGTTTCAGGCCTGCATGATCGACGATATCGACCAGATGCTCGCCTGAAACCACAACGGTGTGGATGTCACGATCAGCATGTGTTTCCTGTGCGATTTGCGCCCAGTAGGCAAAGGCGATCTGGCGGACATGTTCGACATCCTCGCCAAAGACGTGACGGAATTCGCGCGGCATGCCGGTGCCATAGAATGGCACGCTGAGGATGGAATGGGTCGTCAAGGGCGCAAGCGCCGGATAATGCACGCCATGCTTGCGCAGCGCCTCACGCCCGCGCCGACAGGTGTCTTGTATCGAGGTCGTGCCGGTTTTCTGCGTGCCGATATGAAGAATGATCCGGCGCTCGGGGCTTTTGCGGGCCGCAGCAGGGGGGGTGTTTGCAGTCTCTCTGGTCATGGAAGTTATATAAATTACCTTTGGTCGACATGGGCGCGCGCGGCGTGGATACCGGTGGCCCATGGTTGACTATAGGGCCTTATGTGCAGGGCTCAATTCATCAGGAGATATTTGAAAAATGCCCAACCTGCGGGTCAGGCTGTATAATGCGCCCCAGAATAAAGCAGTGGAAAAACAAACGAGCCCGATAGGTGATCCCCACGGGCCCGTTGAGACGTTGGCTCGATCTATCTATTTTAGTTGCTCAGGATGTCGCGATGCCAGCGGCGCAGCAAAATCAGCCCCAACGTCAGGCAGATCAGCGAGAAAAACACCACATAAAGCGGGGAGATATGTTGCGGATGATAGGTCGGGTAAAACCCCATATGCATCAGGCTGACCACGTGCAGCACGGGATTGTACCACAAGATATCCTGCACCTTTTGCGGCAAGGTATCATATAGAAAAATCACGCCGGACATCAGAAACAAGGGTCGCATCGCGATGGACCACACTTGGTCCCAGATCTTGATCAGCCCGATCAACGCGCAGTTGAGCGTGCCCAGTGATACCCCCAGCAGCAGGGTCAGTGCCGTGGATTGCAGAACTTTTCCGATATCGAGGTTGGGCCGCAAGCCGGTGGCCAACAGCACAATGGCGAAAATGATATACGACACCATGATGCCGGTCAGGCTGTTGAGGAAAAACCGCGCCATCAGCGCATCGACCCAAGTGACCGCCGGATAGGTCAAAAGGGGTTTCGAAAACGTCAAGGATCGCGCAACCGTGTTAGATAGCGTCATATAAAGGCTGAACGGCACGAACCCCGTTGTGTAGTATAAAATAAAACTGGTGCCCAAAGGCGGCGTTCTTGCCATCAGCGAAAACGCGAGGGTCAGGATGAAAATCCCGCCCAAAGGCTCCAGCAAGGCCCATAGATACCCCCCCGGAGAGCGCCCGTAGCGCGAACTCATTTCTCGCAATACCAGCGCAAGCACGACCCGTCCCGTTGGGAACTGATGTTTTCTTGTGTTGCGGCTCGGGAGTTGCGGTGGCATTTCGACAGAAGACATGCGTGCCAAATCCTAAGTGGACATCAGGCGCCATTATGACCAAAATCGAACGAGTTTCAAATAGGTAGAGCGTGAACGGATCACAGCGAAAAAATCCATTATACGACAGTGTCGCGGGGCTGCGGGCAGATCTGGGCCGAACGTGGCGCGGATCTTCACCACAATGTGCAGGGTCAAACCGCGATGCGGCGGCGGATTTGTGCGCGGCTGTCGGAACTGCGGTCTCGACATCTGCGCGCTGTGCGGCCAAAACCGTTTCATCACAAACGCCAAAAAGCGGAGCCGGTGATCAATGCCGGGCAGAGTATATCACATATGTCTAATACGTCCGGCGATGCGCCAAAGCCCGAAACAAATGATGCGACCGCTGCCAAACCGGCACCGGCGCAAAATGTGAAACCTGCCGCCGTGCCCGATCCGGAGGCTCCAAAAAACCCTCAAGCCGCTAAAGATGCGGCGCCAAAACAATCAGGTGCGCGACAATCCGGCCAGACCTCCGGGCCCGCGGCCAAACCTGCACAACAGACGTCTGCGGCCCAGACATCGGGCGCGTCCAAGCCCCGGACAGCCCCCGCAGGCGCCAAACCCGCCAACCCGCAGGCAGGTGGCCCAAAAAACGCGGGCTCAAATAACGCAGGCCCAAATAACGCAGGCCAGAAATCCGGTGCGAAGCCTGGAGCGAAAGCCGCAGGCCAAAAGCCGGGCGGGCCCAAGGCTGCGGCCCAGAAACCCGAACCCGCCGTTTTGCCCGTCGCCCCCAAGGCCTTCATGCAGCACCGCCATTGGGGCGTGATGGGCAGCTTTCTTGTGGCGGTTCTGCTTCCGGTTCTGCTGACGGCGGCCTATCTGTGGGTTGTGGCCGATGATCGCTACGGCTCCACGATCGGGTTCACCGTGCGCTCCGAGGAGGGCAATGGCGCGGCCGATCTGCTGGGGGGGCTTGGCAGCCTCACGGGCAATAACGCGGCCTCCGACGGCGATATCCTGTACGAGTTTATCCGCAGCCAGAAGCTGGTGCAGACGATTGACGACCAGCTCGATCTCAGAGGGCATTATTCGGCCGATTACTGGAGCGATCCGGTCTTTGCCTTGCCAAAAGACACCACGATCGAGGATCTGACCAACTACTGGCAGCGTATCGTTCAGGTCTCCTATGACCAGTCCACCGGCCTGTCCGAGGTCGAAGTCACCGCATTCGATGCAGATTACGCCCAGAAAGTCGCCCAAGCCGTGGTTGCGGAAAGTCAGGCAATGGTCAATGCGTTGAGTGACGCGGCACGTGGCGATGCGTTGCGGTATGCGCAAGACGATCTGACCACGGCGCAAGACCGGTTGCGCCAGACCCGCGAGGCGCTGACACGGTTTCGCACCCAGACCCAGATCGTCGATATCGATTCCGATATCCAAAGCCGCACGGGCGTGCTGACCAACCTGCAGCAAAAACTCGCCCAGGAGCTGATCACCCAAGACGAGCTGTCGGGGACCACGGGCGAGAACGATCCGCGTATGGCCCAGTCGCGCCGCCGTATTCAGGTGATCCGCGACCGCATCCGCCAAGAGCGCCAGAACCTTGCCACAGGCGAGGTCGAGGGCACCGGTCAGGATTACCCGAGCCTGATGTCGCGCTACGAGGGGCTGACGGTGGAGCGTGAATTTGCGGAATCCGCCTATACGGCTGCCCTGACCGCCTATGACAGCGCGCGCGCCGATGCCGCCCGCCAGACCCGCTATCTGGCGACCTATGTCTCCCCCACATTGGCGCAATCGTCGGAATATCCCAAACGCTGGCAGATCCTTGGTCTGACAGCCCTGTTTTTGATGTTGGCATGGGGCACGATCGTGTTGATCTACTACTCCCTGCGTGACCGCGGCTGATCGCGATGATCCGTTTTGAAAACCTGTCCAAAAGCTACTGGGTCGGTCATCAGCGCAAGCTGGTGATCGACGATCTGACGCTGACCCTGCCATCTGGCAAATCGCTTGCACTTATGGGGCGTAACGGGGCGGGCAAATCCACATTGATGAAAATCATCGCAGGCACGCTGCCGGCCGATACAGGCCGGATCGTGACCGACGGCACGATTTCGTGGCCTGTGGCGTTCGGCGGCTCGTTCCACCCGCAATTGAGCGGGGCGCAGAATGTGCGTTTTGTCGCGCGGGTCTACGGGGTGGATACCGAAGGGTTGCTGGAGTTCGTGCGTGATTTCGCGGAACTGGGCAAGCATTTCGATATGCCGGTGCGGACCTATTCGGCGGGCATGCGCTCGCGTCTGACCTTCGGGACATCAATGGGGGTGCCGTTTGACACCTATCTTGTGGACGAGGTCACCTCGGTGGGGGATGCGTCTTTCAAACGCAAAAGTCAGGCCGTGTTCCGCGAACGCATGCGCAGCTCCAGCGCGATCATGGTCAGCCACAGGATGTCCGAATTGCGCAATTTCTGTGACGCGGGGATCGTGCTGGAAAACGGCAAGCTGCGTTATTTCGAGGATCTCGACGAAGGTATCGCCTTCCATGAAAGCCAGATGAGCTGACGGCACAGGATAGGCGTTTTGGGCGCGCAGGCATGTCTTGTGACTATAGCCTGCGCCTTTGAGGCCGGTATATCCCATGGAGGGGCAGGGGGACGCGGCCGGGCCGCCCGCTTTGGCCCGCGCCACTTGGGTGGTGTTATGCGCCGGTCTTGGCCCGCCGTATTCCCGCCGTACCCTGCCAGATCGCGCCTGCCAGATTGGGCCTGCCAATCCTGCCTGCCAGTCCTGTCTGTCAGGCCGCGACGGAGGCCGCATCGGCAAAAAGGCTCGTGCCGGTTGCGGCATGGGCGGCTATAAGGTCCTTCACCATCCGGCCCTTTTGCGGGATCAGCCGGGCGGCGACGGGCACGAAATCGGGGGCGCAAATCTGCGGAAACAGGGTCTCGATCTCGAGACGGGCCTCTGGCGGGATTGATTTGAGCGCCTCGGGGCCGGTGAACAGGGTTTCCGTCCAGCCACCATTCGACAAGACGATCTCGTGGCAATCCAGAAGGATGTGGAAATATTCCACCGGATCGCACGCGTCCATCACCGAGATCCCCGGCTGCCCCACAAGCTTGATGGCGGGCACCAACACCTCACGTGTGTCAAACATGCGCAGGGCAATTTCGGACCGGATCAGGATGCGGTGCTGGCGCGATACGATCAGATCGCGGCTTGGCAGCCCGTGGCCCAACGCGCCCGCGCAGATCCTGATCGGCTGCAGTTTCGGCTTGCGTGCAAGCATGTCACCGCTGACGATGGTGGAGCCGATCCAGCTTACGGGTTTGAACCCGTTATCGCGTGTGATCACCAAATCGCCCTGCGCCAGATCCTCGATCGCAACCGGCCCGCGGTTGGACTGGATCATGGTGCCGCGCGTGAAACAGGCCAGATTGCCCTCGTTTGCGCCGATGCTGAGGGTGCCTACCTGATCGTTGTTCTGATTGAACAGGATGTAGGAATAGCTTGTATAGCCGGGGGTTTCGGTACCCTCTTGCGGGGCGCTCTCGGTGACCTCCAGCCGCCACCCATCCGGAATGTTGAGTGTCACATTGTCAATCTCTCCGTCCGTGGCAGAAGAGACCACCATGATCGACCCGCGGAAACCGGTGGTGATATTGACGGTCACAGTATCATCTTCGCCGGTATTGCCGACGTATTCGTAAAATGATCCCTCGCCATCTGCATTGATAATATACTCGGCCATAATGGATCCTTGTGAAGGGCGTTAGGTGGCAATTTTTTAAATAAACGGTCAGGCTTCCAAGTCTTGCAGAAGAAATAAAGGCATATGTTTGTTTTTATATAAAATTTAAAACAGTGATTAATGCAAATATTAATTATAGTGAATGGGTGTTATAAGGAATGTGCTGTGTTTATATCTCCGATCGGGCGATAATTTAGGCACTTCGTGGCCGGCACCGCCTGATGCGTGATGCATGCGCGCGCGATGCACACCAATATGGTCTGCCCGTCTGCCCGTCTGCCCGTCTGCTCGGAAGGCCAATGACGCTTGTATGCTTGCCAACGGCCTTTGTGCGGCCCGGGCGTCCTGATCGCGGCAGGGGCCTTGGGCACGCCATCAGGCCCCCCGCTATGGGACAGGCTAGGATCGCCGCGTGATCCGGTTTTGTCGAAGATAACCCATGCCGTTTTAAAGGCGGTTATCCGGCGGCTGATGATATATTTTTATGAGATATTTTCGACAATCCTATAGGACGTGAATGTGTCGTGGCTATTGAGTAATAAATGATGATGGCTCTAAAAGTGACGTCAGCCGGATGAATACCCCATGTATCACAATTGGAATCTACATTAGAGTGTGTGCCTGCAAAAGGCCGCCACGAGTGCCCCATTCGTGGGGGATCAACGGGTGGCAGGATCCCCGTCAAGCGCGGTGCGCAACAGGGGCGTCAGCCGTTCCAGCGCATAGGGGATCGAGAGCGGCGTCATAAAACTCAGCGCGCCTTGCAGATCCTCGTCCACCCAGATCGAGCGCCCCTCGCGCGCCAGCCGCGTCAGGCCATAGGCGGGCATGGCGCGGATATGGGCGGCGGTCTGTGCATCGACCAGCCACACGACGGCATCGGCCTCAAACAGGTCCAGCCGTTCGGGGCTGACAGAAAACTGCCCGTTTGCCTGCACCAGCCCGTCAAAAATTTCAGGCGTTTGCAGCCCCAGTTGTGCCAACAGTTCGTTGCCGCCACCATCCCTGCGGTAGCCCACGAAATGGTCGGCTGCAAAATAGCCGATCGTGGCGCTTTGGCCGTGAAAGGCCGGATTGGCCTGTGCCAGATCCCGGATCTGTCCCTCGATGCCCGAGATGACCGCCTCGGCCTTGGCCTCACGGCCTGTGGCCTGCGCGATCAGACGCAGTTCGGCCTGCCAGGGGGCGCCCCATGCCGGATAACCGTCTGGCGCGCCGATCACCGGTGCAATCCGCGACAGCTGCGCATAGGTGGCCGGATCAAGGTTGTAAAAGCTTGCGATGATCAGGTCGGGTTTTTGCAAAAAGACCCATTCGACATCCACCTCATAGCCCTTTTGCACGCAGGGACGGCCCCCCAGCGCTTGGCGCGCCTGATCCGCCCAGATCCATGTCGCATAAGGGCGGGCCCCGAACCATTCATGCACCCCCACCGGCGCAATCCCCAGCGCATAGAGGAAATCCTGTTCGTGATAGCCGATGGTGACGATCCGCGTCGGGCGGGCGGGGACCTGGGTCGTGCCCAATGCGTGGTCGATGCGGCGTGGGAAATCCTGGGCCGTGGCCGCCACGGGCAGCATCAAAAGGATCATAATGGCCAGCCGTCGGATCATCGGCGCGTTCCTTGTGTCTGGGGGTGGGTCAATAGGGCAGCACCAGGGGCGTGCCATGCAGCGGGTCTGCGATCACCTGCGCGCGCAGTCCGAAAATCTCGGCCAGCATCGGGGCGGTGATGACGTCTGCCACAGGGCCTGCCGCCACCAGCCGGCCCGCGCGCAACGCGATCACATGATCGGCAAACCGCGCCGCCAGAGAGATGTCGTGCAGGCTCATCACGATACTGCGTCCCTGATCGCGGTTCAGGTGGCGGACCAGTTGCAAGACCTCCAGCTGGTGGGGCAGATCCAGCCATGTGGTGGGCTCGTCCAGCATCTGCCAGCCGGTACCTTGGGCCAGCGACATCGCGATCCAGACCCGCTGGCGCTGGCCGCCCGACAGATCGGCCACGCGGCGGTCGTGCATCTCCTGCACGCCCGTGGCCGCCATCGCGGCGGCGACGGCTGTGCGGTCCGCGTGCGACAGGGGCCGGAAGGGGCGCAGCCACGGGGTGCGCCCGCGGGCCACCAGTTCCTCCACCCGTATGCCGTCGGGTGCGGTCGGTGCCTGTGGCAGCAGCGCCAGTTTGCGCGCCAGATGGGCCGGACGCATCCGGGCGATATCCTCGCCCTCCAGCACAACCCGGCCCGTGCGTTTTGCGATCAGCCCGCACAGCCCGCGCAGCAGGGTGGATTTGCCGCAGCCGTTGGGCCCGATGATCGCGGTGACGGCGCCTTTGGGTATCGTCAGGCTCAGATCATCCAGCACAGGTGCGCGCGTGGCGTGATAGGCGATGGTCAGATGCTCGGCCACAAGGCTCATCAGGCTGTCCTTTCCGATGGGGCGCGCCAGATCAGCCAGATCAGCCACGGGGCCCCCAGAAGGCCGGTGAAAATGCCAACCGGCATCAGCGCAAGCGGCGCACTCAGCACCACCAGCAGATCGGCCACCACCATGATCAGCGCCCCCGCCAGCGCCGCGGTTGCAAGATTGGGGCCGGTGCGGCGCGCGGCGGCGCGCGCAATCGGCCCTGCCATCAACCCGACAAAGCCCACAGGCCCCACCACCGCCACCGCCGCCGCGACCAGCGCCGCGGCCAGCGCCAACAGGGCGGGGCGCATCAGGTGGACCGCAATGCCAAGCCCTTGTGCCAGATCATGGCCCAGTTCCATCCGGTCGAGGGCGCGCGCGCCTGCGCCCGCACCCAGCGACAACGGCACCAGCGCGGCCCAGATCAGCCCTGCCTGCAACCAGCCGCTGGCATTGAGCGATCCGGTCAGCCACAACATCGCATCCCCTGCCAGCCGGTCACCTGCGCGCGCCAGCAACAGCCCCGTCAGCGCGCCCGTGCTGAGCGACAGGCCCACGCCCGTCAGGATCAACCGTGTGATCGCGCCCGAAAATCCGGCCATGGCCAGAAGCAATCCCGTGACAACCACCGCCCCACCGGCCGCCCCCGCGGAAATCGCAAGCCCCTGCAAGCCCGCCAGCACCAGCGCCACCGCCCCGAGCGAGGCGCCCGCCGTCACCCCGAGCAACTCCGGCGCGGCCAGCGGATTGCGAAAAAGCGACTGGCAGATCGCGCCCGCCAGACCGAAGGCCGCGCCCGTGCCAAGCGCGGTCAGGATGCGCGGCAGCCGCAGATCCCACACCAGCACCCACATCTCGGCGCGCGGTCCCTGCCGCAACACATCCCACAGTTCACCGGGCCCGAGCCAGATCCGTCCCGCACACAGATCGATGCCTGACAGAAGCAAAAGCACAACAAGGATCGCCGCAGTCCCCCTCATTTTGCGATCTTTCCGATCATGGCCAGAAACACCGGCCCGCCAACCAGCCCCAGCACAAGCCCCGTCTGGATTTCGGCGGGCCGCGCCAGCACACGCCCAAGCGCGTCGCAGCCCAAAAGCACCGCGCCCCCCAAAGGGGCTGCCACCATCAGCCCGGGCAACAGCGACGGCCCCACGATCCGGCGTGCCAGATGTGGCACGATCAGGCCGATAAATCCGATGGGGCCTGCAAGGGCGACAGATCCGCCCGCCAGACAGGCTACAGCCACCAGACCGGCGGCAACGCTCAGCCCCACGCGCACCCCGAAGCCTTGGGCGCTTTGCGCGCCAAGCGCGAGCGCATCCAGCCTGCGTGCCATCAAGAACGCGAGCCCCAATCCAACCCCCAAAAGCGGTAACAGCCGGTAGAGCCTGTCGCTTTGCGCCCCCGCAAGCGCGCCGATGGTCCAGAACCGGTAAAGATCACGCGTGCCCTGATCGAGCATCACCACGCCCGAGACAAACACCAGACACAGCGCCGAAACAGCGATGCCCGCAAGGGTCAGGCGCAAAATCGCGGCCCCGTCGGCGGCGCGTGCCCCGCCCGAAAGCGTGAAGACGGCCATTGCGGCAAGCCCTGCGCCTGCCACGGCCATGGCCGACAACCGCGCGGGGTCCTGCCAGCCCATCAGCCAGATCGCCAGAACCACAGCCAGCGCCGCGCCCGCATTCACGCCCAACAACCCCGGATCGGCCAGCGGATTGCGGCTGATCTGCTGCATGACCAGCCCCGACACAGCCAAAGCCGCGCCCGTGGCAAGGCCCGTAAGCGTGCGCACCATGCGCATGTCCCAGATGATGATATCGGCCGAGCGGGTCGGGTCAAAATGCCAAAGCGCGCGCCAGACCTCGTCCAACGGCAGCGCCCGCGCGCCCAGGGCCAGCGACATCATGGCCGCGCCCAAGGCCAGTGTCAGGGCCAGAAGTATGCCGGTGGCGTGTCGGATGACGGTCCCCTGTTGTGTGATCAAACATTCGGGCTCGCATCGTTTTGCTGGCTGGTATGTGTCTTAGGCTGCATAAGGCAGGGCGTCAATCGGTCTCGCACGGGAGGCGGGCGGGCCATGTGGCGGCATTTTTCACACCTGGTTCCTGCCGGTATCTGGGCCGGTATCGGGGCCGCTAGCGCGCGTGATTTTATCGGGCGTGATTTTTTCCATGCACGCCGCCGCCCGCGGGCCCTGTCGCTGAACGGTTCGGGCGCACAACCGGTGGTAGAGCCAGCGGTATGTGTATGTATCGCCAGTGTCGGCCGTGTGGTGATCTCCCGCCCGTCAGGCCGCATGAGGGGCTGCGTGAGTGCCCTCATGCGCGGGCGGGCACCTGCGCCTAGATCTCGGCGTCTTCTCTCCTTTCGGGTTGCGAGATGCGAGGCATCTTTGGTTCGGTTTGGTTCGGGTGGGTGGCCATCTATCGAACAAGCTTTGCGCGTGGCGCGCCCCGTGATGGATCCGAATGACGGGGGCCGGATGATAGGGCCCGGATGATTGGGGGTATGACGGGGGGCATGACGGGGGCCGGATTGCACGCGCCACTGGCAGATTGCCCCCAAGAGCCTTGCGCCCCCTCCGCGCAAGGGGCCTGCGGTCTGGATCAGGCGGCGATCTGCATCTCTGTTTGGGGTGCCAGCTCCGCGATCAATGCAGCCCATGCGGCGGTGAAATCAGCCTCTGCGGTGGCCGCACGTGTGGGATCGGTCGTCAGGGGCGCGCGTGAGAGGTGAAGTTGAAGGGCTGCGGCCCAGCTGTCGGCGCACGGATCTGCCACAACCCGCGCCGTGCGGCCCGCGCTTTCGCTCAGACCATCCACGCCGGAGGTCAGGATCGAGCGTCCGGCCGCCCGCGCTTCGAGCGCGACAAGCCCGAAAGCCTCCCAACGCGACGGGATCGCGATCACATCAAGCCCCGCCATAACCGCCTCGGGATCGTCCGAATGACCGTGAAACACGATCCGCGTATCGCCTGCGGCGCGCGCCTTCAGCGCGGCCTCTTGTGCGCCAGTTCCGTGGATATGCAGCGAGGCCTGCGGATCCTCAAGCAGACGAAACGCATCGATCAGGATATCGAACCCTTTTTGGCTGTGCAGACGTCCGATCGCCCCGATCCGGCGCAGCGGTCCCGCCGGTGCGGGCAGGGCGCGAAAGCCGCGCAGATCCACAACCGGTGTGATCACATGCAGCATGTCGGGGCGCACAAGACCGCGCCGTTCCAGCCACGCGGCCTGCGGCTGGCTGACGGCCACCACCTTGTCAAACAGCGCGTAGGCCGTGCGCAGCAGCGCGAAAAACCGCAGTTTCATCGGCACATTCAGCGCGGTGAACGCGTGGGTGTAGCTGTGCTCGACATGGATTAGGGGTGTGCTGGCATGGCGCGCGCGAAACGAGATCAGCGCGGGCAGGCTGCGCCAGCTGATCGACAGATGCGAGACGATGACATCGGCGCGAAGATTAGGAAGGCCCTTGTTGCGCTGGACGGTGATAACCTCGTGGCGCGCATCGCGGGCCATGTCCAGAGAGCTGCGGATCTGGTCGAGCACACGGGTCACACCACCGGGGGTGGCGTCGTCGACAAGATGCAAAACACGGGGGCGTTGTTGGGTCATGATCTGGGTCCTTGATACGGGGTGTGTGTGGGGGCGTGTGTGGGGGGCGTGTGTGACAGGTCGGGGCCGGTTGTGTCGGGGGCGGGTCAGCTGCGGGTTGCGCCCAGAAGGGTGCGCGCGGTCCGGATCGGGCCTGCGCCGAACCGGCGCAGCGCACGCGCGGCCGCCCATGTCACCGCAGAGCGCAGCGGTTCTTCGCGCAGCGGCAGGCGCGATGCGGCCATTGACCGGTCGACATAGTCGCACGCCGCGCCCCCGTCGCCGCTGCTGATCGCGCGGCGCGCCAGATAGCGCAGCTGATAGGCGCGGGCGGCGGGTTCGTGGCGGTCGAAAAATGCACGATCACGCGGGCGCAGTTTGCGCACCATCCGCTCCCACGAGGCAAGCTGGGCGCCGGTATGTGCCGACAGGCCAGAGGCGTTCACGCGGTATTCGGTCAAAAGGCCCGGCACGCCTTCGATGGTCCAGTCGGTGCTCAGCGCAAGGCGCAGCCAGCATTCGATATCTTCGGACTGGCGGAAGGTTTCGTCAAACACCCAGTCGCGCTCCATCTCTGTGGCCGGACGCCATGCCAGCGCCTCCAGCGCCGCGCGCCGGAACACAGGGGTCGAGCCGTTGCCAACGGGGTTGCGTTTGAACAGATGCGCGCTGGTGATATTGCGCAGGCGCGGTGTCTGGGCGTGGCCGAAGGGCAGGCCGGACTGGCTGATCAGCGTCGAGCCGGAGTAGCTGAGCCCGACGTCCGGCGCGGCCTCCAGATGGGCGACATGGGCGGCAAGTTTCGTTGGCCGCCAGCGGTCATCGGCGTCGCAAAACCCGATCAGCGCGCCGCGGGCGGCCGCAATGCCGCTGTTGCGCGCGCCGGCCAGCCCGCGATTGGCCTGTGTGATCATGCGGATGCGCGGATCGCGCGCGCTATGGGCCATCGCCACATCGGCGCTGTGATCTGTGGATCCGTCATTGACCACGATGATTTCCAGATCCCCCCATGTCTGGGCGCAAAGCGCCTCGAGCGTTTCGCCCAGTGTGGCGGCAGAGTTGAATGTGGGAACAATGATTGACGCATAGGGCATGGTGGAATTCCTTAATTTGCAAAAATGGCGCGGCGCAGGGCGCGTGGCATCAGCGGGCTGGCGAGGGCTGCGCATGTGGTGGCAAGGCCGCGGTGAAGGGGCAGCAGGAACGCCCCCAGATCGCGCGATAGCCCCTCGGCCACAAAGCCCAGTGTCACCCCCGCAGACGCACCTGTTCTAAGCGCGCGGCGGGCGAGATAGCGCAGATAAACGGCCTCGGCCTGTGGGGTGAGGATGTGGCCGAACCCCGCCGCCGTTTTGAGCGCCTCGCGGTGGCTTGCGCGCATCTGGCGCAGATCGGCGGACAATCCATAGGGGCTCATCCGGTAGTGCAGGTGATCGGCGTTGATCCCCTCGAGGCGGTAGCCGTCGCCCACAAGCCGGATCAGGAATTCGAGGTCTTCGTTATGCACCATATCCGCGCGCAGCCCGCCCAGACCGCGATAGACCGCGCGCCGGATCGACAGGTTCGACATGGTGCAAACGGGGTTCTCGCCGGTCAGCTGCGACAGAACGACGGGGCCTTGTGGCACGGTTGAGTATGTGCGGGCGCGGGCGGGATCACCGTGAAAGAAACGGATGCGTCCGAAACAGGCATCGCGCCCGTCGCGCAATCCCTCCACCACCGAGGCCAGCTTGCCCGGCAGCCAGATGTCATCGGCATCGCAAAACGCCAAGATCGCGCCACGGGCAAGATCGAGGGCTGCGAAATTGCGTGCCGCACTCGGGCCTTTGGCCACATTGCGCACCACCCGCAGCCGGTCATCACGCGCCGCGAAGGCCTGTGCGATGGCCCAGCTGTCATCGTGCGAGCCGTCATCGACCAAGATCGCCTCCCAGCGGGTCCAGCTTTGGGCCTGCAGCGCCTGAAGGGTGTCAGGCAGGGTCGCGGCGGCATTGTAGACGGGGATGATTACGGAAATCAGGGTCATCGGATCAGGCTTTCATTGGCATGGGCAAAGACAGGGCGGTGCGCAGGGCGGGCCATGACAGCGCAAGCATCGTGACGCTTGCCACCACAAGATAGCCCCATGCGATTGCGGTCAGCCCGAAGGGCGCGGTCAGCACGGTGCTGGCCGTCAGGGCCATCGTCAGGATCGTGGTCGCCCCCAGTTCGGTGGCGGCGCGGTTATCGGCGCGCATCCAGCCTGCGGCGGCCGTCCACAGCATCGTGGGGATCGCCACAAGGCACAGGATCGACACCGGTTCGGCCAGCGCGCTCCAGCGCTCGCCCAGCAGAAACGGCACATAGATCGGGGCTGCGAGCGATTGCGCGATCACCGCAGGTGCCACAATCCCGAGCGACACCATAAGGGCTTGGCGCAGGGCGGCGGCACGATTTGCACTGGCGCACAGATGGGGAAACAACACAGCGGCAAAGGCGGTGGAAAACGAGGTCGCAAGGCTCAGGCCCGCATTGAAGGCCATGAAGTACAGACCGAGGATTTCAGGCCCCAAAAGCGCGCCGATCACCAGCTTGTCACCATGCAGCCGCGCGGTCTTGACGATCTCGGTGCCCAGAACCGCCCAGCCGAACTGCACAAACGGGCGCACCGGTGCCATGCCCGCATCCGCCACCCGTGTCCACGGATGAAGGCGGCGCATCGCAATCAGCCAGAACGGGGCCGTCAGTAGGCGCGGCAACACCAGCGCAAGCGCCGTGGGCCAGTAAAACGCCAGCGCGATCGAGGCCAGATTGGCCAGAACAGCCTGACTGCCCGCGATGGCCGCGGTTTGCTTCAGCCGTCCCGCCCGCAAGGCCAGCGCGGTTTGCACAAGCCCCCCCGGCATGAAAAGATATTCGCCCGAAAGCACCAAGATCAGCAGCGCCAGCATCGTGTTTCCGGTCAGAACCCACACAAGCGCTGCAAGCGCCGCCTGCACCGTGAACAGGCCCAGCCCCCAGATCCAGAACAGCTGGTGGGCGCGGTTGCACATCGCCGGCAGATCCTGCGCCCGCGCCGCGATCAGGCGCTGGCCGATCCCGTTCTCGGTGAGCGATTTCAGCAAATCGCCCGTCGCAAGGGCGGCTGCGGCAATCCCGATCTCGCTTGCCTCGAGCGTCCGCGCAACCGCAATCACAACCCCCAGCCGCGACAGTTTCGAGGCCAGCTCCGAGGCGCCATATGCCATAAGATGGCCGAGCAGGGTTTTGGCTTGGGTCGATATCATGATCGGGGTTTCCTGAGCGGCGCCACTGACGGGTTAAGGTTCAATTAACCAATACCGCGCCCGAGGCCGGTCTGTCGTCTGCGCGCCCGGACAGGATCGGGTTGCGGTGGGGGGGCAACACCTATCCCTTCGGATAGGGGGGGATCTATATGAGATGCTTGGCCGGACAGGGTGTTTCGCGCTATCAGGATATAACTTCGTGCCAGAAAGGCTGATATGTCGATCATTCGCACCCGTTTGCTTGGTTCGTGCCTGGGTCTTGCCCTTATCTTCGGGTGCAGTCCGACACCGTCGCCCGAAAACATCGGCACGATCCGCCGTGATGGCGGATATCAGGCGCAATACCGCGACCCTGTGAAATTCGACCCAGACACCGTCAGGCTGGTTGCTCCCGCGCTCAATGCCGAACGCTGTCGCGAGACGGCGGGGCATGGCGCAAAGGCAGGCGGGGCGCAGGCCCTGATAGGCGAGCGGCTGTCGCGCAATGATCTGGTGGACGTGCGCGTGGGCGACGACGAGACGTTCAACGGCGATTATGTCATCTCCAATGACGGGATGCTCAAACTGCCGTTCTTGCCGCCGGTGCGCGCACAAGGCCGCAGCACAGCCCAGATCGAGGCGGATCTTGGCGCCGCGCTTGTGGCGGATGCGTTCTACGAGGATGCGCCGCGTATTTCGGTGCGGGTGGCCGATTTTGCCTCCGTGTCGGTAGGGGTGTCGGGGGCCGTGTTCGAGCCCCGCGCCATAGAGATCGGCCAGCGCGGCGAGGTGTTTGACAGTGCGCGCCAGCGGGCCTTGGGCTCATCGACCGAAAACCGCAACCTGTCGACTGCCCTGCGCGCGGCAGGCGGGGTGCGCCCCGATGCCGATCTGTCCTCCATCGAGCTGCACCGTGCGGGCCAGCGCTATACGCTTGATATGCGGGGGGTGTTTGCGGGACGCAATTCGGTTGATGTGATGTTGTTGAGCGGCGACGAGGTCATTGTGCCCTCACGCCAGTGTTTTCAGGATGACCTGATGCGCCCCAGCCCGGTCAGCCCGCCCGGTGTGTCGTTGTTCCTGTCCAACCTGACGCAGCCTGCCACGGGCAATGCCCCCTCTGCCATCGGGCGCGAGGTGCGCGAGATGCCTTATGGCACGCGGTTTTTACAAGCGGTGGTCGACACCAACTGTGTGGGGGGCGCGCGTTCGAGCAATGCCCACCGCTCGGCGGTGCTGGTCACCCGTGATCCGGTGACCGGTGTCTCTACGGTCATCGCCCGCAAAATCGAGGATATGCTGCACCGCGCCGATCGCGACGATTACGATCCCTACCTGATGCCCGGGGATGCAATCGCCTGCTATGACAGCGGTGTGACCAATGTCACAGAGGCGGCCCGCGCCATCGGCACGGTCGCGACGGCGGGGCTGATCTCGCGCTGAGGCGCGCGGCTATCCGATATGCGGCGCGGGGGCGTTTTGCCACGCCAATCGCGCGGCGGTAAGGGCGGCTTGCAAACCGTCCGTGTCGGCGGCGGCCTCGGCCGTCGTCTCCACATGCACCAGCGCGGCGCGCAAATCATGCTGGCCAAAGGCTGCGGCACTGCCGGCCAGTTTATGGGCCCGCTCCGCAATTTCTGCGCGGTCCATGGAGGCGCGCGATATATCATCGAAAAACACCACCAGTTCGGCGCTATGGCGCGCGGCCAGAGTGTCAAACCGGCCGGGTGATGCAGGAGGGGCGTGGGCGCTTGCATCGGGGGCTGCGTCCGGCGGCGGGCTCTGGGCCGATGTTTCGCGCGCGAAAAACGTGGCGATCAGTTCCGACAGCTCCGCCCCTTTGAGCGGTTTTCCCAAAAAGCCCGACATGCCGGCTGCGGCAAAGCGTTCCTTGGCCTCTGGCAGGACATTGGCCGAAAACGCGATGACGGGCACATCGGCACTTTTGCCGCCACTTGCGCGGATCCGGCGCGTGGCCTCCAGCCCGTCCAGCACGGGCATGCGGATATCCATCAAGATCAGATCGAAGCGTCTGGCGGTGGCGATTTCGACCGCCTGCTGCCCGTTGCGCGCGGGGGTCACGACATGGTGCATCCGGCCAAGCATTTCCTGCGCGATCTCGAGGTTGATATCGTCATCCTCGACCAAAAGCACATCCAGCGGCGGCAGGTCCGTTGTGGGGACAAAAGCGGCCTGCGCCTCGGGCATGCCCGGGGCCTCTTGCGCGGTGACAGGGATTTGCAGCCAGAACACGCTGCCTTCGCCGGGCGTGCTTTCCAGTCCGATCTCGCCCTGCATCGCCGTGATGAAACGGCGTGCGATGCTCAGGCCCAGACCGGTGCCGTTGATCGATTTCGATTGCGCCTCGCTGACGGTCTGGAAATCGTCGAAGATGCGGGCCTGATCGTCTGGCGCAATCCCGATGCCGGTATCGATGACGCGCAGATCAAGGCGCAGGCCGTCAGCGCCTTCATGCGCCTCGGCCTCGATCATGATCTGCCCGTCGCGGGTGAATTTGATCGCGTTGCCCACAAGGTTAACAAGCACCTGTTGCAAACGCGAGGCGTCCACACGCACCCACTCAACCGGCCTGTCGGACCATGCCCATGTCAGGCGGTTGCCATTGGCCTGCGCGGTGATCGATTGCGAATCCACGATATCCTGAATGAGCTGCCCGATATGCACCGTCTCCTCGCGTCCGGTCTCCACACCGGATTCGAACCGCGCCACATCCAGCACCGCATCGACATGCTGCATCAGCAACTTGCCCGAAATCCCCATATTGCGGACATAGCGGCTTTGGGCGGTATCAAGGGGTGTGTCATTCAAAAGCGACAGATTGCCCAACACCCCGTTCAGTGGCGTGCGGATTTCATGGGTCATCATCGCCAGAAATTCGGCCTTGGCCTTTTCCCCCGCAAGCGCGCGGTCACGCGCCTGAACCAGTTCGTTCTCCGATGCGACCCGTCGGGAAATATCGCGCACGAAGGCCACGGCCAGATCGCCCTCTTCGGTGGTGGCCCGCTCGATGGCCAGTTCGATCGGGAACACCTCGCCTGTGGTGCGCATCGCCTCCAGTTTGACGCGGCCCTGACCCACCACATGCATCTCGCCGCCGGTGCGCATGCGGTCCATCCCCGCCTCATGGGCGGCGCGCAGATGCTCTGGCACCATCACCTCACCGATGCTTTTGCCGCGCACGGCCGCGCTTTCGGTCTTGAAAATCCGCTCGGCGGCCGAGTTGAAATCAAGAATGCGCCCGTCCATTCCCGCCACGATCACCGCATCAAGCGAGGTTTCAAGGATCGTATTGAGCCGCGCATAGGCAAAGCCCAGCTCTTTCTCGCGCCGCGATGTACGCGCCATGATGCGCCGCGAATGCAAAAGCAAAACGGCCAGTGCCAGCAAAAGCGCCGCCGTCACAAGCGCCAGACGTTGCAAAATGACCGCAATCGAGGTCCGGCTTTCATCGGAGCTGCGGGCGAAATGCTGCAGCCCTGCGGTCGAGAAATTACGCACCTGTAGCCTGAGCGCCTCCAGCTGGGTGGCCATCTCGTCCAGCCCTGCCCACAGCGCCTCCGGCGGCCCGTCGATCAGCGGGATCATCGCATCAAGCTGTGCGCGCACCGTGTTGACAGGACCGGCAAAGCCCGGATCAAGGCGCAATTGCGCATAAAGCTGGCCCGATGACAGCGTGACCATCCGGCTGTAGAAAATATCGAACTCCTCGACGACCTGATCGAGCCGGCTGCCGCCGCTGACGCGCGCATGGTCGATGGCATTGCCCAGTTCGAGGAATTCGACCTCGGCCTGGGACAAGGTCCAATGCACGTTATCGGAATCGGCCGAGCCCAGAAACCGCAGCTCGGCGGTGATTTCGAATGTGAGAAAGACGATGGCCGCAAGGCACATCGCCGCAAGAGCAAGCAAAAGGCCGCCCCCCGCACGCGCCCTGTTCGGCCACACGCGGCGGGGCGCGTTTGCGGGCTGTGTCATTTCACCTTCATTCTGTCCATCTGCCATATGCTACGAGAGTAGATCACTTCGGTGCGATAGTCACTCGATGATGAGAAGGGATAGATGACCCATAGCGGGCCTTTCTCGCGGCGCGACATGGTCTTGCCATCCAGCTCGTAGGCGATGATCGGCCCGTCCGTCACGGCATCAGAGACAGGGATCTCGACCATATAATCGTTGATCGCGCTGGTCTCGATCATCGTGCCTTGCGCGCCGACATAGTCCAAAAGCGCCTTGAGGCTGACGCCGCTGAAGCGGTGCATGCCATCGGTCCAGATGGTTTCGGTTTCGATATCGGTCTGGCCGATCTCGCGCAGCATCTCCAGATCGAGCGCGGCGGTGCCATCGCCATTGGTATGTTCGATCTCGCCGCTGAGGGTCAGCAGCACCGGGCCGTGCGGTTGGGGCAAGGTCTTGGCGCTGGCAGGCAGGGCCGCCACAATAACAGACATGGCAAGCGCCATAACGGGGATCATTTGAATGGCGCGCATATCGGGCAGCTCCTTTGGTTCGTGATGATGCCCAATCTGGCATAGTCGGGGAAAAACTTCATGCGATCATCGGGATGGCGGCCTATCCGTTCGGATAGGGCGGGGCGTGGCTCAATACGCGCCGCGCCCCGATGTGACGGCCCGCGCGGTCAGCGCCAGCAGCATCAGATCCAGCACAAAGCTGCGCGAGCGGACATAGGCCACATCCATATCGACCATTTTGTCAAACCCGATATCGGCGCGGCCCGACACCTGCCACAGGCCGGTGATGCCCGGGCGTGCCTCAAGGCGTTCATGCGCACCGGCGGGATAGGCTGCCACCTCGCGCGGCAGGGCCGGACGCGGGCCCACCAGCGACATCTGGCCAAACAACACATTGAAGATCTGCGGCAGCTCGTCGATCGAATAGCGCCGCAACATCCGCCCGATGCGGGTCACCCGTGGATCGTGGCGCGATTTGAAACAGATCCCCTTACGGTCCGAGCAGGCCTGCATCGTCGCCAGACGGGCCTCGGCATCGGTGAACATGGTGCGGAATTTATAGATCGTGAACGGGGCGCCGCCCTTGCCCACACGGGTCTGGCGAAACACGACCGGCCCGCGACTGTCGAGCCGGATCAGCGCGCACACCCCCAGCAACAAGGGCGAGAGCAGCGTAATCAATGCTGCGCTGAAAACCAGATCGAACCCGCGTTTCAAAAGCGCGTCGCGGGATGTGCGCTGCAAGACATGTGTGGCCGCGCGCCACAGGAAACGGCCATTGCCCAGCACATAGCGGCGTGCAAGACGGCGCGGTTCCTGCGCCAGACGCCAGCCCCATTCAAGCCGCATCCGCCGAACGGGCGCAGGCGCGCGCACCACATTTCCGGCCAGAAAATCAAACAGCGCACCCACCCCCAGCACCAGACGCGGCGACAGGTGTTCCAGATGCCGGTCGATCCACAGCTCCTGTTGTGGCACGCCCATCGCAACCAGCACGATACCCGCGCCGGAGGCGTTGATCGTGGCAATTGCGGCCTCTGGGTCGGCGACATCGTCATAGCCGTTCAATGTGCCCGCAATCTGCAGCCCCGCGATGTCACGGCAAAGGGCCTCGCCCGCGCGGCGTGCCGTGCCCGGTGTGGCGCCGATCAAAAACACCGACAGGCCCCGTTTGGCGGCCTCTTGCAGCAGGGCGGGGGTGAAATCGGTGCCGTTGAGATTGGCACCTAGCCGTATGCCTGCCATGCGGGCGGCCAGATCCACCCCGATCCCGTCGGGCAAGATCACATCCGCCCGCCCGAGGGCTGCGCTGTAGGCGGGCCGGGTGTGGGCCAGATTGGCGCAATGGGCATTGAGGAAATAGACACTGCGCGCGCCCCCGTCGAGCAGGGCTGCCACGGTCTGGGCGGTGCTGGCATCGACCAGCGGCAGATCCAGCACCATACGGCGGGGCAGGTCTGCGCAGAGGCGGGCGGTCCGGTCGTGATCGCCGGGCGTGGCCTCGATCCGGCGGGGCGCGGTGAAATCGGTCAGGGCATTCATCAGGGTTCTCCTTGGCAGACCGGAATATGTCTTAAGATTGCGTGCAGACTGCCGTGTGGCGCAATTCCGCGCCCGCATAGGCGCGTGGTCCATAGGGCAGGGCCGCACATGCCAAAGGCCATGCCGCGCCCCCGATCGGGGGGGGCGTCTATCCGTTCGGGGCATAGATCCCACTCCAACGGGTAAGGGAGGCGTGTTTATTCTTGGTGTTAGGCAAATGATGCCTTAAGTCCTATGACAGATCGCGTTACGGTGATCGTGCGAATTTAAAAGGAGCCCCGCCATGCGTATCCTGATTGCCGATGACCACGATCTTTTGCGCGATACGCTGATTGCGTTTCTTGAAACCGAGGATGGCATCGAGGTCAGCAGTGCGTCGACCTTTCAGGAAGCCTGCGTGCGGATCCGCGAGGATGCGGCCTATAATCTGGTGCTGCTTGATTACAAGATGCCGGGCATGACGGGTCTGGACACGCTGCGAGAGGCGTTGGCGATGGAGGGCGGACAGCGGGTTGCGCTGATCTCGGGTCAGGCCACCCGCGAGATTGCCGAACAGGCGCTGGCGCTTGGCGCGGCAGGATTTATCCCCAAGACGCTGCCTGCAAAGTCGCTGGTGAATGCGGTGAAATTCATGGCCATGGGCGAGCAATATGCGCCTATCGATTTCATGACCGCCCCCGATACGTCCGAGCTCCATCCGATTGCACAAAGCCTTACCAAACGCGAGGCCGAGGTGCTCAAAGGTCTGACAGAGGGCAAATCGAACAAGGAGATCGCGCGCGATCTTGATCTGACCGAACCCACGGTCAAGCTGCATATGAAAACGCTTTATCGCAAGCTGGATGTCAACAACCGCACACAGGCGGCCATTGTCGCACGCGATGCGGGGGTGTTCTGAACGCGGACCTATCCGATCGGACAGGTGGGGGCGCGGATGTGGCGCGACCCTCGCCACCCGCGCCGGCGCATTAAGGTAAATAAGGGGTTAATCTCTGGACAAAGGAGTTTGCCCCATGCCGCCTTTCCCCACGCTCAGACGCGCCAGATCCGCCCGCCCGTATCGCGGTTTCAAACGCCCCTCGTTGCGCCGTGTTCTGGTGGGGGGATCTGCGGCAGATACCAGCCGCCTGCCGCGCTATATCTGGATTGCCGCGCTGGGGTTTGCCACGATCTGGGCCCCGATCACCGGATATCTGAAAACCGCCGCGCCGCGCTATGCCAGCCATATGTCGCTGATCTTGCCCGGATCGGGGGCGTCCGCGTCGGTCAATCTGGCCGAGATCGGTCAGGCGTCCAGCTTTGCCAATTCCGCATTTGCCAGCAATTCCATCAGCCCCACCGAAACCTATAAACGCCTGCTGGCGGCAGACCGTGTGGTGCGCGATGCCGCCCGCCGGATCGGGCTGGAGGCGCGCGCTTTTGGCAAGCCACAAGTGGAGCTGGTCGACCAGACCGCGTTTATCCATATCAAGATGACCGGCCCCTCCCCCGAAAGCGCACAAGCGCGCAATGGCGCGCTGTTGCAGGCCTTTTTCGCCGAAATCGACCGGTTGCGTCAGGACGAGTTGAGCAACCGTCACGAAAGCGGGCTGACGGCGATTGACGAATACCGCAAATCCGTGGCCTCCACCCGCGCCCAGATCGCGCAGTTGCAAGGCGAAACGGGGTTGCGCTCGGTCGAACAGTTCTCGCGTCAGCTGATCGAGCTGGAGGCCTTGCGCACGCGGCTGGACGACTTGCGCGCGATGCATGAACGCAAGGCCGCATCTGTGGCCGCGCTCGAGCGCAAGCTGGGTAGCGATGCGGGGGCGGCGGCGGCCATTTTGCGGTTGAACAATGATGCGACATACCTTGGCGCGGTCGACCAGATGTCACAGGCCGCAGCCGATCTGGCCACGGCGCGCTCAAGCTATGGCGCCCGCCACCCCGAGGTGGTCAAGGCGCGCGCCGAGTTCGAGGCGCAGCGCTCAGGCGCGCGCGCGCGTGCCCAAGCCCTCGGCGAGACGGGCGAGGTCTTCGAGCGTGCCATCGGGACGGGGCGGGGCACGCTTTTGACCGAACTGGTGCGCCTCGAGACCGAACGCGCGGGCTATGCCGCCGAACGTGTGAAGCTCGAGGCGCAACTCGACCAGAACTCCGCCCGCCTCGACAGGCTTGCCCCGTTGGCGGCACGGCTGGAAGATCTGCAGCGCGATTTCAATGTGGCAGAGGCGGTTTTCGCCTCCGCGATCGCGCGCAGCCAGTCCAGCAAGACCGACATCTATGCCTCCTATCCCCTTGTGCAGGTGCTTGAGGATCCGACCCACCCTGACGGGCCATCCTCGCCGCGCAAGAAGCTTGCCATTGCGGCCGGAGGGGCGGGTAGCTTTTTGCTGCTTGTGGCGCTGGGGATGGGCTGGTTGCGCCAGTCGATGATCCGCTCGCTTTTGGCAAAGGGCCGGAGTGCATGACCGTGGCGCCGCAGAACCCCGCCGAACGCATCGTGTGGAAGACCATCATCTGGACATGGCCGTTTTATGCGATCGGTGCGCTTTATATCGTGGGGCCGGTGCTGGCGTGGGTTCTGGCAGGGCTTGCGGGGCTTGCGCTGTATCTTGGCCCCGCGATCCGTCCGGACCTGCGCGCGACAGGCCCTGTGCCGCCGGTGGTCTGGGCGTGGATTTTTGGCATGCTGGTGATGCTGGTCGCGCTTTGGGCGGGCCATCTCAACTGGGGTCTGGGGCTGAAGCAAACGATCAAATCCTCGATCGGATGGGCCAAGGGCTGGGCGCTTCTGGCGCTGTTTCCGCTGGCGGGGGCGATTTTGCCGATCCGGCGCGAGATCATCGTGCGCGCGCAAAGCAAACTCGCCGTGGTCACGCTGTGTGTTGCACCGGTGTTGCTGGTCGCGCCCTATCTGGGCCTGCCCGAGCGGATATTCACCTCGCCGCTCAAGGCGGTGGGCGGGCCGGGGCCGGAATATTTCTCGGTCTTTTTGTTCACCTATGATCCGTCGTCATGGACGCCGCGCTGGCAGTTCTTTGCACCGTGGTCGCCGTTTGCGGCGCTTTTGGGGGTGGTGGCGGTGTTGTTTGCGCTGGAAGAGCGCACATGGCGCTGGCGCATGGCGGGGATCGCGGCGGGTGTGTTGATGATCTTGGCGTCGAAATCGCGCATGGGGCTTGTGGGGCTGGTGGCGTGTAGCTTGGGGCCCCGCATGATGCCGCTTGTTTTGCGCACTTGGGCATGGGTGGCGCTTGCGGGGCTTGCCACATCGCTTGCGATTGTGGGGCCGTGGTTGGGGCAGTCGATCTCCAATGCCATCTCTACGTTCAAGGGCGCGCGCGCCGACAGCACGCGTGTGCGCGAAACCCTGCAGCGCATCGCCCATGAACGCTGGCAGAACGAGGCCGTCTGGTTCGGCCATGGCACGGTACAACCCGGCCCGCATATCGTGGAGTATATGCCGATCGGCACGCATCACACGTGGTTTGGGTTGTTGTTCGTCAAGGGGTTGGTGGGGTTGCTCGCGTTGGCGGTGCCAATGGTGTGGCAGACAGCGATCGCAATGCGCGATGCAGCCCTCGGGCCGCGCGGCCGCCTGCCGATGGGGCTGTGTATGGTATTTGTGCTGCTGTCTTTCGGCGAGAATATCGAAATCGAGGTGTATCTGCTGTGGCCGGCGTTGGTGATCTTGGGGATCCACGCCCGCGAAGTCGCGTGCCCGCCCGATCTTTGAGGCAGAAGACACGCCTGCCATGTGCCGGTCTTATATGCGTGCCCGTCCTGTATCCGTATTGGTCCTGTAGGCAGGTCTTGGCCCGCCACCGGCTCACCGGATCACCGGACGCCAGGCCGTCGGGAAGGCCAAGGGCACTCGTATGGGCCGCTCTGGCCTGTGGGGCGCTTTTCATGGCGGCCCCGCATAGGTTGAAATGGATCGGGGCGCGCGGGGGTGTGGGCGCGGGGGGGGGGCGCATCGGCGGCCGGTGCTTTTTCCCGTGGCCGATGGTCACGCATCGGATCGGGCGCGCACGCGTTTTTGCAGGCGCCTGCGACATGGCGCAAGACCGCTTGCCTTTAAGGCCCGCCCCGTGCGGGCCGTGCCGTAGGGGGCGGGCTGTTGTCACGGCCTGCGTGTGACGGCCGCGGCTGCCTGCCCCAAAATCATCACGCCTGCCGTGCCGATAAACCCCGCAGCCCAGCGGTTCAGCTTTTGAAGCGATGATGACCGGCCCAGCACGGTGCGGGCCCGATCCGCAAGCACCGCATAGGGCAGCAGTGTCGCGCCCAGAACCGCGACCGTCACCAGACACAGCGCGCCCCATTGCGACACACCGATCCGGTCAAGGTCCACAACCGCAGGCAGCAGTGCAAGATAGAAGATGATCGTTTTGGGATTGCTCATCGTGATCGTATAGCCCGCCAGCATAGCGCTGAGCCTTGAGGTCGCATCCATGCGCGACACATGTGGTGTGGCGGCCTTGGTCGTCCAGATGCGATAGGCAAGATACAGAAGATAGAGGCCGCCCAGCACCTTCACCACCACAAAGGCACCGGCAAAAGTCTGGGCGATCACCGCAAGGCCGGCCACGGCGAAGGTCAGATAGCTCAGATCCCCCAATGCCAGCCCGATCAGGAAAAACAGCGAAGCGCGAAAACCGCCCGCAAGCGATTGGCCCACAAGGGCCGCAACCCCGGGGCCCGGAATGATCGCGGCGATGGCGAGGGCTGCGGCATAGGTTAGAAGGGGGGCTGAAAATTCCATTTCTCAAAATCCTGACTTTGTTGGGCCCTCGGCCAGCTCCGGACGCCTTCTGATCCGTCGCGGCCTTGAAGTGGAGGCCTTGACGCGGACGCGCCCCGCAAACGGCGGCGGGCATGCAAACGGTATCTATATCAGGGCGCGCGGAAAAGACCTGTACGTGCAAATCGCGACATCGGTCCGTGGCTGCGGGATCGCATAGCCGTGCTTGTCAAACGGCGTCCTATCAACCTGATCGGCGTACAGGCGAGCGACGGGATCGACCTCCGCTTGGTCCAAGGCCCTGCCGCGTTCCGGCTATGTGTGGGTGTCCAGCGTTACAATAGAGATGTGTCAACGGTGCAGGCCGAATATGGCGGCAGCTTCGGTGACCGGTCATTCATTCAATCAACCGAGGAGGCACGACATCTTGTACCGGTTCTAGGGGCGCGTTCAATGGGTCAGGTCCAATGGGGGGCTATGCGTATGCGTATCATAAAACGGTCCGCTTCTTCAGACGTGCCCGATCACCCGAAAAGCGGCAAACTTTGCCTCGCTCGTCGCTGGACTGATGCGTTCTGTGCCATGTGTTAGTCCGCTGGGCTGCTTTGACAGGCGCGTGCGGCTATGCTTTTGCCTGCCCGCCCCCCCCTTGCAGGTGGTGTTCAAAGCGCGCATGGAGTGGGGTGCAGGATCGCACGAGAAACAGGGTTTCATCCGTTCATCCCGTATTATCGGACCTGATAAAACTTTGGCCGGTGCGTATCTGTGACGTAGGCCGACGGCATGTGATTGCCATTTTTTTGTCTGTAGTAATCTATGTTAAATCATTTATAATCAGTAATATACGGTTTTATCGCACGCCGATTGTTTCCCACAAAACCGGCCAGCGTACCGATATTGATATGCAATAAAACGCCGTCTGCCTTTGCGTGTCACCGGCCGCGCGGTGATGCCCGTCCGGCAACCGCAGGGCGGGTAGATATGTGCCGCGCATCAGGCCACCAGAGCGATGCGGATGTGGCGAACGGTTGCATTGACCCCGCCTTCGGGCCAACAGTCGGCATGGGACGGTTCCCATGCGCGCCCATGGCCGCGTCACACCAAGACAGATCGAAGGAATGTGAGATGAACTGGACCGAGATGCTTTTCCAAGGCTGGAGCGGGATTGCGCGCACATTGATTGTGGGCGCGGCGGCCTATGTGTTTCTTGTGGTGGCGCTGCGGGTGTCTGGCAAACGGACACTGGCGAAACTCAATGCCTTTGATCTGATTGTCACAGTGGCGATAGGCTCCACGCTCGCGACGGTTCTGCTCAGCAAAAGCGTGGCGTTGGCAGAAGGGCTGACGGCGCTTGTGTTGCTGATCGTCTTGCAGTTCACGGTTACGGCCCTGTCGGTGCGTTCCAAGACATTCGCCAGTGCTTTGCGGTCCGAGCCGACCCTTTTGCTGCGTGACGGACAGCCATTGGAAGGCGCGATGCGCAAGGCGCGGGTGACGCAGGACGAATTGCAGACGGTTGTGCGCGGCAGTGGCCGGACCCGGTTGGCAGAGGTCTCGGCGGTGATACTGGAATGCGATGGCTCGTTTTCGGTGATCGGCGGGGCGCGCGATGAGGGCGCGCGCAACCCCATGGCCGGGCCGGACTGACGGGGGCGGCTTTTTCTCGGGACATTGCCAATGTGACCGGCAATAGGGCAGATGCAGGGAGATCCGTAAGGCTTCTGCCTAAAAACCACGCGTTCGCGGTTTTGAGTGATTTAACGTTTAACCTATGCTTGACGTGCCTGTTTCGTGTTGGTTAATCGTTAAACCAGAATCAAAACACACGGTCGCATGTCAAGCTTGAAGCAAATTGCCGCAGATATCGGGGTGTCGGTCGCGACGGTGTCCAACGCGCTGACCGATAAGGGGCGGGTCTCCAAGGAGATGGCCGCGCGCATCCGCGCCCGCGCCGAGGAGCTGGGCTACCGGCCAAATGTCACCGCGCGCGCGCTCAAACGCGGTCAGACCGGCATTCTGGGGCTCGTCATGCCCGATCTGACCAATCCGCTGTTTCCACGCATCGCCCAGAGCCTGTCGGATGCCGCAGACGCGCGCCAGCTTGGCATCCTGATTGCGGACTCGCGGCGCAATGCAGGCGAGCAGGAGAACGCCATGCGGCGCCTGATCGACCGTGGTGTCGACGGGCTGTTGGTCGTGCCGCAAAAAGGATCAGCGCCCGAACCGCAGGCGGTGCCAACGGTGGTGATCAACACGCCGTCCGATCCGCGCAACACGGTCTCGGCCGATCATGTCGGCGGCGGGTATCTGATCGGTCGCCATATTGCCGATATGGGCCATCGGAACGTGGTCTTGTTGGGCGGTGACGCCGTATCCGATGTGCAGCAGGACCGTATCGCGGGGATGCGCCGCGCCTTGCAGGGCCGTGCACGGGTGTGTGTGTGTTGGGGCGCAGACGGGATCGCCACCCTGCCTTTGCAGGTCACCAATGGTGCAAGCGCGGTGCTGACCACATCCGATCTGCTGGCGCTGCGGGTGCAGTCCACGCTGGCATCGGCTGGGCTGTCGGTGCCGGGTGATGTCAGCCTGACCGGCTTTGACGATCTGCCGCTTGCCCTTGCGATGCATCCGCCCTTGAGCACCGTGGCCCAGGATGTCGACCGGATCGCCGGGCGCGCCATTGCCATTATGTGCGACCTTATCGCGGGCCAGCCTGCGCCTGTATCGGGCGAGACAATTCCCACGCGCCTTGTGGCGCGCCAGTCCACGACGTCCTTCCAACCTGCCGCCAACCCGGAGACCTGATCCATGAAAACCGTTGCGTTTGCCGCCCTTTTGGGCTGTGGCCTTGCCAGTGCCGCCCATGCCGAGAAAACCCTGACGATCTCGGTCTATGCCTTCGCACAAGACGAATACAAACAGGCGCTCTATGACCCGTTTGAAGAGATCTGCGACTGTACGCTTGTGGTCGAGACCGGCAACAGCGTCGAGCGGATGGCCAAGATCGAGGCCAACGCCGCCCAGCCGGTGATCGATATGGCGGTGCTGTCCACGCAAGATGCGCTGAGCCTTGCAGACAAAGGGCTGATCGCGCCGCTCGATCCGGCGGATCTGTCCAGCTATGACAAACTCTATCCTGCAGCGCAGGACCCGATCGGCAACCATATGGCGGTGGGCTACACATTCTACGCCAGCTCCATCGTCTACCGCACGGATCTGGTGGATATCGACAGCTGGGGCGATCTGCTGGGGCAGGATGTGGCAGGCCGCGTCGCGCTGCCCAATATCACCGGCACCCAAGGCCCGCTGACCTTGATGATGCTGGACAAGGCGGCCGGCGGCACAGGCACGGATCTGTCTGACACCATCTCCACGATCGGGGAACACGCAGATGATGTCGTGACGTTTTATTCGCGCTCGTCCGAACTGGTGCAGCTGATGAACCAGCAGGAGGTGATCGCCGCCCCCGTTGGACGTTTCGCATGGAGCCGTTTCAAAGATTCCCATCTGCCGCTTGCATGGGCCGATCTGGCCGAAGGCCAGGCCGGTGGCATGAATGTGATGGTGATGACCAAAGACAACGGCCACGAGGATCTGGCCCTGCAATTCATGGATTACTGGCTGTCGACAGAGGTCCAGACCCGCATCGCCCAAGCCATGATCGACAGTCCCGCAAACAAGGAGGTCACCGTCAGCGACGCGGTGGCCGAGAACCTGACCTATGGTGCGGATGTCATCAACGCCCTCAACATCATGCCAGCGCGATCGGTGATCGATAACCGCGAGGCGTGGGTGGAGCAGTGGAACACTCAAGTCATCCGCTAAGGCGGCCAAGACTGGCCCGAACACATGCGGGCCAGTCAGGTTAAAAACGGGGCACAACCTGATGTTTTTGAATAAAAAAGAAGGGCTGATGCTGGCCTTGCCGGCGGCGGTCTTTGCCTGCCTTCTGTTTTTGGTGCCGGTGATGATCCTGCTGTCGGAAGCCTTCCGCATGGATGGCAGCTGGAGCCTGCAAGGCTATGTGGATTTCTTTGCCAAGCCGCTCAACCGGACGGTGTTCTTGCGCACGCTGAAGCTGGGGGTGCTGGTGGCGGGCACAGCCGCGATCATCGGGTATGCGGCGGCATTTTGTATCGTCAACCTGCCTGCCAGAACGCGCGGCGGGGTGTTCGGGCTTGTGGTGCTGCCATTGATGATCTCGCCGGTGGCGCGCACCTATGCGTGGATCGTGATCCTCGGGCGCACGGGCATCGTCAATAATGCCATCGTGGGGTTGGGGTTGTCTGACACGCCGGTGCGGCTGTTGTTTACGGAAACGGCGGTATTTCTGGGGCTTTTGCAGCTGTTTTTGCCGCTGATGATCATCTCGCTGGTCTCGGCTATGGAAAACATTCCCCGCGATGCCATTCCGGCCGCGCGGGTGCTGGGGGCCAGCTGGGTTCAGGTCTTCTTCCGCATCATCCTGCCGCTGACCAAAGAGGGGCTGGTGGTGGGCGGCACGCTTGTGTTCACGGGCGCGCTGACTGCCTATATCACGCCCGCGATCCTGGGCGGCTCGAAGGTCCTGATGCTGGAGACCCTTCTTTATCAACGTGTGAATGTGGCCAATGACTTTGTTTCGGCCAGCGTGATCGCGATGATCCTCATCGTCATGTCCTTCTCGGCCAATCTGGTCCTGAAGCGGCTTGCCTCGGCACGGACATAATCGCTATGCAATTTCGAAATCTTGGCAGCTGGCTGATCCTCGGGGCGACCCTGACCTTTCTGATCGGCCCGTTCATCATCATCATCTTCGCAGGCGCATCGGCAGGCAATTCGCTGGCCTTTCCGCCAGAGGGATTATCGCTGAAATGGTATCTCAAGGTCTTCACCGTCGAAAGCTTCAGGGCGAGTTTCGTCCTGTCGATGGGCCTTGCCATTTTCGGCACATTGGCAGCTCTGGTGCTGGGGGTGCCTGCGGCCTATGCGCTCAACCGCTACAAACTGCCCGGTGACGAGATGATCCGCACCATTGTCGCGGCCCCGATCATCGTGCCGGGGATTATCGTGGGCCTTGCGTTGCTGCGCTATCTGGTGGTGCCGTTGAATTTCACCGTGACGGTGGCGCTGTTTTTTGCCCATACCGCCCTGATCCTGCCCTATGCGGTGCGGGTGGTCTCATCGAGCCTTAACAACCTGCGCTCGGATATGGAGGAGGCGGCGGTCTTGCTGGGCTGCAGCCGCGTGCAGGCGTTCTTCAAGGTGGTCCTGCCCAATATCCGCGGCGGCGTTCTGTCGGCCTTTATTCTGGGGTTTGTGACCAGTTTCAATCAGGTGCCTGTGTCGCTGTTCTTGTCGGGTCCGGGGGTGCGCACGCTTCCCATCGACATGCTGAGTTACATGGAGATCACCTACGACCCGTCGGTCGCGGCCCTGTCCGCGCTTCTTGCCTTCATGTCGGTGGCCATCGTGTTTGCCGCCGAACGTCTTTTGGGATTTTCTCGTTATGTCTGATGCCTTTGTCCGCCTGAGCGATCTGACGCTGTCTTATGGAAAATCCGTGGCGGTGCCGGATCTGAACCTTGATATCCGCGAGGGTGAGCTGATCGCGCTTCTGGGCCCGTCGGGCTGCGGCAAGACCACGACCATGCGCGCGATTGCGGGGCTTTTGGCGCCGACATCGGGCCGGATTGTGATCGACGGGCGCGATGTCACCCGTTTGAGTGCGAACAAACGCGGGATCGGGCTGGTGTTCCAGTCCTATGCGTTGTTCCCGCATTTGAATGCGTTTGAAAACGTGGCTTTCGGATTGCGGTTGCAAAAACTGCCCCAAGCCCAGATCCGTGCGCGCACCGAGGCCGCGATTGCCACCGTCGGATTGACCGGGTTCGAGGCGCGAAAACCGGCAGAAATGTCGGGCGGCCAGCAGCAGCGCGTGGCGCTGGCGCGGTCGCTGGTGATGGAACCCAAGGTCTTGTTGCTTGACGAGCCACTGTCCAACCTTGATGCCCGTTTGCGCCTCGAGATGCGGATCGAATTGCAGCGCGTGCAAAAAGCGACCGGCGTGACGATGGTCTTTGTCACCCATGATCAGGCGGAGGCGCTGGCCATGGCCGACCGGATCGTGTTGATGCGCGACGGCAAGATCGTGCAGCTTGGCACACCGGCCGATCTGTATGACCGGCCCGAAACCGCGTTTGCTGCCGGATTTATGGGGTTCGAGAATATCTTGCGCCTCGAGGATGGCGATCTGGTGTCCGAACACGGCCGCGCCGCAGTGGGATATCACGCGCAGGCACCGATGCTGGGCTGGCGTCCCGATGCTGTGAGTGTGGGCACGGGACCGTTGCAGGGGCGGGTGGTTGCCAGCAGTTTTGCAGGCGGGCATCGTGAATACGTGCTTGATACGCCGCTCGGGCCGGTGAATGCCAATGCGCCGGTGTCGCTGGCGCAGGTGGGCGTGGGCGAGCAGGTTGCCTTTGATCTGCCGCTCGCCTCGGCAAGGCCGCTTTTCGCATGAGCGCGCTGTGGGTGGATACCGATTACGGGTTTGACGATCTTTGGGCGCTTTTGGTGCTTGGGCGGCATGCGATCACGCCTGCGGGCATTTCGCTGGTGGCGGGCAATGCGCCGCTGGCGCGTGTGATCGCGAACGCGCGGGGCGCGCGGCGGGCCTACGGGCTGGATGCGCCGCTTTTTGCAGGGGCCGCAGGCCCGCGCGGGCGGGATCTGGAAACCGCCGAGCGTGTGCTGGGCCCGCGCGGCATGGCCAGTCGCGGGCGCCATCTGCCCGACGTGGCACCTGCGGGTACTCTGGCGGATGCGGTGCCCGCGCTGGCACAGTGGCTGCGATCGGCGCGACCGGGCGAGGCGCGCGATATTCTGGCGCTCGGGCCGCTCAGCAATATCGCACGCCTGATAGAGGACGCCCCCGAGGCTGCGCGCAAGATCACACGTCTGGTCTGGATGGGCGGCAGTGATGGTGCGGGCAACCACTCGGCACGCGCCGAATTCAACGCGCTTGCCGATCCCAATGCCGCGCAGATCGTGGCGCAGGCGGATCTGCCGCTGGAGGTGGTCGATCTGATGGCCTGCCGCAAGGTTACATTCGGGCCGCAGGATATGGGCGCGATGGACCCGCTGACCGGCGATCTGCTGGGCGGGTATCTCGATATCGGTCTGTCGCGCGGTCGTGCGGGCATGGCGATTTACGATCCGGTGGCCGCGCTTTTCTATGCCGCGCCCGAGCGCTTCACGACTGTGGCCGAGGCGATGGACGTATCCATCACACCCGATGACAGCTTTGGCGAGACCCGCTTCACACCGGCGCCGGCGGGCCGGTCGCGACGGGTCACCGGATGTGATGATGATATTGCCGGGACCTGCCTTTCGTGCCTGAGCGGACTGGACGTGCAATGACGACAGATCCCACCCTGACCGATCCCGCGCTGCGCGGGCGCGCCATGCGTGCCGCACGCGGGCAGGCCCCCTTTGATCTGCTGATCGAAAACGCCCAAGTGCCCGATATGGTCACAGGGCGTATCCGTCCCGCCGATATCGGGCTGGTGGGCGCGATGATTGCCAGCGTTCATCCCCCAGATCCCCAGCGCGCGGCGCAGGCGCGCCTTGATGCGCAGGGGCAGTTTGTCCTGCCCGGTCTGATCGACACCCATATGCATGTCGAAAGCTCCATGGTGTCGCCAGAAGACTATGCCCGACAGGTCCTGCCGCGCGGTGTGACGACCGCGTTATGGGACCCGCATGAGCTGGCCAATGCGGCCGGTGTGGCGGGGGTGGAGTATGCCTGTGCGACGGCGGCGGCCTCGCCCATGCGGCTGTTGGTTCTGGCGCCATCCTGCGTGCCCTCGGCCCCGGGGTTCGAGGCAGGGGGCGGCGATTTCGATGCCTTTGTGATCGCGCGGCTGCTGGCACGACCGGATATCCACGGGCTGGCAGAGCTGATGACCATGCAGCCGCTTCTGGAGGGCGACGCCCGCGTCAAGGGCATTGTCGATGCGGGGCTTGCCAGCGGCAAACGTGTGTGTGGCCATGCCCGCGGGCTGACGGGCGGGGATCTGAACGCCTATGCCGCAGCCGGTGTTGAAACCGATCACGAACTGACCAGCGCCGCCGATCTTCTGGCACGGCTCGAGGCGGGGATGACGGTGGAATTGCGCGGCTCCCACGAGCATTTGCTGCCGGAATTCGTGGATGCGCTGCTGGCGCTGGGGCACTTGCCCCAAACCCTCACCCTTTGCACCGATGATGTGTTTCCCGACGATCTTCTGGCACGCGGCGGGCTTGACCGGTTGATGCGGATGCTGATCTCGCACGGGCTTCCTGTGGAGTGGACATGGCGCGCGGCCACGCTGAATGCGGCCACGCGGATCGGACGCCCCGATCTGGGGCTGGTGGCCCCGGGCCGGCGGGCGGATCTTCTGATTGTGCCGGATATGGCGCAGGTACGTGCGCAGGCGGTGATCGTGAACGGGCAGATCGTGGCGCGGGGGGATGTGATCACGGGGGAGCCCGCGCCCGTGCCCCGCCCCGCAGCCCTTGGCCGTACCGTCGATCTGGCCCCCTTCACGCCTTCTGATTTCGAGGTGCCCGCCCGCGGGCCGCACGCGCGTATCGCCACGCTGTCCAAGCCGCGGTTCCCGCAATGGGGCGAACGTGTCGTGGATGTGCGCGACGGGCATCTGGTGCTCCCACGCGACATGATCCGGATGAGCGTGAGCAATCGCTACGGTCGCGCCACGCCCACCCGTGTGGCTTTGCTTGAAAACTGGGGAGAATGGCGCGGAGCCTATGCCAGCACCGTGTCCCATGACAGCCACAATCTGACCGCGTTCGGGCGTGATCCTGCCGATATGGCCGCGGCCGCCAATGCGGTGCGCGATATGCAGGGCGGGCTTGCGGTGGTCGAGGCGGGTCGGGTCGTGGCCCGCTTGGCGCTGCCCACCGCAGGCCTGATGGGCGAGGGATCCTTGGCACAGGTGGCACAACAGTTCCGTGCGCTGCGCCAGTGCCTTGACGGGCTGGTCACATGGCAGCCGCCCTATCTGGTGTTCAAGGCGCTGTTTGGCGCATCACTGGTGTGCAACGCGGGGCCCAGGCTGAGCGATGTCGGTCTGGTGGATTGCTTTGGCGGCAAGGTTTTGACGACATGTGTCTTGCAAGACGGGATCACGGGCGGGTCGCGGTAGATCCGCAAACGCAGGGCCGCGACCCGCCGGTGGGGACCGGCGCTGCAGATGTTTATGCGGCGTGTGGCAGGCCCCTTGCGTCAGGGGTCTGCGACCAGTCGGCATGATGGATGCCTATGTCAGCGCGGTTGCGCGGGGGTGCAGGCTGGCTGCGGTTTCCCACAGCTTATGGACAATCGGGCGGGCCGCCCCGCGGTGGCGATAGAGCCGGATATCGACCTTCATCTCCCAATCCCTGCTTTCGCCGCCGGCATGGACCAGACGCCCTGCGGCCAGATCATCGGCCACAAGGCTTTCGGGCTGCCAGCACATGCCCCATCCCCGCAGCGCCAGTTCGCGCAACCCCGCACTGATGGCATTGCGGTGCAGGATCCGGCGCTTGAAGGGTGGATTGTCGAAAAACACCTTGTGCAGGGCGGTGCCGAAAAACGACGCGTGGCCATAATCGAGATAGGGCAGCGGATGACCTGTCTCGATGGCCTGCTCCAGCAGGCGCGCGCCCTCGCGCAGCGGACCTGCGAACTGGGCGCAGACCTGCGGTGCGGCCACCGGCAACACGCGCTCTGCGCCCAGAACCAGCCAATCGAACTGTTCGGGGTCCAGCAACAGCGGCACATAAGGGTGGGCATAGGTCAAAAACACATCGGCCTCTTTTTCAACCAATGTCTCCAGATTGGCCTCGATCCCGCCACGATCAGGCACAACGCTGGTGTAAAGGCCGGGCAGGGCGGTGTGCATCCGTGCCAGCCAGTCGGGCAGGAATGTCATGACAAGCGTGTGCAATGCGGCCAAAGACACGGCATTGCCCTGACGTTCGTCATCGGGGTTGAGGGCGGTGCGGGTCGCATAAAAGGTGCGGATCATTTCCTGGGCTGCAGGCAGGAAGGTTTTGCCCTCCAGTGTCAGCTCGGCGGGAATGCTGGCGCGATTGACCAGCGTGACGCCCAGCCATGCCTCCAGCTGTTTGATCCGGCGCGAGAATGCCGACTGGGTGACATGGCGGGCCTCGGCGGCGCGTGAAAAGCTCGCCGTGCTGGACAGCATCACAAAATCTTCGAGCCATTTCAGTTCCATAAGATACTCTTGCGCAGATGGGCCGGGCTCTTATGCAATTTCGGTCTAGGATGCACCGAAACCGGCATTGGCCAGTTCAGGGCGGCAGCAGTACCCTATGAGGCAAGGATTGGACAGCGGCCTTGTAAACGCTCGGGGCCTTGGGGAACGCATATGGAACGTGAAATCTACATAAACGGGGCCTATCTGCCCGAAAGCCGGGCGCAGGTTCCGGTGATGGACCGCGGGTTTTTATTCGGCGATGCGATCTACGAGGTGACGGCCGTGGTGGATGGCCATCTGATCGATAACGATCTGCATCTGGCGCGGCTTGCGCGTTCCTTGGGGGAGATCGGCATCGCGATGCCTGCCACACTGGCCGAGATCTGCACCATCCAGCAAGACCTGGTGCGGCGCAATGCGATGACGGACGGAACGATTTATCTGCAGGTCTCGCGTGGCACGCAGGAGCGCAATTTCCTGCCAGACCCAGACATGCGCCCGACATTCATCGCCCTGACCCAACCCAAGCAACTGGCCGACACCCGCGCCCAGACCAACGGGATTGCGGTGGATCTGGTCGAAGATCCGCGCTGGCTGCGCTGCGATATCAAGACCACCCAGCTTTTGGGGCAGGTTCTGGCCAAACAGGCCGCGCGGCAGGGCGGGTTTGACGATGTATGGCTGCACCGCGACGGGCAGATTACCGAAGGGGCCTCGTCAAGCGCGTTTATCGTGACCCATGACGGGCGCATCGTGACGCGGCCCAATTCGCCGGCGATCCTGCCCGGTTGCACCCGCCGCGCGATTATGGATCTGGTCGCCCAAGACGGCCTGCGCCTTGACGAGCGCGGCTTTTCCCCCCAAGAGGCAGGCACTGCCGCAGAGGCGTTTCTGACCAGCGCGTCGAGCCTTGTGACACCGGTCGTGCGCATCGGCGCGCATGTTCTGGGCGATGGCCGCCCCGGCCCCGTTACCCGCCGTGTGCAGGCGCTTTATATGCAGGCCGTCCGGCGCAGTCCGCGCATTTTGCCACAGTCCGCACCGTATGAGGCCGTTTGATGTCGACATCTTCCTATCCACGCGCGCGCGCCCACGGGCTGATCGCCGCTTTGGGCGCAAACCAGCTGCCAGCGGGGCCGCGCAATGCCATCACCGATGTGGCGGGCGTGAAGGTGGGCCATGTGACGCGGCAGGGAGCGGGGGTGAACACCGGTGTCACCGCGATCGTGCCGCAGGCGGGCAATCTTTTTGCGCAAAAACTGACCGCCGCGGTCGATGTGGTCAACGGGTTTGGTAAATCCGCAGGTCTTGTGCAGATTGCGGAGCTGGGCACGCTGGAGACCCCGATCCTGCTGAGCAATACCTTTGCGGTGGGCACATGTGTGAACGCGCTTGTGCGCCATGCGGTTGCGCAAAACCCGCAGATCGGGCGCACCACCTCGACGGTCAATGCGGTGGTGGGGGAATGTAACGACGGGGCACTGTCGGATATTCAGGCGATGGCGGTCACCGAAGAGGATGCGCGCCGTGCGCTGGACATCGCGGGCGAGGCGGTGGGCGAAGGCTCTGTGGGGGCTGGCACGGGGATGAGCTGTTTCGGCTTCAAGGGCGGGATCGGCACGGCCTCGCGCGCGCTGCAGATCGCGGGGGAGACGCGGCACTTGGGCGCGCTGGTGCTGGCCAATTTCGGGCGGGCAGGCGATCTGGTTCTGCCCGATGGCCGCAGGCCCGTGCCTGACACCGGCGCAGATCCTGCTGTTGCTGTGCCCGAGGGCGAGAAAGGCTCGATCATCGTCGTGCTGGCGTGTGATATCGCGCTCGATTGCCATCAGCTGGCGCGCGTGTGCCGCCGTGCGGGGGCGGGTATTGCGCGCCTCGGGGCGTTTTGGGGCAATGGCAGTGGCGATATCGTGCTGGGATTTACCACCCAAAACCGGATCCCCCACGCGGCCACGTCCGATCTGTGTGCGCATATGCGGCTGCATGACGACCGGATCGATGATCTGTTCCGTGCCGCAGCCGAGGCGACGCAAGAAGCGATCCTGAACGCGCTTTGTGCCGCGCGCCCCGTGGACGGGTTCACAGGCGTTGCGCGTCCGGCCTTCAGCGACTGGCTGGCCCGCTCGAGATAGCGCGCACGCCACCGCGTCCGGCGCTGCATTCGGGGCCGTGCTTGGGGCCACATTCGGGCCCGTCAGCCGCCCAGCGTGCGTTCCAGCACCCGCAGCCAGTTTTCATGCGACAGTTTGCGCAGGCTGGCATCGTCATATCCTGCGGTCCGGAACGCGGCCAGAAGCGTTGGCAGGTCCCTGCAATCGCGCAAGGCGGCCGGAATGGTCGTGCCGTCGAAATCGGACCCGAAGGCCACATGCTCGATCCCGATCCGCTCCACGATGTAATCGACATGGCGCACCATTTGCGACAGATCCATTGCCAGATCGCGGCGGCTGTCGGGGGTCAGGAACATCACCCCGAAATTGATCCCGACCAGACCGCCTGTGTCGCCGATCGCGTCAAGCTGGGCATCGGTCAGATTGCGGCTGTGGGGGCAGATGGCATGCACATTGGAATGCGAGGCCACAAGCGGCGCATCCGACAATCGCGCCACATCCCAAAACCCGGCCTCGTTGAGGTGCGACAGATCGAGCATGATCTTCAGGTCGTTACACGCACGTACCAGCGCCTTGCCATGGCCCGACAGGCCCGGCCCGATATCGGGGCTGTGGGGATGGCGGAAGGGCACCCCGAAGGCAAAGATATTGGGCCGGCTCCAGACCGGGCCCAGACTGCGCAAACCGGCCGCGTGCAAAAGATATAGCAGATCCAGATCGGCCCCGATCGCCTCTGCGCCCTCGATATGCATGACGGCGGCAAAGCTGCCGCGTGCCATCGCCGCGCGGATGTCGGCGGCGGTACGACACAGGCTTAATCCCCCGCCGGAGGCGGCCTCAAGGCGGTGCAGCAAACCGGCCATGGCGGTGGTGGCCTCCAGCGCGTCCTCGCGGCTGGGGGTGGGCCAGTTGCCCTGATCATCCAGCACCCGTTCCGATGGCACATAGATCGCGCATAACCCGCCCGCCAGACCACCTTCGCGTGCGCGCACCAGATCGATATGGCCCTGAGGGTCTGCACCGCCGTCCAGAAAATGGCCGATCGCCTGCGGATCGGGACTGCGCCACAGGCGCAAAAGGGCATCGTTATGACCGTCGAATACGGGGAAGTCTGGCAAGGATGGCATAGGGGGCTCCGGCGAGGTTCACCCCGGTTTTGTGCCCAAAAAAAATGCAATGCAAGCGTTGCTGTAAATGCAGCCCCGAGAGGATGAATCATAACATATTGAAAAACATCAACTATGCAAAAATATCATGATATGTCCCCAATTCGGCATTGGCTGATCAAAAATTGGGCGTGCTAGCCCGTTGTATCAGACGGATAGCCCCATTGGCCATGTGCGCCCCTCCGATGGCCATGGCCTGCTGTGATAGAAAAAGGATGTTCCCCGGTATGCTGACCAGACGTAATTTCATTGCCACTGCCGCCGCGTTTCCCACTGTCAGCTACCTGACGATGACGGCCGCACTGGCCGCGACGCCCAAAGATATCCTTGTTGTGGCCCAGCAGCTTGACAACATGACCACCTTGGACCCGCATGTGAGCTTCGAGGCCGTCGGGTCCGAAATTTGCGGCAATATGTATCAAAAGCTGGTGCGGCCCAGCCTCGAGAACGCAGATGAGGTCTTGCCGGAAATCGCCGAAAGCTGGCAGGCCGATGCTGAGGGGAAAACCTTCACCTTCAAGATCGCAAAGGGCCAAAAGTTCGCCTCCGGCGGGCCGCTTACGGCCCACGATTGCGCATGGTCGCTGCAGCGTGTGGTCACGCTCAACAAAAGCCCCGCGTTCATCATCACGCAATTCGGCTTTACCCCTGAAAATGTGGCACAGCGTGTGCGCGCCACCGATGACGAGACTTTGGTCATCACGACCGAGCAGCCGACGGCCATCGGGTTTTTGCTCTATTGTCTGTCGGCCAATGTCGGCTCGGTCGTCGAAAAAGCCGTGGTCAGCAAGCAGGCCGAGGGCGATGACTGGGGCTCTGCATGGCTTGACAAGAACTCCGCCGGTTCGGGCGCGTTCGTGCTGCAGGTCTGGCGTCCGTCCGACACGATCACGTTGAACGTCAATCCCAATGGCGCCTATGAGGGCAGCCTGAAACGGATTATCCTGCGCCACATCATCGACCCTTCGGCCCAGCAGCTGATGCTGTCCAAAGGGGATGTGGATATCGCGCGCAACCTGACGACCGAACAGATCACATCGCTGGGCGACAATCCGGATGTGAAGATGCTGCGTGAAAAGCAGGCGTCCTTGATGCTGTTGTCGATGAATGTGGCCAATGAGACCCTGTCCGATCCCAAGGTATGGGAGGCGGTGAAATGGGCGATCAACTACACGTCCATCCAGAAAAACATTCTGTCGGGCACGCATGATATCCACCAGTCGATCATCCCCGAAGGGCTGCCCGGGGCCGATACCGAGATGTATTTCCACCAAGATATCGACAAAGCCAAGGCGCTTCTGGCCGAGGCGGGCCTTCCCGACGGGTTCGAGATCACCTTCGATCACTACTCCGCACAGCCCTATCCGGATGTGGCCCAAGCCATCCAGTCCGATCTGGCCAAAGCGGGCATCAAGGCCAATCTGATCTCCGGCGAGAACCGTCAGGTGCTGACCAAGATGCGCGCCCGCGAACACCAGATGATCCTGTCGGCATGGGGGACCGACTATTTTGATCCCAATGCGAATGCCGATGCGTTTTGTATCAATACCGACAATTCGCCCGATGCGGATGTGAAATCCTTCGCATGGCGGTCCAGCTTCAAGGACGACAAGATCATCGAGATGGCCGTGGCCGCACGCGACGAGCGCGACGAGGCAAAACGCATCGAGATGTATATCGCGCTGCAGAAGTATTTCGCCCATAACAGCCCGTTTGCGATCATGATGCAGAAAACCACGACCGCCGCCTGCCGCTTGAATGTGGAGGGCGTGGCTTTGGCACCGCTGCCCGATGGCAACACCTACGCGGAGACCACCAAGGCGTGACCCTGAATTTGAAATCGTTCGGCTCTTTGCTCGGCAGCGTCTTGGTGACGCTGCTGGGCTTGGCCATTGTCACTTTCATGATCGGGCGCGTGATGCCTGTCGATCCCGTCATTGCGGCGGTGGGCGATAATGCCCCCGAGGCCGTGGTCCGCCAGGCGCGGGCCGAGATGGGACTGGATGATCCGATCCTCCAGCAGTTCTGGCAGTATCTGGTGCAGGTGCTGCACGGGGATTTCGGCCGCTCGGTGTTGACGCATAATCAGGTCGCAAGCGATATTGCGCATTATTTTCCGGCCACGATGGAGCTGGCAACAGTCGCGCTGTTTCTTGCGGCGGTGATCGGCGTGCCATTGGGGATCTGGGCGGCGGTCCGGCAGGGCAGTGTCACCGATCAGGTGATCCGTGTGGTGTGTCTGGCGGGCCATTCCGTGCCGGTTTTCGTGCTGGCGCTGATCGGGTTGCTGGTGTTCTACGTGGGGCTTGATCTGGTTCCGGGGCCCGGGCGGCAGGGGATCATCTTTGAGGGCATGGTTCCGACGGTCACCGGATTTCTGACAGTGGACAGTCTGATGGCCGGTGATATGGGCGCGTTTCGCGATGCGGTGCATCATATGCTGCTGCCGGTGTGTATCCTGAGCTATTTCTCGATGGCCTATATCACACGCATGACGCGGGCGTTCATGCTGGGCGCGCTCAAGGGCGAGTATATCGTGGCCGCGCGGGCCAAGGGCCTGTCAAGCTGGACTGTGGTGATGGGCCATGCGTTTCCCAATGTGGCCGTGCAGCTGATCACCGTCTTGGTGTTGACCTATGCGGGTCTGCTGGAGGGCGCGGTTGTGACCGAAACCGTCTTTGCATGGCCGGGTCTGGGGCAATATCTGACCACCTCGTTGATGAATGGCGACATGAACCCCGTGATGGGCACAACACTGTTGATCGGGTGCGTGTATGTCGGGTTGAACCTGCTGGCCGATCTTCTCTACCGGGTCTTCGACCCGCGCGTTACATAAAGGCCGAAACCATGCTGAGTGATTTTCGAACATGGGCATTGGATGACAATGCCAACTCGCGCCGTCAGGCCGCATGGGGGCGGCGCTACCGCGTCTGGCTTGCGTTGAAGGGCAACCCGCTGGCAATGATCGGGCTGGTGATCATCGTGGCCTGTGTCGCGCTTGCGGTGCTGGCGCCTGTGCTGGCCCCCTATGATCCGGCGATGCAGGAGCTGGGCAACCGGCTTGCAAAACCGTCTGTGGCGCATCCTCTGGGCACCGACGAGCTGGGGCGCGATATCCTGTCGCGGCTACTTTACGGGGGCCGTGTGACACTGGGCATGGTGATCGCGGTCGTGGTGCTGGTGGCGCCCTTGGGATTGGCTGTCGGGGCGGTTGCGGGCTATTTCGGGGGCTGGGTCGATACCTGCCTGATGCGGGTGACGGATGTGTTTCTGGCCTTTCCACGGTTGATCCTGGCACTTGCCTTCGTGGCCGCCCTCAGCCCCGGTGTGCAAAGCGCGATCCTTGCAATCGCACTGACCGCATGGCCGCCCTATGCACGCATTGCCCGCGCCGAAACGCTGACCATCCGTGGCACCGATTTCATCGAGGCTGTGCATATGACGGGCGCATCGTCGTGGCGGATCGTGGCGCGCCATGTGGCGCCGCTATGTGTGCCGTCGCTGATCGTGCGTGTCACGCTGGATATGTCCTCGATCATCATCACCGCGGCCAGCCTTGGCTTTCTGGGCATGGGGGCGCAGCCGCCCAGCCCCGAATGGGGGGCGATGATCGCCACTGCCAAACGGTTTATTCTGGATCAATACTGGGTGGCGCTTTCGCCCTGCATTGCGATTTTGATGATCTCGCTGGCGTTCAACTTTCTGGGCGATGGTCTGCGCGACGTGCTTGACCCGAAACAAAGCTGAGGGGCCGAATTCATGTTGGTGGACATCCAAGATCTCCGGATTGCCTTCGAGGGCAACGGCAAACGCTTCGAGGCGGTGCGCGGGGTCAACCTGTCGCTTGCGCCGCGCGAAAAGCTGGGCATTGTGGGCGAATCCGGCTCCGGCAAATCGCTGACCGCGCGCGCCATGATGAAACTGCTGCCGCCGCAGGCGATCATCAGCGCCACGCGCATGCAGTTCGACGGGGTCGATCTTCTGACCCGGTCCGAACGCCAGATGCGCCGGATCCGTGGCGGGCGGATGGGCTTTGTGCTGCAGGACCCGAAATATTCGCTCAATCCGGTGAAAACCATCGGCACGCAAATTGCCGAAAGCTGGCGGGCCCATAACACAGGCAGCCGCAAGATGGCCCGCGAGGCTGCGCTTGATCTGCTGGAACAGGTGATGATCCGCAACCCCGCAAAGGTGCTGGATGCCTATCCCCACGAGGTTTCGGGCGGCATGGGCCAGCGCGCGATGATTGCGATGATGCTGGCACCCGATCCGGACCTGCTGATTGCCGACGAGCCGACATCGGCGCTGGATGCCTCGGTGCAGGCCGAGATCCTGCGCCTGATCGATGCACTGGTCGAGCGCCGCAATATGGGCCTGATCCTGATCAGTCACGATCTGCCGCTGGTGTCGCATTTTTGCGACCGGGTCAGCGTGATGTATATGGGCCGCCAGATGGAAGAGATCGCGGCCGCCGATCTGGCGCAGGCCCGCCATCCCTATACCCGCGGGCTTTTGAACTGCATGCCCGCACTCAACCAGCCCCGCGAGACATTGCCCGTGCTCGCGCGTGATGCGGCCTGGCTAGAGGAGACACCGCTATGAACACGATGATCGATGTGGCAGGGCTCCGGATCGCCTTCGGGGCGAGCGAGGTCGTCAAGGGGGTCGATTTCAACGTGGCGCGCGGGGCGTGTTTCGGCATTGTGGGTGAATCGGGTTCGGGAAAATCCACCGTGCTGCGCGCGCTTGCCGGGTTAAACCGCGACTGGTCGGGGCGGATTGCGTTTGAGGGCACGCCTGTTGGCCTGAAACGCAGCGGGGCGTTCTACACCAAGGTCCAGATGGTGTTTCAGGACCCCTTCGGATCGCTCCATCCTGCCCAGACGATCGACCGCATCCTGTCGGAATTCTTGCTGGTCAACAGGACCGGCGATATCGATGGGCGCGTCAATCGCGCCCTGGCCGAGGTGGCCTTGCCGCCCTCGGTCCGGTTCCGTTTTCCCCATCAGCTGTCGGGGGGCCAGCGCCAGCGGGTGGCGATCGCGCGGGCCCTGATCGCCGAGCCGGAGGTTTTGCTGCTCGACGAGCCGACATCCGCGCTCGATGTCTCGGTGCAGGCCGAGGTGCTGAACCTGCTGGCCGATCTGCGCCGCCGGTTGGGGCTGACGTATGTGATGGTCAGTCACAATCTGGCCGTGATCGCGCATCTGTGCGAGCATATGGGCGTGATGCAGCATGGCGAGATGGTCGAGCAATTGTCGACCCGCACTTTGCGCGAGGGCGGGGCCACCCACCCCCACACCCGCGATCTTGCGGCGTTGAGCCTGAGCCTCGAAACCGTCGATGCGCCCGCTGTCTGACGGTCCGGGCGTCTTTGGGCCCTACACAGAACTGGAGGCAACGCCATGACGACATCAGCGCTGAACTGGCCTGCGGCTGCCGACTGCGCCCGCGCGCTTTTGACCGACTGGCACATGGACGGGCCGGGCGGGGCGATAGTGGCCTTCGATCACGAGGGTGAGCGGTTTGCCCATGCCGCAGGTGGCACCGGTCTGGGGGGCGGGGATGGCTTCCGCCCCGACACCCCCACGCGTCTGGCCTCGATCACCAAACATGTGTTTTGCAGTTTTGTGCTGGCCCAAAGTGATGTGATCGCGCTGGAGGATCCTTTGGGCGCGCATCTGCCAGACCTTGCGCCTGCGATGGCGGCGATCACGGTGGGGCAGGCGCTGGATATGACGGGCGGCGTGCCCGACACCCGCGAGGCCCTGACGCTTTTGGGGCATTCGGTGTTTACCCGCACCGAGGTCGACGATCTTCTGGCCTTTCACAAGGCGATGCCCGCGCCCAGCTATGCCCCCGGCACAGAGGTGCATTATTCCAACGGCGGCTACCGGCTGGTGGAGGAGGCCTTGCGCCGAAAGGGCATCGCGTTTGCGCCCTATGTCGCGCGTCTGGCCGCAGCGCTGGATCTGGATTTCTCTGCACAGGAGTATTGGCTGGATCCGGTGGCGGGGCTTGCGACGGGCTACTGGGCGGGGCCGCAGGGCTGGCAGATCGGGATGCAGGGCATGCATCTGTCGGCGGCAGGCGCGCTGTGCGGATCGGGGCGCAGTCTCGCGCGCTGGGGGCGGGCGCTTTTGGCTGGCACAGGCGCACAATCGGGACTGTTGGACCGGCTTGCCGCCCCGCGCCATTTGTCCGACGGTCGTAAGACTGGCTACGGTCTGGGGCTGCGCCACCAACACTTGGGCGATGTGGCGCTTGTCGGCCACGGCGGGGCGCAACCGGGCTATAAAAGCTATCTGTTGTTCTGCCCCCAAACCCGCACAGGCGTGGCCATGGTGGCCAACCGCGATGATGCCAATGGCGCCGAGATGACGACGCAGGTGATGGCGGCCCTTCTGGGGATCGCCCAGACCCGCGCGCCCCATTGCCTGACGCCCGGCCTTTATGTCGCAGCCGACGGGGCTGACTGGCTGGAGATTACGCCACACAGCGCGCGCAGGCTGGACGATGAGGTGGCCCTGTTTGCAAGCGCCGATGGCGGGGCGGATAGTTTCTCGCCCACCTCGCGGTTGCAATTGCATATGCAGGACGGGGACTTGCGCGGCTTTGCAGGCCATGCGCCTGTCCATTTCAAACCCGCGCACACCGGTGGCCCTGCGCCTGTGCATCTTGACGGGCTGTGGCGCTGCGTCCCGCATGGGGGGGTGATGGAGATCCGCAACGGGGCGGTTGTCCGTGGCACAGGGCCCACGCGGCGGGTCATGCCGCTCGATCCGCTGGACGGCGATCCTTTGGGGGGTGGTCCTTCGGGGGGTGGGCGGTATCTGTTCACCCAGCCCGATCCGCCATGGACGCGGCGCGTGTGCCTGTGCGAGGACGGCCCCGACCGGCTGACGCTGTCCTTGTCGCGTGCGCGCAATCTCGTATGGCAGCGTCTGCACGGGCCGTCCTTTCACTGAAAGGGTGTGCCCCTTTGGGGCGGGGGCGTATCTGATGCGGGCTCACGCCGCCTGCCTGCCGCGCCCCCAAGCGCGCAGGCCACGCAAGACAAACATGCGCGGTCCGCAACCTGCCCGCAGCCTAGAACCGGCGCCCCCATTGCCCTCGGCGGCCCGGGGGGATTTCAAAAGCAGATCCTCGAGCAGGTCACGTTCGGCCCGTGTCAGGGTGGCAAGAATTTCCTTCTGCCGCCTGAGATGGATCTGCATCAGCGCGTCGCAGGCCCCCTGACCTTGCGCGGCCAGCGTCCACGACACTTTGCGCCGGCCTGGGGCATCGACAGGGCGATCGATATGGCCCGCGGTGTCGAGTTTGATCACGGCGCGGCTGATCGAGTTTTTGGGCCGCCTCGCGCTGGCCTGCGGGCACAGCCGTAAGCCCCGCCTGTGGCAGGCCCGAATAGACAAACTGGATCACCAATAGTGCAGGCGCGCCGCGACCGATTTCGACCGTGATCAGGATCGCCCATCGCACCACAGCCAGACGTGCATTGGCCGCCAGCGCGAACACCAGCCCCAGCGGAATGCCGATCAGCAGGGTCAGCCCCGTCACCTGAAGCGACAGCACAACCCCCTGCCACAGATCACGCAACCATCGGGCGATACCGGCCCATGTGGGTCCAAGCCAGAGATCGTTCCCTCGTGCCACCATCGTTCTGAGTTTACGGTCGACAGCGCGGCGATGGGCCGCGACAACAGGATATAGATGACCGCCACACTCCCCAGCACGGGCCGTTCGCGATAGGTCATCTTGCCCACATAGCCGCCCTGAACGGCCAGTTCCGTCCCCCGATGGTGGACGCGATGGCGCTGTCTTTCAAAAGCGCGATGGCATAGGTGGCCGCACCGGGCAAAGACACACTCTCCATCACCGGCAGGATAATGCCCGAGACGTGTGACCACCGGTCGATGTCGATGTCGATGTCGGGCGCGGCCTCTGTCTGACCGGCGGGCACAGTCGCCGGCCCCGCGTGCCAGACCTCCGCCATATTGGCGGATGCGATCAGACCAAGGGCCATCAGGGCGGCCATGGACGGGTCCATCGCAAGGGCACCCGATCCGATGCCGGAAAACACGATAACGATTCAGACAATCGGCGGAATGGCCCTGACAAGGGCGATATAGCCGATGGCGCACCAGCGCCGCGCGATCTTGTGGCGGACGCGGGCCAGCATGACCAGAAAGCCCAGAACCGCCCCCAGCATCAGCGCCCCGAGGATCACCCCGACCGTCCAGTGCCGCCCTTGCAAGATCAGCAAGACATTTCCCACCTCATCGGGCATTGACCGCATGAAGGAACCGCGGCGCACGCTCGGTACGGGGCGTGCGGGTCACATCAGATGACGGGCCGTGTTTGAAGATCTGAGAAGCAGCAATAAGTATCCTACAATCAGATAATTAATAGACAAAGTTAATCTTATTTGTGAGCGCGATCATGGTCATGCTCTGTGTGGCCGATCGCGCATCACGCTGGGCACCTCAACCCCCAGTTCGGTATCGAGCGCGGTTGCTGCGGTGTCATCACATGCGCTCTGGTCCCGCGAGACGGCAGGCCGCTTGAAGGGCATCTTCAGTCCTCGGCCGTCGCTCCGGCGCAAAAGGGCCGGAGAAAATGACAACGGATGCGCGGCCTTGGGGCTTGCGTTTTGGAGCGGCCCAACGCGGCGGGGCGGCTGTATTGCACCTGTTCAACGGGACGTTATGTATTGCACCAGTTGCTACAGAAAGTCCTGTTTGGGACCAAACCTGCTTCACGTATTATCTTAATATAATATTTTAATTAATTGATATGTATAGATATAGTTATCCTACGGTAGGGTCCCGGCATGTTCGCATCATAATAGGGCTCGCAGCTGCATCAATGGTCCACGCAAGGCGTGACAACAGCCCTCAAAGCGGGCGGCACCGGGCTGCCTGATCTGGCAGACCGGTGCGCAGGCGGGGTCTTGCGCCTGTCAGGCCCGTCATGCTTAGGCCCGTCATGCTTAGGCCCGTCATGCTTTGGCCCTTCAGACCGCCTCCTATCGTCTTGCGCCGTGACCGGCCCAAGGGTGGTGAAAAACCGGATGGGCGGGTGGGATGCGTGATGACAGGGCGCGGGGTGTTTCGGGGCCATTCGAGCGTCATTGCAGTGGTGGCCCTTTGACGAAGCTGCCACCGAATGCCTATTACGGGCGACGGGACAAAAAACTGGACGGGACAGGGCGTACCGTTCTTTTGGGGTGCCGCGCGGGGTGGATCACGACATTGGGGCACAGGCTCTGGCGTGGTGCAAAAGGAGTATATGATGACTGGCTCGGTATTGAGGCCCAAAGCGGTAAGGGGCGGCGGCATGAGCACTGCCATTGATGGCTGGGGATGGCAGCTTTGTATGGATGCGGTGCGCATGGCAGGGGCCGGCCGGTTCGGGTCGGGGGCTGCCATGCCCGATACGAGGCGTGGCACAGACCATCAGGCAGACATTGGACGCCACACGCATATCCGCAAACAGCCGCAAGCCTGCCGGGGCGCGCGCGGTCTGGGCGATGGGAACTTGGGGCCGGCTCGCCTGCCGGATCGGGTGGCCACCGGCCCCCTGCATCGCAATCTGGTGATCGGCCACGGCGAAGAGGCGCGTGAGGATATGGCCGCCGCACTGGCGCAACGCAACGACACCCCCGATCCGGTGGGCTGCATGCCGGATACGGCAGTCCTTGAGCGGCGGGTGACATAAGCATGGCGCATCATTATTTGCCGGCAGGGCCGGATACGGTTCATTGGGGGCATTTCGATCCCGCCGCGGCCCCTGTTTTGCGCATTGCCGCAGGCGATACGGTCCAGATCGACACGCTGTCCGGTGGCCCGCGCAATCTGCCCGATGCGGGTCAGGGATCTGTCTTGCCCAACCATCGCGCGGCGCTGGCGGCATTGGCACAGGATCTGGGCCCGCATCTGGTCACGGGGCCGATCCACGTGGAGGGGGCCGTGCCCGGCGACCGGTTGATTGTGGACATCGTGTCGGTGGAGCTGTCACAGAACTGGGGCTGGAATGCGATCGAGCCGGGGTTCGGGGCTTTCCCCGATCTGGCCACAGAATATGAAAACATGATCATCCCGATCGATATTGCCCGCAGCCGGGCCGCCCTGCCATGGGGTGTCAACGTCGATCTGCATCCCTTTTTCGGTATTCTTGCGGTCGCGCCAGAGCTGGCAACGGGGCGCATCGGCACGGTCGTGCCGGGGGCGTTTGGCGGCAATATGGACAACCGCTTCGCGCGCGCCGGAGCCTCGCTGCATCTGCCTGTGTTTTGCGAGGGCGCGCTGTTTTTTGCAGGCGACGGTCACGCGTTGCAAGGCAATGGCGAGGTCTGCGACACCGCGCTGGAAACCGCGCTGAACGGGCGGTTCCGGTTCCGGCTGGAAAAGGGGACGGCACCGCGCGCGCCCGAAATCCACCGCGATGATCTGCTGGTGACAATGGCTTTCGATCCCGATCTGGACCGTGCCGCGGTCGAGGCCACGTCGCGTATGATGGACATTCTCACGGCGCAAACACCCCTGTCGCGCCGCGAGGCATGGCGCCATTGCAGCCTCTGCGCCGATTTGCATATCACGCAGCTGGTGAACGGCAAAAAGGGTGTGCACTGCACCTTGCGCCGCGCCACATTGCCCCAAGACTGAGCCCAAAGGCTGACGCGCCGCGTGCTGTCAGAGCACCTTTGCAAACCCAGATGGCGCGCGCGGGTCTTTGCAAGCCCCCCAAAGGGTCTGGCCGCATATGGGGTGGCAAGGGCCCCCGCGCTGTCGTCTGCGGGCTCAGACGGCCACGCTGGGACCGGATCAAAGCCCGTATTTGTCCAAAATCGCCGCGATGGCCTGATCCTGACCCGCATCCGGCAACAGCGCAGGCTGTCGCGAGGCCCCGACACTTGGATCGCGCAGATACAGGGCGCGTTTCACAAGCGCAGGGGGATATCCCAGCGTGTATAGATCGGTCCGAAAGGCGGTATATGTCGCCTGGGCTTCGGCCGCGCCTGCCGTATCGCCGGCATTCACGCAAGACACGATGCGCGACAACACCTCCGGCATCACATTTCCAAGCCCGGATATGCAGCCTTTCGCCCCGTTTTCCAGCGACCACTGCACCAGATTGTCAGGGCCGGAATACACATCGAACCCCTCCACATCCGCCCCGACCGCCATATAGGCTGCAAGCGTTTCCTGCGCGCCACCCGAATCCTTGATCCCTGCGATATTGCCATGCGCCGACAGCGTGCGCGCGGTTTCGGGGTCGATATGGTTCTGGGTGCGCGCCGGAATATCATAAAGATAGACGGGGGTTGCGACCGCATCGGCCACGGCGCTGAAATGACGGATCAGCCCGTCTTGGGTGCAGGCGATGAAAAACGGTGTGATCACGGCGATCCCGTCCACCCCGATACGGTCGAATTCCCGCGCCAGCTGGATCGTCTCGAAACTGGCGGGCATGCCTGCGTTCACGATGACCTTGGCGCGGCCTGCGACCTCGTCCACCACCTCGTGGCAGATCCGGACTTTCTCGGCAAATGTCAGCGCCGAAAAATCCCCGTTTGTGCCTGCGCACATGATGTGGTTGCCCGCGGCCACCTGCCGGCGCACCTGCGCGCGAGTGGCGGCGTAATTGATCGTCTCGTCATCATTGAAACAGGTGACCAGCGCCACGAAAGCTTCTTTGGAAGGGCTCATTTTTCATATCCTTTACCGGCCTGCGCCATTTTTGCGGCATAATCCAGCGCACACAGCATGTTGGCATGATTGGCACGCCCCGTGCCCGCAATATCGAAGGCCGTTCCGTGATCGACAGAGCAGCGGTCGATCGGCAGCCCCAGCGAGACATTGACCGCGGTGTCAAATGCCACAAGCTTGATCGGGATATGGCCCTGGTCGTGATATTGCGCGATCACCAGATCGAAACCGCCCTGATAGGCGCGGTGATAGACGGTATCGGCCGAAATCGGACCTGTGGCGTCAATCCCTTCCGCACGTGCCGCGGCCACCGCAGGCGCAACCTGCGCATCGTCTTCGGACCCGAAAAGGCCGTTTTCCCCGCAATGGGGGTTGATCCCTGCCACCGCGATACGCGGCTGAGTGATCCCCATACGTTGCATATGCCTGTGGCCGGTGCGGATCGTGTCCAGAACACGGTCGGTGGTGGCCCGCCCGATGGCATCTTTCAACGACACATGTGTCGAGACATGGACAACGTTCAACCGCTCCGAGGCAAGCAGCATCCACGACGCGGCCGATCCAGTCAGATGGGCCAGCATACCGGTGTGGCCGTCGTAATGATGGCCCGCCGCATTCAGGGCCTCCTTGTTGATCGGGGCGGTGACAATGCATGATGCATTGCCTGCGCGCGTCAGGGCGACCGCGCGTTCGATGTAGCGAAACGACGCCTCGCCGCAGGCGGGCGAGAGCACGCCGAATGTGCCCGGCAGGTCTGCCACCTCGATATGATCCACGCGGATGCCGTCGCCGTCAGCCTCGGGGGGGATGATCGGCAGTCCGATCCCGCAGGCATCCGCGGCGCGGCGCAACGTGGCGATATCCCCGATGACGGTGGTATGGGCGCGCAAATCGGCATCCCGCTCGGCCAGGGCCTTGACGGTGACCTCTGCCCCGACGCCGGAAGGGTCGCCCATGGTGATAGCGATGGCGTTGCTCATGTGGTTCTCCTGCGGTCGTGTTCGGGATAATTTTTAACCCATAGGTAAACTGGTTGCAATATTGGATGATCGGATCGGGCATGATTTTGCGTAAACAGTGCTATTTATAGGATGTATCCGGTGAAAATCGGCTTGTATCACTTTACAACATAACCAGCATTGGTAATCTGGCTGTATGAGAAACCGTATTTTGATAGTGGCAGACGATCTGACGGGGGCGCTCGACTCTGCCGTGGGTTTTGCCGCGCGGGGGTGGTGTGTGAATGTCGCCCACAGCCCCGACGCGGTCACCCCGGCGCTGGCGCAGGCCTCGGATGTTCTGGCGATCAATACAGCCAGCCGTGAACTGGACGAGGCCGCCGCCGTGGCGCAGGTGACCCGTGCGCTGTCGTGTCTGGCGCCGGGTATGTTCCGGATCGTCCTGAAAAAGGTCGACAGTCGCCTGAAGGGGCATATCGCGTCAGAGACAGCCGTGGTGGCGCGTTGGTCGGGGCGCGTGCGTCAGGTGGTTTGTCCCGCGATCCCCGCAATGGGCCGGACAGTGCGCGGCGGTGTGCTGCAGGGGCATGGTATCGACCGGCCCGTCGCGGTCGCGCCGCGCTGCGGGGAGGGGTGTGTGGTGGCGGATGCGGGCCACGACGGGGAGATCGATGCGCTTGTGGCCAATGCCCCCGAGGGGCCTTTGTGGGTTGGCGCGCGCGGGCTTGCCTTTGCGCTGGCGCGCCGGTGCGGGGTGGCCCGTCCCGATATCGCCACGGTGCATGCGCCGTTGATGATTGCAAACGGCTCGCGTGATCGGGTGACGCTGGCGCAGATTGCCGCCATCGGGGACCGCGTGCCGCTGGTCGCGGCCCCCGATGGGCAGGCCCCCGACGGGAATGCCTTTGACGGGCAGATCTTTGACGGGCAGGCCCCCGAACAGACCGTGTCGGCGGATGCGCTGGTGGTGACGATCACCGATGGCGGCGGGGCCAGGACCGGGGCGCAGGCGGCGTTGTGCTTTGCGCAGAGCGTTGTGCGGATGGCCCGCGATATGCGTCCGGCCAGCCTTTTGCTGTGCGGCGGCGAGAGCGCATATGCCACACTGGACCAGCTGGGCATTCACAGTTTACAAGTTATTGCTGAATTGCGCGCCGGTTTGCCGCTGTGTCTGGTGCAAACACCATGGGGGCCGGTGCGTATTGTAACGAAATCCGGTGGGTTCGGGGGCGCGGATCTTTTGGCACAGGTCCTCGCCGCCGCACGACAGGACCCGTTGAGCGAACCGGAGCAAGGACATTGAAGGGCGGCGAGATGCAGCAAAAAGAAGAGGCGCAAGGCCAAAGTGCGCGCGCAGCCCGCGCGCCTTTGTCAGACAAGGTCTATACCGCGCTCAACACACGGATCATGCGCGGGGATTATGCGCCAAACGAGAAACTGCCGGCAGAGAAGGATCTGGCGGTGGCTTTTGGTGTCTCGCGTCCGGTTTTACGTGTGGCGCTGGAACAGCTTCGCGCAGAGGGGCTGATATTCTCGCGTCAGGGGGCCGGGAATTTCGTGCGCGTAAAGCGCGAGCCCGCGTTGGGCTATACGCCGGTAGAGACCATCGCCGATATCCAGCGTTGTTACGAATTTCGCCTGACGGTCGAGGTCGAGGCGGCGGGCCTTGCCGCACGGCGGCGCAATCAGGCGCTTTTGGACGAGATGAGCCGCGCACTCGATCTGCTCTCGGATGCGACAGGCTCGCGGCTGCATCGCGAAGATGCCGATTTCACCTTCCATCTGGCGATCGCGCGGGCGTCCAACAACCAGTATTACGCCGAAACCCTGAAGGCGCTGCGCGATCATATCTATGTCGGAATGAAGATGCATGGCGATGCGCTGATGTCGGACGGGGCGGTGGCGCTGGAACGGGTGCTCGAAGAGCATCGCACGATTTTCGAGGCGATCCGCGCGGGCGATGCCGAAGGCGCGCGCGCCGTCATGCAAGCCCATGTCAGCCATTCGCGCGAGCGGTTGTTCGGGCCCGCGCTTTTCGATCTGTCGCTTTAGCCATCTCGGTTGAGGGGGGGCGCCGCGCGCGGGGGGCGCGCGGCACGGCTTATAGCGCTTCGTGATACAGCCGTTCGACATCGTCTACGCGCATGGGGCGCGGGTTGTTGTCCATCAATCTGCGTATGGCATGCGCCTCTTGCGCCCAACCGGCCAGATCGGCTGCGGTGGCCCCGTGGCGCGACAGGCGCATCTCGACCCCGAGATCGGCGCAAAATCCGATGGCCGCGGCCTTCAGCCCGTCTTCGTCCGCCCCCTCCGCCAGACCGAGGGCGGCTGCGATTTCGGCGGTTTTGGCGGGGGCCGCGCTTTGGTTGAACGCCAGCACATGCGGGAAGATGATCGCATTGGCCAGCCCGTGGGGCAGCGACAGCCGCGTGCCCAGCGGATAGGCCAGCGCATGGCCTGCCGCCGTGTTGACCGGACCCAGACACAGGCCGCCGTAATAGGACGCAAGCATCATGCCCGCGCGGGCCTCGGCGTCGGCCCCGTTTTCGACCGCACGGCGCAGATAGGTGCCCACCAGCGCAATCCCCATGCGGGCATAGCCGTCAATCAGGTCATGGGCCTTGATATTGGTAAACGCCTCCACGCAATGGGCCATTGCATCTATGCCTGTCGCAGCCGTGACGGCGGCTGGCACCGAAAAGGTGAGTTCGGGATCCAGCACCGCCAGATCCGCGATCAGATGCGGGCTTTCCACCGCAAGCTTCGATTTCGTTTCGGGGTTGGTGATCAGGGCGCGAATGCCAGCCTCCGATCCGGTGCCCGCGGTTGTGGCCACCTGCGCCAAAGGGGTGCGGCGCCCCTCGACAAGGCCGGGGCCGACCACATCGGTCAGCGCTTGCGTGCCGTCCCACAGGGCGGCGACCAGTTTCGCCACATCCATCACCGAGCCGCCGCCCAACCCCACCACAAGATCGGGCGCATGGGCGCGGGCACATTCCAGGACGCGGTTGAACGCTGGCAGGTCCGGCTCGGGGGGAACGTCGTCGATCACGCAGACATCCCCGCCAAGGCCAAGGCGTGCGACATAGTGCGCCGTCGAGCGGCTGGCGATCACAAGGGCGCGTTTGGAAAATGCGGCCCACGCCCCGACCTGTGCCACACTATGGGCGCCGATCTCGAGCCGTTTGGGCTGATGGAGGGTTATCAGGCGGTCCATAGTGTTCATCACACGGTCCTTTCGGCGAAATGTTCAAGCTGGCCCATAAGGTCGCGCACAACGGCTGCATCAAGGCGCACATGGCGGATCGCACGGCGGTAAAGCGTATAGGCGATATCAAGCCCGCCATCGGCGCGCGGCACGATCACCGGGTAGGACAGCTCCTTGTTCTTGCCATCCAGCGAATTGTTGGACAGGCATGTGCCTGCGCTGGTTTCGATCACGTAGCGCACGGGGAAGCGCGCCCCGCCGTCTTGGGACAGGCACAATGTCAGGGGCGCACGCTCCACCCCCCACACGGGGTTGCATCCCGACTGTGCCTCTGGCCGGTCGTCAACCTGTTCCAGCTCGTCATAAAGCGAGGCGCGGCGCGCGCTCGATTGTGCCGCCGAGACCGGATTGCAGACCATGGCCACCGTGGCGCGGGGCAGGGTGGCGATCCCGATGGAGCTGTTGTTGTTGGGGACATCGGTCGGGGTCGGGGCCGACCATGTGCGCCCGCCGTCGTCGCTGGTGGAGCGGTGCACCCAGTCCGACTGGCGGCGGCGGTAGAAGGCGGCCATATGCCTGCCAGACAGGGCCACAGGGCTCATGTGGACCGCGCCCTGCGAGGCGGGCACGTCGTGCACGCTCCAGCTTGCGCCCTTGTCGCGGCTGATGGCGGTGGCGGCGGTATCGAACGCGCCCGTCCAGCGGATGCCTGCGCGCGGGTTGCACCGAAACAGCGGTAAAACCCATGCGCCATCGTCGCGGATAAAGGGCGCCGCGCGGATGAATGTGCCCGCAGGCAGGCCCAGATCCCGTTTCTCCTGCGCAACGAGGTGATCCCCTTCGCGGCTGAGTGCGCGGATAAAAACACGCGATTCATCTTGATTGCCCGCAGGTTGCGCGGTGTTGAACAGCCAGGTTTGCCCGTCTGGCGCGACAAAGAGCACAGGGTTTTGCTCGGACCGGTCGGGATCATCCGTCAGGCGGACCGCGGGTCCCCAGATGTCAGAGCCCTCCTCCAGCACGCTTGCATAGACCGAAATATCGGATTTGCCTTCAAGCGTTCCGCCGAACCACGCACACGCCAGAGCGCCGTCCGGCAGGCGCGCCAGAAAGGCTGCGTGGTTTTGTATGGTGGATGCGGGAAGGGTGGCGCGCATCCCGTCATTTTGCGGGCGCAGCCGTCCATCCATTTGCGCGGCGATTTCCTCCGGCGTCATCAGCGCCTCCTTTGTCTTAATTCCACTTTAGCAGAGCAGACTCTCACATAAGTTGTCAAGTTGTGGTTTTATGGATCGGTTGAATTGGTGCTTTGAAAAATAATTTTGAAAATTATTATTTTAAAACATATAGTTATATGTTTAATGGACAGGGGTTGATTGGCGTTTGACAAATGAAGTCAACTTTACCAATATGATTTTGGCAGCGGATCGCAGGAGGTGGAGGTGATCGTGCCGCGAGGCGACCAACAGCTTAGGGGAGGAAATTATGAAATATTCCACAGTTCTGGCGGGGGCGCTTCTTGCCACGACCGTCATGTCGCAGGCGTTTGCGCAAGAGGCGGGTAATGTGACCGTCGTGCTGGGCGAGGAACCCGACCTTGTCGAGCCATGTATGGCGACAAGGTCCAATATCGGCCGGATCGTGTTGCAAAACATCAGCGAAACCCTGACCGAGCTGGATGTGCGTGGCGACGAGGGGCTCAAGCCGCGCCTCGCGGTTTCGTGGGAAATGACAGACGCCTCCACATGGCGGTTCCATCTGCGCGAAGGTGTGAAATTTTCCGACGGCAGCGATTTTGACGCGCAAGACGTCAAACATTCCTTTGACCGCGCCCAAAGCGACCAGATCTCTTGCGAGATTTCGCGCTATTACGAGGGGATCGACATCACGCCGACAGTGATCGATCCGCATACGATCGATTTTACAACCGATCCCGCCCAGCCGATCCTGCCGCTGTTGTTATCGCTTCTGACGATTGTGCCGTCTGAGACCCCGATAGAATTCACCCGCGAACCTGTGGGCACCGGCCCCTATATCCTGTCTGACTGGCAGCCGGGCCGCCAGATCACGCTGGAGCGGCGCGATGATTATTGGGGCGATGCGCCTGAGGTGCAGACTGCCAAATATGTATTCCGGTCCGATCCTGCGGTGGCCGCGGCAATGGTGTCCACCGGCGAGGCGGATATCGCGCCCACCATTTCGGCCATGGATGCGACCACGGATATGGATGTGGCCTATCCCAATTCGGAGACCACCTATCTGCGTATCGACAGCTCCGTGGCCCCTTTGGATGACAAACGGGTGCGCGAGGCGCTCAATATCGGGATCGATCGCGACGCATTCATCGGCACCATTCTGGCCGAAGGCACACAAGTTGCGACCGCGATCAACGTGCCGACAACGCTGGGCTGGAATCCGGATGTGAAAGCCTTCCCCTACGACCCCGAGCGGGCGCGGGAGCTGCTGGATGAGGCCAAGGCGGACGGCGTGCCGGTCGACAGGGAAATCCTGCTGGTCGGGCGCACCGGAAACTTCCCCGGTGCCACGGAAACCTTCGAGGCGATCCAGTCGATGCTCAATGACGCAGGCTTCAATATCAAACTGCAAATGGTCGAAGTGGCCGAGCACGAGCAATATTACTCCAAACCCTATGTCGATGGGCGCGGGCCTATCCTTGTGGGCGCACAGCATGACAATTCGCGCGGTGATCCGGTGTTTTCGATGTTTTTCAAATATGACAGCGAAGGCCGCCAGTCCGGCATTGCCGATCAAAAGGTGGACGATCTGATCGCGCAGGCCACAGCCGCCACAGGCGAGGAGCGCGAGGCGCTTTGGTCGGAACTGTTTGCCTATCTGCATGATGATGTGATCGCGGATGTCTTGCTGTTCCATATGGTGGGCCATGCGCGCGTCGGATCGCGGGTCGCGTTTACCCCGACCATTGCCACCAACAGCCAGCTGCAACTTTCGGAAATCGGCTTTAGGTAAGTTTTGCCCCCCGCCGGCATGCGCAAGAGTATCATGCGCGCGTGCCGGCGTCTCATGAAGGAGGCCCCCATGAAATCGATGTTGGGAAAACGGGCGGTGTCGAGCTTTGTGTCGCTGCTCGTGTTGATTGTCCTTGTGTTCTTCCTCTCGCGGCTGACGGGGGATCCGGCGGCGCTTTACCTGCCGATCGACGCCTCCGAGGCCATGCGTGAGAATTTTCGTGAAATCAACGGGCTGAACGATCCCGTTCTGGTCCAGTTCGGGCATTATCTGTCCGATCTGGTGCGGCTGGATTTCGGTGACAGCTTGCGCAAGGCGCGCCCCGCAATCGACGTGGTGCTCGAGGCCTTTGTCTGGACATTGTGGCTGGCGCTGATCACGATGGTTCTGGTCACGGTCGCGGCCATTGTCGTGGGGGCGCTTGCGGCGTTCAATGTGGGGCGGGGGTTTGATCGTGTGGCCTCGGTCTTCTCGCTGATCGGGGCCTCTGCGCCCGATTTCTGGGTGGCCATCGTCGGGATCGTTTTGTTTTCCGTGACACTGGGCTGGCTGCCCACCTCCGGCACCGGCACGATCTGGCACTGGATTTTGCCTGTGGCGGTGCTGTTTATCCGCCCCTTCGGACTGATTTTGCAAATCGTGCGCGGCTCGATGATCAATGCGCTCGGCTCGGCCTATGTGAAAACCGCGCGTGCCAAAGGTGTCAAGAACCGGCCCATCATCTTCGTGCACACATTGCGCAATGCCATGCTGCCCGTCATCACGGTCATCGGCGATCAGGCGGCGGCTCTGTTGAACGGCGCGGTGGTGGTCGAGACGATTTTCGGCTTTCCGGGCGTTGGAAAACTGATGATCGATTCCATCTTGCAGCGCGATTTCAACGTGATCCTTGCGGCGATCATGGTCACGGCACTTGCGATATTTGTGATGAATATCGTGATCGATATTGCCTATGCGCTGCTTGATCCGCGCATCCGTACCTGAAGGAGCGGAGTATGAACGATACAGATATCGATGTGAATGCACCTGTAAAAACGGCCCCGCGCACGGGCAGGGCAGGCACGATGCTGCGCCTGCTTTGGGCCGATAAACTGGCCTTTGGCGCGGCGGTGTTCGTGATTGTCATCGTGCTTTGTGCGACCATCGGGCCTGCCGTGTTGGCGGATGCAGCCTCCGGCACGAATTTGCGGCTGCGCAATGCCGCGCCGTTCTCGATGGAACACGGGCCGCTCTACATCTTGGGCGGGGATGCATTGGGCCGGCCCTTGCTGGCGCGTATTATTGTGGCGGCGCAAAACACCATGATGATTGCGGCAGGCGCTGTGGTGGCCTCGTTGCTGATCGGCGGCTTTCTGGGGCTGGTTGCGGGCTATGTCGGGCGGATGACCGGCGAGGTGATCATGCGGCTTGCCGATGTGATCATGTCGTTTCCGTCGTTGCTGCTGGCGGTGATCGTGCTTTATATGTTGCAGGCCTCCATCGCGAACCTGATCTTGGTGCTCGCGATCACGCGCATTCCGGTGTATCTGCGCACCACCCGCGCCGAGGTGCTGGAGGTGCGCGAGCGGATGTTTGTGAAAGCCGCACAGGTGATGGGGGCGTCCTCGCGGCGGATCGTGTTTCGCCATATCCTGCCTGTGATCCTGCCCACGCTTCTGACCATCGCGACATTGGATTTTGCCTTTGTCATGCTGGCGGAATCGGCACTGTCGTTTCTGGGCATCGGCATTCAGGCCCCTGAAATCACATGGGGGCTGATGGTCAGTCAGGGCCGGCAGTATCTGACCAGCGCGTGGTGGCTGGCGTTCTGGCCGGGGCTTGTGATCGTGCTGACCACGATGTCGCTCAACCTGTTGTCAAGCTGGATGCGCATCGCCCTTAATCCCACACAGCGCTGGCGCCTTGAAATCGGAGGGAAATCCAATGGGTAACCATTTGCTCGAGGTGCGTGATCTGTCTGTGCGCTTCCATACCGCCCAAGGCATGGTGAATGCGGTCAACGGCATTTCATGGCATCTGGACCGTGGCGAGACGCTGGCGATCTTGGGCGAAAGCGGATCTGGCAAGTCCGTCTCTGCCTCGGCGATCATGAACCTGATAGACACCCCCCCGGGCGAGATCACTGCTGGCCAGATCCTGTTTGACGGCGTCGATCTTTTGCAGGCCGCGCCCGAGATGCGCAGACGGACCAACGGCAAGCGGATCTCGATGATCTTCCAAGACCCGTTAAGCCATCTGAACCCTGTCTATCCGGTCGGTTGGCAGATTGCGGAAACCGCCCTCGCCCACGGATGGACCAAGACCGCAGCCTATGACCGTGCGCTGTCATTGATGGCGCGTGTGGGCATCCCCGATCCGCAGGCGGCCTTGTCGAAATATCCCCATGAATTCTCGGGTGGGCAACGCCAGCGCCTGATGATTGCGATGGCGCTGATGCTCAAACCCGAAATCCTGATCGCAGACGAGCCGACCACCGCACTGGATGTGACCGTTCAGGCAGAGGTTCTATCGCTTCTTGAAGAGCTGAAGGCCGAGACGGGCATGGGGCTGGTGCTGATCACCCATGATCTGGGCGTTGTGGCCGATGCCGCCGATCGCGCCGTGGTCATGGAGGGCGGGCGGATCGTCGAGGCGGGCACACCGCATGATCTCTATCACAGCCCCAAACACCCCTATACGCAAAAGCTACTGGCCGCCGCGCCGGGCAAGGGCGTGATGCGCACTGCCGGAAAACTGGCCCCGCCCATCCTTGAAGTGCATGATTTGAAGAAGTCCTACGGCGCGTTCGAGGCCTTGCGACAGGTCGGGTTCGATCTGCATGCGGGCGAAACACTGGCGGTGGTGGGGGAATCCGGTTCCGGCAAGTCCACCATCGCAAGGCTTGTGCTGCGTCTGGAGGAGGCCACAAGCGGTCAGGTGCTTTGGAAAGGCGAGGATCTTCTGGCGAAATCTCCCAAAGAGATGGCCAAGCTGCGTCGCCAGTTGCAGATGGTGTTTCAAGATCCGACACAATCGCTCAATCCGCATATGACCGTGTTCGAGATTATTTCGGAAGGATGGGCGATCCATCGCGATATCCTTCCCAAATCGCAATGGCGCGCCCGTGTGGCGGAACTGCTTGAGCAGGTCGGGCTGAGCGCTGCGCATGCCATGCGCGCGCCCCATCAGTTTTCCGGCGGACAGCGCCAGCGGATCGCGATTGCCCGCGCGCTTGCGCTGGAGCCGGAGGTGATCATTTGCGACGAGGCCGTCTCGGCGCTGGATGTCTCGATCCAGAAACAGGTGATCGATCTGCTGGGGGATTTGCGCGACCGGTTGGGGATCGCCTTTCTTTTCATCGCGCATGATCTGCCCTTGGTGCGTGATTTCGCGGACCGTATCTTGGTGATGCAAAAAGGAGAGATTGTCGAACAGGGCACGGTGCACCAGATTTTCGATGCAGCGCAACATCCCTATACCCAACGGCTGCTTTACGCAGGCCTAGATGCAGACCCCGATGTTCAGGCCGAACGCCGACGCAAAAGACGCATGCTGGAGCGCGCGTGACGGCCTGAGCGGCCGGTCACGCGGCGCGTATGCGGCGGGGTGTACTCCGTGTGCCGGTTCAACCAAGCCAGTCAAGATAGGACTGTGTGCCACCGTTTCTGATGTCCGACAGGGCCGTGGCATCCTCCACCTGCGCGGCTGTGCCGGCCTGGCCCAGAACAAGAGGCAGGGCGTCGCGCACCATCTCGGCCTGACCCTCGATCAGGTTGCACGGGTCGAGGTCGATATAGCCTTTCTCCGCCTCGTGGCCACGCACTGCGATGGGTGGGTCGAGTTGCCCAAACAGAACCGAAAACTGCGCCGCACTTGCCCCCGCCTGCTCCCGATCAATCCAGATCCGCAGCCGCTCCAGCGGGTTTGCGGTCGGATCTGGCAGGGCGCGTGCCGTTATGCCGGGCAGCCCCTCGACGGCCATGGCCCACATGTCGAGCGTGCGCGTCTCGGCTGCGCGAATGGCTGCGTGGTCGCGGGTTTTCCACTGCTCCATTGCAGCGATTGCGCCACACAGGCTTTCCTTGCCGATTTTCATGCCGCGGCCGATGCCGATGTTGTGCATATAGGCCGCGCGCACCAGATCCTTGCGGCCCGCCACGATACCCGATGTCGGTCCGCCCATAAACTTGTGGCCTGAATAGATAACGAGATCGGCGCCCTTGGCGATCATGCCCGTCAGATCATATTCGGATGCCGCATCGACAATCACCGGCACGCCTTTGGCATGGCAGATCCGCGTAAAGGTTTCCAGCGGCATCATCCCATAATCGACGACATGATGGGACACGACATACAGCGCCGCCGAGGCACCATCGAGGGCGGCGTCCAGCTGATAGTCGCGTGTCAGTGTCGACTGACCGAACACATGGGGCCGCGCCCCTGCCAAGGTGATCGCTTGAACGACCGGCGCGCCATATTCACACAGATGCCCCATTTGCACGGCCACGCCGGGCGCGGGGCCGGGGTCGGTCGGCAGGGCCTCGACGCCTGCAGGGTCCAGCCCCGTCAGGCAGCCGGCAATGGCGAGCGTGATCCCTGCACTGGCCGAGGCGGTGACAAAACCTGCCTCAGCGCCTGTCAGATCGCCGATCACTGTGGCCGCGCGCGTCTGCAATTCGTGGATTTTCACAAAACGTGTCATGGCGGCGGCCGTCGCGTCCGCCACGGCGCGCGAGGTGACAGATCCCCCGACCGCCGTCATCGTGCCGGCCACATTCACCATCCGGCTGAAGCCGTGGGCGTCATGCCAGCTCCAGTCGATCCCGTAGTCTTCGTTGCGCACCATGTGTCGGCCTTTCTGTATTGCGTGGTTTTCCGCTAGAGTGGTATGAATATCGTAATTATGGAGGTTGTCGCCGATGTCATCCCGCCCCGCACCTGCCGGTACCCAACCGGACCCGGCGCCTCGCAAGGGGCGAACGAGCGGCATGGACCGTGCCTTGCAGATCCTCGATATCCTGACCGAGCGGCATGGGCCGATGACAGCCTACGAGCTGGCCAAGGTGGCCGGCGCACCGCCCTCGACGGTCTACAAACTTGTGGATGAACTGGTCGAGCGCGCCATGTTGACACGCACCGTCGATGATCGTGTCTGGCTGGGGCCACGACTGATGCGCTATGGTCTTGCCTACAGGGCGCGGATGAGTGCGTTCAACGAGGCCGAGCGTGCGATGTTTGCCCTCAACGAGCGCGTGCGCGAAATGGTGCAGGTCTGTGCGCGTGACGAGGGGATGATGCAGGTCGTGGCCATGGCCGAGGGGTCTGCCGGCCCGTTTCGGGTGACCTCTGACGTCGGCACGCGCGTGCCACTGAACTGGGCCGCATCGGGGCGTCTTCTTGTCGGCCATCTGGGAGACGCCAAGCGCATCGCGGTCTTTCGCGATTGCGTGCGGCCTTCCTCGACCGGGCTTGCCGAGACGGACCCGGAAAAGCTTGCCGCGATCAGCCGGCGCGATTTTCTGGACGGGCTGTCGGTGCAGATCGATACATCTGAAGATCAGGTCGCCTGTATTGCCGCGCCGATCCGTGATTTCGACGGCACCTGCCAGCTGACCATGTCGGTGGTCATGCCCAAACACCGCGTTCAGGATAAATTCGAACTGGTCGCCCGCGAGGTGCGGGCGGCAGCGCGCGATGTCGAGCGGGCATTGGGGCTGCATCAGGGGTGATCCGGCAGGGGGGGGCTGGTGGCCTCCGGTCGCGCGGATGTGGCGGTGGGGGCTCCGGCGAGGGCGGGCGCTGCCTCGAAAATGGCCTCGATCTCGACGGTGATCCTGTTGGGCAGCGAGCTGACGCCGAAGGCCGAACGCGCATGCACGCCCACAGGGCCAAAGACCTGTGCCAGTAAATCGGAGGCCCCGTCTATGACGAACGGATGGCGTTCGAAATCGGGATCGGCATTCACAAGACCCAGCAGTTTTACCACACCGCCCACGCGGTCAAGCGACCCGAGCCGCTCGCGCAGTGCGGCCAGGATATTGATCGCGACCAGTCTTGCATGGTCTTTCGCCTCTTCTGCGGAAATGTCCGCGCCGACCTTGCCGCGCAACAATGTGCCATCTGCCGTCACCGGCCCTTGCCCTGAAACATAGATCATCATGCCGGTTTCGCGCACGTTGGTGAACGCGCCGATCGGATTTGGCGCGCGTTCGGGCAGATCGATCCCGAGGGACTTGAGGCGCGTCTCCGGCGTCGGGGTCAGTTCAGTGGTCATCAAGTACCTCTAGTCTTTTGCAATAGCTTATATGATCGGGGCTGACCGGACGTGGCGCGGGGGTGCCTGTGGCGCATTGCGCAACCGCCATGGTGCAGCGCGTGCGAAAAACACAGCCCGATGGCGGTGACAGCGGGCTGGGAATGTCGCCTGTCAGGATCTCGCGATTGCGCACCGCGCGCGGGTCGGGCAGGGGGATGGCCGAATTCAGGGCGCGCGTATAAGGATGGCCCGAGTGGCGATGGACCGCACCCACCGGCCCCAGTTCCATCATCCGGCCCAGATACATCACCGCCACCTGATCACATAGATAGTTCACCACCGACAGGTCATGGGCGATGAACAACATGGTCAGATTGCGCCTGTCGCGCAGATCCAAAAGCAGGTTCAGCACCTGAGCCTGGATCGAGACATCAAGCGCCGAGACGCTTTCATCTGCCACGATGAATTCGGGCTCCAGTGCGAGGGCACGGGCGATGCCGATCCGCTGGCGCTGTCCGCCTGAAAACGCATGTGCATACCGGTCCATGTGATCGGGTTGTAATCCGACCTCCTCGAGCAGGGCGGCCACCCTATCGCGCCGGTCGCGTTTGGTGCCGATACCATAGGCCTTCAGCCCTTCGGCGATCAGATCCCCGACCTTGAGGCGCGGATTGAGAGAGGACACCGGATCTTGGAAGATGATCTGCATCCGGCGCCGCATGTCACGCATCTCGCGCGCCTGCAGGGCCGTTATATCGGTGCCGTCAAAGATCACCTGACCCGCTGAAGGGTCGACCAGGCGCAAAAGGGTGCGCCCCAATGTGGTCTTGCCCGATCCGCTTTCGCCCACAAGCCCCATGATCGCGCCGCGCGGAATATCGAAGCTGACATCCTCGAGCGCGTGAACGGTGCCCGACGGGGTGTGGAAATGCTTGGACAGGTTGCGAATTTCAACAAGTGCGTCGCTCATGTGGCCCCCGCAAAATCATGGATACAGGCCGAGAGATGGCCGGGTGCCTTGGGACCGAGCGGCACGGGGCTTTGGCAGGCGGGCATGGCATGGGCGCAGCGCGGCGCGAAGGCGCATCCCGAAGGGCGCGCGCCCAGCGATGGCACCGTGCCCCCGATTGCCACCAGCCTGCCTTGGGCTTGCGGGTCGGGATGCGGGATCGAGGCCAGAAGCCCTTGTGTGTAGGGATGACGCGGCTGGTCGAACAGATCATAGACACTGGCCTGTTCCACGACGGAGCCCGAATACATCACCGCCACATTATCGGCCATTTCCGCCACCACGCCCATGTCATGGGTGATGAACAGGATTGACATGCCCAGCTCCGCCTGAAGCGTGCGCATCAGATCGAGGATCTGCGCCTGAATCGTGACATCCAGCGCGGTGGTGGGCTCGTCTGCGATCAGGAGTGCCGGATTGCAAATGATCGCCATTGCGATCATCACCCGCTGGCGCATGCCGCCAGACAGCTCGTGGGGATAGGATTTGGCGCGCGCGGCCGCGCCCGGTATCTCCACCAGATCCAGCATGTCTATCACGCGCCGGTGTATGGTGGCGGCGTCCAGATGCTCATGCAGCATCAGCATCTCGCCGATCTGCTCGCCCACGGTGAAGAGCGGGTTCAGAGAGCTCATCGGCTCTTGGAAGATCATCGACAAACCCGCCCCGCGCAGGCGGCGATGGGCCCGTGCGTTCAGCGTACCCAGATCTTGCACGGTTCCGTCGCCGCCGGTAAAGCGCATCCGCCCTGACAAGATCCGGCCGGTGGGCGGTAAAAGTCCCATCAGCGCAAGCGAGGTCACCGACTTACCGGACCCGCTTTCACCGACCAGTGCAAGCGTCTCACCGCGCCGGAGCGTGAAGCTGACATCGCGCAGGGCCGCGACAGTGTGACGCCCGTGTCCGAAGCCGACGCTGAGTGCATCGACCTCGAGGATGGTGTCAGGGGGGCTGGCTTGGGGGCCGGCCTGCGTGGTGAGGGGCGATCCTGTCATGGCAGACGCCGTGCGGCGCTTTGCCAGTCGCAGCCCAGCACCGTGCCGCGCGGCTCGAACACCTGCTTCATGACCATCGTGTTGCCCTGACTGTCGAGCACTTCGATATTGGTATCGGCCAGATCGAAGGCTGTGAAATCGGCGCGCAGTCCGGGGCGGAGCCCCTCTGCGCCCGACAGGCCCATGACCGAGCGAGGTGCATTGGTCGAGGCTTCGATCACATCGTCGAACGGCAGCCCCACAGCCAGCAGTTTCGACATGGTCGTGGCCATGTCATAGACCGGACTTTCCATCGAAACCTTGTGCAGATCGGTCGAAATCGAGAACGGGCGCAACCCGTCGGCAATAGACTCGCGCGCAGTGCGGAAGTTGAACGACGCCCCGCCATGTCCGATATCCATACGGATGCCGCGATCTGCCATGTCTTGTGCCATCTTGAACAGCGCCGTGGTGTCGCGGATCGAGCCTGCGGGCTTGCCGTTGAAGCAATGTGTGACGATGTCGCCGGGGCCGAGCAGTTCGAATACTTCGTCGATCAGGGGCGGGGGTTCGCCCACATGCACCATCAGGGGCAGATCGGTCATCTCGGCGATGCGCTTGGCGATTTTGGCAGGCGTAATGCCCCAGCTGCCCACGATTACACCCGATGCGCGCACCTTGATGCCGCAGATCACGTCACGGTTCTTCTCGATCACGTCGAGTGTGCGCTCGATATCGATGGACCGCCAGTCGATCAGTTCGGGCACGCGGTTGCACGCCACCAGCCCGATCGAGCCGATATTCAGAAATGCCTTGATGGTTTCGGCATGGGGTTCGATGACATATTCGCGCAAGCCATGGAAACTGGCCTCGCCCGCGGAGCCCGCATCGGCCATCGCGGTCACCCCCGTCATGCGTCCCGCTTCTGAGGCGCGGATCGAGATGTCGGTGCCGCCATGCCAGACATGGACATGCAGATCGCACCACCCCGGTGAAAGATAGGCGCCTTGAAGATCGATCACTTGGGCACCGGGCTGCGCGTGGGCGGCCACCGTGCCATCATCGGCGACATGGATCTGGGCGGGCGTGTCGGGGGTCGTGGCGAAACCGGTGCAGGTGAAGTTGGTGAAAGTGAGCGCCATGTCTCAGGTCTCCTTGGCAAGTCGTGGATCGAGCGCATCGCGTAGCCCGTCGCCTACGATCTGAAGCGACAGAACGGCGAGGGCGATGACAAACCCGGGAAAAAGTATGAGAAAGAAAGCGTTGTCGATATACTGGCGGCCTTCGTTGACCATGATACCCCATGTCGGCGTTTGGGGGTCTATGCCGACCCCCAGAAAAGACAGGCCCGCCTCGGCCAGCATCGCATAGGCAAAGATAAAGGTGGCCTGAACGAGGATCGGCGAGGCGATGTTGCGCAGTACATGCGTCCACATGATGGAGGGTGTGCGTGTGCCGAGCGCGCGGGCGGCCTCGACATAGGGCAGCTCGCGGATGACGAGGGTCGAGGCGCGCACAATCCGCGCGATCCTTGGGGTATAGACGATGGATAATGCCAAGATCACATTGATCATGGTGCCGCCGAAAATGGCCACCAAAGACAGCGCCAGAAGAATGTCTGGAAACGCCATCAGCGCGTCGATCAGCCGTGACAGCGGCGTATCGAGACGTTTGTAAAACCCCGCCAGCAGGCCGATTGCGACACCAAGAATCGAGGACAGGATCGAGACACCAAGCCCGATTCCGAGCGAGACCTGACCTGCGAGCAGAAGACGCCCCATAAGGTCGCGCCCGAACGCATCCGCCCCCAGCATGTAACCGTTCACGCCCGGTGGGCTGAGGCGGTTGCGCACCGACATTCCACCGACGTCGGTCACGCCGAGCACAGGCAGTGCAAAGCAGGCCCCCACTATGGTCACAAAAAACACAAGCGCGATGACCACAGACGGGCGGCGGGCCAGTTGCCGTATCAGACCCTGCGGGGGGGATGTGGAAGATGAGGCGGCCATCAGTATTTCACCCTCTTATCGACAACGAGATACAGAAGATCGGTCACCAGATTGACCAGCACATACAGGGCTGCAACCACGATCAGTGTGCCTTGGATCACGGGATAATCGCGCCGCAGTACGGCGTTGACGACCAGATTTCCCATGCCCGGAAGATTGAACACGCGCTCTGTCACCACGGCGCCGGACACGAGCAATGCGAAGGTCAGGCCGATCACGGTGATGATCGGGATGCCCGCATTCTTCAGGGCGTGGCGTAGCACGACGCGCGCTTCGCTCATGCCCTTGGCGCGCGCGGTGCGCACATAGTCCTCGCCCAGAATGTCGAGCATGGAGGCGCGGGTGAACCGCAAGATCAGCGCGGAATTGGTGATCCCCAGCGTGATCGCGGGCAAGATCAGATACCCCATCCTGTCCCAAAATCCCGCCCCCGGTCCGCCATAGCCCGATACCGGAAACCAGCCAAGATCGGTTGCCAGAACGCGCTGGAATATCAACCCTGTCAGAAAACTTGGCACAGAGGCCGCGAGCATGGCCGTACTCACCGACATCTGGTCGCCGAGCGATCCGCGCCGGTAGGCGGCCCAGATCCCGATGGGGGCGGCAATGAGCAGTGCAACTGCCAGCGACATCAGCGCAAGAAAGATCGACGGCTCGGCACGCGCGGCCAGCACCTGGGTCACCGGCTGGTCGAAAAACAGCGATGTGCCCAGATCGCCGCGCAGTGCGTTGCCCAGAAATGTCGCGTATTGCACTATGATCGAGCGGTCGAGCCCCAGCCGGACGCGCAGATCCTGCACCTCCCCAGGGGTTGCATCTGGCCCCAGCATAAGGCTCGCCGGATCGCCAGGGGCAAGGCGCACCAGAACGAAGGCGATGCTCAGTACCAGAAAGATGACAACGATCATCCCGATTAGTCGTTTGATCAGATATCTACGCATGAAAATGGTCCGTAAGGGAGAGATGCCCCGCCGCCGCCGGGTGGGATCGCATGGCCGCAGCACACCGTGCGACCCCGTGAACGTATCGCGATATCGCGCGGCGCGCGTATGCGGGGTTATTGCGCGGGGCGGGCGAGATGCGCATTCCAAAAGGCGGGCCATGGTGAGGGGTGGACCCCTTCAAGACCGGTCGCCTTGCCTTGCAGCGCATTGAAGTTGCCCACTTTGATCAGGCCGACATCCTCAAGCGTGATCTGCTGCAACTGTGCAAAGATCGCGCGTCGGGCGTCTGGATCGCTTTCCGAGGTAAACCGCTCCAGTATCGCGTTCTTTTCAGGATTGTCCCAGCCTTCACGCGCCGAGGCAAACAGCGACGAGATCAGCGCCGGCTCGGGCAGGAACGGCGAGTGTGTGATGTAGATGTCCCACAAATCGGGATTGTCGCGGTTCTGGGCCAGCGTCGCCCAGTCGACCACGTCCATCTCGACGGTAAATCCCGCCATTTCAAGCGCCATGCGCGCGACTTCAGCCATTTGGTAATGGAACTCGTACTGGCGCGAGGTCAGAATACGTAGCGCAGTGCCGTCATAGCCTGCCTCCTTCAGCAGGGCTGCGGCCTTTTGCTGGTCGTTCTGGTTATAGGCCCCTGTGCCGGCCTCGGTGTGCCACGCCCAGCCCTCGGGATAAAGCGCGCCATCTGTCTGGAAGAACTTATCATTGCCGAAGGCCGCAAAGAGCATGTCATCAAAGGGCAGGGCGGCCTGAACCGCCTGACGGATTTTAAGATCCGTCATCAGGCCTTTTTTGTGGTTGATCGCAAACATCGGCCACCCGAAGGGCTCCAGCAAGACGGGTTGTGCGATGTCGGAGGCCTCGATGCGGTCGAAGGCCTCGGTCGAGAGGCTGTCGGCATAGGCGAACTGGCCAGACAGCAGGCCTTCGACGCGGGTGTTGGTGTCGGGCACGGGAATGAAGCGGATTTCGTCGGGGCGCTGCTGGCGGGCACTGGCGCCCGTGGGCTGTGTATAGCCGTCAAAGCGGACAAGCTGCGTATACTGATCGACCTCATGGGCCTTGAGCATGTAAGGCCCCGTGCCGATCACCTGTTCAAGCTCGCCATTCGACGTCTCGGGCAGGATCTCTTCGGGGTAGACGACGGCGGCAGAGTTCGAAAATGCCAGAAGCGAGATCAGCGGCGCATAGGCTTCGTTCAGCGTGAGCGTGATCTCATACGGGCCGGTTGCCTCGATGCTGCTCACCTTTTCGGCCACGGACTTGCCGCGGCTTGCGACCTCGAGCCAGCGCGTGAGCGAGGCTGCGACATCGGCGCTGTCCATGCCCGATCCATCGTGGAAGCTGACGCCTTCGCGCAGGGCGATGACATAGGTAAGCCCGTCCTCGCTGATGGCCGGCATGTCCGCTGCCAGAAGCGGGACGACCGACCAGCTGTCATCGAATGTGTAGAGCGTCTCGACAAAATGCTGCGTCACGATGCTGACCACGTCTTTGGTCGAGATCATCGGATCAAACGTATCGGCTTCGCCGATGATGGCGACGTCAATGGTTTCGGCGGCAAGTGGTGTTGCAATGACGAATGCCGAGGCGGCGACACTCGCAAGCAGTCTTGTGAAGCGTGTCATCGGGGTGTCCCTGTTGGAATTTAGATTTTTTATTATGACGCCGATGAAAGAATCATACTCCACAAAAGTCAACTATAATCCATAACTATGATATACTTTTGGAGTTCGCTTCATGAAATACCGCCCAATTCCACCATACGGATTTTCAAAGTACGACTATAAAAATCATTGATTTTATTGAGGTATTCATTCCGGAATGCCGTGCATGAAGATGCATCGCACAAATTGTAACGCCAAACACTGTGGGCGGATGATACGATATGCGCTCTGATAATGAACTGGCCCGATAGTGCGACTATGGACAGGGCCGGTACCGCGTCCCGCAGTCTCCGTCATGAACACGCGGGCGCGTTTTGCGCGCGCCGACCATAGGCTGCGTCTGCCGGTGTGCCCGTTCGGCGGGCTGTGACTGTGCCCCTGATCCCGAAGGCGCGCATCCTTTGATGGCTGATGCCACCTCGCCACGAGGCCACGCCGATATCGCCATGTCGGGTTCAGGCGCGGGCGGCCTCGCCTTTTGATATCTGCTGGCAAGGCCGCCCGCGCCTACTTTGTGATATCCGGCAAGATGGGCGCATCCCCCCGTTATGCGCCGATGAGCACGACCCCGCTTTGTTCAAAGCTGAGCCGGACCGGTTGACCCGGTGCGAGCGGCTCGACGTGATCGGTGCTGATCGCAAAAAGCGCGCCAATTTCGCTATCGACCTCGTATTCGAGATGATCGCCGAGGTAGGAGGCGCTTTGAATTTTTCCGGTTTCTTGCCCCGCATCGACGGGATGCAAGCGGATTGCCCGCGCCTGTACCGACAGCTTTGCCGGACCGATCCGGGCGTGGCGCGCCGGAAGATCGAAGGACAACGACCCGACGCTGACCTGCGCCCGCCCGTCCGAGATGTGATCGACGGCACAAGACACGACATTCGCCTCGCCGATAAAATCGGCAATGAACGCGGAGCTGGGTTCTTCGTAGAGCATGCGCGGCGTACCGCATTGCTCGATCACACCGTCGCGCATCACCACGATGCGGTCGGAGACGGCCAGCGCCTCGTCCTGATCATGGGTCACATAGACTGCTGTGAAGCCCAAGCGCTGCTGCAGCTCGCGGATTTCGGTCCGTACACGGCGGCGCAACCGTGCATCCAGATTGGACAGCGGCTCATCAAGCAACAGCACCTGCGGTTCGAGTACCAGCGCCCGCGCCACTGCGACGCGCTGCTGTTGGCCGCCCGAAAGTTCGGCCGGCAGTCGGTGGCCCATTGCTTCAAGGCCCACCAGCGCGAGCCCGCGGTCCGCATGATGGCGCGCCTGCGCCCGTTTCATGCCGCCCGATTCCAACCCGTAGGCGACATTGTCGAGCACGCTCATATGCGGAAACAGCGCGTAGGATTGAAAGACCATGGCCACATCGCGCCGGTTGGGCGGCAGATGGGTGACCTCCCTCCCACCAATCATGATCTGTCCCGCGCTGGGGCTTTCGAGCCCCGCGAGCATGCGCAGCGTCGTGGTTTTGCCGCAGCCCGACGGGCCGAGCAGGGTTACCAGTTCTCCGCGCGCGATCTCGAGGCTGAGATCGGGGATCGCGGTGAACGCGCCGAAGTTTTTGCGGATGTTGCGGATCGAGACGGCACCGCGTTTTTCTGTCTGTATGGTCATCTGAAAATCTCCCGTGTCTTGATCCTGTGCCTTGATCCCGTGCCTTGATCCTGTGGCGCTCGGGGCCGTGTCAGGTGGGCCGGCGCAGCCTGCGTTCCCCGACAAGCAGCTGGAAGCTGCCGATCACGCTCAGCATGACGACGATCAACGCCGAGCTGTAGGCGATGGCGATGCCGTATTCGCCGTTCTCCACCAGACCCACGATATAGGCCGTGGCCATGTTGTATTTCGCGCTCACAAGGAAGATCACCGCCGAAATCGAGGTGATCGCGCGCACGAAGCTGTAGACCAGCGCGGCAAGGATCGCAGGTTTCAACAGCGGCAGGATCACCTTGCGCAATGTGCGCCCCGAGCTGGCACCAAGTGTGAGCGAGGCCTCGTCAAGGCTGCCGTCGATCTGGCTCATCGCCGCGATGCCGCCGCGTACGCCCACCGGCATGTTGCGAAAGACGAAGCAGAAGATCAAAATCAGCGCCGAGCCGGTCATCTGCAAAGGGGGCAGGTTGTAGGCCATGACATAGCTGATGCCGATCACCGTGCCGGGGATGGCAAAGCTCATCATCAATGCGAATTCGAACACCGGCTTTCCGGGAAAGCGTTGCCGCACGATCAGCCACGCGGTCAGCAGCCCGACTGCGGCCGTCAGTGGTGCAGCCGCCAGCGCGATGGCCATGGTGGTCCAGAAACTGCTCCAGGCGACGCCGGTAAAGCCATATTCGAAACTGACTGCGAAAGCGCGCCTGTAATGTTCAAGTGTCAGCGTGTGATCGAGGCCCCAGACTTTGACGAAACCGCCAAAGAGGATCATGGCGTAGATGAACAGCGTAAACAGCGACCAGAGCGTTGCGATGCCGATCACCAAGGCTGCGAGCACCGGTGGCAGGCCCGCATGGCGTCCGCCATCGCCTTTGCCGGACACGGTGGCGAAGTTGCGCCCCGACAGCCAGAACCGTTGCGCCAGAAAGGCCGAGAGGGTGAAGCACAACAGCACTATCGCCAACACCGCCGCCCGCGACGGATCGTGCTGAGCACCGACGACGGCAAAAAAGATCTCGGTCGAGAGGACGCCCCCGTTCCCCCCGAGGATAAGCGGATTGCCGAAATCGGCCATGGACTCGATGAAACCGATCAAGAAGGCATTGGCCAGCCCCGGTGCCATCAGCGGCAAGGACACGCGGCGGAATGTGCGCCAGCGCCCGGCCCGCAGGGTCTGGCTGGCCTCTTCCATCGAAGGGCTGACCCCCTCGACCACGCCGATCAGGACCAGAAAAGAGATCGGCGTGAAGCTGAGCACCTGTGCAATCCAGATGCCGGGCAGGCCGTAGATCCAGCGGCCGAGCTCGTACCCGCTGATGTGCTCGAAAAGTTCGGTGACAAAGCCTGCGCGCCCCATGATCATGGTCAGTGCAAGCCCGATCACAAAGGGCGGGGTGATGATGGGCAGTACCGTCAGCAACCGCAGCGCTTTTTTGAAAGGTACGGCGGTGCGGGTCGCCGCAAGGGCGAAAACGAGGCCCAGAAGCGTGGAGCCGGTGGCGGTGCAAAGCGCGAGAAACAGCGTGCGCCATGCCACGCCACACCCGCCACCAGAAAGGCACCCAAGGCTCCAGATTGCCGGATCGACAATATTGGCGGCGATCCCGTCAGTGGTGAAATTGCCGCGGAAATCCTGAAACGCACCCGCGAACATCGATACAATGGGATAGGCCACAAAGGCCGTGACCAGCGCCACCAGAAGGACGATGGATCCCAGCACAAACCCGTCACCGCGCAGGGCGCCACGCTCGGCCAGCCCAAACGCCACAAGGCCTGAAAAACACAGCAACACCAGTACCGCGCCTGCGCCGAAAGCGGGCTGGCCGTTGATCTGCCCGAGCAGCGGCTCAAGCGGTGCCGCCCAGCCACGCAGTCCGATGGCAAAGCCCTGCAGGATCATCCAGCCCAAGCCTAGGCTGCCGAGCGCGAGAAACCCGCGCCCGCGCACGGGCCTCGACGGGCGGGCGCGCAGCCACAGCGCAAGGCCCAGCACCAAAACAACCGGCAGGATCTGTAGACGGCCTTGGACGATCTGCCCGAGGCCGGGCCACAGGCGCGGATCGTGCACAATGTCGGTGACCCATTCGAACCCGAAAAACCCCGAGCGGACATGATACCAAGGGACGAGCAAAAGCCCCGCCCCTGCGGCCGTCAAGGCGATGTCGATACGACGGTTTGCGCTGTTCATGAACCCCTCCCGAAAGCGTCGATGCGGCAGGCCGCGGCGTGGCTGCCTGCCAAAGGCGGCCTTAGAAGGCCGCGCCGATTTCCTTGCTCCAACGGTCCAGCAGGTGCTGGCGCACGTCGGTTTGGCCGTAGTGCGCAAAATCGTAGTCAATCAGCTTGATATCATCGAGCGAGGGGGCTTTGGGGGATGCGACCGCTGCGCGGTTTGAGGGCAGCTGGAACGAGTTTGCCTCCGGCATCAGGTTCTGTGCCTCGGTCGACAGCGCCCAATCGTAAAAGGTCTTGGCGGCGTCAAGGTTATAGGCACCATCGACAATGGACATGGAGCCGACTTCGTATCCGGTGCCTTCGCAAGGTGCGATGACCTTGATCGGAAAGCCTTGATCCGCTTGGGCGACAGCGTCGTGCATGAACACGATGCCAATGCCTGTCTCGCCGCGCGCTGCTGCCTTGACCGGAGCGGACCCCGATTTGGTGTATTGCGAGACATTTGCCCCCAGCTGCGCGAGATACTCGAAGGCTGCATCCTCGCCCATCAGCTGCACGAGCGTTGCAAGTGCTGTATAGGCGGTGCCGGAGCTGTTGGGATCGGCAATCTGGATCTCGCCCTTCAGAGCCGGATCGGTCAGGTCGGCCCAGCATTGCGGCGCCTCGATGCCCTTCTTGGCCAGGATTTCGGTATTATAGCCCCAGCCGAGCGCGCCGGAATACACCCCGACTGTGCGATAATCAGCGTTCTCGGCTTGTTTGACGGCCCAATCGTGCAACTCCGAAAGGCGCGGGCTTTCATAGGGCTGGGTCAGCTTGTCATTGGCCGCCTGCAGATGCGGATCGCCCGATCCGGCCCACCAAAGGTCGGTTTGCGGGTTGCGGGCTTCGGCGCGCAGCTTGGCATAGGCTTCTCCCGATGACAGCCGTACCATGTTGACGTCGATGTCATGTGTCTTCTCGAAGCGCTCGACGATCAGCTCGCAAATAACGATATCGGCGGAGCAGACCAGATTGAGATCATCGGCGGATGCGACTGTGGGGGCCAGCCCGACGGCAAGGCCGAGCAGCAGATTGGTTGTTTTCATGATGTCCTCCCTGTGGTGCAAACCAACGTATTGATGTACACGTGTTCATAGTGGCGCGAGGCCCAGTGGCTCGTCAACCTTCAATTTGCTATGACTTGTGCAGGGGCTCGGGCTAAGATTTGTGGCGGCCCATGTGAATTTGAGCAGGACAGAATGACGTCGAATACCAAGATTCAGCGAAAAGGCGCGGTCACTGCAAAGCAGGTGGCCGACCTTGCGGGGGTGTCGCGTGCGGCCGTGTCGCGCAGCTTTACATCCGGAGCCAGCGTTTCGGCCGAAACACGGCGTAAGGTGATGGTTGCAGCCGAGCAGCTGGGCTATCAGGTCAACCATCTTGCACGCGGCTTGATCAGCTCGCAAAGCGGGCTGGTCGCGCTGGTGGCCGCCGAGATCGAGACCCCCTACCGGGCGGCGCTCCTCTCGGCATTGGCGCAGGCGCTGCAAACGGCAGGAAAAACGCCGATCCTGATCGCCACGGAGCGGTCTGATGAAAGCGTGCGCAATGCGCTGCTACAGGCGACAAGCTACCGTACCGAGGCCGCGATCGTCCTGTCGGGGATGCCCGATACCGCGCTCACCGAGATGTGCCTGCGCCACGGCATGCGACTGGTATTGATCAACCGTGACGATGCACAGCCCGGCACATTGCAGATCCGGCTCAATGACCAGGCCGCTGGCGAGACGGCATTCAACACCTTGTTGCGCACCGGCTGCAAGCGTATCGCGTTGATCGCCTCTGATGCGGGAACGCCAAGTCTTGTGGGGCGCATCAAGGGGTTCGAGATGGCCGCACAGGCGCAGGGCGTAGAGATTACCCGCCTGATCTCTGGCGCGACGTCTTATGCAACGGGCCTGCAGATCGGTACCCAGCTTTTCTCGCAGCCCGACCGGCCTGACGGCGTGTTTTGCGTGACCGACCTTATGGCGTGCGGCGTGATGGACGCGGCGCGGCATCGTTTCGGGCTGCGGGTGCCCGAGGATGTCTCGTTCATCGGCTATGACGATATCCCGCAGGCCGCATGGGCAAGCTACGAGCTGACCACTTTCGCCCAGCCCATAGACGAGATCACCGAGGCCGCCATCGACTGGCTTGCCGTGGCACCCGAAGATGACACGCGCAGCGAGATCGTGGAGCTGCAGGCGCCTTTGATCTGGCGCCAGACCCTGCCGCGTATCGCCGCATCCTGAGGTCAGGCCCCCTCGCGGGCGCTTTGGCCAAAAGGCGGCGCCGGTGCGGGGGCGGGGCGCAGGCGGCTTTCGTCCAGCAGCCCGTGTTCGTCCATGATCGGATGCGCCACTGACGACAGATGCGCCGTAATCCGTTTGAGATCGCGCAGCATGTCGAGATGCAGCGAACTGGTCCCGACACTTTCGTGCTGTTCGGCGCGCAGCCGGGCGAGGTGTCGTTCGGCGGATTGTTTTTCGCGGCGGCGGACCTCTATCTTGCCCTCGATCATTTCGCGCGCAAGGCCGGGGTCTTCGGTCGCAAACACGGTCTGCGCTGCCTTTAGCGTGTCCAGTGTCATCGAAAACAGCCCGATCAATTCGCGGTATCCCTCTTCGGAAAACCGCAGCCCTTCGACGGCGCGTTTACGGGCCATTGCGGCCAACCCCTTTTCTGCGATGTCGCCCACGTGCTCCAGATTGATCACATAGTCGACCACGGCAATGGCGCGCCGGCTCTGGCGATCGCTCAATTCGTGGCGCAGCAGGCGCGCGACGTAAAGCTTCACCTCCTGCTGGGTGCGGTCAATGCGGTCTTCCAGCACCTGCACCTCTTCAAGGGGGGCGGTATCCATCGTACGAAAGGCCACAAGGATCTGCAGCAGCATTCTTTCGATCATGTCGCCCACGGCCAGCACCTCCCGCGTGGCGCTGGCCAGTGCCACGACGGGGGTCTGCAGCTCATCCTCGGCCAAGAAGCGCGGGGCCACCTCGCGGGGTTCCGAGGCATCGGGGAGTATGTGGTCGAAGGCGCGTGCGATAGGTTCCGCCAGCGGCCAGCCGATCAGCAACAGCCCGATATTGAAGCCGAGATGCACGACAATCGGGTTGGACATTACGGGGAAATCCAACACAGGCAGTGCGGCCATAACAATAAGCGCGCCGAGGCTCCGCACCGCGAGGTTGGCCAGCGTCAGCCGCCGCATCGGGGGGGCGGCGCCGAGCGTTGCGATGACAGCAGGAAGGGCGCCGCCGACATTGGCCCCGAGCACCAATGGGATGACCAGGTCATGCGACAGTTGCCCTGCGGCGGCGAGCGATGCGATCATCATGACCGCCGCAAGGCTCGATGCAGACAGCAGCGCGATTATCGCTGCGAAGGCGAGCGCGACCACGGGGGCACTCGACAGCACCGCAAGCAATGCGGTCAGCGCCTCGGAATCGCGGATCGGGGCACTGGCCGCATCAAGTAGATTAAGCGATAGCAGCACCAGCCCGATCCCGACGATGGCGCGCCCGAAACCGATACGCCGCGCGCCATGCCCGCGCCCGATGGCATGCCCGATCAGGATCGCGAGTGGAGACACCCACCCCAGATGCAGCGAGACGATCCATGCTGTGATCGCAGTGCCGACATTCGCGCCCAGCATCGCAACCTGCCCCTGTCGCGAGGTCATGATGCCACGCTCGGTGAAGGATGCCGCAAGCAACGCCGTCGCGGTCGAGCTTTGCAACGCCAGCGTGACCCCGAGCCCTGACAGCAGGGCGCGGGGCCCCGTACGGGTGCCAAGCGCGAGGAAATGGCGCAACCGCGCGCCGATGGCGCGATCAATGCCCGAACGGATCTGCGACAACCCCACCAACAAGAGGGCCACAGCCCCGCCAAGGTTCAGTAGCACGACGGTCTCTGACATGCGTAAAGCTCCTTTGTGTAATCAGGTGACGGCGCGCGCGGGCTGGTGGAAAGGGCCGGCTTCGGTTTTCGCGTCGCGGACAAAGTCGGAAAGACGGTGCAGGAACAGCGCCCAAAAAAGGCCGCGGGCTTCTTTTTGATCGACACTGATCCGCGTGGCAAGACTTTCATAAAGCACCCGACGCGCCGGCGCCAGATCGTCGAGGCCGATCGCTCCGGCGGCGCGCAGGCGGTACCAATCGGCGACGACCTCGCTCAGCGGCACGCTCTGGCCGCAAGGCGCGGCGCCTGTAAAGGCGAGCGCATCGTCAAGCGTTCCCGCTATCTCGGCGGCGCGCGCGGGCGGCCATTCGCGCGGCAGGTAGCGGTAGCGCACCAGCGTATCCACATGCGCGCGCAAATACCCGCCATAATCTGTCGCCGCGCAAACCCCGCCCGAGGTCTCGGGATCTTCGCGCCGGTAGGCCTCTGTCAGCCGGGCATCCAAAGGGATCTGCGCAAGGCTCTGGTCCTCGACGGTAAGGCTGTTGTTGTTGGTTCGTACCACGCAAAAACCAGCGGGCCACGCCACCAGCGAAGGAACCGCGATATTGACCAGCCGCCGTCCTTCGTGATCCAAGACACTGCGGCGGCGCACATGCAGGTGCCCGCTGAAATGCAGATTGAGTCCTGCCGTGCAGAGCATTTTTCCGATATCGGGCACCGGGCGCCTGAGGGCCGTCGACGTGTTGCCAAACAGGGCTTCTTCGGATCGCGCCGCGTCGTGATAGGGGTCAAGCACCGGATAGTGCGAAAAACACAGCAGGCGCTTGCCCTGCTGCTGGGCGCGCTGCGCCACGTCGAAAAGCCAGTGCAGCAGGTGTGGCTTGACGCGCTGCATGGCGTTCCATCCGGCATTCGTACTGTCTATGACCTCGTCTGCGGTGCCCGTCGGCTCGAACACATTGGCATCGATCATCACAAACCACACATCCGGGGCGGGCTCGACCAGATAGCTCGCATCGAAAAGCCGCAGCGTGAGGGTGCCATCACGTGAGTGGCAGTCGTAGCGTCGGGCCTCGGGGGCGGGGTCCTTGCCAAACGGCGTCTCCCAGTAGAGCGCGCCGGGGGGCGGGGTAAACCCATGCGCGGCCATGCGCATCACCCCGCTTTCGTGATCGGCGCAGCGCATCTTCGGGTCGTGATGGGCCCTGTCTTCGGGACGGCTCGATACCCTGACAGGCTGCGAAGACGCATTCAGGAATGTCTTCGTATGATCACGCCCGTGCGGCCCGAAACTGTCATGGTTTCCGGGAAGCGCGAAGAACCGCAATCCACGGCGGGCGGCAAGCCGCCTCAGCAGGGCGGATATGCTGCGCTCCTGACCGTCGTCGCTGTAGTCCCCAAGCAGCACCACGTCGCGCAGACCCATGGCCTCGATCCGCTCGAGTGCCGCCTCCAGCGCGGCGGCGCTCTCATTGAAGACGCGGGTCGAGGCCCGCGTGTCCGACCAGCTGCGCAGGCTGAGCCCGTCAGGCCCTTGCACGCCATACTCCGCATCCAGCGGGTGGAAATGTGCGTCGGCGATGATGGCAAAACGATAGTCAGACACGCGCCGCGGCTCCGGCGGCCATTGTTTGCGCCCAGTGTGCGGCGTCGCGGGCGGCGTCGAGGAGCATGGGTTTGGGCGTTTCGAACCATTCGTCGGGGTGCAGCTGGCGCGCAGTGCGCACATGCGCCACTGCCGTATCGAGTGTCGGGTAGCGATCGGGCTGCTCGACATGCAACAAGAGCGAGGCCAGCGCCACCGACCGGCTGCGTCCGGCCCGGCAGTTCACCAAGATGTTGCCTCCATCCTTGAACGGATAGGTCGGGCGGTCTGGCATGGTCTGCCGGATCGCACCTTGCAAGATCAGCAGCCCCGCCAGCATCATGGCCGAAGGGTTGCCGTCGCCGTCAATCATCCCGATCTTGTAATAGCGCAACATGCCGTAGCCTGCCGCGACCTTGCCCGCCTCCGCGGCAAGCACCGTCTGTCCGATCAGGTCGAAATCAAGGTTCACGGCGCAGTTCACCAAAATGCGGATGTCATGGGCGCGCAGCAGGTCCATGTCGCGCGCGCCCTCCATCCCGCCGATGTAGAGCGTGGCTCCGTGCGGACCGATGCCTTCGGCGACGGGGCTGATGGGGGGGCGTGTGTACACCGGCGCGCGGCGGGTCTGGGTCATGAGGGGTTACTCCGCGGCGATGCTGTTTTGGGCATCCATAGGGCGCCGGATGTTTTCTTGGCTGGAGGCATCAAAGACCATTGCGTGGGCGGGATCAAAGTCGAGCCAGACACGGTCTTGCCGCCAGCTTTCGCGAAATTGCGCCACCAGCGCGGTGACCCGCTGTCCTGCCAGATCGAGGCTCACGATGGTCTGCGAGCCGGTGGGCTGCACCACGTCGATGCGCGCCTCGATCCCGCCTTCGCGCGGCGATGTTTGGATGCGCAGATGTTCGGGGCGCACGGCCACCCGCACCGCGCCGCCGGTATATTCACAATCCGCCGCCTGAAAATCGACACCCTCTCCCGATATTCGCAGCATACCATCGCGCCATGTGGCCGTCGCATCAAACAGGTTCACCTTGGGATCGCCGATGAATTCGGCGACAAACAGGTTCGCTGGATGATGATAGATTTCATAGGGTGTGCCGGCCTGCTGGATGCGCCCGTTGTTCATCACCACGATCAGGTCGGACATGGTTAGCGCCTCGACCTGGTCGTGGGTGACGTACACGGTGGTGGCCTTCAATTCGCGCGAGAGGCGCTTGAGCTCGGCGCGCATTTCTGTGCGCAGCACCGCATCGAGGTTCGACAACGGCTCGTCCATGAGCAAGATACCATTGCGCGCGGCGATAAGGCGCGCCACGGCGACGCGCTGCTGCTGGCCGCCAGACAGCTCGGAAGGATAACGGTCGTGCAATCCTTCAAGCTGCACCTTGTGCAGTGCCTGTTTCAGCCGCTCGGCAATTTCCGGCTTTGGCATCTTCGCCTGACGCAGCGCCAAGGTGATATTGCGCTCTACCGTCATGTTGGGCCAAAGCGCGTAGCTTTGGAAAATGAAGCCAAGGCCGCGCTTTTCGGGGGGAATGTTCTTATGTGTTGTGTCCGAAAACACGCAACGCCCTGACAAATGCAAATCACCGGAACTGGGTGTTTCGAGCCCTGCGATAATGCGCAGCGTCGTCGTCTTGCCGCAGCCCGAGGGGCCCAGAAGCGTGACAAACTGCCCTTTTTCAATGGTCAGGTTCATTTCCGGTAGTGCAAGATATCCGCCGTAATATTTGGTGATGCCGTTCAAGCTGACTTCGCTCATGATAATCCTCCCTGTTGCCTGTTGCCTGTTGCCTGTTGCCTGTCGACTGCGCGGGGGCGCACCCCCGCACGCGCCATGCGTTCTGGCGTTACTGGCTGGTTTCATAGACCCAGAAATCGGCAACCCGCGCGACATTGTCGCGCTGGAAGGCCGCGGTGCCCCAGAACTTGTTTACCTCGGGCCAGTCTTCGGCACCTGCGGGCACCGGCACATCATCGCGCGGCGAGAATGTGCCGACTTTGAAGTAAGGCGCCATGCCTTCGAGCAGTTCGAGGTTTTTGCCCGCGCGTGGCGGCCCGTCGATGACCGTGTCGGCGCTCAGTGCCTGAGATCCCATCTGGAAGGCGACAAATAGCTTGGCTGCGTTGGGATGGGGCGCGCGCCCTGCGATCGCGGTATAGGTGGAGTAGGCAAACACCCCCGACGGTTCCAAATTGTAGAGGATGGCGTTCTTGTAGCCGTCGCTGTCGTTCTTGTTTATGTAGTGCATCGACGAGAAGGTGATCGGCGGGGCCTCTTGCCCTGTCATGCCAGAGGCTGCCGCAAGCTTTGATCCCGAGCCGTAGATCACCAGATCGTTGCCGATCAGCCGGTGAAAGAACTCGTAGGCACCGTTGTCGATGCCCTCGGAATACACCAGCGGCTTGCCAGCGTAGCTTTCATACGCTTGCGCAAATTGGTCGCCATGCTCGACCAGATTGGCAATGAGCGCAAGCGTCGTCAGCGACCCCAGAGGGCTTTTCATACCCACACGCTTGGACCATTCGGGTTCGGTCAGCTCCCATATGTTGCTGATCGGCGGGCCGTCTGGATAGGTTTCGGTGTTATAAAACAGCACGGTGGCCTCGACCATCTGGGTCAGCAACGGCTGCTGCAGGGCCTGCGGGATGTCATCGGCCAGATAGCGTGGCACGTAATTGACGATGCTGTTTTGCGGCAGCAGCTCATAGACCATTTGGGCCGCACCGCCGGTGTTGACCACATCGACATTATAAAGCCCCGCCTGATGTTCGCGCATCAACTTCTCGATCGTTTTCTCGGACCCGAGATCGAAGGCGCTTACCTCGATCTCGGGATAGAGCTTCATGAAATCCTCTGCGACCGCGCTGATCGTGGACGATGACGCGTAAACCGTCAGCGCGCCTTCCTCCTTGGCGGCCTCCCCGATTGCGGCCCAGTCTTCGGTTTCGGGCTGGTGGGCGCCAAGCTGCGCCCGCTCCATCCATGCCTCGATGTCCGTGTCTTGTGCCGAAGCGATGGCGGGCAGCGCTGCGAGTGTTCCGGCAAGGATAATGGTCCTGATTGTCATGGTTTCTCCTCCTCCATGCGGTGTTTTGGTTACGGATGCGCCTCCCTCAGGCGAACCCCAATTTCGCGTTCCGGAACACCAGCCTGAACAGGATGTTGAAGCCGACCACCAGCAGCACCAACAGCAAGGTGGCCGCGCCGATCAGTTGCGGGACGTCGTCGGTCTGGTAGGTGTAGATCACGCTTGCCAGCACCGCCGTCGATGGCGTCACCAGCAAAATAATCAACGAAAGCTCGCGCATGGTGCCGATAAAGCTTAGCAACATCCCCGACATCAGCCCGTTCGAGGCGAGCGGGATCACGATGCGCCGCACGCGTGTACCCCAGCCGATGCCTTGGGTGCGCGCGGCTTCCTCCAGCGATTTGTCGATTTGTAGAAGAGCCGCGATGCCTGTGCGCGAGGTATAGGGCAGGTTCTTGACCGCAGAGATCAGCACCAACAGCGCAAATGTGCCGTAAAGCGCGGGCATCGGGCCGATGGGTTTTGAGAACATGCCTATGTAGATCGCGCCGAAGGCCACGGACGGGAAGATATATGGCAAGAAGGCCGATGTCTCCAGTGCCTTCGACGCCATGCTGCCCCGCGTGCGCACCACCACATAGCCCACAAGGAAGCCAAGAATGCCTGTCATCAGCGCCACACAAACCGCCAGACGGATGGAGTTCCATGCCGCCCCGAGGATCTGGGGGTTGTGGAAGACACCGGGATACAGCGCGTTGACCCCGCCGCGTTCACCAAACCAGTAATGCAGCGTAAGATTGGACAGGTCGTAGTTGCCAGCGGTCTTTGAAAGCGATTCCAGTAACAAAAGGCCGATGGGGAGGATCACGGTGAAAACCAACAGCATCACCACAAGCCCCAGCACCAGCCATCGTGCCGGCCCGAGGTCGATGGTCTTTGAGCGCGCGCCTTTGCCGGACATGGTGACAAAGCTCTTGCGCACGCCGATCATGCGCTGGTTGATCCAGATGAATAAAACCGCCATGACCACAAGGACGAGCGCCAGCAGATAACCGTCACCAACGTTGCGCGACCCGATGGCCGCATAGATCTGCGTGGGCAGGGTGAAGTAGCGCACCGGCATGCCAAGCACCGCCGGTGTGCCAAACGAGCCCACCACACGGATGAATGTCATGACCACGGCCGACCCGAGTGCGGGCAGAACCAGCGGCAGGGTGATGGAGGCGAACTGGCGCAGACGCGACAGTCCGGCGATGGCGCCTGCTTCCTCGAGCTGGCTGTCCACGGTGCTCAGGGCGCCTGACAGGATCAGGTAGGCATAGACGTAGTAATGCGCGGCCAGGCAAATGATGATGGGCAGCGCCCCGAAGGCCATCCAGTCCGGCGGCTGTATGCCGAAAAGATACACGAACACACCTGACGATCCGCCCAGACGGTCGTTTTTGAAGAAGGTCAGCCATGCCAGCGCCATGACCCACGATGGCAGCATATAGGGCACCACGATCATCGTGTTGACCGTTTCGCGAAACGGCACGTTGGTGCGGACCACCACCCACGCCAGCGCGGCCCCGAGCAAAAGGCACAAAACCGTCGCCCCGAAGGCCGTGATCAGTGAGTTGACGAAGGGTTTGTAGAACAGCGCCGTCGACATGCGCCCCGAGAACACCCGTTCGTAGTGGAAGGTGGTAAAACTGCCGATCTCCTGTCCCGGCAGGTAAGCTTTGTCATAAGGCTGAACACTCAGCGTCTCGCGGATCAGCTCGGCCAGCGGTGCCAGCACGAGAAACGCCAAAAGCGCAGCCAACGCCACCGCGATCAGTCGCTCCGGTGTCACCATGGCGGCCCCGAACCGGCGCAAGCGTCCGGCTCTGGCCCCCGCCGTCATTTCTCCTGTAAGTGCCATGTCTCCTCCCTCGCACGGCGGTGCAGTCTTGAGATCAGGCCCTGACGGCCTGTCTGTGCGGCTCGATCAGCGCGGTCGCGCTGTCGTGTTTCAGGGCGTCAGCAATGCCCGGGGTCGTGGCAAGGATGCGCCCGCCCTCTCTCAGGTCGCCGGTTGAAAAATAGGTGCATACCGCCCCTCCGGCTTCGGACACCAACAACAGGCCCGCAATGCAATCCCATGAATTCATATGAAGTTCGACATAGGCGTCGGATCGCCCGTCAGCGACCTGCGCAAGCGCCAGCGCCCCCGACCCACAGCGCCGCACGTTGAAGCCACGCTCCAAAAGAGCTGTCATCACGTCGAGATATTCTTCCAGCGCCACCCGCGTCGACCATCCCATTTCGACCGTTGCGGCCTGCGGATCGGTTGCCGTCGAAACGCTTAGTGGCTTGCCGTTCAGCGTTGCACCATGCGTCCGGCGGGCGAGGTAAATCTCGTCGCTCACCGGATTATAGATCCCCCCCAGAACCGGCTCGCGATCAACGACATAGCTTATCGAGATGCAGAAATGCGGCAGCCCGCGCGCAAAATTCGCAGTGCCGTCAATCGGATCGACAATCCAAGCGCGCACACCGATATCGCCCCCGTCTTCCTCGCCAAAAACACTATCCTCGGGGAAACGCGACAGGATCTTTTCGCGGATATGTTTTTCCGAGGCTGCATCGGTTTCGGTGAGGTAGTCCTGTGGCCCCTTCATCGCCCAGTCCGCCGCGCTTCGGCTGTCGAAACCACGCTTCACGATCTCCCCCGCAGAGCGCAGGACGTCTTGTAGAAACGCCTCTCTTTCCCGAATGTCTTCGCTGCTCTCCATGTTATCCTCACGTCGTTGATTGCATCACAAATTTTGCAAATATTGCACACGAGATCAACATTTTTGTGAAGTTTTATGTAACGCATTAATATGGTTTATGTATTTTCATGAAAGTGAGGGGAATTTGATAATTACGTCCATATTTTTCTGATTTTTATGAGTGAATTTTAAGGAGCACGTGACGAGCATCGAAGATGAACGGTAATTTTTTCGGCGTGTGGATGATGCGTATCTCTGCTCATTTGTGTATGCATACTTGACCTGTATCCCGTCTTGTTTCGTTATAAATGCACACGAGAACACTGCCGTTTCTAACGCATACCTGCCTTCATGTTGCAAAAGCTTGGGTCAGGCTCGGAAAAGGGAAGGGGGTGAAGGACATTCATGGCGCGATCAACGTGACGGCGCGCAGGTTTGCAGTCATGTGCTATAACGCGGCCACAGATCGGCGTGGCATGCGCCATCAGATCAAGAGCAAGGTTGCCTTGGTCCGGAAAATGGCCGTCTTACTGTTGATTGTTACCGAGAACGGCCCCGGCGGGGGTGCGGACGAAAAGTTGGACGATCTTGGAGATAGTTCATGTATGGCTACGAAGATAGACTGCGCGCAGTTGGGGTTTATATCCAGCTCGGCAAGCGCGTGCGGGCCACCATCCGTGAGTTGGGGTCTCCGACGAAGACTGCCTTGAAAGGCTGGCATCGAGAATATGAACATTGGCAGGGGTTTCAGATACATTCTGTGTCGCGCCTGCCTGAATTCTTAAAGGTACAAAAGCAGGTGGCGTTGGAGCATTATGCCGGTCAGGGGCGCTGTATTTCATGGAGGCTGCGTGCGTTAGGCTATTCTGGACGGGTCACGCTGAGGGCTTGGGTGGAACGTATCGACGCAGCAAAGCGCGTTCGTTCGATGTCACGAAAGGCGCGCTTGCAAGACAATGCCGCTTGCGAAGGCGTCTTCGGGTGCCTGAAGACGGAGGTCTTCTCTCCTCGGGAGTGGCGGGCCTTCACCGCGGCTCAGTTTATTGACGAGGTTGACGCCTGTATCCGCTGGTATAACGAGCCACGCATCAAGATATCCCTTGGGGGCAAAACCCCAATCGAATACCGCAAAAGCCCCGGCCTTATGCCGTGAAAACAGTCCAGCTTTTTGTCCGCCCCCCCAAAGATCGGTGCTGTCCGAGCCTGTTTCATACCTCGGCCACGGCAGGTCCATCCGCGCCAACTTCGTTGCCACCGTGCTCAATGGGATCGACCGCAAAACCGCAGATGAACATGTGTTCATGTCGTCTTTCGGCACCCAGACAAATGCTTTCAACGCTTTGAGTGATCAAGAAACCGCCGCACTTGCGCATGACGCAGGCGCAACCTTCGGCGCAAAGGCGTTCGATCTGCAGCCAGAAGACGTGGCCCTGATCAGACGCGGCGGACCCACATCGAACCTGCTGAACAGTGTGCGTGTCTTGGATGGCCGTCGGTGTGGTTTTTGTAGCCCTACTGGTGATCTTCGTGATGCGCCGCCAGCGGCGGCGTCAGGCCCTTTGATCTTCGGTGGTGCGCCCGATGTATCGGGCCGTATTCCCCCCGGTGTGCGGTCCCGTGGCCCAAGATTATGCGGGGCGGGCACAGGGCGCACGCAGGGCTGGGATATCACAGCCACAGCCCAGTATTTCTGCCCCGCCCCGCCCCGCGCCGGTGGCGATCACACTGGCGCAGCGTGGTGGCCTGACGGGATCACCAGGTATAGGCGAGTTTGGCCGAAACCGTGCGCCCCTCGCCATAGGAGCAATAGGAGAAACCGCAGGCCCCAAGATAGACCTCGTCTGTCAGGTTCGACACGTTCACAGAGGTGCGGATATTGTCCCACTCATAGCGCAGGGCCAGATCGACCAGCACGGCGCGGTCCAGCGCGCCCGAATTGGCCGCATCGCGATACCGCTTGCCGATGTAGCGCACACCGGCCCCGGCGCTGATACCATGGCCCAAGTCGTGGTCCAGCCAGACGCTGGCCAGATGGTTTGGCGCATCGGCCAGTTCGTTGCCGTCCAGCGCATCGCCGCCCTGCGCGACCTGTTCGGTCATGTTATAGGCATAAGCGGCGCGGACCGCCCACGTATCATCCAGTTGTGCTGTGGCCTCCAGCTCCAGCCCGCGCGACTTCACTTCGCCAAACTGCCGGGTGCCGGTCAGGCCACCCTCGTTGACCGAGCGGTTCACGTTCTTTTGTGTCAGATCGTAAAGGGCTGCGGTGAACAGCCCGTCGAACCCGGCAGGCCGATACTTGACGCCGATCTCCAGCTGTTCGCCTTCGGTGGGTTTCAACGCATCGCCGTCGATGTTCTGGCCGGCCTGCGGATCGAACGAGGTCGAGTAGGTCGCATAGGGCGTGATGCCTTTGTCCATGACATACGACAGGCCCGCACGACCGGTCAGCTGCGTGTCCTTGAACTCCGACGGCGTGCCGTAGCGGTTGCCCTCTTGTTTGACCCAATCATATCGCAGTCCTGCGACGCCGCGCCAGTTGCCGTAACTCAGCTCGTTTTGCGCATAGATGCCCGCTTGCCGTAAAACGACATCGCCTGCATTGGCCGGAACAGAAAACACCGGACCGGCGCCGTCATCGTCGGGAGTGCGCCAGTTCAAGACGGGTGCCGTTCCGAACTGGCTGCTTTCGAACGCATCGTATTTGCGGATATCGGCGCCGAGTAGCACCTGATGCACAACCTGTCCGGTCATAAGGGTGCCAGAGAGCCGGGTGTCGAGACTGAGTGTATTGCTGTTTTCGCGCTGGCGGGAGGACCCGCGCGAGAAGGTATCGGGCGTCAGCACTGCGCTGGCATAGGTGCCCTGATAGTCCCAGTTGAATTTCTCGTAGCGAAGGCCTTGGCCCAGCGTCCAGCCGTTCCCGAGATCATGACTGATCTCGACGCCCATGCTCAGCATTTCCCGGTCGCTGTCATCGAAGGATTTCTGCCCCGTATAAAGATCGCGCAGCACCCCACCATCGGCCGTCTCCGTCAGCGCGAAGGGGATGCCTGTCGGGGAAAGGGGGGCGTCTTTCGTGTAGTTTAGCAAAACATCGATGGTGGTCGCATCGGTGGGGGTGTAACGCCACGCCCCTGCAACATAGCCGCCCTTATTATCCAGATCATCAATCTGGGTGGTGTCGTTGCGCCCGATGCCGGTCAGGCGGAAGGACAAACTGTCTGATAGCACCTTGTTTGTGTCGAAAAACAGGCGTGTGCCGTCATTGCTGTCCAGACCGACCCCGATTTCGCCGAAGTCGAAAGACCGTGCGCGTTTTTGCACCATGTTGACCACGCCCAAGGGCGATCCTGCGCCGTAGACCGTGGAGGACGGGCCGCGCAGGACCTCGATCTGTTGCAGACCGTACAGCTCCTGTGCGGCGGCGCCGAAATAGCGCCCCTGGCGCAGGCCGTTCACATACTGGGCGGAATTTGCGTCAAAGCCACGAATGCGCGGCGAGTCAAATCGGGGATCGCGGCCGAAAGGTTCGGCCAGGATACCGGCTGTGTAGCCCAATGCCGCCCCCACGCGGGTCGCGCCCTGATCCTCGATCTGGTCGTTGGTAACGACCGACATCGATTGGGGCATCTCGTTGACGGGCAGGGAGGATTTCGCGACCTGCGCGCCTTCGGCCACATATCCCGCGACATCGTCGGCCTGCACCACGATAGGGCTTAGGACAACAACACGATCTTCCTGCTGGGCATGGGCTGCGCCTGTCACAGCGATGCCTGCACCGGCCAACAGAAGGGTCAAACGGGGAAGGTGCATGATCATTACTCGTGTCAGGGATTTTCAGGCTTATCGAAGGAGAAAGACGCCCGCGTCAATCTTGTTGACTGTTTTTGTCAACTTATGTGCCGACATGCGACATTTGGAACGCATTTCTTGACCCAAGCGCGCCTTCTGCCCCGTGAGGCCTGATCGCCATCGGGCGGTCTTGCACCACAATCATGCCCGATACAGGCAGCCGATAAACCCATGGTATGTGAATGAAATTCAACTTGGACGTGCAATACTATCATTTTTATTCATGTTCCAACACAGGCATACAGCATGCACCGGGTCCGGTTGTCCAAGATCACCAGACGATGGACCACGCACGCATAAACACCTTTAGGGTGCCATGTCGCCTTCACAGGCCGTCAAGGCACCACAGACGCGAGGATACGCGATCATGACGAAGACAGATTACAGCTTTGCTCTCAACAGTGTCCGTTTCGACGAGAATTATCGCCCCGCAAACGCCACGCGTATCACCACCAACTTTGCCAATCTGGCGAGGGGCGAAAAGCGCGAGGAGAACTTGCGCAATGCCTTGCGCATGATCGACAACCGCTTCAATGCGCTGGCACATTGGGACAATCCCAAAGGCGATCGCTACGCGCTCGATCTTGACATCATCTGTGTGGAAATGGATCTGGACAACACCGGACACGCCTTTCCGGCAATCGAGATCCTGAAGCCGACGATTATCGATCACAAGACCGGCGAGCGGATCGAAGGCATCGCTGGCAACAACCTGTCGTCGTACGTGCGCGATTATGATTTCAGCGTCGTGCTGCCAGAGCATAACAAAAACCGGTCCGGTTTCAGCGTGCCCGAGAATTTCGGAGAATTGCATGGCAATCTGTTCAAAGCGTTCGTGACGTCGGAGGCCTACAAGGCGCACTCCAGCAAGCCGCCTGTCATCTGCCTGAGTGTTTCAAGCAACAAAACCTATCGTCGTATAGGCACCCATCACCCCGTTTTGGGCCATGAGTATGTGTCCCCCGGCACATCTTTGACAGAAGACTATTTCGCGAAGATGGGGCTGAAGGTGCGCTATTTCATGCCGCCAAACAGCGTCGCCCCGTTGGCATTTTATGTCTCCGGCGATCTTTTGGGGGATTACACCGATCTTGAGTTGATCGCCACGATCAGCACCATGGAGACCTTCCAAAAGATCTACCGTCCCGAAATCTACAATGCCAATTCTGCGGCAGGCCAGTGGTATCAGCCGGATCTGAACCACCGCGACCATTCGCTCACGCAGATCGTTTATGACCGCGACGAGCGAAGCCGGCTGGCCGTCGAACAGGGCAGGTTTGCCCAAGAGCATTTCATCAAACCCCACCACAGCACGCTTGAACGCTGGTCGGCGCACTACGCGCAATAATCACATTTTCTGTCCACAAGGTCCCCTGTCATGAAAACCCTGCTTCCCACATCAACGGCCGGCAGCCTGCCCAAACCGTCCTGGCTGTCAGAACCCAAAACGCTCTGGTCTCCTTGGAAACTGGAGGGCGCGGCCCTTGTCGAGGGCAAACAAGATGCCCTGCGGGTGTCGTTGGCCGAACAACAGCTTGCCGGCATCGATATCGTCAGCGATGGCGAGCAGACACGCCAGCATTTTGTCACGACATTTATCGAGCATCTGGACGGCGTGGATTTCGAAAAGCGCGAGACCGTGAGGATCCGCGACCGCTATGATGCAAGCGTGCCCAGTGTGGTGGGCGCCGTGGCCCGCGCAAAGCCGGTGTTCGTGGAAGATGCGAAGTTCCTGCGCAGCCTGACCAAAGCGCCGATCAAATGGGCGCTGCCCGGTCCCATGACCATGATCGACACGCTCTATGACGGCCACTACCAAAGCCGCGAGAAGCTGGCATGGGAATTTGCCAAGATCCTCAATCAGGAAGCCAGAGATCTGGAGGCGGCAGGCGTCGATATCATCCAGTTCGACGAACCGGCCTTCAACGTGTTTTTCGACGAGGTGAACGACTGGGGGATCGCCACTCTGGAACGCGCCATCGAAGGGCTGAACTGCGAGACAGCCGTCCATATCTGCTACGGCTACGGAATCAAGGCCAATACGGACTGGAAAAAGACGCTGGGGCAGGAGTGGCGCCAGTACGAGGAAATCTTCCCCAAGCTGCAGAAATCAAATATCGATATCGTGTCGCTCGAATGCCAGAATTCCCGCGTTCCGATGGATCTGATCGAACTTATTCGTGGCAAAAAGGTGATGGTCGGCGCCATTGATGTGGCAAGCGAGACCATTGAAACCCCTGATGCTGTGGCGGATGTACTGCGAAAAGCGCTGCAGTTTGTGGATGCCGACAAGCTTTATCCATGTACCAATTGCGGCATGGCCCCCCTGTCACGCGAGGTGGCGCGGGGCAAGCTGAATGCCTTGGGCGCAGGCGCGCAGATTGTCCGCAACGAACTCCTTGCATAGTGCCGGTATCAGGTGGCGCGTGCCCGCCTGCGCGGCCTGACGGGTTCATACACTGTCGGCCCTCTCTCTCCTGCGTTCGCGCCATCTTGCCGCAGATCGGGGGGAGGCGGGCACGATGGCACGCATCTGCCCGCCGCGATATTGTCGCGCCCTGCGGCGGGCGGTCCGCTTTGTGGCCCACCGCGAAAACGCAGGCACGCAAAAGGGCAAAGGGCGTTCTTTACAGCCGGCGGTTCGTGATGATCCATCCCCCGTCAAAGCCCGCGGCCCATCAAGGCATCGCGCGGCTTTCTTGATGCGCAATAAAGCGGAGCCGTCCCTTTAACGAGCATCTGCGCATTGCATCGGTATCCGGCACGACTGATCTGGACCGCATCGGCGCAACGCCGCGCCGTGAGGGTCACATCCAGATCACCGGCGGGGTTTTCTATCGAAAGGGCCAGACCGGGCCATGCCTAGGTGTCTGATCCCAGGGTGTAATGGTGTGATCATTTCGAAGGAATGGAAGGATGCCCTATCCGCGTCGGCCGATCAGCTTTCTCGTAGCCGATCCGCTGAGCGGTGGCATGGATATCACCGCGCGGACGCCTGCCAAAGAGAAGGAGCGCGCACAGGCGACAAGATCTGTGTCGAAAATCGTCCGGGTGGCGTGCCATGGTCGGCAACTTCTACCTCGCCAAACAGGCGAAACCCGATGGCTACACGGTCGGCATACTTGCCAACGGATCGGAAGACGATCATGATCGACGTGACTTAGCTCAAGGCGACCGCACGGTCACCAGTCGGCGGTTGAAAAAGGGGGGCGTGGAAGGCTGATCGGGCGCACGAAAGGTGGCATGAACACGAAGCTGCATGCTGTCACCGACGCCGCAGGGCGTCTGATCCGGTTCTTCATCACTGGTGGGCAGGTCAGCGACTACGCCGGTGCCAGCGCGCTTGTGAGCAGTCTGCCATCGGCTGACTGGCTGCTGGGCGATCAAGGACAGGATGCGGACTGGTTCCGTGAGGCGTTGATAGAAAGAGGGATCAAGCCTTGCATCCCGAAACGTAAGTCGCGCGACAAACCGATCTAATACGGCAATCGGAGATACAAGAGGCGCAACCGGATCGAGATCATGTTCGGACGCCAGAAGGACTGGCGGCGGCTTACCACTCGGGACGACAGATCTCCCGTCGTATTCCTCTCAGCAATCGCGCTTGTCGCGACCGTTTTGTTCTGGATCTGATTCAGACGGGGATCTGGATCTTCTTGTGGTCGATTATTTACTATTTTATATTACATAATAATGACTATAAGATATTTCTATCATATTGTATATTCTGAATTGAGCTGCGAAAAAATGCCCTGTTCCTCGGAGAAGAAATGAAAAAGTAACGCCCCACACAGATCAATGTCCCGACGGCGTACGAAACATCAAATCGTAGTCCCTTCCGGAGGTGATCGCGCGCTTCCACAAGATGTTCGGATGAGCTAATAAATGCGCCGATATTTTGAAAAGCGACTTTTAGGCTGTTATTACTTGGCTGCATTTGATGGCATCGAGCTCTCGGTTTTGTTCGGCGGCTACTGATCCTTCCCGACCAGCATTGCGCCTGGACTGTTTTGCAGCCTCCCGCATGAATGACGATATCGCATGGGTCTTATGCGCAGACATCGGCAAGCTCACGTAGCCGCGAAAGGCCTGCCTCGAGCGTGCGTTCGGGGTGGTATTCGCACCCGATCCACCCGTGATAGCCTTTTGTGCTCACATGGCGCAGCACGGCAGCCATGTCCACCGTGCCTGAGTAAGGCTCCATCCGATGCGGGACGCCTGCGATCTGTATGTGCCCTGTATGAGCGGCGAAGCGATCAAACTCCTTTTGTGGGCTTAGGCCTTCCCTGCCCACGTGATAGATGTCGAACATCAGACGGGTGCGCTGCAATCCTGCCTCCGTGATGACCCGTACCGCCTGTTCGGGCAAGTGGTACAGGTAGCCGGGCTTGTCAAAGTTGTTCAGTGGCTCCAGCAGGAAGGACATCTCCGGCACGGCCTCTTCGGCCCATTGCAGGTTTCGAGCTAAAACCGAACGGGTCGCGGTGGAATTCGAAACAATCCCTGCCATGATATGCATCCGTGATGCGCCTGCGTCGAATGCGTAATCGGTCGCACGCAGGAAGGTGTCACGAAACTCTGCCTCCCGCCCTGGCAAAGCTGCAAGCCCGCTTTCACCCGCGCGAATGTTGCCCAAAGGGGAGTTCATTGCCAGCAACTCGACACCGGTCTCGGCACAAGTGCGCCGGATATGCGCGGCGGGCGTGTCATATGGCCAGTGCAATTCAACCGCACGGAACCCCGCATCAGCCGCCGCACGGATCCTGTCGGTCAGATCGAGATCCGTCCAGAGAAACCCGAGATTTGCAGAAAATCGCTTCATATGATCAGTCCCTCAGTCGGAAAGTGGTGTTGAGATCGTCGATATCCGTCTGCCCTAACAGCCGCAGACGGCGCTCGCCTGCGAGAACCAGAAGTTTGGCTGTCTCCTCAAGCTCTTCTGAGGCAAATACCGCCTTTTCCAGACTGTCCGCGCTGACGACCGGACCATGATTGCCCAGCAACACTGCCGGATGATCGACTGCAGCCGCTTGGATGTAGGGGAGGATCGTATCCGATCCCGGTCTGGTATAAGGCACCATCGGAACCGGCCCGAGGCGCATTACAGCGTAGGGCGTGATCGGGGCAAGTGCGCTTGTCGGGTCAGTGTCATCAAGGCAAGACAACAGCGTCGCGTAGGACGAATGCAGATGGACGACGGCACGGGCCGTGGGCCGGGCGGCGTACATGGCGAAATGCAGCGGCAATTCCTTGGTCGGTTCATCGCCCGACTGATACTTACCATCACAATCCAGCCGGGACAGACTGTGCGCATCGAGAAAGCCCAGACAGGAATTTGTAGGTGTAACAAGAAATCCATCGTCCAGTTTTACAGAGATGTTGCCCGAAGACCCCGCCGTGTATCCGCGGTCAAACAGGGATTTGGCAAATGTGACAATGTCGTTTCTGATGCGTGTCTCGGTCATGCCTGCTCCAGCACGCGCACAGCGCGGTCGTAAAAATCTTCCTGTCCGAAATTGCCACTTTTCAGCGTAATGCGCAGACCATCCGGCGCGATCAATACGGGCACTCCCGGGTCTATTTCCGGGCCGATCTCGAACCGGTCCATGCCAAGAGCGCGCACAACGGACCCCGAGGTCTCGCCTCCGCCAACCACGATCCGACGGTGACCATCACGCACCAGTGCGCGGGCCAGATCACCAAAGAAAGCCTCGATCCGTTCTGCAAGCTGTGCGTGATCATAGGCCGCGCGGCCTGTCTCAAGCCCGCTACGGTCCGAGGTCGAATAGATGATCTTGGGCCCGTTACCCGCCGCGCGGATGAAATCCTGCACCGCCTCAAGATCGAGTGCCCCCGACATAAGCGCCCCGGGCTCTATAGCGAAACCGGGCATTCGGTCACATGCATAGGCGACCTGCCTGTTCGACATCCTTGAACATGATCCCGACAGTATCACCGCCGGGCCGGTTTCAGGCGCGCGCTTTGATGGGGCGCTGCTTACCGCGCCCGCCGCGCGAAAATTCTCGGCCAGTCCCAGTGCGATGCCCGATCCCCCTGTGACCAGTGACCAGCCTTTGAGCGCCTTGCCAATGCTGATAAGATCAGCGTCATCGAGCGTATCACAAACGATCAGCGGGCGGCCTGCCGCGACTTCGGCCTCCATCGCCCGCACGGCTTGGTCTGCGCGCAAGGCCGCCAAGGGAAGATGTCCGACGCGCCGCACTGATTGCGAGGCCAGCACACGGCGTAGATCGGGATCGGTCATAGGCGTTAGAGGGTGGTCTTGCATGCCACATTCGTTCAGTAAAACGTCATTGACGAAAAGATGCCCCATAAACACCCTGCGCCCCGTGCCGGGGAAGGCCGGGATGAAGACCGTACGATCGGTTCCTAGTGCGCCCATCAAGGCTTCTGTTACGGGGTCGATATTGCCAGCGGCAGTGCTATCGAAGGTCGAGCAATATTTGAACAGGATCTGCTGCGCGCCCTGCCCGCGCAGCCACTCCAGTGCCGCGAGTGACTGACGGACCGCTTCTTTTACAGGAACTGATCGCGTCTTTAGTGCGATAATAGCGCCGTCACAGGCCAGCGGTGCGTGATCATCGGGTAAACCCGACATCAGTGTCGTGCGCATACCTGCCCGTGTCAGCGTATTTCCCAGATCACTTGCGCCGGTGAAATCATCGGCGATACATCCCAAAAGCATTCTGGTTCTCCTCCCTCAGGCCACGAAATCCAGTGGCAGCAATTCGGTGGCCGCGATCCAGTCACGGCTCGTTTCGTTATAGGCGGCCAGATGCGCGGATGCGGCATGGGCATCAAGATGCGCCTGCGTTTCCCAGACCTCATAAAAAAGGAACCGCCCGGGGTGCCCGCGTGCTTCGTGCAGCTCATATCGGATGCAGCCTGCCTCGGCGCGGGTCGGTGCGATCAATGCGACCAACGATTGCTTGAGCACGCCCTCACAGCCGGGATGTGCGCGGTGCATGGCGACGAGGTAAATCATGACCGGATTTCCTTGGTGTGGTCCGGTACCCTCGCAGGCACCGGGATTAGATATGGATCAGGCGGCTTTGTGCAGACGCGCGCGGAACATGTCTTCCATGGCACGGCGGATGGTCACAGCCTGACTGTCGGAGGCTTCGACGTCATTCCATGTCAGCATGGCGCCTTCTGCGACGTCTCGTTTGATCTTCATGCCATGTGCCAGACCGATCGGCAGCCCGTGGTTGTTCAGCGAATCCTCGGCGCGCGCGATGCGTCCCCAGACGGTAAAACCGCCTTCGCAGTCCAGCATTTCACCCGGTGTAAGCGGTTTCTTGGCGATGGCGACCACGTCCGATACCAGCCCGTTGGTCCGACCCGTCGCCTCGCCGCGCAAGGCCGCGCTGGCGACGCTCACGCCCAGTTCAAGCCCGATCAGATGCGACGGACGGTAAAGCGTCGCATAGCGGCCAGACGTATCGGTGGTCACGCCGTATTCCTTAAAGCAGCGGCGCACATAGTCCGCGCCCCGCCCGCTTTCATCACTGGCCTCCAGCGTCACATAGCCCCCCCAGCGCAGGTCGTTGAAGACGTGACGACCGTCGCGTTCAAGGCTGGAGACGACTTCGACCATTCCCGCTTCTTCCAACACGCCACCATGGGCCTTGGGTTTGAGCACTTCCGCCAAATCGTGAGTGCCGACGGGCGGGAACAGCAGGCCGTCGCGCGGGGCAAGCAGGCCGGAGGCATTGGAGATCGCGGCCATTTCCAGCGCGGATTCGGTGCCATCGAGGAAAGAGTTGAACATCTGCGGGTTCATCCCGCCCTGCGCGGCTTCGTCTGGCGTTAAACCGTAGTGGTCCCACACCCAAGAGCGAGCGCAGCACATGTTCCCAAGGTCGCCCTTTACGAAGCCCGTCCGGGAACTCCCGCCGCATCCACAGGAAGATCACCACTAGAATCATCGCGAACACGGAGCGGAAGAACACGATTTCGCCAAGCGGGACCGTATCGCCCAGACGTTTGACGGTGACCGCCATCGCGGCGAACAGCAGCCCCGACAGCAGGCGCAGCAGAATGCCAAGGGCGGGATTGGTTTCGCTCATTACGAGGCATCCTGTCGATAATCGCGCGATATTCAGCACGACAGAGAAGTGTATCCCCACGCCAGATCAGATCTGCGACCCCACGCCCGGATCAGCCGCGCGTCTCTGCGCGACCGCTCCGGGCCCGTTTCAACGGCGCGCCAACGAGGCGAGAGACACCCCCAGCACGGACATCAGTGCCAGTGCAGCAACGGGCGTCAGCACGGCAAGCGGGGCGCGTTCCACATAGGGCAAGGCGTCCGCAAGGATCAGCCCCCATTCCGACGAGGGTGGGCGCGGACCAAGCCCGAGAAACCCAAGCGCTGCCAGCGCCAGCGCATTACCGGGCAGGCGCAGCATCGCATGGCGCAGTACCGGCCAGAATACCGCCGGAAGGATCGAGCGCGGGATGAGGCGTAGCGGGCCCACGCCCAGAACAGGTGCAAGCCAGACATGCGGCTGCGCGCGGACCTCTGACACAAGGGCAGCCGTATGAGCGGCCAGCGGGGCCCAGGCGACGGCGCAAACGGCGATCATCGCGCCCGTTGCGCTTGGCCCCATGGCCGCCACTACGATCAGAGCGGCGATGGTCGGCGGTGTCGCCTTCGTGACCTCCGTCGGCCCCAGGGCAAGGCGGGGCATCAGCCCCATCCCGAGGCCGATCACCAGAGAGACCAAGGTCACGATCAGTGCCATTCCGATGGTCGAAACCGCTCCGTGCGCCACGCGGGCCAAGACGTCCCGGCCCAGCCCGTCTGCGCCCAAAGGGGCCTCCAGCCCGGGCGCCTGCAGCCTTATGAACTGCGACGTGAAAGGGTCCCGTGGCAGCCCTGCCGCCACAAGCACCAGCAGGATCAGCAGAACGGTGCACGGCACCAGCCATGCCCTGCGGCTGGCGTGGACGGCATGAACCTGCGGTACCGGCAGAGCCCCCATGTGCAGCGCCCGCCCGAGCAGCGCCAGACGGATCAGGTTCGCCACGACGCCGATCATAAGCGCGTTGAGCAGCAGGATCAGGATGCCCGCCTGCAAGGCGGGGAGATCCTGCGCCGACGCGGCCCCCAGCACCGCGCGGCCAAGGCCGGGGATCGAGAACACCTGTTCCACCGCAATGGCGCCACCGGTCATCGCGACGATGATCATGCCGATCTGCGGCATCAGCGCCGGCAGGCTGCGGCGCAGCACCGCGCGCGCGATTTCACCGCGCGTGAAACCTGCAACGGCCCATGTGGCAATCCAGCGTTCGTGGAAGGTTGCCGCGATGGCATTGGTCAGCAGCCGCCCCAGCAATCCGCCGCCCGGCAGCCCGAGCGCCAGCGCGGGCAGGACGATGTGCTGTGGCCCCTGCCAACCATAGGGCGGGAACCAGCCAAACCAGATCGCGAAGACTACGAGAAACAACGCCGAGAGCATGAACTCCGGCATGGCGGTAAGCGTCGCCGCCATCGCCCCGGAGGACCGGGTGTCGCGCCCCCGGAGGCCGCGATGCATCGTAGGCCAGCAGAGCAAAACGGCGATCAGCAGCGCCACGCCGAAGGCCGCCGCCATCAGCGTCAGCGATACACCAAGGGCCTGAATTATACCCGGCAGCACCGGCGTGCCGGAAATCCAAGACGTGCCGAGATCACAGCGCAGCAGCCCGCCGAGCCACTGCGTCAGATGCTCCCACGGGCCTGAAGCAAGGCCAAGCTGCTCACGGATCGCCGCCAGCGTCTCGGGGGTTGGGTTCTGATCGCCCATGCGCGCGCGCAGAATACTGGCCGCAGGATCGCGCCCCGAGATCCACGGCAGCAGGCCAACCAGCAGCATGACGGCGAGAAGGGTCACCCCACGCGACAGCGCGGGGATCAGTCTGTCAAGATGATGCACCGGGGGTCTGCCTTATTCGGAGAGGGTCGTGTGCTCGGTAATCAGCACTCGCTCACGCGGATCACGCACCACGCCCGACGCGCCCGCGGCCTCGCCCTGAATCACCCGTTCGTGCAGCATCGGCACGGCGGCCCCGGTGACCAGGATCGCGGCCTCTGCCTCGATGATCGCCTGTTGGCGCGCGGCGCCCGGCTCAGTCATCGCGGCCTTCTCCAGTGCGGCCTCCACGCCCGCGTCGCACAGCTGGCTGATGTTGAACGAGCCTTTGCAGGAGAAATCGCTGACCATGTAGGACACCGGATCGCCGCTATCGAGCACGGTTGCCCGCGACAGGATGAAGACGTCGAAGGCGCCGGCCAGCATGTCCGCCTCGATATGCGCATATTCCCGCACGTCCTGCTCCACCTCGAAGCCCGCCTGCGTCAGCGCCTGCGCCACCAGCACGGCAACCTCGGGCAATTCGGCCCGGTCGGTGAAGGTGCCAAGCGTGATCTTCGTGCCCGCCGGATCGGCGGCTTCGGGGAAGTCGATCTGCGCCCGCAGGCCATCGGCCCAAGGCAGCGCCGGCCCAAGCAGGCCCTTCGCCTCGTCGGCGCGGCCCTCGTAGACGGTGCGCACGATGGCGCCCCGGTCGATGGCCTCGCGCACGGCGGAACGCAGCGCCGGATCGGTCAGCGGGCCGGTCTCGGTGTTGACGTAAAGCGTGTTGGTGCGCGGCATCGGCACCTCGTGGATCAGGTCCGGGTCGACCAAGGCCGCCTGGCTCACCGGAACGGCCTCGACCACCTGCGCGGTGCCGGTGCGCAGGGCCGCGCCGCGCGCGGTGCCGTCACCAACGTAATCCGCGTCGATCCCCGCCAGCTTCGCGCGCTCACCCCAGTAATCGTCGAAACGGTCGAGATGCGCCGAAGTCACGCCGTTGATCTCGGTCAGCTCGAACGGTCCGGTGCCTGCGCCGGTGGGCACCACCACGCCGTTCGCGCCATAGGCACGCTCGGCCAGGATCGCCATCTGCGGGCTCGACAGGCGGTTCGGCACTAGCGGATCATTGTCGGCAGTGCGCACGATGACCGCATTGCCGTCCACCTCGATCGACATCTCCACACCGTCGAGGATACGCGGGCGCGGCACTGCCGTGTTGGCCGCATTCAGCGAGGCCGCGACGCGCTCGGCGGTCAGGTCGGTTCCGTCATGGAACTTGACGCCTTCGCGGATCGCGAAACGCCAGGTCTGATCGTCCAGCCGTTCCCAGACGGTAGCAAGGAAGGGCTGCGGCGTCCCTGCTTCGTCAAGGCGGATCAGCGTTTCGGCGGTGGACCAGCGCGACAGTTTGAAGGCGTCGTCGGTCAGCGGGTTCAGCCCCGAGCGCGGAGGTTGCAGCATCGCGATATGGATGCGCGGATCTTCGGCATGGGCGGCACCGGCGAGCGTCAGCCCGGCAAGGGCAGCGGTGATGAAGGTTTTCATGATATGGTCCTTGTCGAGAGTTCAGGCCGCGGCGGTCATGGGCGGAGCGGCATTCAGAAGGTCGCGGGTGTGCGGGTGCTGCGGATCGCGCAGCAGATCGGCCATGGGGCGATCTTCGACAATGCGCCCCGCCTCCATCACCAGCGCGCGGTGGCACAGCGCCGCCACCACGGAAATGTCGTGTGAGACCATGACGATACCGGTGCCATGCGCTTCCGACAGGTCACGCAGCACCTGCACCACCTGGGCGCGGACGGTCATGTCGAGCCCGCTCACCGGCTCATCGGTCAGCAGGAACGCCGGGCGAGTTGCAATAGCGCGAGCAATGGCCACCCGCTGCGCCTGACCGCCGGACAGCTCGTCAGGACGGCGCATCAGGAAACGGTGATCAAGGCCGACACTGTCCAGCGCCTCTTCGGCCCGGCGCGCAGGGGTGCAGTCGACGCGCAGCCGCAATAACGGCTCCGTCACAAGCTGCGCCACGGTCATCCGCGGCTCGAGCGAGGCAATGGGGTCCTGCGGCACGTATTGCACCAACCGCCGGTACCAGCGCAGCGCCGAAACGCTGCCCGGCTCAACCGGGCGCCCCTCGCAGAGGATCTGGCCGCCTTGCACCTGCTCCAAAGCCAAAAGGCAGCGCAGCAAGGTGGATTTGCCTGACCCCGAGACGCCGACAAGGCCGACCCGTTCGCCGCGGGCAAGAGACAGCGAAACGCCCTTCAGAACCTGCGACAGCGGCCCCCGGCTCAGAAACCGACGCGGCCCAGGGTAGGACACAGTCAGGTCGCGCGCAGAGAGGAATGTCATGCATAGAGCCTTTCACAGGCGATGCCACAGCTTGCGGCTGAGGCGATGAGGCGCCGTGTGTAAGTGTGGCGCGGTTCGGTCAGAACCTGCTGCATGGACCCCGCTTCAACGATGTGGCCCGTCTCGATCACCAGCGTGCGGTCGCACAGATGCGCGGCGGCATGCAGGTCATGGGTGATGAACAGCAGCCCCGGTCCCCCCGGCACAGAGGTTACCCTGTCCAGCAGTTTGAGAACTTGCGCCTGCGTAACCACGTCCAAAGCCGAGGTCGGCTCATCCGCGATGATCACCTTTGCGGCGCAGGCCAGAGCAATGGCGATGCAGACCCGTTGACGTTGCCCGCCCGACAGCTCCGGCGAGCAGCGCGCGGCAATCTGGCGAGGCTCGGGCAAGCCAACGTCGGCGAGGATTGCCAACGCTTCGGCCCGTGCCTCGGACCGATTGCGCCCTCGGCGCAATAACGGTCGCTCTAGCTGATAGCCGATGGAGGCGAGCGGATTGAGCGCGGCCAGAGTATCTTGTGTCACCATGGCAGGACGCGCATTGGCCGGACGCGCAAGCGCCACGGCTTGAGTGACATCGCATCCGCTGACCGTAATGCGCCCGGACAGGCGCGCTTGCGGCGGCAGCAATCCCAAAGTGGCGCGTGCGGTCATCGACTTGCCGGACCCCGACTCGCCCAGCAGCGCAACACGCTCTCCGGCTGCGATACTCAGATCGACCCCGGAAAGGATTGGCTGCGCGCCAATGAAGACGTCAAGCGTCTCGATATGAAGGGCCGGCATCACAGCCATCGCATCTCACCTCGGTAATTTGATGTGCGTGATAGTATAACATATCATTTCGGTCAATCCGAATGTGACTACTGGTGCTGCCACGCCGAATTGTCCCGATCACACCTGAGGACATAATCGCCGTGCATCTGGACCACCGCGTGTTGATGTCCACCCAGAACGGACCCGGGAGAGCGCGTAATTTCCATTGAGAATTGCCCCATGTGACCCTCCCCGCAACGCAGCTTGCAGCGGTGGATTCCGGAGTGATCCACATGGGACTTTTGAACGTCATCCGCCGCATGGCCTTGCGGAAAAAAGCCGCCGATCCGAGAGATCGCACGCCGAACCGGCCTGTCGCGGAACACCATCAAGAAATATCTGAGAGCAGGGACGATCGAGCCGAAGTTCCACGTTCCGGCTCGGTCGAGAAAGCTTAGTCCCTACGCTGAAAAGCTTGCTGCGTGGCTGAAGACGGAGGCGGCAAAGCCACGCAAGCAGCGCCGAACCCTGAAGCCGTTGCATGGCGACCTCGTGGCGCTCGGCTACACGGGGTCCTACAACCGGGTTGCGTCCTTCGCCCGAAAATGGCGGGCAGAACGCCAGCGCGAACAGAAGACCACCGGGCGCGGCATCTTCGTCCCTTTGTCGTTCCGGCCCGGTGAGGCCTTTCAGTTCGGCTGGAACGAAGACTATGCGGTGCTTGGCGGAGAGCGCACGAAGCTGCAGGTTGCGCATATCAAGCTGTCTCACAGCCGCGCCTTCTTCGTCCGAGCCTATTTGCTGCAGACCCACGAGATGCTGTTCGATGCCCACTGGCACGGCTTCGGCGTCTTTGGCGGCATTCCGGAGCGTAGAATTTACGACAACATGAAGTCGGCGGTGGACCGGGTTGGCCGTGGCAAAGAGCGTCAGGTGAACATGCGCTTTCTGGCCATGGCAACCGTAACGCACTCATGCCCCGAAACGCCCGGACCGGCCACCATCTCAACAAGAACACTGGGGCTTCTTGCGCCCATGCCCTGCACCGCCGTGTTCATACAAGTCTCGGCATCGTACCTGGCGATGCGAGCGGAGTACGAAAGACGGGTACGATACTCAGGCAGGCGGCTCCAAGGTCATGAGTACGGTCAGTTCAACCGAGGCTGCGTCACCGGCGCACCTAGTGTACCTCCGAACTCCAGATCCACCTCACTATCGATCATCGCCACGGTCCGTTCCAAGGCGCATTTCAGTTCCGCATTCATCAGCCGCTGCACCTTCGCGGGCAAACATTCAAAGGCGCTGTCGCAACACATGTCATCAACGGCAGTTTTCCAGTTGGACAGATCATCGACAAGCCACTCGATCTGATGGGACGGCGAACCTGTGATACGCTCGATCTCTTCGACAACCTCCTGCCCGTCTTCAGAAACCACATGCGGGCTGACAAGGCAGTTCTGAAGGTATTCGCGGTCACAATCGTCACTCTGTTTCCCTCGGGCATCAGCCTTCTGAAGCCAGTCCGCGATGCTCTTGCGGGACCGCCACTGGGCCGTCCATGCCTGTGCGTTGGGGCACCACGTCACGGAATGGAAGATCGACATCTCGTTTTCCTCAAACAGTACCTGCAGCGCGACATAACCGTGTGCTGACTGGCTCATCTGGAACTTGGGCATATGAGTAGCTTTCTGTAATCATGATCTATTACAGTGATTGTGACCAAGATGACCGATCAAAGCGATAGCAGTGCAGGCATCCGATGCGCCAAGTTCCGAGGTTATCCACATTATTCCGACATAGCCGTGACACCGGACACTGCAATCGCGGGGCCGTGCAGACGGATACAACGCCCTCCCCTTATGCAAACGGTGAAAAATCCGGATTTTTTTGAAAACTTTATCCCATGACATGATCTCACGCTTCGCCGGACGGCACGGAAAGCCCCGGTGATCCCGTGGGCTGGCCGCATATGACAGTCCAGACCAAGGCGCGCGTGCATAGAGTTGAACCGATGCCGCGATCCATGATCGTGCAATGACCTGCGTGCCGTCGAACTTCCTTCCGTTGCGACGCAGGGTTGCGCACTCCAGCATGGCGTTTCCGGCGCCCGACCCGATACCCCCATGGCCCTGCACATCGCACAAGCGCGCCTTATGCACGCCGCGCTTGCGCCGCAAAACATCCGGCCTTGGCATAGTGTAGATGCCCGTAGGAGATATCATCCCGGGTCTTGAAGATATCAATCAAAGCGTCGGCAAGGTCTGCACCATCGACCACATCCGGGTCTTGCCGCATATCGTCATGATCAAACGGCCGGATCGAGACCAACCGCGAGCGCAAGGCCGCTGGCACTTGGCCCACAGCCGGTTTGGCTTGTGATACCCCTTGTTGCACGAAGATCGCGTGACTGGAGCGTTAAGGTGTCGGCGCGCTTTGATGGTGGTCGTTCAACAGCAAAACCGTATCCCCCCCGCATCCACCAGACTGACGCGACACGGCGTCCCGGGAGGGCTCGTAACTTGCATCCGGCATATGTTGCGCGCCTTGCGCTTAGCCTCGCCCAGCATGGAACATGCTCCTCGAATGGCTCCGCTGGCAACGCTATGATCTGGAATGGCATCCGTTTTCCCTACACTGCGAAGGGCCAAGGCGACACGTCTTTCACGAACGGGCGACCCGTCTCTTGTGCAAACGTAGAACGTATAAAGAAATGCCGGAGAGATCTGCCGGTTTCAAATATCCGGCGCACGCGGAGCGACATCGCTGCTGGGCCGAAACCGGCGCATGTCAGGCGAACCAACCTTGCGCACACGCCCCCGCCACGCGCATAGCACCGCTGTGAACAAAGACGATCGGGGAGATTGGCAAAAGGCGCGGTGTGCAAATGATCAGGGGAACCGGACGCGAACCGCCAGCCCCGGCGCATTGTCGTGCAGTTCCAGCTCCGCCTCATGCAGATCGCAGATCGCCTTGACCATGCTCAGCCCCAGCCCGTTGCCCGATGTGGTGCGGCTTTTCTCAAGCCGGTAGAACCGGCGCAGGACCTTTTCACGCTCGTCCTCGGGGATGCCCGGCCCGTTATCTGCAACCTCGATCACGGGCCGGTCTTGGCTGCGCGACAAGGTGACCTTGATCCGGGTGCCCGCCGCATTGTGGCGCAGGGCGTTTTCAACAATATTGGCGATCATCTGGATCAAAAGATGCTGGTCGCCCAGAACCGACGCCGCTTTGTCTTGCACGACAAACTCCAGCATCTGACCGTTTTCCTCGGCCACCGCGCCATAGGCATCCTCGATCCGCGCCAGAACGGTGGCCAGCGCGATCTGCGCAAAGCCGTTTGCCCGCTGGCCGGCCTCGATCTGCGCGATCCTGAGCAGGCTATGGAATGTCTCGATCAGATCATCGGCGATATCGGTTGCGGCCTGAACATCTGTTTCGATCTGCGCAGGCAGATGGCCCGATTGCAACATCGTCTCAAGCCGCTGGCGCAGGCGCTGCATGGGCGTGCGCAGATCATGGGCGATATCTGCCGAAATCTGCGTTTGCGCGTCGACCATTTTCTGGAGCTGGACAATGGTGCGGTTGATCTCGGCTGCGAGCCGCGCAAGATCATCGCCGTCACTGCCAGACACCGGCACGCGGGCCTCCAACGCGCCTGTGGCAACCGATTTCAGCGCCCCTGATATGGCCACCAGCCGCCGCTCTGTCTTGCGCCCCACAGCAATCCCCGCGGTCAGTCCGGCCAGCAACAGCAAGACAAACCCGATGGCAAAGCCGCGCACCAGCACCTCGCTGAGCTCTTCCAGAAAATAGGTGCTTGTCCCCAGTGTCAGCCGATATGGCCCGAGCGTCACCTCGTGCAGCAGATATCCGATCCCTTTGTCGTGATGCGCATAGCCCAGTTGAATGGCCTCGGAGGGGACATAATCGCCGCTCGCTGGACGATCGATGCCGATGATGTTGCCGGTGATGACCGCGCCGGAGGCATCCTGCAGCAGATAGATGCGGTAATTCTCGAAGTTGAAGCCCGCGAAACCGTCAAGCTTGGCTTGGACGGCCTCAAGCCCGTCGTTGTCATAAAGCGCCACAAAGCCCGCGCCATCTTTGACGAGTTGTTCTGACACCCAATCGGTGATCTCGCGATCTGCAAACGCGTAGGTCAGCACAAACACCAGCGCGGTCACAATGGCATATAGCCCCGCAAACCGCAGCGACAGACGCGCCGAGGTCGAGCGCACAAGGCGCGCCACAGCCCCGCGCCTAGCCATGCAGGCTATAGCCCGCCCCGCGCACCGTGTGGATCAACTCGGTTGCGAAGGGTTTGTCCACTTTGTTGCGCAGGCGGCTGATATGGGTCTCGACAACATTCGTCTTGGGGTCGAAATGGAAATCCCAGACAGACTCCAGCAACATCGTGCGGGTCAGAACCCGCCCGGAATTGCGCATCAGATATTCCAGCAGGCTGAATTCGCGCGGTTGCAGATCCACCACCACGCCCGCGCGCATCACCGTCCGGCGCAGCAGGTTCATTTCCAGATCGGCCACCTGAAGGCTGACCTCCTCGGTCTTGAGCGGCGGGCGGCGCACCAGCGCAGACAGCCGCGCCGAGAGTTCCTGAAACGAGAACGGCTTTACCAGATAGTCGTCCGAGCCCGCCTCGAGCCCCGCGACGCGGTCATTGATCCCGTCCATCGCGCTTAAAATCAGGATCGGTGTGTCAACGCCCGCCCCGCGCACGGATTTGATCAGGGTCAGCCCGTCCAGACCGGGCAGCATCCGGTCAAAGACCATCACATCATATGTGTTGTCCAGCGCACACAGGAACCCCGCGCGCCCGTTGTCGCAATGCTCGACCACATGCCCCTGCGCCTTGAGGCTCGAGAGGATATAGTCTGCCGTCTCCAGATGATCTTCGACCACAAGCACACGCATCGGTCTGACTTTCTGCTCCGTGAACCATTACCCCGAAGCAATATCGCCATGCCGGCGCGCGTCAAGCCGGCGCAACATTACGGATCGGTATAGTTGCGGCAAGCATCCTGAGATTTCACGCCTGTTAGAGACAGGGCGAACGCACCATCCCCACCAGATCGGGCACATATACCATGGCACTAAACGAGGCCTATGCGGACCGGACCCTGTCCGCATATCACACAGACACAACGACACAGATCGGGCTGGCCCCACAATTCGGCGATCTGCGGCTGGATCACGCCACGCGGCGGTTTTTGCTGCTGGTCGCGGGGGCCTTCGCGCTTTTGCGGCTGTGGGCGATATGGGCGATCCCCTTCACCGATACGACAGAAGCCCGCTACGCTGAAATTGCCCGCAAGATGGTCGAGACCGGAAACTGGCTGACCCCGCAGTTCGACTATGGTGTGCCGTTCTGGGGCAAACCGCCGCTGCATACATGGCTTGCGGCGGGCGGGATGCAGGTTTTCGGGATCAACGAGGCCGCAGCCCGTCTGCCGATCCTGATGACGGCGCTCGCGGTTTTGTGGCTGGTCTTTATCTGGGTGCGCCATCTGGTGGGCGTCAATACCGCGCTTGTGGCCACAGTTGTTCTGGGCACGATGGCGATGTTTTTCGGGGCTGGTGCCTTTGTCATGACCGATATGCCGATGGTGCTGGGCACGACCCTTGTGATGGTCGGTTTCTGGCAGGCCACCACAGGGGCCGAAGGGGGCCGCGGCTGGGGGTATGCGGTCTTTGCGGGCCTTGCCATCGGTATGCTGGCCAAAGGTCCGGTTGCGGTCGTGTTGAGTATGATCCCGCTGGTCATGTGGCTGGCCCTTACGCGGAACTGGCAGGTTCTGGGCCGGTTGCCATGGGCGCGTGGCATGGGCCTTTTGATGGTTCTGGTCGTGCCGTGGTATGTCGCGGCTGAAATCGCGACGCCCGGGTTTTTGCGCTATTTCCTGATCGGCGAGCATATCGAGCGTTTCTTGACACCCGGCTGGCAGGGCGATCTTTACGGCTCTGGCCATCAGGAAGCGAAAGGCATGATCTGGGTGTTCTGGCTTGCGGCGGCGCTGCCGTGGGCAATTGCGCCGCTGCTTTTGCTGGCGCGTCCTGTCAGAACCCTTGGCGCGTTCCGCCACGACCGCTCGGGATGGTTGCTTTATCTTCTGCTCTGGGCGATCTCGCCGCTGGTGCTGTTCACGCCCGCCTCCAACATCCTTGCCGCCTATGTCTTGCCCGGTCTGCCTGCGGCCGCGGTGCTGTTGGTGGTGATGTGCGCCCATGTCTTCGGATCTGCCCCCCGCAGACCGGCCAAAGCCGGCTTTGCGACAGCGGCCATCCTCATGTTTGTCGTGTTTGGCGGGCTGGCGGCAGGGGCCGTGTTTGCGCCCCAGACCCTGCGGTTGAAAACCGACAAGGCCTTGGTGGCGACGGCCCGATCCGCGCGTCCCGATGCGCCCCTTTATACCATCGGTGCGCGCAGCTACTCGGCCGAGTTCTATTCGAACGGCAAGGCGCGCGCCTTACCGGCCAGCGATCTTGCCCGTCAGGTGCAAGCCACGGCCCCTGCGGCCTACTCCGTCCCGCCCGACATGGTGGCACAGGCCGAAGGCGCGGGGCTTGAAAACCTCGGGGCCTATGGCCGTCACGTCCTTTTCGTCAGCCCCGAAACCGCCGAGGTGGAATAATGGGAAACATGCGTGATCTTACACTCGAAACATTTGACGGACGCGCGCATATCCGTGGCCTGCAGGCCCCTGTGCCGGAGCTGTCATTCGTGATCCCCGCCTATAACGAGGCCGACACAATCATCGAAACCCTGCAGCGCGTTTCGCGCAAGGCGCGCAAGCTCACCGATCATGCGGAGATTTTGGTGGTCGATGACGGCAGCACCGATGCGACGCTGGAGCATGTGCGCACGGGCCAGTGGGAGGTGCCTGTCCGCCTGCTGCGCCTGTCGCGCAATTTCGGCAAGGAACAGGCGATCATGGCCGGTTTGCGCCACGCCGCAGGGCGCGCGGTCGTGATCCTGGACGCCGATCTGCAAGAACCGCTGCGCTATGTCGATACGATGCTTGAGAAATACCGCGAAGGCTACGAGGTGGTCTATGCGGTGCGCGCGCACCGTGATGACGAAAGCCGGATCAAGCGCCGGTGTACCGCAGCCTTCTACCGCTTTTTGAACATCGGAAGCGATGTGACGATGCCCGCCGATGCGCGCGATTTCCGTCTGATGGACCGCAAGGTGGTGGATGCGCTGTGTGCGCTGCCCGAAAACAACCGTTTCATGAAAGGGCTTTATGCGTGGGTGGGGTTCAAATCGCTCGCCATTCCTGTGGAGTTGCAGCCCCGTGGCGGCGGGGTGACAAAATTCAATTTCGGGCGTTTGTTGAAACTCGGCCTGACCGGACTGACCGCCTTTACCGATTGGCCTTTGCGGATCTGGACGGCCATCGGCATGGGGCTTGCCACCCTGTCGATCCTTTACGGGATGTTTCTGGCGGGCCGGACCGTGTTTGTGGGCCATGATGTGCCCGGCTGGTCCACTTTGGCGGTGGCGCTGTTCTTTTTCAGCGGCATCCAGCTGATGTCGATCGGGGTTCTGGGGGAATATCTTGCACGCGTCTTCAACGAGGTAAAAGGCCGCCCCGGCTATCTGGTGGCAGAAGACCTCGACATCCCCCCTGCCCGCGAATGCTAGGCGCGCTGCGGTTTATGCTGACAGGCGGGGCGGCCACGCTGGTGCATATGGGCGTGGCGCTTGGCTTGCTGACAGGCGGGACCGCGCCGCTCGCCAGCAATGGCGCCGCCTTCGTGGTGGCCTTTCTTGTCAGTTTCTGGGGCCATCACCGGTTTTCCTTCGCAGGCCATACCACCGCACCGCGTCAGGCCTTTTTGCGGTTCATGATCGTGGCAGGCATCGGATTTGCGATCAATGAAACCGCCCTGTTCTGGCTGGTCCAGCAGATGCCCGCCTATCCCGCGCAGGCCCTTGTGGCCTCAACAACGCTCGCAGCCGTGGGCACCTTTGTCCTGTCACGCCACTGGGCCTTCGCACATCCCGCCGCCACGGCCCACGCGGCCCGTCAGGCGCGGTCCTGAGCACCCCGCCTGACGGGGCCCATGCGCCCTGTGACCGACATCGTCATAGGGGGCCTAGATCTCCTCGCCCGTGGCCAGTTCGCCAAAAACCACCGTCTTGCGTGCGGGCGCGGTATGCCCTGCGCTCTCCGTCTTGCCCTCTCGGGTGACCACCTGCCGCCCGACCCAAGCCCGTATGGCGGTTGAGGATCGACAGTCCCGCAATCCGGTGCCCGCGGGTGCGCCACACGGGCCTGTCAGGGGCTGGGGCGACCTCGGGCGCGGTGCCGCCGGAGAAGGCAGGATACACCGCGCCATCTGTCAGCTGCGTGACCTTGATCGTCACATCGCGATAGCCTGCAAGATCGGGCAGACCGGTCTGCCATCCCTCGCGTGCCTCGACCGGAACGGAAAAGGCGGGGCTTGCGAATATATCGCCAAACGCGTCATGCATGCCCTGCGCAATCTCGCCTGAGCGGGCGGCCAGTTCGGGGAGCCTGTGGCCTCAAGCGTCAATTGCTGTGAGGCTGCGGAGGATAAGGGCGTGTCCGATACGCGCACATTCTGGCCCGCACCCGCCCCGCGCAACCGGTAGCCTGCCTGTTGCAGCGCCTCTAGACCCTTTGACCATTGCGCCGGTGCGCCCCTAACGAACTCCAAGTCGTCTTGCGTGATACGCCGCCGTGTGGGCGTCAGCCCAAGCGCGGCCTCCCCGCCCCCGGCGGCGGCGCGCGGCGCAGATGGGATGTGAATACGCGATCATCGTCCTCCTCAACGGCAAACGGTCGGGCCTCGTGGGAAATAGAAAGCCCATAGTGCCCGAGATCGCCCGCGGCGGGATCGAAACGAACGGCTTGCGCCTGCGCACCCTCCGCACACGCCAAAAGGAAAACGACATGTAAAACGGGATGCGCCTGCACCAGTGGAACTCGCATATCTGTCTCGCTATGGGTCACATGGTCTATGGGTCGTGCCAGTTCAGCTTGCAAACCCTCCGCCTGCGCGCCTTGTGCCGGTCATCGGCAAACGCGTGCCAGCGTGGCCAGATCCTACCCGACATCCGGCCCCCGCCCCCAACCGCTGCAGGCACATCACACCCCGGTCACCACCACCATGGCCTGGACCTTTGGTGTGCCCCGCGTGCCGCGCCAAATCCGCCCATCCCCCCCCGTGCGCGCGCCCACCATGCGCGAAAGTTCCCGTCCGCACCTTCCCAATACGTCCGGCCCAACACTTCCGGCTTCAGGGCGGGTGTGGCGATAGTGTGCGACGACCGGCACCGTGGCCACCACGGCCCGCGCCCGGGCGGCATGACAGACCTCTTCGGGCCTCGGGCAACGCATGTGCGTCTTGCCCGCGCCAGCCGCGCGAAAACAGGCGCCCCTCGATCACCCTTGCACGACCGCTTGACCCTGTGGGGTCCGGCTTATATCCTGACCTTACCGATAAGGGAGCGAATGACGATGGACCAGCGCCACCGGTAATCCGGCAAATTGCTCAAAGGGCCGCGGGCCGCACCGCGCCTGAGGGTGCAAGGCACCCGCCCGTCATATTACGCAAACCTTACGGAGCCTCCATGCCCAGATTGAAGAACAAGACCGCCCTCGTCACCGGAGGGGCGCGCGGCATCGGTGCCGCCATCGCCCGCGCGTTTTGCGAGGAAGGTGCCCAAGTCATCTTGACCGATATCGATGACCGCAGCGGACACGCCATGGCCTGCGAGATCGGCGCGACCTTCCTGCGCCTTGATGTGACACGCGAGGCCGACTGGGAGGCCATGGCCGCCCGCGTGCCCGCCATTGATGTGCTGGTCAACAACGCCGGCATCACCGGACTTGAGGCAGCGTCTGACGGCCCCCCGCCCGCGCATGATCCCGAACATGCCTCTTTGAGCGACTGGCGGGCGGTGCATGCGGTCAACAACGACGGCACCTTTTTGGGATGTCGCTATGCGATCCGTGCCATGCGGGCAAAAGGCGCGGGAAGCATCATCAATATCTCATCGCGCTCGGGTCTGGTCGGCATCCCGATGGCAGCCGCCTACGCCGCATCGAAAGCCGCGGTCCGCAATCACACGAAATCGGTCGCGCTTTACTGTGCGGGTCAGGGCCTTGCGATCCGCTGCAACTCGATCCATCCGGCCGCGATCATGACCCCGATGTGGGAACCGATGCTGGGCTGCGGTCCCGATCGCGCAGAGCGTGCGGCGGACCTTGTGGCAGACACACCACAACGGCGGTTCGGTGATCCGCAGGAGGTGGCGGCCGTGGCCGTGATGCTCGCCTCCGACGAGGCCGCCTATATGACCGGCACAGAGCTGACGATCGACGGCGGTCTTCTGGCAGGGTCTGCGGCGACGCCCGGCGGATAATCATCGCGGGCCCGTGCGAGAGAGCCCTCGTGCGACCAAATGCCGTTTGTTGTGCAAGCCAGGATCGGGGGCCGACGGCCGGTCCGGTGAGGCTTTGTTCGCCCCCGTGGGGCTGATGCGCGCATTCCGCACCATTTGGCAGACCGCCGCCCCCGGTTGAAAATGGCGCGGACCAGCGCATGAAATGCTCTGGTCTGCGCGCGGCATGGTCTATCGGGTGTACAGGCCCCTCTCGCGAATGGTCGTCCATGGTTCGGGGCAGCACCTATATATGGGCGCCATTGCCCCGCCAGCCTCCCGCCGGATGTCCAGACCATAGGGCACTACGCGGAGGGCGCAGGCCTGCCCCAGCCCTTGGGTGAAGCCGCGCACGGCCTAGAAGGGCGCAGAAGGGTCTTGCCTTTTCACATCCGGTGCAAACCGGATGAAAGCGCCTTTCGTGTCGATACCTAAGGCCACAGCCACCCCACTGATCGGGGCGGTGCCTTTTGGCGACACCTCCGGTTCTGGCTTGATGGAAACCCCGCATCCACTGACACAAACGCTGATTGCTTAATCAAGAAAGCAACCCGTTGTGCAGCCCCTGCGCCATCTCGCACGCGCACTCCGCTGTGGCGGGTCGAGCGTCGCGGCCCGCAAGTTTTCAAATCATCGGGACGCTGTCCGAATGCGGCCTGCCCGTGCGGGCTTTCTCATGATACCGCTCTCGCTTGGTCATTTGGCAGGTGATCTCTCGATCCTTGGCGGGCGCATGTTGGCCGCATCACGGGGCAATGGTCGGATTCCGGCATGTCTGGCGCGGCATCGGGCCATACATATCCTGCTGTGGCTGATCGTCGGGCCGGCCTTGGGGGGAATATACCGTTGGGGGGATATGTCCGTGTTCACCCGTGGTGATGTTCGGGGCACTGGCCTGGATGCGGCGGACCACTCTGGGACGTTTGCATCAGGCAGCCACAGGGCGCCTGTTTGATGCAATGCCCCCGGCGTCCTGCCAGACGGGCGCACAGAAGAAACGGTCCGCATGCCGTCACAGCACCACGCGACCACATCCGATCACGGGTCCGGATGCGGGCAAAGATCCCGCCCGCATCCGGTGTCAGGCGCGGATCAGGCCTGATCGCGTTTGAAATGTGCGGCCAGTGCGGCGATATGGGGCGCATCGATCCCACAGCATCCCCCCACCATCGTGGCCCCGCTGGCCACCCAGCGGTCCGCCCAATCAAGATAGCCCACAGGCGTCAGATCGGGGCGCACCTGAGAGATCACCTCATTGGCCGCACCATCTTCGTCTTGCGAGGTAAACGCATTGGCATACACCCCGATCGGCAGGGCCTTGTCCCCCATCGCCGCGCGCGCGGCCTCGATGGCGGGCGACATCACTTCCGGCATGGAGCAGTTGAACAACAAGGCCTCTGCCCCGAGTTCCAGCGCCAGCGCCGCCGCCTGTGCCACACTCTCGCCCGAGCGCAGCAAAGGTGCCTCGGCCTCGGCCCCTTGCCCGTCACGCAATGTGAACGACAGCCAAAGCGGTTTTTGCGTGCCGTGAATGGCCTCCGATACCGCGCGGGCCTCCGCAAGGCTCGACAGCGTCTCGCCCAGCCAGAAATCCACATCCGGCGTCATGGCCTGCACCAGTGTCGCCAGAATCGGGCCAGCCTCGGCATCGGAAAACGCCTCCGGCATGTAGGAGCCACAGGGCGGCGGCAAACATCCCGCCACACGCGATCCGGCAAAACCGTCGGCTGCGGCGCGGGCAAGCGATGCCGCCTCGCGCGCAAGGGCCAAGCCTTCCTTGTCGAACCGCTCCTGGCCAAGGTGGAACGGCACCACGGCATAGCTGTTGGTTGTGATCACTTCGGCGCCTGCGCCCAGAAACGCCTCATGGGCCTTGCGCACGGCGTCGGGCGCCTCGATCAGCGCCAGGGCCGACCATTCGGGCTGGCGCAAGACCGCGCCTGCACGTTGCAATTCGCGGCTCATACCGCCGTCAAGAAGGGTGATTTTGCTCATATGTCCTCGGCTTCAAAGGGGCATACGGATCAGTCCGGATGCGGTGAGAGTAAATCCACGGCCAATCGGGCCAAGGCGCGTGCCGCAAGCGCGATGGCACTTTCATCGGGTTGGTAATCCGAATTGTGCAAACGGTCATCGCGCCCGGGTTGGCGCGATCCAACATGAAATTGCACCGAAGGCAACCGTTCAGAAAACCATGCGAAATCTTCCGCCCCGAAATCATTGCCGACCTCGACCACAGGGGCTGTGCCGAAATGGCGTTCGAAACTGCGCTCGGCGCGGGTGACAAGCGTATCGTCATTGGCCAGCGCGGGCACGCCGCGGATATAGTCGATCTCGGCTTCAAGCCCCATCGCCTGTGCGCCATTGGTGCAGATCTCGCGGAAGGCGGCCTCGGCCATGTCGCGGGTGGCGGGCGTGCGGCAGCGCACCGTGCCTGTGAACGTGCACCCGTCGGGGATGATGTTTTCGGTAAACCCGCCAGCGATCTGGCCGATGGTCAGCACCATCGGATCGGACGGGTCCATCCGGCGCGACACCACCGTTTGCAATTGCGTGATCACATGCGCGGCCCCCACGATCGGGTCTGCGGCCAGATGCGGACGCGCGGCATGGCCGGAACGCCCCTTCATCGTCACGCGAAACTCGTCGCTGGAGGCCGTGCTCGACCCGCGGATCAGGCGCAGCTGGCCTGCCTCCAGCTCGGGTTGGTTGTGAAAGGCCACCGCCATATCCACCCCTTCGGCCGCCCCGTCCGCAATCATCGCGGCCGCCCCGCTTTCAAGGGTTTCCTCTGCGGGCTGGAAAATCAGCCGCACACGGCCCGACATCTGATGGGCCACCGCCTTGAGCGCGCCTGCCGCCCCCAAAAGCGCCGTGCTATGCACATCATGGCCGCAGGCGTGCATCTTGCCCGGCACGGTGGAGGCAAAGTCCAATCCGGTGCGTTCCTCGATGGGCAGCGCGTCCATATCGGCGCGCAAGATCACACACGGGCCCGGCGCGGCGCCCTCGATCTCGGCCACAAGGCCGGTGCGGCCCACGCCGGTCGTCACGTTCAGACCAAGATCGCGCAACTCCTGCGCGATTGCCGCCGCCGTGCGATGGGTGTCAAAGCCGGTTTCGGGATGGGCGTGCAGATCACGGCGCAGGGCGATCAGATGCTGGGTCATCGCGGCGACCGTATCATCGATCACGCGCCCGAGGTCGTTTGCGCCGGTCGCGGGATGGGTAGGGGTGGGCATTTTCAACGCGGTCTCCTTCATCGGGGTGCCATTGTCTTGGCATTTATTATACAATCGGGCAACAATAGGAAATAGCGATAACCAAAGGAGCAATCATGGCAGACCAGTCCCGGATCCACGGGGTCTATCTTAGCGATACGCTGGAGCTGGACGCGATCTACGGCGCGGCGCTGCGCGAGGGCGCGACAGATGTCGTTTTGCACACCCCCGACGCGGTCACCGACCCCGAACAGATACGTTTCGCGATTTGCTGGCAGCCCGGACAAACGGCCTTTGCCCCCTATCCCAATCTCGGGCTGGCCATGTCGATCGGGGCGGGGGTCGATGCGCTTTTGGCCCATAAGGGGCTGGACCACGATGTCGCACTGGCACGGGTGCGCGATCCGTATCAAGCCGATCTGATGGCCGGTTTCGCCGCCCATGAGGTTTTGCATTACGAACGTGAATTCGATGCGCTGGCGCGCGCAGCCGCCACACGCACATGGTCCCCACGTCCGATGCGCGCGCCTTGCGCGGCCACCGTCGCCGTTCTGGGCCATGGCACAATGGGGCGCGCGGTGGCGCAGGCCCTTGCCGTGCTGGGCTTCAGCGTGCGGGTTGCCTGCCGCAGCACCCCTGAAAATCCGGTCGCAGGCGTGAGCTATATCACAGGTGCGAACGCGCCCCATCAGGCCGCCGATGGCGCGCAGTATCTGGTCAATGTCCTGCCCCTGACAGCGGCCACCGAAAACGTGCTGGATGCAGGTCTTTTTGCCCGTCTGGCCCCCGGGGCGCGGTTGATCCAGATCGGGCGTGGGGAGCATCTGGTAGAGGCCGATCTGACAGCCGCGCTGGATCAGGGCCGGATTGCCGGCGCGACACTGGATGTGTTCCGGCACGAACCCCTGCCGCAAGACCATCCGTTCTGGGCCGACGCACGGCTGCGCATCACCCCGCATGTGGCCAGCGACTCCCTGCCCGATGTGGTGGCCCAGCAGGTGATCCAGACCGCCCGCGAACTGCGCGATGCCACGCCGCTGAGCTTCGGAGTGGATCGGGCGCGCGGCTATTGATTTCAAACAACAAGGAGACTTTCATGCCCATGAGTGACGCAGAATGGCATGCACGTGTGGAGCTGGCCGCCTGTTACCGGCTGGCCGCCCATTTCCGCATGACCGACCTGATCTATACCCACATCACCGCCCGCGTACCCGATGCGGAGGGTCACTTCCTGATCAACCCCTACGGGCTGCGCTGGGAAGAGATCACCGCCTCCTCCCTCGTCAAGATCGATGTGGATGGCAACAAGATCGACGACAGCCCCTATAACGTCAATCCCGCCGGTTTCACCATCCACTCCGCGATCCACCGCGCCAGCCATCAGGCGGCGTGGATCATGCACACACATTCGCGTGCAGGCGTTGCCGTCTCGACACTGGAAGAGGGGCTGATGCCGCTCAACCAGATCGCGCTGCAGTTTTACGACCAGATTTCCTATCACGATTACGAAGGGATCGCGCTGGATCTGGGCGAACGGGCGCGCCTTGTGGACAGCTTGGGCACCAATCCGGTGCTGGTTTTGCGCAACCATGGCCTTTTGACCACCGGACCCACAGCGGCTGCGATGTTCAACACGATGTTCTATATGGAGCGGGCCTGCGATATTCAGGTGGCGACACTGTCTATGGGCCAGAAAATCCGCCCCGTGACAGACGATATCGCCCGTCATGTGGCCGCCCAATACAAAGGCAATATGGGCGAGGATGACGATGTGGCACTGGAATGGGCCGCCCATCTGCGCCTGCTGGAGCAAATCGCCCCCGATTACAAAACCTGACACCCGTGCCGGTTTCGTGCTGTGAAAAACGCACATCCCCCGCAGGTCCTGAGTGGATCTGCGGGGGATTTTATTAACTCGTCACATTAATATATACCCTTAACCACCTGATGGTATTCTATTTTCCATCCAGCGCAGGAAAATTGTCAATGCGCCACTCAGACACAGATAGACCGCGACCAGAAACAACAGCGGCTCGTAGGTCAGAAAGGTGCTCTGGCGCACGCGGGTGATGACCGCATAAAGATCGGTGACCGTGATCGTGGCCACCAGCGGGGTGGATTTCAGCTGCAAGATGATCTCGCCTGCAAGGGTGGGCAAGGCGCGGTGCAGCGCCCGTGGAAACCACACACGCCGGAAGGTTTTACCGCGTGACATCCCAAAGGCGCGCGCGGCCTCCAGCTCGCCCGCAGGCACACCCGCAAATGCGCCGCGCATCACTTCGCCCTCATAGGCGGCAAACGAAACGGTCAGCGCGATCAGCCCGTAGGGCCATGCCTGACGCAGATAGGGCCATGCCCAGCTTTCACGGATTTCAGGAAATTGCGCGAACAGCGAACCGAGCCCGAAATAGAACAGCCACATTTGCAGCAAAAGCGGTGTGCCCCGCACAACGGTGCAAAATCCCAGTGACATCCAGCGCAGCGGCCATGGTCCGGCCACCTGCGCCAGTCCCAAAGGCAGGGCGAACAAAAATCCGATGCCCACACTGGCCACCAGCATGATCATTGTCATGCCCAGACCGCTCCAGAGCCTGGGCAGGTAGGCGGGCAGCCAGCTCCAGTCCATATAGGCGATCATCGCGGCCAGTGCCGCCAGCGCGATCAGCGCCATGGCAATCCGGTGGGGCAGGAAAAAGCCGCGCAGGCCGTGCAGCATGGTTTTGGCGGACGCGGGGGCGAGCGGGGTTGCGATATCGATATCTGGCATCTGTGTATCCTTGCTCAGCGGGCCGCATCCATGCCGCGACGGGCATGTTTTTCAAACCGGCGCAGGCCGTAATTCGAAACCAGTGTCAGAATAAGATAAAGAACACCGGCCGAGATAAAGAACAGGAAATACTCCCGCGTGGCAGACGCCGCCTGCCGCGTGACCAGCGTCAGTTCCGAAAACCCGATCACTGCAAGCAGGGCCGTATCCTTGGTCGCGATCATCCACAGATTGGCCATCCCCGGAATGGCATGGGGTGTCATGGCGGGCAGTGTCACCCGCGTCAGGACCTTTGCAGGTGACATGCCGAACGCATGCGCGGCCTCGATCTGGCCACGCGGCACCGCGCGGATCGCCCCGCGCAGAACTTCGGTGGCATAGCCCCCCTGCACCAGACCGATCACCAGAATGCCGGCGGTCAGCCCGTTCACATCGAAGCCTGCATATCCCATTGCCTGCATCGCGCGGTTCGCCAGATCCGTTCCGACATAGTAAAACAGAAGCATCAACACCAGTTCGGGCACAGCGCGAATGATGATTGTATAGATTTCCGCCAGATCACGCGTCACACGCCCGCCATACAGCTTGGCGATCGCGCCGATGATCCCGATGACGATGCCAAGCGCATAGCCCCCCACCGCCAGCTCGACCGAGCGTAGAAATCCGGTCAGAAGCGCCCCGCCCCAACCGGGCGCGTCGAGGGCAAGCAGACTGAAGTCGATACCTTCGGTCATGTTGGGCATGTTCCTTGTAGTTGCAAAAAGCGGATCGCAAAAAGCAGCCGGGCCTCGAACAGGCCCGGCCAGCAGCGGTTTCAAAGGGAAGGGTTATTCGCCAAAGATATCGACATCACCGAAATAGGGGGTGGAGAGCTTTTGGTAGGTGCCATCGGCGCGGATATCGGCAATGGCGGCATTGACCTTGGCCAGCAGCTCCGTGCTGTCTTGGCGCATCCCCACGCCCACGCCGCGCCCCAGAACGTCGGGATCGTTTTCAACCGCGCCACGATATTCGCAGCAAGCCTGCCCCGCATCCGAGTCCACAAACGGCTGCATCGCCAGCGCATCGCCCACAACCGCATCGATCCGGCCTGCGGACAGATCCTGCAATTCCTCGTCAAGCGTCTGGTAGATGCGCACATCTGCCGCGCTATCGGCGAAATACTGGCTCACGTAGTTTTCCTGGATCGATCCGGACTGCGTGCCCAGATACGCGCCTTTCACCCCTTCCGGCGTGGGCTGCACATCGGAGGTTTTCAGCGCAACCACACCGGTGGGCGTATCGTAATATTTATCGGAAAACGCGATTTGCTTGGCGCGCTCCGGCGTGATCCCCATCGACCCGATGATCATGTCGATCTTGCCGGTATTGAGCGCGGGGATGATGCCTTCCCACGCCACGGGTGTGACCACGCATTCCGCATCGATCCGGTCACACAGTTCTTTGATAAAATCGATTTCCCAGCCGCTCCAGTTGCCTTGTGAATCGGGCTGGTAGAACGGCGGATAGGGCTCTGCGGAAATACCCACCTTATAGGTTTCGGCGATCGCGGGCATCGCGATTGCAGCAGCGGCCACCGTGGCCAGGGCAAATGTTTTAAACATGGTTTGTCCTTCTTTGGGGAGGCGGGGCCGGTCCGGCCCGCGCACGGGAGGTGGTATAGGGTGCATCCGGTCCGGTGTCAGGTGACCGAACTGATAAACTGTTGAAGATGGGGCGATGAGGGGGCGCCGAAAATCTGCTCTGGCGGTCCTTGTTCTTCGATCCGGCCATCTTTCAGATAAACGACATGGGTGGCAACGTCTCTGGCAAAAGCCATCTCGTGGGTCACAAGGATCATCGTGCGCTTTTCCTCCGCCAATGCACGGATCACCGACAAAACCTCCCCCACCAGTTCGGGATCAAGCGCCGAGGTCGGCTCGTCAAACAGCATCGCCAGCGGCTCCACGGCAAGCACACGGGCGATGGCTGCGCGCTGCTGCTGGCCGCCCGAAAGCTGCGCAGGCCAGGCATCCAGCTTGTCACCAAGGCCCACCCGCTCCAGCACCGCCTTGGCGCGCGCGTCGGCCTCCTCGCGCGAGACGCCCAGCACATGGACCGGCACCTCTGTCACATTGCCCAGAACCGTGCGGTGCGGCCACAGGTTGAAGGACTGGAACACCATCCCCAGATGGGCGCGGATGCGTTGGACCTGTTGGCGGTCCGCGATCTCGAGATCGCCGCTGCGGGTCGTGCGCAAGTCATATGCCTCGCCCTGAATGCTGATCCGTCCGGAGGTCGGTGTCTCCAGCAGGTTGATACAGCGCAGCATCGTGGATTTACCCGACCCCGAGCCGCCGATGACAGCCACCACATCGCCCGGGCGCGCGGTGAGCGACACCCCCTTGAGCACCTCCATCGAGCCAAACCGCTTATGCAGGTCTTCCACGTGAATTGCCGCTTGATCGTCCATCTGGTCCCCATCCGCGCAATCGCCGAATTCAGCCACCGCGCCCTCTTGCTTTTTTCCAATTGTTGCACGAATGTATAACAGTATTGCAAGGGAAATCAAATCGCATTGCCCAGACAGGCGTGCCCCAGCACCAAAGGAACGGCCGGAATGATCAAAATTGCAGCAGGCCTGACACTGCGGGCACAGGCCAAAGAGGCCTGCGGGGCCTATATGTCTGTCAGGGGCGCGCATGTATCCGCGGAGGTGACCGGGTGAGCCGTAAACCGTTCCAGAGACTGACCGAGGCCGACCGCCGGCGCGGCCTGCTGGATGCGACCCTTGATTGCATCGGCGCGCACGGGCTGAGCGGCGCAAGCGCACGGCGCATTGCGTTACATGCCGGCGTCACGGCAGGGCTGATCCGGCACCATTTCGGCACGATGGACGAGTTGGTGCGCTGCGCCTACCGGCATTTGATGGACCAGCTGACCGGCGAGGCGCTGCTGGCCAGTCAGGCAGGGCGCGGCAGTCCCGAACAGGCGCTGGCGCAGTTTGTTGCAGCCAATGTGATGGGGCCCAATATCTCGGCGCGCAAAGTTGCGCTTTGGGCCACCTTCATCGGCCGCGTGGGTCGTGCGCCCGGATATTCCGAAATCCACCGCGACAGCTACCGCGATTTTCTGGAATTGCTGGAACGCCTGATCCATCCGGTACGCGCCGCCTATGCACTGCCCGCAGATCCCGACACCTGTCGCGATCTTTCCATCGCGCTCAACGGCCTGATCGACGGGCTTTGGCTCGAAGGGTCGCTGGGCCATGGGCTGTATCACGCAGACCGCCTGCCCCGTGTCGCGCTCTCGGCGGCCGAAGGGGTGCTGCGACTGCCCGACCATAGCTTGCTTCAACATCTGCCTGACGGGCCGATGGCACAAAACTAGACTGTTTCCCCGAAAGGATCCGCACATGCGCTATGCCGCAATCACAGACCGTCTTTATGATCTTGGCGGTGACAAATGGGCCATCCACAACACCGCGCGCGACAAGATTGCCGCAGGTGAGAACATCATCGAGTTGACGATTGGAGAGCCCGATATCACAACCGACCCGGCATTGGTCGAAACCTGTGTGGCCGCGCTGCGCGCCGGGCGCACGCGCTATTCCAACGGGCGGGGCGAGACGGGGCTGGTGGCCGCGCTTGTGGACACCTACCGCCCCCGCATGCCCGATATCTGCGACCAGAACGTGCTGTGCTTTCCGGGCACGCAAACCGCCCTTTATGCGGTATGTGCCGCGCTGACCCAAACCGGCGACGGTGTGCTGATCGGTGACCCCTATTATGCCACCTATGAAGGTGTGGTCTCGGCCACGGGCGCGCATGTAGAGCCGGTGCCGTTGAGGATGGAGCATGGTTTCGTGCTGCAGGCCGAAGATCTGGCCGCCGCCATCACCCCCCAAAGCCGTGTGGTGCTGCTCAACACGCCCCACAATCCCACAGGGGCGGTGCTGGACCGTGACACACTTGTCGCCATTGGTGATCTGTGTATCGAACACGATTTGTGGATCGTGTGTGACGAGGTCTACGAGGCGCTTATTTTCGAGGGTGACTTCGTCTCGCCGCTTGAAATTCCGGCTCTGCGCGCACGCACGGTCGTGGTGTCCTCCATTTCCAAAAGCCATGCCGCCACAGGGTTTCGCAGTGGCTGGTCGATCGGCCCGAAGGAATTCTCCCGCAGGCTGCTGCCGATCTCGGAGACGATGCTGTTTGGCAACCAGCCCTTTATCGCAGACATGACCGAAGCCGCGCTGCGCGGCGATTTCCCCACAGCAGCCCATCTGCGAGAGGCATTGGGACGGCGCGCGGGTCTGGTCCACGAGATGGCACAACAGATCACGGGCCTGTCCTCGCGGATGCCGGCAGGCGGGATGTTTGCGATGCTGGATGTGTCAGGCACCGGAATGGATGGCGATGCGTTCGCGTGGCATCTGCTGCAAACCCAAGGCGTGGCCGTGATGCCGGGATCGGCCTTCGGGGCGGGCGGGCGCGATCTGATCCGCGTCGCACTGACCGTGCCGGACGAGGAATTGCGCACCGCCATGACCCGCATCGCGCACGTGTGCCGTGATGCGCAAGAGCGCTGTGCGGGGGTGGCATGATCGCGTTCCCGATCTCGCGAAACCAGCCGGCGGCCTACCACGGCCCCCTGCCCCGGGCCTGTGACGTGGCCATCGTGGGGGGTGGTATTTTAGGGGTCTGTGCCGCGATTTTTTTGCGCCGCCGTGGATTGCGCGTCACCTTGCTGGAAAAGGGCCGCATCGCGGGGGAGCAATCCTCGCGCAACTGGGGCTGGATCCGCCAGCAGGGCCGCGATCCTGCAGAGCTGCCGGTTGCCGCAGAGGCGGTATCGCTGTGGCGCCAGCTTGCAGATGAATGCGGCGAGGATATCGGGCTGGCCGCCGGTGGCACGACCTATATCGCCCATACGCAAAAGGAACTGGCCGAATATCACGACTGGATGGGGCATGCGCAGGCCCATGGTCTGGATACAAGGCTGCTCGATGGCGCGCAAACGGATGCGCTCTTTCCCGACATGGCGCGGCGGGCACTGGGCGCGATGCAGACCCCGTCTGACATGCGCGCGGAACCGTGGAAGGCTGTGCCTGCGCTTGCACGGATGGCCGCGCGCGAAGGCGTTATCATCGTGGAGGAGTGCGCGGTCCGTGCGCTGGATGTGGCCGCCGGCCGTATCGGCGGGGTGGTGACCGAACAAGGCCTGCTGCGCGCGCCCGAAGTGGTGGTGACCGGCGGCGCGTGGAGCGCGCTTTTGCTGGCCCAGAGCGGCATCCACATCCCCCAGCTTGCGGTGCGCGGCACGGTCGCGGCCACATGTCCCCTGCCACAGGTGCATATGGGGGCTGCGACCGACGAACGGATCGCCTTTCGCAGGCGTCAGGATGGCGGCTTTACCTTGGGGCCTGCGGGCTTTCACGAGATATATCTTGGCCGCGATGTGTTTCGCAATCTGCGCCGCTATCTGCCCGCGCTGCGCGAAGACCCGTTCGGCACCAAAATCCGGCTGGCCGCGCCGCGCGGTTTTCCCGATGCGTGGGGGACGCAGAAACGCTTCAGCGCCGATACGGTTACCCCGTTCGAGCGGATGCGGGTGCTCAACCCCGCCCCCAACGCCAAGGCCGTGGAAGACATGCGCCGCAATTTCGCGGCCCTTTTCCCCGCCTTGGGCGAGGTCCGGCTGCATGCGGCATGGGCTGGGATGATCGATGCGATGCCTGACGTGGTGCCGGTCGTGGATCGTTGCGCGGCGCTTGAAGGGCTGACGATAGGCACAGGCATGTCCGCACACGGGTTTGGCATCGGGCCGGGATTTGGCCGTATTCTGGCAGAGCTGGTGTGTCAGGACCCGCCGCGCCACGATCTGTCACGCTTCCGGTTTTCACGTTTCACCGATGGCAGCAAAATCCGCCCCGGCCCCGCACTGTAATCCGCCACGCACCCCAGATAGATGCCATGTGCGGGGTGCGTGGCCTGCTTGCACAACCGCCGCGGCAAGAGTGGCCTGACATGGCAGTCAGGCACCAAGACGCCAAACCGGACCATGGATCGAACCGGTGGGCCAAGAACGGTGGAAGGGCGGGCCTATTTGCCATCGGGCCGCTGCGGGCAGGCCCCGACCTTGGGCCGTTTGGCCGCCTGTCGCATCCAAAGTGGTATTGCGGCCCCGTGTTGTTTGAGGCCCCATGTCGCTTGAAGCCCATGTCGCTTGAAGCCGCGTGGTTCAAGGCGTCCATCGTTCAAGGCGTCCATCGTTCAAGGCCCCCGTCGTTCAAGGCCTCCGTCTTTCACCGCCCTCACGCACCGCAAAACCGGCGCGCACCAGCCATCTGCCTCGAGCTGTGGCACGATCCGTCACCCGATCCCAATCGAGCCTTTGGCCCAAGGCTGCATGTCATCCCGCGCCTCCCGCCGAGGGATCTGTAAAACGCCGCGCGGCCTTTTTCATTCCGCGATCATCGGCCAGCCCGCCACAGCAGAGAACCGACAAGCGGCGGGCGGCTTTTGCGCCTTTTTATCGTAAGGCAGAAGGCGGCCCACCTTGCAAAACAACCGCCCCCCCTGCGGCCCCGGGACCCAGCCGACACCACACTCATATGCCCGCCTTTTGGCCGGCACTTGCGCGGCCCATGCCACAGCTACAGCCCGCGCAGGTCAGCCCCTGCGGCGCATTCTTGAGTTCAATCCGGCCGCGCCATATCGATCATCCGCCAGTCCGCATCAAGGCACACCAGATCGTCCTGAGCGGTTCCGCGTTCGATACGGCGCGGGCCAAGCCCCATGACCGCGCGCGGCACATCGCTCAGCATGGGCAGCGCCTCTTGCAGGGGCAGGCCCAGTTTGCAGCACAGGTTGCACAGGCTTTGACGCATATCGATATGTGCGCCTGCCAAGGCCCCTTCGGCATTGACCAGACGCCCGTCCACAACCGAGATGGTCCGCCCGTAAAGTTCGAAACTGTCCGGCCCGCCCACGGTGCCCATCGCATCGCTGACCACGAATGTCCGCCCCCCCGCCGGACGGGCGGCCAGCGCAAGGCGCAGCATATCCCACGACACGTGGATCCCGTCGCAAATGATCCCGCAGGCAACGGGCGCGTTGATCGCAGCCCCCAGCAATCCGGGGGCCCGCGATGTCATCTGGTCCATGGCGTTAAACAGATGGGTCACACAGCCCACACCGGCCCCGAAGGCCGCGCGCGCCTGATCGGCTGTGGCAGAGCTGTGGCCCGCCGACACAACCGCCCCGCACGCCACCAATGCCCCAAGAAGGCCCGGATCGGCGCGTTCGGGCGCAAGCGTGATCATCACCGCGATATCGCGCGCGCGCAGACCTTCGACCAGCGCCACGGTACGTCCGTCAAGCGGGCGCAGATAGGCCGCCTCATGGGTGCCACGGCGGGCAGGCGACAGATGCGGCCCCTCGATATGCAGGCCCAAAATACCGGTATCGCCCGCACATTCGGCCACAGCACGTGCTGCGGCCTCCATCACCTCGGGGCGGTCCGTGATCACCGTGGGCAGGATATCGCCCGTGCCCAGACGGCGGTGGGCTGCCGCCACAGCCTGCAGCCCTGCCACACTGGGATCGGAATTGACCATCACGCCCCCGCCCCCGTTGACCTGCAGATCGCTGAACGGCACGCTTGCCAGATGGGCGTTGATATCGGGCGCATCCCCCCCCCGCGGGGTCACATCCGTCACCTTGCCATCTTGCAATGTGATGTCGTGGTCGCGCAGCAGCCTGCCTGCGGACCAAAGGTATTTTGCGGCAATCAGCAGATGGGACATCGAACGGGATCTTTCTGGCAGTCGAAGGAAGGCGGTCAGGCCTATAGCGCGGGTACGGATCAGACAACAGGCCCGATAGTCAGCGCGGGTTCTGCGCCTTCGGGGTGCACGGTCTCGTAGTATTCGCTCATCCTGAGCGCCCCTGCCGCTTCGCGGTCACAGACCACTGTGGCGTGGGCATGCATCTGCAGGATCGAGGCAGGGCAGCTGGCACTGACCGGCCCCTCCACCATTGCGGCCACGGCCTGTGCCTTATGCGCCCCCGTCGCCAACAGCACTATGTTGCGCGCATCCATGACCGTGCCGATCCCCATCGTGAGCGCATACCCCGGCACCGTCTCGCCGGGTGCGAAAAACCGCCGGTTATCCTCCACCGTCTTGCGGGTCAATGTCTTGACCCGTGTGCGCGAGACCAAAGACGAGCTGGGCTCGTTAAATCCGATATGGCCATTGGCCCCGATCCCCAACAGCTGCAGATCGATCCCGCCGGCCTGTGTGATGGCCTGCTCGTAGCGTGCGGCCTCGGCCTCAAGATCGGGGGCGTCACCACGGGGCAGATGGGTGTTCGATGCCGCCAGCCCCAAAGGCGCGAACAGATGCGCGCGCATGTAGTGATGATAGCTTTGGGGATGATCGGGGGCGAGGCCGACATATTCATCCAGATTGAAACTGGTAAAACCGGTGGCGCAAAACGCGCCTTTCGCGGCCTGCGCGATCAGGGCGGCATAGACAGGCTCCATCGTGCCGCCGGTGGCCAGACCCAACACAGCCTCGGGCCGCGCCTTGAGCAATGCCGCCATCCGGTTGGCAACCGCGCAGCAGGCCGAAGGCGCATCGGGGAGAATGAGGATTTTCATAGAGTGCCTTTCATCGACAGTGGCATTGATCCGTGCTGCGCGCCGTCCACAGGGGCCACGCGGGCTGCAAAGGCCCGCGCAAGGGCCAGCGCGCCGTCAAGCGGGGTGCTGGCGGGCGCTTTGATCCGCGCGCCAAGCACAGACGGCAAAAAGGGGGCATATTGCGCAGCGATCCCGCCCGTCAGGCACAAAGGATGGTCCGGGCCATGGCCCATGATATCCAAGATACGCACCAGATAGGCGGCCCCTTCCGTCATGATCCGGCGCGCGACCGGATCGCCCTGTGCCGCCCGCGCGGTCACATCAGGGGCAATCCGCCCCAGATCATGGGCGCGTGCCTCCACACCAAAGGCCACGATGCCCGGCGGTCCGCCGAAACGTTGCACCATAAGGCGGGTCAGATCGCTGTGCGGCGAGATCGCGTCGCAGGCCTCCAGCGTCAGGCTGAGCGCGCGCCGCCCCACCCAGCAGGCCGATGCCTCGTCGCCCAGAACCGCACCCCAGCCGCCCGCCAGCCTGATCTGCCCGTGGTGTTGTCGCGCCAGAAACGAGCCGGTGCCGCAATGGGCCACCGCGCCGTCGTCCTGCCCCAGCGCGCCGCGCACCGCCGCGCGACGATCGTCCTCTACCAAAATATGCGCAAACGGCAGGTGGGCGGCGACGCGGGCCGATATTTCAGGCGAGACGCAGCCCGCAAGCCCCAGATAGATCGGGGTACGGGCAAGCTGCGCCTGTGCCAGCCCTGCGCGCGCCGCCAACCGCGCTACTCCCGCCAGAAGCTGCGTGATCGCCCCGTCGAAATCCGAGCCGACATTGGCCGGTCCGGTTTCCTCCAGATACTGCCCGTCATAGGTCAGCCGGCAGCGTGTCCCGCCGCCATCCACCGCGATTACCCCGCTGTTCATGCGGCTTGGGTCGCATCGCGATGGGCGCGGCGGCGCAAAGCGGTTTCGCCTTGGCGAAACAGATGGGCCGCCGCCGGATCGAACCCGAATTCGGTCGCGACCCCGACGCGCAGCCCGAAGCCGCCCGCCACCACCGCACAGACCGCCTGCCCCGTGTCGAGCACACCATGAACCACGCTTTGGTTGCCAAGCCGTTCGATCACCTCCGGCGTCATATGAAACCGCACCGATCCCGCGCCCAGTTGCAGATCATCGGGCCGGATGCCCAGTTCCATCGCCTCGTCCAGGCGGGCCTCGCCCTCCACGGGAAGCGTGGCCTGCCCCACCCCGTCGATGCGCACACTGACGCCTGTTGCATCACACCCCGTCGCGCGGGCGGGCAGAAAGTTCATTGTCGGATTGCCCAAGAAACTGGCCACAAAGCGGTTGTGCGGATGATGGAAAAGATCCAGCGGGCTGCCCACCTGCTCAACCACCCCGTCGCGCAGCACCACGATCTTGTCGGCCATGGTCATCGCCTCGATCTGGTCATGGGTGACATAGACCATGGTCGCGCCCAGCTTGGCGTGTAGCCGTGTCAGTTCTACCCGCATCTCGGCGCGCAGCGCCGCATCAAGGTTGCTCAGCGGCTCGTCAAACAAGAACACCGACGGCTCGCGCACAATGGCCCGCCCGATCGCCACACGCTGGCGCTGCCCGCCCGACAGGGCTGCGGGTTTGTGCTGGAGACGCTCTTCGAGTTTGAGCACCTTCGCCGCCTCTGTCACGCGGCGATCAATCTCCGCCGGTGTCATTTTCGCCACCTGCAGCGGAAAGGCGATGTTCTCATACACCGTCATATGCGGGTATAGCGCATAGGACTGGAACACCATCGCGATGCCACGTTCGACCGGCGCCACATCATTGACCACACGGTCATTGATCAGCAATTCGCCGCCCGATATTTCCTCAAGCCCCGCAAACATGCGCAGCATGGTCGATTTGCCGCAGCCCGAGGGCCCGACAAAGACCACAAACTCGCCGTCCTCCACGATCAGATCGGTTTCGTGCACCACTTTCATCAGGCCGAAGGACTTGGTCAGGCCTTTCAGTTCCAGTTTACCCATCAAATCTCTCCTGCTGTTGTGGCAACCGCGGGCGCAAGGGCTGCATCAAGGCTGTCCCAGATCGGGGCCATCTCCACCACGCGATGTTCAAGGCGCGCTGCATCCATCGCCATCGCGGTCAGGCCGGATTCCAGCGCATCAATCACCGAAAGCGGCAGATGTGGCATGCGCCCCGTGACATGGGCCACGATATCCGCGGCCATCGCGCCGTCCGCGCCATAATGGCCCGTCTCGGTGCCCGATCCGATGGCGGTCTCGTTTTGGGGCTGCTCGCCGCTATCTGACAAGGTCACGCGGAACGTGTTGCGGATGAAATCGCCCTCCGCCATGCCATCCGTGCCGATGACGGCAAACCGGCGGAACTGGTCTGGCACATTGAGATTGGTATGGAACGCCATTGTGGCCCCGCCTTCATATTCGACCAACGCGGTCTGGTAATCGATGATATCGGCCTCGCCCGAGAACGCGTCATCGACCCCGTTCCAGCGGGGATGCTTTTCGTCCAGATAGGCCGGCGCAGGGGACGGGCGTTTTTCGGGCAGGTATTTCTTGCGCCCGCCGAAACTGGCCACACGCATCGGGCGCCGGCCCACAACTCCTTGGTAAAGATCAATATCATGGCAGCATTTTTCCAGCATGAAACCGCCGCTCATTGCGGTGGACCGACGCCAGTCGCGCATGAAAAACGAGCCGTGATAGGGGGCGATATGCTCTGAGGCCTCGATCGACATCACCTCGCCGATATGACCTTGGGCTTGGGCTGCGCGCAAGGCGCGATACAGGGTGGAATAGCGCAAGACCAGCCCCACCATCAGACGCCTCTGGCCATCGTGGCGCGCGATCAGTCGCGCCAGCTCCAGCGTTTCCTCCACCGAGATCACCACCGGTTTTTCGGCAAATATGAACGGCACATCGCTTTGCAGCGCGATGCGCAAATGATCAAGATGCAGGTGGTTGGGTGATCCGATCATCACCATATGCGGGCGCAATTCGCGCAGCATCCGCGCGGGATCGTCATAAAAATCGGGCGTGGCCCCGATCGGCCCAAGCACCTCGAGATGGGTGCTGTCAGGATCGCTTACGCCGGTGATGCGCATCTTTGGCGCGCTTTTGTGAAACTCGGGCAAGAGGGAGGCCACACGGTGGCCAAGCCCGATGATACAGGTCGTGAAATCGCTCATTTGCTGGCTCCTGCGGTCAGGCCTTCGATGAATTTTCTCTGGAAGATCAGGTAGACGACGATGATCGGCATGATCACCAAAACAGCACCCGCCGTTAAAACGGGAATATTTACAGTGTATTGGCCTTGGAAGAACAACATCCCCAGCGGCATGGTGCGCAGGCTGTCGTCATTGACCAGCACCAAGGGGATCAGGAATTCGTTCCATGTCCAGATGAACAAAAACAACGCCAGTGACGAGATCGCGGGCCGCATCAACGGCAAGATCACACGGCGCAGGATCATCCGGCGCGGGGCGCCGTCCAGAAGCGCGGCCTCCAGAATATCCTTGGGCAGCTGCTGCATCGCCGAGGCCATGAACAGCGTGGCAAACGGGACCGACATGGCGATTTGTGGCAAGATGATCGCCCAATAGGTATTGAGCAGCCCAAGCCAGCGCATCTCGTAGTAAAGCGGAATGATGAAGGCTTCGGTCGGCACCATCATCCCGAGCGTCAACACGACAAAGATCGTTTTCTTGTAAGGGAAAGACAAAAAGGCGAAGGCAAAACCGGTCAGCAGCCCCAGACAGACCGAGACGCCCACCACAGGAACCACAACGATCACCGAGTTCCAGAAATAAACACCGAAATGCCCATCGACCCACGCGGTTACAAAGTTTTCGAAATGCAGCCGGCTGGGCAGGACGAACGCCCCCTCGAACAGGTCCTGCTTGCTTTTGACCGATGTCAGCAACAGCATGGCAAACGGGATGATCGTGATCAGGGTAAAGCCCCACATGATGAAGCGGAACCCCAGCGCGCGCGCGGCTTTTTGTGTGATATCGGCCATGGATCAGGCTCCGTCTTTCGATTTCAGGACGCGATGGACCACGTAATTGACGGCAAACACCAAGATCGCGCCGATGATGGCCACGGTCGCGCCATAGCCGTACCGGCTTAACTGGAAGCCCAGATCATACATGTAGATATTGGGCACCAATGTGGAGTTGGCAGGCCCGCCGCGTGTCATGGTGAAAATCAGATCGAAGCTTTTGATCGAGGCGATGATCGTCAGCAGCAAGACGATGCGCACTTCGGGGCGCAAAAGCGGCACGGTGATGCGCCGGAATGTATAAAGCGGCCCCGAGCCGTCCACACGGGCCGCCTGAAAGATCGACGGATCGATGCGCTGCAGCCCTGTGAGAAAGATCACCATGCAAAACCCGAAATAATACCACACGGCCACCATGCCCACCGCCGGCAGCGCCCAGTCGAAATCCCCCAGCCACGGGATCGCGATCGCGCCCAGACCGATGGCTTTGAGCCCTTGGTTGATCGGGCCGAACACAGGGTTATAGAGCCATTGCCACACCACGCCGATCACGGCAGAGGGCATGATATAGGGCATGAACAGCAAGGTGCGCACGGCCAGTTGCTCGCGGGTTTTGATATTGGCGACCACGGCGGCCAGACCCATGCCTAAAACCAGCGGCAGCACACAATAAAACAGCATCAAGACGGCGTTGTTTTTCAGCGCGGTGAAAAAGCGCGTATCGCCGAAAAGCTGGATGTAATTGCCAAGCCCGACCCATTCGGGCGCCGACAGACCGTTCCAGCGGGTGAAACTCAACCCCACAGCAGACAGGATCGGCACGAACACGAAGGCACAATAAAGCAACAATCCGGGCAGGATAAACAGAAGGTTCTTTCGAGCCGGCCCGTCGAGTACGGAGATTTTCATGTGAAGTCCTCTCAATGCCACGGCCGGTGACAGCCGCGGCAATTATGAGCGTAAGGCACGCTGTGCGCTTACTGGCTGCCGAGATAGGCTTGGTAGTCGGCATCGACGGCCGCCACATAGTCTTCGGGGCTTTGACGATCGGCCATCAACAGGGCCAGATTATCGGTGATCGTGGTCAGCATGGTGGGCGTGGACCAGTCGGGGTAATGGCCGATTGCGTTGACCGCATTCAGATCGCTCCATGCGTCGACACCTTCCTCAAGCAGACCCGAAAGTTCGACATCGGTATCGTCTGGCAATGCCACAGCCGGCAGATAGCCACCAGCAGCCCACACTTCGGCGGCTTGGGGCGAGACCATATCATTGATGAATTCGGCCCCCAGATCCTGCGTCGCCTTGTCTTTGGCCAGAGATGTGATCGTCCATGCCAGATCCACCCCGCCGACAGAGATCGGGTTCTCGATGTCCTTCGGGCCCGGGAAGGGCATGAAATGAATATCGGGATTGGACTGAAGATCGCCAAAGAACCATGTGCCAGAGGTCAGGAACGCGGCCTGACCGGCAGCAAACAGCTGCATCGCATCGGTTGCGGAAATCCCCTGATAGCCGTCGTAGAAATAGCCGTCATCGGCCCATTCCTGCATCAGCTGTGCGGCCTTGAGGTTCGCATCCGTCTTCCAGCTGCCACCACGTCCGTAGATCAGATCGTCAAGTTCCGCGCGGTTGGAGGCATCCAGATGCGACTGCGCCACCGCCGCCATCAGGTGCATGTCCAGATGGCCGTTTGTCGTGCCCATCGCCATAGGTGTGACACCGCTGTCTTTGAGCGTGTCGAGTGCGGCCAGAAAATCCTCGAACGATTTGATCGGCACGGGCACGCCCGCGTCTTTGAGGACCTTTTCGTTGTAATAAAGGCCCACCACCTCGGCCAGGCTGGAGATGCCATAGGCTGGCCCCTCGCCGAACGCGCCGTCTTGCGACCAGCGGTCGCGGTCGATGACCGACGGCGATTGCAGCTTGTCCCAGCCATATTCGGAGATATAGCCATCCATCGGGACAAGCATGCCCTCCTTGACCATCGCGCCCATATCCTTGGGGCCCTGATTGACCTTGGTCACCACCGGACCATCGCCCGCGCTTACGGCCAGCCGCAATGTCAGGGCCAGATCGTCAAAGCTGCGCTGGGTGCGGATCAGGTGCACATCGGGATGGTCTTTCTCGAAGGTGTCCATCAGCGTCTTGATGACATCGACCTGAGCCTCGTAGGTGTAATCGTGCCATACCGGCAGGTCTTCGGCGGTGGCGGATGTGGCCAAGGCGGCCGTGCCCAAGCCGATCAGAAAGGTGCCGCGTAACAATGCGGAGGCGCCGGGGATATGTTTTGTCATGATCGTTTCCCTGTTGTGTCTATTTTATGCATTTGAAGCGTATCCGGGCGGTTTTTTGGCGGCGTCTGCTGTGCACCGGACCTTGGCAGACCCTTTGCCCGCCTGAACGCGATGCGTGGCGGAATGGCGTGAAAAACAGTTTTTGAAATTGCGGCCTTTTCTATTGCAAGCAGGGTGCCGTAGGCTCCGGCTTTCATACGCAACACAACAAGGAGCGCTTTCATGAACGATCCCCACATCCGTCTGGCGACGGATCAAGACACCGATCAGGCCTATGATATCTGCCGTCTGACGGCCGCGGCGGGCGAGGACGGCAGCCATCTTTATTCCGATCCGCGCATGGCGGGATATCTGCACTCCGCCGCCTACCTGAAGCTTGAACCGGGCTGCGCCTTCGTGCTCGATCAGGGCGGTCGGGCCGTGGGATATGTGATCGGCACGCCCGATACGGCGGCGTTCGAGGCACGGATGCAACGCGACTGGTGGCCGTGGGTTCGCGCCCAGACCAGCGCCATGACCATCAGCCACCCCAAAGACCAGATGGCCGCCGACCGGATCGCCGCGCCCCAAACCCAGGCCCCCGAGATTCTGGCGCAGTATCCCGCCCATCTTCACATCAACCTTCTGCCGCAGGCCCAAGGCGGTGGCTGGGGGCGCAAGATGATCGAAACACAGCTTGAGCATATGCGCGGGCTTGGCGTGGCGGGGCTGCATCTGGGGCTGGATCCCAACAACCACAGGGCTGCGGCGTTCTACCGTCACTTGGGCTTTATCGATATCAGCGTGAGCGACCAGATGGTCTACGGCATCCGCCTGCAGGGCTGATCGCGCCAGACGCGCATCTCTTTCAACCTCGAACATTGCAGACGCTCCCTCGTTCTTTGCGGTCTCGTGCTAGGCACGTTCGATTTCGCAAATATACGGGCAGGCTAAGAGCGGCTCCGGTACTTTGTCAAGTATCCTGACAAAGTACCGGAGCCATAGTTTTCGCATGATATTTGTGCAATAATGCGAAAACTATGGCCAATTTATGGTCAAACCCGGCATCGGTGCATGTTTTTTGAACAAGTTCAAAGACATGGCCCATCGCAGAATGCCCCACGAACCGATACGGGACCGGCGCCACGTCTGGGACCGGACCATAGGCGTATCAGCGGGAGGGGGTTTTTACTGCGTGACGACGGATGGTGCCGAAACCGGCTCGACCGATGGCAGGGGCCATGGCTGATCAAGGCTGCGCGATTCCAGCTGTGGCGTGAACACCTGATTATACATCCCCGTCAATGCCAGATAGCTGGCCCCCATCACTGTGGAACGCAGACCCAGACCTGCGGATAAAAGACGCACGGGGCGCGGGGAGCGCCGCGCCAGATGATCACGCGTTTTCTCCACCACCCCCGGCACAAGGCCAAGCATCCCCCCCATGACCACGGCTTGGGGATCAAGCATCGCCTGGATCGACAACACCAGCTGTGCAGACAGCCCGCCGATCCGCTCCAGCACCTCCTGCGCGGCCGCGTCTTGTGCCTCAAGCGCGTGGGTGAAGGCGGCCAGACTGGCCGCACGCCCCGCAGGCAGGGCATAGGACTGCAAGATCTGCGGCATGCCCAGCACACGTTCAAGCGTGCCACGCGCAAGCGATTCAGGTTCCAGACTATCGGCCCCGATGGGCAGGTTGGCGACCTCGCCTGCCGCCCCCGTCGCCCCGCGCCAAAGCCGCCCGCCCACAATCAAGCCCTGCCCCACACCGGTGCCCAGACCGACATAGGCCACATCTTCCATATCGCGTGCCGTGCCGCGCCAGCGCTCGCCCAGAATGGCGGCATTCATATCGTTTTCGACCAGCGTGGTGCAGCCCAGACCCTGCTCCAGAGCGCCCGCCAGATCAATGCCCGACAGGGACGGCAGCGCCGAGACCCGTGTCAGGTGCCCCGTTCCCGGATGCACCACCCCCGGTGTCGCCAGACATGCAAAGCGCAAAACACGCCCCTTGCCACACTCCGCAATCACCTTGCGGCTGTAATCAAGGATGTCATAGAGCAACCTGTCACCGCGCAGATGTTCGGTGCGCATTTCCTGACTGGCCAGCGACCCGCCCAGCATATCGCACAGCTCGATGCGGAACCGGCTGGCCCCGATATCCATACCAAGCACCATCCCCGCCCGCCGCTCGACCTCGTAGAGCACCGCAGAGCGCCCCATCCCACCGGCCCGCGTGCCGATATTGCGCACCCAGCCCAGATCCTCCAGCGTGCGCATCACGTCGGAAATCGTCTGTTTCGACAGACCGGTTTCGCGCGCCAGATCGGAACGCGACCGTGCGCCCTGCACCAGCAGGCGCATGACCGAATGCATCGAGATCTGGCGTAGGATCGTCGGAGGCTTGGTGGTGTCATCCATGATGGTCGTCAGCTTATGTCCGAGGCAGGATTGCCCAATCGTTGAAAAATACGCAGGCACCGGAAACTATGACGGGCAAAGGGGTCTAGCTCGGTCGGGACGGAGTTTACGCTGTTCGGGGCGGATTGGGCAAGTGCAGCCACACGCGCGCCCCGATACCCGCAAATACCGCGCCCCCGCCCCGTGCAAAGCCCGCCCCGTTCAGCTGCGCACGCCAAAAACAGAAAACAGGCCGGATTTTCACGATGTTTCTGGCCCAATGCACACTGCCGGAGCATTGATATTCCGGTGGTCAACAAATCTATATTTTTTTGAATATAATCAATATTGTCCGGCCATAGATGATGCGTTAAACCCTCGGTGACTAATACGAGGACTTCGGTCGTGCCCAGCAGTATATCGCAACGCCTGATGCGCAACGCCTTGGAATTGGCGCCCTTTGTATACGGGTTCGTCGGGCCGGACTATATCATCCAAAGCCATAATTCGGCCGCCCTGAAATGGGTCGGACAAAGCGGCTGTGACCTTGTCGGTTTGAATTTCCGCGACCTTGCCGCGCCCGAAATGCTTGAAACGGTGACGCATCACTTCCTGCAGGCGCTGTCAGGCGAGGTGATCACGTTCGAACGCGTGATCGCAACCAAGGACGGGCCGCGCTACTCCTTGGCAAAATATATCCCCGAAACCGATCCGGCGGGCCACGTGACGGGCGTGCATATCTATATCTGGGACATCAGCGAACAACGCCGCGTGGAAGACGAGGCCCGCAGGCTGAAAGACCGCTTTGAAGGGGCATTCCGCTCTACCGCCGTGGGCATGGCGATCGTGGGGCCCGATGGCGCGTTCATCGAGGTCAATCCGACATTTTCCAGAATGCTGGGATATACCCCGACCGAGATTCTGAGCCTTGATTTCCAGACCATCACCCATCCGCAGGATCTGGACATTGATCTTGTGCGTCTGGGCGCGTTGATCGATGGCACCTCCGACGCCTATACGATTGAAAAGCGCTACATCACCAAGGCAGGCGCGCAGGTCTGGGGGATTTTATCCGTCTCGGTCGTGCGAGAGCCCGATGGATCGGTGTCGCATTTCGTCGCGCAGGTTCAGGATATTACCGAGCGAAAAGCCACAGAGGAGAAGCTCTTTCGCGAACACGAGCTGGCAGAGGTCACACTCGGTTCGATCGGCGACGGGGTCATCACCTGCGATGCAGCGGGACAGGTGAACTACCTCAATCCGGTGGCCGAGGTTCTGACCGGCTGGCGCACAGAGCAGGCCCAAGGCCACAATATCCAGACCGTGTTCAACGTCAGCGATCAGGACGGCCAGCGGGTGAAATGCCCGATGACCCAAGCGCTCGAGACCGGGGCCACCGTGGAGCTGGAGGCCAATTCCAACCTTAAAACGCGCAACGGATCCTATCTGCCCATCGAGGATTCCGCCGCCCCCATCCGCGACCGCGCCGGCACGATCATCGGCGGGGTCTTGGTGTTTCAGGATGTCTCCAAACGCCGCGCGCTGTCGCTCGATCTGGATTTTCTGGCCCATCACGACGCGCTGACGGGTCTGGTAAACCGGACCCTGTTTTCGGAACGTCTGGCCATCGCGCTGGAGCGCAGCAAACACGATGGCAGCAAATGTGCCGTTTTGTTTTGCGATCTGGACCGGTTCAAACAGGTCAATGACGTCTATGGCCATGCCAGCGGTGACGAGATCCTGAGCGCGGTGGCCGGAAAACTGCGCCACTGCGCGCAGGAAGGCGCGACGGTGTGCCGGTGGGCGGGTGACGAGTTCGCGATCCTGCTGCCCTATATATCAAACATGCACGAGGCGGGCGAACTGGCGCACCGCATCGTCGAGGCCACGCGCGAGCCGATTTTCCTGCAATCGACCATCGGACGGGTGGATACGGGCATGAGCGTGGGCATCAGCCTGTATCCCGACGACGGCAGTGATGCCAGCAGCCTGATGATCGCCGCCGATATCGCGCTTTACGAGGCCAAGCGTCAGGGCCGAAGCACATTCGCCTTCCACAGCTCCGATTTCAACGCGGCCAAACACCACCGCGCCTTTCAGGAGCGCCGTCTGCGCGAGGCGCTGGAAACCGGTGGGGTGGAGGTCCATTACCAGCCACGGATTTCACTACAGGACGGGCGGATGAAAAGCGTCGAGGCGCTGGTGCGGCTGCGGTGTGACGGCGTGCTTGTCTATTCGGGCGAGTTCATCCCGATTGCCGAAGAGGTCGGCCTGATCCACGAGCTCAGCAGGTTCGTCACCCGCGAGGTATGCCGCCAGCTCGATGCATGGCGCGATACCGAATTTGCGCATCTGGTCGTGGCCATAAACCTGTCGCCCAGCCGTTTGACGCAAGCCTCGCTTGTGCAGGAAAACAAGGATTTTCTGGAAGAATTCAATCTGGAGCCCGGGCAGATCGAGTTTGAAATCACCGAAAGCATGCTGGTGGGCACCGATCAGCGTCTTAAAACGCGGCTGGATGAGCTGCATGATTTCGGCTTCAAACTGTCGCTGGATGATTTCGGCACCGGATTTTCCAACCTTGCCTATCTGCGCAGCCTGCCTGTGGATACGCTGAAAATCGACCGGAGCTTTATCTCCATGCCGGGTGTCGATACGGAGATTGTGAAGACAATCAACACCTTGTCCCGATCCTTTGGCAAAATCGTGGTGGCCGAAGGCATCGAGACGCCCGAACAGGAAGCCCAGCTGATTACATTGGGATGTGACGAGGCACAGGGGTTTTTATACGCCCGCGCCCTTTCGGCCCAAGAGTTCACGGCACGGTTTTCCGGATGCATCAACGCCGATATGCGCCACACCACCTGAACGGCGCGGCACGGATCATGCGTTCGGGCCAAGCGTTCTGTGCCGTGCGTTCGGGGCCGCGCCACCCCATCTGCCGCCACCCCCATATGGCGCCACCTCATTTCACGGGCATCCCATCTTGCCAGCCCGCACCTTACCGGCCCGTGCCTTACCGACCCGTTGCAATAGGCTGCACTCCAGCGTTATCCGGCCACGCGCCCCCCACTGGCGCAGGTGTTACAGACAGGCGAAATCCGCTGCGGTATTTCCTGTCAAAAACAGGTGTGGAATTTCCGACACGCACGGGCGGCGGCTCACGCGGACCCACATATAAAACAAATTGCATGTTATCTGCGCATTCAAGATTATCATACGCATACGAACGTAGTTAAAGTCGGGTTTTGGTATGGTATGGTATTCGCGTTCCCGCTTGGACAAGCATGATCCAAGGGATATTGCCCTGAAATACAGCGCACATGGCGTGCTTCTGATCGCCCCTGACGAAACGATATCGCTTTACAATACGCGCCTGCTGGCCCTGTTCGACATCGCCCCCGACCAGATTGCCATCGACATGCCGTGGCGCGTGTTTTTGCGCAATATCGCCCCGTATCGTGGATGGGATGCCGCCCACACGCAGCAGATTATCGCCCGCCACGCAGACTGGATACAGGCCGGCGAGATGACGCGGCTCGATCACCAACTGGCAAACGGGTGTGTGATGCATATCACCTGCCAGCCTTTGGCGGGCGGCGGCGCGATCTTGACCTATGACGATGTCACCCAAGCCCATCGCACGAATGAAGAACGTATCGCGTTTGAACACGAAGCCCGCCGAAGCGAGCGGAACTTCAGGATGCTGGTCGCAGGGATCACCGATTACGCGATCTATCTGCTGGACCCCACAGGGGTGGTCGTGAACTGGAATGCGGGCGCCGAACGCACCAAAGGCTACAGCGCACACGAAATCATCGGAGAGAATTTCGCACGGTTCTACAGCCCCGAGGACCGCAAGCTGGGCCTGCCGCAACACGGGCTTCAAACCGCCCTGCGAGAGGGTCGATTTGAAGCAGAAGGCCTGAGATACCGCAAAGACGGCAGCAGCTTTTGGGCGCATGTCGTCATTGATCCCATCTACGAGGACGACGGATCGCTTCTGGGGTTTGCCAAGATCACGCGCGACAGAACCGAACAGAACCACAGTGCGCAAAAACTGATCCATCTTGCGCGCCATGATGCGCTGACGGGCCTGCCCAATCGGGGGCGTTTCATCGAAGAACTGGACGCCGCGCTGGAGATCGCTCAGAAGACCAAAGGCAAGCTTGCGGTGCTCAACATCGACCTCGACGGGTTCAAATCCGTGAACGACACCCACGGCCATGCGATTGGCGATCTGCTTTTGAAAGGTCTGGCCGAGCGGATGCATGCTGTGTTGAATGTGGGCGAGAAAATCGGCCGGTTCGGCGGAGACGAATTTGTGGCGTTCAAACCCTTTGACGATCAGGGGGCCTTGAATGATTTCATCACGCGGATCCGCAAGGCCCTGACCGACCCGATCGTGATATCGCAGCGCGAAATCACCCCCGAGGCCAGCATCGGGATCGCGATCAGCCCGTCGGATGCGCAGATGCGCGACACGCTTTTGGCCAATGCCGATCTGGCCATGTATCGCTCGAAATCTGAACTGTTCGAGAAGATATGCTACTTCACACCGGAGATGGACGAGGCAGAACGCGCAAAACGGATGATGGCCGCAGATATCTGGAACGGGATCCAACGCGGCGAGTTCTACATCCATTACCAGTCCCAGCGCGATATCCGCACCTCTGCGGTCACCAGCTACGAGGCCCTGCTGCGGTGGCATCATCCGGTTCACGGCGAGATACCGCCCGCCACCTTCATCCCCGTGGCCGAGGAATGCGGCGCGATCATCGCACTTGGCGAATGGGTGCTGGAGCATGCCTGCAAGGACGCCACAGCGCTTGCCATGCCACGGGTTGCGGTCAATCTGTCCCCCGTCCAGCTCAATCACGACGGTTTCCTTGCCAGTGTTCGGGCCATTCTCAAACGGACCGGCCTCTCCCCCTGCCAGCTGGAATTCGAGGTGACGGAAACCGCCGTGATCACGGATCGCAACCGTGCCTTCCATATCCTGACCTGCCTCAGGGCGTTGGGGATCAGCATTGCCATTGATGATTTCGGTACCGGATATTCCTCGCTGGAGACGCTGCGCGCGTTTCCGTTCGACCGTCTGAAGCTGGATCGCAGTTTTACCCACGGGCTGCACAACGATCCCAAGGCACAAGCCTTTGTTATCGCAATGATCACCTTGGGGCGCAGTCTGGAGCTGTCGGTTCTGGCCGAAGGGGTGGAGACGTCCGAGCAGATGCAGTTTCTGGCCAAAGAGGGCTGTATGGAGGTACAGGGGTTTTTATTCGACAGGCCGGTCGCGATGGGCCAGCAGCGCCTGCACCCACCGGCTGGCAAAAGCCCCCTGCTGCTTTGAGGCGTCAAACCCGCGCGGCCCCCGCCTTTATCCCACGCGCCGACTATCCCACGCACCCGGCCATGGGCCGGACACGCGACGGTGCGGGGGGATAGGCGCGTTGGCGCGCCTTGACAGACAGGCGGGGTGGCCTTCGCGTCGGGCTTTGGCCTCAGGCCTTGTACACCGCCTCGCCCAGCCCTTGGAACGGCAGATCCACCACATGGATATCGCCACCCGGTGGCGGGCCGCCGCCGGGCCTGAGGGTGGTGATCACTGCCGTGCGCAAATCAGGGCCCACAAAGCAGATATTTGTCGGGTTCGTCTCGCCCACATGGATCACCGCATCGATACGTCCGTCAGGGGTCAGCCGCACGACCCGGCCGGAATCGCTGGCCGCACTCCAGTAGCCGCCATCCACATCAACCGCCGCCCCGTCGGGGCGCCCGCCAAGCTGGCCATGATCGGCAAACAGCCGTTCATTGTGGTAGGCGCCGGTGTCAGGGTCGAAATCATATACCGCCACATGGGGTCGCGATTTATGCGAATCCGATACATACATACGCGTGCCGTCAGGGCTCCATGCCAGACCGTTCTGGGTACGGAACTGCCCGCCGCGCGACGTCACCTCGTGACCGGCCCCTAGGCTGAACAAGCCACCCCAGCCATCAGGGGCGGCGTTGTCAAACGCCAGTGATCCCGCCCAGAACCGCCCCTGACGGTCGCAGGCCCCGTCATTCATCCTGAACCGCCCGCCAAGATCGGGGCCACCAAGCGGTGTGATCTGCACCGCGCCATTTTCCAGATCAAGCAGGGCAAATCCCTGATCGGTCGCGGCGATCAACCCACCCTCCGCACGGCGCGCCAACGCGCTGACCATCACCGGCAAGGCAAATTGTTCCACCGCGCCATCAGGCCACGCCAGTCGAAAAAGGCGCCGCTGGGACATATCGATCCACAGCACCTGCCCCGTGAGCGGATCCCACACCGGGCTTTCGCCCAAGGTGCATTCACACTGCAGTTTACGCTGTGCGTAAAACTCCGCGACATGTTGGCTCATCTTCGGGACCCTTATTCGAGCGCCTTAACGGACATCGGCAAGTGACGATACTGGACGCGGTGCAGGCACGATGCGGCGCTCGGTCGTTTTGTCAAACAAGATCTCCTTGCCTTCGGTGAAGCGCAAGAAAACCTTCTGCTGCGGCGCCAGATCGCTGCGGCTTTTCGAGGCAATCAGAACCTGCCCGACGGGCGAGTTGCAAATCACGGTGGTGTCAGATCCGGTGCTTTCCACCGCATGTACGGTTGCAGGCAGCGCATGATCGACATGGCCCGTCACCGCTTCCAGATACTCGGGCCGGATGCCCAGCAACACATCCTGATCGTCGCGCAAATCATACCCCGCTGGCATCGGCAATGCCACTTCGGCCTCTGCCAGCACCAGCGTTTTGCCGCCTGCGCCCACGCGGGCCTGCATCATATTGATCGCCGGAGAGCCGATGAAGCTTGCCACAAAGACACAATCGGGTTGATCGTAAAGCTCAAGCGGCGTGCCCACCTGTTCGACCTGACCGTCGCGCAGCACCACGATCTTTTCGCCCATTGTCATCGCCTCGACCTGATCGTGGGTGACATACACGGACGTGGTCTGCCATTTCCTGTGCAAATCGCGGATATCGCCGCGCACCTGCGAGCGAAGCTTGGCATCAAGATTGGAAAGTGGCTCGTCAAACAAGAACACCGCCGGATTGCGAACGATCGCACGCCCCATTGCCACCCGCTGGCGTTGCCCGCCCGAAAGCTCTTTCGGCAAACGGTCCAAAAGCGCCTCGAGCCCCAGCATCTGGGCCACATCATCGATCTTGCGGGCGATCTCGTCTTTGGGCCGGCGCGCCAAGCGCAGCGCAAAACTCATATTGTCGCGCACGCTCATCTGCGGATAAAGCGCGTAGCTTTGAAACACCATCGCGATATCACGCTCTTTGGCAGGAAGGTCGGTGACATCACGATCCGCGATCTCCACCCGGCCCGATGTCGCCTCCTCAAGCCCCGCAATCAGACGCAGCAAGGTCGATTTGCCCGAACCGCTCGGCCCGATCAGCACACAAAATTCACCCTCGTTGATATCGATGGAGACATCTTTGATGACATCGTGACCGCCGAAGGATTTACACACGTTTTGAAGCTTAACGGCTCCCATTTTGTCCTCTTTTCTTTACAGACAGGCCCGAAACCGGCGCTTACCCCTTGACCGCTCCGGCCATCAGGCCGCGGTTGAAGTGTTTTTGAAGCAACAGATAAACGATGACGCTGGGGGCCATCGCGATCAGTGTCGCGGCCACGATGATATTGGGGGTGATGGACGGATCCGAGCGCAGCGACGCCAGCGCCACAGGCAGTGTTTCCAGATCGCGGTCGTTGATCACCACCAACGGCAGCAGATACTGGTCCCAGATCATGATGAAGCCGAAAATCAGCACGGTGCCAAGCGCCGGACGGATCAGGGGCAGGATCACATGACCAAACACCTGCCAGTCGTTCGCGCCATCGATCCGCGCCGCCTCCTCCAGTTCTTTGGGCACGGCCCGCATGAACTCTGTCAGCATGAAAATCGAGAACGCCCAGCCCACCACCGGCAGGATCATCGCGAAATAGGTGTTGTAGATCGAGGTGTCGATCACCGGCAGCTGCTTGATTGTGACCAGATACAGCGGGATCGCGATGACCTCTTCGGGCAGCATCAGGGTACTGAGGATCAACAACGAGACAATTGCCGCGCCCCTGAATTTCTTGCGTGCCAGCGCATAGGCCGCAAGCGCGCTGACCACAACTTGCGCGATGGTCCCGAACGACACCACCACCATCGAATTGAGCAGATAGCGCCAGACCCGCATATCAAGGAAGGCCACCTTGAAATTATCGAATGTCGGGCTTTGGGGCAGCAACGCCAGCTGTCCGGGCTTCAGGCTGACACCGCTGATGGCGGTCATGACGATGCTCCAGAACGGCCCCACAAAGATCAGAAGGATGATCGCATAGACCACGAATTTCGCCACACGAAGCGGAAGAGAAGTCTTCATATCAGGGCCCCGTCAACCGAAGAATTTTGATTTGATTTTGGTGTGCAGCAACGTCAGCGCCACCGTGAAGGCCAGCAGCATGAACGACACCGCCGAGGCATACCCGTAATCGATCTGCTCAAAGCCGACCTTGTAGATATGGGTCATGATCGTCGAGGTCGATCCCGCAGGCCCCCCGCCCGTTGTGGCATAGACTTCGGTGAACACACGGAAGCCACGGATGAACGACAACATGATCACGACAGAGATCGCAGGCACGATACCCGGTAGCGTGACATGCCAGATCTTGCGCCACAGGCTGGCACCATCCACATCGGCCGCATCGTAAAGTTCGCGGTTGATGCTGACGAGGCCCGCCAGAAAAATCACCATATTATAGGGCGCGTTTTTCCAGATGCTCATCAAGATCAGCACCCAAAGCGCCTGATCGGGATCGGTCAGGAAGCCTTGCGCGGGGATGCCCAGCAGATCGAGGAACGAATTGACCAGCCCGTATTGGGCAGAGTTGAAGAAGATCCGCCAGATCTCGGCGATAATGGCCACGCTGGTAATCGCAGGCAGAAAGATCGCGGTGCGGATAAAGCGGATGTGGCGGGCCTGCCCCTCAAGCGCGAAGGCAAGAAAGAAGGCCACAATCGCCGCCCCGAAGGTCTCGGCGATCACATAAAGGGCCGTATGACCGATCGCGACCATCAGCTGGGTGTCGTGAAACGCGCGCGAGAAATTTGCGAGCCCGACCCATTCGCTGGGGGCATAAAACTGGATATCGTAAAACGACATCACAAAGCCCAACACCATCGGGTAGAATTTGAACCAGCTGAAAATCACCAGCGCCGGCAGCAGGTAAAGCCATGGCACAAGCGACCTGCCGAATTTGCGCGACAGACGCCGGCGTTTCGGGGTGCGGCCTTGTGCGTTTGCACGCGGGTCTTCGACCTTGGCGTCAGACATGAAGGTCCTCGCAACTTAACGAAAAATGGGGGAGGCCCCGCGCAACCTCACTCGGCGCGCTGCGCGGGGCAGGGTTGAAAATGTCAGTTATAGGACGGGTCCAGAACGTCCTGATCGCGCAACGCGTCGGCAACCTGATCGTTCAGACCCGCGAGCTGTGCGGGGATATCGCCGTCGCATTGGGCCAGAATAGTGTTGAACCCCTCGCCCGTCATCTGCCGGATCGGCGTCCAGTCGGGGACGGACGGCATGTAATGGCCGTAGTCCTGGAACGTCTTTTGATAGACTTCCCACCGCGGATCGTTGCGCATCTTGAGCACGTCGATATCCTCGTTCACCGGAAGGCGGACAAGCGGCGTGACTTCCGAGCCGACATTCATCCCGATTTCCTGCGCCTCTGGCGAGATCAGGAACGACATGAACTGCAAGGCCGCGTCCTTGTCCTTGTTGCCTTTGAGCATATAGGCGCTCGTGCCTTCGGCAAGGGCTGCAATCCCGCCCGGTCCGGCTGGCAGAACGATCACCTCGGTCTTGTCCAGACCCGGTTCTTTGGCGATCTCGCCAAGATCATAGGGACCATCGACCAACATGCCCGCCTGACCGGAACGGAATGCCGGCAGGCTGTCTGCCGTGGTGGCGTTGATCGCACCCGGTTGGGACAGGCCATCGCATATCAGCCCGCGTACAAATTCGACGGCTTGCGCGTTTTCGGGCTGGTCGAGCGCCGGCAGGAAGCCGTTTTCGGTTTTCGTGACAAAGCCGCCACCGGCCTGCCACAGGAAATGGCTCATGAACCAGCTGGCATATCCGCGTGTCGAGGAGGCCGGAATAGAGATACCGAACGTATCATCCTTGCCGTTTCCATCGGGATCGTCATGGGTGAAGGCCTGCGCCAAAGCCCGCATCTCCTCCCAGGTCTTGGGCTGCTCCATCCCGAGCGCCTCGCGCCAGTCCTTGCGCACAAACAACGCAAACGCCTGCGCCGATATCGGCACCGCATAATAATTTCCGTCAGAGCCTTCGGCGCTTTTCCATGCCGTGTCAGACACCTTGTCGGCACCCTCGATCTGGTCACGGTCGATCTGCTCGATGATGCCCATCTTTTGCATATGCCCCACCTGCGAGGCATCGTTGATCACGACATTGGGCAACTGGCGGGCCGCAGCCGCACGTGCCAGACGCTGTTCGAAATCGACGCTGCTGTAGAAGGTCTCTACCTTGATGCCGGTTTTGTCCGTGAACGCCTTGATCACCGCATCAACGACCGCTGAAGATTTCTCGGTCTGACGCGACCATACGGTCAATGTCTCCGCACTCGCGGACGCCGCCAGCCCTGCCGCCAGACAGCCCCCCAAAACGGTGCGCACCCATATCTGCTTCATTTCCATCCTCCCCGGAAAAGTTCTAGCCTCCACCCCGACCGCCAGCCCCGCTAAAAGGCAAAGATCCCTCGCTTTGTGGCAACCGATATCGTGAGTCTACCCTCGAAATTATGTATATTGCATAATACATACTATGAAAAAGTACAGTAGTCGTATTAATTTTTTTCACTAATCCTATGACCGTCGCCACGTTTGCCCGAAGGGTGTCCGTTGGGCGTTCGTCTCGCCTTGGAAAAGATGCCGGTCAGGCACCACTCCGGCACACGCCTGCAGGCTGACTGCGCATCGGCCCGGCGCGGGCACACGGGGCTGATGGCGTTTTGCACACACCGCAAGACGCCATGGCATCACACCCGGGCCCAACAACCGGTGCGACGACAATATGCATGCAGATAGGGGCCAGAAATTGGGCCAAAAAATAGGCCAAAAAAACAGCCCGGAAAACGGACGGGGAGAACGGGGCGCGCCACAGCAGCGCCCCGTACAGGACCTGCGCAGGACCCCGCGCGCAAAAAGACTGTACCACGCGCGGGCTAGCCGGTCTTGGCGCCTTCGAACGGCTTGATCGCGTTGATCGACGCGCCTTCGCGGATTTCTTCGTGATAGGAGGCAACAGAGCGCTGCAAATGCGCCAGCATGGTCGCGCGGGCCGCGTCCGGATCGCGGGCGGAAATCGCCTCCAGAATACGCTCGTGTTCGATCACAACGGTCCGGAAATATTTCGCCCCCTGCTCGGGTGACAGGTTGGGGTATTCGGTATGCGGGGCCACATGCGGGCCGAAATGCAGCAAGGCCTCTTCATAGATCAGGTTGCCTGTGGCACGCGCAATCGCCAGATGGAAATCACGGTTGCCATGCAGCGGAAAGCGGTTGGCTTGCAGCGCGCGGCACACCGCCTCGTGGGCAGAGCGGATTTCATGTTCCTGCGTTGCACTGCGGCGCACGGCGGCAAGGGCTGCGGCCTCGGGCTCCCACGCCAGACGGAATTCATAAAGCTCCATCGTGCGCGGCACATCCATCCGCTCTTGCGGCGGGCGCCAGATCGACGCCCCCGGCAGCACTTCGGTGACAAACATGCCGCGCCCTTGGGTCGAGCTTACAAGCCCGTCGCTGCGCAAGGCGGCAATCGCCTCGCGCACGACTGTGCGGCTTACGTTGAAGCGTTCCATCAGACCGGGCTCTGTCGGCAACTGGCTGCCAAGCGAAAGCGCGCCTGACAGGATTTCTTCCTTGAGCTGTTTGACGACACGCTCCGACAGGCGGGGTTTACGAGTGTTCAGATCAGTCTCCATCAGCCAGTTCCATCCCGTTCAGGCCCACCGCAAAATATATGCAGGCGCCCGGATCAGGCAGGGTTTACACGGTATTTCTGCATCAATGCGGCAATATATCCATAGCAAAAGGCGAAGGCCACACCCCGTTGGTTTTCCCCCGACAAGGTCGGTGCGTGATCGGGCATCACCATATACTGATATCCGGTCTCGTGCAGCACGTCGAGCACTGCGGGCATGTCGATATCGCCCTCTTCCGGGAACGTCTCCATAAAGGAATAACGCGCGCCTGAAATATTTCTGAAATGGACATTCATCACCTTGCCGCGCGTGGTGAACCATCGCGTGATTTCAGGCACTTCGGACACATCCTCGACCATCTCGCCCAAGGTGCCGATGCAGAAATTCAATCCATGCACAGGGCTGTCGTACATCTGGGCAAAGCGCTTGAGCCCCTCGACCGTTCCCAAAATACGTGTGACGCCTTTATATCCGGGCGGGGTTGCGGGATCGTGCGGATGACATGCCAGCCGCACGCCCGCACGTTCGGCCACAGGCACCAGACGGTCCAGAAGGTAACGCAACCTGTCCCAGATCTCTTCTTCCGCCAGAATGCCCGCAGGCCCTTCGGCGTCCTGGTCGGCCAGATCCCAGCGGAAGGCCTCGTTTTTCGACCCGCCCCGGCCCTGCTCCATCGGTGTGCGCGGGATGCCGATAAAGTTGAAGTTGTATTTGACTGCAGGAATACCCGCCGCCCCGCAATCCGTGATCAGCTGGCAGATACGGTCGATTTCGGCATCGCGCTGTGGCCCGGCCATCAGCACATCACGGCATTGCGCCCGATCCACCGACACAGACGCCAGCGGCAGCTGCACCATATCCAGCGTCAGCCCGAAACTTTCGACCTTTTTGCGAAACCGGACAAGATGGTCCAGATCCCACTCGCGCCAGTCCCCTTCGGGGTCGGCACAGATGTGATCCACACCCAATTGCTTCATAACCTGATAGTCGCTGTCATCGCGTGCCGGAAACTGCGTGCCCAGATGCATTCATCTTCTCCAAAAGCAGACCAATTTCGTAATTAATACTATGAAATAATACGAATTTGAAAGAGCTTTAAAATCTATCAGACCATTTTCTTTGAAAGTTATGAAATAGGCTGTGTTAAAGCTTGTTTTACAGCGGTTTCGCGTGCTACCACACCATAATTCATATTATGAATAATGGGAGGAGACCATTGTGACCTGCATTTCCGTTCGCGGCTTTGCCACCGCCTGCCTGCTATCCACCGCGCTCAGCAGCCCCCTGTTGGCCGAGACGCCAGCCGACACGCTGGTTTATGGCACCTCGCTTGCGCAGGTGGTCTCGCTCGATCCCCATCAGGGGCAGGAGGCAACCTCGCTCGAGATCATGGCCAACATGTATGACCGCCTTGTGGGCAGCGAACCAGACGGCACCCTGTCACCGCAACTTGCCGACAGCTGGGAGGTGACCCCCGAAAGCATCACCTTCAAACTGCGCGAGAATGCCACGTTCGCCTCTGGCCGCCCGGTCACCGCAGAAGATGTTGTCTGGTCGCTCACCCGTTTGATGACGCTTGATCAGGCCCCGTCCTCCAAACTCAAGCCCGCCGGATACACCGCCGAGAATATCGCAAGCATGCTGCATGCCGAAGACGCGCATACCTTCCGGCTGGATCTGACAGGAGATATCGCAGGCGACCTGATGCTGTATCGTCTGTCGGAAGTGGCCGCGAGCATCATCGACCGCGAGGAGGTCGAGGCGCATGATGCCAACGGCGATCAGGGCAACGAATGGCTGCGCACCAATGGCGCGGGGTCGGGTCCGTTCACCCTCAACCGCTGGGATCCCAACAATATCGTCTTGATGGATGCGCGCGACGATTACTGGAACGGCGCGCCGAAGCTGGAACGTGTGGTGATGCGCCATGTGCCCGAAAGTCAGGTCGAACGCCTTATGCTGGAGCGTGGCGACATCGACATCGCTGGCGCATTGTCGGCAGGCGACACGACCTATTTCAAGGATTCAGACGCCGTCACCGTGCAATCCATTCCCACAGGCGGGTTCTATGTGCTGGCGCTCAATCAAGAACGCCCCGAACTGGCCGATCCGAAAGTCCGCGAGGCCCTGTTCAAGGCGATCGACTATCAGGGGATCGAAACCGCCATCCTTGGTCCCTATGGCCGCACCCGCCATGTGCCTGTGCCGGTAGATTACGATCACGCAATCCCCGACCCCGAGGGCTGGAACTATGATCCGCAGGCTGCGCGCAAGCTGCTGGAGGAGGCCGGCTATAGCGACGGGTTCTCGGTCACGATCAAGACCATCGCGCAAACACCGCGTGTGGAACTGGCCACAGCCGTTCAGGCCGGTCTGGCAGAAATCGGCGTGCGCGCCCAAGTGATCCAGGGCTCGGGCGCCGATATCATCTCTGCCCACCGCGGGCGCGATTTCGATATCCTGATCCCGCAGACAGGCGCCTATATGCCCAATGTCATGGGCGCGATGGAGCAGTTCTCGAGCAACCCCGACAACTCCCGCGAGGCCAATAACGCCGGAAACTTCGTCTGGCGTTCGGCATGGGATATCCCCGAGCTGACCCAGATCACGGCCGCGGCGCTCAAGGAAAACGACCCCGAAAAACGTGGCGTGCTCTTTGAGGATATGCAGCGCAAGTTCATCGAAGATGTGCCCGCCGTCTATCCGATGTTCGAGCGGTTCCTGCCGATTGCCATCAGCAATCGTGTGGAAGGCTATAAAGGCCACCCGCAAAACGTCGTGCGGCTTGAAAACGTAACGAAAACGGATTGATCCAACATGTCGAGTGACACTCTGGGTGGACCAGCACGCGCCTTCGCAGGGCGCGTGCTGCAATTCGCCATCAGCATATTCGCCCTGATTGCCGTGACCTTCACCATCGGGCGCTTGTTGCCAACCGATCCGGTGGGCGCGATTGTGGGCGAGCTGGCAAGCCCCGAGGCCTATGCCGCGATGCGCGAACGGCTGGGGCTGGACCAGCCGGTCATCTGGCAGTTCGTCTCCTATCTGCGCGATCTTGTGCATGGCGATCTGGGCTTTGCCGCGATGACCGGCCGGCCTGTTCTGGATGATCTGAAAATCGCCTTTCCCGCCACGCTCGAACTGGCCACGCTGGCGATCATCATCTCCTTCATACTGGGGGTGCCGCTGGGGCTGGCCGCCGCCTTCAACCGCGACACATGGATCGATCACATCGCACGGATCATCTCGCTTGTGGGCCATTCCATTCCGGTGTTCTGGTTCGGCATCGTGGGGCTTGTGGTGTTTTACGCATGGCTTCAGATCGCAGGCGGTCCGGGCCGTGTGGATGTGTTCTACGAGGGGCTTGTGCCACCAGTCACAGGCATGATCCTGATCGACAGCCTGCTGGCGGGCGAGACCGCAATCTTCTGGAATGCCGTCTCCCACATCATATTGCCGGCATCGATGCTGGCCTATGCGGCCATGGCCTATATCACGCGCATGACGCGGGCCTTCACACTCGAACAGCTCAATCAGGATTACGTCGTGGCCGCCCGGGCCAAAGGCGCAGGGCAAGCGCGCATCCTGATGCATCACATCCTGCCCAATATCACGGTCCAGCTGGTGACCATTCTGGCCATTTCCTACGGCGGCCTGCTCGAAGGGGCGGTTGTGACGGAAATCGTTTTCTCGTGGCCCGGACTGGGACAATACATGACCTCGGCGCTGCTGATCGGCGATATGAATGCCGTCGTGGCCTGCACCATGGTCATCGGTCTGATGTTCATGACGCTGAACTTCCTGTCTGATATCGCCTACGCGTTTCTTGACCCCCGCACAGGGGAAGGATGAGCCCATGCAAGATACATTTCCCCTCAAGACCCCCACCCAGACCCGCATGAGCGGGGCCGGCATGGCCCTGCGCAGGTTCTACAGCGATCTGCGCCGCGAGCCTTTGGGACATGCGGGCTTCATCGTGATCATGATCTTGATCCTTGCAGCCGTTTTCGCCCCCCTTCTGGCGCCCTATCCGGCCGCCCGCCAATCGCTGGGCGAGGCGCTGCAATCCCCCTCTGCACAGCACTGGCTGGGCACCGACGAGTTCGGCCGCGACATCCTGAGCCGCCTGATCTGGGGGGCACAGATCACCATGCGCACCGTGCTCTCGGTCTCGGCGATCGTGGGCCCTGTGGGGCTGATGATCGGGATCACGGCAGGCTATTTCGGCGGCCGCACCGATGCGATCTTGATGCGCTTCACCGATGTGGTGCTGTCGTTTCCGTCGCTGGTTCTGGCGCTGGCCTTTGCCGCCGCTTTGGGCGCGGGGCTCAACACCGCGATCATCGCGATTTCGCTGACCGCATGGCCACCGATTGCGCGGCTTGCGCGCGCCGAGGCTCTGGTCGTGCGCAACACCGATTACGTGGCCGCCGCCCGGATCTATGGCGCAAGCCATCTGCGGCTGTTGCTGCTTTATATCGCGCCGATGTGTGTGCCCTCGGTCGTGGTGCGCCTGACATTGAATATGGCCACGATCACGCTGACGGCCGCATCATTGGGCTTTCTGGGGCTCGGGGCGCAGCCGCCGATGCCAGAATGGGGGGCGATGATCTCGGCGGGGCGGCGTTTCATGCTGGATCAATGGTGGGTGGCTGTCATGCCGGGCTTTGCCATTCTGATCACCAGCCTTGCGTTCAACGTCCTGGGCGATGCGATGCGTGATATTCTCGACCCCCGCCACACACGAGGATAAGACAGAGATGGAAAACCAGATACTCGAAGTGTCCGATCTGAACGTCGCATTCGGGCGCGGCAGTGTGCGGGCCGTCGACGGGGTCAGCTTCACCCTCGGGGCCGACAAGGTCGGGATCGTGGGCGAAAGCGGCTCGGGCAAATCCACCGTCGGACGTGCGATCATGGGGCTGTTGCCACCGTCTGCACATGTCACCGCCCGGCGGCTGCATTTCGACGGGCTTGATCTGCTGGATCAAACCGAACGCCAGATGCAATCGCTGCGTGGCAACCGGCTTTCGCTCATCATGCAAGATCCGCGCTATTCGCTCAATCCGGTGCTGCCCATCGGGCGGCAGGTCGCGGAAACCGCGCTATTGCACGGGAACATGTCGCGCAAAGACGCCACCCAAGCCGCCGCCGCCATGCTGGAACGGGTCCAGATCCGCGATGTGGCACGTGTGATGCGCGCCTATCCGCACCAGATTTCGGGCGGCATGGGCCAGCGCGTGATGATCGCGGCCATGCTGTTATCGGCCCCCAGACTGGTGATTGCAGACGAGCCCACAAGCGCGCTGGATGTCTCGGTGCGCGGCGAGGTATTATCATTGCTCGACGAGCTGGTCACCTCGAACGGATCAAGCCTTTTGCTGATCAGTCACGATATCCGGATGGTCGCCTCGTTTTGCGACCGGATATTGGTGATGTACAAGGGCCGCATTGTTGAAAACCTCACACGGCTGGAGGAGGCCCGCCACCCCTATACCCGCTCGCTGATTGCCGCGATGCCCGATGCACGCCACCCCGTCCACCGCCTGCGCGTGCCGGACCGTGAAAGCTTCGAGCCCTCCCACACCCCCTTGGCCGGAGAGACCCTATGACCATGATCGATGTGCAGGATTTCCACGTACGTTTCCGGTCGCGCAAAACCGAAACACATGTAGTGCGCGGGATTGACCTACGCGTGGCACGCGGCGAATGCGTGGGAATTGTCGGAGAGTCGGGCTGCGGTAAATCCACAGTGCTGCGCTGCCTGGTCGGGCTTGAGGGCGGCTGGACGGGCCATGTCTCGCTCAACGGCAAGCCGGTGAGGCCCGAACGCCAGAAGGAAGACCTGCGCGCGGCCCAGATGGTGTTCCAAGACCCCTTCGGATCGCTGCACCCGCGCCACCGCATCGGGCGCGCCCTGTCGGAGCCTGCGCGGTGCATGGGCCTGCCCCATGGCCGCGAGCGGATCGCGGCGGCCCTGAGCGAAGTGGGACTGCCTGCGGAATTTGCCGACCGTTTCCCCCACGAGTTGTCGGGCGGCCAGCGCCAGCGTGTGGCCATCGCACGCGCCCTGATCGTGGAGCCTGCGTTGCTGCTGCTTGACGAACCGACAAGCGCGCTGGATGTGTCTGTTCAGGCAGAGATCCTCAACCTGTTGTCTGACCGGCGCGAAGAGCGCAATCTGACCTATCTTCTGGTCAGCCACGATCTGTCGGTGGTGGCGCATATGTGTGACCGTATCTTCGTGATGCAGCACGGCGTGTTCGTGGACGAGCTGAGCCCCGAAGATATCGGGGCCGGTCGCGCCAATCACCCCTATGCACAGCATCTGATCACCGCCAGTCTGCTGGGCGATGCCGCCTGAATACGGCCCTGTGCACGCCTTGATCCATTTCCAAAGGACCCGAGTTCATATGACCCTTTCGCCCAACCCCCCCCCGTCGCTGCTGCGCGCGCAGCCAGAGCATCTGCAGTTCCTGCGCGAGGATGCGACCCGTCAGGTCGATTTCTTCCGCCCCAGCCTGCGCGCGGACGGCACGTTTTGCACGCTTGATCTGCAGGGCGCCCCCCTGCCCGATGACGTGCAGGAATTGCACACGACCACGCGGCTGGTGCATTCCTTCGCACTGGCACAAAAGGCGGGCCTGCCCGACACACACGCCACCATCGATGCGGGCCTGGACTGTTTATGGACCCGCCACCGCGATACGGACTTTGGCGGCTATGTCTGGTCGTTTGATGCAAACGGCGTGAAAGACGGCACGAAACTGGCCTATGGCCATGTGTTCGTGCTGCTGGCGGCGGCCTCTGCCAAAATGGTCGACCACCCCGAGGCCGACAGGCTTCTGGCAGATGTGCGCGCGGTGATCGATGCGCATTACTGGGACGAGGCGGCGGGCCTTTTGCGCGACGAATTTACCCGCGACTGGCAGCCTTTCTCGAGCTATCGCGGGATGAATGCGAACATGCACGCGGTCGAGGCCTTCCTGACCGCCTACGAGGCCACCGGCGATCAGGTCTATCTTGATCGCGCGGGCCGCATCCTGTCGTTTTTTGTAGGCAAGATCGCGCCGCAGCATGGTGGCCGCCTGCCGGAGCATTATACCGAAAACTGGCAGGTCGATGCGGGCTATAGTGGCAACCCGATGTTTCGCCCTGCGGGCAGCACGCCGGGCCATTCGTTCGAACTGGGCCGGTTGCTGCTGCAACACTGGGATCTGTCGGGGCGTCCCGATGGGACGGAGGCACCGGCCCGCGCCCGCCACCTGATCGAACGCGCGCTGGAGGATGCATGGGATCCAACTGCGGGCGGATTTTACTATACGCTTGATACCACTGGCACACCCGATATCAAAACGCGCTACTGGTGGCCTGTGGCCGAGGCGATGGGCGCGCTCAGTGCGTTGCAAAACCTTGATGGCGGCACGCCGTCCGACGAGGCGTGGTACCGCAAGGTCTGGGAATTTGCGCACACGCATCTGATCGACACAGATGCGGGCGGCTGGTATCCAGAGCTGGACGCGCAAAACCGCCCCTGTGGCCATCAGTTTGCCGGTAAACCTGACCTGTATCACGCGCTTCAGGCCGTGTTTCTGCCCCAGCTCAGCGGCCTGAGCCATATGGCACGCGCGCTGGAGCAAAAGGCCAAAACCCCGACACCGCCGGCCGTCCGTTAAGACCACCGGTCAAACAGCCTCCTTCGGGAGAGACCCCTCTGTCGGCATGGGGCCTGCGCATCATGCCGATGGCCGTTCCGCGGCGCGCGCGCGCTTTGTGCCACACAGACCAACGCGGCGGGCATATGAGCCGCCACTAATCACAAACGGGGCACAAGGGGGCCGCCAGACCCGCTCAGGCCTCTTTTGTAGCGCGCATCCGGGCATGGCGCGATTTTTTGTAGTGATATGTGGCCAGCTTGGTTCTGGCTTCCAGATCCGCATCCCCAACCTGTCGGGCGCTCCGCGTCAACGCATAAAAGATATGCAGCTTTTCGCAGAGTTTCAGCGCGGCCTTGAAATGATAGATGGCTTTCTTGTCGCTGCCGTTGCGGGCGGCAAGAAACCCTTTTTCGTAATGATGATTATAATGGCCGCGCTCCCACACAGGCATGGTTTTGGGGCGCTTTCCCTTCAACAATTCCGCAATAGCCAGATCATATGTACCGCTGTCTTTCATCTGACAGATGACGTTATGTCCGGCCATTGGCGTGAGATACACAGTCGCATCCGGATACGCGGGCGAAACCCACTCCTCAAAAAATTTGGCATCCATATCCTCCAGCGGGTCATACACCACAACCGGCCGGTGATCACTCAGCGCCACATCTTTCAGATCGACGACATGTTTCAAATTACGATAAGAGTCATCCGTTTTCGAAGACAAATAGGGATGCACGGGCAGCCTTGGTGAAAACGCCAATATTTTCGCATTCAATTTACCGCCGAAATAAAGCGCCGCATAGGCCCCTGTATCCGCACCGAATGCGACAATATCCCTGCCGGCTGCAACCTTCGAGACAATCGCCTCCAACGTATCTATATCCAGATTGCGATGCATGAGTTTGTGATGGGAGCTGACGAATATCGTGTCATATCCTAAAGACACGGCATCTTGGGTCCCGAAACCGGAAAATCCTATTTTCTCAGCCCGTGTGGAAAATGTTACAACCAGTTTATCGGATTTATTTTCCGCTGGATGATAGACAATGCGATAATGCGGCGTTTCGGAAAGCACTTTATACTTTGAAAAAAATAACTCCTGTCTGAAGGGAATGCATGAGGCTTATCGCGCGATAAAACCTCATCAACAAGTCGCGATAAATATCGTGTCGCGGGCTTTGATCAAAAGGCGCGGGGCAGTAAAACATCTCGCGGGCCGCTGTCCTTTAAAACAGCTGTGCCCGCAGATGGGAAAAAAAGTCCATTCACGGTTCGGCCCTTCACGCGGCCGGCCTCGTAAAACAACGCCCGCCCACGCACCTGATTTCCGTGATTTATTTCAGCGTCGGGGCAATGGACAATAGCATATCCACGTTCAACCGGCCTGCGCTCAGCTCGCGGTTCAACCAGCGCAGCAAGGGCCGGATCGCAGCCACCTGACAGTCCACCCGCAGACCCGGGCCAGCAGAGTTCAGGACATGCTGGACATCCGAATTGACCGCGTCGGCCTCCTTGCGTGCCGAGGTGACCGCTTTCAGCATCCTGCGCGCAGGCTCCATCGCGCGTTTGAATGTTTTCGCATCCTGATTTTCACGCCAGTTACGTAAGCTTTTTGCGCGCACGCGATCACGTAAAAGCTGCACCATCATATTAACCACATTGATGTCCGTCAAAAGACGTTCTCGCACATAAGGGGCAGGCAGGCGGTCAAAGTTTTCAGTCATCCACTTTCGGAATTTAATGGTTTCCATTTTATGGGTGACCCCGCCTTTTTGCGACCGGATCATCAGATCCTTATGCGCAAAGCGGCCCTCCAACGCACCAATGGCAATTCCATGTTGTATTATCTCATCAGCAAGCGCACTGCGTGTGATCACCACATTATGACCCATGCCATCTTTATTATAATCGGGAAGCCACGCATCACCCAAAGAAAGATCGGCCAATTCCGTCATCGCATCGGTGCAAAAATCACAAGCTTTGGATTTGAAAAGTCCGGTACCCCACATGTCACCCAGTTTGCGCATCCTGACAGAGCGTTGTTTGTCTTTTGCGTCCATTACAGAAAATGAATAATCACTCGCCATGCTTTCGGGTGATTTCACACGGTATTCGGGGTGTTTATAACTGCCTTTTGCGCCTGTGCTTTGTGCCAGGAAATCGGTGAAGAACCGGCTTTTAAGGCCGCCGCATATAATACCGACAAGAAATGCGATTTTACTTTTCAATTCCGGATTGTAATGCTGGCGCAACCGGATGGCCTTGATAAAGCACGCCACCCCCGACACGGCCACGCGCCCGTCGAACGCATCGATCTTCTCGAAAACCTCGTTGAGGGTGACAGGAAAATACCGTGTTTTCGACATCCGGCCAAGGTCTTCGCCCTTGTGAAACATCCGGTAGCGAAAGCCGCTATCGTCATCACCTTGCACCACCACCAAAGCATCGACATCGCCCCGCGCCAGAAGCTGCTCGAACACATATGTGCCGATACCGCCAGAGGACGAGGTCGGGCGAAAGGCCTTGCTATAGCCGATATAGCAATTCTCGTAGCGCCCGATCGTCGGGTCCGATAAGGCCGCATCGCCCAAAAACAGCGTGCCTAACGCATCCTCGTCCTTCACCACCTCTTCGGGATCGGGATTGAACGGGCAAACGCGTAAAATATCTTGCGCAGGTGTCGCACTTTGCCCCTGTGCCAGATGCGGCATCAAAAAGCCCGAACCGCTCCAGCGCATTGTGACCGCTTGACCGGCTTCGGCCGCACATGCCCCGCATCCGGTACAAAAAGTGTTCAGCGGGTTTTCAACCGGCTCTGCATTGGCGCAGGCCATGGGCTGCATCGCCTGCAAACCGGCTTGGGGCGAACCGGTTGCAGACGACGGGGCCGGTTGCGCCAGCGGGGCGTGCGATTGCGTGCGCCCGTCCTCCCCCACGGGCGCGCCCAGTGCGTTTGCCAAAAACGCCATGGACTGGGTGCGCAACCCTGCCAGACGTTCATTCACCGCCTCCCAATCAATCGGTTTGAGCATCTGCGCGATATCGACGGAGGCCGCATCAACCACCAGACGGTCTTCCAGACCCACCAGCCGCAAAAGCGAGGTGAACCGCCCAAGGCCCCGTTGCTGGTTGCCATAGGCAATGAAGGGTTTGTTAAACAGGATGGAAAACGCCATGCCGTGAAAGGAGTCCGTCAGTACGAACTCGGCTCCGTGGAACGCAGCCAGCCACCCTTCGACAAAGAAGCTGTTGGGATGGGACTTTTCTTCCGCATCCAGAAACAACGTGCCGTTTGTGGTGCGCACCGGCAGGCCAAGCTGGTCTGACAGCTCTGCGGCAAGGGCCTGCTTGTCGGGCGTGCGATCAAGGATATAGGTGGAAATCTGGCGCGCGTCGTCAGGCACCTTGTGATCTGCAATCAGTGGAACATAATGATCGGCGCCTAATAGAAGCGTGGGATCCAGAACATGCTCGACCGTCATGCCAAGATGCTGCTCACACAGGGCCTTGGCACTGTCTTCGCGCACCGATATGGCGGTGAACTGCTTCAGCCGCGCGATGGCTGCGGCGGTTTGCGCCGGGTCATACTCCCATTTATCGGTGCCGAAGGAAGCCGCATAGCTGATCCGGCGTGTGTTCGGATCTGTCACGAAATTCAAAAACAGGTCGGGCAGAAGGTCGCGGGCATATTTCGGCCGCCAGATCTGGTCACTGCCCGTAATGACGGCATCGAACTCGAAATCGGCAATGTGATCGCGCAAGTCCTCGTCGGAATAAAACCCGCGTGAAATCGGCTGGATATTGGCTTCGATGAACATCCGGTTCGGTACTTTACCGCCCATCCCGATCGTGTTGGAGATTAGCGGCGGCGCCTCGTCGCGGGCCGCCACAGGCTTGTTGTATTTCCGGTTGATCAGCACAGGCGCGCATCCGAGGCCCTTGAGCACCTCCATCAGCGCATAAGATTGCAGGTTGCCGCCGATATTGCGGCTCAACGGCAAGGTGATGATCCCCACCTTCTTACCGGCCAGATCGGCGCGGGGCACCGCAGGCGGAGCCCCTGCCCCGCCCGCCTGACGCGGCGGCTCGCGCGGATCGGGCTGCCGGGGCGCGGCCACAGCCTGCGGGGGCGTGGCCACACCCTGAGGAGAGTCTGCGTCTGCGTCTTTGGAAGAGTGTGTCTCCGGGCTGATGTCCAGCACCTCGCGCAACAGCTTTGCCGCCAACGGCCCTGACGGGCCACGGGCCTCGATCTGGGCCAGTTTGCCGACAACATCTTGCGGGTGGTCAAGGTTCAGCACGACCGCTTCGGGATGGTCCTTGACAAAAAGGGCCAATCGGGCACGAGGATCGTTCACGCGCTTTGCATCAATCAGCGCCTGCATGTCGGCGGGCGTTTCATGGCCCTTGATCACCTCGCGCAAGGGCGCAAAGCCAGCTATCGATTTTTCGACAAACTTGTCACGGGTACGGGCGATATAGGCGGGATACTGCTCCAAGATCACATCGTCATCCCGCGTCAGGACAACCAGAATTTCTTCATCAAGCAACCAGCCGTCTTTTGGCTCGGCACGGGTGTAGTTGTGAAACCAGCGCGCGCTGAGGTTGGCCGTGCGGCCATTTTTCTGCGCCCGCGTCAGCCCTTCGACCAGATTGGCCAGCGGACGTTTTGCAAAGTCCTTCTCGGGCCAGAACATCGTGGCGTTGGTGCGCGATTTTTCAAACATACGCTTGCCAAGCGTGGCCGCATCCGCAAGCCCCGCGTTTGTGATGCTCAGCAAGGTGGAATGGGGCACATCGCCCTCGATCAGTTTTTCTTTCTTGATCGAGGGCGACATGTGGTTCACAAGGCGCCGCGCCTCGACGATATCGTCTTGTGTCAGGCTGCCTGAGGTGGCGCGCCTCAAGATGGCACGCAAGGCCTGCACATCGTGATTGGCCAGAATACTCTCAAGCCGCTCGAACCGGCTTTTCACCGCTTTTTTGTGAAAATCGGCCAAAACCGGATCACTTTGAAGCCGTGCGTATTCCTCGTGAAATCCGGCAATATTGTCGGCCACGATCAAATCTGCGACGTCGTTCTTATCCGCCCCGCGCCAGTAATCAACGCCGTGCCGGTTCGAATTCATCAACCCATCGCCGCGAAAAATCTTCAGAAGATATTCATCAAGGCTTTTGATCATGAAATGCGCCACTTCGGCAAAATCACGATGTATCTTGTTGCGACCGCCATTCCACGTCAGTGTGGCCTGATTGAGCACCTTGCCACCGGCATCGATCCAGATCTCGTCACTGGTGTCTTCGACCTTCTTGCCACCCTTCATCAAGGGCTTTGGAAAGTGGATCGCAAGACGCTTGTTCCTGGACTGCCGGAACAGCGTCTTCACGCCCACCTTGGGTAGTTTGGCCACATCCATCGATTGCGTGAAACGATCGATAATCGGTCGATCTTCATAGGTCTCGTTATGCGACGAGCCAAACAGACGCCACGGGATCACCATCATGTCGGCCGAATGGGACGCCATCTTGTTGATCAGGAAATCGATCGTATGGGGGGCCTGCTTGATCACAAGAAACTCGTCCGCATCCAGAACCATGACGTAATCCGCGGTGGTGACATCTTCGCAGACATTGGCAAGTTTCAGCGCCCTTGAGTGGGGCTTTGCCCCCAGCGGCACGACGTTTTCAATATAGGTGATCGCGCCGATTTCATGAAGGCGCTGCAAAATCTCATGCGTGCCGTCGGTGCAATCATTCGCCAAAACGACAATCCGATCAAATCCGACGGCGCGGTGATAGGCCACCCATTCGAGGATGTAAGGCGCCTCGTCTTTCATGGACGTAACAGCTGTCGATATAGACATTTTAAGGGTACCTTCTTGTCGCCTGTTGTCGGTGCATCGGGGGTGTGACCGCGCCCGGACGGGTCTTTGATTTAAACTGTGGCAGGGCGCGCAGGCCCGATGCCCAAAACGGCAAGCACATCAAATTCTGCCTCTGTCATCCCGCCGGAGAGGTTTTTTAAAATGGCGGTGCGGCGTGTGATAAACGCGACGCCCCGCGCTCATGTGCCGGTGCCATGGTTGCGCCTCTGGAACAGAAGCTTCAGGGATCGGTGCCGGGGGTCCATGCCTATAATTTTGAACCGCTCATCTGCGCACCGATGCCGGCAATATGCTGTCGGGCCAGTCCTGATAATACTGCCTTTGGATTTCGCCCGACTGGAACTTGCGCTTCATCGCATCAACCACCCGAAAACGCTCTTTTTGCTCGGGCGTCTTGTCCTTGATCCGCTTCAGCGTATGGAACTCCGGCATGATATCGCCCTTGCGGGGCGCATCGCCGATCATTCTGGATTTGATGTCGTCATAGCTGTGAAAACACGTGGATTGCGACAGGATCTCATCTGTCAGGCCGCTATAGGCCAGATCCTTCATCGCGCTGTGGTTGTGGTAATGTGCGATGATCGGATCGGCGGTGTTCAGATCGTCAATGATCTTCTGGAAAACCCGTCGCTTGCCATCGTTATCGGCCTGATCGACGCGTTTGTGCGTCATCGACAGGTTCCATTTTTTGTCCAGCAAGGTGAATCCGAAGCCCGCACGTTTCATGGCGACCGGAAGCGCGATCTGATCCAGCCATGGACGGCGCCCGCGCACCTGCTGGTCGGCATCGATCTGTAGCGCGGTATCCATCCAGATATCTGCAAAACGGCGGCCATCTGCGGTGTCATTGGCAAAACCAACGACGCCTGCATTAAAGTACGGCGGTGAGGACGCATTTGTTTTGGCAAGCGCGATCCGTTCTGCCGGAACATCCAGTCCGAAAATCGTATAGGCCGACGGCCACATGTCGGGATCCTTGCCCCATGTGAACCGTCCCTCGGGAGCGGCCGCAATTTCACCGCTTTTCAAAATATCTGCCGGATCGAACGGGCGCATAACAAGCGTATCGGTATCCAGAAACAACGTGAAATCTGTCGGGCGTGACGCCTGTGCCGCGATCAGCTTGTTGCCCTGTTTATAGGCGGGCGCAAAAACACCCTCGGTTTTCATAAATTCGATCGAGGCATTATTGGCGTTGAAAAACTCGACCAACTGGGGGGGGAGTTTATCTTCCTTCTCGGCCGGACAATAGCCAACGACATGGATATCGGGCATATGTCGCCGGATCGAGGCCAGCAGAAGTATTGCGTCGATCACAAGGTTTGGCGGGTCCACGACAAAAATAAGAGAAGTGTTATTTTGCATAATCCGGTCTTTGCGCATTAAAATTTTTACTTATATGTATATTACACAGCGTGTCGTATTCGGCTCAATGAACCCTACATAATCTTTACAATGGCGCAAGATAGCCACACGGCCTTCTCGTCATTTGTCGGCTATAGCGTATAAAATAGTTCTATTTTAATGCACCCGACATGACAAAAAGACAAAATTCGTAAATTCAAACAAGGCGTCATAGCCCAGATAGAGGCGCGTGCTCTCTTTTCCCACCACCCCCAAACTGACCAGCCAGTGGCCCGAGCAGCTACTGGCCTGCAGGCATGGACGCGGCATATGTAAAGCCGGTCAATACGATGGTGCGCGCGTGGGGTCCGGCATGGCGTTTTTCCAAAGCCGCACCGGACCGGTGTTCAAACGCGCGGCCTTAGGGGGTCTGCGCGGCCTGCCGGGCGGCCTCTGGCGCTGCCACAGGTGCGATATCGAGCACATCGCGCAGCAATGTGGCCACCGTGGGGCCTGATGGCCCGCGCGCCTCAAGCGCCGTGATACGGGCCGCGACATCCTCGGGATCGTCCAGATTAAGCACCACCGCCTCGGGGTGATCGGCCAGATAGCGTTTCAGCCGCGCGCGCGGGTCCTCTATCCTGCCCTCGGCAATCAGCGCCTCAAGATCGTGCGGGCTCTCGCCACCGTCAAGCGTGGCGCGTAGCGGTGGAAAGCCGCGCTGGGATTTCTCGACATGTTTTGCCTTGCTGCGCGCGACATGGACCGGAAACTCCTTCATCAGTGTGTCGTCATCGCGGGTGAATACAACCAGAACCTCTTCGTCCACCGGCCAGTTTTCCTCTGGCAGGCTGCGGGCATAGTTGTGAAACCAGCGCGCGCCCAATGTGGCCTCGCGGCCGTTTTTCTGCGCCCGTTTCAGCCCCTCCACCAGATTGGTGACCGGGCGTTTGGCGAATTTCTTCTCGGGCCAGAACATGGTGGCGTTGTTGCGGGCCTGTTTGAACATCCTGTCCGCAAGATCGCCGGCCTGCGCAAGCCCCGCGTCCGTCACACTCAGCAGTGTCGAATGGGGCAGATCACCTTCGATCAGCTCCTCCACCTTAACTGCTGGCGACAATTGCGTGACCAGATCGCGCGAAATCTGTATGTCGTCTGATTGCAATGTCCCGTCGGTGCTGCGTTTGAGGATCTTGCGCAATGACTGGACATCGGGGTTGGCCAAGATCTGCTCAAGGCGCGCAAACCGTGCAGCCACCGCCGTATCATGCAACTCCATCAACACAGGATCGGCGCATAGGCGCGCATATTCCCGTTTGAAATCAGGGACATTGCCAGACACAACCAGATCCGCCACCGCATTGTGATCGGCCTTGCGCCAATAGTCGATGCCATGCCGGTTGGAATTCATCAGACCATCGCCGCGGAAAATCTTCAGCAGATACTCGTCAAGGCTCTTGATCATGAAATGGGCCACTTCGGCAAAGTCGCGCCGGATCACGTTGCGCCCGCCGTTCCATGTCAGCACATCGCGGTCGAGCGTCTGGCCACCGGCATCGATCCACACCTCTTCGTCCACCCCTGCGACAGGTTCGCCCCCCTGCATGATGGGTTTCGGGAAATGGATTGCCAGCCTGCGGCCTTCGCCCTGACGAAACAAGGTCTTCACCCCGACTTTCGGCAGGTCTGCGGCATCCATCGAATGCGAAAACCGCTCGATCACGGGGCGGTCCTCGAACTCGATATTATGCGATGATCCGAACATCCGCCACGGGATCACCATCATATCGGCGCGTTGTGAGTTTAGTTTATCGATCAAGACATCCAGCGTATGCGGGGCTTGCTTGACCACCAGAAACTCGTCCGCATCCAGCACCATAACAAAATCGGCCGATTTGACCTCGTCGGCGTCATTGGCGATTTTCAATGCGCGTGAATGCGGCTTGGCCCCAAGCGGCACCTCGTTTTCATAATAGGAAATCTCGCCGGTGTCATGCAGCCGCCGGAGCATTTCATGGGTGCCGTCGCTACAATCATTTGCCAGCACCACAATCCGGTCAAATCCGATTGCACGATGATAGGCGACCCATTCGATAATATAAGGCGCTTCATCTTTCATTGAAGTGACGACAGTCGAAATCGACATAAGTATCCTGCTTTCCTGCCGCCTGTTGATAGCGCCTAATCAATACGACCGCGTGAATATCACTTCAGGATATAGCGCCGCATTCCAAGCCAAAAGCCAAGGCCGCAAAAGTATTTCAATTAAAAAACTTTATATCGTGACATCGCTGCAAATAAAGCCACTCCATAAAATAAAAACCGGCATAGTCAGGACAGAAGATCGCAAATAATGGCCGCGGCACACAATATGCCTGAATGCGGCCAAACGCCCGCGTGCGATTAAATCAGTTTGATCATACCACCTGTGGGGGGCGTATCGGGTGGGGAACGAAACAGGGCGCCAAACCGCTGGAGGGCTGTCTCGGCGTCGAAACCCCTGCCCCTTCACGCATCATTCTACGGGTCGGAAAACACCGCTGCACGCCCGGGAAACCAGCGCTCACGCAGCGCGGCGTTCAAGGCGGCATAGTCGCGCCGGATCCGGGCCGTGGCCCGCGCGGGCAGCAGATCGCCACGCGCCGCACCACGCACGCCCAATGGCGTCATCAAGGCGCGATTGGCCTTGCGCAGGGCTTGGGCGCGGGCACGGTTTGTCGTGTTGTAATCCGCGATCAGATCGCGACGGGGCGACAGGTTTGTGCGCAAATCCGCGCTATCTGCCGCGCTCAGATCCGACCGCCCGCCGGCGCGCAGCTGTGGCAAGACTGTCTGGCGGGTGGTTGGGCATCGGCTCGTCATAGATCTGGGGAGGGAGCGCGATATCGCGATAGCTCGCCTAACTTGCGGCCAGAAACGGTCATATTTCAGCCGGCGCTTGGGCAACCGGTCCACGACCCCGCTTGCGCGAACCGCTTTGCCCGCCCCGTTTCACGGTCTGCTTGTAGAGCGCCTCAAGATAGCGGTCCTGGCGCGCCGTGCCAGACCGGAATGCGCCTGTCATAGACTGAGCGCGCCTGAACCAGCGGGGCCATGGTTCGAGGGCGACATGGCCGAAAAATCCTCCGCCGGGATCAGGATATCATCGACGTGGTCTTGCGCTTGGGCCACTTGCGCTTTGATATCCTCCAGCATGGTCCCGGCCACGGGGTTGCCCTGCCGGAGCGCATTGGCCCACGGCCCGCACGCGGGCCAGCTTCTTGCGCACGCGCACATATAACATCCCCACCTCGCGCAGCGTATGCGCGTTGGTCATACACCACTGCTGCATGGCGGTGGTGCCGGTTTTCTGGGTTCCGATATGCAACCAGATACGCGGCCTCAGTGAAATCTCCGGACGGGCCGAGGACACAGGGGCAGGCTGTCAAAGGCAGCTGAAAGGCGAAAGGCCAGTCACGCGCGCAGCCAGTCACCCGCGCACCGGATAAGGCCGCTTGCCAGAGCCCCCCCGTTCAACCAGATAAGGGCCGCATCGCGTGCGGCCCTTATCCATATCTATCCATATCACTGGCGGCTTAGTCGATCAGCCGCGCGATAATCAGATCAGCGGCCTCTTCCACGCTCAACTCTGTTGTGTCGATGCGCAATTCGGGCGCTTCGGGATGTTCGTAGGGCGAGTCGATACCGGTGAAGTTTTTCAGATCTCCTGCCCGTGCCTTGGCGTAAAGCCCTTTCACATCACGCTCCTCGGCCACTTCCAAAGGCGTATCCACGAACACTTCGATGAATTCGCCGGGCTGCATCATCCCGCGCACCATGTCGCGTTCCGAACGGAAGGGCGAGATGAAGGCGGTGATCACGATCAGACCGGCATCGGTCATCAGCTTTGCGACCTCGCCCACACGGCGGATATTTTCCACCCGATCGGTTTCGGTGAACCCCAGATCCTTGTTCAGACCGTGGCGCACATTATCGCCATCCAGCAAGAAGGTGTGGCGGTTCATCCGTGCCAGCTTTTTCTCGACCATATTGGCGATGGTCGATTTGCCGGAACCCGACAGCCCCGTCAGCCACAACACAGCGGGCTTTTGGTTTTTCATGTCCGCATGATGCGCGCGCCCGATATCGGTCGCCTGCCAGTGGATGTTCTGCGCGCGGCGCAGCGCGAATTCGATCATCCCTGCCGCAACAGTGCGGTTTGTGATCTTGTCGATCAGGATGAACCCGCCCAGATCGCGGTTCTCGTTATAAGGCGCAAACGGGATTTCGCGGTCGGTGGTGATATTGGCCACGCCAATCGCATTCAGATCCAGCGTCTTGGTGGCCAGATGTTCTTGCGTGTTGACGTTCACCTCGTATTTCGGGGCCTGAACCGTCACAGACACCGTCTGGGCGCCGATCTTCAGCCAGTAGGGACGGCCCGAGATCAACTCCTGCTCGTCCATCCACATCAGGGTGGCTTCGAACTGGTCGGCCACTTCCAGAGGCGATTGCGCCGCCACGATCACCTGCCCGCGCGAGCAGTCAATCTCGTCGGCGAGCGTCAGCGTGACAGACTCGCCCGCAACCGCCAGATCCATATCGCCATCAAGGCTGACGATCCGCGCAATGGTCGAGGTTTTGCCAGACGGCAGCACCCGCACCTCGTCGCCCGGACGCACCTGACCGCTGGCGATCAGGCCTGAAAACCCGCGGAAATCAAGATTGGGGCGATTGACCAGCTGCACCGGCATCCGGAACGGGCCGTTCTGCTCGCGCGAGTCCTCGACCTCGACAGTTTCCAGATGCGGCAAAAGCGCCGGTCCGGTATACCACGGGGTGTTGTCGCTGGGGCCGGTGATGTTATCGCCTTTGAAGCCGGAAATCGGCATCGCGGTGAACGCTTCAATCCCGATGCTGTCGGCAAAGGCGCGGTAATCGGCCACGATCTGGTTGAAGACCGCCTCGTCATAGCCCACCAGATCCATCTTGTTGACCGCCAGAACAACCTCGCGGATGCCCAGAAGTTTCACCAGATAGCTGTGGCGGCGGGTCTGGGTCAGCACACCCTTGCGCGCATCGATCAAGATCACGGCCACATCGGCGGTCGAAGCACCGGTGACCATGTTACGGGTGTATTGCTCGTGGCCGGGGGTATCTGCCACGATGAATTTGCGTTTCTCGGTGGCAAAGAAGCGGTAGGCCACATCGATGGTGATGCCCTGCTCGCGCTCGGCGGCCAGACCGTCCACCAACAGCGCAAAGTCGATCTCCTGACCTTGGGTGCCAGAGCGGCGGCTGTCGGCCTCCAGCGTGGCCAGCTGGTCTTCAAAGATCATCTTGCTGTCATAAAGCAGCCGCCCGATCAGCGTGGATTTGCCGTCATCAACCGAACCGCAGGTGATGAAACGCAGCATGGTCTTGTGCTGGTGCGCCTCGAGATAGGCGTCGATATTTTCCGCGATAAGCGCGTCGGTCTTGTAAATGGGGTCTTGCGTAGACATGGGATACCTTCATGCAAAGTGCTGGGGCCGTGAAGAAAAGCTCAGAAATAACCGTCTTGCTTTTTCTTCTCCATTGAGGCGGCTTGATCGTGGTCAATCGCGCGGCCCTGACGTTCGGATGTCGTGGTCAGCAGCATTTCCTGAATCACTTCGGGCAGGGTTTTCGCCGTGCTCTCGACGGCCCCTGTCAGCGGGTAGCAGCCCAGCGTTCTGAACCGTACCGAGCGCATTTCGGGCGTCTCGCCCTCGCGCAGCGGGAAGCGGTCGTCATCGACCATGATAAGCATGCCATCACGCTCGACCGTGGGACGCGGCGCCGAGAAATAAAGCGGCACGATCTCGATGCCTTCGAGGTGGATATATTGCCAGATATCCAGCTCGGTCCAGTTCGAGATCGGGAACACCCGCACGCTTTCGCCCTTGGACTTGCGCGCGTTGTACAGACGCCAGATTTCGGGACGCTGGTTTTTGGGATCCCACCGGTGGTTGGCCGAGCGGAACGAGAACACACGCTCCTTGGCGCGGGATTTTTCCTCGTCGCGGCGCGCGCCACCAAAGGCCACATCAAAGCCGTATTTATCGAGCGCCTGTTTCAGGCCTTCGGTCTTCCACATATCTGTATGCAGCGAACCGTGATCGAACGGGTTGATGCCTTTTTCCTTGGCTTCGGGGTTTTGATGGACCAAAAGCTCCATCCCCGCATCCTTGGCCGCCTTGTCGCGCAGCGCATACATATCCTGGAATTTCCAGGTGGTATCCACATGCAGCAGCGGGAACGGCGGCGGGGCGGGATAAAACGCCTTTTTGGCCAGATGCAGCATCACGGCACTGTCTTTGCCGACGCTATACAACATAACAGGGTTTTCAGCTTCGGCGGCCACTTCGCGCAGAATATGGATGCTTTCGGCTTCCAGACGTTTCAGGTGGGTCAGGGTTTTCGTGCTCATATGCTCGTCTCTGTCCAAACGGTGTTGAATTTATTGCTAGCCTAGTCCAGAACGTCAAAACCTCCCCCATATGGGGGGTAGCTTTACAAAGGGTGCCGGCATCGATTTCGAAACCTTCAGTGTGACGACCCTGATCGCAGCGGCCTCGGGCGTGCAACCCAGCCCGCAAGACGATCCGTGGATGCGGCTTTTGGAGGGAATGTGCAAAGCAAGCCTTGCCGAAAGTGCGGTATTGCAGCTGTCTTGGCCCGGCGCACCTGCGCAGGGCTGGCACGCAGGCGCCCCGTGGGCGGGGATCGCCGAGGATGTGATCAAACGCATGCGCACCGGACGGGTCTATTCCCAGGCCGATCTGCCCGGCCCCCCGCCGCCCGCGCCGGTGCGGGCGCTGAAACTCGCACTCGACGACGGTGGCACAGCGCTTTTGGCACAAACCCGCTCCAAGGTGGATTTCCGCGCTGTGGACGGCGTGCAGATGTCCAACCTCAGACCCTATCTGAAAACCGCACTGCAATGCTGGCGGGCGCGCGCACGTGCGCAGGCGCTGGCACAGCTGGACAGGCGCGCGTGTCAGGATCTGGGTATGGGCTGGATCATCCTGTCATCTACTGGGCAAGTACTTGAAATAGATAAGTACCTATTGGAAAACCTCCATGTCAGAACCGGCATGCGCGTCACCTCCGACCGGCGTCTGTCGATGCCCGGACCGCAAGCCGCCCAACGCCTGCGCCATGCCATATCCAATGCGCCGCATCTGCCGCAGGGGCACGCCCATCGGGTGGATTTGTCACAAGATCCATCGGTTCAGATGCTGGTCTCGATCGAGGATCTGGGCAGCGAAACCGCCATCGTCGGTCGTTTGCGATACGCGCTATCCGCGCGCGATCTGCCGATCGCACGTGTGCAACAGTGCTTCGGGCTGAGCCATAGCGAAGCGCGGCTGGCTGTGTGTTTATGTGACGGATTAAGCCTGAAGCAGGCCGCACAGAATCTGGGATGGACGATAGAAACGACACGGAGCTGCTCGAAACAGATTTTCGCCAGAATGGAACAAAGCGGACAACCGGGCGTGGTGCGTCACATGCTTGAAAGCGCCATCTGGATAAGCTGAACGAGCCACCTCGGCCCCCCCTGCCCGTTAAATTTGGGGGGGCTGGTTTCACACGCCAGCGCGATGTGACCATTATAAAAATTCATAAAAATATAATAGGCATGCATACGTTATTTATAAATCTTCTGAATATTAAAATCCAAAACCGAACAATTATATTGAAAATATCATATTATAGTGATTTGCCGTGATTAAGGCACAGGAACGGCCTTCTAGCAGATCAAACTCTTTTTTCGGAGATTTAATATGTCCAAAGTTATTTTCGCCGTCGCCTGCATCGGCCTGATGTCGGCCTGCAGCATGGATCCGGCCAATTGGGAAACCGCGCCGGTCACGGTGCAAAGCCCGCAAGGTGAGGTTGTATGCCAGCTATACAGCAAGGAAATCACCACATGGGATCGTGCGATTTCGCGGCCCGACACGATGAGCGTGGCGCAAGGCGACGCAATTTGCCGCGCAGAAGGTGTGCGTGAAAAAAACATCTAAGGCGCATATCAGCCCTCGCCGCCTTTAACTAAAAAACGACGGACCGGCCTTTTGATAACATGTCAGGCCGGTCCTGCGTCGCAATTTTCCCAAATGCGTGAATATTGTGGCCGCGCGAGGATCTGATTGCGGGCATTCTCTGGTTTAAATCATACAGATCCGGATATAACACACGCCTGATCCGGTATTGGCCGTGCGTTCGGATCCCCCCCCCCCGATATCGCGTGGCGCGCCTGCGACAGATCATCCGCCCAGATCCCCCCGATGACACCGGCCTGATCCCATGTCGTGTCAAGCTTGGTGCACTTTGCAAAACGCGGCGCGCCCGCCTGTGCCATCCTCGGGGCTTTCGCGCCCGGCATCGGGCGATGCGGCGTAGCGCATCGCGAAAGACCCTCGGGGGATTATGGATCAGGATGTGTATCATGGGCATGCAGCACCTGCACGAAATGCTGCACCATCTCGCGCAGATGCGCCAACTGGTCGAGGTCGATGGGTAGATCGGCCGCAAGCGTGCCGGGGATCGAGGCCGCCGCGTGACGCAGTGCCTCGCCCCGCTCGGTCAACCCCACCAGCACCCGTCGTTCGTCTGTTATATCGCGGGTGCGCGTTACAAGGCCGTTTGCTTCCAGACGTTTGACCAGCGGTGTCAGGGTTCCGCTATTGAGATAGAGCTTCTCGCCAAGTGCCCCGATGCTGCGCGGCGTCCCCTCCCACAAAACCAGCATCACGAGATACTGCGGATAGGTCAGGCCCAGCGGCCCCAACGCAGGCTTGTAGAGCCGCGCCATCAGGTTGGAGGCGGCATAAAGCGGAAAGCAAACCTGACGGTCCAGCGCAAGATCGCCGGTGCAATTGTCGTGAGTGTCCAACGTCGTCATCCCCTTGTGCCGCGCAGCTGTTCGCGTGCTGACATAACATCTCTTCTGGCCGCCCGGGTCCATCGCCCTTTCGCCAAGATACTGCGATCCAACCCGGATTACCCCGAAATGGCGCATTTAAACAGAGCCCACCCCCCGCTTTTTGCGCCATTTTGGTGAAGCTTATCACAACACTACACCGGATCGTGTTTGTATTGTGCACAATATTATCGCGCAGGCGGAAACTTTTTGGATGCAGGCGCGTTCTCCCTGCAACGCTCATACGACAGGAGACCCTCATGACCAGCCAGATCACCACCATCAATCCGGCCACCGAAGAGACCATCAAGACCTATGACATGATGACAGACGCACAGGCCACCCAAGCCGTTCAGGCCTGCCATGATGCGTTTTTGCAATGGCGGAACCGTTCGACCGAGGCGCGTGCCGAGGTGCTGCGCGCCATTGCCAAAGAGCTTCGTGCCAATAAAGAAGACTTCGCCCAGCTGATGACCCGCGAAGTGGGCAAGCTGATCGGCGACAGCCAGCAGGAAGTTGAGCTGTGCGCGGCGATTTGCGAATTTACCGCCGACACCGGCCCTGATGCCTTTGCTGATGAAATGCGCGAGATCCCCGGCGGCACAGGGGTTGTCAGCTATGCACCTGTGGGGGTGATCTACGGCATCCAGCCTTGGAATTTCCCATGCTATCAGGCGGTCCGCTATGCGATTGCCAATTTGATGGCCGGCAATGGTGTGTTGCTTAAACATGCTGAAAACTGCACCGGATCGGGACTGTTTCTCAAACAGGTGTTCGAGGCGGCAGGCCTGCCCGAAAACCTCTTTACCGTGCTGGTCATCGATCACGACCAGTCCGACAAGGTCATCGAAAACCGCCTTGTTCGCGGCGTGACGCTGACCGGCAGTGACGGCGCGGGGCGTGTGGTTGCGGCCAAAGCGGCAGAACAGCTTAAAAAGACCGTGCTCGAACTGGGATCGAACGACGCCTATATCGTGCTCGACGATGCCGATCTGGATGTCGCGGTCACGGCCTGCGTACAGGGCCGGATCTACAACAACGGCCAGACCTGTGTGAACGCCAAGCGGTTTGTCGTGACCGAAAAGAACTATGATGCCTTTGTGGAACGGTTCGCCGAGAAAATGCGGGCCATCGAAATGGGCGATCCGATGGACGAAAACACCCAGCTTGGTCCGATGGCACGCGACGATCTGCGCGACAAGCTGGCCAAACAGGTCGATGACAGCGTCGCGAAAGGCGCACGTGCCATTGTGGGCGGTGCGGTGCCAGACCGTGTGGGCGCCTATTATCCTGCCACCGTTCTGGTGGATGTGGCGCCCGGACAGCCCGCCTATGACGACGAATTGTTCGGGCCGGTTGCATCGGTCATCAAGGCCAAGGATGATGCGGATGCGATGCGGATTGCCAATGACAGCCGCTACGGTCTGGGCGGCGGCATCTTCTCCAAAGACGAGGCGCGCGCACGCAAACTTGCCTCCCAAGAGTTCGACACGGGCATGATCTCGATCAACGGCTTCAATATCGCGATCCCGAACATGCCCTTTGGCGGCGTGAAAGATTCAGGCTACGGGCGCGAACATGGCGGGTTTGGCATGAAGGAATTCGTCAATATCAAATCCATCTATATGTCGTAAGGCGCGCGAAAAAGGGGGCATGGCCGCGAGGCCCCGCGCCCCCTTTTTCATGCCCGAGACAATCGCGTGACAAAGACCGAAGACAGGGCCGCCGGACACGCCGCCCCTGTCTTTGGCGATCCGCGTCATAGCGGGAAATATCCCGATGCCCTGCCCCTAGAACAAAGGCACATCCCCCATGCTGACCCTTCACTGTCTGGCCTATTCACGTGCGCTGCGCATTGTGTGGCTGCTCGAAGAGTTGAATACCCCCTACCAGCTCGAATTCTACGACCGCACCAAGGAATTCCGCGCCCCTGACGCGCTCAAGAAAATCCATCCGCTGGGAAAATCACCGGTGATCGAGGATGACGGTCTGGTGCTGGCGGAATCCTCGGCGATCTTGCGCTATATCGACCAGCGCTATGGCCACGGCCGCCACCAGCCCGCAGACCAGACGCCTGCGTTTTTCGCCCATAACGAATGGCTGGATCTGAGCGAAAGTTCGGGCGCGCAGCCCGTGATCGCGGCCGTGATGGACAAGATCGCAGGCAAGGATACCGTGCCCGAAAACCCCGCCATGGCCGACCGGCTGGGGACATTTCTCGACTATGTCGGCGCGCGTCTAGAGGACAGGCCGTTCCTGATGGGCGACACACCGATGCTGGCCGATATCCAGATCTCGTATCTTCTGGCGCTGGCCGACCGCGCGGGCGTTCTGGACACGCGCCCCGTTCTTGCCGCCTACTGGCAGCGCCTGCAAGACCAGCCGGGATTTCAGGCCGCCGTTGCCAAGGCAGGCCCCATGGCCCCGCCGGCGCACTGACGCGCCATCCCGCCCCTCACACCGAACACGCCAGACTGTCCGAAGGCAGACGTGGCATCCTCCACCGAAAGGACCCCGATCATGAGCGACACCTCCCCCCTGTTCGAGCCGCTGCGCGCGGGCGATCTACATTTGCCCAACCGCGTTCTGATGGCCCCCCTCACCCGCAGCCGCTCGCATGAGGACGGCACACCGAAAGACTGGGCCCAGACCTATTACGCCCAACGCGCAAGCGCCGGGCTGATTGTCAGCGAGGCCACGCAGATCAGCCCCATGGGCAAAGGCTATATCGACACGCCCGGCCTGCATACCCGCAAACATGCCGATGCGTGGCGCAAGATCACCGACGCGGTTCACGCAAACGGCGGGCGGATCGTCGTGCAACTGTGGCATGTGGGGCGCATCAGCCATGTGTCGCTTTTGCCAGATGGCGCACAGCCCGTGTCGGCAAGCGATGTGCGCGCGGAGGCGAAAACCTTCACCCGCAACGGTCGCGAGGACTGCTCACAGCCCGTGGCGCTGACCCAAGACGGCATTGCCAGAACGCTCGACGATTATACCGCCGCGGCGCAATTTGCCAAACAGGCGGGTTTTGACGGGATCGAAGTCCACAGCGCAAACGGCTATCTGCTGGACCAGTTCTTGCAAGACGGCAGCAACAAACGCGAGGATGAGTATGGCGGCTCTATCGAGAACCGCATGCGCTTTTTGTCCCAAGTGCTTGACCGCGTGTCGAAGGTTTTCGACCCGTCCCGCATCGGTGTGCGCCTCTCGCCGCTCGGGCAGGCAAATGACATCTCTGACAGCAACCCCGAGGCGCTGTTCACCCAAGTGATCGATATGCTGTCGGCGCGCAAGCTGGCCTATCTGCATCTGATCGAGGAATTTTTCGGCGCCAACACAACCGATGAAGACCGCGCCATGCTCAAACGGTTGCGCGCCCGTTTCGACGGCGTCTATTTCGGCAATGGCGGATATGATAGCGCAGCCGCCGCACAGGCCGTTGCCTCCAAAGATGCTGATGCCATCGCCTTTGGCCGCGCCTTTATCGCAAATCCCGATCTGCCCGAACGGTTCCGCCGTGCAGCCGCGCTCAACGAACCCGACCAGAGCACGTTCTATGGCGGCGACGAGACAGGCTATATCGATTACCCGTTCCTTGAGCGGTAAACTCGATCACAAATGCATGCGGCAGATCATTCCGGCTTTGCCGCATGCATTCACAGCGCCCACGCACGCAAGGCTGGATCTGGTCCTGCGCGCTGTTCTGGCGTTGTCCTGAACGACCCGATGACAGGGCCGATGACAGGGCCGATGACAGGGCCGAGCGCCCCGATCCGGTTCTTTGCGTTGCAGATCCCCATCCGGCTTGCGGCTTGATAGTCATCGCGGGGCCATGCGCATCAATGGGTGAAAATACATAACCGCCCTTCCATAGGCAGGCATGGCGGGGCCATCGACACGCAAGAAGCGGTGGCAGCCTTGGCCCGTATATATTTTCGCGTCAGCGCATCAAGGCTGTCGCAAACAGGCAGCCTGTCGCATCATGTAGGTAGGCTCACAAAAAGGCCCCCAAGATGCCCCAAAGATGACGATGCAAGGGCTGGGCTACTTTGACGCGGCCCCCGACGCCATGAAGCCGATGGTGGCGCTGGAGGCAAGCCTCGGGCACATGCTCATTTCCAACCCCCTGCATGAGGTGTTGAAAACCCGTGCTCCCCAGATCAACGGCTGCGCCTTTTGTCCAAACATGCATCTGCCCGCCGCGCGTCAGGCCCGCGTCTCGTAGCAAACGCTGGATGGTCTGACCGCATGGCGGGAAAGCGCCCCACGTTCAATACCAAAGACCGTGCGGCGCCGGGAAGGTGCGCGGCCCTGACCCCGTGTCGCGCAACCAGCGGCAGACGACAGCAGCTTTCACGCCTTCACCACCGCCTTTTCGCCACAATAACAGGTCGAACCCGCCCTGATCATCACCACCATCAATGCATGGACCCAGATCGCGGTCGGGTTTCGCAGCCAGCATCCGGTGGGGGGCGGGACACGTGAGGCCTGATCAACGCCTGACCATGTTCGAGGCCGAATGCCCGCGCCTGCAATCGCTCGCCTACCGTAGCCGTTTTGCGTGGGGAAAACAGCCCATTGAACAGCCATCCGGTTACCTCTTTTTCTCCAAATATATCAATAGGTTCTATACCCCGCGCCGCCACCACTCAGCACTGACTGAAAAGCCCGGTCGCTTTCGAATGCAAAAGTGGCTTAAACGAGCATCTGGAGCGGCACGAACGCGTGACAGATCCTGCGGCCACGCAGGGCATACCTATGTGCCAAATGGATCACCGCCTTTGAAATTCATGACCAAAATGACCTGCGGGCGGCCTGATGGATACGCATCAACATTTTCACCCGTTTGCACCAATATCTTGCGGAGTTCATTGACTTCATCGGCAGCGTAGAACTCTGCCCGACACCCAAACACGCAGTTCAATGCGGGGTGTGGGGGATGGGTTTGAGCGTCAGGTATTCGTGCTGCGGTACGCTTTGGCGTTCAATCCAGCGATGCACCTCGGGGCGGCCCTCGCCACGGTGCAGGGCCAAAAGCGCCTCATAGCCTTCCCTGTCCGATTTGGTGCGCCGCGCATTATGGCGCAGATAGTCATTCCATGTCGCCACCTGAAAACGCTCGCGCCACAGATCGGTGTTCTCCAGATCGCGCATCAGCGACCAGTTGCGCGCGCCGTCACGGATCCGCACACGGCGGCGGCGGTTGATCACGGCAAGGAAATCATCCACATCCTCCTCGGCGATCAGATAATCGATCAAGATCACAATCGGACCCGAGCGCGGCTGCAGATCCAGCCGCAGCTCCGGCTCGCGGAAGATATTCAGAGGATCCAGATCCATCGCCGCGAATTCACCGACCCGGATCCAGCGGCCCATCAAAGCCCCGAACATCAAAAGCGCCGCCGCGATAACAAGCGCAAAGCTAAGCGTCTGGTGTTCGGCCAGAAGCCCCCACACCCACGCCCCCAGCGCCATGCCCCCGAAGGTCGCGGTTTGATAAAACGACAGCGCCCGCCCCACGACCCACCGCGGCGTCGACATCTGCACAGACACATTGAACAGCGACAACGCCAACACCCAGCAACCGCCCGCAACCAAAAGCCCTATGGCGCTGATCGCGATATGGGTACCAAAGGCAAGGATCACCAACCCTGCGGCAAAGCCGATGAAGGCGCCCCGCACGATATGCTCGTTTTCGAACCGCGCGCGCAAAGGGCCATTGGCCAGAACGCCGCCTATCGCCCCCAGCCCGAAAAACCCCAACAGCAGGCCATATGTCAACGCTGTGCCCTGTAGCATGTCCTTGGCCACAAGCGGCATCAGCGCCATGGCCGACGAGGCCCCGAGGCCGAACACGAACCCCCGCGCCAGCACCCGCAAAAGATGCGGTGACATCATCATATACCGCAAACCGGCCCCGAGGGCTTGTGGCAAAGCCTCGCGCGGCAGCCGGTCATCGCGTTTGGGGCCTTGCCATGCCCAAAGCGCCAGAAGGTTCGGAAGATAGGTCACCGCGTTGAAGGCGAACGCTGCGGCAGCCCCCGCCAGCGCCACCAGAAACCCGCCGATCGCAGGGCCGACCGAGCGCATCAGATTGAACCCCATCGAGTTCAGGCTGACGGCGGCCGACAAATTCGGACGGTCCACGATATCGCCCATGCTCGCCTGCCACGAGGGATTATAAAGCGCCATGCCGCTGCCGATGGCAAAGGTAAACGCCAACAGCCCCCACGGCCCCAGAACCCCCGCCCATGCACACACGGCCAGGGCGCACGACACCACCAACATGAAAAACTGCGCGCCCAACAGGATCCGGCGCCGGTCGAAGCTGTCGGCCAAGGCGCCAGAGAACAGCGAGAAGACCATAATGGGCAGGGTGTTTGAGGCTTGCACCAATGCGACCATATCACTGCTGCCCGACAGCGAGGTCATAAGCCAGCCTGCCCCCACCATCTGCACCAAAGACCCAAGATTGGAGAACTGCGACGCGGTCCACAAATTGCGGAAATTGGTGATCTTGAACGGGGCAAAAGTGCTGGTTCTGGGTTCCACGGGCGTCTCCGATGATAGACCGGACGGGCCGGCAGTGTTTGGGATCGGGGGGGGCACACGACGATCCTGCATCAGGTCCTGCATCAGGGCCATTGATGTTCCCATAGTAAACACAGGAACATAGCGGGGATTCAATGACCTTTATGCATATGCATGGGGCAAGTGTGCAAAGATGCGTGATTGTGCGTGCCTTGTGGTGACGGGGCGATGGCAGGGCCTGCACACCCCCGGGGCGGCATGGTCTCTCGGGCACGGGGGCCCCACAGGTTTTGCGGCCCGCCCCACGCACCGCGCCAAAGCGATCGCGCACAGGCGAAACGAGGCAGCCTTCGGGGGCGTCCCGCCTGCCCCGCTTTGGCCGGATAGTTCCGGGCCCGCTCAAAAGACGGGCGCCGCTTCGAACCGGACAGGGATCACATTCCATTCCAGATCATGCATCCGTTCAGCATCAGGAATGCACGCGATTTTCTCGGGGGGCCGGCACGGCTTGCCTGCGGCCAGAGGCTGCAAAACATTTATGGCCCATCCAGCAGCCGACATCTGCGTCATAAAGGGACCGCGATGCGCACAGCCAAAACGTGCAGCCATCAGATCGGACTGCCTGCATCTTTGTGGCCACAGCGGTGTCGGCACAGCGCAACTGCGCGGACGCTTGACATCCCCCCGCCTGCCGGGCCGCGGTTTTTTCCTGTCGCGCCCAAGACAGGCTATGGGGCACAGACATGGTGATGGTCCCTCGGCGCGGGCTTGGTCGCGCCAGATCGCAGGCGGCACCGGCGCGCAAAACGTAGGCGCTTGGGGAGGTTCAGCCGGCAGGCCCCTTTCAAGGGGACCGGTTTCGGGAATGCGGCCGGATGTGGACGGGCCGCGCCTGTGAAATGCGTTATTTTGGCAACCGCTCAGGCGGACAGACCTGCCAGTTTTTATCTATCTCGCAGCGATGCGAACATGTATAAAAGATCGATGTCCCGTGAACCTGCATATGATCGCGATGCAGCTCTTGACGCTGCGATGGCCCTGTTCTGGGTCAAAGGATACACTGCGACATCGCTCAAGGATCTGGAGAAAGCGTTGAAAATGCGCCCCGGATCCATCTATGCCGCGTTCCAAAGCAAAGAGGCGCTGTTTCGTGAAGCCCTCGATCTTTATGCCGAACGGGCGCAGGTACAACTGATGCGACGGCTGGCCAATGCGCCCTCTGTTTTGAACGCGATGCACGACTATCTGGTGTCTCTTGGCGGGCTTGTCCCGTGCAACTCGCCGTCCACTGCCTGTATGCTTGTGAAATCGCTTTTGGAAATCCAGAGCAATCATCCAGCCTTGCGCGGCGTCGTTCTGACCCATCTGGACACCCTCCTGAAACTGCTGACAGCCGGTTTCGCCGCGGCCGGTGCGGCCGGCGAACTGCCCCCAGATGCAGACCCCGCGCGGCTGGCGCGCCGCATGCAGACCTATATCTTCGGTCTGAAGATTCAGGCCCAATGCGAAACCGATCCAGAGGCGATGCAACGGCTGGCACAGGATCTGGCCGACGAGATCAGCACCCTGCGACACGGCAACTGACGGCTTGGCCCCCTTTGGGCCACACAGCCTGCCGCCCGTGCCCCGCAATGCGGGCCACGCCTACGCGGATCAAACCCCCACGGGCCTTTTGCAGCAGGCCGCGCCCTAGTCCATGTGAAAGACCTCCTGCAGCCCGGCCCACCATTCACCCGGCGCACGTGTGTCCAGCGGACGCTGCATCGGGCCGCAAAGCGCCCACCAGTCCTGCGTGACAGGATCGGCTGCAATGGCTTTTGCATCCGCCTCGAAATCCGTGCCGCGATATTCCCAATAGCTGAACATCAACATTTCCGGCTCGCGCAGAAAAATCGAGTAATTGGTGATATTGGAGGCGCGCAGCCGCGCCAGAACCGCAGGCCAGACCTCGGCATGCAGGCGCGTGTATTCCGCCATACTGGCCGGGTCCAGACCGATCACATGTGCCATACGTTGCATGGCATTCTCCTTTTCATCAGGGGTTTTTATCCGCGTATCGTGCCGTCCAAGGCGTAAAACATGGTGGCCGTTTTACCGAAAATCGCCGCGCGCTCGCTGACAGACAGGCCACGGGCCAGATCTTGCGCGGCCGCAAACCACGCCCCGTAATCGCCCGCAAGATCCAGCACCGGCCAGTCGCTGCCCCACATCAGGCGCGCAGGGCCAAACAGCTCCAGCACCGTATCGAATGCGGGGCGCAACGCCTCAGCCGACCAGCCCGGCCCGTATTCATTGGCCAGCCCCGATAGCTTGCAATACACCTGCGGGAAGGCTGCGAGCCGCGCCAGCCCCGCACGCCAGTCGTCCCCCGGATCGGTGCCCGAAAACACCGGCTTGGCACAATGGTCGATCACGATCGCCAGATCGGGCATGTCCCGCGCCAGCGCCGTGATCGCCGGTAAATGGCGCGGCGTGACCAGTGCATCCAGTCGCAGACCGGCTGCGGCCAGATGGGCCAACCCTGCGCGCACATCCGCGCGTAAAATCCAATCGGTCTGGGCGATATCTTGCAGCATCGGGCGGATACCGCGCAGCGCGGGGTCTGTCAGCGCCGCGATCTGTGCGGGCACATCCCCCGTCAGATCCAGCCACCCCACCACCCCACGGATCAAGGGGGTGCGTCGTGCCAGATCCAGAAGATAGCGCGTTTCGGCCAAGGTGGGGGCCGCCTGCACCACCACCGTGCCCGCCACCCCGCAGGCCCGCACATGGGGGTCCAGATCACGGGGCACCCGATCGCGGCGGATCGCTGCCACGCGATCATCCATCCAGCTATAATCGCCACGGTCGATCCGCCAGAAATGCTGATGGGCGTCAATGATCACGGTTTTTCCTTGCGCGACAGATGTGTTCGAAATAATAATAAACATTATAGGGAGGATCAGATCTGTCAATCATCTCTTATGAAATATGACATCGCAGGATCATCACGCCCGCGGCGCTCAGGCGCGCCGGCGCCATCAGGCGATATCGACAGATCCCGGATTTCGGAGGAGGAAGAATGTTGCAAACCCGTCAGGTGGGCCGCAGCGCGGTTTCGGTGACCCAAGTGGCCTTTGGCTGCGCCAGTATCGGCAACCTTTACCGCGAGGCGCAAGAGGCAGAGGTGGCGCAGGTGCTTGATCATGCGTGGGCCGCAGGCATCCGCTATTTCGACACGGCCCCCCATTACGGGCGCGGCCTGTCGGAAATGCGTCTGGGCCGGTTTTTGAAAGGCCGGGAGGGCGCGGTCGTCTCGAGCAAAGTCGGCCGGATCCTGTCGCCGGCACGCGCCCCGATTGCCGAGGCCGACGGCTACGTCAATCCGGCCCAGAACGATGTGCGCTATGACTATTCCGGCGACGGCATCGAGGAAAGCTTCACGCAAAGCTGCGAAAGGCTCGGGCGTGACCACATCGATATCGTCTATGTCCATGACATCGGCACCTATACCCACGGGGATGGCAACGCCGCCCATATGGAGGCATTCCTTGGATCGGGATACGAGCGTCTGGTCCGCCTGAAGGAGGCCGGCCGGATCGGGGCGTTCGGACTGGGGGTGAACGAATGTCAGGTCTGTCTGGATGTGATGGCCCACGGCCCCATTGATGTGATCTTGCTGGCAGGACGGCTGACCTTGCTGGACCGCGAGGCCGAGGCCGAACTGGTGCCCGCCTGCCGCGCCGCCGGCACCAGTCTGGTGCTGGGGGGGATTTTCAACTCCGGCATTCTGGCAACCGGCCCCGTGGCGGGCGCGACCTATGATTATGGTCCCGCGCCGCAAGACATACTGGACCGTGTGGCCGCCCTGCAATCACGCGCAGAGGCCGCAGGCCTGCCCCTTGCCACAGCCGCGCTGCAGTTTGCCGCACGCCACCCGATGGCCGCCTCCGTTTTGCTGGGCACGGCCAAAACCGCCTCGCTTGACCGCAATCTCGCGGCCCTCGCCACGCCATTACCAAAAGGCGCAGAAGCCGCGCTACGCTAGGCCCACAGATCGCGGGCGGGACATGCCCCCAAGGCCACCCGCCCGTGGCATCTATCCCAGATCGTGATGGCGCAATGATGACAAAAGCGTGGTTTTGGAGGTGCGCAAATGGCGTCGTGCGGCGGCCTGCGCGCCCTCCGCATCGCGGGCCTCGAGCGCTGTGATAATCTCCAGATGCTCGTCGATTGCGGCGGCATTGCGCGATTTCTGCTCGGTCTTGTCCCACATGTAATGATAGTGGAATATCAAAGATATAACCTTCTGGAACTCTGCAATAAACCGGTTTTTGACCACCGAATTCAACGCTTTGTGGAAGGTCTCGTCCAGCATCGAGAACGCCGCATAATCGGTGTCGATCCGTGTGCGCAACTCCAGATGGGCCGCGCGCAATGCCTCGAGCTGGGCCCAGACCGGATGATCGATCGGGGCCTCTGCCACATGGGCCACGGCATTAAGCTCCAGAACGGTCCGGAAATCCGACAGCTCGATGGCGAACTCCTTGGTGAACCCCAGCATCATCCACCCGCCCTTCGGTCTGCGTGACACCAGCCCGAACTGGCTGAGCCCTGCCAGAAATTCCTTCAGCTCGTATTGCGGGACATCGAAGCTGCGCGACAGCTCCGCCACCGACAAGGGCGTGTAGGCGGGGACATCAAAACGCAAGACCCATTCCAGAAACCGTGCCTCAAGATCTGTGTTCTGGCCAGCCCCATCCAGCTCGTCAATCCGGTCGCGGGCGGTGGGCGCACGCAGCAAAACCTTGTCACGGCCCTGCCAGCGGATCAGCCCCAGCGCCTCGAACCGCGCCAGTGTGCGGCGCGTGATCGTCCGGCTGACGCCAGCAATCTCGGCCAGCCCCGTCTCCGAAGGCAGGTCCGCGCCCACCGGCAAGGACGCGAGATATTCCAAGATTAGATTATATGCCGCGCGGAAGCGGGTGTCTTTACGTGCCATCGCGTGATGCCTTCTCATGAAACACCCCTCGGCGGAAGCCCCCGTGGTGCCAAAACCGGTTTTGTATAAAATTATAAAAAACTGTTGACATAAAGCAAGCGCCGCCTGTTCATAGGGGCAATATCAGATCAACATACGAGGGGGAGGCGTATGTCGAATGTCATGAAAACCGCCGCGCGCGGTGGGCTTCAACTGGACAGGTTCATGCCTGAGGCGGCAAAGCTGCACAGGCTGTCGGCGCTTTTGACGCTGGTGATCCTGATCATCGGATTTTCACTGGCCAGCCAGTCCTTCTTTTCGGTCAACAACACGCTGACGGTGTTATTGCAGACATCCGTGATCGGGCTTTTGGGCATCGGCATGACGATGGTCATCATCACAGGCGGGATCGATCTGTCGGTCGGCTCGGTGCTGGCGCTATCGGGGGTTGTCACCGGTATGTGCGTGAAGGCGGGGCTGCCCGTGATCCCCGCGATGGGGCTGGGCGTGGTGGCGGGGGCGGCCTGCGGCGCGGTCAACGGGCTGGTGATCACCCGCATGCGTATCCCGCCTTTTGTGGCCACGCTGGGGATGATGCTGATCGCACGCGGTCTGGCGTTGCAACTCACCGGCGCGGCCCCGATTTCGCAACTGGGGGCCGCATTCGGGCGGCTGGGCAATGGCGCACTGTTTCGCGTGGTTGAAATGCAGCCCAACGGCTTTCCCAAGGTGATTTTCCCCGGCATCCCCTACCCTGCGATCTTGCTGTTGGTGGTGGCCTTGGGCGCGGCCTATATCCTGCGCTGCCGCCAGATCGGGCGCCATATCTATGCCACCGGCTCCAACGAGGAGGCCGCGCGGCTGTCTGGTGTGCGCGTCGATATGACCAAGCTATACGCCTATGTCATGTCCGGCGCGCTGGCTGGGGTGGCAGGCAATGTGCTGATGTCGCGACTGGTCACAGCACAACCCAGCGAAGGGGTGATGTACGAACTTGATGCCATTGCCGCAGCCGTCATCGGCGGTGCGTCGCTTTCGGGCGGTGTGGGCGCGGTGTCGGGCACGATGATCGGTGCGTTCATCATCGGGATCTTGCGCAACGGGCTGAACATGGCGGGCGTATCGGCCTTCATCCAGCAGATCATCATCGGCGTGGTCGTGATCGGTGCAGTCTGGATCGATCAGGTGCGCAACAGAAACTAAGCCGCGCCGCGCGGGCCTTGGAGGAGGGCCCGCGAGACGCGAGACGACCAAATCTGCAAATTTCTTTGGAGGAGGAAAACATGCAATCTTTGAAAACGCTTATGATGGCTTCGGTGTTTGCGTTCGGTGCAGGCGCGGGGGTGCAGGCTGGCGAAATCGCGGTGATCGTGAAAGCCACCAGCTCCAACTTCTGGCAAAACGTCAATCTGGGTGCGCAGGCGGCGATCGAGGCGCAAAGCGAACACACGCTGAGCTTCGACGGGCCCACCACCGAAAGCGCTGTGGCCGATCAGGTCAATCTGGTGGAAAACGCGATCAATCGCGGGGTGTCTGGCATTGTGCTGGCCCCATCGGACCCAGAGGCACTGGTCCCTACGGTGCGGCGCGCCTATGAGGCGGGCATTCCGGTGGTGATCGTGGACAGCGCGCTTGGCGAGGCCGCCGAAGGGACCTATCAGGCGTTCCTGTCCACCGACAATTGCGCCGCAGGCGAAGAGGTCGCCAAACGGATGATCGACGAGGCAGGCACCGAAGGCAAGGTTGCGATCATGTCCTATGTTGCGGGGGTTGGCTCCGAAATCGGGCGTGTCGGGTGTTTTTCCGATTACATCAAAGCCAATTCCGACATGCAGATCGTGGGTCCGTTCTATTCGCAAAGCCAGATGGCCAATGCGCTGAACCAGACCACGGATATTCTGGCCGCAAACCCGGACCTCGTGGGGATTTTCGGCGCAAACGAGCCGACAGCGGTCGGCATGGGGCGTGCGCTGGTGCAATCGGGCAAGGCAGGCCAGCTTGTGGCGCTCGGCTTTGATGGCAACGAGGATCTGCAGCAATTCGTGCGGGATGGTGTTTTGAAAGCCACCGCTGTGCAAGGGTCCTTCGCGATGGGCGAAATGGGCGTGGCCACAGTCATCGATGTGCTGGCAGGCAAAAAGGTCGACAGCTTTATCAACACAGGCGTCGTGATGGTCGACCAAGACAATATCGACACCGACGAGGCGCAAAACGTTCTGTATTGAGCATTTGTCCAACACACACGAGGGGGGGCAGGTGCCAACCAGCCCCCCCAGTTTCAACCCGAACACGCCAGCAATGAGGCCACCGATGACCCAGACGCCCCTTGTGGAGATGATCGACATCGAAAAACATTTCGGCGGTGTGCGCGCCGTGGACCACGTATCGCTCAGCCTCAACCCGGGCGAGGTTGTGGGCGTGCTTGGCCATAACGGGGCGGGCAAATCGTGCCTGATGCGGATCTTGGCGGGCGCGATGGTTCCAAGCGCGGGCGAAATCCGCGTGAACGGCAAGCCCGTGCACTTTGCCGATCCCAATGGCGCACGCGATGTGGGGATCGAGACGATCTACCAGACGCTTGCCTTGGCCGATCATCTGGATGCGCCCAAGAACCTGTTTCTGGGCCGCGAGCTGAAAACCCGTTTCGGCAATCTCGATGATGCCCGCATGCTGCGCGAGGCGCAAAAGGTTCTGGCGCGGCTCAATCCCAATTTCAAAAACCTGCGCGATCCGGTGTCGCAGCTGTCAGGCGGCCAACGACAGGTCATCGCCATTGCCCGCGCGATCTATTTCGACACGAAAATCCTGATCATGGACGAACCCACCGCCGCCTTGGGCCCGTCGGAAACCGCCATGGTCGCCGACCTGATCCGCCAGCTGCAGGCCGAAGGGATCGGAATTTTTCTGGTCAGCCACGACATGCATGATGTGTTCGAATTGTGCGACCGTGTCGTGGTGATGAACAAGGGCCATCTGGTGGGACAGCATGCGATCGGTGAGGTGAACAAGGACGATGTGCTGAGCCTGATCGTGAAGGGCGAGCTGCCCGCCGACTGGTGCGCGCGCAATCTGGCCGAGGCCCACTAGCCCGCGCGCCGTTTGTCGCGCCATGCGCGCCGCCCCTCTCTCTGCCGCCACTCACTCCGGAAAACACCACACCATGACCGACCAACCCTATGCCCTGCGTCTGCACGACACCGACAATATCATGATCGCCCTGCGTGCGATCCCCGAAGGCGTTGAAATCGCCCCTGCCCTGCGCACGACCCAAGCGATCCCCGCAGGCCACAAAATCGCCTGCCAGACGATTGGTCCGGGTGAAAACGTGCGTAAATACGGCCAGATCATCGGTGTGGCCACCACCGCGATCGAACGGGGCGCGCATGTGCATGTGCAAAACCTCGGAATGGGTGCACACAAACAAGATTACGGCTTTGGCGAGGCGATGGTCGCGCTTGATCCGGTCGCGGAGCCGGCCCAGTTCCAAGGGTTTCATCGCAGCTCGGGGCGGGTGGGCACACGCAATTACATCGGCATTCTGACATCCGTTAACTGCGCAGGCTCGGTCGCGCGGTTCATCGCCGAAGGGGCGGCGCGCGAAAACCTGCTGGCAGACTTTCCAAATGTCGACGGGATCGTGCCGATTGTGCATGGCACGGGCTGCGGCATGTCTGGCAAGGGCGAGGGCTACGAGACCCTGTTTCGCACCCTTGCAGGCTATGGCCACAATCCCAATTTCGGCGCGATCTTGATGGTGGGGCTGGGCTGCGAGGTGATGCAGATCCCCGATCTGATTGATCGCAAAGCGCTCAAAGACAGTGCGCGCTTCCGCTATATGACGATCCAGAACCAAGGGGGCACACGCGCCACCGTCGACAAAGGCGTGGCGATCTTGCGCGAACTGGCCGCCGAGGCCAATCACGCCACCCGCGCACCTGCCACCGCCGCCCATCTGGTGCTGGGGATGCAGTGCGGCGGCTCTGACGGATATTCGGGCATCACCGCCAATCCCGCGCTTGGGGTGGCCTCCGATCTTCTGGTGCGCCATGGCGGTGTGTCGATCCTGTCGGAAACATCCGAAATCTATGGCGCAGAACATCTGCTGACACGTCGCGCAGTCGATCGGGCCACAGGCACCAAGCTGATCGACCTGATCGAGTGGTGGGAGGATTACACCGCGCGCAATTTCGGCGAGATGGACAACAACCCCTCGCCCGGCAACAAACGCGGCGGCCTGACCACGATTTTGGAGAAATCACTGGGCGCTGTGGCCAAGGGCGGCGCGGCCCCGCTTGCGGGCGTATACAAATACGCAGAACCAATCGACCGGCACGGGTTCGTGTTCATGGACAGCCCCGGATATGATCCGTGCTCTGTCACCGGACAGGTGGCCTCTGGTGCCAATCTGGTGGCCTTTACCACCGGACGCGGCAGCGTGTCGGGCTACCAGCCCGTGCCCTCGATCAAGATCGCATCCAATCCCGATCTATGGCGGCGGATGCAGCCTGACATGGATGTGAATTGCGGCGACATTCTGGACGGTGTCAGCCTGCACGACAAAGGACACGAGATTTTCGATCTGATGTTGCGCGTGGCCTCGGGCGAGCACACCAAAAGCGAGGCGCAGGGCTTTGGCGCGGTGGAATTCGTGCCATGGCAAATCGGCGCAGTGATGTGAACACGCAACCGTCCGCAGGCGGCCCACGGGGGGCAGTTGCGCAAACGGAAAGGAACACGATGACGGATCTGACAGGACAGGTGGTGCTGATCACCGCCGCCGCCCAAGGCATCGGCCGCGCAAGCGCCGAAGCTTTCCAACGCGCAGGCGCGCGGGTTGTGGCCACAGATATCAACGCAGACGGCCTGACGGGGCTTTCGGGCTGCGAAACCGCCCGGCTTGATGTGTGCGACACCGCCCAGATCGAGGCGCTTTGCGCGCAGATCGGTCCGGTGGATGTGCTGTTTAACTGCGCAGGCGTCGTGCATGGCGGCAGCGTGCTGGAGTGCAGCGATGCCGATCTGGATTTCGCCTATGACCTGAACGTCAAGGCCATGGTGCGCATGATCCGCGCCACATTGCCCGGCATGCTGGCACGCGGCAAAGGCGGGGCGATCATCAACATGTCCTCTGTCGCCTCCTCGATCAAGGGTGTGCCCAACAGGTTTGCCTACTCCACCACCAAAGCCGCCGTTCTGGGGCTGACCAAATCGGTGGCCGCCGACTATGTGGCCCAAGGCATCCGGTGCAACGCGATCTGCCCCGGCACCGTGCAATCGCCCTCCCTTGACGAGCGGCTGTCGGCCACGGGCGATTATGACAGCGCCCGCAAGGCCTTTATCGCGCGCCAGCCAATGGGCCGGATTGCAGATGCCGCCGAAATTGCCGATCTTGCAGTCTATCTGGCGCGCGCCACCTACACCACCGGCCAAGCCGTCTCGATCGACGGCGGCTGGACGATCTAAGAAGAAAGGACATAGACGTGAAATTGCTACGCTACGGCCCGAAAGGGTCCGAAAAGCCCGGCCTGCAGCACACCGACGGCACGATCCGCGACCTGTCGGGGATCGTGGGCGATCTTGCCGGCGAGGTCTTGCATCCCGAAGGACTGGCCAAGATTGCCGCCGCCGATCACGACAGCCTGCCGGTGGTCGAGGGCACGCCCCGCCTTGGCCCGCCCATCGCTGGCACCGGAAAATTCATCTGTATCGGGCTCAACTACGCCGATCATGCCGCCGAAAGCGGTATGGATGTGCCCCCCGAGCCGGTCATCTTCATGAAAGCCACCTCTGCCATCTGCGGGCCGAACGATCCGATCGTCATCCCGCGCGGCTCCGAGAAGACCGATTGGGAGGTGGAGCTGGCCGTGATTATCGGCAAACCTGCGAAATATGTCTCGGAAGAGGATGCGATGGATCACGTCGCAGGCTATGCGGTGACCAATGACGTGTCCGAGCGCGCCTTCCAGATCGAACGCGCAGGGCAGTGGACCAAGGGCAAAAGCTGCGACAATTTCGGACAGATCGGGCCATGGCTTGTGACGCGCGACGAAATTCCCGATCCACAGGCCCTGGCCATGTGGCTGAAGCTGAACGGCGAGACCAAGCAGGACGGGTCATCGCAGACCATGGTCTATGGCGTGCGCCATCTGGTGCATTACTTGAGCCAGTTCATGACCCTGCATCCCGGTGATGTGATCTCGACAGGCACACCGCCCGGCGTTGGCATGGGGCTGAAGCCGCAGCGCTATCTGCGCGCAGGCGATGTGGTGGAGCTGGGCATCGACGGTCTGGGCACGCAAAAACAGGACGTGATCGCCGACTGACCTCAGGTCCCCGCGGGCGCGGGGCCGTGTTTTGGGGGGCAGTCGTCATCCGGCCCTGCCCCCCCTTTCCGCCCCGCCGGCCAACGCGGACCAGAGTGCGGACACGGGCCGCTTGCTCATACACCCGTTTATACACCCCCGCGCCCCTCGCGCACCCTCGCGTGGGGGGGCATTTCACGAAAAAACCTGCGTGCCGGATGAAGGCGCGCAGGTTTTTTGGTCTAGCGTTCAGAACGGGCCATCGGCCACGCCCCTTGGCCCGTCACGATCAGTCGCGACCTTGGCCACGATAGGGCGCTGCAATCGGCGCGATCTCGTTGCGCGTCCCACCCGAGAGGACGAAATCGGCGTTCATGACGTCGTTCTGGCGCAGGTTGGAGGAGACATTGACCAGTTCGGCCAGCGTGTATTCGGCAGGGTCCACACCCAGTTGGGCGGCGATCTGCGCTTTGCCTTGCGACACGTCACCGACCATATCGGCATGGCGGTTCTCATGGGTCAGAAAGTAGGTTTCGTTGTTGCGGTTGCCATCGCGGCGGGCATCCTGGATCGCGATCAATTCGGCAGAGGAGAACTCGGCCCCGTTGACTTGCAGCAGATTGGCAAGCTGCTGCTGGCCGGCGGATTGGGCCGATGCGATGCCGGTGGTTGCGGTAAGGGCGACGACGGCTGCGATAAGTGCGGTTTTCATTTTAGGCTCCATTGTTTTGATCTGCCCGGATGTTCAGGGCTGTCTTGTTCATGAACCTAATCTAACACTGTGCTAATTTTTTGAAATTCCGTATTTTAACCACCCGATTGTGCGCCAAAGCACATTCTTTCTCGGCCAGTTTTGAAACTTTTTCATCAACGCTCCCGTGTTTCAAAACAGCCACGCGGTCAGCGGGCAGACGCTTCGCGAAGGTTTCGCGAAGCTAAAATGCGTTGATTATCGGGGATATGGCATAGCGGGCGAGATCTCACAGACTAGCCGGAGCACCGCCTGATCCGTCGTGACAGGCCGCGCCCTGTGGTCCGTCACGACGCGCAGGCCGCGCCCCTTGGCGTCACGCCGTCACGGCCTATGCGCTGTGTGGTCCACCGGACCCGTCCAGACGTCGCCCCATGATGGCGCGCGATGCGGCACCATGGCGCGAGCCGCGTGCACAAAGGCACGATCACTCCTGCAAGGACGACAGGAACTGGCGCAGCTCGGCCGTTTGCGGATTGCCGAACAGCTCCGCAGGCGGGCCCATTTCATGCACGCGCCCCTGATGCATGAACACCACGCGGTCGCTGACCTTGCGCGCAAAACGCATCTCGTGGGTGACCATCAACAGCGTCATCCCCTCTTTGGCCAGTCCCTCGACGACGCCCAGCACCTCTCCCACCAGCTCGGGATCAAGCGCCGAGGTGATCTCGTCACACAAGAGTACCTTCGGATCCATCGCAAGCGCGCGTGCAATCGCCACACGCTGTTGCTGGCCACCCGACAACTGCTCGGGCATCGCATCGAATTTATCCTCAAGCCCCACGCGCTCCAGCAGCGCCTCGGCCTGCACGCGGGCCGCGGTCTTATCGCGTTTTTTAACCAGCGACGGGGCCAGCATGATATTGCGCCCCACGCTCAGATGGGGAAACAGGTTGAACGACTGGAAAATCATGCCGACGCTCTGGCGCAAGGCGCGCATGGCAGAGGCATTGTCATAAAGAAGCGGCTTGCCATCAACCACCAGCCCGCCGTCCTGAAACTCCTCCAGCCCGTTGATGCAGCGCAACAGCGTGGATTTCCCCGAACCGCTTTTGCCGATGATCGCAACCACCTCGCCCGGGCGCACATGAAGATCGATGCCTTTCAGCACCTCGTTGTCGCCATAGGATTTACGCAAGGCGTTGATATCGACGATCCGCTTGTGCGGAGCGGTGGCTTCAGCGGCGGACGGCATTGGTTTTCCTTTCAAGATAACGGGCAGTCAGGCTGATCGGATAGCACAGACAGAAATACAAAAGCCCCACCGTGGCGAACACGGTAAAGGGTTGGTAGGTGACATTGGCGATCATATTGCCCGCCCGCGTCAGCTCGGCAAACCCGATCACAGAGGCCAGCGCCGTGCCCTTGATCACCTGCACCAGAAAGCCGACGGTCGGAGGAATGGCAATCCGCATGGCTTGCGGGGCCACGACATAGCGCATCTGCTCGCCAAAGCTGAGCGCAAGGCTCGCGCCCGCCTCCCATTGTCCTTTCGGGATCGAGGCCACACAGCCGCGCCAGATCTCGGCCAGAAACGCGGAGGTATAAAGCGTCAGCGCCAGCCCCGCCGAGACCCAGACAGACACCTCGATGCCGAACAGCCGCAAGCCGAAATAGCTGAGAAACAGCTGCATCAGCAGCGGCGTGCCTTGAAACAGCTGCACATAGATGTTGAACACCGACCCGAACACCTGTGGCCGCCAGACCCGCGCCAGCAGCAGCACCATCCCCACGATCCCGCCGCCGATAAACGCGATCAGCGACAGCATGACCGTAAGTTCGCCCGCATAGATCAGGTTGCGCAGGATATCCCAATAGCTGAATTGTGGCATCATATCAGCCTCCGAAGATCAGGCGCGGACCGGCCCAGTTCAAAAGCCGGCGGATGAGGATGGCGAGCGCGAGATAGATCACCGTGGCGATAATATACGACTCGAATGTGTGGAAGGTGTTGGCAGAGATCACGTTGGCCGCGTAGTTCAGCTCCTCCGTCGCGATCTGGCCGCACACGGCCGACCCCAGCATGACGATGATGATCTGGCTGACAAGCGACGGCCAGACCTTCTGCATCGCAGGCGGCAAGACCACACGTGTGAACACCTGATAGCGCGTCAGCGCAAGCGATAGCGCGGCCTCTGTCTGGCCTTTGGGCGTGGCCGACAATCCGGCGCGGATGATTTCGGTGCTATAGGCCCCAAGGTTGAGCACAAGCGCGATGGCCGACGCCAGAACGGGACTAAGCCGCAGGCCCAGTTCGGGCAGGCCGAAGAAAATGAAATACAATTGCACGATAAAGGGCGTATTGCGGAGCAACTCGACATAGGCCGCAACCGGAATGGCCGCCCAGCGGGGCCCCTCCACGCGCACCCATGCGAAGGTCACAGACAAGGCAAGGCCCACGACAATGGCCAGCACTGTCAGCGCCAGTGTCCACGCGACCCCGGTCAGTAACATCGGCCAGTAGTGCAGCACGGCCAGAAAATCCAGCTGGACAGTCATCAGCGGTGGTTCCGATCGGTTTGGAAGGTTTCAGATACATGGATCCGGCCCGGGTGAGGCCGGATCCAATGCGACAACCCGCCCTTAGAGCGGTCTTTGAAAGCGGTGCCTCAAAGCGGCAGATCGCCTGCGTCCTTACCCAGATATTTGTTGCTCAGCGCATCGATGGCGCCATCGTCCTTGGCCGCCAAGATGATCTGGTTGACCGCCTCACGCAGAGCATCCTGGCCTTTGGCGATGCCGATGAAACACGGGCTTTCCTTGATGATCAGCTTCAACTCGGCGCCCAGATCGGGGTTTTGTTGCGCCATCAGCCCTGCGTTGGTGGTCGAGGTGGCGATCACATCGGTTTGGCCCGCCACATAGGCGGCCGTCGCCGTGGCCTGATCCTCGTAGCGTTTGAACACCATCCCGTCGGGGCCCAGTTTGGTCAGCTCCTGCTCTTCCATCGCGCCTTTGGCGACGGCGATCGTTTTGCCCGCAAGCGCGGGGAAATCCGCGATCTCCATCGACGCCGGTCCGTAAACCGCCTGATAGAACGGCGCATAGGCATGGGTGAAGTCGATGACTTTCGCGCGTTCGGCGTTCTTGCCAAGCGTCGAGATCACCAGTTCGACCTGACCGGTCTGCAGATAGGGAATACGGTTGGCCGAGGTAACAGGCACCATCTTCAGCTTGACGCCCAGACGCTCTGCCACAAGTTTCGCCATATCGACATCCAGCCCCTGTGGCTGCAAATCAAGCCCGACATAGCCATAGGGCGGATAGTCGGTCGGGACCGCGATAGAAATCGAACCTGCCGATTTGATTTTGGCAAGCGCGTCTTCTGCCGCCACAGCGGCGCTCGCCCCCAAGGTTGAAAGTGCGACAGCCGCAGCCACGAACATACGTCGGTTGAACATCATAGATTTATCCTTTGCACCACTATCTGGTCGACGGTAACGGGCCATACGGCCCTGCATTGCACCAACAGCCCCAAGGCCCCTGATTGTATGTCACGACGCGCCCGCACCGGCTGGGAACAGGTCTCAAAAGACCATCCGGCACCGCCGCACATCGGTTGCATGCACGCTTTCTATTCAGGATTTACGTTGTCAACGCGCCAGCCCGCATGCTCTTGCCCGGATTTGCCGGAAAATTAAGCAGCCTGCTTTATGGGCGGTTTTTCCAGTAAATGGTTATTTAATGCGCACAGCATGGCATCGCGCTGGGTGGCGGCACATTGCGCGCGGGCTGCGGGGGGCTGTGCGCGTTCCAGCCCTCCCCCCAGCAAGACGGGCGCAGCAAACGGGTGCACAACCGCACAAAACGCCCTTGCGACAGACAGGCAATCATGCTTGTCTCATATTTGAGACTTTTTCGATGCAAACGGCATGACAGCGTTGTGCCTCAAGATCGCACCGCATTCCAAACGAGCATACCCTTGCAAGACACACATCTCGATTTCAAAGATATCGGCGCGCGGCTGCGTGCCCACCGGCTGGGACGCGACCTCTCGCCAGAAGATCTTGCCGCAAGGCTCAGCATCTCTCGCGCCGCGCTCTATCGTGCCGAGAAGGGCGAGATTGCCAAGATCGACATGCTGTCGGCCATCGCCCGCGAGCTGCGGATCTCTTTGCCCAGCCTGCTGGGGGTCGGGATAGAATATGTCGATAATGCGTTGGGGTTTTTCGAACGCATGCGCCAGATCGAGGAGAGCTGCGACCAGATCATCGGCCTGTTCAGCCCGATCTCCTATCTTGTGACCACCGATCAGTATGATGCGGTTCTCAAAGACGTCCTGAGCGAGAGCATCGATACGTGCGATCAGAAAACAGTCAGCAAGATACTGGACGTGCTACAAAAAAGAAAGCAGCGCTTTGCGCAAAGGCGGCCGCTTCTGGCCTCGATCATATCCGATGGCGATATCCGCAAACTTCTGAGCAGAGGGCTCGAGGGGGCCACAGACATGCCCGCCGACATCCGCCAGTGCCGCCGCAAGATGGCGTTGGCCGAAGTGCGCCATATCGTGGAGATGCTGCGCGCCCCCGGCATCGGCATACAGATCGGCGTGGCACGCGAGCCGATCCCCTCCACCTCGTTCCAGATCATGCGTCAGGCAGGGCGCTCCATCCTGACCATCAGCCCGTTCCGGCTGGGTCAGGACCCCAATATCCATATCGGGGTTGGTATGATCACCTCTGCCCCAGAGGCGCTGGAGCTGCATGAAAGCATCGCCCAACGGCTTTGGGCCACCTCCCTCAAAGGGCACGAGGCCGCCGCCCATGTCGAAACACTGATCGCACAAAACGGCTTCACCGCGTGAAAATTCGCCTAAAAATCCAGCAAAAATATTAATCGGGTGTTTAAAACCAAATTTCGTCTCATTTTTTAGACTTTTGCGTTGACCAGCGGTTCCATCTTTGAAGTTTATGGGTCTTATAAAGGAACCAGACACCCCGGAGCGTTTCATGCCTCATACCAAATCTCTTCTCGGCGCGGTCTTGTTTGCAGGGCTGGCGATGACTGGCGCCGCGCAGGCGCAAGACTATGTTGCCCGTATCGGCCATCTCGAAAGCACCCAGCAAAACCGGCATGTCTTCTTGGAAAAAGTCGCAGCACTTGTATCTGAGCGCACCGATGGCGATGTCGAGTTCCAGATTTTCCCGCAAGGCCAGCTGGGCAACCAGCGCCAGATGAACGAGGGGGTGCAGCTTGGTACGCTGGAGGCCACCGTGGCACCTGCCGCTTTTCTGGGCGGTTTCAATCCGCTGGTCTCGATCCTCGATATCCCCTACCTGATCCCCGAGGATACCGACGCGGCCGCCGCCTTGCGTGACGGGCCGTTCGGTCAGGCGCTTTTGGACAGTTTCTCCGACAAGGGTATGGTGGCCATCGACCTGTGGCCCAATGGCAAGAAACAGTTCACCTCGAACAAGCCGCTCGACACGGTTGCCGATTTTGCGGGCCAGAAATTCCGTGTGATGGACAGCGCGATCCTGATCGAACAGTTCAACGCACTCGATGCGTCTGCCATCGCCCTGCCCTTCGGCGAGCTCTACACCTCCTTGCAAACCGGCGTTGTGGATGGCGAGGAAAACCCCCTCGACACCATCAAGGCGATGAAATTCTACGAGGTGCAGAAAAACCTCGTGGTGTCCGATCACGGCGCGATGGAAGATGTGATCTTGTTCAACCCGATGTTCTGGGACAGCCTGCCCGACACCTATCAAAGCGTGATCCGCGATGCGTTTGCCGAAGTGATCCCCGAGCTGACCGCCCAGAAGGCCGCAGCCGGCGCCGATGCGCTCGAGACGATCAAGGCGGCAGGCACCAACGTGCGCGTGGCCGATCAAGACGAGCGTGCCAAACTGCGCGCGGCCATGTTCGAGCCCGCAGCCGCAGCCTATATCGGCAAAACCGGCGAGGCAGGCCAGAAGCTCCTCGATCTCTATACCGAAAGCTACGACGCGCTGTAACGCGCCTACGCCAGCCCCCGCCCTTGGTGTGGACTGTCGCACGCGCGCCCCTGATCCCGCGATTGAGGGGTGCACGCACCACGGTTCCATCTGTCGCAGGGGTGGGGGCCTGCCCGCCGATGCTGCACCAAGCCCACCTCTGGAAAGCCTGTCCAATGAAACTGCTCAACGCGCTCAGATCGGTCGAACGGGCCGTGCTCGTCGCTCTTTTCCTGATCATGGTGTTTCTTTACACGGGCTCCGTCGTGACGCGCGAAATCGGTGGCAGTCTGGCCAGCCGCTTTGCGTGGATCGAGGAAGCCGTCCGGATCATGAACCTGTTTTTGGTGTTCCTCGCCCTCGGGCTGGCGCTTGAGCGGGGCAAACATGTGGGCATCACCAACCTGCGCGCGCGGCTGCCTGCGCCCCTGCTGGCGATCCTGTTGAAATTCATCGATCTGGTCGGCCTGTGCATGAGCGTCTATCTCGCGTGGCTGGCGCTGGATCTGGTGCAGTTCGTGCTGAAATCCGGCCAGAAATCCCCGACATTGGGCGTGCCCATGGGGGTGATCTACCTCGCCCCCGTCGTCGGCTTCTTGCTGTTGGGGCTGCGCTATATGCTCAGCCTGCTGGGTGTCATCGACCGCTATCAGGACTATCCCCAATGATCCTTGCACTTATCCTTTTTCTGGCGATCCTCCTTTTGGTGGCAGGTTTCGAAATGCTGCTGGTTCTGGGCATTCCGGCGCTTGCCTATAAGGAGGCCTTTTATGCCCGCCTGCCCGATGCGGCGGTGGTGCAAAAAATCGTGGGCGGCATCGACCACTCCACGCTTCTGGCGATCCCGTTTTTCATCTTTGCAGCCAACCTTATGGGCTCGGGGCAGATCGCGCGCCAGCTGATCGGCGTGGTAAAAGCGCTGGTGGGGCACACCAAAGGCGGCATGGGTCATGTGGTGGTGGGCGGCAGTATGGCCTTCGGGGCGGTTTCTGGCTCGGCGCCTGCAACCGTGGCCGCGATGGGGCGGATGGTCTATCCCGAACTACGCGCGGCCGGCTATTCCGACAGGTTCAGCCTCGGGCTTCTGGTGTCTTCGGCCGAGACCGCGTTGTTGATCCCGCCCTCGATCACGCTGATCGTTTACGGCTGGATCACCGGCACGTCGATCTCCAAACTTTTTGCAGGCGGGCTGGCCGTGGGGCTGGTGCTGGGCCTTGCATTCTCGATCTATGTCCGCATTCAGGCCGCGCGTGACGGGGTCAAACGCGGCCCGCGCCTGCCATGGAGCGCACGGATGCGCGCGATCTGGGAGGCGAAATGGGCGCTTGGCATGCCGGTGATCATTCTGGGCGGTATCTATTCGGGCATCATCACCCCGACCGAGGCCGCCGCCGTCAGCGTGATCTATGCCATTGTCGTCGAGATGTGCGTCTTCCGCGCGCTGGATCTGAAGGCACTGGCCAAGATCACCGAAGACAGCGCGGTCAACACCTCGATCATCTTCGTGCTGCTGGCGATGGGCGGGCTGATCTCTTTCTTCGTCACACTGGCGCAGGTGCCAAACGAGATTATCGCTTTTCTGGACGCATCCGGTGCGGGCCGGATCACCTTCCTGATCGCGGTGAATGTGCTGTTTTTCGTGGCGGGGATGTTCATCGATCCGAATTCCACGCTTCTGGTGCTGGTGCCGCCGCTCTATCCCGTTGCCATGAGCTTTGGCATCGATCCGGTGCATTTCGGCATGCTGGTCACGCTCAATGTCAGCCTCGGGATGATCACGCCGCCGTTCGGGCTGGATATCTTTGTGGCCTCCTCGACGCTGAACAAACCCGTGGCCGATATCATCCGCGGTGTCTGGCCCTTCGTGGTGGTGAACGTGATCGTGTTGTTGCTCGTCACCTATATCCCGCAAATCTCCCTTTTCATTCCCAAGCTGATCTACGGCTGATCGATAGGCAGACCCCATGACCCATAGCCCCACAGTTATGTCCGTCCCTGTGCCGCAGGGGCTGCGCGCGCGCTGTAGCGAAGCCACCTGCCGCGTGGTGTCCAACACGCCTGTCAACGGCGAATACCGCCTGCTTGTGCTGGATGCCCCGCCAGAGGTGCTGGACTGCCAGCCCGGCCAGTTCTTCCAGCTTTTGTGCCCCGCGCCCGAAAACGAACACCCCTTCCTGCGCCGCCCGATGAGCATCTACGGCTATGACCGGCGCGCAGGGCGGCTGGAGTTTCTTTATAAGGTCACAGGCGCCGGCACACGCGGGCTGGCAACCTTGCGCACGGGCGATGCGTTCAACGTGCTGGGACCGCTGGGGCACGGGTTCTCGATGCCCGATACGTGGCAAAACCTGATGCTGGTGGCCCGCGGGGTGGGGCTTGCCACACTGGCACCTCTGGCACGGCTGGCCCATGAAAAGGGCCGCAAGCTGACCGCGATCTGTTCGGCGCGGCGCGCCGATCTGGCCATGTCGGTGGCGCTGTTCGAAAGCTTCGGTGCAGAGGTGATCGTGGTGCATGACGAGGACGCCAGCTCCACCCCCGAGGCCCTGCGCCCGCTAATCGAGGCGCGTATCGCCCAAGGCACGGTCGATGCGTTCTACACCTGCGGCTCGGCGCGCCTGCTGCGCCTGTTGCAGACCCTCGCCACCACCCATGGCATTCCCGGAGAAGTCGCAATGGAACAGCAGATGGCCTGTGGTCTGGGCATGTGTCAGGCCTGCGTGCGCAGCTTCCGCGTGGGCGGTGAGGTCATCCAGCGCCGCGTGTGCCGCGAGGGGCCGGTGTTTCCTATCTCGGAGGCTATGGAATGAAAGATTTTATCACCCCCGATACCGGCACACAGATCGGAACGCTGGCACTTCAAAACCCGATCATGCCCGCTTCGGGCACGTTTTCCGAAGATCTGGCCGATGTCTTCGATCTGGATGTGCTGGGCGCGCATGTGCTCAAAACCATCATGCACGGCATGCGGGCGGGCAACCCGACCCCAAGGGTGTGCGATATGCCGTCAGGCATGATGAACGCAATCGGTATTCCCTCCAAGGGGATCGATGATTTCCGCGACCGGATGCTGCCCTATTGGGCCGGCTACGGCGCGCCGCTTGTGGTCTCGATTTCGGCCCATTCGATGGACGAGTTCGTCCGGCTGTGCGAAGCGGTCAGCCTGCCCGGCGTCGCCGCGATCGAGGCCAATATCTCGTGTCCCAATATCGAGGCCGACGGGCGCGCCTTTGCAATGCGCCCCGACACGACGCATACGGTGATCGAGCGGCTGCGCGGCTGCACCGACCTGCCGCTGTGGGCCAAGCTTTCGCCCAACACCGGCGAGCCGGCAGAGGTCGGGCGCGCCGCACAGGACGCAGGGGCCGATGCGCTGGTCGTGGCCAATACCATGCTGGGCATGTCGATCGATGTCGCCAGCCGCACGCCCCGTTTGGGCAATGTGATGGGGGGGATGTCCGGCCCCGCGATCAAGCCCGTCGCCCTGCGCATGACCTATCAATGCGCGCGCGCGTGCCATATTCCGGTGATCGGCTGCGGCGGCATTTCCACGCTGGAGGATGTGCTGGAATTCCTGATTGCGGGCGCGCGCGCCGTGCAGATCGGGACCGCCACCTTCCAGTCCCCCACGATCATGGCACGTCTGGTGACCCAGCTGCGCGACTGGATGGCCGCGCAAGGGGTGTCCTCGCTGGGCGAGATCATCGGCACGCTTGAGATACCACAGGCGGCAGACGGCGTATGGGCATGATGCATTCCCCCCGCACCGCACAGGCAGATATCGCGGCGCTGGCCGCAGAGATGTTCGACGATATCCGCGCCCAATCGGCAGATACCGCCGGTGTCAGCCGTCCGGCCTTCTCGGATCGCGAAACCGCCACGCTGGAGTATCTTGCGCAGCGCGCCCGCGCCGAGGGGCTTTGTGTCCATGAGGATGCCGGGCGCAATCTGCTGTTTTGCCTGCCGGAACATGAACATGCCCCGCGCTACACCGTGATCGCCAGCCATGTGGACAGCGTGCCGATGGGCGGCAATTACGACGGTCTGGCCGGTGTCATCGCAGGGCTGATGGTGCTGGTGGCCGCACAGCGCGGCCTGCGCACGCTGGCCCGTCCGGTCAGGGTTCTGGCCATGCGTGGCGAGGAAAGCGCATGGTTCGGGGCGTGTTATCTGGGATCAAAAATACTGACCGGCACCTTGCCCGACGCCGAGTTTTCAACCACCCATAAAGGCGACGGCCGGACGCTTGGCGCGCATCTTGAGGCGCTCGGGCTTGATACCGCGCCGATCCGTTCAAAGACACCCCTGTGCGATCTGGACCGGATCGAGGCCTATCTGGAACTGCATATCGAGCAAGGCCCGCTTCTGGTCGAACGCGATCTGCCTGCCGCGGTGGTCACCGGCATCCGTGGCAATTTCCGCTATCGCAATATCCGTTGTATCGGTCGGGCGGGACATTCGGGGGCGGTGCCGCGCGCCTATCGCCATGATCCGGTTCTGGCGTTCGGCGAACTGATGCACCGGCTGGACGGCACATGGGCGCATCTTTTGCACACCGGACGCGACCTTGTCGCGACCTGCGGCATCGTGGGCACAGATCCCGCGCGCCATGCGATCGCGCGCATCGCAGACGAAATCGCGTTCTCGCTCGATATCCGGTCGCAAGATCTCGAAACCCTCGACCGGATGCAGACCTATCTTGACGACGAGATGGCCGATATTGCCCGCACCCGTGGCGTGACATTCGATTGCGGGCCACAGGTGGCCGTCGCCCCTGCGCTGATGGACACGGGCATCGTCACAGGTCTGATGGGGGCAATGGATGCGGTCACGGGGCACGCGTTCAGCATGGCCTCCGGCGGGGGCCATGATGCGGCGGTGTTTGCGCAGGCGGGCGTGCGCGCCGGTATGGTTTTCGTGCGCAACAGGCACGGATCGCATAACCCCGAAGAAGCGATGGAGATCGACGATTTCATGGTGGGTGTCGACATTCTATCGACCTATATGGAGGCCGCATCATGAAGGAGCCTCTGACCATGCCGCTCACCGACCAGACCCGTGCCGATTTCGCGCGCCGCACAGCGCTTGCGCTGCTCGATATCCACGCCGTGGACGTGGCCCAAGCGCGCCCCTTCATCCTGTCCTCGGGCGTCGCAAGCCCGGTGTATATCAATGTGCGCAAGGTGATTTCATATCCTGCCGTGCGCGCACAGCTGATGCGTTTTGCAACCGAAGTGATCGATGCCGAAATCGGTCGCGATACACTGGACGCGGTCGCAGGCGCAGAAACCGCAGGCATTCCCTTTGCCGCATGGATTGCCGCCGAAACCGGCCTGCCGATGCAATATGTCCGCAAACGGGCGATGGGGTTCGGGCCACAGGCCCATATCGAAGGCGTCACCCGCCCCGGCCAGCGGGTTCTTCTGGTCGAGGATCTGACGACCGACGGCGCCTCCAAGCTGCGCTTTTGCGAGGCTTTGCGCGCAGCCGGCCTTGTGGTCAATGACGTGTTCATGCTGTTTCAATACGACATCTTTCCCCAGACGCGCGCGGCCATGGCCAATTCGGGCGTCAGGCTGCATGCGCTGGCCACATGGAAAGATATCCTCGAGGTGGCCAGAACCCACAACCGTTTCACCCCCGAGGCGCGCGAGGATATCGCCGCGTTTCTGGACGATCCGCTGGCATGGTCGGCGGCCCATGGTGGCGCGCGCCACCTTACATTCTAACCTTTGGAGCCTGCGATGTTCACCTTCCTGCTCGATCTTATCACTGAAAAAGGCAAAGGCATCCACGCCTATGTCGCCGTCTCAAAAGCCGCGTTCGACCGCGCCCTGACAGAGCCCGATCATGCGGCCGCGTTCTACTTTCTGGCCACCAGCGCCGAAAGCTTTGTAGAACTGCACGAGCGCCAGCCCCTGTCGAGCGACGAGCTGGAGCAGAATTTCAAGACATTCCAGGCCGACATCCAGCAGCTGGAGGATGCATCGACCGGCAGTGCCGAAAACCGCCTGTCTGTGCTCAACCAGATCGTAAAAGCGCGGATCGAATACACCCGCTGAACACGCGCGCGGGCGGCACACCCCACCGCCCGCCCTACCGTAGCCGTTGGGCCGTCTTAAGGATCGCGCGATGACTGACGATCTTCAGGCATGGTTTCAGGCCACCGCAGGCACCCGATCTTTCGCCTTAGACGGATCAACGAAACCGGTGCGGCCCCAGCCGCCGGCACTCCCATGCCTGTATCGGGCGCTCTTCAGACACGGCCGCAATGGGCAGGGTCGACACCATTCAAGCCTATTTCCCAGTTACATACCGCGTTCAAAAAATACGCATCAGTCATGCCGCGCCAGACCCCGTCAGGCGTATACTGTTCCAAGGGCTGGAGGACATCCTATAGTCCGGTGCACAAAGGCACGTAGGCCCAAGGCTTTTGGGCCGCACACCGCACAGATTTTTCAAACCCATACCAGCACTGCGGATAGATGCCCTGAACGCGGGGGTGTTGTCCCGTAGGCCCACCATCTTGCCTGTCGTATCAACCGACCGCGTCATCGGGCCGCAGACCGTCCATATCCGCGTTTCAGGGGCGGGGCAGGTCCAGCCGGCGCATCATGATCAGCTCGTCAATCTCGCGGCCCTGATCGATGATCGCGCCCGGCAGCCTGCCTATCTGTGTGAAACCGTGGCGTTCGTAAAAACGGATCGCGCCCGCATTGTGATCGCTGACCTCCAGCTCGATCTGGCGGATGCCGGACTGACGGGCGAAATCCATCACAGCCGCGAGCAAGCTGCAGGTCAACCCCGTGCCGCGTTCGCAGGCGCGCATATATACCATAATCAGCCTTGCGCGATGGGCGGTCTTTGTACCGGTGTGACGTAGCAGCCCCATAATGCCAACGGGTTCTGATCCACGGCGCACCACAAAAACAGGGTTTTCCAACCGGCGGCGCCATTCGCCCTCAGACAGTGCGGCCCAGTCGCTTTCGGTATTGGCAAATGCCTGTGGTGCCATACGCAGGGCTTCAAGCCGGATCGCCCTGAACTCAGCCAGATCGGAAGGGGCGAGTTTGACAATTACCGGATCAGCCATATCCCGTGGCCCTTTCCCGCGTGAAGGCGTTCAATAAAGCGGCACGCTCCACCAACAAAGGCCGGTGTGCGACACTCCTGTGCCATGGGCCCTGCCCCCTCCCGCTTCAGGACAGATGCCAGTCCGGCGCGGCGGCGACCAGTTCCACAGTGTTGCCATCAGGATCGCGCGTGAACAGCCCCCGCCACCCGGCCCAAGGGAAAGTCTGGAACCGCGCCTCGGCCCCTTCCTGGATCAGCCATGTGGCGGCGGCTTCCTGCTCGGCCCATGGCAGGGTCAGCGCAAGATGGTGCAATGACGAGCGTAGCCCCGCCTGCAAAGGCACCGCGCTGTCGCCATCCGACAGCGACACACTCGCCGTATCGCCATCAAACAGCGCCAGAACCGCGACATGGCCGCCGTAGCTTTCCCCAAGGCGGTAGAACACCAGCCCGTCGCCATACCCGCCCCGCGCGCTGCCCTCGACAAGAGACAGGCCCAGGATCCGACCGTAGAAATCCTTCATCGCGGCAAAATCGTGGCACCGGATCGCAATTTCGCCAAGCGCACGAAGCTGAAAGGGGCGTTGTGTCATGTCTGTCCGTTTTCAAATAGCAAGGGCGGGAACAAAGCGCAGCCAGCGCCTATGGCCTATTGCGACAGGTTAGACCCCAGATTGTCGCGGCCTACAAGCCCGCGCCCCAAGACAGTCGCGCGGCAGACCTCGGGCGGGCAGGCTAGCGCCGTCCGCCTTATAAAATCAACGAACGTTTACTTTTTATCCGAAAGCATCCGAACACACCGCAAAACTAAAAGAGTGTTTACTTTTTGAGTATAGTCATGCTATTTGCCAGAAAACGAAACGAGTTTTGAGTTTTTTGATGGATATTGCGCATCATATCTTCCGGACACCCAAAGAGCTGGGCGATATTCTTCGCACACGCCGCAAATCCTTGGGGATCACGCAAAAGGATTTGGCGATGCGCTCGGGGATATCTGTTCCAACGATCATTGCTGCCGAGCACGGAAAAGAAACCGCGCAAATCGGCGTGGTCTTCGCGCTGTGCAGTGATCTGGGCCTGAAACTGGGCGTGGAGATCTAGAGGATGCTGACGCTGGATGTGTATCTGGAAGGGACCCAAGGGCCGATCGGCACATTGCAGCGGGATGATACGGGCGCGGTGTCATTTGCCTATCGGCGCGTTGACCTGCCGCATCCGGTCTCGCAATCGCTGCCGCTGGGGGGGGGGGCTTTCGACGATGTGCAAACCCGTGGCTATTTCGCAAACCTGTTGTTCGAGAATGCGCTGCGCGATCAGGTCATGCAGCGCCACGGGCTGGATCATACCGATATCGTAGGGCTTTTGTATCATCTGGGTCAGGATTGTCCGGGTGCGATCTCGGTCGTGCCCCAAGGCATGAAACCCGGAAAACAACCCGGTGATCTTGGCACCGATTATACCCCGCTTGATCCCATAGACCTGAATGCGATCATGCGCGCCTTGCGCGACCACCGGCGTATGCCCGACGGGTCCGATGATCCCTCCCCGTTGGCCGGCGTGCAAGGCAAGGTCGCGGTGACGCAGCTCGCAAGCGGACAGCTCGCCCTGCCGCGCGCAGGATCCGGCGCGCCCACCACCCATATCCTGAAGGTCCCGCGCGCCAACGAGATGGCGCTTGTTGATCACGAACATATCCTGATGGGCATCGCGGCCGATATTCTGGACCATGGGGTCGCCCGTACAAAGATCATCGGCACAGGTGATCTGCGGGGGCTGTTGATCGAGCGATATGACCGCGTTGCCAAGGACGGGCGCATCTACCGCGTCCATCAGGAGGATTTCTGTCAGGCCCTGGGGATCGGCCCCGCGCTCAAATACGAGCGCAATGCGGTGGGCGCCCAACGGTTTTCGGCCAGCAGGATTGGCGCATTACTGGCCATGTGCGATGTGCCGGCAAACGCCAGATCCGCCTTTTTCGAGGGCGCGATCACCAGCCTTCTTCTGGGCAATACCGACAATCACGCCAAAAATTACAGCCTGCTTTATAATGCGGCGCGGTCTGAACGGCCCGTTCTGGCACCCTTTTACGATATCGTGCCCACGTTGATCGACAGTTCCGTGACCCACCAGATGGCATTCGACATCGGACATGCGAAAATGACCGACGACATAACGCTTGAAGATCTGACGCTGTTTGCCAAAGCCTTGGGATACCGGAACCTGACCGCCGCCATGAAGGGCAGACTGGGCGACATTGTCATGCAGATCGTGGCGCTGATCCCCCAGATGACAGGCCCCATCAGAAAGCGGCTGGGCGATGTGTTCTCGGAGCAGGCCACATCGCTTGCCAATGCCCTCGGACTGGACAGCGATATCCCCGAACGCGATCTGATCGTCATCAATCGCCCTTAAGCGCCATATCTTGAAGCACACGGCACGCAAAAAATTTATATTAAATTATTGATAATAAATAATAATTTTATCCAACGACAGTGTTGTTAGAAACCCGTTCGCGATCATCCCCACAGTGAGGCCCCTCACGCACCAAATGCGCGCCCTGCTGAAATCGGGGCCTTTCAAAGCGGCGTTCGGCTAATCCGGGCTGACTGCAACGCGCGGCTAACGGCAAAAGATATCTAAGGGGTCATCGCCGCAAGTGATCTTTAAAAGATGACTTTATCAGACACTCACATCTTATATCTTTTAGCCTGTGCGTTTTCGTCGGCACACGCCAGCTGCGAAACAATTTGTCGTGCAATCTCGGGTACCGACATACATTGAGTCATCCCCTCCACAATTTTTTTCTCAACCAATCCAACTAGATACATGTCTTTTTCTTCCAAATGAGAATTGGACATTCCACTTCACTCCCTGCACATTTTCAGATAGGTTAGCAGACGCTTGTGACAGTTCCGTAAAAGCATCAGCCAAGGAAGAAATATGAAGCGTGTGATAACATATGGAACTTTTGATACGCTCCATTTTGGCCATATCCGCCTGCTACGGCGAGCACGCGCACTTGGTGACTACCTGATCGTTGCATTGTCGACGGATGAATTCAATGCGCTGAAACAAAAGGTCGCATTCCACAGCTGGGAAGAACGCAAGGCACATCTTGAGGCGTTACGGTATGTGGACCTCGTGATTCCAGAACACACATGGGAACAAAAGCGGGAGGATGCCCTTCTGTACCATGTCGACATCTTCACTATGGGCGATGACTGGCAAGGCGAGTTTGATTTCATGTCTGAAGTTTGCCACGTTCACTACCTTCCACGCACCGAAGGCGTTTCCAGCACGATGATACGCAACGGATTAAAACCATGAAGCTTCCTCGGTTTCGCAAGAAAGTTGATGAGAAAAGCTCGCCACGGACAATGCCGATCATAAAGCCGGCTTACTTTGAGCATGCCTCAGACAATCAGGAACTGGTCCTTTTGGCTCAGGAGCTTTTCCCCGGGTTCGGCACGTTCGGCGCGCGCGCACCGCTCACACGAAACCTTGCGTTCAACGGCCATCTCAAACGGATCTGTCTCTTTCTCGATGCCGGCTCGGAGAACGAATATGTCTTTCCCGTGCCGCGGCTTTACGGAAAAAATGGTCGCGAAATTCCGCTGAAAGACGTGGTCGAAAGCGTAGAGACATCCTCGGGCGCAGAGCGCAAGAAAGACAATGCCGCGCGTGACGCACTTCTTGCGGGCCGCGCGCTCCCGTCCAAGCGGGGACTGCGCCCCGAGTTGACAATCATCTTTTCAAAACCGCAATTATTGTCCCAAATCGAGCTCGTCAATCGGCCCGGCCAATTTGGCCCGCGTAACAGGCATTTATGCGTTAACGGGTATTATGACGGCAAGCTTGTACTTCACCATCGGGTTATGGACCCGGAGAGAATGGTGCAAGAACTCTTGGTCATGCACCGGGATCTGGGATTGGAATTGCCTCGCGAATTTTATGACGGCACATCTTCCCCGAAAAGCCGCAAGCAATATTGCGCGACAGTGCGGCACACCATTCTGGAGCAGATTTCCGATGATCGCTTGTCACTCTCGGCACTGCAACTGGCGCATCTTCTGCCGCTATTCGAAAACACTTCCAAACTGAACGATTTTCAAATCCGCATCGCTGCAGAAGTAATAATGACAGCCCTGCCGTCGCGCCTGTCTATCGGCACTGTGACATTCTCTCCGCTTGCCAATGTGATGTCGTCGCCCACCAGAATTAAAAATGTTCTTGCCGAAGTTAACAGCCGGATGACCAGAAAACTGGAGCGTCCCGTGAATATAGTGGCAAGCAAACATGCCATTCAGGAGCCGGTTCTGATCCGCAAGCGCGACAGTTATCTCGCCGCACTCGATGCCGCCTTCCCTGCTTTGAGCGCGTGTGGCGTTACGCCGATGCTGTGCTATGGCAGTTTGTTGGGCGCCGTACGTGAACAAGCGTTTCTGGGCCATGACGATGATGTCGATTTGCTTTATTTCGACGGCTCTACATCCTTCGATGAAATGATGTCGCGTCGTGAAAATCTTGTGAAACAACTGGCGGACCATGGTTTTCAAACCAAAGGTCCACTGGGCAAGATGATTAACTTTCATATCCAGAACGAGGAAGGGAAGCTCGATTTGTTTCCCTGCTGGCGTGACGGCGACACACTACATGTTATGCGCAAATACCCCACGTTCGAGTCCGTTCCAGCCAAAATCATTCTACCCGCATCCGATGTGCAACTGTACGACAGGCGTTACCCCGCCCCGTCTGATCCGGAAGCATTTCTCGCCTGGCGCTACGGGCGTAGCTGGAACATCCCCGACCCCTATCACGAATGGCCGTGGCCGCTGAAGTGAGCGCGCAGACCGTGCGCCACTTAACAAGCACGGCTCGATATTATCGTGTAGTTTCACCAATACCAAAAAGCACTTTCGGAAATACCTATTTTACCACAGGCTTCCGAAAGGCTTCATACAGGTTTAAACTCTTGCGAGCCGTTTCAAATACAGAATTATTGGTCTGATTTGTACGCCTGCAGCTTTTTCTTGATAAAATCACCGTTTGGACGAATTTCGTGGGCCGTTTGCATCATGAGCAACGCAAGGTCGGGGTCGGTTTTTTCTATACTAAGCGCAGCATCCCGCAAAAGGCTCGCAGCCTCTGGATTAATCCGGTTTTGCTCAATCAAAGGCTGCAGCAGGGTTCGTAAATAGCTGATTATATTGAAAAGTGACAGATCGCTTGTCAGTTCTTCATCTGAACGGTCTGCTATCTTTTTAAAACTCGCATTGATTTTATCAATGCGGGATTCCAACTGCGCGACAGTCCCGAACTTAGACACGCTTACGTCATCATGTCCATGCTTGCGTCTTTTATCAATCCGATTGAGTTCAATACGATTGATATCTTGCGCTTCATTCACAACAAGCGGATTTTTGTCTGATGGTAAATCGGGATAGTTTATACCTTCCAGAAAATCACAAATATGTTCCATTCCGGTTTTCTTATAAGATCGTACAATAATATTAGAAGAACCAAAAGCGGCAGCGAATTGATCGTAGACAGCAACCTGCGACAGAAAGTTCGGGTTGAGGTTTTTGAAAAAAGTAAGAAAAGGACCCGTTCCAAACGGACCTTTATTCACTTCATTATGCCATGACTTCAAAAGGGCCATCGGCTCGCGGATGTACATTACGATTTTGGTATCGAATTCTTCCAGCCGGCTTTTAAGCTCCGCAATTGCCGCCTCAGGTTTCTTGCGCAAAGCAAGTTGAAAGAACTCTTCACTGGACACCAGAATATTGGATTGCTCTGCATCCCGGATTTCTTGCACGAACTGGTTGTAGACCTCATCGACATCACGCGGTCCCTTGTACCAAGGCGGGGGCGTGAACCCGTGCTGCGCGGCCAGCGACAACGACAATGCGGCATGATTGGTGCCCGGGCCACCTGCGCGCCCTGACATAGGGTAGTAGTAACCGTTACATGCCAGGCTCCCAGCATGTTCAGCACAGTATTTCTGAATGGCTGACGTACCGGTCTTGTAGTGACCGATATGGATGTAGAGTGTTTTCATGAAACCCTGTGAGAAGCTCTGCAAAATGTCTTATCGTCATATAGATACGATTGCGTCTACGCAATTGAGCTACTCTCAAAAATCGGATAGCCGCAAAGCTGCTGTCTAATGCCCATTAGGCGCCAGACCTGAGCAGACCGCAGCCCCTTACGTGCCGCACAATCCCTACGCAGGCTTGGGACGGACGTGGCGCAGGCGCGCCTATCAAGGCGCGCGCCATCTAACGTCAACGATCACATCCAGCGCGCACATACACCGACTATTTATCAATAGGAAAAGCGTTTTTTCCACAGCTGCGTCGCATCTGACAGAGCCGTGACGACAAACCGTCCATTGAAAAACAGAACAATCCAAAACGCTTCCGCATCACAGAGAAGAGACACAACCACCACCATGGCGGCGGGATCTATGCTGCGAACATATCGTTAAACCGCGATGCTCGACGCCCAACACGTATATGTCACATCGCCGTGAAGCCTGAGGCCGAACTCAGGGCATCCCAGATGGGCAAGCACCTTGCCCTACTCTTTTGTGCAATCAGAACCAGCGCGTCTAACAGCTCCTAGGCCTCCACACGTGCGAGATGTCGTGACTGCGGGTCACGGGTTTACACCACTCATTTGGTACGGGACTAAGCCCGCCACGCCGATTTGTAAAAAAATCGCCCGGATCTGGGCCGGCACCGGACGCGCCGCTCGCGCCTCTATAACAGCCCATACAATGCGGTTCGGGATGAGGGGCGATGGCCGCTTTTCGGCGATGTTATTCAAACGCCGGAAAAAAAGGGACATGAGCGATGATAGTCAGATGGATCGGGCTGGCGGTGCTGGCGGCAGGTTTTCTGGGTGCCGGCGCGCTGCCAGTATGGATCAGCTTTGAAAACGGGCCGGTCGAGAATGCGCAAGTGGTCGTACTGCTTGCGGGCGCGGTTGTGGCGCTTTGGTTTTCGGCAGGCAACACGCAGCTCAGATGGTTCTGGCGCGCCACCTTGCCATTCTGGCTGGCGATGGCCGCACGCGAGCTGAGTTGGGGCGCGGTGTTCCTTGAGCCTGTCTCTATTACCGATCACGGGCCGATGTTTTCATCATCCTTGCTGTGGCACAAACCGTTTGTCGCGCCGCTCATGGGAGGGTTGCTGCTGCTGGCCATTGTCTGGTTTGTAAAAGGACACGGGGTGGCGATGTTCAAAACCCTTGCCAACAAACGCCGCCTGCCCGTTTACGACATCGCGCTCTTCGTGATCGCCATGCTGGTGTCCACCGCCGCCGAAGGCCATATGGGGCTTGGACTGCCAGATCTGGGCGACGATCAGGTGATTGAGGAAATCGCCGAACTGGCCGCCTATCTGTTTTTACTGTCAGCCCAGATCCGGATCAAACTGGCAATCGACCAGACGCAATAAAAGCCAGATGCCAAGGACAGGCACGCAAACCCTCAACAGGCCCGTCTGCCCCCACGGGCGCGCCAAATACTCCTGCGTTTATGTGATCCAATGCCTCCACGATCCAGCCGCGCCATGATCTTGTGTCCATGGTCCGCCTTCCTATGGCTCAGATCGCTTGCGCCCCCCCCCCGTACAGGCCCCAATGCCGTCGCAACTTAGGACACTGCCCGCCAAAGGATCGTCCCTGTGGTGCGGGTGCCACGCCACGATCAGGGGCCGGCACAGAAGACCGCAGCAATCGCAGGGGTATATCTGTCGAAGCGGGGCTGCTTCGGGATGTGAGAAATTGGATGTATAAAAATGATACTTCATGCCGCCGGGGCCCACCACCCGCGTTTGTGTGACAGAGGCCGATAGACCTCAGCGCCCCGAGACGATAGGAGCGGTGGGTCATAGCGGGCCTTGCCCCGCCTTTTTGCCCCATGTTCTACCCTCGTGTTCTACCTCCGTGCCCCGCTCCTCTTTGTGCCAACTGCAGGACCTTGTGATGCCTGATACGCCCTCCGCCTCGCCCCCGATGATCAGGCTGCAACAGTTGCGCTGGTACGGCGAGGGTCGCGAAAGCCTTTATCTGCACCGCACAGACACCAAAGGCCCGGCCCCGCAGCCGTTGCCTCAAACCGATGAGCCTACGGATCTCTCGCTTGTGGCCCATCAGATCGTGGCGCTTGACGGCTATCACAACCAGTTTGCCCAAGGTCTGTGGCACAGCGAATGCGCGCTGCACGATATGTCGCTTGGGCTGTGCGGTCAGGGCCGGATCAGGGTGCAAATCTGCGGGCAAGATGCCCAAGGCCGCGATTTGCGTGATCGTGAAACCGTGTTGGAGTTGCAAGAAAACCGGCCCCAAAGCCACGCCCCCTCTGCCGAGATCCGCGCACAGGCAGTGATCTTGTGGCCGGAGTTCAGCGCCTGCGGGCCGACGGGCACAACGCCCCTGCCCGCCGCACCTGCCGGTGGCCACGCCGCGGCAAGCGATCCCACAGATCCGGCCCTCGTGGCGCTGCGCCACCGCGGTCCGATGGCACCGGCCAAGGCCCCCGATGGGGACGCGTACACCGGCGCACATAGCCTACCGGTTGACGCGCGACTGTCGCGCTGCGTGTGGCAGACCCGTACGCCCCCCCGCCAGCGCCCCGATCTGGCGATCATTGTCACCACCTTCCGCCGCGAGGCGCAGGCGCGCGCCCTATGTGCGCGGCTGGCCCCGATCCTGAGCGCCGCGCCCGAAAGTGAAACGGATCAGACCCCGCCCGCACGCGCCCATCTAGACACAGGCCGTGCACGGCTTTGGCTGATCGACAATGGCTGCAGCCTGACCATGGACGCCCTGCCCAAAGGCGCGCATTGTGTCCCCAATCCCAATCTTGGAGGCTCTGGCGGATTTGCCCGCGGGCTGATCGAGGCCCGGCACGCGCAGGCCACGCATTGTCTTTTCATGGATGACGATGCCAGTGCCGATCCCGAAGCCATCGCACGCACCCATGCCTATCTCGCCTATGCCACAGATCCCAATCTTGCGGTGGCGGGCGCTTTGTCGCGCGCAGACCAGCCGCATGTTCTGTGGGAAAACACCGCGCATTGCGATCTGTTTTGCCGCCCGCAATATTGTGGCACGGACCTGTCGCAGCGCGAGGCCTGTCTGGGCATGCTGCGCACGGCCCATCATACCCATGTGCCGGGGGTCTACGGGGGATGGTGGTTTTTCGCCTTTTCGCTTCAGGCGGTCCACGCCCTGCCGTTTCCGTTTTTCATTCGCGGCGACGATGTGGGGTTTTCGCTGGCCAACAACCTGCGTGTCACCAGCCTGCCCGGGGTGATCGCCACACAAGAGGTCGATTTCGGGGCCAAGGAAACACCGCTTACAGGCTATCTGGAGCTGCGCAGCCATCTGGTGCATCAACTGGGTCTGCCACTGTTCACCGGCTCGCGCCGCAATCTGTGGCGGATCGCGTTTCGGTTCTGGGCGCGGGCCTTGGTGATGTATCGCTATGAGACACTTCAGGCCATGACATGGGCGCTACAGGATGTATGTGCCGGACCGCAGGCATTTGCCGCAACCCCCGATCTGGCGATGCGCCGCGCGCAGATTTCATTGCTGACCCAGAACGAGGCCCCGCGCGCGCTGAACGCACACCACCCCGCCCCCCGTCCAGATCCCCGTCCAGATCCCCGCCCCCCCGCATCATGGCAATCACGGCTGGGCAAGATCAGCCTGAACGGGCATCTGACCGGCGCGATCTCCTTGTGGGGCCGTGACGAAACCCTGCCACCCGAGGCCGCAGGTCAGGCCACGCGGATCTGGGGGGCGCGCAAGATCACGCAGATCACCGCCGATCGCCATCATGCGGTGGTCTTGCACGCGCGGATCTGGCGCGGGTGGCGGGCCTCGCTGGGGTTCTGGCGCCAGATGCTGCGCCTGATCTGGCGCCGCGGAACGCTGCACCACGACTGGCAGGCGGGCTATCACCGGCTGACCACGCAAAGCTATTGGGAAGATGCACTCAAGGCGCATGCGCCAATGGAGCCCGCAGCCCCTGCGCCCGCAGCCTCCACGCCCAGCTCTCATTCTGACCGCTAAGGTCGAACGGCGACCGGATAGGGGGGCATATGCGCGCCAGACCGGCGGATGTCGCATCGGCCACTAGGCCAAATCTGTCAGCGGTCCGGATCTTGCGGTGACGTTCCTTTGCCGGATCGGGGATGCGCACGGCGCACGGGCCGCCTGATCGCGCAGGCTCACTTTGTTTCCGACACAAACCGTTGCTTTGCATTCCGACACAAGCCCCCTAGACCCGTACATCTCACCTGAACGGACACAGCCATGTTTGAATATTCGCTTCTGCACTGGACGACCTTCTGCACCGCAGCCGTGTTGCTCAACCTGTCACCCGGTCCGGATATGGCGTTCATATTGGGTCAGACCGTGCGGGGCGGGCGTCGGGCGGGATTTGCGGCCATGGCGGGGATCTGGGGTGGGGCGTTTGTGCATGTGGTATGTGCAGCGGCCGGATTGTCGGCCATTCTTGCCTCCTCTGCCACAGCGTTCACCATCGTGAAATGGGCGGGCGCAGCCTATCTGGTATATCTGGGGATCTCGGCGCTGCGCGCAAAGGGCGGCATGGTCATGCCCGCCGCCGCGCAGACCATCGCAACCGGCGGGCAGATCATGCGCCAAGGGATGCTGGTGTCGCTTCTCAATCCGAAAGTCGCGATCTTCTTTCTGGCCTTCCTGCCGCAGTTTGTTGTGGCCGGTGCAGGACCGAATTGGGCACAGCTCGCGCTACATGGCGCGATGGTCATCGGCGTCGCGGCCCTGATCGAACCGCCACTTGTGCTTTTGGGTGCCAGTCTCAGCCGCAAGCTGCGCTCCCGCCCGAAGATCGGGATCTGGCTGGACCGGCTGCTGGGGACGTTGCTCATTTCGCTGGGCCTCAAGCTTGCCTTGCAGCAACGCTGAGGGCACGGGGCGATTGGACCCGGCCGCCCTGCGCGCGCACTCTCCCCGCCCTGCGCAAAGGGGCTTTGGGAGGCACACGGCCCCCTGAAGCCCGCCCAACGACGCATGACATATCGCCTGCCCTGTCGCGGGAATGCGCGATGCGCCGATGCGCCTTTGCTCCAGCCCTGCCGCGTGATCTGCTAATCGCGTGAACCTATTGCCGCTTTCCAACCGCGCCGGAGTTTACTAGAACCGTCAGAGTATTATTCTGGCCCGCGCCCGACCAGATCCCCCTGATCCAAGCGTTTTAAAAGGATGCTGACGCCGATATGCAGCTGCACGACGATCTGAAGCACCGCTATGCCCGTGAATTCGCTGAAATCCGCGATATCTACACAACGCTTTACCCCGACCGGCAGCTGAACTTCGTGTATTACGAAGGCGAGGACCCGATGTTCGGTCACCCCGTGGTGGTGGAGGGGGATTTCATTTTCCAGCCCAGCCACACATCCGCCGAATATCTGGGGCGCGAGGCTTTGCCGGCCCCGTTTACAGGCGCGCTGTCCCTGACGGTCCTGATTGCGGTGCCACGCGCGCCCAACCCCGGTGAATGGCAATCGACCGAACCCGACTGGATGCCACGCTCGCGCAAAGTGGCCGCGTTGTTTTCCGCCTCTCCTTTGGGATATGAATGGCTGCGCTACAAGGCCGAGATGCGGCGCAAATCCAAGGCGCATCAACGCCACGAATGGAGATGCCTTCCCCGTGGACGGGGCGCACGTGAGCTGTTGGAATATCCCGCATCCATCGTGACTGATCCTGATGCCCAGGCCGCCGCGCGCCCCGCGATCCTGATCGGGGTGCATTGGCTGGAAGTGGGCGGGGCCGAGAATATGGCCCGCGACACGATCACTTGGGCGCTCGAGGCAGGGCTGCGGGTCTTTGTGGTGGCAGGCGTGCCCGCGCTGCAGCGGATGGCAGACAGGCTGCCCGATCATCCCGATCTGCGTTTCATCCGGCTGGACCGCTATCTGCAGGCCCAAGACTGGCCGCGCCATCTGGCCAATCTGGCCACGCGTGAAAATATCAGGCTGGTCCATATCCATCACTGCGTACCGCTTTACAATGCGATTGCGCATCTGCGGATGATGCACCCCGACATCAAGGTGATCGACACCACCCATATCGTGGAGCATGGCGACGGCGGCTATCCGCGTATCTCGGGGGTGTGGTCGAATTACATCGACATGCATCATGTGATCAGCCGCGAGCTGGTGGACTTCTACCGCGATCACTTCCACACGCTTGACCGGGCGCGTCTGGGCCGGATGCTGACACGCTCCGACACAGCAGCCGTCTTGCCCGAGCCCAACCTGACCCCCGACCCGAAAGCGCTTCATATCGCCATCGTGGGGCGGCTTGTGTATCAAAAACGGCCCGTTGTGATTGTGGAATGCCTGCGCGCGCTGGCCAAATGGGCCAAGGCGAAAAATATCACGCTGAGCGTCACATGGGTGGGCGAAGGTCCGATGTCGGGGGCGGTCGATACGCTTTTGCGCCGCTACGGGCTGTCGGAAACCGTGGTGCGCAAACCGGCCGGTACCGACGTGCCCGCCCTGTTCGAGAGCGCCGATATCCTGCTTTTGCCCTCCAATAACGAGGGGCTGGCGCTGGTGTGCTACGAGGCAATCGCCCATGGCACGATCCCGATTTCCAGCAATGTCGGGTCGCAAAGCGAAATCGTGCCGGACGATCTGTTGCTGCCGCTCGATCCGGTTCAGGCGGTGAAAGCCTGTGTGGGCGCGGTCGACAAACTGTGCCACGATCCCGCCTTTCTGGCCCGTCAGGGCGATGCGATGCGCGCGCGCTACAGCGCGATCATGGCCGATCCCACCGCCAAAGAGCTGCTGATGCCTATTTACCAAACTGTGGCCGCAGGCGCCGCACCGGAGTTTTGATCCATGTCCGTTCTGTCGCAAACCGCCGCCGTCATCGTCACCTTCAACCGCTCCGGCAAACTGTCCAATGTGCTTGATGCGCTGGCCCGCCAGACCCGCCCGCCAGAGGTGATCTATGTGATCGACAATGCCTCCACCGATGATACGGCCGCGGTTGTGCAGGCGAAAGCCATGGACACACTGCGCTATGTCAAACTGCCCAAGAATATCGGCGGGGCGGGCGGATTTTATGAGGGCGTGAAGCTGGCCTATGCCGAAGGCGCAAACTACATCTGGATTTCGGATGATGACGCCTATCCCGAACCCGATGCGCTGGAACGGCTGCACCATGACCTGACCGATTTCGAGGCCCGCTTCCAGTGGCGGCCCAGCTTCGCCTGTAGCCGGGTCGAGTGGATCGACGGGTCGCTTTGCGAGATGAACACCCCCAGCCCGGTCTGGGACTGGCCGCGGTTCTTGCGCGCGCAAACCCCGTGGACCTTGGTCGACAGCTGTTCGTTTGTATCGGTATTGATCCCGCGATGGGCGGTGCGCGAACATGGCCTGCCGATCAAGGATTATTTCATCTGGTTTGATGACGCCGAATACACCCGTCGCATCGCGCGCAGCTATCCCGGTATCTTTTGCCCCGAAAGCCGCGTGATCCATGACACCCCCGAAAACAAGGGGGTGAACTACAGCCTCGTCACCGCCAAGAGCCTTTGGAAATATGCCTATGGCGCGCGCAACGAAACCTCCTACCGGCGCCGCGAGCGGGGCATGGTCGGGGTCGCCTCCTTTGCCTATAACGTGCATCGCGATATGAAGGCGGGCAATGTGCCATGGCCGGTGCGGCGCAAGATTTATGGTGCGATTTTGCGCGGCATGAGTTTCCGGCCCAAGATCGAAACGGTCTGACCCGCCCCCCCGGGGCGCGGGCCACCCGCTTTGCCTTGGCGGTCCGCCCGAACCATCCCTGCGCCCCCGCGTCATCGGCGCCCCGCACATCACGCAGCCCCCCTTATGCGGCGGTCGTGATTTGATAAAATCCAACTGATTATACGGCTGGCAGGGCAGGGAATATTTACCTCTGCGAGAGGGATTTTCTTCACACTGTTTTCCTACATCCGGTCCGGTTCTGCCGCTTTGTGCAAGACCACTTCGGGACCGGCCAGAACAGGAGACAGTATGCTCAGCATACGCGGCCAGATCTTGAGCGGGACGGCCCTGACATCGCATGACGTGCGCGACCTTGCCGTATACGAGACGGGCACGGGGTCCTATCTGATGGGCACCACCGGCCAGAACGGCGGGGCGTTTTCGTTCGCGATATCGGGCAAGAACAGCGGCCAGCTTGATACGGTCGAATACCCCGACCGGATGGTGTCGATGACCACGGGCCAGATCACGCTGGTGGACACCGCGAGCCAGACAATGATGATGATCGGCAGCACCGTGGGCGATCAGCCGGTGGGCTACAGGCTTGATGATCAGGGCCAGATCCGTCAGGCGGTGTCGTTTGACATGACCACGGCCTCGGGCGTGTCGGAGCTGCTGGCCGTGGATGGCATGCTGGTGGCCGGGGTGGGGCCGCGCCGCGTCAATTCCTACCGCTTCGATGCAGACCAGCCGGTTCAGGTCTCGGCGGTTTATGACGGGACCGACACACATCTGCGCTGGCCCGTGGATATGGCCGCCCTCAGCCAGAACGGAAAAACCTTCATTGTCACTCTCAGCAATGTTGAGGGGGGGATGAGCGTGATGGAACTGGGCGCAGGCGGCAGGCTGTCATCTGCCGGCAGCGCGATCAGCCGCGACACCGGTCTGGGCCTTTTGCCCAACGCGCTGCAGATCGAGGCGGTGGAGGTCGCAGGACATGCCTATGCGATCGTCAGCTCGGCCAGCGACACAAGCGCCGGTGCCGCGCTCACCGTGGTGGGGATTGATGCGCAAGGCACCCTGTCGGTGGCCGATCATATCCTCGACAATCTGCCCACGCGGTTCGGCCGGATCAGCGATATGGCCACGGTCTCGGTTGATGACTGGGGATTTGTGCTGGTGGGCGGCGGCGATAACGGGGTCAGCCTGTTCACCATGTTGCCATCGGGCCAGCTGGTGCATCTGGATACGCTCGAAGATCAGGGCACCGGTGCGCTGTCGGCACTCAGTGCGCTCAGCCTGAGCGAGGTGGGCCAGGAACTGCGGGCCTATGTGGCAAGCCAGACGGCCTCCGGCCTCACGGAGCTGTCGTTTTCGCTGCGCGATCTGGGCGCGGTCATCACCGGTCGCGGCACGCTCAAAGGCAGCGCCAAAGACGACATGATCCAGGGCAGCGGCGGCAATGATATTTTGCACGGTGCGGGCGGGCGCGACATTCTCGCCGATGGCGGTGGCAGTGACAGGCTTTACGGCGGCACCGGCGCGGATGTGTTTGTGCTCAGTGCGGATGGCAAACGCGATGTGATTGCGGATTTCCAGCCCGGCATCGACCGGCTGGATCTAAGCGCGGTCCCCATGCTTTACAGCCCCGAGCGTCTGGAGCTGACCCCAACCAGCTACGGCATCGTGATGAAATTCATGGGCGGCGAGGTAAGCGAAATCCGCAGTATGGATGGCAAGACCATCTCCACCGGGGCGCTTTTGTCCAGCATCACATGGGATATCGACCGCCCCCCCCTGATCATGTTTCAGGAGATCGAAGGCACCGAGGATGCCGATGTGATCACAGGCGGGGCGGGCGGCGACCAGATCGCGGGGTTGGGTGGCAATGACCGGCTGCGGGGCGAGGCAGGCGACGACGATCTGCACGGCGGGGCGGGCGATGATACGCTGTTGGGCGGCCCGGGGCTTGATACGCTTAACGGGTCCAGCGGCAATGACCGGCTTTATGGCGAGGGAGACGACGACCTGATCTACGCCGGTTCGGGCAATGACATTGTCTGGGGCCAGAACGGCAATGACACGTTGCATGGCCAGACAGGCCACGACCAGATGCAAGGTCACGCGGGCAATGACAAGCTTTATGGCAATCAGGGCAATGATACCCTGTCGGGCGGCGCGGGCAACGATTTGCTGCATGGCGGGTCCGGCAATGACCGGCTCTCGGGCGACGGTGGCAATGACCGTTTGATCGGAGCCAAGGGCGATGACCTGATGTTCGGCGGCGCAGGCGATGACAAACTGGAAGGCAGTGCTGGCGCCGACCGCATGCATGGCGGCACGGGGCGCGATGTGATCACAGGTGGGGAAGGTAATGACAGGCTTTCTGGCAATCAGGGCAACGATACCCTGTGGGGCGGCGCGGGCAATGACATGCTGCATGGTGGATATGACAATGACCGGCTCTCGGGGGATGCGGGCAATGATGTCTTGTTCGGCGCCCAAGGCAATGATCTGATGTTCGGTGACGCGGGCGATGACCGGTTGACCGGTGGCTCAGGTGCCGACCGCATGCATGGCGGCACGGGGCAGGACCGCATGTGGGGGGCGCAGGGCGATGACAGCCTTTCTGGCAATCAGGGCAATGATACCCTGTGGGGAGGGGCGGGCAATGACATGCTGCATGGTGGATATGACAATGACCGGCTCTCGGGCGATGAGGGCAATGATGTCTTGTTCGGGGCGCAAGGCAATGATCTGATGTTCGGCGACGCGGGAGATGACCGGTTGACCGGTGGCTCAGGTGCCGACCGCATGCATGGCGGCACAGGGCAGGACCGCATGTGGGGGGCGCAAGGCGATGACAGCCTTTCTGGCAATCAGGGCAACGATACCCTGTGGGGAGGGGCGGGCAATGACATGCTGCATGGTGGATATGACAATGACCGGCTCTCGGGCGATGAGGGCAATGATGTCTTGTTCGGCGCGCAAGGCAATGATCTGATGTTCGGCGACGCGGGAGATGACCGGTTGACCGGTGGCTCAGGCGCCGACCGCATGCATGGCGGCACGGGGCAGGACCGCATGTGGGGGGCGCAGGGCGATGAC
>SDAL01000004.1 GCA_004153385.1 Paracoccaceae bacterium | reverse complement strand
AGCACCACCTAAATCGCTTCAGGTGCTAACCGCCAACCTACCTTCAAAATTTCCGTTTGCTTCCAGTCCCTTGCAGAACCTTCCGCCGTCCCGCTGCGTCGTTTGCCGCTGCGGTGAAGCGGTATTTACGGATAACACACATACCCCGCAACCCCCTTCATGACATTTTCCCGACAAAAAACCGGAAAAACATGCAACCTACTGAAAATGCTATATATTTACTGTGAAGTTTTTATGCAAAACCACCGCCGCACAAAACACCCCCACCCCCCAACACCTTCAAATGTTGCGCAAAACAGCGCCCCGAAGAAACCGACCCAACGGAACCCACCCGAACACGCCCGAATCCAGCCACAAACACACCCGAATCCGACCGAATCCAAAACCGATCAAACCCGAAATAGTCGCAAAACAAGAAATAAGGTCGGCCTCGTGCGCGCGCGCGTATCTTTTGCTTCGTTATACGCATTATCGCGACGCCCTCCCTTGCCAAGCCTGCATCGTGGTGCAAATTGGAAAGCATGACAAAACTCCACGCCCCTTCCCGCCCCCTTGCGGACTTCCCGCCTGCACTGGCTGATTACTTCGACCGTAGTACAATCGCCCTCGCCCTGTCCGAGGTTGACGAGGATGTGCCGCTTCGTCTGGTCAACCGTGCGTTTCTAAAGCTTACTGGATACGAGGCAGATGATGTCCTCGGGCAGAATTGCCGTTTTTTGCAGGGCCCCGATACCAGCACACAAAACAAACAGTCTCTGCATGATTTCGTGCATGACGATACAATAGACAACGACAGGTTTCAGGTTCTCAACTATCGCAAGGATGGTACGAGCTTTTGGAACCTTGTCTTTATGTCGCGGCTGCGCGACGGGGCGGGCCGGACCCATTATATTCTGGCATCACAGTTCGACATGTCGCCGATCTTTGATCGCGCCCGCATGGAGCAGAATGACACGACACTCGCACGCAACTTGTCCGACATCGATAAAATTGCGAAGGAATACGGGTTGGCCATGATCGGCTCTGCGCAGCTGATTGCGGATTCGATTACCATGATGGCCCGGATGTCCGTGATGGAGAAGAAGTAACCCATGCAAAATCTGCCTGAGGACAAAATCTGTATTGTCGGGATCGGCGCCTCTGCGGGCGGGCTTGAAGCCATCCGCGAAATGCTGTCTGGCGCGCGCGCCGACAGTAATCTGGCCTTTGTGGTGGTCCAGCATCTTGATCCCAATCACGACAGCCTTCTGGCAGAGCTTCTGGGGCGACAGACCAGCCTGACCGTGACGCAGGCCACCGACGGGGTAGAGGTGCGCCGTGGCCGCGTCTATATCATCCCCCCCGGACATGGCCTGCAGATCAAGGACCGCGTCCTGCATCTGACCGACTTCGAACAGCCACGCGGGCTGCGCCGGCCCATTGATGATTTCTTCGAAAGCCTCGCGCGCGATCAGGGGCGTTTTTCGGTTTGTGTTATTTTGTCAGGCACAGGCTCGGATGGCAGCGCGGGCTTGCGTGCGATCAAGGAATACGGCGGGCTGTGTATTGCCCAAGATCCGCAAACGGCGCGCTATGACGGAATGCCGGTATCGGCGCAGGCCACGGGGCTTGTGGATTTCATCCGTCATCCCAGCCGGATCGTCGACACGATCTCGCAGTTTTATTCCCACAGCTCGCTCCGGTTGGGCAATGCCGATCTGGCAGATAATATCAAAGCCAACATCAACGAAATCTGCACCGTCGTGCGTACGACATCGGGCCATGATTTCGCGCATTACAAGATCTCGACCCTCGTGCGCCGCGTGGAGCGTCGTATTCAGGTGTTGGCCCTATCGGATGCAACAGAATACCTGCGCCGCCTGCGGTCCGATCCGCAAGAATGCGAGAACCTGTTTCGGGAGCTGTTGATCAACGTCACACGGTTCTTTCGCGATGCAGAGCAATTCGAGATTTTGCGCACCCGTGTGATCGAGCCTTTGGTGCAGGAAGAAAGCCGCGAGGATATCCGGGTCTGGATCTCGGGCTGCTCAAGCGGCGAAGAGGCCTATTCCATGGCGATGCTGCTACATGATGCAGTCCAACGCTCCGGTCGCCAGCAACAGGTGCAGATATTTGCCACCGATATCGACGACCAGATGCTGCGCATCGCCCGTCAGGGGATATATCCGCAGGCCGCCTTGGTGGATATTCCCGAACGTTTCCGCGAACTTTATACAATAGGGCGCGAGGGGCAGTTCCAGATCACTGCGCCGTTGCGCGAAATGGTGCGGTTTTCGCTACACTCTGTGGTGCGCGATCCGCCGTTTTCGAACGTGGATCTGGTCTCGTGCCGTAATCTGCTGATCTATTTCGGCGATGTCTTGCAGGCACAGGCCATGCCGATATTCCACTTTGCCCTGCGTCCGGGCGGCACATTGTTTCTGGGGCCTTCCGAAACGGTGGGGCGATATGATGAAAAGTTCAAACTGCTCACCCCCGAGGCGCGGATTTTCACGCGGGACAAATCACGTTCGCAATACCCCACACATCTGCAGGTGCAGGAAAAGGCAGGTACGCCCGCCCATACAGCGCTGCCCAACCCGCAGGTTATCCAGACATCGCGCCATGACGCAGCCAACATGGCCGAGACACGCCTTCTGGAAAGCTTCAGCGCCCCCGCATTGCAAGTCACCGCCTCTGGCGAGATCCTGAAAACCTCCGGCAGGCTTGGAAAATATATCGATTTCGATCTGATGGACAAGCATGTGCGCCATGCCCAATCCGTCGTGCGGCCGGGCCTGAAAGAGGCCGTCTCTGCCGCCATCCGTCATGTGGTCGACACGGGCCGCAAATCGATCAGCAAGAACGTGGTCGCGCATTCCGAATTCGGCCAGCAGAAGCTGGAACTCGTAGCCGAGCCCCTGCCCGATTCAACAATCCTGCTGGTGTTTCGCGACCGTGACCGGTTCGATGCGCTCGATGATCACGACTATGATGATGTAGAGCCGTCAGACAGCCATGTGCAAAGCCTCGAGGAAGAACTCCGCGCCACCCGTGCGCGCCTGCATATCACCGTCGAGGAACTGGAGACCGCCAACGAGGAGCTGAAAAGCTCCAACGAAGAGATGATGTCGATGAACGAGGAGCTGCAATCGACAAACGAGGAACTTTCGACCGTCAATGACGAGCTGAAAAACAAGATCGACGAATTGTCGGTTGCCAATGCCGATCTGCAGAACTTCTTTGCCTCGACCTCGTTGCCGCTGATTGTCGTCGATACCAACCTCAACATCCGCAACTACACCCAGTCGAGCCTGACGCTGTATCCGTTCCGCTATGGCGATTCAGGCCGGCCGCTGACGGATGTAACAAGCTATCTTAGCGATAACGAAAAAATCTTCGAGACGACGCGTGACGTGATCGAGCGTCAGGAAGTGCGGCAACTGACGGTGGCGCATCGCAACAGCGACCGCACATGGTCGCTGGTGATCAACCCTTACCGCATACGAAACGGAGCAATAGACGGGGCAACCTTGGTGTTCACCGAGATTACCCAAGCCATCAATCTTGAGGCTGCGCTATCGCGCGAGGGCGAGCGTCTGCGTCTGGCGCTCGAGGTCGCCGGACTTGGTGTGTGGGAATATGACCGCAGCACCAATGATCTTCAAATGGACGAGCGCTGTCGCAGGCTGTTTCGCCTTTCCTCGGGGGCCAATATCAACTCCCCCCGTACTATTCTGCGTCAGGTGATGCGCGATGACCGCCCCGCCCTGCGCGATGCATTACGCGGGCTGGCGGGAGAACAGGGAGATATGGATATCAGCTTCCGTCTGGACACCGGCGAATTATCTCCGCCGACCCTGAAGCTGGTGGGCCAACGCTTGCGCGGCGGCTCCAACCACCGTCGCGTAGGAGTTTTGTTTGATATAACCGACGCGCGTGAGGCCATGCAAATCCGCGAAGCGATGCTGCGCGAGATGAACCATCGCGTAAAAAACATGTTCTCCATCATCTCGGGCATGACGCGCATCGCGGGCCGGCGCGCAGATTCGGTGAAAACCTTCACCCACGAACTGGAAAGCCGGATCGCGGCCCTTGCCCGCTCCCACTCTCTGACCCAAGCGGAAGTGGATGGGAAAAAACTGTACATGGCCGATGTCGTCAGGGTAGCGCTGGAACCCTACCGCGCCCATGCAGAGCTGAACATCGCGGGGCCGGATGTGATCGTGGCCAACAAGCAGATCAACGCTTTGTCATTATTGTTTCATGAACTCGCCACAAATTCAGCAAAATACGGGGTTCTCGGCCATATTAAGGGTATCCTAAATGTCACATGGCAACGTAGTTCTACCAATAATCTCGAACTGGCATGGAACGAAGCTTACTCGCAGGACGTTCCCCCCCGTGAATCGACAAAAAGCGATGGTTTTGGGTCAACCTTATTGAAGCTCTCCGCAGCGCAACTGCATGGTGACATCGAGGTGGAAACGAGCCCGCAAAGCAGAACAACTAGGATAAGTTATGGGCTGTCTGAACATGAATAAATCTCAGAAGACCGTCCTTATTTGCGAGGACGAACCTATTGTTGCGATGGATCTGGAGATGCTGGTGGGCGATCTAGGATATACGGTGATCGGCCCCTGTGCCAGCCGGTCCGAGGCACGTACGATGCTCGCAAACCTCCGCCCGGATGCTGCAATACTGGATGTACAATTGCGCGACGGCGAAGTTTTCCCGTTGGCAAAACATCTGCAAGACGCCGGCACACATCTTGTTTTTCAATCCGGACATAGCCGTGCGGAGGAAATCCAAGGCCGGTTCCCGGGTGCGATTTTCTGCGAAAAACCGGTATGGGGACATCAGTTGGAAGACGCGCTGAACGCCATTCTGGCGTGCGAGGAAAACAACGCGTAGTAACCTAGCGCCATTAAATACAATCGCGCCGACATGATCAGGCGCATCCCGACAGTATCAGTGACATTCGACGTTATACGCAAAAGGGCGGCCCGCAATGGCCGCCCTTTGCCTTGGCCAGCCCCCCGATTGAAGGGCCGCATCTGCCGGGGCGCGTGGGGCCCCGGCAGTGTCGTTATTGGTCAAACTCCGAAAGCTTGGGCCGTTTGCCGATCGTCACATGATCGATATCCTCGGCGGCAAACCCACGGATCAGCGACGGGATCATCATGCTAACCAGCACGAAAATCGGCAAACCAACCACGGTGATGACCTGTTGTAGCGCTGTTAGCCCTTGATCGCCTGCCAGCAGGATAAGCATAACAGCCACCAGCCCCTCTGCCACGCCCCAGAACACACGCTGGTGCACAGGGCCGGGCTCTGCGGTGCCGGTGCACAGCATATCAACCACCAGCGACGCAGAGTCAGACGACGTGGCAAAGAAAATCGCCACGACGACCACCGCAATCCCCTGGATCAATCCGGTAAGCGGCAGGTTCTCGAAAAATGCAAACATTGCAAGCGGCACGCTATCTGCGACAGCGGCACTGATTTGCCCCGCGCTGTCACCCATCGCCTCGCGGGCGGCAAGACCGATGCCGTCAAACTCCATTGCCTGCCAGCCGAAAATCGAAAACCAGACCAGAGTGAACAGTGATGGTGCCAAAAGCACACCGAACACAAACTCCCGGATCGTGCGCCCCCGCGAAATGCGCGCCACAAACAGCCCGATGAACGGCGACCACGTCACGGTCCAGGCCCAATAGAAAACGGTCCATGACCCCTGCCATCCCCATCCGTCATTGCTGGGGTTTTCATTGGCCAGCATGTCATTCCAGAATGCCAGACGCGGCAGGTTCTCGAAATACAGCCCGAAGGTTTCCACGATCCCGCGCAGCAAGAACAACGTGGATCCGGTCACCAGCACAAAAATCATCAATGCAACGGCCATGCCGATATTGATGTTCGACAAAAGCTTCACGCCCTTATCAAGGCCTGCGGTGATTGATGCGACGGCAACAGCTGTCAGCACAACAAGTATCATAACATTCAGGAATGTGGTCGCCTCCCATCCCAGCAGTGCGGACAGACCTGCCGCAATCTGGCTGGAGCCGAGGCCCAATGACACCGCCACACCAAACAAAGTGCCCAAGATCGATGCGATGTCGATCGCTTTGCCGATAGGACCGTGGATCCCCTCACGCAAAAGCGGATAGAACACAGAGCTGACACGGACCGGCAGATTGTAGCGGTTGATGAAATACGCAAATGCCAGGCCGGGCAGCGTGAAAATCGTCCATGTATGCAGGCCAAGGTGATAGATCGCGATAGACATGCCGTCACGGGCGGCCTGCTCGGTGTAGGGCTCAACGCCGGGCAAAGGTGGATTAGAGAAATGGCTGATTGGCTCCGCCACCCCCCAGAACATCAAAACTGTGCCGATTCCGCCTGCAAAAAGCATCGTGAACCATGAAAGGTTATTATATTCGGGGCGGGAATCCCGCGGTCCCAACCGGATATGCCCGTGGCGCGACATCGCAGCCCAGATGAGAAATCCAAGCCAGACATTGACCCCAAGGATAAAAAACCAGCCCAGATTGGTAACGATCCATGCCCGCCCAACGGCAAAAGCATCCCCGATAGGTCCCGGTGCGATGACCAAAACCAGAACAAATGCAACCGTGCAGGCTGCGGATATAAAGAAAATGGCAGGATCTGTGCGAAGACCAAGTTTGCGCGCAAGTTGGTGCACGGCAACTCCCCCTATGTCGGGCCGAAAACGATATCGGCATTTCAATTCATTGAACGTTTGTCGTTCTTTTGGTTCGGAAATATTCAGAACATGGAAAACAACCTAGGGTGACGCACGCGGTATTCACGTAAAAGTATAAAGAAAACCGCGCCCCTCTTTCGAAGAGCGCGGTTCAAATGCTGTTGGTGGTTAAATCCGGTGCGTTGTGATGTGCAAACATGCGCATCGGCAACTCAAGGCGTTAAGAAGCCGCGGGCGTTATACCGGCGGCTTGCCGCGAACAGCCCGCGCAACCATAGCGATCACGAACAGGATCAGGAAGATAACAAACAGGATTTGCGCGATACCGGCGGATGCGCCAGCGATGCCACCAAAACCAAGTGCGGCGGCAATCAAAGCGACGATCAGAAAAGTAAGAGCCCAACCTAGCATGGGAACCTCCATATGTTTCGATGCACACAATGTGCGTTCTGAACAGGCAACGTATGGTAAAGTGATTTGGTTCCCTCGGTTAGAAACAAGAGAGGCAGGGTGGTTCGGGCAGCGCCATCGCCAGTATTGCGATAATTTTAAGGACCGTCGGCAAACGGGCTATCGGTATCCGGCACCGTCACTGCAATTTTTTGTAAATAAAGAACCGCCTTCAGCGTAGCGTATGCGCCGGTTTTCAACAGCCACTGGCACGGATATTTCTGCAACCGACAGGTTTTGGCAAACCGCGTAATTTACCGAATACATGGCTTGTGATTTTAACAGGGAACCCGCCTGCAGCATTCAACGTTGGAGAGATGAAGCGGGCAAGGTCGCCCGGGGATTTCGGAGGACGCAATGACCGATACCGGTCCCAAAGAAGATACTACATATACAACGCAGCCCAAGGGCCTGAGTGAATTATCCCTTGCCGCATTCGAGCAAGGTCGCCAGCTGGGCCGCGATGAAATGGCCTTTGCCAAAGCCGAAATGCGCAAAGCCGGCGGTCATTTCAAGGTTGCCGCATTTTGCATGGCAATAGGCCTTGGCGCGGCAATTGCAGCGCTCGTCGCTCTTAGCAACGCTGTCACCTATGCGCTGATCGAAGCCGGTCTGGAACCGGCTTGGGCTGCGCTGTCTGCAACGGGTGTCTTGCTGGTTCTAGGGGGGCTTGTCGGATGGCGTGCCGCCGCACGGCTTGGCAAGGGCGCTGCAGTGCCTGGCAAGATTTATACCAAAATCTCTGCTGATTTGCAGAGTTTAAAGGAGGTCCTGAAATGACCGAACGCAATGGCTATAAAAACTACGAACGTCGCATGAAATCGAACCGCTCTGATCTGGGCGATATGCTTGCCGATCTGACCGGTCGTTTGGGACCAGGTCTTGTTGCAGACCAAGTTTCCGATTTCGTTCGTGAAAATGCCGCCCCCTACGCAAAGCGCGCGGAAAAAACCGTACGCGACAATCCCTTGGCCTTTGCGCTTGCAGGGGCCGGTATTGCGTGGCTTCTGATCAGCCGGAAATCAGGCGAAGACGATCACGTGACCACCGCGACCCTGACCGAACGTTACGAGGATGTGGAAGAGGACTGGTCCGAAGAGATTGATCGCCTGCGCGCCAAAGCCTCTGTGCGTCTGCGTGCACTGGAAGATGACGCGCAAGATTCCGTTGATTCAGGCCGGAATTTTGCACAAGAGCGTGCCGATATGATCGCGCAATATGCATCCGACATCCGCGCGAAACTGTCCAAAGATCTGGATGGCGTGTCCGAAGAGGCGAAGAAGCTTGTGCTGGATGCGCGTGAGCGTGCCTATGCCGCGAAACTGAAAGCCCAGTCACACGCGTCCAAGGCTGCTGACGAGACAACCCAGTTTGTAAAAGACCATCCGGTTGTTGTGGCAGCACTTGGCGTTGCAATCGGTGCGGCCATTGTGGCGGCGCTGCCCAAAGACCGTCTGCGCAGCAGCTCGATCGGCGGGCATGTCGACCGGATCAAGAAAGAAGCCTCCGCGCTTTATACCGAAGAGAAAAAACGCGCCGAGACACTTGCGCGTAAATTCAAGAAAGACGCCACAGACGTGGTGCGCGATGTGGCCCACACCGCCGAGACCGAAGGCAGCGACCTGAGCGACCGCATCGCCCGCGAACTGTCGAGCGAAGCGGACAAATCAGCGCTGAATTTCCAGCGTCACATTCGCGGCCGCAACCATAGATACTGATCCAGCCTTCAACACAGCTGACATCACTAAAACACAAAAACCGGAGGGCAACCTTCGGTTTTTGTTTTGCGAGGCGCGTCATGCCGTCATTGAGCGTGTCACATTTGGCAAACAAAAATTCCGCCATACTGGAACCAGCACCCACAAGCGGTGTTATCGTTCAAACAAAGGATACCTCTCATGAGTCGCCTAGAGACCCTGTCGCGCATTGCTGTCGTCTTTATCGGCGTTGTGGCACTCGTTTTTGCGCTCGTTCAGGTGGAAAGCATATTTGCACCCATGGTTTTAGCTCTGGTTGCCGGCGTCGTGCTTTCACCCGTTTCCGACATGTGGGAGAAAATGGGGTTTTCGCCCGTCTGGGGGGCGCTCACCTCGCTGGTGTTTGCATTGCTTGCCACGATGATGATCGTTCTTATTTTCCAACCGCTTGTCTATCAAATGATTGATCAGGCACCCAAGGTCTGGAAAGATCTACGCAGTGCGATTGACGGATTTCGTGACACTTTCCAAAATCTGAACGCGATGAGCGACCAGATATCGGAGGCGGTCAACAATCCCGAAACCGGCACAGGTGAAAAAGGCGAACAACAGCCTGTTCCGATGCCGACATTATCGGATGCGCTGATGCTGGCACCCGCAATGTTCGGACAATTTCTGGTGTTCATAGGCACGCTGTTTTTCTTCCTGCTGACACGTGGTGATATCTATGCTTGGGCCGCAGGCCATCTTTCGGAGCCTGCCGAACGCGCGACAACCGCCTTTCGTCTTCGCAAAGCGGAACGGAAAGTGTCGCGATATTTCCTGACCATCACGCTGATCAACGCGGGTTTGGGGCTGGCAACAGGGATCGTGATGACAATCCTTGGCATGCCCGGTGCGATGCTGTGGGGCCTTGTGGCGTTCCTGATCAATTTCGTCCTTTATATCGGCCCGGCAGCGCTGGTGGTGGCACTTCTTTTTGCGGGCGTGGCCGCATTTGACGGGCTGTATGCCGCCTTGCCTGCGGTATGTTATGCCTGCCTCAACGCAACAGAGGGGCAGTTTGTGACGCCCACGCTCGTGGGTAGAAACCTGCGCCTGAACCCGCTTTTGGTATTCTTGTCGCTTCTGTTCGGGATCTGGCTATGGGGTCCCATCGGCGGGATCGTCGCAATTCCGCTGCTGCTGTGGCTATTGGTGTTGAACGATGCCTTGCCCAAAGGACATGCGGCCAAGCTGATGGCAGCCGCCACCGCCGGAAAGTAACCCCGTCTTTGATGCGGCACGCGCAGGGTGGGGGATTAAGTGACCCACCCGATCAAATCATTGGGAACAATCTGCGCCCCCAAGACGTTTGCATGCTAGAAATCGCCGCGCAGCTGCGGCTGCGGCCGGCTTATCCAATCCGGACGGAGACAGCATGAAAACTGAACTCAAGGTTAATGGTCAATTGCATACGCTTGACCACGATCCCCGCATGACGCTCCTCGATGCTCTACGCGATGATCTACATCTGACTGGCACGAAAAAGGGCTGCGATCACGGGCAATGCGGGGCTTGCACTGTGCTTCTGGACGGGCGCCGGATCAATGCATGCCTGACATTGGCCGCCATGCATGATGGCTGCGAAATCACCACGATCGAGGGTCTGGGCGAGCCCGAGAACCTCTCCGCGCTACAAACCGCCTTTGTCAGTAAGGACGGCTATCAATGCGGTTACTGCACGCCGGGCCAGATCATGTCGGCGACCGGCATGATGGACGAAGTACGCGCAGGCGATCCGTCCCATGTCTCCACCGATCTGTCGGGCGATGTGCCGTTTGACGATGCCGAGATCGCAGAGCGGATGAGCGGCAACCTGTGCCGTTGTTCCGCATATCCGTTCATTCGGGAGGCCATTGCGATGGCTGCTGAGGTCAAGAAATGAAATCCTTTGACTATATCCGCGCCGAATCCCTCTCAGATGCGTCCAAAGCCATGGGTGACGGCGCGCAGCTGATCGCCGGTGGCACCAACCTTCTGGACCTGATGAAATTGCAGATCATGTCCCCCGACCGTGTGATCGACATCACCCGCCTGCCGGGCCTGTCTGATGTGGCCCCGTATAAAGACGGCGTGAAGATCGGTGCGTTGGTCAGCAATTCCGATCTTGCGGCTGATCCCAAGATCAAGGCGCTGTATCCGGTGCTAACGCGTGCGATCGTTGCCGGTGCATCCGGCCAGATCCGCAACAAAGCCAGCACCGGCGGTAATCTTTTGCAGCGCACGCGTTGCCCGTATTTCTACGACACATCAATGGCTTGCAACAAGCGCGCACCGGGAACAGGATGTTCGGCACACGGCGGTGCGGGACGTATGCTGGCGATTTTGGGAACCTCAGACGACTGTATGGCTGCCCACCCATCCGATATGGCCGTGGCCTTGCGCGCCCTTGAGGCCCATGTCGAGATCACGTCCGCAAACGGCGAAACCCGCGAGGTCGGGCTGGATACGCTCTATCGCTTGCCCGGTGATCGTCCCGATCTGGAAACGACGCTGGCCGAAGGCGAAATCATCACAGCCGTTATCCTTCCTGCGCCGGTAAAAGGCTCGGTCCAGAGCTATCGGAAAGTGCGCGACCGCGCCTCCTACGCGTTTGCTTTGGTGTCGGTGGCCGCTGTGGTCACGATGGATGGTGACAAGATCGATACAGCCTCGCTGGCATTCGGCGGCGTCGGCGTCCGGCCTTGGAAAGATGCACAGGTCGATGCGTTGTTGCATGGCCAGACGCCCGATCAGGCGCTGTTTGCCAAAGCAGCCGACCGTCTTCTGGCACAGGCCAAGCCCCATCCGGAGGCAGAATTCAAACGGCCGTTGGTAAAACGCGCGCTTATCGCGGCCCTGCGCGAGGCCACAGGACTTGCGCCCGCCACCGCAGGCACGGACAAAACGAGGGACGCTGTATGACCGACACATTCAAAATGGACGAAGCGCAGCCCCGGCTGTTGGACGAAACCCGTCAGGGTGTGATTGGCACCCCGATGGACCGCCCCGAAGGCAAGCTGAAAGTCTCCGGCCGCGCGCCTTACGCAGCCGAGATTGCTCTGGACGGGATGGTGCATGGCGTTTTGGTACGGGCTACGATCACCCGGGGCCAGATCACCGCCATCGACGAGACCTCAATACACGACACACCCGGTTTATTGGGAGTGTTTCACGGGGAACATTTTGTGCGCAACCCTGCACAAGGGATGGCTGCAGAGTCCCCCGAACAGCCCGGCACGCGGATCGATTACCACGGTCAGCCGATCGCGCTCGTCGTGGCGAAAACGTTCGAGGCCGCCAGAGATGGCGCGCATAAGCTGAAGATCAGCTACAAACCCGACGACAGCGTGGATGTGGATCCGCAAACGGCATCGAATGTTGTCAGCAAAGACGACGATGCTGTTATCATCGGAGATGTCGATTCTGCCATGGCCCGCGCTGATGCCAGTGTCGATCTGCAATTTACCACTCCAGGCCAAGTGGCCGCCGCGATGGAGCCCCACGCCGCCATTGCACAATGGCAAGGCGATCAGTTGCTGCTTCACGGTTCGCTGCAAATGCTACGTTTCAACAAACGCGAGCTTGCCGATGCCGTAGGGATAGACCCGGAAAACGTACGTATCCTGTCACCCTATATCGGCGGCGGTTTCGGCTCTAAACTGGGTATTGGTGCAGAGGCTGTATCGGCTGCGTTGGCATCGCGCGCTCTGGGCTGCCCTGTGCGCGTCGTCATGGCGCGCCAAACCGTGTTCGACGCCGTTCTGCGGCGTACCGAAACGTCCCAGAGGGTGCGGTTTGCCGCCACTAAAGAGGGAAAACTGACGGCGATTGCGCATGATGACACGGTATCGAACCTGTCCGACGAAGGCTTTGCAGAGCCGGTATCGACCGCGTCGCAATTCCTTTACGGCGCTGAAAACATGCACTTTTTGCAAAAAGTAGCACAAATCCATCGCACGCCTGCCGGATCTGTGCGCGCGCCCGGCGAGGCCGTGGGGATGCTGGCGTTCGAGGCCGGTCTGGACGAGTTGGCCGAGAAACTGGATATCTGCCCTGTTCAGCTGCGCCTGAACAACCTGCCAGAACGCCACCCCGCCACCGATCAGGCATTTTCAGCCCGTGCACTGGCCCAAGCGCTGCGCGAAGGGGCGCAGCAATTCGGCTGGTCCGAGCGTCAGCCGACCGCAAGCCGTCGAGAGGGGGACTGGTATATCGGCATGGGGATGGCGTCGGCGGCGCGGTCCAACATGCTGGTGCCTTCTGCGGCCCGCGTGACGCTTGAGGCAGACCGGATCGTCGTGGAAACGGACATGACCGACATCGGCACCGGCAGCTATGCCATTTTGGGTCAAATCGCGGCAGAGATGCTTGGACTGCCCACTGAAAAAGTGGTTGTGCGCTTGGGCGACACCGATCTGCCGGGGGCGTCTGGCTCTGGTGGTTCGTTCGGGGCAAGTTCGGCAGGGTCTGCGGTATATCTTGCGGCCAAGAAACTGCGCGAAGAGCTTGCGCATTCGCTCGGGTGCGCAGCCGAGGAACTGACTTTGCAAGATGGCATGGCACGCGGCGCGAACCATGAAAAATCTTTTGCAGAATTGCTCCCTAACCCGATTATGGCCGAAGGCGCGATCGAGGGCGGAAAGACCGCAGATGAATATTTTTCTGCCGGCTTCGGTGCGCATTTCTGCGAGGTCGCCGTGCACGCCTGGACCGGAGAGACACGAGTCCGGCGCATGTTGGGCGTATTCGGAATGGGGCGTGTGTTGAACGAGAAAACCGCCCGGTCCCAAGCGGTCGGGGGGATGATCTGGGGTGTTGGCGCTGCGTTAACCGAGGAACTGAGCCATGACCCGCGCACAGGTCATATCGTCAGCCGCGATCTGGCGAATTACCACGTGCCAGCCCATGCCGACATACCACGACAGATGGATGTCGTGTTCTTGGAAGAACGAGATGATCAGGCCAACCCGATGCAAACCAAAGGCATTGGTGAATTGGGCATCTCGGGGGCAGGCGCGGCCGTGGTCAACGCAATCCACAACGCCTGCGGCGTCCGGATCTACGACTTCCCCGCAACGCCGGACAAGGTGATTGCCGGTCTTGAAGCGTTGGGCCGCTAAACGCCCCGACGCACGATCCGGCTTGAACCAACCCATGTACCAATGGCGCGGGCAGTAACATGCCCGCGCCGTTTGTCACCATACACTGCCAGCGCGAGCGTTATAAGTCGCGTCTCAGAGCAGATCCTCTGGATAATCGATATCGCGCAGATGCGTGGCGGGCAGCGATATCTGCGAAAGCCCTGGCATTTCGCGCAAAATCGGGCCAGCGCCACGGTCCCCTTTCGCCTGCAAAAGCCGCGCAAACATATGCTGCGGCACGAAGGCAGGCGGCATGATCTGCCCGTCGCGGCAGGCAATCGCGGGCGCCGGGGCCTGAAGTATCTGCATAAGGTCCGGCACGGATAGAAATGGCATGTCGCCCAAGCCGATCAGCAGGGCCTTTGCCCCGAGGGCGCTGGCATGCTGCACACCGGCGATCAGGCTTTCGGACTGAGACGCACCGTGTGGCACCCACACAAGCCTTACGCCCATCTGGGCCAGAACCTGCGCGGGGCCTTCGGCGCTGACCGTGGCGATCATCGGGGTCACGCCAGCGGCAATCATGCACTGCGCGGAATGCTCCACCATGGTGGCGCCACGCCACCGGCTCATCAACTTGTCCGCCTGCCCGAACCGCCGCGAGGCCCCCGCCGCCAAAAGCAACCCTGCCGTGATCATCGCGCCATTGCTTGTGCCAAAACGTCTGCCAGCACGGACACCGCCAATGTGCGTGGATCACGCGCCGATGGAATCAGCCCGAAGGGTGCGCTGATACGTCCGATATCCGCCGCACTTAGCCCCCGTTGTACAAGCGCCGCACATCGGGCCTGATGGCTGCGCAAACTGCCTTGGGCCCCAACAAAGAATGCGGGGCTGCGCAGAGCGGCCTCCAGCAGCGGCGGCTCCCACTCGTGGTCATGGAAAAACAGCGTGACCGCAGTATAGGCATCCGGCAGCACCCCGTCAGGCCAGCGCGCGGATGTCAGATGGAAACTCTCCAGCCCGCCGGATTGACCGACCGGTTCGATGCTGGGCGAATACAGCGCCACCTGATAGCCCGCCAGATGTGCGGTGGCCGCAAATATCTGTGCCTCCGGCCCTTTGCCAAACACCAAAAACCGCAACTCCGGCTGAATCGTTACATGCAATGGCGCCGCCATTGGTACAGCCGATATCCGCCCTGCCTCAGGGTCCACATACAAGGTGACCGGCGCACGACAGCCCAGCTGTGTATGGATCTGGCGCAAAACATCGCGGTCCGGCATGGGCAGGATCAGGATATCCAACCCGCCGCCACAGGGCAGTTCCAGATCGCGGAAGGGTGATCCTTGCCCGTACCGCAGCTGGCGTGCCATGCCGTTTTCAATGGCTTGGGCCGCATGCAAAGCGACGTCTTCCTCTATGCAACCGGAGCTGAGATTGCCCCAACGGCGGCCGGCCCCGTCTAGCGCCATGGCCGCGCCCACCGGACGGTATGACGGCCCTTCGGTGCCCACAATCAGCGCCAAAGCCTGCGCCTCGCCCGAAAGAAGGGGGTCCAATGGCAGATCAGCTTCCGAGATCGTCGCCTGTGTTTTGCACGTAGCATCTAAAGACATTTTCGGTACCTTCGGGGAGGAAAATAAAGGCGGGGCTTTGTCACGTAGACTGTTGTCCAACTAGTGCGTATATCACGGCCACACAGCAATTTCAGCGCTTTTACTGTAATTTGGTGCCGGATGCCCCTTAGGCATTGCGCGCAGTTTTAACGGGTCGTCATAATGAGCCACAGCACAGTTGCCGGTTTGCCCCTTATCCCAAGCGGCGGGATCGACCTTGGCGGCACCAAGATCGAAGCGCGCCTGTTCGGACCGGACCTGACGACTGTCGTGCATCGCAGGGTCCCAACCCCGACCGATAGTTTCGCCAGTTTTCTTTCGGCTTTGGCAGATCAGGTCAGATGGTTGGAAGACCGGTCGGGGTGCGGCGCGGACCTTCCCGTCGGTATCGGGCTGCCCGGAACGATCGATCCTGATACAGGCGCGTGTTTTGCCGCCAATATTCCGATCTCGGGTCAAAGTCTTCGCGCATCGCTGGGCGAAAGGTTGGGGCGGATGTTGCCGCTTTTGAACGACGCGCAGGCATTCACCCTTTCAGAAGCCTATGGCGGGGCGGCGGCAGACATTGACAGCACCGTCGGGCTGATCATCGGCACCGGCATCGGGGCAGGGTTCACCCATCGCGGTACTGCGGTCAGCGGGCGCAATGGTGGCGCGTTGGAAATCGGCCACCTACCGATCCCTGCCACAGCGCAGGCGAAATTCGACCTTCCCCTCTGGCCCTGCGGATGCGGCGGCACGGGGTGCTATGAAACCTATCTTTCGGCGCGCGGTCTGGAACGTTTGGGCCGTCATACGGGCGCAAACACCGATGCCCCCGCATTGGTGGAACAAGCCCGCGCGCAAGTCCCCGCTGCACTGCGGGCGATGGAAATCTGGGCCGCGCTGATGGTGGAACTGTTGCACCTGATCCAGCTCAGCATTGATCCGCAGATGATCGTATTGGGCGGCGGAATGTCGCAGATCCCCGATCTGGCAACGCGGTTGCAACATGCGGCTGGACAACGCCAGTTGGGCCAGATCCAGAAAGCCGCCATTGCCATCGCGCGATTTGGCGACACCTCCGGTGCCCGGGGTGCGGCGGTTCTGGCCCTGCGCTCATGGCCGGAGCGGGCTTTTTAAACGGCGTCGGGCAGATTGAACGGCATGCCTTCACGGCAGCTATCGCAAAGAAAAACGGCCGATCGCATCCCTGCAATCGACCGTTTGAATCTCGTGGTGCCGGTGAAGGGACTCGAACCCCCGACCCCATCATTACGAATGATGTGCTCTACCAGCTGAGCTACACCGGCACGGTGTGGCGCGGCAAATAGCATGCCGCATCACGGATGTGTAGTCCTAAAATCAACCTGCGACGGTCTTCTTTTCAGTTTCTTCAACCACGGGTTTTTCCGTCTGGGGATGTGGCGCATGCATCGCCCCGTCATGCGGGCTTGCCGGTTTCGCATCGGAAGTCATCGGCGCCGTTTTCTGCGGGGCAGGCTCTGGCGTGGTGATGACCTCGGCCTCCTCCACGGGGTCTGCATCAGGCGCATTCTGCGCCTTTCGGGCAGCTTCGCCTTCAGGCTCGATTGTCGGGCTGCCGATAATCAGCGGCAGCATTTCGGAACCATTGGGCAGTGGCCGCTCGCCCCGTGTAGGCTCGCGCCAGCTAAGCGTATCGAAACCACCGCAATTGTCGCATACCGGTGCCCATTCGGCTTGGGTGTTCTGGCACTTGTCACAGCACCATTGCGGGCCGCGCGGCGCGGTCAGCGCACGGGTCAGCCAGCCCCGAACGATGGCATCATCTGCCCCCTCGCCACGCTCCACCGCAGCCATCAGCGCCAGAATACGCGCGGTTGAATGGGTCTCGGGCAAATCCCCCAATGCGCGGCGTGCCTCTGGGAAGTTTTCGGCGGAGATATTCAGCTCCGTACGCAAAAGGCGCGTTTCCTCATGATCAGGACGCAGCACCAAAAGCTTGTGGAAGCGCTTCAAACGATCTGGAGCGGCCTCGCCGGGATTGATGTCGGCAAAGGCTGACGCCAGATCAGGATGCGGCTGTGCTTCCCATGCCTTCTTGATCACACGCTCTGCATGTTTCGGTTTGCCCTTGGCGATATAGGAGCGCGCGGCCATCGCGGCGGCGGGGATCAGATCGGGCGATGTCTTGTTGGCGGCAATCGCAGCTTCCTGCGCCTCGATTGTGGCCCCGTCCGCCAAGATGCCTTTGGCCTCTTGCAGCGCAAGCACAGCCTCGCGCCGTTTGGCCACGTCCTTGGGCAAAAGCCCTTTGTTCCTTTTGAACCCGATGACCTTGCGTGCCTCGCCCCACGCACCCTTTTCGGTGGACAGCTGCAAAAGGGTATCCTGAACTTCGACGTGCGATGGTTTCAGCGCATAGGCTTTTCCGGCCAGTTTCAGCGCCGTATCGGTATCCCCCTCAGCCAGCTTTTGCTTCATCAGACCACGCACCCCCACAAATCGGGTGCGGTCATCTGACAAAAGCAGCTTATAGGCCTCGGTCGCGCGCTGCGTGTCTCCCGCAGCTTCTGCGGCTTGTGCCACCAGAAGGTTGGTCAACTCGGGGCGGTCCAGCAGTTTGTCGGCCTTTTTGGCTTTGCTCAGCGCGAGTTTACCCTCGCCCGCTGCCACAGCCATCATGCCATCGGACAATGCCTTGAACCCGCGCCGTTCCCGCGTGCGGTCAAAATGGCGCGACAGGGCTGTTTCGTCGCCTGCCAGAAACCGCAAGAAGGCCACCAGCGCGCCGATCACGCGGATCGCGAGCCAGACACCGACGATCAGAATCAGTACTGCGATAATTGTCTGTACCGGACCCAACGTATATTCCACGCCGGCCAGAACGATCTGCACCCCGTCGGCTGCGTTCGCCAGATAGACCGCGCCATATGCGATTGCTGCAACAAGCAACAAGAAAACAGCGACTTTGATGAAAGACCAGATCATTGCTGTCTCCCTTATTGAACTTGTGATTGCAACGATTGCACGGCATCCACCGCATCAACGCGCTGCTGTGCTTGGGCAACCCAATCCGCCATTGCAGACTGGGCCGCCTCCGGCAACGTTGCAATTTCTGAAATGGCGGTTTTGAAATCGGTCGTATCAACGGCGGCCTGCGCCCGTGAAAGCACCGCATTGGGGCCATCACCCTCTTGCGGTTTCACCGAACGCGCGCCCGATTGCGACAAAAGGAAGGTTTTCATTCGATCGCCAAATCCGGCACCCGGATCGGCCTTGCGCGCCGCATCCAGTGCCGCCCGCGCGGCAGGATCGAAGCTTTCTTGCAACTGCGCAGGGCGTGGCGGCTCCGCACCTTGCAGGGTTTCGGGCACGTCCAGACCGGCGTCATTTGCCTCGCTGGCCGGCGGCGCAAGCGGTGCACCTGTTTCAAGCGCCGTTGTCAACTTGGCCACAGCCGCCTGAGCACGGGCACGCTGAGCGGCTTTTTCTGCAGCTTGTGCATCGGGGCCGGTCACCTCGTCCAGCTGCGCGCGAAGTGTATCGATCTGGTCTTGCAGGCCCGACATATCAGGCGCCTGCTGCCCTTCGACCGTCGTCTGCAAGGTATCGACACGTCCGTCTACAGCATTGACACGTCCGCCCAAAGCATCCACCTTTTGCGACAGATCGGCCAGAGGGGCCTCGAATGTATCGGCCTGTTCTTCTGCCGGAAGGATACGGGCACGCAATTCGGGGGGCAGGTTGGGCAGGGCCCAAACGGTCACGCCAGCACCGATCAGGGCGGCAATCACCCCCCCCAGAAACAGTGGCATAAACCCGCCACGCCGCGATCCACGATTTTCGCGTGCAGTCGATGCGGTGCTGTGGGATGCAGCCGCGCTACCTGCAGCGGATGTTTTGGCAGCCCCGGACGAGGCTGATGTCGCTTGCGGCTTGGCCGATGCGGAGGATGTTCCGGTGGCGCTTGCCGCACCCGCCGCGGTATGTGCGGCCGTCCCGGAGACGGCACTTGACCCGGATGTGGTGGGGTCTTGCACGCCAGCCGTCTGGTCCTTTGCCGCGCGATCGGACGGAACGGTGGAGCCACCGGTGGTGGCAAAGGGGCTGGTTGCTACAGGCTCTGCCTTTTCGGTTGCGGATTTTGCGGTACCGGATGCGTCCTCCGGTTTGGCCGTTTTATCTTGCACACCTGACGACGCCACCCCCGGAACCGTAGATGAGGCCGTGTCCGGTTGTTCGGCAGTCTTGCCAGAACCTGCCGCCGTTTTGGTGCTTGATGGAGCAGTCGTGCCTGCCGCCGTGGTTTTGGAGGGGTCCGCTGGCGCGGCATCTTTGCTCCCGGGTGCCGTCTCCGAAGCCGGACCTTGTTTCGGCGTTGCTTTCGCGTCAGGGCTTATGCTCGCCTGTTTCGGCGATTGTTTCGCCGCCGCCTTCGTCTTGTCCGACATCTTGTCTTCGGGTTCAGCCACGGCAACTCCTCCTAAATCAAACGGCAATCGGTAGGCCGGGGGTCAGTCTAGCCCCCGGTTTCACATGTCTCAAGTCGCATCAACCCTATGCGCCAATCCGGCCAGCACCTGCAAGATCCCCGCAGCGGTCGGGGTTTCGGCAACCTGCACATACGCGCCGGAAAATGCGCGAAGGTTCTTAGCTACAGTAGTGCTGATTGCCACAAGGTATAGGGGGGCCGTGCACGCCAAAACGCTTTCGCACAAAATAGAGGCGGTTCTAGGCGAAAAAACCGGCGCGATCACAGGAGCCTGCTGAGCCAGAACAGCCTGCGCATGTGCCGACAGATCCATCGCACGCTGGCGGTAACACAGCACATCTTGTGCCTGAAATCCGGCGGCCTGCAGCGCGGGCACAATGGGGTGGGCAATATGCTCGCCGCGCGCATGGATCAACGGCCCTGTTGGCCGGAGCTGCGCGATAAGGGAAAGCAAGCCCTTGGCATCGCCGGGCCCTTGTTTCACATCAAAGCCCGCAGCCCGTGCGACCGCCGCCGTATGCGCCCCCACGCACCATGCAACGCGGGCGGCCCCGCAGGCGGCTGCAAATGGCGCAACCGCGTGCTGCGAGGTGAAAATCACATCCCCTGCCCCGCATGCGCATGCCTCAATCTTCACGGGCGCAGGCGCGATCAACGGCGAGACCACCACCCGCCAATCCACGTCCAGCTCGCGCGTGACCATTTGTGCAAAGCGCTGCGCGTCCTGTTCGGGTCGCGTCAAAAGCAATACGGGGCGTGGACGGTGCGGCTTTGCCACTGACGAATGCCTTTGTGTGATAGCCGTGTGATTATACGGCGTGGAGAGAATGGGGTCTCGGGATTGTCTGGACACGCTGGCAGTGTTACCTCCACAAAGGTCTTTAGGCAATCGAGGCACCATGGCCCTTCCTCTGACGTTTCTGGGAATTGAATCAAGCTGCGATGATACCGCAGCGGCAATCGTACGCGCGACGGGCGATACGGGCGAGATCTTGTCGAACGTGGTCGCGGGGCAAACCGAGCTGCACGCCGCATTTGGCGGGGTCGTGCCGGAAATTGCCGCGCGTGCTCATGCCGAAAAGCTTGATATCTGTGTGGAACAGGCATTGGATCAGGCCGGCCTTACACTGGATGCGATCGATGCTGTCGCCGTTACCGCAGGCCCCGGCCTGATCGGGGGCGTGATGTCTGGTGTCATGTGCGCCAAAGGGATCGCCGCCGGATCGGGCCTGCCGCTTGTGGGCGTCAACCATCTGGCAGGTCACGCCCTGACACCGCGCCTGACCGACGCGCTGGCCTTTCCTTATCTGATGCTTCTTGTATCCGGCGGGCATTGCCAGTTTCTGATTGTCAAAAGTGCCGATGAATTTGTCCGCTTGGGCGGCACGATCGACGATGCCCCGGGTGAGGCGTTCGATAAAACCGCCAAACTGCTGGCCCTGCCCCAACCCGGCGGCCCGAATGTCGAGGCAGAGGCCACGCTGGGCAATCCGCGCGCCTTTGCCTTCCCGCGCCCCCTGCTCGACCGGCCCGGGTGTGATATGTCGTTTTCGGGTCTGAAAACCGCGCTGCTACGGGCGCGCGATCAGGTTGTCGCCGAACATGGCGGATTACCACGCCCCATCCGTCGCGATTTCTGCGCCAGCTTTCAGGCCGCCGTCACCGATGTACTGGTCAAGAAATCCCGCCGCGCCTTTGATGAATATATGGCGCTGGCGCCCGCACACCCTGCCTTTGCGGTGGCCGGTGGGGTGGCGGCCAATCAGACTATCCGCGCGGGGCTGGAGGCTGTGGCACAAGACTTCGGGGCACGGTTCACCGCCCCGCCGCTGCGCCTGTGCACCGATAACGCGGCGATGATCGCATGGGCCGGGATCGAACGGTTCCGCACGGGCGCTCGCGATGACATGACACTGGCCGCGCGCCCGCGCTGGCCACTGGATCAAACCGCACCGGCCTTGCTGGGGTCGGGCAAAAAAGGGGCCAAAGCATGATCGCAGTTCTGGGCGCAGGAGCCTTTGGCACCGCTTTGGCCATCAGCCTGTCGCAAAACGAACCCGTCACCTTATGGGGCCGCGATCCCGAAGCGATTGCACTGATGCAGGCGGGCCGCGAAAATACCCGCAGATTGCCCGGCGTGGCTTTGCCGCCCGGCGTCACCCTGACAAGCGACATCGCACAAGCCTGCCGCGCGGATATCATCTTGCTGGCGGTGCCAATGCAGAAAACCGCAGCCTTCGTCCAACAGCATGCCGTTCATCTGGCGCAGAAAACCATCGTTTGCTGCTCGAAAGGGATCGATCTGAACAGCCTGCGCGGCCCCACGGCCCTGATCGCCGATCACCTGCCCGACGCACGCGCCGCGATACTGACCGGCCCGAGTTTTGCGATCGATATCGCCCGCGGCCTGCCCACCGCCCTGACCGTGGCCTGCGCAAGTGGGGCGCAGGCCTTGCAGACACGCCTTTCCACACCCTGCCTGCGGGTCTATCGCAGCGATGATACAATCGGGGCCGAACTGGGGGGGGCGCTCAAAAACGTGATCGCCATTGGCGCCGGTGTGGTGATGGGCGCGGGCTTGGGAGATTCTGCGCGGGCCGCCCTGTTGACGCGCGGTTACGCCGAGATGAACCGGCTTGCCACCGCGCTTGGCGCGCATCCCGAAACGCTGGCAGGGCTGGCAGGTTTCGGTGATCTGGTTCTGACCTGCACATCAACCCAGTCGCGTAATTTCCGCCATGGTTTTGCACTGGGGGCGGACGCGCCGATTGATCCCGATATCACGGTCGAGGGCGTGGCAACTGCACATGCGGTTGTCAAACTGGCCAAAAATCACGGCGTTGATATGCCGATTGCCGCGATGATCGCCGCATTGACGGACAACAGGATTACCGTGGCCGAGGCCACCCAAGCGCTTTTGACGCGCCCCTTAAAGGAGGAATAAATGTATTTCGCTGTCATCTGCAAAGACAAACCCGATGCACTGCAAATCCGGCTGGACACCCGTGAGGCCCATCTCAATTATATCGCGCAAACCGAAGAGCGTGTGTTTATGGCAGGCCCCTTCTTGCAAGACGGCAAGATGACCGGATCGCTTGTGATCATCGAAGGCGATGATATCGGCGTGGCACAGGACTGGGCCAAGAACGACCCCTATGCGCACGCCGGCCTGTTTGCCGAAGTGACCGTGCAGGAATGGAAAAAGGTGGTCGGCTGATGCAGTACTGGTTGTTCAAATCAGAACCCAACAAATGGTCTTGGGACCAGCAGGTGGCCAAAGGTGCCGCCGGCGAGGAATGGGACGGGATCCGCAACTATCTGGCGCGCAACAACATGCGCGAGATGAAAATCGGGGATCGCGGGTTTTTCTACCATTCCAACATCGGCAAGGAAGTGGTTGGCATCGTTGAGGTCTGCGCCGAAAGCGCCCCTGACAGCACCACCGACGATCCGCGTTGGGATTGTGTGCATATCAAGGCGGTCAAACCGCTGGACGTGCCGGTCACCCTTGCTGCGGTCAAGGCCGATCCGCGTCTGGCCGACATGTCGCTTGTCACCGCAATGCGTCTGTCGGTGCAGCCGGTGACACGGGCACAGTGGGAGATGGTGTGCGATATGGGCGGTGTTGATCCGGACTGATCCGTCTGGGCGGCGCATGGATGGATATCGCGCCGCCTGCGTTACACGTGCATGGGCTGTATGCGCGTGGCCGAAGCGCGCCCCGACCTACAAATTAGGTACGCTAGGATTTCCGCCCTTTCGGTGATCGCGGGCCGTTACATCCCGCAGGCTTCACGCAACGCAATCTCAAATCCCCCCGCACGAACCCCGCGCGAATGCCGCGCGAATGCCGCGCCGGTATGCCATTCTTGCGGCTGTGGAGTGCAGATTTCAGGACCGCTGCCATTTGCTTGCAAAACCAGCCGCCAATCAGGAATTTTAAACGAAAGGGTCCCGACAATGCGCCAGAACCCTTCCCACCCGTATGCACCCCTGCACCGTGGTAAACCTGTATTGGGCCTGGCCGTTCTAGCCGGTGGAGTCACACTAGCGACACGACGCGAAAAAACAAGAAAATAGTCCGTAAAATTGTTTTTTTACAATATATTAACCGAGCCAAAACATTCCACCTCCTCTAAAGCGATATTGGTCATTGGCCTGTCGCCGCCGGCCCGCTATCGTTGCAGATATGAAAACCGTGATCATTACCGCCCATGGCGCCCCGTCCGACCCTGCGCCGAAACAAGCCGTGCTGGACGCACTGGCCGCACAGGTGCAGGCGCTGTGCCCCGACACAGACATCCGTGCCGCCACGCTGGCCGCACCGGGCGCGTTGGCAGACGCGCTTGCTGATGTAGTGGACCCGATCATCTATCCGTTCTTCATGGCGGAAGGCTGGTTCACCAAGCGCGAAATCCCCCGCCGCATCGCAGAGCTGGGATATCAGGCGCGCCATATGGACCCGTTCGGGGTGGACCCTGCGCTGCCCGCCCTGATTACCACGCATGTGCTGGCCGAACTGCGCGCGGCGGGACAAGATCCGCAGGCCAGCGACCTGATGCTGTTCGCGCATGGCTCCAAAATCGCGCGCCGGTCTAAAAACAGTGCCTATGATATGGCGCAGACCCTGCGCCCGATGTGCGGCCTGCGCACAATCAATGTCGGCCTTATCGAAGAGCCGCCGTTTATCGGCGATATCGCCAAGGAGCATCTCACCGGTATTTGCCTGCCGTTTTTCGCGCTGCGGGCCAGCCATGTCGACGAGGATATTCCCGAAGCGTTACAAAACGCCGGATTCGAAGGCATTTTATTGCCACCCATTGGCGAGCACCCCGAAATTCCGCGCCTTATCGCAAATTCTATAAACCTGTTTTAAAACGGTTTTTTTAGAAAGCTCGTTTTGTCATAAAGACGTTACAAATTATTTGCATAAGCGTCACAGGCTGGTTTTAGGCAGGGCACCAAGGCCGAACGGGCCGATATGTCATTTCTACGGGAGAGACCCATGAACACAGTCAAACTCACCGCATCCGTGCTGGCGATCACCGTCGCCTCCTCGGCTGGCGCTTTTGCTCGCGACAATATTCAAGTGGCAGGTTCCTCGACCGTGCTGCCCTATGCCTCGATCGTGGCAGAAGCCTTCGGCGAGAATTTCGACTATCCGACCCCGGTTGTTGAATCGGGCGGTTCCTCCTCGGGGCTCAAGCGGTTCTGTGAAGGTGTTGGCGAAAACACCATCGATATCGCGAATGCCTCGCGTGCCATCAAGGATTCGGAAATCGAAACCTGCGCGGCCAACGGCGTTGCCGATATCATCCAAGTGCGTATCGGCTATGACGGGATCGTTTTCGCAAGCCAGAAAACCGGCCCCGACTTCACCGCTTTCGAACCGGCCGATCTGTATAATGCAATCGGCAAGCAGGTTATGAAAGACGGCGCGCTGGTCGATAACACCTACACCAACTGGGCAGAATTCAACGCCGATCTGCCGGATGTCGAAATCGCGGCCTTCATTCCGGGCACAAAGCACGGAACGCGTGAAGTGTTCGAAGAGAAAGTCATGCTGCAGGGCTGTGAAGACACAGGCGCCATGGAAGCCATGGTAGCAGGCGGCATGTCCGAAGACGACGCGGAAGACGCGTGTATGGCCGTGCGCACCGATGGCAAATCGGTCGATATCGATGGCGATTACACCGAAACCCTCGCCCGTATCAATTCCAACCCGAACGGCGTTGGTGTCTTTGGTCTGGCATTTTATGAAAACAACACCGGTTCGCTGAAAGTGGCAACGATGGGCGGCGTCGAGCCCAACACCGACACGATCGCATCGGGTGACTATCCGGTTTCGCGTCCGCTGTATTTCTACATCAAAAAAGCGCATCTGGGCGTCATCCCGGGCCTGAAAGACTATGCCGAGTTCTTCGTCTCCGACGAGATCGCAGGCCCTGATGGTCCGCTGGCGCAATACGGCCTGGTGTCGGATCCGGAACTGGCAGAGACCCAAGCGATGATCGCTGACGAGCAAACCATGGGCGCGGCACAGTAAACCGTTACTGTCCGGCTGCTTACGGGGGGCGGCAGATTACGCCGCCCCCTTGTTTTCAATGCCTTTTCCGATTGAGAAACTCGAACTGAACGGAGCTTTCATGCCTGCAATCTGGCTCTTGGTGATCGTGCTGGTTTTGGCTGTTGCCGGATATGTCCTTGGGCGTGCCCGCGTGATGCGCTCCGCCAGTGGCGATAGCCGTATCCTGCATTCGCTTCCGCGCTACTACGGCATCTATGTTGCGATGATGACCTTGGTGCCCGCGCTTTTGCTGCTGGGCATATGGCTTGTGGCGCAACCGATGCTGGTCAATTTGGCGACCCGCGCAGAGATTCCCAGCGCCGCCGTCGAAAACCATATCAACCTCAGCCTGATGATGTCCGAGGTCCATTCCACCGCCGCGGATATAACCACCGCCGTTAACGCCGGCACGCTGGACGAAGGTGATCTTGGCACACCCGATCGCGCCTCGCAGGCACTGGGCCGCGATATCGACGCAGCCACTCTTGATGCCGCGAAACATTACCGTTCACTCGACCGGATTGGCGACATGGCCCGCAGCGTTATCGTGCCGCTTCTGGCGTTGTTGTTTTTCTTCTATACGCTGTCGCGCATCCACAAAGATATGCGCGCCCGTAATGTTGTCGAACAGGGGATCAAGGTCCTTTTGGTGTCTGCGGCCAGTATCGCGATCCTGACCACGCTGGGCATCGTGCTGTCACTGGTGTTCAACACAATCGAATTCTTCCGCCTGTATCCGGCACGTGATTTCTTTTTCGGCACCACATGGGCGCCGTCCTTTGGTGGCGGATCGCAACTGGGCATTCTGCCGCTGCTTTGGGGTACGCTTTATATCAGCCTGATCGCCCTGATTGTGGCGGTGCCGATCGGATTGTTTGCCGCCGTTTACCTGTCTGAATATGCTTCGAAACCGGTGCGCGCCGTGGCGAAACCGCTTCTGGAAGTGCTGGCCGGCATCCCGACCATTGTCTACGGTCTGTTCGCGCTTTTGACGGTTGGGCCTGCGCTGCAAACCGTGTTTGGCCGTGATGCGCTGGATATCATGCCTGCGGCCTCGTCGGTGATGACCGCCGGTCTGGTGATGGGGATCATGCTGATCCCGTTTGTGTCGTCACTATCAGACGACATCATCAACGCGGTGCCGCAAGCCATGCGCGACGGGTCCTACGGGCTGGGGGCAACCAAATCCGAAACCATCAAGCAGGTGGTGTTTCCCGCCGCCCTGCCCGGCATTATGGGCGCCATCCTTCTGGCCGCATCACGGGCGATTGGCGAGACGATGATCGTGGTTCTGGGGGCGGGCGCCGCCGCACGCCTTGATGTGAACCCGTTCGAGGCCATGACCACCGTTACCGCCAAAATCGTAAGCCAGCTGACAGGGGATGCCGATTTCGCCTCCCCGGAGGCGCTGGTGGCCTTTTCGCTCGGGATGACGCTGTTTGTCATGACCCTCGCGCTGAATATCGTAGCACTTTACATCGTGCGCAAATACCGGGAGCAGTACGAATGACGGACGCATCCGCAACCCCCGCGCAGCCTTCCAGATCGCGCTCGCTGCATCAGACCGATGCCAATACCAAACGCCGCAATGCCAAAGAGGGCCGCTTCAAGGCGCTCGGGCTCGGCGCGATCGGTCTGGGGTTGGTGTTTTTGGTGATCTTGATGTTCAGCATCATCTCCAATGGTGCCGGGGCTTTCCAGCAAACCTTCCTGCAGGTGCCGGTTTATCTTGACCCCGCGAAACTGGACAAGAACGGCAACCGCGATCCTGCCGAAATCGCCAAAGTCTCTACCTTCGGCTATGCGCCGCTTTTGCAACAGGGACTTCTGCAAGCCATCACCGACAAAGGGATCAGCACCGATCTGGCCAAAGCGTCAGAGCTGAAAAACCTGATTTCGGCATCGGCGCCGAATGTTGTGCGCCAGCAGGTGATCGCCAACCCCGACCTGATCGGACAAACGGTGACATTCGAGGTTCTGGCCTCGTCGCGGGTGGACGGCTACCTCAAGGGGCGCGTGAAGCGTGACCAGATCGCACTGGATAAAAATATCAGTGTGGCCCAGCTGGACCTGACCGATGCGCTTGTCAAAGAAGGCATGGCGGTCAAGAAGTTCAACTGGGATTTCATCACCGGATCGGATGCATCCGAAAGCCGCGCCGAGCAGGCAGGCATCGGCACCTCGATGATCGGGTCGTTCTTCATGATGCTGGTGGTGTTGTTTCTGTCGCTGCCCATCGGCGTGGCGGCATCGATCTATCTCGAGGAATTTGCCCCGCAAAACAAATTCACCGACCTGATCGAGGTGAATATCTCCAACCTTGCCGCCGTGCCATCCATCGTGTTCGGTATTCTGGGTCTGGCGCTGTTCATCCAGTTCGGTGGCGGCACCTTGGGGATCAGCGGGCTGAAAGCCTCCGCACCGCTGGTGGGTGGCCTTGTGCTGACGCTGATGACCTTGCCCACGATCATCATCTCGACCCGCGCAGCCCTCAAAGCCGTGCCGCCCTCCATCCGCGATGCCGCGCTGGGTGTTGGCGCCTCCAAGATGCAATCGATTTTCCATCATGTTTTGCCGCTGGCCATGCCGGGCATCCTGACAGGTACGATCCTTGGTCTGGCACAGGCCTTGGGCGAAACGGCACCGCTGCTGCTGATCGGGATGATCGGCTACATCGCGACCAATCCGCCTGACGGACTGATCTCCGGCTTTGTGGACCCGAACTCTGCAATGCCCGCACAAATCTATGAATGGGCGAAACGCGCGGACCCCGCCTATTACGAGCGCGCATGGGGCGGCATCATTATCTTGCTCATTTTTCTGCTGAGCATGAATATCATCGCAATCTTGCTACGCCGCAAATTCGAGCGTCGCTGGTAACCGGAAGGCGCCATCATGAACGACATGAGACTGACGGAGAGAAAAGTGGACGCGAAAGAGCTGAAGATACAGGCCCGCAACGTGCAGGTTTATTACGGCGAGACACACGCCATCAAAGACGTGAACGTCGATATCCTAGACAATACCGTGACCGCATTCATCGGTCCGTCGGGCTGTGGCAAATCCACTTTTTTGCGCACCCTCAACCGGATGAACGACACGATCGACATCTGCCGCGTCAAGGGCGAGATCATGCTCGATGGCGAGGATATCTATGACCGCCGCGTGGACCCTGTGCAGCTGCGCGCCAAGGTAGGAATGGTGTTCCAGAAACCGAACCCGTTTCCGAAATCGATCTATGACAACGTGGCCTATGGTCCGCGCATCCACGGACTGGCCCGCAACAAGACCGACCTTGACGAGATCGTCGAGCGTGCCCTGCGCGGCGCGGCTTTGTGGAACGAGGTCAAGGACCGCCTGCACGCACCGGGCACCGGACTGTCGGGGGGCCAGCAGCAACGGCTGTGTATTGCCCGCGCCGTGGCCACCGGCCCCGAGGTGTTGTTGATGGACGAGCCTTGCTCGGCACTTGACCCGATTGCCACGTCACAGGTCGAGGAACTGATCGACGAACTGCGCGAGAAATTTTCGGTGGTGATCGTGACCCACTCGATGCAGCAGGCCGCCCGTGTCAGCCAACGCACCGCCTTTTTCCACTTGGGCAATCTTGTGGAATATGGCGAAACCGGACAGATCTTCACCAATCCCGAAGATCCGCGCACCGAAAGCTACATTACCGGCCGGATCGGCTAAGGGGGAAACTGATGAGCGAACATATTTCATCCGCTTTTGATCGCGACCTTGAAGCCGTTCAGGCACTGGTTGTGAAAATGGGCGGCATGGTCGAACAGCAAATCGTCGATGCGGCGAGCGCGCTGGAAAACCGTGATGCCGATCTTGCGCGCAGCGTGCAGCTTCAGGACAAGGCGATCGATCTGCTCGAAGAACAGATCAACGAAGAGGCCGCGCGGTTGATCGCGCTGCGTGCCCCCGTCTCGCGGGATCTGCGTCTGGCCCTGTCGGTGATCAAGATTTCCGCCAGCCTTGAACGGGCGGGCGATTACGCCAAGAATATTGCCAAGCGCACGCAGGTGCTGCTGGAGGTTCCGGCGGTCAACGGCTCGCCCAAGGCATTGCGCCGGATGGCAGTCGCTGTTGAAGGTATGCTGAAAGATGCGCTGGATGCCTATATCCAGCGCGACGCGAAACTGGCCAATGATGTGCGCGACCGCGACATCGAAGTGGACCAGATGTATAACGCGCTCTTTCGTGAATTCCTGACCTATATGATGGAAGATCCACGCAATATCACAGCCTGTATGCACCTGCATTTCATCGCCAAGAATATCGAGCGGATGGGCGATCACGCGACCTCGATCACCGAGCAGGTCATCTATCTTGTGACGGGGGAGGCCCCCGACGAGGAGCGGCCGAAACGCTCCAGCGTGACCAAGCTGGAAGAGACGGAGGAGTAACATGTCGCCGGCGCAACAGCCCTGCGTGCTCGTGGTCGAGGATGAATCGGCCCAGCGTGAAGTTCTACAATACAATCTGGAGGCCGAAGGCTTTCGCGTGGTCATTGCGGTCAACGGCGAAGAGGCGCTGTTGATGGTCAAGGAAGAGAAACCCGATCTGGTGGTTCTGGATTGGATGCTGCCGAATGTATCGGGGATCGAGATCTGTCGCAGGGTCAAAGCCTCCAGCGATACACGCCACATCCCGATCATCATGCTGTCGGCACGTTCGGAAGAAACCGACCGTGTGCGCGGGCTTGAAACAGGGGCCGATGATTATGTCGTCAAACCCTATTCGGTGGTGGAGCTTATGGCACGGCTGCGCACACAACTGCGCCGCACCCGTCCAGCAACCATGGGCGAGCGTCTGAACTATGACGATATCGTGCTCGACAGTGCCGAACATCGCGTGTTTCGCGACGGCCAGCCGCTGAAACTGGGCCCGACCGAGTTCCGTCTGCTTTCAACGCTGATGGAAAAGCCGGGCCGGGTCTGGACGCGCGATCAGCTGCTTGATCGTGTGTGGGGGCGCGATATCTACGTCGACACCCGCACGATTGATGTGCATGTCGGGCGGCTGCGTAAGGCCTTGATGGCCTATGGTGGCGCTGATCCGGTGCGCACGGTGCGCGGCACCGGATACAGTCTGGGCTGACCCCCCTGCCCTATGGGGCAGAACCGGCGCGGTCTGCCAGAAACCCATCGACCTCTGCGCTGGTCGGGATTGCATCCGCAGTTCCGGCCCGCGTCACTTTCAGCGCCGCCGCCGCCGCCGCAAATGACATCGCATCCTCGCGTGTGCGTTTTTGCGAAAGCCCCGCCGCCAGATAGCCCGCAAACGTATCGCCCGCCCCCGTGGTATCAAGCGCCTCGACCGGTATGGCCGGCACCTCGATCACGCCGCCGGTTGCAAAATTATGCCACTGCGCCCCGAGCCTGCCACGGGTCACCACCACATTGGGCACCTCCAGCGCATCCAGTGTGCAGCCGAACGCGGCACATAACTGCTCTGCCTCGACCTCGTTGACCACCAGAAGCGAAAGATAGGGCAAGACGGCACGCACGGCCTCGGCCTCGAAGGGGGCTGCCGAATACATCACAAACAACCCACGCTCATGGGCAAGGGATGCCGCCTCCACTTGCAGACAGGTTTCGTTTTGCAGCAACAGGATATCGTCTTGTGTGGCCTCCTCCAGCGCGTCGTCGATCACTGCATCGGGGATCGTGCGATTGGCGCCGGGGTGCAAGATGATGGTGTTTTCGCCCGCGCCATCCACATAGATCACCGCATGTCCCGAAGCCTCGCGCACGATCAGCACCGCGTGGCACAAGACCCCCGCATCTTCCATCCGCTCCACCATCCAGCGGCCGTCGGCGCCGATCGCCCCCAAATGACGCACCTGCGCCCCCGCCCGCGCACATGCCACGGACTGGTTGGCCCCCTTGCCCCCCAGCCCGCGGGTGAAGCCACGACTGGCAAGCGTTTCGCCCGGTTGTGGCAGATGATCGAGCCGGTAGAAGAAATCGGCATTGATAGAGCCAAGATTATAGATCGTCATCGCAATCCCTTACATATGGACCCACCGGCGCAAGCAGTCCTGCGCCGGGGCCGTTTGCGCCAATTAGCGCACGTTGCATGCCGCAAGTGCAGCCATATTGACGATATCGCTGACCGTGGCGGTGGTGGAGCACACCTGCACCGGATATTCCACGCCGGTCAAAATCGGGCCGATCACGGTGGCCCCGCCCAGTTCCTGCATCAGCTTGACCGAAATAGAGGCCGAATGTCGCGCGGGCACCACCAGCACATTGGCCGGTCCCGAAAGGCGACAGAAGTCGTATTTCTTCATAACCTCTGCATTCAGCGCCACATCTACGGCCATTTCGCCGTCATATTCGAAATCGACGCCGCGTCTGTCCAGCACCTTGGGTGCCTGATGCATTTTCATCGCCCGCTCCGACACCGGATAGCCGAAGGTCGAAAACGAGCAGAACGCCACACGCGGGTCCAGACCCAGCGAACGGGCGACCGCCGCACCTGCCTGTGCGATATCGGCCAGATCCTCTTCTTCGGGCCATTCGTGCACAAGCGTATCGCCCAGCAGCACGATCTTGCCACGGTTTACAATCGCCGTGATGCCCACGGCACCGGTTTCGGCTGTGGCATCCATCACGCGGTTGATCCGCTCCAGCACATGGGCGGATTTGCGCGTGGCCCCCGTGACCATCGCGTCCCCATGGCCATGTGCCAGCATCAATGCTGCAAACACATGCCTGTCGCGGGCGGCCATTTTGTGGGCATCCTCGCGGTCCACGCCTTTGCGCTGCAAACGGGTATAAAGATAATTGCGATACTGATCGAGATGCGGTGTATTGGCCGCGTTCACCACAGTCAGTTCGCGATACGCATCCCCCAGACCAGAGGCTTCGAGCTTTTCGCGCACCTCCTGCTCGCGGCCCACCACGATAGATGTGCCGGTGCCCGAGCGTTGATATTGCACAGCCGCGCGCAATACCCGCAGATCATCACCTTCGGCAAAGATCATCCGCGCCTGCGCCTTGCGGGCCCGCGCGTGAATGGATTGCAAAATGGTCGCCGTCGGGTCCATCCGCGCCTTAAGGCTTAGCGCGTAGCTTTCCATATCGATGATGGGGCGGCGCGCCACACCGGTGTCCATACCCGCTTTTGCCACCGCCGGCGGGATTACGTGAATCAGGCGCGGATCGAACGGCGTCGGGATGATATAATCGCGCCCGAAGGTCAGTTTGCGGCCGTAGGCCATCGCCACCTCGTCGGGCACATCCTCGCGCGCGAGTTTGGCCAACGCTTCGGCACAGGCGATTTTCATCTCGTCATTGATTGCGCGGGCATGAATATCCAGCGCGCCGCGGAACAGATAGGGAAAGCCCAGAACGTTATTGACCTGATTGGGATAATCGGACCGGCCCGTGGCCACGATCGCATCGGCACGCACCTCGTGGGCTTCTTCGGGGGTGATCTCCGGATCGGGGTTGGCCATGGCGAAGATGACCGGATTATCGGCCATGGATTTAACCATTTCCTGTGTCACAGCACCTTTGGCCGACACACCCAAAAACACATCCGCGCCAGTCATCGCCTCCTCCAGCGTGCGGGCTTGGGTGTTTGCGGCATGGGCCGATTTCCACTGGTTCATATTTTCGGTGCGGCCCTGATAGATCACACCCTTGGTGTCGCACATCAGGCAGTTATCATGTTTGGCCCCCATCGCCTTGATCAACTCAAGACAGGCGATACCGGCAGCCCCAGCGCCGTTCAAAACGATGCGGCACTCCTCGATCTTCTTGCCAGAGATTTCAAGCGCGTTCAGAAGGCCCGCCGCACAGATCACCGCCGTGCCATGCTGGTCGTCATGGAACACCGGAATGTCCATCTGTTCTTTCAGCGTCTGCTCGATGATGAAACACTCAGGGGCTTTGATGTCCTCAAGGTTGATGCCGCCGAATGTCGGCTCCATCAACTTGACCGCCTTGATGATCTCGTCGGGGTCCATCGTATCCAGTTCGATATCGACGGCATTCACATCAGCGAATTTCTTGAACAGAACCGCCTTGCCTTCCATCACCGGCTTGGAGGCTAGCGCCCCAAGATTACCCAGACCCAGAATGGCCGAACCGTTGGAGATGACCGCAACCATATTTCCCTTGACCGTATAGTCATAGGCGGTTTCGGGACGCTCTGCGATGGCTTCCACCGGAACCGCGACGCCGGGGCTGTAGGCCAGTGACAGATCACGCTGGGTGGTCATCGGCGTGGTCGGGGTAATCTCGTATTTCCCGGGGGTCGGATCGAGGTGATAGCTCAATGCTTCTTCGCGGGTTACTTTATTTCTTCCGGACATAGGCGCGGGCATCCTTTTATTCGTCGCGCCTTTGATATCGCCTTGAGGGCAATGTCTCAATTAAATTGCGGGCAGGCCACGGCTTTTGTAGGTTCGCGCCAAATACACCGGGGGTCATATGTCGAAACCAACCGTCACGCCGATGATGGAGCAATATCTGGGGATCAAGGCTGAAAATGCGGGGGCGCTATTGTTCTACCGCATGGGCGATTTCTACGAGATGTTCTTCGACGATGCCGTGGCCGCAGCCGCCGCGCTGGATATCGCGCTCACCAAACGCGGCAGCCATGACGGCAATGATATCCCGATGTGCGGGGTGCCCGTGCATGCCGCAGAAGGCTATCTGCTGACGCTGATCCGCAAAGGGTTTCGTGTCGCGATTGCCGAACAGCTGGAAGATCCTGCCGAGGCCAAGAAACGCGGGGCCAAATCGGTGGTCAAACGCGACGTGGTGCGCTTGGTGACCCCCGGCACGCTGACCGAAGAAAGCCTGCTGGAGGCGCGCCGCCACAATTTTCTGGCCGCCTATGCGGAGCTGCGCGACGACGCGGCACTGGCGGTGGTCGATATCTCCACCGGTGAATTCCGCGTGATGCGGTGCAGTCGCACCAGACTGGGCCCGGAACTGGCCCGCCTTGCCCCCAGAGAGGTGCTGGTGGCCGAGGACCGCGAAGCGGATTGCGCCCCGATCATCAGCGAGACCGCCGCCGCCCTGACCCCGCTGGCGCGTGCCTCGTTTGACAGCGCATCGGCGCAAAAACGGCTGTGTGATCTTTACGCGGTCGGTTCGCTGGATGCGTTTGGCACCTTCACCCGCGCGGAAATGTCTGCCATGGGCGCGATTGTCGATTATCTGGAACTGACCCAGCGCGGCAAGCTGCCGCTTTTGCGCACCCCCTTGCGCGAGGAAACCGGCACCATCGTACAGATCGATGCGGCCACGCGACGCAATCTCGAGCTGACGCAGGCACTGTCGGGGGGGCGCGATGGCGCGCTTTTGACCGTGATCGACCGCACTGTAACCGCAGGCGGGGCCCGCTTGCTGGAGCGGCGGATATCAGCGCCCTCCCGCGATCTGGGCCAGATCCACACCCGCCATGCGGCTGTGCAATTTCTGCTGGAAAACACCCGGTTTTGCGAAGATCTACGCCTGAACCTGAAGCGTTGCGCCGATATTGATCGCGCCCTGTCGCGTCTGGCACTGGAACGCGGCGGGCCGCGCGATATGGCGGCCATCCGCACCGCCCTGTCGCAGGCAGATCTGATCGCACAGGCCATCACCCAGACCGACGCGCCCGATCTGCTAGCCAGATCGGCCAGCGCGCTGACCGGCCACGAGGCACTGGTCGCGCTGCTTGATGCCGCGCTTGTCGCAGAGCCGCCCCTTCTTGCCCGCGATGGCGGTTTTATCGCCCAAGGCTATGACGGGGAGCTGGACGAGACCCGTCAGCTGCGTGACGAAGGCCGCGGCGTGATCGCCAAGATGCAGGCAGATTATGCGCAAGATACCGGCATCCAAAGCCTGAAAATAAAGCATAACAATGTCTTGGGGTACTTCATCGAATGCACGGCGACCCATGCACAAAAAATGCTGAGCGCGCCGCTGTCAGAACGCTTCATCCACCGCCAGACCACCGCCAATCAGGTGCGGTTTACCACTGTCGAGTTGTCCGAACTGGAGACGCGGATCCACAATGCCGGTGCCCGCGCGCTGGAAATCGAGAAACGCCTGTTCGAAACCCTGCGCCGTGCCATTCTGGATCAGGCCGGCCCCGTGGGAGAGGCGTCCCGGGCATTGGCGGAAATCGATCTGGCCACAGGCTTTGCCGATATCGCAGCGGGCGAGCAGTGGACCATGCCAACGGTCGACACCTCCCGCGCCTTCGATATTCGTGGCGGGCGACATCCGGTGGTGGAGCACGCCCTCAAACGCGCAGGCACCCCGTTTATCGCCAATGATTGTGATCTGACCCAAGAGGCCACACCGGCAATCTGGCTGCTGACCGGCCCGAACATGGCAGGTAAATCAACGTTTTTACGACAGAACGCGATTATTGCGCTTCTGGCACAGGCCGGCAGTTTTGTGCCCGCAGCCTCGGCCCGTATCGGGCTTGTCAGCCAGTTGTTCTCGCGCGTAGGGGCTGCGGATGATCTGGCGCGCGGCCGCTCCACCTTCATGGTGGAGATGGTGGAAACCGCCGCAATCCTCAATCAGGCCGATGACCGTGCCTTGGTGATCCTTGACGAGATCGGGCGCGGCACCGCCACTTATGATGGCCTGTCGATCGCGTGGGCGGTGATGGAACATCTGCACGCAACAAACCGATGCCGCGCACTGTTTGCAACCCACTACCACGAGATGACCGCGCTTTCCGCCAAGCTGGACGGGGTGGAAAATGCCACCGTGTCGGTCAAGGAACATGCAGGCGATGTGATTTTCCTGCACGAGGTCAAGAAAGGCGCGGCGGATCGTTCCTACGGGGTGCAGGTCGCGCGTCTGGCAGGCCTGCCCGATACGGTCGTGGAGCGCGCCCGCCACGTGCTGGAGGCGCTGGAGCAAGGCGACCGTGACAGCGGGTCGAAAAAGCAGATGGTCATCGATGATCTGCCGCTTTTCTCCGCCGCGCGCCCTGCATCGCCGCCCGCCCCCAAAGGCCCCAGTCCGGTCGAGACGCGGCTGCATGACATCAACCCCGATGATCTCAGCCCCAAGGAGGCGCTACAGGCGTTATACGATCTGCGCGACATGCTTTAAATGCGGTGTGCCGGATAGGGTCTGTGCCCAGCGCACCGCCTGTTGGTCAAGCGCCCTGATAGGTTCATCATGCCGTTTGTCTGCGTCTTCGGCAAACGGCACGATACTTCAGAATCCCTCGATCACGATCTTGCCGCGGGCCTTACCGCTTTCAAGCGTGGCATGGGCCTGCTTCAGGGTCTCTGCGTTGATCGGGTGCAGCGTCTGGGTCAACGTGGTGCGCACCCGACCGTCCTCGACCAGTGCGGCCACCTCTGCCAGCAGCTTGCCCTGCGCATCCATATCCGCTGTCTGGAACATGGAACGCGTAAACATGAACTCCCAATGCGTCGAGACGGATTTACGCTTCAGCCCCATCACGTCCAGATTTTTAGGATCGTCGATCAAGCCAAACCGCCCTTGTGGGGCGATCAGCTTTACGATGTCGTCCATATGCTGATCCGTTTGCGTGGTGGAAAACACAAATCCCGGTTGCCCGATGCCAAGAGCGTCGATCTGCGGAGCCAGTGGCGCGCTGTGATCAACCACATGATGGGCGCCCAGTTCGTGCACCCAGTCGCGGGTTTGCGGCCTTGATGCAGTGGCAATCACCGTTATATCGGTCAGCGCCCGCAACAACTGGATCGCGATAGAGCCAACACCACCGGCCCCGCCAATGATCAATACAGCATTGGACGCGCCCGGCACGGGGGTGCACACATCCAGCCTGTCAAACAGCATTTCATACGCGGTGATCGAGGTCAGCGGCAAAGCAGCCGCCTGCGTCATGCTAAGTGATTTAGGCTTTTTCGCAACGATCCGCTCGTCCACCAGATGCAATTCGCTGTTGGCACCGTCACGATCCAGCGCCCCTGCATAATAAACCTCGTCGCCCGGCTGGAACCCTGTGACATCGGCGCCGGTTTCAACCACGACGCCCGCGGCGTCCCATCCAAGCACTTTCCACCCATCGCCATCAGCTGACACATTGGTGCGGATCTTTGTGTCCACCGGATTTACCGAAATTGCGGCCACCTGCACCATAATATCACGTGGGCGGGGCGTGGGGCGCGCCAGTTCGATATCGCTCAGCGCGTCTTCACGATCCAGCGCCCCTGCCGTTTTATATCCGATCGCTTTCATAACAATGAACCTGCCTTGATCTGGTGAAAAGAGTACTTTCTCAACATGGGTCTTGGGGCGGGTTAATCAACATCCTGCGGGCCGCACACCAGATGCGCGGCCCTGATCAGCCGCTTTTCCCGATCAGGGTGATGGATGGCGCAATCTGTCAGGCAACGGCGTCTCCGGTCGCGGCCGGCCACACAGCCGATGTACCGGTTTTGTTTCACCGACCGGAAGAACCAAAGGCGAACCGAGGCCCTGTGGATCGTACGGATCAAGAACACCCGCCCCGTGCCATGATGTATCGGCAGGGGGGCGGGTGTTCAGACACCACCTGCCAGCCGGTTAAGCCGGTCGATTGTATCGGCCTCCAGCGTAAGGGAGGCGGCTGCAATATTTTCACGCAGATGCGCCCGTTTTGATGTGCCCGGTATCACCAAGATATTCGGGCTGCGCTGCAAAAGCCATGCAAGCGCGACCTGCTGCGGCGTGGCCCCGTGCCCTGCCGCGATGATATCCAGCTCTTCGGACTGGATCGGGGTGAAGCCGCCCAACGGGAAGAACGGCACATAGGCAATCCCGTCGCGCGCCAGATCATCGATCAGCGCGTCATCGTGGCGGGTGACAAGATTATACATGTTTTGCACGCACACAATCGGGGCGATGTCGCGCGCCACAGCCACCTGCTGCGCGCTGACCATGCTGATCCCGATATGGCGGACCAGCCCTTCGTCCTGCATCGCGCGCATCGCCTGCATCGGCTGGATGATATCATCCTCCGGTCCGCCCATGCGCAGGTTTACGATATCCAGCGTGTCAAGCTGCAGCCGGTTCAGGTTATCTTCGACCGATTGCCGCAAAAACGGTGTATCCCGACGCAGGTTCCAGTTGCTGTCTTCATCCCGCCACGCGCCGATCTTGGTGACAAGTGTCAGCCCCCCGGCATAGGGGTGCAGCGCCTCGCGGATAAGGTCATTGGTCACATGCGGGCCGTAAAAATCACTGGTATCGATATGATCCACGCCCAGCGCCAGCGCCTCTTGCAAGACAGCGCGGCATTCTTCCGGGTCGGCCGGCGGGCCGAATACATGTGGGCCGGCAAGCTGCATAGCACCGTATCCCATACGGTTCACAGATATCTGGGTGCCCGGAAAGAGGAAGCGTCCGGCTGGCGCGGGAATATGTGTCATCTTGTGTCTCCTTGATCCACATTGGACTATAGGCCCGATCCGGCGAAAGCAGAATACCACCCCTACGATCATCGCGCCAATTCAGGCAGAGAGCCTTTATCCGTATCAGGGCCCGTGTTGGGATCGTCATACGCGGTCACCGCAGAAAGTTGGACCCTCGGTGCTTTGCGCGCAAAATGCAAAATGCTGCGTAGTAAGATTGGGTGCAGCGACAGCCCAACGTCAAATGGAAATCGATTGGCTATTCTCTCTAAGGTGCGGGAAGCTGCTCCGAGCCTACAGTGTCACACATTCTTTCAATCCGGCGAACGGCGGCGATGCGGCCCCCGCTGATCGCGTGTTCGGAGAGAACATCGATGGGATGGCGCTGTTAGGGATCGACGGCAAGCAGGTCATCGCCGTAAACCAAGAATACGTGAAAGAGGATATCAACCTGCCCGCAGCCGCCGGCTTATCCGCCAGCATCGTGGACAGCGCCGAAGACGCGATGAAGCTTATGAATTTGCAGGGCATCACCGTCATGGAAGTGGCCAAGACAGCCTCTTCAACGGTCGCATCACGCCGATGACGCTGACCGGTCCCGCCGCCGGCCATGCCCTGTTGCAGACCACAGCCGATGTAGCCTGCACGACCGTTCTGGACACACTGAACAACTGCGGCGCTGGCAAGACGCTATGGGGCAGCTACCTGACCTGCGAAGAAGACTTCAACAGCTACTTCGGTGCGACGGATGCGACCACGACGCTGCCCGACGGGTTCGACCGCTACTCCATCGGCACCGAAAGCCGCTATGCCTACGAAGAATACGACCCCCGGTTCGGCATCACGTCCAAGCCGAACGAGGCGAACCGGTTCGGCTATATCGTCGAGGTCGATCCGGCCAATCCGGACAGCACCCCGATGAAGCAAATGGCGCTGGGGCGGTTCAAGCATGAAAACGCGGCCATGACACTGACCGCCGACAACCGGTTCGTGGTCTATCCGGGCGACGACGAACACGGCGAGTTCCTGTATCGCTACGTGTCGAAGGGCATCTATGCCGAGAGCGGCGACACGTCGACGTTGCTCGACGACGGCACGCTTTACGCGGCGCAATCCGCTGCCGATCGCACTGGCGCATCGTTGCCGCTGACGCCCGAGACGACTGGCATGAACGAACTGGCCATGGACGGCATCCACACCCGCCAAGCCGCGTCTGCCATCGGCGCCACGACGATGGACCGCCCAGTATGCTTTTGTATTCAGAGGCGTCTGTTCGCGTCTTCCCATGTTTGCCGGTCCCGAAATTGACGCGATAAGGATCGCAGACGGCTAGCCTAGGCAAAACTTCGGTTGGAAGCGCGATCAAAAACTCTTCAAGCCTTACATCAGCCTTGCTGCCGCAAAGGAAGAATTGTGACCATTTGGGAAGGCTTCAGTGGCAATTGCCAATATCGGGAAATGGTCGGAGCGAGAGGATTCGAACCTCCGACCCCCTGCTCCCGAAGCAGGTGCGCTACCAGGCTGCGCTACGCTCCGACCGTGGGCGTGGATTTATCCCTCTCGCGTGCGGAATTCAAGAGGGAAAACGGTCCTATCGCTTCGTTTTATCTGCCATGCTGCTGCGGGCACTGCGCTCTGTAAGTGGCATCGCAAAGCGCTTGCGTGTCAGCAAACGGTAGAGGATGGAGGCACGCGGCGCATAGGCCACCTCCACCCTGTGGCGTGTGCGCAAAACGGGGGTGTTTTCCGACGTGCCTGCAGTGCCCTCGCGCAGCACGATATACACCCCTGACCCGATCACCACAGCCGCCCCGATCAAGGTCGGCGCATCAACGCCTTCGCCAAAGAAGATATATCCGAATATAATCGCCCATATGATCTGGCTGTATTGCATCGGGGCGACGATCACGGCCTCCCCCGCGCGATACGCGAGAATGGTGATAAAGCTCGCCGTCAGCATCATCGCGGAAATGACCCCCATCAGGCCGAACTCCGGTAACTCCATCGGCACATAAACGAAGGGCAGCGCGATCCCCATGGCGATGAAATTGCCCATCATCGGATAGATCAGCAACACGATGGAGCGTTCTTCCTGCCCCACCTTTCGCACGATGACAGACGCCAGCGCATTGGTAAACGCCCCCAGCATTGCAGCCAGATGCCCCAGACCCAGATCGGTCTGGCCGGGACGCACCACGATCACCACACCGATCAGACCCACGATTACTGCCATCCAGCGCCGCAAGCGCACGGTTTCCCCCAGTATCGGGATGGACAATACCGTTACCAGCAAGGGCGATGCGAAAAGGATCGGATAGACCTGCGCCAAGGGCAAGGTGGAGAAGGCATAGAAGACCGACACACCCGTTACGATCATGCAGACCGAACGCAAGACCACCCAGAAGGGATATATAGGCCGCAGGTGGCCTGCCTTTTTATCGCTAAGCATGATGAAGGCGATGATCGGAAAACTAAGCAAGGCCGCGATAAAGACAATCTGGAAGGCCGAGAACTTGTCACCCAACCCTTTGACAATTGCATCATGCGTGGCGGCAATCGCCATGCCCAAGAGCCCCAGCAGGGCCCCTTTCAGGTTACTTTTCGCGTCCATCGAACTGCCTTGTTTTGCTGCAATCCAAAGATAGGCTAGTTCGGCAGGCCGCGCTAGCAAGGCTTGGGGCGCGGTTCGACAAGACATAAGAAAAACGGCGCGGAAAACCACGCCGTTTGTCGTAAGTTGCCTGATTTTAATGCAAAAGTTATCAGAGGGAAGCGTCGAGCGCCGCCAGAATCTTATCCCCCATCTCTGATGTAGACACAGGGCTGCCGCCTTCGGGGCCCAGAAGATCGGCCGTGCGCACGCCATCGGCCAGCACCTTCTCGATCGCAGCCTCAAGGCGCGTGGCCTCCTCGCCCTGATCGAAGCTGTAGCGCAGCGCCATAGAGAAGCTGAGGATACAGGCAATCGGGTTTGCTTTGCCCTGACCCGCGATATCGGGTGCGGAGCCGTGGACGGGCTCGTACATCGCTTTGGGACGGCCATTGGCCATCGGCGCGCCAAGGCTGGCCGACGGCAACATCCCAAGCGAGCCCGTCAGCATCGCCGCCGCATCCGACAGCAGATCGCCAAACAGGTTATCGGTTACAATCACATCGAACTGTTTCGGCCAGCGGCACAGCTGCATCGCGCCTGCATCCGCATACATATGGCTGAGTTCGACATCGGCATATTCTTCGTCATGCACCCGCTGCACGACTTCACGCCACAAAATCCCCGATTCCATAACGTTGGCTTTTTCCATGGAGCACACCTTGTTGCCCCGACGCTTGGCCAGCTCGAATGCGGAACGGGCAACCCGCTCGATCTCGCTTTCGGTATAGCGCTGGGTGTTGATCCCGACACGCTCGTTATTTTCGGTGATGATCCCGCGCGGCTCGCCGAAATAGATCCCTGAGGTCAGCTCGCGCACGATCATGATATCGAGCCCGGCGACAACCTCTTGCTTGAGCGACGAGAAATCGGAAAGCGCATCAAAGCACTGTGCCGGACGCAGGTTCGCGTACAGGTCCATTTCCTTGCGCAACCGCAACAGGCCGCGCTCGGGCTTTACGCTGAAATCGAGCGTGTCATATTTCGGACCGCCCACGGCACCCAACAACACCGCGTCGACCTCTTGCGCCTTGGCCATGGTTTCGTCGCTCAACGGCGCACCATGCGCATCATAGGCCGCGCCCCCCACAAGGTCTTCGCTGACATCAAAGGCAAGGTCGCGTTTTTCGCCGAACCAGTTGATCACCTTTTTGACCTCGGTCATGACCTCGGGGCCGATGCCGTCGCCCGGCAGGATAAGGATCGAAGGATTTGCCATGGAGTGCCTCCCGCAGATTGTTGCCCGGATATCCGGGGTTGGTATGGGGCGTAGCCAATGGGGGGGGCGGGGTCAAGCGCGGCTCAATATGCATACCCTTTTGCTGGCGTTTGATGCGCGGCTGCGGCGGGTGCCCCGACGCCCGCAAGGCGCTGGCCATTTCCACGGTTCTCTGCCACAGTAACGCAAGGTCATGCCGATTGTTGCGCAGTCGTGAAGTTCTGGTGGTCGCGTCCGTTCAACACATTCGGCAATATGGCGCCCAACTTGAATAAAACGGAATGCATCATGTCACGCAGAATCCTGATCCTTGGGATGGGGGGGCTTTTTGGCGCCGCCGCCGCTCGCGCCTTTCGCGCCGCAGGCTGGGATGTTGATCGCTACCGCCGCGGCTCGGACATGTCGGTGGCCGCCCGCGGGGCGCGCTGGATCGTGAATGCGATGAATCCGCCCGGCACTTTGGATCTGGAGCGTGAACTGCCCCAGATGACGAAAGAGGTCATCAAGGCGGCCCGTAATTCGGGCGCATCGATCATGGCTCCGGGCAATTTCCACGTTTACGGCAAGACCAGTACGCCTTGGGGGCCGAACTGCCCGCACAGCCCGCCCAACCTGCGGGCCCGTCTGAACGACGAGGCGGAAAAACGCTATCAGGATGCGGCCGATGCGGACCGCTCGATCCTGCTGCTGCGGGCGGGCGATTTCATCATGCCGGGCGCACAGCAAACCTTGATGAACAAGATCACGCTCAGCCGTTTGCACAAAAGCGAGGTGGTGGCCCTTGGTCCGGCCCAGAAACGCCACATCCATGCCGATCTGGAAGATCTGACCCGCGTTGCGGTATCGCTTGTGGCCTCGGCGGACGATACATCAGGCTATTTCGAGGTCCCCTTCCCAGGCACGCAATTTTCAGCCGAGGAATTGGCCCAAAACCTGTCATCCCAAATGGATCAGAAATTCAAGGTGACCGGCTACCCATGGTGGAGCCTCGCCCTAAAAGCACCTACATCGCGCGCGGCCCGCGAAATGCGCTCGATGCGCTATTTCTACCAGATGGATCACCAGCTGGATGACAGCGCCTTCCGGATCATTTTTCCGGATTATGAAACCAAATCACTGGACCGGATCGTGTTCGAACATCTGTATATGCGTGGACTGAAGGTCAAACCCGAAGGACAGGCCGCCGATCAATCGCCAAGGGCGCAAAATCATGGCCAGGCTATGTCCACCCAAACCATCTTGTGAATGCTGTTGGCCGCCTTGCGGGGCGGGTCCTTTTGTCCGTCTAAGGCGGTCTCCGGCCAGACAATCCCGCTTGCATAGGCCGTAATGTCTGCGGCGGGCAGGATGTAATCCAGCCGTAAGGGTCCGGCCCCATCAGCCGGATAATCGGCAGTGGCTGCCGGATGCCCGACCAAAGCCCCACCTGAGGACCGCGGTGACATGTCCTGAATGCGCGCGTCTTGCAGCAGCCTGCGCATAGCGCTGCGGCGCCCCTGCCCCCGTTCGGGATCAAGGTTGGCACGGCCCAGCAGCACAAAATCTGTCAGGCCGGTGGTATCCAGATAGCTCTGCCAGAACAGCGCCTCGTCATGGTTGCGGCGACCGTTACGATCCTCTGGCCCATCAAATACCGGCGGCGTGGCCGACCATGCCAGAAAATGCAAATCGCGCCCCTTGATGCGTACAACGACATCCCAATGGGCCACGGAGGACAGCCGCTGGACCTGCGATGCGCCTTCCGGCAGATTGGCCCCCGCCCAAAGCGCACCCGGCACATCGCGCCATAAAACGGACGACAGATCCGTGCCCGCAGTGATTTGATAGCGCGACAACAGCGCCATGCCGCCATGGCCGGTAAAGCGTCCATACCCTTGCGCATCACGCGGCTGCCCCAGCCGCCCGTCGCCATCAATATCAAACCCGGTGGGGAGGCCTGTGTTAGGCTGTTCGTGATAGGTATAGGGCAAATCAAGCCCGAGACCGGAGAGCGCCTGCTGATAGGCCCGCAGCGCCAATGCCTGTCCGTCCCAATCAAGTCCAAGTAGCAAAAGCACATCTGGCGCGGTGGCGGCAATCACCTCAAGACCGGCCAGCAGTTGCGCATCATCGCCACGCATCAGATCGCGATAGAGCAAGCCCGGCCCATCGCGGGACAACGCCGGATCGTACACGCCTATGCGCAGTTTGTCGGCCATCGCATCTGTGCCGCATCCAAAGCTTGCGAGAAAAACACAAACCCAGATCACAGTGCGCACAGACCCGCCCATGAATGCCCTTGTCATAACCGTACAGTGGCACAGCACCTACTTATATTTTGTAAATGGTACTCCGCAGCGATCTGACGGCCATCATCGCGCCGAGGGCGGCCCATTGCGTAACACATACCCCAGCACAATCAGTCCGCCGCCATTCATCAGCATCTCGATCCCGAGGAGCACCCCCAGAAAACTATCGGCCATTGCCGCGAAATTGCTGAAAATAAGCACCCCCAGCAGCGCCGAGATCGCACCAGATGCGATCAGCGCCAGACGTATCCGCCCTGCGCTGCGCTGTATGGCAACCAAGATACGCACCACGCCGCCTGCCAGAAACAACACCCCCAACAGAAGGGTCAGCGACGCCATCCCGGCCCCCCAATCGGCCAGAAGCCAGACACCGACCACGATGTTCATAAGCGCCACAAGGGCGTGCCATAGGCGGTCTTGGGCTGTTTTGTCGTTGAACACGACCCACGCCTGAACAACCCCTGCAAGCAGGAAGGCCGCGCCCACCAACACTGTGACAGCAAAAGACGCCGCAAACGGATTTATCAGCGCGAAAATGCCGATCACCACCAAAATGACGCCCACAATTGTAAAGCTCTTTGCAATATTCATTTCAAAATCCTCCCCGAGGGCGGCCCTGTAAGCCCCCGTCATGTACCAGCTATCCTAACGCGCCTGATCCAGCGCGATGCAAGCAGAAAACCACAAGTAAAAAGGCCGCCCCGATGCGGGACGGCCTGAATACCGGTCTCTATCGCACGATCACACCCAAGGGCGCGATTGCGATGCCTGTGTCTCGAACGCATCGATCGAGGCCTCTTTGTTCAGCGTCAGACCGATGTCGTCCAGGCCTTCCAGCAGGCAGTGTTTTTTGAACGGGTCGATCTGGAATGTAATGACCTCGCCGTCAGAGGTGGTGATCTCTTGCGCTTCAAGATCCACCGTCATCCGCGCGTTGGAGCCCTTTTCCGCGTCCGACATCAGCATGTCCACCTGCTCGCGTGGCAGGACAATCGGCAACATCCCGTTTTTAAAGCAGTTATTATAGAAAATATCTGCATAAGAGGTCGAGACAATTGCCTTGATCCCGTAATCGGCCAACGCCCATGGCGCATGCTCGCGCGAGGAACCGCAGCCGAAGTTATCCCCCACAACAAGAATTTGCGCGGCGCGGTATTTGTCTTTGTTCAGCACGAAATCGGGGTTTTCATTGCCCGCATCGTCATACCGCATTTCCGCAAATGCATGCACGCCCAGACCGGTGCGCTTGATCGTTTTGAGGAAGTTCTTCGGGATGATCATATCGGTGTCGATATTGACCAGCGGCATGGGCGCCGCGACGCCGGTTACTTTTTCGAATTTATCCATCGTTCTTATTCCTTGTGGCAAGCCTTGCGGCGCTTATGTCCCAGCGGCCTGTGTGCCGCCGGGACGTGTTCAGATGCCGCGTGGCAGCATCTTAGGCGTCCTCAAGTTCCATGAACTTGCGCACATCGGTCAGATGTCCGGTAACGGCTGCGGCTGCGGCCATCGCGGGGCTCATCAGGTGGGTGCGCCCACCACGTCCCTGACGGCCCTCGAAATTACGGTTGGAGGTCGAGGCACAGCGCTCGCCCGGGGCCAGCTGGTCGGGGTTCATGGCCAGACACATGGAACACCCTGCCATGCGCCACTCCAGACCGGCATCCAGAAAGATCTTGTCCAGACCTTCTTCTTCGGCCTGCGCGCGCACAAGGCCCGAACCCGGCACAACCATCGCCCGCACACCATCGGCGATCTTGCGATCTTTCAACACGGCCGCAGCCGCACGAAGATCCTCGATCCTGCCATTGGTGCACGAGCCGATAAAGACCACGTCGATCTTGATATCTTCAAGCTTCATGCCCGGGGTGAGGTCCATATACTCCAGTGAACGGCGCACCGCCTCGACCTTGCCACCGGTGAAATCTTCGGTGGACGGCACGTTTTCACTGATCGGCAGCACATCTTCGGGCGATGTGCCCCATGTGACAACGGGGGCGATATCCTCGCCGCGCAGTGTAACAACCTTGTCGAAATGCGCGCCTTCGTCGGTGAAAAGCGTTTTCCACCACGACATCGCCGCATCCCATTGCGCGCCTTTGGGCGCATGTGCGCGACCTTTGACATACTCGAATGTGGTCTCGTCCGGCGCAATCAGGCCGGCACGGGCACCGCCCTCGATCGCCATGTTGCACACCGTCATACGGCCTTCCATCGACAGCGCACGGATCGCCTCGCCACAATATTCGATGACGTGGCCATTGCCGCCTGCGGTGCCGGTTTCACCGATCACCGCAAGGGTGATGTCCTTGGCGGTCACACCCGGGCGCAGTTTGCCGGTGATTTCCACTTTCATGTTTTTGGATTTCGACTGGATCAGCGTCTGGGTGGCCAGAACATGCTCCACCTCGGAGGTGCCGATCCCGTGGGCCAGCGCACCGAATGCACCATGGGTGGCGGTGTGGCTGTCGCCGCAGACCACTGTCATGCCGGGCAGGGTCCAGCCGTTTTCAGGCCCCACGATATGCACGATCCCTTGGCGCACATCGGACACAGGGTAATAGTTCACACCGAAATCGCGCGCGTTTTTATCAAGCGCGTCGACCTGAATCCGGCTTTCCTCGTTTTCGATACCCTTGGCACGGTCCAGCGTGGTGGGCACGTTGTGATCCGGCACGGCAATGGTTTTTTCCGGCGCGCGCACCGCACGACCTGCCAGACGCAACCCTTCAAAGGCCTGCGGGCTGGTGACCTCGTGCACAAGGTGACGGTCGATATACAAAAGGCATGTGCCATCATCGTCTTCGGACACAAGATGTGCGTCCCAGATTTTGTCATAAAGGGTCTTCGGAGCAGACATGGCTCTCACTTTCTAAGGATAGCTGTGGAATTTTTTGTCGGCACAGGATGGGCAGATGGCACAGTCCTTTTCAGGACATGCGATCATGCCCGCGTCACAGTCGTGCAAGGACCGAGCGGCTTTCGCCGTAAAAACGCTCGCGAAGGCGGGTACGTTCGTTGATATTGAAAATCCGTGTCATGGGCGTGGATATACGCGCATCTTGCCACGCTCGCAAGAAAATCCGGCGCCAACCGCGCCCTGAACACATTGCAATACACAGGGTTTGTGTCGATGAGCGGATGATTTCGCCGGAAATCAGGGTATCGTGACCCAAACGAGGAGCGCCCATGGAATTTATCGACCCCGCCACGTTCAACGAAATCAATGCGATCTGGGCACAGCTAAGGTTGCATATTACCGCGCTGGTCTATCCATCGCGCATCTGGCAGGTGGCCGCGTTGATCGTGGCATTCGGTCTGGCGCATGTGATCGGTCGATGGATCGTGGCCCCGCGGCTGTCGGGCTGGGCGCGCAGTCGGGCGCTGAACGCCCAGCAACTGCGCTGGGTGATCGTGATCCGTGATCGCATGCGCGGGATCGTATTTGTCACACTGGCGTGGATGCTGGTGGTTGTCGCCGCGCAGCTGACCCCGTTTGTGTCCTATAGATTTATCGTGGAGCTGGTCGCGACCATCTGCACGGCATGGCTGGCGATTGGCATATTTGCACGGCTGATCCCAAATCCGCTGATCCGCAAGCTGGTGACATGGGCCTTGTGGATCGGGGTTACGCTTCATTATCTGGGCCTTGGTGATGATGCCGCCAACATACTGGACGGGATCGCGCTTACCTTCGGAAGCTTTAGGCTTTCCGCGCTGACGGTGGTCAAAGCGCTGATCATCACCACAGTTCTTTTGACAGGGGCGCGCCTGTTTTCTCGTCAGGCCTCCGGCGCGATCCGCCGCAACGAGGAAATCAGCCCCTCCATGCGGGAGCTGATCATCAAGGGCATGCAGGTGATGCTGTTCGGGATGGCAGCCTATATCGGCCTGAAATCGCTGGGTTTTGATCTAACGGGGCTGGCGGTGCTATCGGGCGCGATCGGGGTCGGTTTGGGCTTTGGTTTGCAAAAGGTGGTATCGAACCTGATATCGGGGGTGATCATCTTGCTCGACAAATCGATCAAGCCCGGCGATGTGATCTCACTGGGCGAAACCTTCGGCTGGATCCACTCGCTTGGCGCGCGCTATGTGTCGGTGGTGACCCGTGACGGCAAGGAGTTTTTGATCCCGAACGAGGATCTGATCACCGGTCAGGTGGTCAACTGGTCGCATTCCGACGAATTCGTGCGCATCGATCTGTTCTTTGGAACCTCTTATAACGATGACCCCCATCTGGTGCGCAAAGTCGCCCTTGAGGCCGCGCAATCGGTTGATCGTGTTCTGAAAGATCGCCGTACCGTTTGTCATATCGTGGGCTTTGGCGACAGTTCTGTTGACTATATCCTGCGTTTTTGGATCACAGATCCCGTTGAGGGGCTTACAAATGTGCGCGGGGCGGTCTATCTGGCGCTGTGGGACAAGTTTAAGGAACATGATATTTCCATTCCTTTCCCACAACGCGAAGTCACGGTTTTACGCGGTTCGACGCTCAGCACGCAACCTGTGCGCGAAAACACCGCGCACAAAAGTTGAGATTTGTGGCTCGTAATGCTATTTTAGCGTCATGCCCAAGCGTCGGGGCTGGGACGGCGCGCAACCTCGGGAGGACTATGTCCTGTCTCATCTTGATCTCGCAGCGGGTGATGCCGTTGCACAGGTGGTGCCAATGACTGCAGATATTGTGGCCGGTGCCGAAACGACAAGCGAGAAAATTCTCGCACGTGTGTTGTCCTCGCTCGAGGATGACAAGGCGGAAGATGTCGTCACTATCGATTTGGCCGGACGTTCGGCGATGTCTGATCACATGGTGATCTGCTCGGGCCGGTCCAGCCGTCAGGTGTCTTCCATGGCGGAGAAACTGTCGGAACGGCTGAAAACGGAATTCGGTGTGCTTTGCAAAATCGAAGGCAAAGAACAGGGCGATTGGGTCCTGCTTGATTCCGGCGATGTGATCGTGCACCTGTTCCGTCCTGAAGTCCGCGATTTCTATCAGCTTGAAAAAATGTGGGTTCCTACCGGCGACGCCGTGTAATCCGATTACGACGGTTGGTGGTTATCTTCGATGAAAGTGACAATTCTCGCCGTCGGCAAGCTTCGCAAAGGACCAGAGCTGGTTCTGATCAAGGATTACCTTGATCGGTTCAATAAGGCTGGGCGCAATATGGGCCTTGGTCCGGCGCACATTGTCGAGGTGGAAGACAAGCGCAATCTGGGAATGGCCGAAGAGGCGCGCCTGATAGAGCGTGCCTTGCCTGCGGGCGCGGCCATGATCACCCTGGACGAGCGCGGCACCGTCATGTCATCGCCCGAATTTGCAGACAGGCTGCAACAATGGCGCGATATGTCACGTGATATCTGCTTTGTCATCGGCGGGGCAGACGGGATCGATCCCGATCTGCGCGCCCGTGCCGATCTGTCTATCAGCTTTGGCAAAATGGTCTGGCCGCATATGCTGGTGCGCGTGATGATCTCCGAACAGGTCTATCGCGCGGGCCAGATTATGGCGGGCACACCCTATCACCGGCTTTGACTCTTGCCACCGCTCTTGCGGCGCCAGCGCGCGCTGATAGGTTGCCGATGCATAGTCAGGAGAGATGCATGCAGGTTGACCAACCCGATGTGAATGACATCGACACCAGTACGTTGTCAGATCACAGCCTTATGTATCTGGGGTATCAAAATCCGCACCTGATCACCCAATCTGCACGTGACGCATTCCTCGACGGCGACCCTGCCCCGCTTCTGGCAGAAGCCCAAGCCAACCGCATGCAGATATTCCAAGGCGCGCTGCATGACGCCTATCAGGGCTATCTGTCGATTTCACGCGCACTTGAGGACCATCAACTGTCGCCGCGCCGGATCATCGATATCGGCTGCGGACAGGGATTGATCAATCTGTTCTTTCTGGCCGAATTCGACAGCGCCAGCATTCTGATCGACATCGAAGACAGCGCCGGCCAATCGCGGTTCTGGAGCAAGACCGGGTCCGGCCATGCATCACTGGATGCGGCTGGCGCATTCTTGCGTGCCAACGGCCTGCGGCAACTGCGCAAGATCAATCCCGTGAAAAGCCCGCAGCATCTTGACGGGCTTTACGGGGATCTGGTGATCTCCACACGATCATGCGGTTTCAGCTATCCGGTCGGGATGTATCTTCCGATATTTCTGCAAACCCTGCAATCGGGCGGGGCTGTGGTGCTGGACCTGCTTTCGGCCTATGGTGATGCACCGGATGCGGGGCTGACGGCGCTTCTGGATCAGACAGAGCTGACAGAACTCCCCTGTCCGCACCCGCGCGCCACACGAATTTTGTTCACTGCCGCTTGAGCGGGGCAGCACGGTGGTTGCCGCGCCCTGCCCCGATGCGTAAAGATGTTTTCCGAGGATTTTCAACGAGGCTGCCCGATGACTCACCCGAAACCCGTCGTTTTGTGCATTTTGGATGGTTGGGGCGAAACTGCCCAGACCGAAGGCAATGCGCCCGCCCTTGCGCATACACCCAATATCGACCGGATCTGGGCCGAAAGCCCGAAATCCACGCTGGTCACCTTTGGCCCGGACGTGGGTCTACCAAAAGGCCAGATGGGCAATTCGGAAGTGGGTCATACCAATATCGGCGCCGGCCGTGTGGTGGCCATGGATCTGGGCCAGATCGATCTGGCAATCGAGGACGGATCGTTTTTCGACAATGACGCCCTGAAGACCTTTATCCAGACCATGAAATCCTCTGGCGGGACCGCACATGTTCTGGGGGTTATCTCCGATGGCGGGGTGCACGGCCATATCGAACATGTTCTGGCAGGCTGTCGCGCACTTACCGACGCAGGCGTGCCGGTGGTGTTGCATGCCATCACCGACGGGCGCGACGTGGCCCCCGACAGTGCAGGACGGTTCATCGATGATCTGATGGCGCGCCTTCCCGATGGTGCACGTGTGGGCACCGTGATCGGCCGGTATTGGGCAATGGACCGTGACAACCGCTGGGAACGTGTGGGGCGCGCGTATAACGCGATCCTGAATGCCCAAGGCGAGGCCGCCGACACCCCCGCAAAGGCCGTGGCCCAAAGCTATGCCAAGACGGAAATGGACGAGTTTATCGCGCCGACCGTTATCGGGGATTACACAGGCGCCAAAGATGGCGACGGGATTTTCTGCATGAATTTCCGTGCAGATCGTGCCCGCGAAATTCTGGCCGCTATGGCGGACCCGACATTTTCCGAAACCGAAATCGACACAAACGTGCGCCCGAAATGGGCCGCGGCTTTGGGGATGGTCGAATATTCCACAGCCCATAATGCCTACATGCAAACCGCCTATCCCAAGCGCAAGCTGGTCAATACCTTGGGTGAATGGGTCGCAAAACAGGGCAAGACGCAGTTCCACCTCGCCGAGACCGAGAAATATCCGCATGTGACGTTTTTCCTCAATGGCGGGCGCGAGGAACCATGGGAGGGCGAAGACCGCTTCATGCCGAAATCCCCGAAGGTGGCGACATATGATCTGCAACCCGAGATGTCTGCGCCCGAAGTGACCGAAAAATTCATCGAGGCCATCGAGCACGGCTATGATCTGATCGTGGTGAATTACGCAAACGGCGATATGGTGGGCCACACCGGCAGCCTAGAGGCCGCGATGAAAGCCTGTGAGGAAATCGACCGCGATATCGGCAAGGTGCGCGCAGCCTTGGAAAAACAAGGCGGCGCGATGGTCATCACGGCCGATCACGGCAATTGCGAAACGATGATCGATCCAGAGACCGGCGGCCCGCATACGGCCCATACCACCAATCTGGTGCCTGTTGCACTGGTCGGTGCGGCTGAAGGCACCACCATTCACAAAGGACGGTTGGCCGATCTTGCGCCCACATTGCTGGAGCTGATGGGCGTAGAGCAACCCGAAGAGATGACCGGCGAAAGCCTGATAGATCACTGATGCGCAAAGCGATTGAGGTCTTTTGCCTGTGCCTGTGTATGGGCGGGGTGCTATCCACCCCTGCCCGTGCAGACGAGGCAACCGATGCCGCCCTGCAAGCGGCTGAAAACCTGCGCGGTGCCATTGACGCAATGGACCGCGCCACGAGTGCAGATGAACGGATTGCCGCGCTGACCGTGACAATTTCGGCCTATGAGGACGGGCTGGCGGCCCTGCGTTCGGGGCTGCGCCAGATCGCCGATCAGGAAAACGAGATCAAAAAAGGGTTCGATGCACAGCGCGCCGAGGTTGGCCGGTTGCTGGGCGTCATGGCGACGATGCAACAATCCAGCGGGCCGCTTTTGCTGCTGCACCCGTCTGGGCCGGTTGGCACGGCGCAATCGGGCATGATCCTTGGCGCGGTCACGCCGGCTTTGCAGGAAAAAGCGCAGGCGATGTCGGTCAAACTGGAAGACATCCGTCAGATGCGGCAGGTCCAGCAGGGCGCGATTTCGGTGCTGGAGGCCGGCATGACCTCCGTACAGGGGGCGCGAGCTGCGCTGTCGCAAGCGGTGGCAGAGCGTCAGGCCCTGCCCGGGCGCTATCTGGAAACACCCGACGATCTGCGTCAGCTTGTGCAAAGTGCCGACACGCTCGACGGATTTGCCAGCGGGATCTTGGACCTCGACAGTGATATCGGCGCACCCATGGAAGATTTCGAGAGCGTGAAGGGCGATCTGGAGCTGCCGGTAGAAGGCGGGCTTTTGCGCAAGTTCAACGAAGCGGACGCTGCGGGGATCAAACGACCGGGGTGGGTGATCTCTACGGCCCCTGCAGCGCTTGTGACCGCCCCGTGGCCCGCAACCATCAGATATCGCGGGCCACTTCTCGACTACGGAAATGTGATGGTGATCGAGCCCTATGACGGGTATCTGTTGGTTCTGGCCGGCATGGGAACCGTGTATGGAGAAATTGGTGATGTTGTGCCACAAGGGGGAGCATTGGGCTTGATGGGTGGTGCAGAACCAAGCGCCCGCGAGTTCGGTGTCGATTTTGTGAGCGATGCCACACAAGACAGTGGCGCCACACGACCGGAAACGCTTTATATGGAACTGCGCAAGGGCAATGAGCCGATCGATCCGGCTGAATGGTTCGCCCGCAGTTCAAACTGACGAGACAGGATCGAGGATATTATGAAGAAATTCGTCATGGCCGCACTGGGCGGAACGGTCGCAGGGATTGTGATGACGACGCAGGTCGCGGCACCTCTCATGGCGCAAGAAGCTCCGGATCAAAACACCTCGGTCTACGAGCAGCTTGATCTTTTCGGCGATATTTTCGAGCGGATCCGCTCTGATTATGTTGAAGAAACGGATTCGAAAAAGCTGATTGAAGCCGCCGTGAACGGTATGCTCAGCTCACTTGATCCGCATTCGAGCTATCTGCCCCCTCAAGATTACGACGATATGCAGGTGCAAACGCGCGGCAGTTTCGGCGGGCTTGGGATCGAAGTCACCCAAGAGGACGGTTTCGTAAAGGTCGTCTCGCCGATGGATGGTACACCCGCGGCAGAGGCTGGCGTGAAGCCCGGCGATTACATCACCCAAGTCGACGGCGAAAGCCTGATGGGGCTGGGACTGGACGAGGCTGTGGATCTGATGCGCGGGCCTGTGGGCTCGGAGATAACGGTCACGCTGGTGCGCGAAGGCGAGACCGAACCGTTCGATGTCACGCTAACGCGCGATACGATCAAACTGACGGCTGTTACCGGGCGGCTGCAAGGCACCACGGTGATCTTGCGTATCTCGACATTCAACGATCAGACCTTCCCTAACCTGAAAGAGCAACTGGACGCCAAGGTCGAAGAGGCCGGCGGTATCGATAAGGTTTCCGGTTTCGTGATCGATTTGCGCAACAATCCGGGTGGCCTTCTGACGCAGGCAATTTCTGTCTCGGATGCGTTCCTCGACAAGGGCGAAATCGTCTCGACCCGTGGCCGTAACCCGCAAGACAGCGAGCGTTTCAACGCGACCCCGGGTGATCTGGCTGAAGGAAAACCGATTGTCGTTTTGATCAATGGCGGCTCGGCTTCGGCTTCTGAGATTGTAACAGGGGCGCTGCAAGACCATCGCCGCGCAATCGTTGTGGGCGAGAAATCCTTTGGCAAAGGCTCCGTGCAAACGGTCATGCCGATCAAGGGTGAAGGGGCGATGCGCCTGACGACCGCACGGTATTACACCCCGTCAGGCCGGTCTATCCAGTCGCTCGGAATCGCGCCGAACATCGTTGTGGCCCAGCCTAAACCGGCGCCCCAGACCGAAGACGAGGACGAGGCAACCAGCGCCATGAACCGCAGCCGCTCGGAAGCGGACCTGCGTGGCGTCCTGAGTAATGACTCGATGACGGAAGACGAGAAGAAACAGGCCGAAGAAGAGATGAAGCGCGCAGAAGAGGCCGCCAATCTGCGTAAAGAGGATTACCAGCTCGCCTATGCGATAGATATCCTCAAGGGCCTGAGCGCAATCGCACCGGAGGTGGCCCAGCAAGCCGCCGAAGAGGCTGCGCCCTCACCCGACGCGCCAGAATAACAACCATAAGGGGTCCGCCAACCGCGGGCCCCTTTTCCGCAGGAAAGTGCAAATGAGCCTGATTGACGCCACCACCCTCCCCTATCGCCCCTGCGTCGGTATTGTCCTGATTAACGCTGACGGTCTCATTTTCGGTGCCAAACGGATCGATACACCCGGGGACGCATGGCAAATGCCACAAGGCGGCATTGACGAGGGCGAGAAGCCTGCAGAGGCCGCCCTGAGGGAGCTTTGGGAAGAAACCGGTGTGACAGCCCGGCAGGTCGAAAAGCTGGGCAAAACATCCGATTGGGTCACCTATGATCTGCCCGACCATCTTTTGGGCAAGGCATGGGGCGGTAAATATCGCGGACAGAAGCAGAAATGGTTCGCCTATAGCTATCTGGGCGAGGATGCACAGATCAACATCGCCACAGAGCATCCCGAATTTTCACAATGGGGCTGGAAAACAGCTGCTGAATTGATCGATAGCATCGTGCCGTTCAAGCGCAGTGTCTACCAGACTGTGCTGTCGGAGTTTCGCGATTTGGTGAGATAAGCCGAAACCGGCCGCTTTTCACCGTTTCCAGATCGCTTTATCGCCCAAAGCTGCCACAAATGCGCTGTGTGCGGCGATTTCTTCGTCGTTCAGCTTAGGTGCCAGTGCAGTGGGACGTGGCCGCGGGCGCCAGCGCTCTGTCGGTCCGGAGGTATCCGTATCGTTCACAAGCTTCAGCCCGAACCCCGGCTGCCGCCCGCCGATCAGCTCCAGATAAACCTCGGCAAGAATTTCACTGTCGAGTAATGCCCCGTGCAAGGTTCGTGCGGTGTTATTGATCGAAAACCGCCGGCACAATGCGTCAAGCGTGGCCGGCGAGCCAGGAAACATCCGTCGTGCCATCGCCAACGTATCAACAGCCCGATCATTGGGAAGAAGATCCAGCTTCGCCCAACCAAGCTCGGCATTCAGAAATTTCATATCAAACTTGGCGTTATGGATCACCAGCTTTGAATCAGGACCGATGAAATCCAGAAATTCCTGTCCGATTTGCGCGAATTTCGGTTTATCGGACAAAAACTCATCACCCAGACCGTGCACTTGGAACGCTTCGTTCGGCATGGAGCGTTCAGGGTTGATATACTGATGGTAGTGGTTGCCGGTGGGCATGTGATTATACAGTTCAACCGCGCCGATCTCCACAATGCGGTCGCCGTCGTTCGGCTCGAAACCGGTGGTTTCCGTATCCAGAACTATCTCTCGCATCAATCCGATCCCGTCAGGTGTGAAATCAACTCTCGCACATCTGACAGGGTTTGCTCAAGCGACAGAGTGGTGATCACGTAATCCGCCCTGCCCCGTTTTTGCGCATCCGGCATCTGACGCCCGAGGATCATATCGAAGGTTTGCGCAGACATAGTGCCGCGTGACATCACTCTTTCACGTTGAACATCCTCAGGCACGCTCACAACCAACACGGCATCGCATACGCGATCTGCGCCGGTCTCAAACAGCAGCGGAATATCCAGAACCACCAGATCGCAACCGGCATGACGTTCGATAAACGTTTGCCGATCTGCGGCCGCGAGCGGATGAATAATCGCCTCCAGCTTCGGTAACGCTTCGGGTGTATCGGCCAGTATCTTCTTCAATGCCTGACGGTCCACAGCATTATCTTTGATGCAAGCAGGAAAAACGTCTGCTATTTCAGATACCAATCGGCCATTTTCAGAATATAATTCATGAACAAATGCGTCAGCATCCCAAACAGGAATGCCTTCTTTTAAAAACATGCTGGATGTCGTTGATTTTCCCATTCCGATAGATCCGGTCAAACCAAGAATAAAAGGCATGGTCATGCGGTTAAAACGGCTTCACGAAGTTCCGCAGTGATTTCCGGTCGCTGGCCAAACCAACGCTCAAAACCCGGCGCAGCTTGATGTAAAAGCATTCCCAGACCGTCGATAATTTTGCATCCTCGTGCTTCAGCCGCTTCCAGAAAACGGGTTTTAAGCGGTGAATATACAATATCGGTCGCGACGGCTGTATCGGACAATGCGTCAAGCGATACGCGAAAATCGGGCTGTCCTTGCATACCCAAAGAGGTGGTATTAATTGCGGTTTTCGCACCCTCGAACATATTCGGGGCCTGTGCCCAATCATAAACGACCACCCGCGCCCCGAACTGAGCGCGCAATGAATCCGCGCGGGCCCTTGTACGGTTTGCAATCCGGATTTCCGGCGCACCACTTTCGATCAAGGCTGCAATGATAGCGCGCGATGCCCCGCCTGCACCTAATACAGCCGCTGGCCCTGCTTGTGCGGACCAATTGGGAATACTATCACGAATATTTGATATAAACCCGTAACCATCTGTATTATCGGCATGAATTTTTCCGTTTTCGGAAAATATCAGTGTATTGGCAGACCCGATCAGCGCCGCACGATCACTGATTACATCTGCAATTTTCAAAGCGGATTCTTTATGGGGAATAGTTATATTGCATCCTAGGAACCCCGCCTTTGGCAAGGATCGTAAGATAGTTTCCAGGTTTTCAGGCGCAACGTCCATCGGAATGTAATGTCCGTTGATACCGTGTTTTTTCAACCAATACTGATGTAAAACCGGCGACTTGGAATGGGCGATCGGGTGGCCAATAACACCTGCCAACGGGATTTTGTTTTCCGTCATGTCAAAAGCTCCCCTCTGGCGCGCAGCCAGTTTAAAAATTCAGTCAGCGGCAGCCCTAATACCGAAAAGTAATCGCCTTCCACTTTGGAAAACAGTCTAACACCCTCTTCTTCAAGTTTATAACCACCGACGGATGATTTTATACTATGCCAGTTCCGCTCGACATAATCTGCTATAAAATCTTCGGAAAGCTCGTGCATATGCATCCGGACGACACCGACATACCGCCAAAGCGGCTCTCCATCGCGGATCACAACAGCGGCAGATAATAGGTGGTGCACCTTACCGGACAATTGTCGCAAATGTTCAAACGCCATTTCCGGAGTATCCGGTTTACTATATACAACATTATTGCAGCTCAAAACCTGATCGGCCCCGAGCACCATCTGCCCGGGCGATTTACGGGACACTTTCGCTGCTTTCATTTCAGCTAAAGTGTCTGCCACATCTCGCGGCGTGGCAGATTCTGTCGCCATCGAGGCGCGCACCATCTCCTCGTCAATGCGCGCGGGTTGGGAAATGACATCCAACCCGGCGTTACGAAGAAGATGGGCCCGACTTTCGGACTGTGATGCAAGAATGATGTGTACAGACATGTGGATAACCGCGTGGACGACTCAGGGTACGAGAATGTGCGTAACACACCCTTAGCCGATTGCTCCACAGTTTTGCCTTAGGTTTGACATTTTTCAACACCAGTTCTCCACCTGTGAAGAGAGTCATCCCAAGCCTGTTGAAGATTCCGATTGCACAGAGTCGTCCACTAACTTATCCACAGTAAGTGACGTAACTTACACAATCGGCATCTCGTTGAAATTATGTTACAAAAATCGCTTGTAGACGAAACTATAGACTCGTTGTCAAATGACTTTTTCCACTGTGGAAAAGTTTGGGAATAACTGTGAATCCACACTGTCCACAGGCCCTACTATCATCATCATTCCTTTTCTTAATTTAATTATAATTAAGTAAGGGGAGCCGTTTCGCCTCGGAGGGCACCAGATGCTCAATACGCTGATCGAATTTCTTTCGACCTACTATCTTTGGATCAAAAGCTTTCACGTGATGGCAGTTCTGGCGTGGATGGCAGGGCTTTTCTATTTGCCGAGACTCTTTGTTTATCATGTAGAAGGCTATGAAAAACAAGGGGTTACGGAAAATTCAGAGATGGATAAGCTTTTCCAGCATCAAGAGCGGCTTTTACTTCGTGCAATCATGAATCCGGCGATGATCGCGACTTGGCTTTTCGGTGTGATGCTCATGGCAATTCCTGGCGTCGTGGATTGGACGCAGACCTGGCCGTGGCTCAAAGCCCTTTCTGTATTGGCTATGACGTGGTTTCACATGTGGTGTGGATACAGACGGAAAGACTTTGTATACAATCGGAATACATTGTCTGGCAGGCGTTTCCGGATGATGAACGAGGTGCCTACAGCCTTCATGATCGTTATTGTTTTGGCAGTGATCGTAAAATTCTGAGCATTCGGTCCAAACCGGCTTGGTCAATTATTGACGCAGCCACGTTGTGCAGGTATAGGCTTGGGCATACCCCGGCCGTCCTGGCCAAGCGGGCTCCATCTCCAAGTTAACGATTTGCGACTTCGACTCGTTCGAAGCGTCGAAAGGCAATTCATGAACGACGAACGTCTGCATTCCGAAGAGCGTTTGAATCTGTCCGACCTGAAGGCAAAGACCCCCAAGGATCTTTTGTCGATGGCCGAAGAGTGGGAAATTGAAAACGCCTCGACGATGCGCAAGGGCGAGATGATGTTCGCGCTTTTGAAAGAGCATGCCGAGGACGAGATCGTCATCGGGGGGGATGGCGTTCTGGAAGTGCTGCAGGACGGTTTCGGCTTTTTACGCTCAACCGAGGCCAACTATTTGCCCGGCCCGGATGATATCTACGTCTCGCCCGACATGATCCGCCAGCATTCGCTTCGCACCGGCGATAGCGTGGAGGGCATCATCCGCTCGCCGGGCGAGAACGAGCGTTATTTTGTGCTGACCAAGGTCGAGAGCATTAATTTCGAGGCCCCCGAGAGAGCGCGTCACAAGGTTGCATTCGATAACCTGACCCCGCTTTACCCCGACGAACGCCTGAACATGGAGATCGAGGATCCGACGATCAAAGACCGGTCTGCGCGGATTATCGATCTGGTGGCCCCGATCGGCAAAGGGCAGCGTTCCCTGATCGTGGCACCGCCCAGGACAGGTAAAACCGTTCTGTTGCAGAATATTGCCGCATCGATCGAGAAGAACCACCCTGAATGCTACCTTATCGTGTTGCTCATCGACGAGCGGCCTGAAGAGGTGACCGACATGAAACGTTCGGTCAAAGGGGAAGTTGTCGCCTCGACCTTTGACGAGCCTGCAAGCCGCCACGTGGCTGTGTCAGAGATGGTGATCGAAAAGGCGAAGCGTTTGGTCGAACACAAGCGTGACGTTGTCATTTTGCTCGATTCCATTACCCGTCTGGGCCGTGCGTTCAACACGGTTGTGCCATCGTCCGGCAAAGTATTGACCGGTGGTGTGGATGCGAACGCGCTGCAGCGGCCTAAGCGCTTCTTCGGTGCTGCGCGCAACATTGAAGAGGGTGGTTCACTCACCATTATCGCCACAGCGCTGATCGACACAGGGTCGCGCATGGACGAGGTTATCTTCGAAGAATTCAAAGGTACCGGCAACTCCGAGATCGTTCTGGATCGCAAAGTTGCTGATAAACGCGTGTACCCTGCTATGGATATTCTTAAGTCCGGCACGCGTAAGGAAGAATTGCTGGTCGAACAGCGCGATTTGCAAAAAACCTACCTATTGCGCCGTATTCTGAACCCGATGGGCACCACCGATGCAGTAGAGTTCTTGATTTCGAAGCTGAAACAAACGAAGAGCAACTCGGAATTCTTTGACTCAATGAACGGTTAACCGGTTCCCGAGAGGGGGAGCAATGGAAACGATCTTTGCCTTGGCCACTGCCCGCGGAAAAGCGGGGGTGGCCGTTATTCGTATTTCCGGCCCCAGCTCATGGGATGCAGCCGCACATCTGTGTGGTACGCTGCCAGCACCGCGACAGGCGGGCTTGCGCGTTTTACGATGGCATGAAGAAGCCTTGGACGAGGCAGTGGTCCTTTGCTTCGAGGCCGGTGCCAGTTTCACTGGTGAACGGGTCGTTGAGTTGCATATTCATGGGGCCGTGGCGACAGTCACGGCCGTGTTGAGGGCTTTGGGCGAAAGTCCGGAGCTGCGCATGGCGGAGGCCGGTGAATTTACACGACGCGCCTTGGAAAATGAACGTCTGGATCTGGCGCAGGTCGAAGGTCTGTCCGATTTAATAGAGGCGGAGACAGAGGCACAGCGCAAGCAAGCCATGAAAGTCCTCTCCGGGGCCGTAGGGCGCATTGTTGATGATTGGCGCGCAGGTCTGATCCGGGCTGCAGCATTGTTGGAAGCAACAATTGATTTTGCAGATGAAGACGTGCCCGTCGATGTTACGCCCGAGGTTATGTTCGAATTAAACCGTATAGAAACGGACCTTCGCCGCGAACTGGCCAGATTTTCAGCAGCAGAGCGTATTCGTGACGGATTCGAAGTGGCTATCGTCGGGCGTCCTAATGCCGGAAAGTCTACTCTTCTCAACGCTTTATCTGGACGAGAGGCCGCAATTATTTCCGAGATTGCAGGCACCACACGTGATGTTATTGAAGTGCGTATGGACATATCCGGCTTGGCGGTTACGCTGCTTGATACGGCCGGCCTGCGCCAGACTGATGATGTGGTTGAAGCGATCGGTGTAGATCGAGCGGTGGAGCGTGCAAAAGCAGCTGATTTGAGGATCTTTCTTCTGGATCGTGAAGAAATTCCGCTTCTTAGCCCAGAAGACGATGATTTGATCGTATATGGAAAATCCGACATTCATTCCTCCGATGGGTTGTCGGTCTCCGGAAAAACTGGTGATGGCCTCGATGTTCTGGTGGCTGAAATCGGGCAAAAATTACTCCACCGCACACAAGGGGCAGGGGTAATGACCAGGGAACGGCATCGTGATGCTATTCAAGCGGCAAGTCAGGCTTTGGGTTTTGCAAAAAATGAGGTAATGAGCGATTATGATCGCCCGGAGCTAGCTGCAGATTATCTTCGTATGGCTGCGCGTTCTTTGGAATCGCTCGTTGGTAGAGTAGACGTTGAGAACTTGCTCGATGAAATCTTTTCCAGCTTTTGTATCGGTAAATGAGGGGTGTTTCACGTGAAACATTTTGATGTGATTGTAGTGGGTGGCGGACATGCTGGCATAGAGGCCGCGCATGCTGCCGCCCGTATGGGCGCTCAAACTGCACTTATCACTCTTAAAGCGGATGCAATTGGCGTGATGTCTTGTAATCCTGCGATCGGCGGCTTGGGTAAGGGCCATCTTGTGCGGGAAATCGACGCGATGGACGGTGTAATGGGTGTGGCGGCCGATATGGCCGGCATTCAATATCGATTGCTTAACCGTCGTAAAGGTCCAGCGGTTCAAGGCCCTCGTGCGCAAGCGGATCGAAAGCTATACAAAGCGGCGTCTCAGCAGCTGACCAGAAACCAGAAAAACCTCGAAGTTATAGAGGGCGAGGTCGCTGATCTAACAACCGAGAACGGACGAGTGTCTGGTGTTGTTCTTGCAGATTCTACGCGCATATCGGCAGCATCGGTTATTCTTACAACCGGCACGTTTCTGAACGGTGTTATCCATATCGGCGACCAAAGACAAAGCGGTGGGCGGATGGGAGACAAACCCTCCATCAAGCTTGCGCAACGGCTTGCAAGCCTAGATCTTCGGTTAGGGCGCCTGAAAACCGGCACCCCGCCGCGTTTAAATGGTAAAACGATCAATTGGGATATTTTAGAAAGCCAACCTGGCGACGATGATCCAGTTGTTTTTTCTTTTCTCAACAAGCAGCCACTGGTAAAGCAAATTTCCTGTGGCATCACGCATACTAATGAGAAAACCCACGATATTATTCGAGAAAATTTAAATAGATCAGCCATGTATGGCGGGCACATTGATGGGGTTGGGCCGCGATACTGTCCCTCTATCGAAGACAAAGTGGTTCGTTTCGCCGATAAAACGTCGCATCAGGTCTTTCTGGAACCTGAGGGATTGGATGATAATACTGTTTATCCAAACGGGATTTCGACATCTTTACCGCTCGAAATCCAAGAACAATATGTGCGTTCCATGCGCGGCCTCGAAAATGTTGAAATTATGCAGCCGGGGTATGCGATAGAGTATGATTATGTAGACCCTCGAAGCCTTTCAGCCGCTTTGGAGCTTCGTAATCAACCGGGCCTATATCTTGCGGGTCAGATCAATGGAACCACCGGTTATGAAGAGGCTGCTGCGCAAGGCCTCGTTGCCGGTTTGAACGCGGCATTGAGTAGCCAAAGGCGCGCTCCTATTATTCTGAGCCGGACACAAAGCTATATTGGGGTCATGATCGATGATCTCATCACGCGCGGTGTGACCGAGCCATACCGGATGTTTACATCTCGAGCAGAATTCAGGCTTTCGCTGCGTGCAGATAATGCCGATCAGCGCCTGACGCCTATTGCAATCGAGTTGGGCTGCGCGTCTCAAGAACGTACGCAGAATTACCTCCGTAAGGAAAATGCGTTATCTGCCGGCAAGGCCAAAATGGATGCAATGGTCATAACGCCTAAAGAGGCCGTATCGCATGGCTTCAAGGTGAATCAAGATGGTCAACGCCGCTCGGTGTTCGAACTTTTATCCTATCCGGATATCACGTTCGATCTGCTTGCAGTTGCATTTCCTGATCTGAACGAAATTGACGCGCCTATCGCGGCCCAGCTATCCAAAGACGCGCTCTATGCCAATTATCTTGAGCGTCAAAGTCGGGATATTGCTGCAATGCAACGAGATGAGGCTTGGAAAATTCCCGCCGATTTTCAATATCTTAATCTGTCCGGCCTGTCGAACGAACTTCAGCAGAAGCTTCAAACCGCCCGCCCGTCAACCCTCGGACAAGCGGCTCGTGTGGATGGTGTAACGCCTGCTGCACTCGCACTTATCTTAGCTAAGCTTCGCCAAGGCCGCCGCGAGAAAGTCGCATGAACGAAGTCGAGGCGAGCAAATTTCAAGAACGTTTTGATGTTTCACGTGAAACAATCGATCGTCTTGGCAGATATGAAAAACTGGTTGAGAAATGGAATCCCGTTATCAATCTGGTTTCAAAGAACAGTATCAATAACCTTTGGGAACGTCATTTTACTGATTCAGCGCAGCTTTTCAAACTTGCCGGATGTCCTGAACGCTGGGCCGATTTGGGATCGGGTGGGGGCTTTCCCGGACTCGTTATTGGTTGTCTTGCGATTGACAAGACCCCCAAGCTCGAACTTCATCTGGTGGAAAGCGACCAGCGCAAGGCGGCGTTCCTTTCAACAGTATGCCGAGAGCTTGATATCAATGCGAAAATCCACGCTGATCGCATTGAAAAAATCACCTCACTTCAAGCCAACGTAATTTCAGCACGTGCTTTGGCCTCTTTGTCTGATCTATTAGCGCTTTCAGAAATGCATAAGTCTGACGGCGCTACGTATCTTTTTCCAAAAGGTGCGCGTTGGAAAGACGAGATTGAGGAAACCAGGGGTAAATGGAAATTCGATTTCCATCCTATCCCGAGTATAACTGATCCAGCAGCAGTCATTTTAAAAATCTCAGGAGTCGAACGTGTCTGAGACCCCGCCTGTCGAAAAAACGAAGATTATTGCTGTGACAAACCAGAAAGGCGGTGTCGGTAAAACCACAACCGCTATTAATCTGGCGTCTGCTCTGGTGGAGAAAGGGCGACGAGTTTTACTTGTTGATCTGGACCCTCAGGGCAATGCTTCCACCGGGTTGGGAGTTGAGCCTGACGCTCGCGAGTACAGCACCTATGATCTGCTGACAGGCGAAATTTCCGCGAAAGAAGTTATTTCTGTAACTCAGTGGGACAATCTTTGGCTTAGTCCGGCGACCACAGATCTTTCATCTGCAGATATGGAGTTACATGCTAACGAGCGGCGCAGCTTCCTTTTGCACCGAGCGTTGCATCATGCGGAGCTGGAGGACTACCGGTTCGATTATATCCTGATTGATTGCCCACCATCGCTCAGTTTACTGACAGTTAATGCGATGGTCGCGGCGGATTCCGTGCTGGTGCCGTTGCAGGCGGAGTTTTTCGCACTTGAAGGCTTGTCACAGTTGATGTTGACAGTTCGTGAGGTTCGTCAGTCTGCAAATCCAAAGCTGCGGATCGAAGGGGTCGTGTTAACGATGTATGATGTCCGGAATAACCTTTCGCAACAGGTCGAGGCTGACGTGCGTGCCACACTTGGGGAGATTGTGTTCCGCACGATGATTCCACGCAATGTCCGCATTTCCGAGGCACCATCCTACGCACAATCTGTTTTGCATTATGACAGTAGTTCACGGGGCGCAAAGGCATATCGTGCGTTGGCTACGGAACTACTTTCGCGCCATGAAGGCGCAACTCGCAGGGGGAAATATGAGCAAGAAGCCTGAAAGACGCGGATTGGGGCGGGGTTTAAGTGCACTAATGGCAGACGTTAATCTAGAACCAGAACAACAAGAAAAATCCGTGCCGCGTCCTGAAAATTTTATACCTGTCGAGCAAATCGAACCCAACCCTGATCAGCCTCGCCGTCATTTCGCGCCCGAAGCACTACAGGAACTTGCGGATTCCATTAAAGAAAAGGGGGTTATCCAGCCCCTTATCGTCCGGCGCCATCCGCAAAAGTCTGAGTTTTACGAGATTGTAGCGGGCGAGCGCCGCTGGCGTGCTGCTCAACTCGCGCAGCTTCACGAACTTCCTGTAATCATTCGAGAATTCTCGGATACAGAAGTGCTCGAAGTCGCGATCATCGAAAATATTCAGCGTGCTGATCTCAATCCCTTGGAAGAGGCATTGAGCTACCGCCAACTGATGGACCGGTTCGGCCATACGCAGGAAAAGGTCGCGGATGCACTTTCCAAAAGCCGCAGTCATATTGCCAACTTGCTTAGGTTGCTAAATCTGCCTGATGAGGTGCAGGACTATTTGCGTGACGGGAAACTGACTGCAGGTCATGCACGCGCGATGATCACAGCAGATGACCCGATTGCACTGGCCCGGGAATCTGTCAGCAAGGGGCTTTCGGTTCGCGAGGTCGAGCGTCGCGCGAAATCACCTAAAACCGACAAGAATTCCAAAGCGCGGACACGTCCCGAAAAGGATGCCGATACACGCTTGCTTGAAGGTGATCTGGGCGCAACATTAGGTATGAAGGTCGATATTAACCATAAAGGCGCGGCGGGCGGAAGCTTGACGGTTCACTATAAGGACCTCGACCAGCTTGATAAGTTATGCCAGTTGCTGAGCGGTCTTCGCTAAACCGTTTGCCTGATCTTCATTACGAGGATCAGGCAGTGCCTCAATCGGGCATCAGTTCGCGGATAACCGCGTTCAGAACCGCACGGCCTTCGCGTGTGGCCCGAATCCGATACGTGTCTTCGGACAGCATCCCGATTTCACGAAGATTATTGACCGCGGCTGTCGACAAAGGTTGTCCAGCCAGCGCGTTGAACCGTTCAGGGTCGATGCCTTCTGCCAGGCGCATACCAAACAGGAGGAATTCGATCACCTGTTCATCTCGGGGCAGGGGCTCGCGCGTATGCTCGCCATGGCCTTTTTCGCGCAGCGATTTTAACCAAGCACCCGGTTGCTTGAGCGTATCGGTCGCATAGCGTGTATGGTTCAACGTAAGGCGGCCATGGGCGCCGGGGCCAATCCCTGCGTAATCGCCGTAGCGCCAGTAAATCTGGTTGTGGCGACTTTCTGCTCCGGGACGTGCGTAATTCGACACTTCATAGGCGGGCAGGCCAGCCGCTTCGCAAATATCTTGCGTTACCAGATACATATCGGCTGCGGCATCGTCTTCCGGCAACCCGCGAAGAAGCCCGCGCTCTGCGCGTGCGCCAAATACCGTGCCTTCTTCGATCGTCAGCTGGTAAAGCGAAAGATGATCAATCGCCATGCTCAGGGCTTCGTTAAGCTCTGCCGTCCAATGGGCAAGATCCTGATTTTGTCGGGCATATATCAGATCAAAGCTGACGCGATCAAAAACGGATCGGGCGATATCAAATGCTTTTCGTCCCTCTGCCACAGTATGCATACGGCCCAATTTGCGTAAATCGACATCGTTCAATGCCTGCATTCCCATGGAAATCCGGTTAACGCCACCCTCGGAATAGGCGCGAAACCGGCCCGCCTCGATGCTGGTGGGGTTTGCCTCCAGGGTGATTTCCAGATCATTTGAGAGCCGCCACGAAGACTTGACCCGCTCTAGCAATGTGGCCACCACATCGGGATCCATCAGCGATGGTGTGCCGCCACCAAAAAAGACCGTGTTGAGGACGCGATCATCGGTCAGGGCGGCGATACGGTCGATTTCACGTAGATAGGCATCCCTCCAGGCCGTTTGATCAATATGATCGGTGACATGCGAATTGAAATCGCAATAGGGGCATTTGGCTGCACAAAACGGCCAGTGAATATACAGGCCAAACCCGCCAGCGCGCCAATCGTCCTGCCGCCATAACTCGTTCATGATGTCTTTCCGGGAAGGCTATCCGGGGGTGTCAGGGCGACACCCCCGGCGAAATTATTCTTTCTCAAACGCCGCTTTGAGCTTTTTGAAGGCGTCTGCACGGTGCGAAATCAGGTTTTTCTTCTCGGGGTCCATTTCTGCGAAAGTATGGCGATAGCCGATCGGTTGGAACATCGGATCATAGCCATGCCCCGCCTCGCCCCGCATCGGCCATACAACGTGACCCTCGACTGTACCTTCGAAAACCTCGTCATGGCCGTCCGGCCACGCCAGAACCAAAGTGGAGCAAAACCGCGCGGTACGGGGCCGCGGCGCGCCCGTTTCTTCGCATTTCGCCCATGTTTTTTCCATCGCCATGTTGAAATCGCGACCGTTCGGGGTTTCAGCCCAGTCGGCGGTGTAAACACCCGGTGCGCCATCCAGACAGTCTACCACGATACCGCTGTCATCGGCCAAAGCGGGCAGGTTTGCTGCACGGGCAGCTGCGTGCGCCTTGATCCGTGCATTGCCGATAAAGCTGTCTTCGGTTTCTTCGGGCACAGGCAGGTCCATCTGTGCTGCGCCGACGCATTCGATGCCATAGGGTTCAAGCATGGCAGAGATTTCCTCTAGCTTGCCTGCATTATGGGTCGCGACCAAAAGCTTATCGCCCGAAAAAAGTCTCATTTTATCGCATCCTTCTGTGCTGCGACCAGTTCTGCAACACCAGCTTCCGCCAGATCCATGAGCTGGTTCATCTGGTCTCTGCTAAATGTAGTGCCTTCCGCGGACATTTGTATCTCGATAAGCTGACCCTTGCCGGTCATGATGAAATTGCCATCCGTGCCAGCCTCAGAATCCTCGGCATAGTCCAGATCGCAAACAGCTTGTCCGGCATAAAGCCCGCATGACACAGCCGCGACATTGTCGATGAGCGGATCGGAAGCAATCACGCCTTTGGCCAGAAGCTTGTTCACGGCCAGACGCAGGGCGACCCAACCGCCCGTGATCGCCGCGCAGCGGGTCCCGCCGTCTGCCTGAATAACGTCGCAATCGATCACAATCTGACGTTCGCCCAAAGCGCTGCGGTCAACGCCTGCGCGCAAGGCCCGCCCGATCAGGCGCTGGATTTCCACGGTGCGTCCGCCTTGTTTGCCGGCTGTCGCCTCACGGCGGTTGCGGCTGGTGGTCGCGCGCGGCAGCATCCCGTATTCGGCCGTCACCCACCCAAGGCCGGTATTGCGCAGAAACGACGGCGCGCGATCATCAATCGTTGCGGTGCACAGCACATGCGTATCGCCCACTTTAATCAGGCACGAGCCTTCTGCGTGTTTCGTGATTCCGGTTTCGATTGAAATCGGCCGCATTTCGCTTAGAGTCCGTCCTGAAGGGCGCATGGCTTATCCTTTTACTGATGTCGGGTCTCATTTGCGCGTCCGCCCGCGATGATGCAACCCTAAGCAGGGCATTTGGCGCCGATCCTGATGGCGCGTTTACTGGCATGCGAGAGTTGCAAGGCTATGACCGAACAGACAAAAACCTTTTCTGATCTGAATGATCGCTCGCGCGAAGTTTTTCGTCGTGTCGTCGAGGGATATCTTGAAACCGGTGATCCGGTGGGGTCTCGCACGCTGACACGCATGATGAGCGAGAAACTCTCGGCGGCGACCATTCGCAATGTCATGAATGATCTGGAATATCTCGGGCTCCTCGACAGTCCGCATATTTCTGCCGGACGCGTCCCCACGCAAAGTGGTTTGCGGATGTTCGTGGACGGTTTCATGGAGGTGTCCGAGCTGGGCCAGACGGATCGCGCCGCGCTCGAGGCGTCCATGGGTGGCAATGATCCCGACGTTGGCACATTGATGGGCCGCGTCGGTTCGGCCCTGTCGGGGATGACCCATGGTGCAAGCCTTGTGTTGACCCCGAAACACGAGGCCCCGATCAAACATATCGAATTTGTCGCGCTGGGGCCGGATCGGGCGCTGGTGGTGCTGGTCTTTGCCGACGGTCAGGTGGAAAACCGCGTGTTCAACCCGCCACCGGGCCAGACGCCATCCTCGCTGCGCGAGGCCGCAAATTTCATCAATGCCCTTGCGGAAGGCCGGACGCTAAGCGAATTGCGCGGGGTCATCAGCCGCGAGATCGACCTGCGTCGAAACGAGCTGGACACGTTATCTGCGCAGCTGGTGGAGCAGGGGCTGGCCGAATGGGAAGACAAGGGCACCTCCTACGAGCGGCTATTGGTGCGGGGACAATCGAATCTCTTGGGGGAGGTCAGCGATCTGGACCGCATCAGGGACCTGTTCGACGAGCTGGAGCGCAAGCGTGATATTGCCGAATTTCTGGATTTGGCCCGTGATGGTGACGGTGTGCGCATTTTTATTGGCTCCGAGAACAAGCTTTTTTCACTTTCGGGTTCCTCTCTGGTGGTGTCTCCCTATATGAACGCTGACCGGAAGATCATCGGTGCGATCGGTGTGATCGGCCCGACACGGCTCAACTATGGGCGGATCGTTCCGATCGTGGATTACACAGCGCAACTGGTCGGGCGAATGTTGTCCGGCCGGGGCAAAGGATAAAACGCATGAGCGACAAGAAAGACGAAATGAGCGAAGATCAGGTTCATATCGACGAGACGTTCGAGGATGTCATGGCCGACGGCGATAGCGATCAGGAGCTTGAAGCCCTGCGCGCCGAGCGCGACGAGCTGCGCGACCGCTGGATGCGCGCGCTGGCAGATGCCGAAAATTCGCGCAAGCGCGCCGACAAAGAGCGTCGCGACGCCGAAAACTATGGCGGCTCGCGTCTGGCCCGCGATATGTTGCCGGTCTATGACAACATGCAGCGCGCGCTGAATGCGATCTCTGACGAGTTGCGCCAACAGGCAGAGGCGCTGATCGAAGGGGTGGAGCTGACACAGCGCGAACTTCTGAGCGTCTTCGAAAAACACGGTATTACGAAAATCGCCCCTGCGGTTGGCGATAAATTCGATCCTACCCATCACGAGGCGATGTTCGAGGCACCGGTGCCCAACACCGTGGCAGGCGACATCATCCAAGTCATGGATGTGGGCTTCATGATCTCGGACCGGCTGCTGCGTCCGGCCAAGGTCGGCGTCAGCTCGACGCCCAAGGGATAAGCGGCCCACCAGCCACGACCGGCCCGAAAGGGACGGCGCTGATCCGCGCCATCTGGCGTTTTGGAAACCGGCAAGTGCGCTTGCCGGTTTTCTTATGGGCGCCTGCAGACCCATAGGCCTACCCGCATTAACGCGACATGTCAGGAGATTGTCATCGCATTGTCGCGGCCCTGTCACCGGGCGGGCGCAAAGGAACCCAAAACAGGGTGAGGGTTCTTTATGCTTCGACTATCAATTGGCGCCGTTTTGGCCGCAACAACTGCTTTGCCTGCTATGGCAGAGATGAATTTCAATCGTATCTCGTCCTTTCCGGTGATGATGAACGCCCAGGACACTGCACAAGAGACCTCTGCCGAAATTATCGCGGTTAGCAGTGACGGGATGACGCTGGTCTATACCGATAGCCCCGCAGGGCGCGTTGGAATGATCGACATAGCCGATCCTGAGAACCCGCAGCCAAAAGGCGTGCTGGACATGGCAGGGGAACCGACATCGGTCGTCGTGATCGGCCAGACCGCCTATATTGGCGTCAACACCTCCGAAAGCTACACCGAGACATCTGGCGTGCTGCATGCCGTGGATCTGGGCACGGGCAAAGAGGTCGCGACATGCGATCTGGGCGGGCAGCCGGATTCAGTGGCGGTGGCCAAGGATGGCTCCTTCGTGACCGTCGCCATTGAAAACGAACGTGACGAGGATCTGGGCGATGGCGGCTTGGGCCAGATGCCCGCAGGTTTTGTGGTCAAGCTGCCGCTCACAGAGGCCGGTGTCGATTGCAGCGGGCTTGAAAAAATCGAGATGACGGGCCTTGCCGATATTGGCGGCGATGATCCCGAGCCGGAATTTGTCGATGTAAACGCATTGGGCGAGATCGTCGTAACCATGCAAGAAAACAACCATCTGGTTGTGATCGGTGCGGATGGCCGCGTGCTCAACCATTTCTCGGCGGGCACGGTCGACCTTGACGGGATCGACACCCACAAGGACGGCAAGCTGGAGTTTACCGGATCGCTGCGCGATGTTCCCAGAGAGCCCGACGCTGTAAAATGGATCAGTGACGACGCATTCGCCATTGCCAACGAGGGCGATTGGCACGGCGGCTCTCGTGGGTTCAGCATTTTCAACAAAGATGGCACGCTGGTCTATGACAGCGGCAACAGCTTCGAGCGTGCGGTCGCAGCCATCGGCCATTTCCCTGACAAACGCGCAGGAAAAAAAGGTGTGGAGCCTGAATCTGTTGAATTCGGGGTTTTTGACGGCACGCCGCTTTTGTTCATCGGGTCCGAACGTGGATCTGTGGTTGGTGTTTATGATGTAACCGATGCAAGCCAGCCGGTGCTGCTGCAACTGCTGCCGTCGGGCATCGGGCCAGAAGGCTATGTGGCGATCACATCGCGCAATCTATTGGTGTCCGCGAATGAAACAGATGCGCGCGCCGATGGCAACGCGCCCGCGCATGTGATGATATTCGAGCGTAGCGCAAAACCTGCAAGCTATCCCATGATCACCTCCCAAGGCACCGACCCGCTGACCGGGTGGGGCGCGCTTTCCGGACTGGTGGCAGGCGACGCGCCGGGGATGATTTATGCCGTAGCCGACAGTTTCTACAGCGCCGCGCCACGGATTTTTACCATCGACGCCAGCAGCCATCCTGCGAAAATCACCGGTGCGGTCAATATCACACGCGATGGTGCAGCGGCCCAGCTTCTGGATCTGGAAGGGATTACGCGCGACGGCGAGGGCGGTTTCTGGCTGGCCTCCGAGGGGCGCAGCGACCGGATGATCCCGCATGGTCTGATCCACGTGAATGCCGAGGGCGAGATTATCGAGCAGATCGGCCTGCCAGAGGGTCTGGCCCATGCCGAAAAACGCTTCGGCTTTGAAGGTATTGCCAAAGACGGCAACCGCCTGTGGATGCCCGTCCAGCGCGAATGGGCCGATGATGCGGCCGGTATGGTCAAGCTGGTCTGCTATGATCTGGAGCGCGAAGAATGGGGCGGTGTGTCCTATCCGCTCGACGCCAAGGGCGATGGATGGGTCGGCCTGTCGGAGCTGACGATCCATGGTGAGTATGCGTATCTGATCGAACGCGACAACCAGATCGCTGACGCAGCCAAGATCAAAAAGATTACACGTGTGGCCTTGGCCGACATGGACCCTGCGCCTTTGGATGGACCGCTTCCTGTGGTGGCCAAACAAGACGTGCGCGATCTGATCCCCGTTTTGAAGTCGACCGGCGGATATGTCGTAGACAAGGTCGAGGGACTGGCAATCGCCGAAGACGGCCGTGCCTATATCGTCACCGATAACGACGGTGTCGACGACAGTTCCGGCGAGACACTGTTTTTCGACATCGGCCAGATCGATCAGTAAAATTCAGATCGACCGATAAGTTTCAGACACCATCAAAGAGGCCGGATATTCCAGATATCCGGCCTCTTTGATGCGTTCATGTCCCTATCGAAGTTTTTTCGCCATGGAAGGGAACCTGTTTGGCAGCCATTGCTTGACCCAGCAGATCAGGACCTGTTTGGACTGTCGTTATCAAAAGTAATAATGCTGTACTGCCGGCCCTGTTCCGGCCAAAATACGAAATTCCGAAAGGATTTGCTGCTGTGTTGATTTCTCTCGCTAAACTGCGCATTCCGGCGCTGATCGTTGTAGGGCTTGTGGCTCTTGCCGGCTGTGCGTCGCTACCGGAGACTCCGGTGACACGTGCATCGACCGCATCGGTGCCGCCCGAATATCAGGCCCGTCAGGATGGCGAGTATATGATCCCTGCCGTAAACCCGAAGTATCTCAACGAGCGCAACCGCCGCCAGTGGGTGGATTACTCCGGGCCAGAGCCGGTCGGGACGATTGTCGTCGATCCCTATGCGCGTGTGGCCTACCATGTGAAAGCACCCGGTCGCGCGATGCGCATGGGCATTGCGGTCGGCAAAGCGGGCCGTGGGTTCAACGGCACCGCAACGATCCGGCGTAAGGAGGAGTACCCCTCCTGGACGCCCACGAAAAACATGATCCGTACTGATCCCGATGTTTATGGCCCGTTGAGCGGCGGTCTTCCGGGCGGTCTGGAAAACCCGTTGGGCGCGCGCGCGCTCTATCTGTATCGTGGTGGTCGCGATACCTATTACCGTTTGCACGGCACGATGGACCCTGCGTCGATCGGCAAGGCGACATCGGCCGGCTGTATCCGGTTCTTCAATCAAGATATCATCGATATGTATGATGAAACCGGCCTGGGCACGAAAGTGAAAGTTCGCTCCAAAGCCGAAAGCCTGCGCATGGAAGGCAAGATGGTCGAGCTGCACACGGGCTATGTGGTTTCGGCCAGCAACACCGATGCGATTGCCGCAGACGAGGCCGCATGGGCCGAAGGCAAGGTAGAAGATCCCGCCGTTGCCGAGCAGGAAGCCCACCGCCGCGCGGTTGCTGCCGCAGAGGCACAATCGCAAGGTCGCGATCCGGCAGCCGCTGTCGCCGGTTTGTAATCGGCGCTGATCAGGCCTAAAAAACCTGAAAAAACGCGGCATATCCCAAGGCGGATATGCCGCGTTTTGCATTGTTGGGGACAGTGTCACCTTGCAGGGACAGCGCGCACACCCCCAAAGCCTGCAGTTTTCTTTGCAATAGATGTGCCTGCCCGCTATCTGTGCGGTGAGCTTTGCGACAAGGGGGCCGGATCATGAGTATGAACAAACCTGTCATTCAGAAAATGCCGGGCGACATCAGCGCGATGAAAGGCCACTCCAACATTGTGTGCCTGACCGCCTACACCACGCCGGTGGCGCAGATCGTGGACGGGCAGTGTGATCTGGTGCTGGTGGGCGACAGTGTGGGCATGGTTCTGCACGGGCTCGACAGCACATTGGGCGTCACGATGCAGATGATGATCTTGCATGGACAGGCGGTTGCGCGCGGCCTGACGCGCGCCTGTATGGTCATCGACATGCCCTTTGGCAGCTACGAGGAAAGCCCCGCGCAAGCGTTTCGCAATGCGGCCCAATTGATGGCCGAAACAGGTGCATCGGCGGTTAAACTCGAAGGTGGGCGGCATATGGCAGAAACAATTGCCTTTCTTGTACAGCGCGGCATCCCTGTGATGGGCCACATCGGTTTGACGCCGCAATCGGTGAACAGTTTCGGTGGCTATAAGGTGCAGGGCCGCGGTGCCGCGGGCGAGGCCCTTTTGGCCGATGCGCAGGCTGTGGCCGACGCGGGCGCCTTTTCGGTCGTGTTGGAAAAAGTCCCGCATTCGCTTGGCGCACGCGTCACGCAGGCCCTTGATATTCCTACCGTGGGGATCGGCGCAGGCGACGCTTGCGACGGCCAGATCCTTGTGGTGGACGACATGCTGGGCCTTTTTACCGCGTTCAAGCCGAAGTTCGTCAAGCGGTTCGGAACTTTGGGCGCGGACGCGGCGACGGCGGTGGCGATGTATGCGCAGGCCGTGCGTGATGGCAGCTTTCCGGCGGCCGAACACAGTTTCAAAGACGAGGTGTCCTGATGACACAGGTTATTCGCCATTCCGAGGCGTTGCGTGAAAAGGTCGCGGGATGGAAGCGCTCGGGTATGCTCGTGGGGGTGGTGCCCACGATGGGTGCGCTTCACGACGGGCATCTAAGCCTTGTGCATGCCGCACGTGCGCAATCCGATCGGGTGATTGTGACGGTGTTCGTCAATCCGATGCAGTTCAATAACACCACGGACTTGCAGAAATATCCGCGAGACGAAGCAACGGATCTGGCTTTGCTCGAGGCGGCAGGGGTCGATGTGCTTTTCGCCCCCGATGTGACAGAGGTTTATCCCGACGGGTTTGCCACCACCGTTTCGGTGTCCGGTGTCAGCGCTTCGATGGAAGGGGCGTTCCGTCCCGGCCATTTTGACGGGGTGGCCACTGTGGTCGCCAAGCTTTTGGGGATGACCCAGGCCGGCCGCGCCTTTTTTGGTGAAAAAGACTGGCAACAGTTGCAGGTTGTGCGCCGGATGGTGCGTGATTTGAACCTGCCGGTCAGGATCATCGGTTGTCCCACCGTCCGCGAGGAGAACGGCTTGGCGATGTCGTCGCGCAACCAGCATCTGACAGGCCCACAGCGGGATATCGCGCCGGTTTTGCACCGGATCTTAGTACAAACCGCGCAAAGGCTGCGGCGCGGGGAGGATGTGCACACGGCTCTGGCAGAGGCGCGCGCAGAGATCCTGTCGCATGGTTTTCATGATCTGGATTATCTTGATTTGCGCACGGCGGATGATTTGCAACCGCTGGACACACTGCAAGGGGCTGCACGTTTGCTGGTGGCTGTGGGGCTGGGGCAGGTGCGCCTGATCGACAATATCGCGGTCGACGCCTGACCGGTTGATCCTGCTGCAAGCGCCTGTGGCCGGCAGATTTAGATCATGGTCGTTTTCGTGAAAATCCGTTAGGTTAAATTCGATTGCGGGGGGGCGTCCCCTCGCACCCATTAACCAAGGTGGTGCCGTTCGCCATGTCTGCGTTCATTCTTTTGGGGCTTGTGATTGCTGTCGCTGTAGGGGTGTGGCTGTCGCGCTATTCGTGGAGCGTTCTTCTGGCGCTGATACCTGTCGCCATGCTGGTTCCGGCCTATTACGGTGCGGGCACGATTTGCGGGGCGGGATTTTTCATGCGCCTGACGGACGAGGCCGCGCAATGCGCCAATGGCATATCTGCGGGGCGGACGTTTTCGGCCGCCTATATGTTGGCCTTCCCACCTGTGTTGATCAGCGCGGTTCTGGGTAAGCTGTGGCGAATGCTGAGGGCCCGCAAGGCGCTGGGATGATCGCGTTCTTCCGGTTCGCCCTGCCGGGTCTGGCAGGGCTGACGCTGATCTATGTGCTGATCGGGGTCTATGCGCGCTCCTTGGCACGAGAACGTCTTGAAAAAGCGTGGGAAGATCCAAAGACCGGCGCGGCGTCCTGCCTGACACGGGAGGAGTTCATTGCCCAAGGGATGCGCGCCTACAAACACAGCTTACGGCGTAAACTGCTGGTGCTGGTTTATATCGTGCCGGTAGGCGTGGTGGCTATTTTGGTTTATGTGATGAATTACAGGTGAGTTTCCAATGAAATACGCAAAATGGACTTTTATCGGATTGCTGGCGGTGATCCTGATCGGCTTTTTGCATTATACACTGCCGCAGCATGATATTGTACGTATCGTTGGCACTGAAAACCGGCGGATCGACTTCGGCGAAAACTCGATTTTCTGGGCATCACCGGCTGGCGGGGCGGCGCAGATGGGCAACCGTGATGTGTTTTTCATCCAGACACAGCGCGCGAACGGCAAGCCGATGGTGTATCGTAACGAGGATACAGGCTGGGGATGGCCACCGTATTTCAAGCTCGATAGCTCCAACCTGCAGACAATGGCGCAGGATCTGGTCTCGAACAAAGCCGATCCGCTTTGGGTCTCGATGACCCATTACGGATGGCGCAACGAATGGCTGTCGATCTACCCCAACGCGGTTTCGGTCAAGGTTGTATCGGGGCCGGATGCGCGGATCATCCCGTGGTTCAACATTGTCTTTCTGATATTGCTGTTGGTGGCGGTGCTCTTTGTCCGGCGGCTATGGCTACGGTTCCGCCATCGCTCGATTGATCCGATGTTCAATGATGGCCCCAGTGATGATGGTGCACACCGTCGCGGGAAACGCTTTTGGGGGCGGATGGGCGGTAAAAACCGTAAATAACCGTAGATTATCTTTATTATCCCCTCCGGCAGGCCTGAACGGCTGTCGGGGGGATTTTCTTGCAACGGTGTGCGGTTGCACGTGAAACAGTGGCGGTGACCATAAACGCTGCCTTATAGGTCGTCTTCATTCCGCGTCATGGGCCGATCCGGCCTGAGCAGGTCTTTACGGCAGGGTGGTTTGTTGTAATGTGATTGCAGCATTAATGTGTGAAAACTATTCCAAAGTTTTGCTGATGACCGTGTCCAAGGCTCTGCCCGGCTGCGGTCAGTATATGACGTTCGCTCGAGGGTGCCCGTATGGCCTGCCAACGGCCCATCAGCGATATATTGCGCGTGCCCTGAGCAGGCGTGATTTGATAGATGTTTGATATATGATATTCTGCTACACATGAGCCATAATTTTTCAGGCTATCTTACCATGACCGATTTAAATCAGACGGGCGTCTCTGCTTCAGAAGATATTGTACATTACGCGCTGGAGGTTCTGCTGGGTCGGGCAGAGCGCATGACCGATTTGTTTCCGGATATGGGCCGAAAATGGCCTGATGTCGCGCCGGTGGATCTGGCGCGTGGCGTTATGGCCGCGTCTCTCGAAATAGAGCAGAACTTTGCCTTGGGCAGCCCGGCACTTGATGGCGCGCGCATGGGCTACAGGCTGGCCGCTCTTGCCCTTTTGGAGCTGCATCAGGCGCCTGTGACGGTTGATCCGGTTTCGCTTTGCGCGGCGGCGCAAGTCAAGGCGGCATCTGTACCTGCCCCTGATACAGAACGGTAAGCGCGCCGCAAAGCGTCACAGATCCGTTACCTTTCTGATATAGCCGAGAGGCGGGTTTCGGAAAGGGGTGCTGGCATGGCGCGTATTGCGATTAATGGCTTGGGACGCATGGGGAAGTTGACGCTGCGCGCGTTAATGGAGGCAGGGCGCGGGCACGAAATTGTTTTGATAAACGAACCCGGTGCCGATGCCGAACAGCTCGCGCTGTTGCTGGAATTTGATTCCGTTCATGGCAGGTGGCCACATAAGGTCGGCGCCATACCCGATGGGTTGGAGGTGGATGGCCACCAAATCTGTGTGGTCCATCATCGCCGGATCGAGGAGCTGCCCCTATCGCAGATGGGCATCGATCTGGTTGTTGAGTGCACGGGTGTGTTCAAAACGCGCCAAGCACTCGCCCCCTATTATGCGGCAGGTGTGGCCAAGGTCGTCGTATCCGCACCTGTGAAGGGCGATGCACTCAATCTGGTATATGGGGTCAATCACGACCGCTATGACGGCACGCAGGATCTGATCACAGCTGCAAGCTGCACCACCAATTGCATCGCGCCCGTGGTAAAGGTTTTGCAAGACACGATCGGCATCAGACATGGCGCGATCACCACGATCCATGATGTGACCAACACCCAGACCATCGTCGATGCGCCCGCCAAGGACCCCCGCCGTGCACGGTCTGCATTGATGAACCTGATCCCGACAACCACCGGCTCTGCCACAGCGATAACGGCAATCTTCCCAGAGCTGTCGGGGCGGCTGAACGGCCATGCAGTGCGGGTGCCGCTTTTGAATGCCTCGCTGACCGATTGTGTGTTCGAGCTGTCGCGTGACACCACCGCACAAGAGCTGAACAGCTTTTTCAAAACGGCGTCAGAAGGCGCGCTGGCCGGTATTCTGGGCTATGAAACACGTCCCCTTGTATCGAGTGACTATCTCAACGACCCGCGCTCGGCGATTATTGATGGGCCCTCCACAATGGTGGTGAACGGCACGCAGGCCAAGATTTATGTCTGGTACGATAACGAGTGGGGATACGCGTCGCGTCTGGCAGATGTGGTGGGCATGGTGGGAGACAGGCTGTGAATGCGATGCGCGCATATATAGCGGTTACGGCGGCTTATTGGGCCTTTATGTTGACTGATGGCGCGCTGCGCATGATGGTGCTTTTGCATTTCCACCAGTTGGGCTTTTCGGCGCTGACCCTTGCATGGCTGTTTTTATTGTACGAATTTGCGGGCGTGGCGACCAATCTATGTGCCGGATGGCTGGCGGCGCGCTTTGGGCTGACCTCCACGCTATATATGGGTCTGGGCCTTCAGGTGGTGGCCCTTGTGGCGCTGTCGCAGGTGGGGGCAGGATGGAGCATCGGACTGTCGGTTGCCTTCGTGATGGTGGTTCAGGGGCTGTCTGGCGTGGCTAAGGATCTGGCCAAGATGTCTTCGAAATCAGCGGTAAAGCTTTTGGCACCGGACACGGAAGGCAGCCTGTTTCGTTGGGTGGCGTGGCTCACCGGATCGAAAAATGCGGTCAAGGGCGTCGGGTTTTTTCTGGGCGCTGCGGGGTTGGGCGTGTTGGGATTTGCTCCAACGCTTTGGTTGATGGCGGCTGCGCTGGCCGCGATTCTAGTGGCGGTACTTATGTTTATGCCGCAGGGGTTGCCCCGCGGCGTGAAGGGCGTGAAATTCGCCTCCGTATTTGCACAAGACCCGCGCATCAACCGCTTGTCACTGGCGCGGATGTTCTTGTTTGCCGCGCGCGATGTGTGGTTTGTGGTCGGGATACCGGTCTATTTCCATCAGGTTCTCTCGGATGGTTCCGAGGATGGCGCGCGGCGTGCTTTTTTCTGGGTGGGCAGTTTTATGGCTTTGTGGATCATCGCCTATGGCGGGGTGCAGGCCGTGGCACCACGTCTCTTGCGCCGCGCGGTCGATCAGCCGACGCGGGCCGCTGGCCATTGGGTGGCCGGCCTAAGCCTGATCCCGTTGGGGCTTGCGGCGCTGGCGCTTTGGTCTGCCGGTCCAGCGCTGTGGCTGACCGTATCGCTGGTGGTAGGGTTGTTGATCTTCGGTTTTGTATTTGCGGTGAATTCGTCGCTGCACAGCTGGCTTATTCTGGCCTTCACGTCGCGCGAGCGGGTCACCCGCGATGTCGGCTTTTATTATATGGCCAATGCGGGCGGGCGCTTGCTGGGCACGGCGCTGTCGGGGATAAGTTACACGCTTGGCGGTCTGCCACTTTGCCTGTTGACCGCAGCCCTTTTGGCGCTTGGCAGCTGGCTGGCCGTGCGCTGCATCCCCGACGGTGTGCAGGAGGCTTGAGCGCGCCTTCTATGATAGGCAAACGCCCCCGCCCGGACGGTCTGCCGGGCGGGGGCGTTCGACATCGTATCAACGCAGGCGCACGGGATCAGGCGTTGGCCGCGCGAATCTGTTCTGCGGCGTCTTTATTGAATTCGACCCCTTTGGCCGAAAACAGCTGGTCCAGCTCGCCCGACAGGGTCATTTCGGTGATAATGTCGCAACCGCCCACAAATTCACCTTTGACGTAAAGCTGCGGGATGGTGGGCCAGTCGGAGAAGGTTTTGATGCCTTGACGGATTTCGCCGTCGGCCAGAACATCCACGTCCTTGTAATCAACACCCATGAAATTCAGCACACCGGCCACGCGGCTGGAGAACCCGCATTGTGGCATCTCCTTACTGCCTTTCATGAACAGAACAACGTCGTTTTCAGTGATGTCTTTTTTGATGGTTTCTTCGGCGCTCATTAGCTTGGTCCTTAATTATGGCGGCAGACTTTGGCGAGCCTGTCCCGATGGGGGCGCGGATGGGATGATGACGGGGACACGCCTCGTTTCGGACCGCTCCGCAGGGGTATGGCCCGACCGGTCTTAGTCGGGGGCTTTGGTGGTCAGCGCAAGCGCATGAAGGGCACCATTCGGCCCGTCCATCGCACCTTTAAGCGCAGCATAAACGGAACGCTGCTGCTGCACGCGGTTCTGACCCTTGAAGGAGTCGTCAATCACCTCGGCTGCCCAGTGGTTTCCGTCACCGGCCAGATCGGTGATGGTGATCTGTGCGTCGGGAAACGAGGCACGGATCAGGTTTTCGATATCTTGGGCTTCCATGGGCATGGACGGTGATCTCCTGTGGTTTTGACCCTAAAGGTAGGGTTTGGCTGGCCCTGCTGCAAGTGGTGCAGGCAGGATCAAAGCGTATGATTTTGGTTTGTAGGCCAGATTACCGGAGTGCGCCGCGATTTGGTAGGTCGATCGGGCTGCCGTTCTGTGTGTCATGATACGAGGGCTCCTTGCGCCGATGCTTTGGAGGGTGCACTGCGGCAGGAACCGTTAGAAGAATCTTGGGCCCTAAGGAGGCCCGCGTCGCGACGAAACGGGCAATCTGGGCCGGCCTAACCGCGCAGCCGGTTCAAATGCGGCTGGCACGCCACGCCATACGATAACGCCCTGCGCAGGGCGGTCGTTTGCGCGAATGTGGGGCATGCAGGGGTGCTCCTTCACCTCGACGCAGTTGGCGTATCAGCGTCACGATATGAGCGGGCGAGGGCTATCTGCACTCTGTGCGATCAACCAGACAGATCTGACACCGCGGGATGCAGAACGACAAAAGCCGCCCGCCCCGTGTTCAGACAGGGCGGACGGCTTGGGGTATGGTTGACGGCATCCGGACCGATCAGCCGTTGATCGCCTTTGCAAAGCTTTGGCGATATTGTGCGGAAAGCTCCGCCAGCGGGGCGGTTTGAGTGCCAAAGCGCACCACATCGCCACCAAAGGTGCCAACGCGCGTGATCGTAATACCTTTTTCAGCGGCCAGCGCTTCCAGCGCTTCAGCGCCCGTTGCATCGGTGGCCACCAGATAACGGGCCTGATCCTCGCCAAACAGGGTTTTGATATCGTCACTATCCAGACGGATGCCCACGCCTGCAGCCTCTGCCATCTCGAAGGCGGCCAGCGCAAGGCCACCATCCGACAGGTCATTGGCGGCTTTTACATGAGCGCGGTTTTCGCGCAGGAAGGTCCCGTTGGCCAGTTCGGCCTCCAGATCGACCGCGGGCGCGCGGCCCTGTTCCAACCCGAACGCCTCATAGGCCAGCGCGGATTGGTCCAGATGGCCCATTGTCACACCGATCACCAAGGCGATATGGCCATCTTGCGGCAGGCCCGCGATCAGGTCGCGTTCCAGATCCTCCAACAGACCCACGGCGCCGATGGTGGGGGTCGGCAAAATGCCGGTGCCGTCGGTTTCGTTATAAAGCGAGACATTGCCCGACACGATCGGCATATCAAGCGCCCGCACTGCAGCATCGATCCCTTTGATCGCGCCCACGAACTGGCCCATGATTTCCGGTTTTTCAGGATTTCCGAAATTCATATTGTCGGTCGTGGCAAGCGGGATGGCCCCGACAGCGGTCAGGTTGCGGAAGCTTTCGGCCACGGCCTGTTTGCCACCCTCGAACGGGTCGGCTTTGACATAGCGCGGCGTCACGTCAGAGGTGAAGGCAACTGCTTTTTTCGTGCCATGAATGCGCACCACGCCTGCACCCAGACCCGGACGGCGCACCGTGTCGCCCATCACTTGGGTGTCGTATTGCTCGAAGACCCAGTCTTTTGCGGCATAGTTCGGTGAACCGATCAGCGCTTGCAACGCGGTTACCGGATCAATGGCTGGCAGATCGGGGGCGGGGCTGGCTTTGGGTGTGTCGACCCAAGGACGATCATATTCCGGCGCGGTTGAGGCCAGCTTGGACAGGGGCAGATCGCCTTTGATCTCGCCGTTATGTTCGATCAGGAACCGGTCTTCGGCCAGCGTTTCGCCGACAATGGCGAAATCCAGATCCCATTTTTCAAAAATGGCACGGGCTTCGGCCTCTTTTTCCGGTTTGAGCACCATGAGCATCCGCTCCTGGCTTTCCGATAGCATCATCTCGTAGGCGGTCATGTTGGCTTCGCGCTGGGGGACGGCCTCAAGGCGCAGCTTGATCCCCAATCCCCCCTTGTCGCCCATCTCCACCGCAGAGCAGGTCAGGCCGGCGGCTCCCATGTCCTGGATCGAAATCACGCTGCCGGTTGCCATCAACTCTAGGCAGGCCTCAAGCAGACATTTCTCGGTGAAGGGGTCGCCAACTTGAACGGTGGGGCGTTTTTCCTCGATTGTGTCATCGAACTCGGCAGAGGCCATCGTGGCCCCGCCAACACCGTCTCGGCCGGTTTTCGCACCAAGATACACAACCGGCATCCCGACGCCTGAGGCCGCAGAGTAGAAAATCTTGTCGCTGTCGATCAGGCCTGCGGCAAATGCGTTGACCAGACAGTTCCCGTTATAGGCAGGGTGGAAGCGCACTTCGCCACCCACGTTGGGGACGCCGAAACAGTTGCCATACGAGCCCACACCCTCGACCACACCTTTGACGATATGGGATGTTTTCGGATGCTCCGGTACGCCGAAACTAAGCGAATCCATCGCAGCAATCGGGCGGGCGCCCATGGTGAAAACATCACGTAGAATACCGCCCACGCCAGTTGCTGCACCTTGGTGCGGCTCGATATAGGAGGGGTGGTTGTGGCTTTCCATCTTGAAAACGATGGCTTGATTGTCGCCGATATCGACAATGCCCGCATTCTCGCCCGGACCGCAGATCACCTGAGGACCTTCGGTGTGAAGAGTGCGCAGCCATTTCTTCGAGGATTTATACGAACAATGTTCGTTCCACATGGCCGAGAAGATGCCCAGCTCGGTGAAATTCGGTTCGCGCCCGATAATTTCTAGAATACGTGTGTATTCGTCGGGGCTCAGCCCGTGGGCTGCAATCAGTTCGGGGGTGATCTGCGGCTCTGTCATCAATGTCCTCCGGGGGGCGCATTCGTTGCGCATGCCTTAAAACATGTGCGGCCCTGACGGAAGGCCTGTTCGCCAAAACCCTGCCGGAATGCAGCGGAAAAACCGCCTCGCGCCCGTATGTCGCCATGAAAAAGGGCCAGCCTTGCGGCCAGCCCTTGGGGAATTAGTGAAATTCCGGATATCGGAATTACATATCCTGTTGTTTTTCGAGGCTCTCAAGCAGAGCCGACAGGGTCCACGGCAGTTCTACAACGCCATCTTCCAGATCAGCCGAGGGCACATCAACGCGGAACATCGAAACCGGTGTGTCGAGACCTTCTGACACGCGGATATAGATCGTGTCAGTGGCGCCGTTGTTCACAACACGCTCGATCGTGCCAACGTTGGAGGCATCAGCCGAAACGACGGAGCCCATGGAGCCTGCAGCAGTCTTGTTGTCAAGAATGCCGGTCTCGTCTTTCAGTTGCTCTTCGGAAGGAAGCGCAGCTTCACCCGAGGAGGTTTTGTTCATGGACGATACATCGCCACCGTCGTTGGCTTGGGTCTTGATCTCGGCAAGGCCTTCTTCGCCACCTTGGTCACCCGATTGCGAGTAATCGGCAGCGGCTGCAGCTTCGGCGCTGCTGGTGTTCATTTCGTCGGGATCAACGATCCCCATTTTGTAGGCGGCCAGACCCGTGGTGTCGTCGCCGGTGGCATCTGCAACTGCTGCGAGCGGCAGAAGTGCGGTTGCGCTAAGAATTGTACCAGTAAGAATATTTTTTGCGATAGTCATGTCGTGGCTCCTTTTCGGAAGTCGTGTCGTTCCCGTTGCGGTTATGAACAGACAACGGCGCAAAGTTTGTGATTGTTCCCGAAAAAATACCGCGATGTGTTCGACTGATGCGTGTGCCAAGGGCGCAAACTTCGAAAAACCCATTGAATCAAGGGCGATGCGGGGCTTGCTGATGGCCAGAAAAAATGAAATGAAACCCGTTGGGCCAAAAAAAAGGCCGAGACAAAGCTCGGCCGAAGTCCAACAGGGAGGTAGAAGATGATGTGTGTTTCCACAAACGGTCATCTTCTACGCCTGATTTATGGGCAGCGTGTAAACTTTTCAAGAATATTCGCAATTATTTAAGTGCATTGCTGCTATGCCCTCAGCGAATACCACGCATGGCTTAGGATTTTTCGGCCTCGCTCGCCTGATGGCGGCGATAGGCGAGCAGCTCTTCTTGCATGAAATCACGAAACGCGGTCACACGACGGGATTGGCGCAGCTCTTCGGGATAGGCGAGGAATACCGGCACCTCACCCGATTCCACGTCCGGCAGAACGCGCTGGATACTGTTTTCAACGGCCAGATAATCGGGAAGTATGCCGATCCCCACATGATTTATAACGGCCTGCAAAATGCCGAAGTAGTTATTCACGGTCAGGGTCGAGGGCATATCATAGGCCAGCGCACGTTGGGCCAGTGCAGCGCCTGCTGCCACCTGTGGCACCGACGGGCTTTGACAGATCAGCCTGTGATCGCCCAGTTCTTCCAGCGTCTGCGGTGTGCCGTGGCGCGCCAGATATTCAGCGGTGGCATAAAACCGCATTCTGATGTTCAAAAGGCGTTTGCGCACAAGATCGGCCTGCGCGGGCTCTTTCATGCGGATCGCGACGTCGGCTTCGCGCATCGGCAGATCAAGAACCCGTTCTTCCAGCATCAGATCGATCTTCAGCTCCGGATATTTCTCGTAAAGCTTGTTGAGTCGCGGGGCGAGCCACATCGTGCCGAAACCTGTTGTCGAGGTGACGCGCAGATTGCCGTAAACCTCCTCTTCGGAATCGCGAATTTTGGCGGAGGCAGAATCCAGCTTCTTGGCCATGATTGACGTTGCGTCAAAAAGCAGTTCACCCTGCTCTGTCAATATCAGTCCGCGCGCGTGGCGGTGGAACAGGGTCGTGCCGAGCATTTCTTCCAATGCACGGATCTGGCGGCTGACGGCGGATTGCGAGAGATGGAGCGAGTCACCTGCATGGGTCAGCGACCCTGCGTCCGCAACCGCGTGGAAAATTCGCAGTTTGTCCCAATCCATACTTTAATCCTGTCTTTCTCTAGGCGCATATCGGGTATGTATCTACCGCGAAGCGCGCCAATCCACAAAGGGTTTCGGGAGAGTTTTCCAGATGGTCGCGCAGCCGTGACTATCTCCCCACGGTCACGCATACTCTGGGCGGGCGATGGTGAATAAAATTGCTACTTTCAACATGGTCGCGCCAGACATATGAACATGGCAGCGTGCCCCCGTACGGCGCACGGGTGCCGCGCGAAGCACGATGGACAAGGAGAAGACAATGGCGGTCGGTGTGTTTGATAGTGGCTTGGGTGGCTTGACCGTGTTCGACGCCGTGGCGCGCCGCTTGCCACAGGTGCCCTTTGTCTATCTGGGGGATAATGCCAATGCGCCCTATGGCGTTCGCGATGCCGATGATATCTACCAGCTGACCACCCGCGCGGTAGAGCGGTTATGGGATGAAGGCTGCGATCTGGTCATTTTGGCCTGCAATACCGCCTCTGCCGCCGCTTTGCGCCGCATGCAGGAGCGCTGGCTGCCCAAAGACAAGCGTGTGCTGGGCGTATTTGTGCCGTTGATTGAATCCCTGACCGAACGCCATTGGGGCGACAATACGCCCCCCCGCGAAGTTTCGGTCAAGCATGTCGCATTGTTTGCCACCCCTGCCACTGTGGCCAGCCGTGCCTTCCAGCGCGAGCTTGCGTTCCGTGCCATCGGTGTGGATGTCGAGGCGCAACCCTGCGGTGGTCTGGTGGACGCAATCGAGGATGGCGACGAGATTCTGGCAGAGGCCCTCACCCGCTCCCATGTCGAGGCGCTGTTGCGACGGATGCCCCGCCCCGATGCAGCGATTCTGGGCTGTACGCATTATCCGCTGATGGAAAAAGCCTTCCGTGCGGCGCTTGGGCCGGAGGTCAAGGTGTACTCCCAGCCCGATCTGGTGGCGGCGGCGCTGGAGGATTATCTCAAACGTCATCCCGAATTCATGGGATCGGGGACCGAGGGACGCTTTTTGACGACGGGGGAGCCGAAGAACGTTTCTGCCCATGCGACCCAGTTCCTGCGTCGGGGCATCACATTCGAGGCGGCCTGATCACGCCCGGCGTGCCGTTGGTGACGGCGCGCGGGCCTATATCCGGGATGGATGGAACGGTTTTGGATCAGCCGCGCGCGGCTGCGATAAACCCGTGGACGGGATAGACGCTGCCATAAGCTGCGGGCGTGCTTTTGACACGAACTGCCGACCAGTCGTTCTTTTCCGAGACATCGATCACTTCCATGCCGAGCGATACCTGATTGCGCTTCCAGTTGGCATGATCGATCAGGATTTTGCGCGGCGAGATCTGTTTCGAGACGACGGCAACATGGCCCATCGGCATACTTCTGGTCGATTTGAACACCATCACAGAGCCGGGAATGGGCGTATGAGACTGACGGTAAAGCGAGCCTGTTTTGCGCCACCACGTGCCCGCATTTCCACGAATGTTCACACCGCTGGCATTACGCGCAAACGGAACACACCACACGCGCTGACCTTTGCTGCGCATCGTCTGGGCAATCTGGACCGCGCCCATGACCCGTGCCTCGTCGCGCATGGATGCATGACTTTGTGTGGCGGAAGCGAAGTTCATCGAGCTTTGATGTGCGGTCGGTGTATTGCCGCACGCGCTCAATGCCAGAAGGGCTGCGCATAAAAATAGCGGGCGTCGCAATGCGTCGATCAGGGCGGCTTTCACGCTCGATATCCTCAACTTGAGTTTTTTTGAGTTGGCATCTTTTCGGGACCGGATGCCGTGGGCTTCATGTGAAAGATTTCACGGCTGAAACAAAGTCCCTTAAAATTTGATCGGCAAAAACTTGCCTAAATTGTCCGACAAGCGCATGCAAAAGCGGAACCATATCGGATGAGTTGCGTTTGTGCGCGTTTTTTGCTTAATATTTAGGCGAAAAACCCGGTTTGAGCCGTTGGTCCGGATGATCCGGCACCGGGATATCAATCTTCACGGACCTATTGTGCGTTGGCTTTGCGCCAGAACGCCGTTTTATGCGAAAACTGTCGCCGCAACTGATCCGAAAAATCGAAATGATCGAGATGGGATTGATAATCGATGATCTGCGCATCCAGCTGCGCACATGCCTGCAAATGCTCCACGGCGGCGCGATAGCGTTTGGTATGACCATGTTCGAGCGTGTCTGTAATCATCGCCCTGCGTAAAAGCACAGATGCCAGCGGTGCGACCTGTTCCAGTGCCTCTGCCGCCGGCGCAAGCAATTCACAGGCATCGCCGTCGAATTCGCGCCCGCGTGTCTCTACCAGCCGCGCGGCCGCTGTCAGATCAGGCCATGTCATGAAAAAATGCAGGGCGGCTTCGATACGGTGATGTCGGGCGGCAAGGGCACGGGCGTCCTCCTCTACCTCGATATCATCGAACTCCGGCAGCATCCCCAGATAGCGGCGCAGGCTCTCGGGATTAAGGCTGGTCTCGAAATCCTGCCACAGGAAGTGGCGAAGCTCGTCGCGTCTGCCGAGGGCTGTCAGGCAGGCGCTATAGGCGGCATCCAGCGCTGGCGTGCCGCTGATCTGGCGGCGGGTCTTGTGGCGGGTGCGGGCGGCCTCCAAAATCGCCAGTGCTTCTGTGGCGCGATCGGCCCCGATCAGGCGCATGGCCACATCGGGCGCATTCTTGAAAGAGGTCAGCTCGTCAGCACTGAACCGTGCGATATAGCCATCCACATCGCCTTGCAGATCGGCGATATCGGCCAACAGCTTGCCGGTTTGGCGATCGCGCAGCTCCTCTGCCATGGCGCGGGCGCGGCGTGCGCCATGCGCGCGAAAGCGCTCCAGCGCCTGTGGTGGCGGGGAGGTGGTTCGGGCGATATGGGCCAGATCCTTCAGCGCCTCCAGCCCCTGTGGCCCCAACGCGGGCGAGAGGGCGGGCAAAAGCCCGTTGAACACGCCGCTCAGATCATCGATTTGCGCCTCCAGAACCTGCGCGGCCAGATCGGCTGAAGCGGGCTTGGCCAGATCGCAGGCACGACCGAGTGCTGCAATGGCTGCATCGAACGCAGTGGCCAGAACCTCGCCACGATCATCGATCCGGGCCAGAATCCCGTCAGACAGATGCAAAAGCGCCCACAAAAGGTCGCAGGCCTCGGACGGGGCCTCGGGCGTGACCTGCGTGTCGATCAGGGCGATCATTGCATGAAGCTCTTTGCCAAGGCTGCCACGGGTTTTGCGTGGAATGCGCCCCTTGGCCTGCCGGAGTGCGGCAAATCGTTTGCGCAGGTCATGGGCGATTTCGTCATGACCCTGACCGGCGCTCAGCTCCATGCGCAACCTGCGCTGTGCTGCGGCATTGCCCTTGGTGACCTCGATCAGCAGGGCCGCCAACCTCTCGGGGCCCAGTGTGATCAGGTTTTTCTGGTTAAGCGCCTTTTTTGACATGTGTCTCTATCGTCCGAGGGTTGTGCCGATTTGGGCCGCAGGCTTGATCCGGCACGGCCCTTGTTCTGGCGCGGTTATGGCGTGGTGTTTTGTCGAGCATAAAAATTTTACGCGCTTATGGAAAGGACCAAGCCCGATACCGAAGCTGATACCGGGTCGCAGGGCCGGCGCGGGCCGGTTGTGCGGGGCATGGGGCGCGCCGGTGGCCGGTGACTTGTGCGCGCGTGCCAGTTCATTCCATGCGTCCGCCGCCTTCATCACATGTCCGCACCCTCTTCACAGGCCCGCGCCCCTTCACGGGCCCGCGCCGCTTCACAGGCCCGCACCCCTTCACAGGGATGTCACGGGCGGGGCGGTTGTCAGTGCAGAACCTTTGGCGTATCAGCCGCCCCGCACCGGTCGCAGCCTACCCGGTCATCAAAACAAGGACTGAAAATATGAAAACTATCGTTATCTGCTCTGGCGGATTGGATTCCGTGTCGCTTGCGCATGTGCTGGCCGATGCGGGAGAGTTGTCGCGTCTGGTGTCGTTCGATTACGGCCAGCGGCATCTGAAAGAACTGGACTATGCGGCCGCATGTGCCACGCGGCTTGGCGTCCCCCATCATGTGATCGATATGCGCCCGATCGGTGCGGCGCTGACCGGATCGGCGCTGACCGATGATATCGATGTGCCCGATGGCCACTATGCCGAAGACAGCATGCGGCTGACCGTGGTGCCCAACCGCAATGCGATCATGCTGACCATCGCCTATGGCATAGCTGCGGCCCAAGGCGACGGGGCTGTGGCGACGGCGGTACATGGCGGCGACCATTTCATTTATCCCGATTGCCGCCCTGCCTTCACCCAAGCGTTTGATGCGATGCAGCGCGCGGCCTTGGACGGATATGCCGATGTCACTTTGCGCACACCTTTCGTGCATGCCACCAAGGCCGATATCGTGCGGGCGGGTGCAAAAGTGGATACGCCATTTGCGCAAACATGGTCGTGTTACAAAGGCGGTGCATTGCAATGCGGGCGCTGTGGCACCTGTGTCGAGCGGCGCGAGGCCTTCGATCTGGCAGGCGTGGACGATCCCACCCGCTATGCGGACCCCGAGTACTGGCGCAAGGCCGTGGCCACGCGGGCGGCGGCAGCGGGCGGCGCGGGTGCAGACGGGACGGGTGCGTGATGTTCCGTATCCGCAAAGAGTTCCATTTCTCCGCCTCCCATCAGCTCACCCACCTGCCGCACGATCATCAATGCGCCAGATTGCACGGTCATAATTATATCGTTGTGGTGGAGCTGGCCTCGCCCTGCCTGAACGCCGATGGCTTTGTGCGCGATTACCACGAGCTTGCGCCCCTCAAGGCCTATATCGACGGGCACTTCGACCACCGCCATCTGAACGATGTTCTGGAAGGCGCCTCTACCGCCGAACATCTGGCGCGCCACTTCTACGAGTGGTGCCATGCGCGCTGGCCCGAGACATCCAGCGTGCAGGTGTCGGAGACCCCGAAGACATGGGCGGAATACCGGCCATGAGTTTGCGTATATCCGAAATTTTCGGGCCGACCATTCAGGGCGAGGGTGCGCTGATCGGTGCGCCGACCGTCTTCATCCGTGCAGGCGGGTGCGATTACCGCTGCGTCTGGTGTGACAGCCTGCATGCGGTCGATCCGGCCCATCGGGCCGAATGGGTGCCGATGTCGCCGCAGGCCGTGTGGGACAAGGTTGCGCACCTGTCGGGCGGGCAGCCGGTGACCGTTTCTATCTCGGGGGGCAATCCGGCCATTCAGGATTTCGGGCCTGTGATCGCGCTGGGGCGGCAGGCGGGCTATGATTTCGCCTGCGAGACCCAAGGCTCGGTCGCGCGCCCATGGTTTGCGGATCTGTCTACACTGGTGTTGAGCCCCAAGCCGCCGTCCAGCACCGAGCGTCCCGATTGGGACAAGTTTGCGGCCTGTATCGCCGCGGCAGGCGCCGCGCCGCAGGTGGTCATGAAAATCGTGGTGTTTGATCGTGAAGATTACCTCTGGGCACGCGATGTGGCCGCCCGCTTTCCCGATCTGCCGCTTTATCTGCAACCGGGAAATCCCGAGGTTGATCCGGACATGCCTGTCGATCTGGATCAGGCCAGCGCCCGCCTGCGTTGGCTGGTGGATATGATCATGGCAGACCAGTGGTTCCGTCCACGTGTTCTGCCGCAACTGCATGTGATGATCTGGGGCAACCAGCGCGGTGTCTGACCGGCTGTGAAACCGAACCCGCGCGCGCCAGCCCGCGAAGGGCGGCGCGCGCGAAGGCCCATTAGCCGACGGTTGCCGCCGCCTCCGTGCGTGGAAAGATCGGCGTTGCCTCTGAATCGATCTTGCGCGCCTCGGCCAGAAGGGTCTCGCGAAACTCGCACGCCAGTGCCCAGCCTGTGTTGGGATCTTCGGAAGGCACCATGAACAGCACCTGTTGGCCGAACACGTCATGTTCGGTCACATATACACCGCGGCTTTCGGGATCGATCTCCTGATCCATTTCGTCCAGCATGCGGTTGTAAAGGTCGCGCAAAGGCGTGACATCGGCGCGGTGATCAAGGCGCAGCATCACCTCGAACAGGGTCGCATGCTCCTGCATCGTCCAGTTCTCGAACGGCTCGGCCACGAAATCCACCACCGGCACCACAAGGCGTTTGCCGGTCCACACGCGCAGCTGGACAAAGGTGAAATTGATTCGCTCGACCGAGCAGACATAGCCCTGATACATCACCTTGTCGCCGATGCGCGCCGACTGGTTCATCGAGATCTGCAACGATGCCATAATGTTGGCCAGAATATTGCGCGCCGCGAAGGCCGCCAGAATGGTCAGCGTTCCGGCAGAGGCCAGAAGCGAAATACCCAGCGATTGCATGACGCTGGCCTCGTTCAGCACGATGCCGGTGCCGATCATCGCGATGATCACGATCGCGCCGCGACGCAGCGCCGAAATGCGGGTGGCCAAGGCGCGCCGCACCTCCTGGCCTTCGCCGATCGCGCCCAGCTCGGCCCCGTCGAACGAAACCAGCCGCTCAAGGATGGCATCGGCGATGTTCACCACGATCCACAGGATGGACACCACAATGCCCATGACGATCAGCGGCGACAGTACCGTATCGATCCGCCCTGAGAAGATGAACAACTTGCTGGTGATCAGCGCCATTGCAAGCGTCATAACCAGCAACACAACCGGCCCCCGCGCGGCCACAAGGATCGAATCCGGTGCGGTGCGGCGGCTGCGCCCCATTCCGCGCGACATCGTCTTGTGGGCCAGTGCGCCGATCAGGCCGGTAAACAGGATTGCCAGCGGAAGGCTGAGCACCTCCCACCAGCGCAGGCCCCAGAACGCATTGCGGTGCAACACGCCGGGCAGCATCTGTTCGAGCTTGGACGGGCCATAGGCCTCGCCCATGGCGGGCAGATCATTGATTGTTTGCTGCGATACAACCCACACCGGATCCTGATCGCCTGCCTTGATCCGGTTGATGCGGATCGGCACGGGTTTGTCGCCTACATCCACATACCACAGCAGGATCGAGCGGCGGGGCTTTCCTGCCATGGCCGTATCCGAGCCTGCCCGCGCGTCCAACCCGTCGGGCCTGTCACGCAGCGCATACCAGTCCACAACGATCTTGCGTTCCAGAACAGTCAGGAAATCCTGCGCCAGATCCTTGCCGCGTTCGCGCTGTTGGTCGGGCTCGATCGCGGACAGGTCCAGCATATGGGCCGCGGATTCCATATCCCCGCTTTTGGCTTGAATCAGGAAGCTCTCCAGCGTGGAGCGCGGCGTCATCCGGTCGATATCCTCGGGGGCCGGACCCAATCCCTGATTAAGCTCGTCGACCTCGTACCAAGAGGGTGTATCTTCGGATTGCGCAAATGCCGGGGATGCGGCTGCTGCAAGCAACCACATCCCTGTCATGAACGCCAGTATCGCGATCGCCGCGGCCGCCCCGCCCCAAGGGCCACGGCGCGCGCGATAAGTCGTGAGGTCCATAGGTCAGCTCAGCCCTTGGGATTTCTCTTTCAGCTTGGCCCCAAGGGTCTCGATCCCGTCCTCGCGCGCTTTGGGAACAATACGGTAAGCCGCATTTACAAAACAAAATACCGCGAATCCGAACAGACCAAGACATAGCGCCACCACCAAAGCACGCCCGTGGGCCTGACCTTGCAGCCAGTCGAACGCAGACCCCATGCCCCCTGCTTGCGAGCTGTTGGCGCTGCGCGCAGCATAGATCATCAAAAGCCCGATAATCGCGACCACGACGCCCTGCGCCCCAAGCCCGATTTTCAAAAGCAGGTTCCAGTGCATGGTGAAATGGTTCGCCTTCAGATGGTCGAGGTATTTCTCGGCCACGGCTTTATACAGGTAAAAGCCGCCAGCAATAATCGTGCCGGCACCCGCAATGCCAAGCGCCCAGCGTCCCGCAGGGTTTTGCATGGCCTGTTGCAGGAAGCCGCCGCCGCCCCCACCGCTTGCCGCGGCGCGCATCCCGATCAGAAGCATCACTGCCAGCACGCCAATTGCCAGATGGATCGCACCTGTTACCAGCATACCTGCGCGCGCGATCATCCCCTTGGCCCCGTTGCCGTAGGCTTCGAGATCCCACAGGCAATCCACTGCGCGCCAGATCGCATAGGCCAGCATTCCCAAGGCAATCAGCCCCACGACCATGGCCCCCCAACCGCCAGACAACCGCGCCATTGCATCCGATGTGCCCTCGGCCTCGCCACCGTTGATGATCGACCACAGCGACACGCCGGCAATGGTCAGATACACCAGCCCCCTGCCGGAATAGCCTGCGCGCATGATCGGCACGGCCCAGACGAAATCCTTCGGGTCGATACTGTCGAGTATCTTCGACCGGTCGTTTGAATGGGTGTTGGTGCGTGCGGTGGGCATAAATTGGCTCCAGCTCGGGGTGACAGGGGATCCCGGCAGATAGTGCGTTGCCGAATATGTGAAGAGGCAATGCGCCACTGCCCGGATAGTTCCCTACACGGGTCAGTTGCCGCGCTGTCCTGACGGGCCATTGCGTCACACCGGATGTCGCGCTCAGGTTCCGGGCGGCCCTTGTTCGTCATGATCGCCGGGCAGGGGGATGGGGGTGGCGTGGCAGATATCGCGCAGGGCATTGCGCAACCCTTCCTCCAAAGTGGGGTGATAAAAGGGCATCGACAAAAGATCGCTTGCCGTCATGCGTTGCATGATGGCCCATGCCAGAAGGTGGCCCAGATGCTCGCCACCGGGGCAGCACAGATCCGCGCCCACCAGCCGTCCTTCGGGGGCGGCTGCATGCAGTCGTACGGTGCCTTCGTTCACGGCCTCGACCTTGGCACGGCCCTGATTGCTGTAATCCGATACGCCGGTGACCACACTGTCTTCCATGCTGGCGCCCAATGTCACAACGGGCGGGTCCGTGAAGATCATCGAAAACGGCACGCTGCGTTGTGACGGGATAGAGGCGGGGTAGGCCACCGCATTGCGCCCAGCAATTGCCCCCTCGTTAGAGGCTTCGTGCAGGATCGGGGTGTGGGCGTTGGCGTCGCCCGCAATAAAGACGGGCGCGTCGCCGCATTGAAGGGTGTGGGGATCGAACACGGGCGTGCCGTGATCGTCCAGATCCAGACCGCTTGCGCCCAGATCAAGTCCAGCAAGCTGTGGCGGACGGCCCGTGGCCAAAAGCACATAATCGAAGTCCTGCGCGCCGGTTTGCGCCCCCGTCCAGCTAAGGTGGATCGCATCGGTTGCGGCCTGTGGCACAATGTCTGTACCCAGATGTAGCGTAACATCGCGCGACACGGCTGTATGAAGCGCGGCGTGCACCGCGTCACAGCGGACCTTGCCCAAGCGGGTGTCGTGATCGAAAAGATGCGTGTCCACATCAAGACGTCCCATTGCTTGCGCCAGTTCCAGCCCGATGGGGCCACCACCGATAACGGCCAGACGACGCGGCAGTGTTTCCAGCTCGAACACGGTCTGGTTGGTTAGAACGCGCGGGCCCAGATCCTGAAACGGTTCCGGCACCATCGGGGCAGAGCCTGTGGCGATGATTATGGCGCGTGCGTTTACACGGCGGCCGTCATCCAGTTCCAGTGTAGTCGGGCCGGTGAATCTGGCGCGTGCCTTGATGGCCACGCCGTCGGGCAGCGCCTCGAAACCGTCCTTGGTGCCCTGAACAAACTGGTCGCGATAGGTGCGCACACGGTCCATGACCTGTCTGCCATTGATATCGGGTGCGTTTGAATGCACGCCGAATTGCGGCGCCTGACGAACGCTATGGGCCGCGTGGGCGGCGGCGATCAGTAGTTTTGATGGCATGCAGCCCACGCTTGCGCAGACCGTTCCGGCAAAATACGGATCAATCAGCAGGGTTTTCGCGCCGTTCTTACGTGCCGATCGTTCGGCGGCAATTCCGGCTGTGCCTGCACCGATCACTGCCACGTCGCATGTCAAATCCGCCATCTTAAGCCTTTCCTCGGGTGTGTAGGACGCAGATACGCGGGTGAGTGTGTAAGGTCCGGCGCCGCCCCTGATGGTGGCTCAACCAGCGGCACGCCAAAGCGTTCCCGCCTACGCGCTCTATCAATGCGAAAGCGGGCCGGTGATGCGTCTGCCTGCCTCGGAAAGGGGGGTGGCGGCCGTCCGTAAGCCCGATGCCTTCCCCCGTGCACAATCGCGCCAGCCGGTGACGTTATAGCCGCAGGGCGTCTTGCAGTTGATACAGCTTCACCGCCGCCCTGACCGCAGGCTTGCGCGCCCAGTGAAACGGAATCGGGCGCGCGGGCGTCAGCGGGAAGTCCAGCGTGTGGGCCGGTGCCCCCATTGCCCAGTCGCGCAACACACGCCCCATCGCGGTGGCCAGCGCCATTCCGCGCCCGTTATATCCGGTGGCCCCCAGCATATCCGGCCCGAGCGGGGACAGGTGCGGATAGTGATCAATGGTCATCGCTACATTGCCACCCCATGCGTAGTCAAACGGGGTATCGCGCAGTTCCGGGAACATCTGCCGCGTAATCTGGCGCAAATTCTCCTGCAGTTTGAGGGTGGTTGTCTCGTTGTAATCGCCGCGCCCGCCCATCAACAGCCGCCCTGCGCCATCCCGTTTGTAATAAACCATCACGCGGCGCGTATCTGATGCGGCGTGGCGCTGCGGTAGAATTTTCTCGAGAAGCGCTGCCGGCAGGGGAGCAGTTGCCACTTGGGCAGAGACGACAGGCACAAGCGTACGGCCCAAAGGCGGCGCGATATCGCCGGTGTAGCCGTTGGTACACACGATCACGCGGCGTGCGCGCAGCGTGGCCTGCGGTGTGTGCAGCACATGGGCAGACCCTTCGCGGGTGATGTCTGTCACGGGCGTGTCGGTGTGGATCACGGCACCGGCCCTTTGCGCCGCTTTTGCCAGACCGCGTGTATAGTTCAGCGGGTGCAGATTGGCGCCGTTGGGATGTAGCAGCGCCCCTTGATAGATGTCTGTTCCCAGAATGGCTGCGGTTTCGTGCGCATCGAGCATGTGCAGATCTACACCATGAGCGGCCCACTGCCTTGCGCGGTCCGCGAGCGTGCGCATGACGCGGGTGGTGTGGCCCGGCTGGATCCACCCCGGCATAACGGCATCGCATTGGAGGCCCAGCCGTGCAATCAGCGCCATCGTATAGGCGGGCGCGCCCGAGGAAAGGGCCAGCATCCTTGCCCCCATCTCTGGCCCGAAATCCCTGACGACCTGTTCGGGATCATTGTGCAGCCCCGGATTTAACTGCCCGCCATTGCGCCCCGATGCGCCCCAGCCGGGGCTTTGTGCCTCCAGCACCCGCACGTTCTGGCCAGCCTCGGCCAAATGAAGGGCCGCAGACAGTCCTGTGACCCCGCCGCCGATAATCGCGATGTCGGTATCTGCATCGGCAAGAAACCGCGACTGTGCAGGTTTATCTTCGGTGCATGCTGTCCAAAGAGAGTTCGATAGACTAGGCGGAGTGTTCTCAATCATCTGTCGTAAAACTTTCACTTGAGAGACCCAGTTCTCCCTTTCTTCTGTCATGTTGGTGTATTAACGATATGAATTTCATTAAAATTTGACCGGTTTAATACAAAAATTGTTTGATTATTAATAATATTATTATTGAATTTGTAGAAGGCTGTATTCTTGAGACGCGATATGTTTGAAGACCGCGTTTCGTAGGGTCAGGCCCCGTTAGAAATCAAAAAAACCGCCCTTATTGGCGGTTTTTTTGTGATTAAGAGGCGGAGATGGCAAGGTCGTCCATGGTTTTGCCTTCTTCGAGCGCTTCCAAAACCCAATGTGGTTTGCGGCCACGCCCACTCCATGTCTGGGTAGGATCTTTGGGATTGGCGTATTTCGGGGCAACGCTGCGCTTGGGTTTGCTGTCCAGAATCTCTTTCAGTTCCGAAAAGGTAAAGCCCATGCGGCTTGCAGTTTCCTGAAGCTCGGCGACCGCTTGCTTTTTCTTACGCTCTTCAAAGCCCTCGACAGACTTTTCAACGCGTTTCTGAAGGGTTTTAAGCTCCGAAAGAGAAAGTTCGTCAAGGTCGACAGTGTTTACATCCATAGTTTGTCTCCAGTTTTATTAAGGAGGTAATATAGGATGTAGAATTAAAATCAACTGTAACTAATTTTCATAAAATTAGCGTGATTACTTTGGGCTACGTTTTGCTAAAATACGTTGAAGCGTACGGCGGTGCATATGAAGACGCCGTGCTGTTTCTGAAACATTGCGATCACACAGCTCGTAGACCCGTTGAATATGCTCCCAACGGACGCGATCCGCGCTCATCGGATTTTCAGGCGGCGGTGGCAAATCGTCATTGCGTGCAAGCAGGGCATTTGTGACGTCTGTCGCATCCGCAGGTTTGGACAGGTAATCGGTGGCCCCCATCTTGACTGCCGCCACCGCCGTGGCGATTGCCCCGTATCCGGTCAACACGACAATACGTGCGTCTGGGCGGGCCTCTCGCAGGGCCTCCACCACATCCAGACCACTGCCATCTTCCAGACGCAGATCGATTACGGCATAGGCGGGCGCGGACAGTGCAACCTCATGGCGGCCTTGGGCCACGCTTTGCGACGTGCGCGTGCGAAAGCCGCGTTTTTCCATTGCGCGTGCCAGACGGGTCAGGAAGGAAAGATCGTCATCCACCAAAAGCAGGCTGGGGTCTGGGCCAATGTCGGTGATGATATCCTCGGCCATAACAGTTGATCCCTGTGTCCAAAAAGCGAGAGAGACGTTTTAGTAAGCTGTGCTAGGCGTGGCGTCAAACTTGCATGATGTCAATTTAGGACAAACCGCGACGTTGGCGATGTATGCAGGCATGGGATATCAGCTCTTGCGCAAAGTTTCGGGGTTAACGGGGCTGGTGCGTTAGAAAGCACGCGATCCGGTCAGCCATTTCCTGCGGGTCAGTGTCTCGGGTGAAAAACCCGACATATCCGTCGTCCGGCAAGACCAGATAGCTTTGTGTGGTGTGGCTTATCAAAGTGTAGGGATCGTCCGGATCATCAATAGAGTATAACACGCGATAGGCTTTGGCAGCGGTGCGGATCTGTTCGGTGCTGCCCGTCAGCCCCAGAAGGCGCGGATGCATCACCTCGCCGAAGGCTGCGAGCGTCTCGGGCGTGTCACGCACGGTATCAAGGGAAATGAAAACGGGCCGAACGTCCATGCCGCGCGTTTGCAATATATCCACCGCCTGTGCATTGCGCATCACGTCCAGCGGACAGACATCGGGGCAATAAGTGTAGCCGAAATACAAAAGACTGGGCTCGGCGCGCAGATCTTTTTCGGTGACTGTCTGGCCGGTGGACGAGACCAGTTCGAACGGTCCGCCAAGCGCGCCTGCCCCTTTGTGCCCGTCGCGACACTGTGCATAGGCGTCAGGGGGGGCGAAATAAACGGCGCCCCATGTCAATGCCAGCCCGCCCAACACAAGGCCCGCCGCGCCTATCGCATAAGTTTTCGGGCGCAGCGCCATATCGACCTTTCAAAGCAACGCGTGGATTGCTGCATTGATCGCGCGTGGACGCGTGAGTATCAAGAGCCAGTATCACATCCTGTACCGGAGCCGGTGCCATCGGGCCGAGCGGGGCGGGGCGTGAGGCGCGAAAAGGCGGTGAGGGCGGTCTGAAAGCCCGTCTCGTCTTTGTAAGGGAGTGACAAGATGCCTGCACGGTTGGCGGCGATGCCCGCACATGGCGAGGCGCCCCATCAGTGGGTGCGGCTGCAAACACTTATTTTTCTGCGCTGGACAGCAATCGGGGGGCAGCTGGCCGCGATCCTCGTGGCGTGGTTCGTCTTGGGGATCGGCCTTGATCTTGTGTGGTGTCTGGTCGTCGTCGGGGCCTCTGTCGTGGCCAATCTGGGGGCGGTGTTCCTGTATCCCGAAAACCGTCGTCTGACCCAAACCGGCGTGGTGGCGATGCTGCTGTTCGACACAGCGCAGCTGGGGGTTCTGCTGGCGCTGACGGGCGGTTTGAACAATCCTTTCGCGCTTTTGATCCTTGTGCCGGTCACGATCGCCGCCACCACGCTGGAACGCCGTGCCACGCTGTTTCTGGGCGGGGTGACGCTTGTGCTCACAACCGTGGTGGGGCTGATGTATGTGCCACTTACCACCGCATCGGGGGCGGTGTTCGCGCTGCCCACCCTGTTCGAAAAGGGCTATTGGGCTGCGATTGTGATCGGGGTGGTGTTTCTGGGCGTCTATGCCCACCGTATTTCACAAGAAAACCGCACCATGGGCGACGCGCTTCTGGCCACGCAGCTGGCACTGGCCCGCGAACAGAAGCTGACCGATTTGGGCGGTGTGGTTGCGGCCGCGGCCCACGAGTTGGGCACGCCTCTGGCTACGATAAAGCTGGTGTCATCCGAGTTGGCAGATGAATTGCCGGATGGCTCCGATCTGCGCGAGGATGCGCTTTTGATCCGCGGTCAGGCCGACCGTTGCCGCGATATCCTGCGCTCCATGGGGCGGGCGGGGAAGGAAGACCTGCACACCCGCACAGCCCCGCTGGGTACCGTTTTGCGAGAGGCCGCAGAGCCGCATATGGACCGCGGCAAACGCATTATTTTCACCGAAACTGCGCAAAGCGGCGGTGATGAACGCCAGCCCGTGATCTACCGCTATCCGGAGTTGATCCACGCCTTGCGCAACCTTGTGCAAAATGCGGTCGATTTTTGCGACGCGCGGGTCTGGGTCGATGCGGAATGGACCGCTCACACGATCACCGTGCGGATCAGCGATGACGGCATGGGCTATGCCCCCGATGTGTTGGCCCGGATCGGGGACCCTTTCCTGCACGGGCGCGGTGGCGCGCAGGTGCGGGGCGATTACGAGGGGATGGGCCTTGGGCTGTTCATCGCGAAAACCCTGCTGGAGCGGACCGGCGCGCATTTGCAGTTCCGCAACGGTTCCAGCCCGTTTTTGTCCCATGACGAGCGTCAGGCGCGTTCCGGCGCGGTGGTCGAACTGGAGTGGCGAATGGAATATCTTGCTGCACCGCAAGGGGAAGCCTTGGGCGAAAACCAGCTGATTGTCAGCTGAGATGCGCCGCCCGCCCGCCACTTCTTAACGGGTGCTTAACCAGTTTTACACCATGCTGAGCTGACCTATTTAAGGTGGATGGGCGATGGCGGACGTACTACTTTCAGGGCTGATTGTGCTTGGAACGTCATTGGTTACGGTTGTCTGCGCGCTTTTGGTGGTGTCTCGTCTGATGCCCAAGGCGACGCAGGCGCAATCCGATATGGGGCCGCAACATCCCATGTTGGAGCGGACCGTGTTCCTGTTCGATGGGGCGGCGTTGGTGGATGCCACGCCACCGGCACGGCTGTTGTTGGAGGCCGTGCCTACGGCGCACGACGACTGGGCGCGCGTGTTGGCGTTTCTGATGCCAAGGTTCGAGGGTTTGCAAAGCTCTTTGGCGCAAATGCGAAAAGACGGCCGGATCGAGCTTTATGGCTGTCGCGGTCTGAACGGTGCCGCGCCGCTCAGGCTGATCGCAGAAGATGTGAACGGCCTGACACGCTTGACCGTGATCGACCCTGATGCCGAGGGGCAAGGTATTTTGGTGGACGGCCTATCGCAGCGCGCGATGGAAGACGAGCTGGAGACATTGCGCCATGCGCTTGATCTGTCGCCGTCACTTGTATGGCAGGAAACGGCATCCGGTGAACCGGTCTGGGCCAACCGCGCCTATGCGCAGGAGGCATCTAACGGGGAAGGGACATGGGCCTGGCCGTTGCCGCAGCTTTTCGGGTTTGAACGGGGCGATGCGACAACCACGCCGCATCGCACCTGTTTGACGCTGCCCGACGGGACAGAGCGCTGGTTTGATTGCCACAGCTACAGGTTGCGCGACGGATGGCTGCACTTTGCCCAATCCGTCGATGCGCTTGTATCGGCAGAGCAGTCCCTGCGCGAGTTCGTTCAGACCCTGAGCAGAACATTCGCGGATTTGCCCATCGGTCTGGCAGTGTTCAATCAGGCGCACGAATTGCATGTGTTCAACCCCGCGCTCACCGATCTGACCTCGCTTCAGGTCAGCTTTCTGGCAAATCGACCAACGCTATATGCGTTTTTGGACAGGTTGCGCGAAACGCGCATAATGCCCGATTCACACGATTACCGAAGCTGGCGGGAGCGGATGGCCACGCTGGAAAGCGAGGCGTCCATGGGGCGGCATGTTGAAACGTGGTCGTTGCCCGACGGGCGCACCTATCGTATCACCGGCAGGCCGCATCCGGGTGGATCGCTTGCGCTTTTGATCGAGGATATCAGCCCGATCACCGCCCAGACCCGCCAGCACCAAGCGGAACAGGCACTCAATAACGCCATTCTTGACGCGATGAGCGAAGCCGTCGCCGTTTTTGATGCAGCGGGAAGATTGCAGCGAGCCAATGCCGCATTCTGGGCGCTTTGGCCACATTTGCGCCCTGACGGGCAGAAATACCTCACCCTCAATCAGGCCATCCTGTACTGGTCGCAGGCCTGCGAGCCTGCGCCAATCTGGGACGGGCTGCGTCATGCGCAAGATTTCGGGGACGGGCATGGGCATCTGGATTTCGGCGATACGCTTTGTCTGCGCAGCGGGGAGGCGTTGATATTACAGGCCCGATCGCTTGAAACAGGGGCGCTGATGGTTACGTTTTTATCGTCCTGCCCGTCATTGCGCACTATGTCGGGGCCGCTTTTGCCAAAGCCTTCCCGGGTGATTGCACAGTGATGGCTTGCGGTGCCTGCTTGGCACGATAAAACTGCCCGCTATGAATGCACCGTTTTTAACCCTCGCTTTGCCCGATGCCACGGCCACTGACCGTTTGGGCGCCACACTTGCGCCCCATCTGGGGGCTGGCGATACAGTGCTGCTGGACGGCCAGATCGGCGCGGGAAAGACCCATTTCGCGCGCGCATTGATCCAATCACGTCTGGCGGCGCTGGGCCGGATCGAGGATGTGCCCTCCCCGACGTTCACGCTGGTTCAGGTCTATGACGGATCACCAGAGATCTGGCACAGTGATCTGTATCGCTTGGGGCATCCGGATGATGTTCTTGAGCTGGGGCTGGAGGATGCGTTTGACGAGGCGATCTGCCTTGTAGAATGGCCTGACCGGCTGGGCGACCTCGCCCCTGATGCCGCGCTTTTGATGCAGTTCAGCCTGAGTGAGCAGGGCGCAGCCCGCAGCGTGGCCTTTTCGGGCCCTGCCAAGTGGCAAGAGCGTCTTCAAAAGATCCTGACGCAAGAGGGATGGATATGACTGCCGCGCCCCCCGATACCCGTATCACGGATTTTCTGGCAGCAAGCGGATGGCAGGGGGCGCGCCGTGCGCCTCTTGCAGGTGATGCATCGGCGCGCCGGTATGAACGTGTGTCGCTTGCTGGGCGGCGTGGGGTCTTGATGGACACCGTGCCGGGCGATGAGCTGTCGCGCTTTATCTATATGACCGACTGGCTACGCTCTGCGGGATTTTCCGCGCCGGACATTCTGGCGCGCGCGCCACAGGTGGGGCTTTTGCTACTGGAGGATCTGGGCGACGATCTGATTTTCGATCTGGTGACCCGCGATCGCGCGCGCGAAGGGCCGCTGTATGGGCATGTGGTGGATTTCCTGATCGCCTTGCAATCGCGCCCCCCGCCCGATGTTTTGCTGCCGCTGGAGGGGGGGCAGCTGGCCCATCTGACTGAATTGACCGAAAAATGGTATCCGCATCGGGCCACATCTTCTGTGCCGCTTGCGCGCACTATCGCCACGCTGTTCGATGCGCTCGATGATGGCGCGCGGGTTGTTTCACTGCGCGATTTCCATGCACAAAATGCACTGTGGTTGCCGGATCGTCAGGGCATGGCGCGGCTGGGTATTCTGGATTATCAGGATGCGGTGCGCGCCCATCCCGCCTATGATCTGGTTTCCGCTTTGCAAGATGCGCGCCGCGATGTCGATCCGCAGATCGCTGCGGCGCAGATCGCACGGTTTTGTACGCAGGCCGGGTATGATCCAAGCAGGTTCGGCGCGATCTACGCGCTGTTGGGTGCGCAGCGCGCCTTGCGGATACTGGGGATTTTCGCGCGGCTGTGTCTGGGCTATGGCAAGCCGCGATATCTGGAATTTATGCCGCGTGTCTGGGCACATCTTCAGGCCAATCTGCGCCATCCCGCGCTAGACGATCTGAAGCAACTTGTCGATGCGGGGCTACACGCGCCAAGCCAAACCATGATTGAGGAGATGCGTCAAAAATGCGGAACCCGCCCGACGCCCTGATGCTGTTCGCCGCCGGCTTTGGCACCCGTATGGGGTCGCTGACCAAGGACCGTCCCAAGCCGCTGGTCCCTGTGGCAGGTCGCCCATTGATCGACCATGCGTTGGATCTGGTGACCGAGGCAGGCATCTCGACTGTTGTTGCCAATATCCATTATCGCGGCGGGCAGATCAAAGCGCATCTGCAAGACCGCCCCGTTCTGGTGTCTGATGAAACGTCTGAAATTCTGGAAACTGGTGGTGGTTTGCGTAACGCCTTGCCGCTTTTGGGGGCGGGGCCGGTGTTCACCCTGAACACCGATGCCGTCTGGTCCGGCCCCAATCCTGTTGCGGCGCTCAGGGCGGCATGGGACCCTGCGCGTATGTCGGCGCTGCTGATGCTGGTGCCCCCCACCCAAGCCGCGGGTCATCGCGGTACGGGGGATTTCATGTGCGCTGCAGATGGAACATTGCAGCGTGGCCCCGGATTTATATATACCGGCGCACAACTTATCGATCCTTCTGAAATTTCTGATATAAATGAAACCTCTTTTTCTATAAACCTGCTTTGGGACCGGCTGTTGGCACAAGGACGGGTGTATGGCATTGTTTATCCGGGGCGGTGGTGTGATGTAGGCCAACCTGAAAGTATTCCGCTTGCAGAAGCCATGCTGGACCACACCGATGTTCGATAATCATATTTACGCCCTGCCATGTGGTGTGGATTTCCCCAAAGAGCTGGTCGCAGGTCTGATCACGCGCATGGAAAACCGCCCCCCCGAGGCTATGGCGCGTGTCCAGCTTTATCTTAACTCGGGGCGTATGCTGCGGAGTGTCCGCGAAGAGTTCGATACACATGGCGCGCGGTTTTTGCCGCAGCTTAAACTGGTGACGGATCTGGGGCGTGCGCCGCTGCGGGGCCTGCCCCCCGCCGAGCCTGCGTTGCGCCGCAGGCTGGAGTTGGCGCAGCTTGTGGGCGGGCTGGTCGAACGGCTGCCGGGGTTTGAGGCCGGTCACGGGATTTTCGGGCTGGCAGACAGTCTCGCCACCTTGATGGCAGAAATGCAAAGCGAAGGTGTGACCCCCGATGATCTGGAGGCGCTGGAGATTGCTGAAACCCACGCCCAGCACTGGCGGCTGAGCCTTGATTTCATCCGCATCGTGGCGCGCTATTTCGAAGCTGATGCGATCCCCGATCCCGAGGCCCGTCAGCGCCGTGTGGTGCACGATATCATTGCCCGCTGGCAAGACGACCCGCCCCGTGATCCGGTCATTGTGGCAGGCTCTACGGGGTCACGCGGTGCCACCTCGCTTTTCATGCAGCAGGTCGCCCGCCTGCCGCAGGGGGCGCTGGTGCTGCCGGGTTATGATTTCGATATGCCCGATCATGCGTGGCACAGCCTGCGGGCTGGTGCATACCCGATAGAGGATCACCCGCAATACCGGTATCGCGCGCTTCTGGACCAGTTGGAGGCCACACCGGCTGACGTGGTCCGCTGGCATGATCGGCCGGAACCATCGGTCGAGCGTAATCAACTGATATCACTGGCGTTACGTCCCGCACCGGTCACGGATCAGTGGATGTTGGAGGGGCGTGATCTGCCCGATTTGATGGCCCCGTGCGAGGCCATGACCCTGATCGAGGCGAAAGATCCGCGTGCCGAGGCCAATGCCATCGCCTTGATTTTGCGCGAAGCCGCCGCCGATGGCACAAAGGCCGCCTTGATTACCCCAGACCGGCTGCTGACGCGGCGTGTGGCCGTGGCGCTGGACCGCTGGGGCATTATCCCCGACGATTCCGCAGGCCAGCCCCTGCAGCAAACCGCACCGGGGCGGCTGTTACGACATCTGGCGGCGATGCGTGGCGAGGCCTTGTCGCTCGATGCGCTGTTGATCTTGCTCAAGCATCCGCTGACTGCGACAGGCTCCACCCTGCGCGGCACCCACCTGCGTTACACGCGGGAGCTGGAGCTGGAGCTGCGCCGCAATGGTCCGGCCTTCCCCGATGCCAGCGCCCTGCACCGGTGGGCCGCCGAGGACACCGAAAAACAGGTCTGGGCGCAATGGCTGGGCGAAGCCATTGCCATGATGGCGGCACCTTATGAGGCCCCGTTGCCCGATTGCGTGACCCATCATCTGGCACTGGCGACCACGCTTGCAGCCGGTCCGGGGGGGGTGGTGGACGCAAGCGAGCTGTGGTTGCAAGACGGTGGCCGTGAGGCCTTGCGTGTATTCGAGGAACTGCGCCGCGAGGCCCCGCATGGCGGGGTCTATACCCGCGCCTCCTATACCGATCTGGTCAATCACCTGCTACAGGGCTCGATGACGCGCGCGGGGCAGGCCGCCCATCGCGACATCGCGATCTGGGGCACGCTTGAGGCCCGCGTTCAGGGCGCTGGGCTGGTTATTCTTGCCGGTCTGAACGAAGGGTCATGGCCGGAGGCGCCAGAGCCTGATCCATGGCTCAGCCGCCAGATGCGTCTTGATGCGGGGCTGTTGTTGCCCGAACGCCAAACGGGTCTGTCCGCGCATGATTTCCAGCAGGCGGTGGCCGCCCCGCGTGTGGTGCTAAGCCGTGCGCGCCGCGATGCGGAGGCGGAAACCGTGCCTTCTCGCTGGCTCAACCGGATGGTGAACCTGATGCAGGGGCTGCCTGCACGACATGGCCCCGACGCACTAGATGCCATGCGCGCGCGCGGCACGCACTGGCTGAAACTGGCAGAGGTGGTCGATGCGCCGAAAGAACAATTGCCGCAGGCCTTGCGCCCCTCTCCGCGCCCGCCCGCACACACGCGGCCCGACAACCTGTCAGTCACCCAGATCAAAACACTGATCCGGGACCCGTATGCGATCTATGCGCGCAAAGTCTTGCGGCTGTATCCGCTGAATGCGCTGCGTCCCGAGCCTGACCCGATGCTGCGCGGGAACATCCTGCACGAGATCGTGGAGCAATTCGTCAAGGAGCGGCCCGAGGAGGGCGAGGCCCCAGATCACGCCCGTCAGCGCCTGATGCGAATTGCCGAAGCGGTTCTGGTCGCAAATGTGCCCTGGCCGTCTGTACAGCGGTTATGGCTGGCGCGGATCGGGCGGATCGCGGCGCGGTTTGTGGCAGACGAGGCGGTGCGCTTGTCCGAAGGTACGCCGGCAATTATCGAAGAAAAAGGCCATGCAAAGGTCGCAGATCTGGATTTCACCCTGACGGCCAAACCCGACCGCATTGATATGCGCGCGGATGGTCGGGTGCGCATCTTCGATTATAAATCCGGCGCCCCTCCCGGCCCGGGGGACATGATCCATTTCGACAAGCAGATGCTGCTGGAGGCGGCGATGACGGCGCGCGGTGCCTTTGCACAGATCGGTCCACGCGATGTGGAAGGCGTCAGCTACATCCGGCTGGGAGGCGAGGGCGAGACACGCCATTACACCACGACCATCGAATACAGCCCGCGTCAGAAGGATGCCCCCACGCAGACCGAAACCGCCGAGGAGGCGTGGGCGAAGTTTTGCAAACTGATCGCGCGCTATCAGGACCCCGGACAGGGCTACACCGCGCGGCGTGCCATGCAGGCAACCCGCGATGTAAGTGATTACGATCACCTGTCGCGCTATGGCGAATGGGAGTTGAGCGATACGCCCGAACCGGAGGATCTGACATGAGCCCGCGCAATGATGCGACAGAACGCCAGATCCGTGCCGCAGCGCCAGACCAGTCCACATGGCTTTCGGCCAATGCGGGGTCCGGTAAGACACGCGTGCTGACCGACCGGGTCGCGCGTCTGCTGCTTGGCGGGACCGAGCCGCAGAAGGTTTTATGCCTGACCTACACAAAGGCCGCCGCGACCGAGATGCAAAACCGGCTTTTGAAGCGGTTGGGCGCATGGGCGATGTTGCCGGACGCCGATTTGCGGGCCGAGTTGATTGATCTGGGCGAAGAGGCCCAGATCAATGCAGAGCGTCTGGCCGAAGCGCGGCGTTTGTTTGCCAAGGCGATCGAAACGCCGGGCGGTTTGAAAATCCAGACGATTCACAGCTTTTGCGCGGCGCTTTTGCGGCGGTTTCCGCTGGAGGCGGGCGTCCCGCACGGGTTTCGGGAAATGGACGATCGTGCCGCTGATCTGCTGCGCGGCCAGATTCTTGAAGATATCGCCACCGGTCCCGATTGTGCGGTACTCGACCAGTTGGTGCGGTATTATTCAACAGATGACCTGAGCGGGATCCTATCGGATATCAGCCGTAATCGGGACGGGTTTGCCACGCGCCCGAGTGGCGATGAAATTCGCACCCTCTTCGGTCTGCCGCCCGAATTTGATCGCGATGCCCTGCTGGGGGATGTGTTTGACCGCGATGATCTGGCCATGTTGCGCCAGCTGGTACCGGTTTTGGCCGCGGGCAGTGCGACGGATGTGAAAGCCGCCGAAAAGCTGGGCCAGTTGCGCGCAGCCGATATGGCCGGACTGACCCTGTTGGAGGGCCTGTTTCTGACGGGCGCAAAAGCCACCGCGCCTTTCACGGCCAAGATCGGAAAGTTTCCCACCAAGAAAACCCAGACCGCCGCCGCCAGTTTCATGCCTGAACTGGAGGCGCTGATGGAGCGGGTGGAGGCCGCAAGGCCGCTCAGGCTGGGGCTTGCCGCCGCAGAACGCACCGAGGCCCTGCACCGGTTTGCCAATGCCTTTCTGCCCCGCCTTGAGGCCGCCAAGGCGGCCCGCGGCTGGCTGGATTTCGATGATCTGATCTTGCGCGCTGGGCGTTTGATGTCGGATTCGGCCTTGGCGCAATGGGTGTTGTTCCGCCTTGATGGCGGGATTGATCATATTCTGGTTGACGAGGCGCAAGACACCAGCCCCAGCCAGTGGCATGTCATCGAACGTCTGGCCGACGAGTTTACCGCTGGCGAGGGCGCGCGCGATCAGTCGCGCACCATCTTTGTGGTGGGCGACCGGAAACAGTCGATCTATTCGTTCCAAGGCGCCGATTTGCGTGCGTTCGAGGCCATGCAGCGCCATTTTTCCGATAAATTCGCAGCCATCGGCCGGCCCTTGCAGGAAAGCCAGTTGCAGCATTCGTTCCGTTCCTCACATGCTGTTCTGGGTATGACTGATCTGACGTTTGCGGGGCCGGCCAATGTCGGTCTTGGCGGCACGCCCGAGCACATCTCGTTTTTTGGCGATATGCCGGGGCGGGTCGATCTGTGGCCGCTGATCGAAAAGACCCAAAACCCGCATGAGGAAAACTGGGAAGATCCGGTCGATCAGGTCGAAGACACCCATCCCACCGTTATTCTGGCCCGTACGATTGCCGCAGAAATCCGCGCGATGATTGATGCAGGTGTGCAATTGCCCGATGCCTCGGGCACGGGCGCGCGGCCTATGCATGAGGGTGATATCCTGATTTTGGTGCAGCGGCGCGGGCCGCTTTTTGCCGAGATCATTCGCGCGTGTAAATCCGAAGGGCTGACGATTGCGGGGGCCGACCGGCTGAAACTGGGCGCGGAACTTGCCGTGCAAGATATCCGCGCCGTTTTGGCATTTCTGGCCACCGCAGAGGATGATCTGTCACTGGCGGAGGCGCTGAAATCGCCGTTTTTCGGCTGGACGGAGCAGGATCTTTACAGTTTGGCGCAGCCGCGAAAAGGCTATCTGTGGCAGGCGCTGCGCAAAACCGAGACGCATCCAGAGACGTTGCGGGTGCTGCAGGACCTTCGCGATCAGGCGGATTTCCTGCGACCGCATGATCTGATCGAACGCCTGCTGACCCGCCATGGCGGACGACAGAAACTGATCGCGCGTCTGGGTGTCGAGGCCGAGGACGGGATCGACGAGCTGATATCGCAGGCTCTGGCGTTCGAGCGGGCCGAGGTGCCCAGCCTGACCGGTTTTCTGGTCTGGCTGGATGCCGATGATGTGGAGGTCAAGCGCCAGCTGGAAGGGGCGGGGCGCGCGATCCGGGTGATGACCGTGCACGGCTCCAAGGGGCTGGAGGCGCCCGTCGTGATCTTGCCCGATACCGCCAAGCCGCGCCCGCCGCGCAAGCGCGAGGTCTACCGTTTGGGCCCTGACGATATCGCCGCCTGGGCCGGCAGCGGCGATGACCGCCCCGAGGCCGAAGCAGAGGCCCAAGCCGATCACGCCGAGCGCCAGATCGAAGAAAAAATGCGGCTGCTCTACGTGGCGATGACGCGGGCCGAAAAATGGTTGATCGTTGCATGTCCGGGCGATCCGGGTGATGCCGGTGACAGTTGGTATTCGCTTGTGTCGGCAGGGCTTGCGCAGGCGGGCGATACCACGGCCGCACCGTTTTCTGCTGCGCTGTCCGATCTGGGCCAGATCCGCCGGTTCGGGCATGGCGCGTGGCCGCCGAACGGCGCGCGGGCGAGTGTCACGCAAGACATCCTGCCTGAGGTCCCCGAGTGGGCCACGCGCCATGCACAGCGACCCGAGCCACCGCCGCGTTCGATTTCGCCCTCCGATCTTGGCGGAGCCAAAGCCTTGCCCGGGGACGGCGCGCATCTGGACGAGGAGTCTGCAAAACGGCGCGGGCGCCAGTTGCACCTGTTGTTGGAGCATCTGCCGAACTGGCCTGCGGAGTGCTGGGATGACTGGGCGCGCGATTTGCTGCTTACCGGCGAGGACGCGGCCCATGATGATGATATCCCCGCCCTTATGGCCGAGGCCCGCGGCGTATTGGATGCGCCAGAAATGCAGCCGTTCCTTGGCCCTGATGCCCTGGCGGAGGTAGAACTGACTGCAGAACTGGCGGAGGCAAACGGCGCCCGCATGCATGGTGTGATCGACAGATTGCTTGTTACACCGGATCGTGTACGGCTTGTGGATTATAAATCCAACGCTGTTGTGCCGGACGATCTGTCGCAAATCCCGCTGGGTCTGGTGCGCCAATTGGCCGCCTACAGGGCGGCTTTGCGCCAGATTTATACTGACAGACCAATCGAATGCGGCCTGCTGTGGACCGCAAACGCGCGCATCGACTGGCTTGATGACGCACAGATGGATGCCGCCCTGCGCACCGTTGGCCCATCTTGACGGACCGGCGGGCCGTACATAGGTTCGCTTCAACATAAAATTCAGGAGACCGCCAATGGCTACAGTTCCCGTTACCGATGCGACCTTTGACGCCGAAGTGCGTCAGTCCGATGTTCCTGTGGTTGTCGATTTCTGGGCAGAATGGTGCGGCCCGTGCCGCCAGATCGGCCCTGCGCTTGAAGAAATCGCAGAAGAAATGGGCGGCAAGGTGAAAATTGCCAAGATCAACGTCGATGAAAACCCCGAAAGCCCTGCCGCACTTGGCGTGCGTGGCATTCCGGCGCTGTTTTTGTTCAAAAACGGCGAAGTCGTCTCCAACAAGATCGGCGCCGCGCCAAAAGCCGCGCTGCAAAACTGGATCAACGACGCACTGTGATGATGGCGCATTCTATGCGCTGTGAGATAGCCTTCAAAGACGCCCCTTGATCGGGGCGTCTTTTTTGTGAACCGGCCAAGGACGTAGGCGGGGCCGGGGGCACTGTCAGGTTCCCCCCGTCTGCATGCTCAGGTATCGCTCGTCTGTCTGGCCCAGATCGGCCATCCCTTCTCGCGCAGATGGGCCAGTATCTGTGTCTCGAATTCCGGCCGACCGGCGTTGAGCGCGTTGGATTGCAAAAACCAAGCGATATAACGCTCGAATGCAATCGGCTGTTCGATCCGCGCGAACGCATCATCCACGCCCGTTTGCGGCACCGAACCTGCAATGTGGTGGAAATCGATCTTGGCAAATAATACCGCGGGTTTGCGCAGCAGATAGCCCTCGAACGCGACGCCGCTGTTTTGGGTGATGACATAGCTGCAGTTGCGCAGCAATTCGGCCGAATTCCCCTCTTCTACCGAAAAATGCGGAAACCTGTTGGCCAGTGCGACCAGCGCCTGCCGGTCCGCCGGTGTGTAGGTCTCGTTGGGGTGAAGTGTCGCGCGCACGGGTTTTTCAACGCGCACCATCACCTCCTCTATCATCTGCAGCGGGCTCATCGACTGAAACGAGCGGTGCTCTGACAGGCGGCCTTGCAGTGGCATCAGGATGAAGCCGTGATCGGCGGTCGTTGGCACATCGCCAAACATCCGGTTGCGCGTGGTCTCGAAGAAACGCTCGGCCTCGGGCAGGTCGATCTGCGCGGGATCAAAGGCTGTTTGCGCCACAGGCCAGTTCCAGCGCTCTGCCTCGGCTTCGATATGCCAGAACGCCCCGGTATAGGTGCGACGGCACGTCAGCGCACGATCATGTGACGGCGGCTCCATATGGTATAAGGCATAGCCTTTGCGCGTGGCCGCCGAAAACCGTGCAGACAACGTGTTTTCCTCTGCGCTGACCGTCCAGCCTGCGCTTTTTACCGCGCCAGCCAGCCGGTGAAAGAAATTATGCGTGCCGGCATTCACCCGTGTCAGGGCGGCCTTGTCGAGGTACAGCGAGAGGTGTTCATGCGTCATGGCGCAAGCTAGCCATCCCCCGCACAAAACAGCAAGAGCCTTCGTAGGGTTGCAAGCCTTTTGCTGCGCCTACATATCTGTGCGCAAATGGAGGTATCTATGTCGGACGAAAAATTTCCAGGTTGGCACGGCACGACGATTATCGGTGTGCGCAAAGGCAACAAGGTCGTGGTGGCCGGTGATGGTCAGGTCAGCCTTGGACAGACGGTGATCAAGGGCACGGCCCGCAAGGTGCGCCGGCTGTCACCCGGCGGGTATGATGTGGTCGCGGGGTTTGCGGGTTCTACCGCCGATGCGTTTACGCTGCTGGAGCGGCTGGAAGTCAAACTTGAAGCGGCCCCGGGTCAGCTTGCCCGCGCCTGCGTTGAACTTGCCAAAGACTGGCGCACGGACAAATACCTGAAAAATCTGGAAGCGATGCTGATCGTGACCGATGGCAAGGACCTGTTCGTGATCACTGGTGCGGGCGATGTGCTTGAACCCGAGCATGACATCGCGGCCATCGGCTCTGGCGGGAACTTCGCGCTGGCGGCGGCACGCGGGCTTATGGAAAGTGATCTGGATGCCGAAGGCGTCGCGCGCAAGGCGATGAAAATCGCGTCCGATATTTGTGTTTATACAAATGGTAATTTGACGGTCGAGAGCATTGGCTGATTTAACCCGTGACGATCTGCGCGCGGCTGTCGCCGCAGGGCATCTGAACGAAGCCCAGGCGTCCAGCGTTCTGGCGCTTGCGGATGCGCGCGCAGGCCACCGCGCCGCCGAGGACGAGCCGTTCGAACTGTTTCGCGGCTTCTCCGAGATATTCGTGACCGTTGGGCTGGCGATCCTGATTGCGGGCGCCTTCGGGTTAAGCCTGCTGTTTGGCCATCTGATCCCCAGCGCCGGCGGCCCTGTCGGGGCGACGCTTGCGTTCAACTATGCAGTGTGGGTGGTCGCCCTTTGGGCGATGGCTGAATATTTCACACGCAGACGGCGGATGGTTTTGCCATCGATCCTGCTGGTGCTGACCTTTTTCTGGGCGCTCTTGCCACTGACGATCTGGCTGCTCGGTCATGTCTTCAGTCTTGAAAGCAATCCCAGATCCGTGATCCTGAGCGTGATTGTTCTGGTCGTGGCGGCCCTTACTGGCTGGTACCGGCGGTTTCGCCTGCCGTTCACAATGGTGCTGATCGCATTATGCGGCTTTGCTGCGTGTTTCACGATTTTCGGCACGCCGCAGGATGTGTTCCCCAGCCCCATGCGCGGGTTCGACACGGCGCTCGATCTGCGCAACTCCTCGCTGGCAATCGGCACGCTGATCTTCGGGATCGTCGCTTTTGCCGGTGGAATGTGGTTCGACATGCGTGACCCGCATCGTCTGGGGCGGGCATCGGCCAGCGGCTTCTGGCTGCATCTGTGCGCCGCGCCTGCCTTGGTCAACACCATCGCGATGACGTTCATCCAGATGGGGCCGGGGCTCGGTTATGCGTTGCTGGCGCTGGCGCTGGCGCTGATTACCCTGATGGCGTTGGTGATTGATCGCAGATCTTTCCTGACCGCCGCCATCGGCTATCTGATCTTTCTTGTAAGCTATCTGACAGACCATAGCGGCCCCGATCTCAACTGGTTTGAAATCTCGGCCCCGGTTCTTTTCTTCATTGGCATCATGCTGACCGTGCTCGGGGCCTTCTGGACCGCGCTCAGGCTGCATGTGATGCGGATTTTGCCCGGGTTCCCCGGCAAGTCGCGTTTGCCACCCTATGCAACGGAGTAATCCATGACCAATCTTACACCCCGCGAAATCGTGTCCGAGCTGGACCGCTTTATCATTGGCCAAAAGGCGGCAAAACGCGCCGTGTCGGTCGCATTGCGCAATCGTTGGCGGCGCCAGCAACTCAGCGATGATATCCGCGAAGAGGTCTATCCCAAAAACATCCTGATGATCGGGCCGACCGGCGTTGGTAAAACCGAAATCTCGCGCCGTCTGGCAAAACTGGCCAAAGCCCCGTTTTTGAAGGTCGAGGCCACGAAGTTCACCGAAGTGGGCTATGTCGGGCGCGATGTGGAACAGATCATCCGCGACCTGACCGATGTCGCGATGGCCGAAACCCGCGAATACATGCGCGAGGATGTGAAATCGCGCGCCCATAGCGCCGCCGAGGAGCGTGTGGTCGAGGCATTGGCAGGCACCGATGCGCGCGAATCCACCCGCGAGATGTTTCGCAAGAAGCTGCGCGACGGGATCTTGGACGACAAGGAGATCGAGGTCGAGGTCAGCGACCCCTCCGGCGGCTCCCCTCTGGGCATGATGGGCAACCAGCCCGGTATGGAGCAGCAGATGCAGGGGCTACAAGATCTGTTCAAGGCCTTCAACACCGGCAAAAAACAGCGCCGCAAGGTGACCGTGGCCGAAAGCTACGAGTTGCTGATCTCGGAGGAGGCTGACAAGCTGCTGGATGACGAGGCAGTGAAGACCGCAGCACTGGAGGCTGTGCAGCATGGCGGGATCGTGTTCATCGACGAGATCGACAAGGTCTGCGCCCGCCAGGAGGCCCGTGGCGGCGATGTGTCGCGCGAAGGGGTGCAGCGCGATCTGCTGCCCCTGATCGAAGGCACAACCGTTTCCACCAAACACGGGCCGGTCAAAACCGACCATATCCTGTTCATCGCCTCAGGTGCGTTCCATATTGCGAAACCGTCTGACTTGTTGCCCGAATTGCAGGGCCGCTTGCCTATCCGTGTGGAATTGCAAGCCCTGACAGAGGCTGATTTCGTCCGCATCCTGACCGAAACCGACAATGCGCTGACCCGTCAGTATTCCGCGCTGATGAAGACAGAAGAGGTCGGCGTCGAATTTACCCAAGACGGGATCGAGGCGCTGGCCAGAATTGCGGCAGAGGTGAATGCCACGGTCGAGAATATCGGGGCGCGGCGGCTTTATACCGTGATGGAGCGGGTATTCGAGGAGTTGTCGTTTACCGCGCCGGATCGGGGCGGCGAGAACGTCAGCATCGATGCCGCTTTCGTTGAAAAGGAAGTGGGCGAATTGGCCAAATCCACTGATTTGAGCCGTTACGTGCTTTAGGCCCGTCTGCCCTGCATCTTGTGAAGCAGGCGCGGGGCTGTTTTTGTGGTTTGAAAGACGGCGCGAGGGGAAATCCTCGCGCCGTTTATCATGTGGCGTAGCCAGAAAATGCCTGACTACGTACCACTTACGGCCTATATCGTCCGTGCTCCGTGCTCCGTGCTCCGTGCTCCGTGCTCCGTGCTCCGTGTCTCATGGAGCGTGGGCTTGTGCCGTGCTCCCCTTATCGGGTCCACACGCATGGGCGGATAACCGGTCTGTGGAAGATGGGCGCCGCGCTGGCCTGCGTGCAGGTTTGTGCCGCATCGGCGCGCGCAGCTGCTCGGGGGAGGGCGGCAATCTTGCGGGCACCATCGGGCGGAGCTGTGGTTTGTCTGCTGCGGCACGCGGTCTACACAGGCCCCAGATCCGCGTAAGCCGGCCCAAACGCGCCCTCGCAAGACGGATGCCTGCAAGGGCGCGCATTCAACGCAGCCGACGCAGATAGACGTAATATGCCCCTTCACCCCCGTGACGTTGATGCGCTTGCGATATCTGCATGACCACAGGGCCAAGCGGCGCGATGCGCAGCCACTGTGGCACCTGATGGCGCAAAACACCCATTCGTTGCGGGATCGGGTCCCAATCCTCGCGTTGTTTGCCCTTGCCGGTGATCACCAGAACCAGCCGGTGCCCATGGTCTTGGGCACGCAGGATAAAGCGGATCAACTCCGGATGTGCTTCGCTTTGGGTCATGCCGTGCAGGTCGATGCGCGCATCGGGTTTGATCCGGCCCCGCGTCATATTGCGATGGGCCTTGTGGTCCATGCGCAGCGGCTGGTCGGGCGGGACGTGGGTGGAGGCTGCGACAGGCGTGTGCGACCACGGGCCGCGCGGTGGCTTTCCAGCCAGCCGGAGCCTGCCCAGATCAACCGGCGCTGGCGGTGGCGCGGGTTTGGGCTTTTGTGGTGCCTGAGCAGGGGGTGGGGGTATTTCATCCGCCGCGCGCATGGCGCTGGAAAACTCGCCCGCCAGATTGCGCCGGTTGGGATCATAGGGCTGTGTCGTTTTGGCGACGCGGCCCCACAGATCCCGTTCTTCGGGGCTTAGTTTGCGTTTGCGCCCCATCACGCCCCCCGATGGCTGGTGCGCATGCAAAACGCCGCCCCCATGAGGGCGGCGCATGTTATACGCAAATCTATGTAATCAGGCGGAACGCAGGAGGAGCGACACATCGTCAGCCATCCGTGGCAACCAGTTGCCAATTTGGATCTGCGGCACCCATTTTGCGGGCAAATGTCCAGATGTCGCGCTGCTTGCGGGGGGATTTCGGATCGCCTTCGACGACCTCGCCTGCCTCGTTCTTGGCGACAGAGATCAGCTCTGCGCCAAAGCGCACGGAAAGCTCTGCCTCTTGCGTGGCCGTGTTGAATGTCGCCTCCTGCATGGCCAGATCGTTCAGCCCCAGAAAATTGGCGTGAACCGTCAGGCCGCGCGCGTTGCGCTGTTCGATTGCGGCCTCGAAGGCGCTGAAGACATCGGCAGACAGGAACGGGCGGATTTTTTCCAGATCGCCGGTTTCGAAAGCCATCAGGATCATCTCGTAGGCACCACGCGCACCCTTGAGGAAGCCTGCGACCTCGAAAGAAGGCTCGGCCTGCTTCATCTGGCCCAAAGCCACGGCCGACGGCGAGCCTTCGGGCACATGATCGATGATATCGCGGTCCGGGCCACCCTCGATCACCTCGAATTTACGTTCGCTGACCGGTGTGACGGTTTCTTCGGGCTCTGGCGTTTTTTCAAACCCTTCGCGTGTGCCCAATACGCTTTTCAGCCGTAAGATCAGAAAGATAGCGATCGCTGCAAGCACGATGAGCTGAATGACGGCGTTGTTCATCTGAATCCCTTTGGGGCTGACGGGTTTGTTTTCGGACAATGTGAACATATGTAAGATACCGATGCGTTCAAGTCCATGCCACCGAGTATCGGTATGTTCGGGGCGATTACTGACGAAGAGAAAAGGATAAACCATGTGGATCTTTCTGGCCTTTCTTCTGGTCCCGTTGATCGAAATCGGCCTGTTCATTCAGGTGGGCGGTTTGATCGGCCTGTGGCCGACGCTGGCCATTGTGATTATTACAGCCGTCGCTGGCACATCGCTGGTGCGCAGTCAGGGCGCGCGCGCCTTGAATGATCTGCGACGTTCGATGGCGGAGCTCGGGGACCCCAGCCAGCCTTTGGCCCATGGTGCGATGATCCTTTTCGCAGGGGCTTTGTTGCTAACGCCGGGCTTTTTCACCGACACATGCGGACTGTTGCTTCTGGTGCCGAAGGTGCGGGACATGGTGCTCAAGCAAGTGGCCCAACGGGTCAAGGTCCAGAGCTTCCAGATGGGGGGGGGCGCACCGCGTGGCCCGAACCCCGCTGGCATGGGCGGCCACGGTCCGGGTGGGCCGCGCCCCAACCCTGCCTCGCCCCCGCGTGGACATGGCCCCACCGTCATTGACGGCGAATATGAAGAAATTTCCGATGAAACGCCGCCACGGCCGGGCAATTCCGGTTGGACACAGCATTGAGCCGAAGCGCCGCGGGTGCTAGAGATTTTTGCAAAGTCCAACAGGAGCAGTAAAATATGAGCGAAGAGACCAACGGCACAGCCGCCCCCGAAGCCCAGAACGGCGAGCAGACCCAGCAGCAACAAGCGATGAAGATGAAAATCCTCGCGCAATATGTGCGGGATATGTCGTTCGAGAATATGGTGGCGCAAAAGGGGTTGCAATCGTCCGACGTCCAGCCCGAAATGCAGGTTCAGGTGAGCCTTGATGCCAAGCGACGTCAGGTTGAAAACCAGTACGAGGTGATCTGCAAATTCAAGGTGACCTCGAAAAACAAGGGCAACGAGACGCCGCTATACCTTCTGGAGCTTGATTATGGCGGAATTTTCCACATCGAAGGTGTGCCGGCCGATCAGATCCACCCTTTCCTGTTGATCGAATGCCCGCGCCAGTTGTTCCCCTTCGTGCGCCGCATCGTGTCGGATGTAACCCGTGATGGTGGCTTCCCGCCGTTCAATCTCGATATGGTTGATTTCGTACAGCTGTACCGGGCCGAACTGGCCCGCCGTGCCGAGGCGCAGCAAGCCGATACGACACAACAGCCGAACTGAGAGCCGTGACCAAGGGGGGCAGGCGGTAGAGGCTGTCTGCCCTTGCTTTGCGACCATTCTACGCCGCCACAAGCCACGCTTGCGGCGGCGTTTACATATAAGGATCTGTAATGGACGAGATGATCCCCGCGTGGCGCGGCGATGACCTTGTGGCGGTTGAGAAGCTGGCCGTGCATCGTTTGGGGCTGCGTCACAAGGCCGTATCGGTGTTTGTCATGCGCGGCACTCAGGTGCTGGTCCAGCAGCGCGCCACAGGCAAATATCATTCCGCAGGGTTGTGGGCCAACACATGCTGCACCCATCCAAGATGGGGGGAAGACCCGCGCGATTGTGCCACGCGCCGTTTGCACGAAGAACTGGGTATCACCGGACTGGCCCCTGTTCACACCCAGCGGCTGGAATACCGTGCCGATGTGGGCTGTGGCCTGATCGAGCACGAGGTCGTTGATATTTTTGTGGCCCAAGCCAACGAGACGATGACCTTGCAGCCCGACCCCGCAGAGGTGTCGGCAACCCGCTGGGTTGAACTGGCGGACCTGGCGCGCGATATCCACCGCGATCCGCGTCCCTACACCCGCTGGCTGGCGGTTTACCTTGATACACCGATGGGCCTTATTTTTCGCACCTGATCCGGACCTGAGCCGCCGGAAAGCGGGGGCTGGCCCAAGGGGATGGCACGGACCTTGTCGCCCTATCCCCGTATAAGGGGCAGCCGCGGTCGGGTGGTGCATCGTCACTATAAAACAACAGCCGCGATATATCGCGGATTTGAACCCGAAACATTGCGCGCAGAGACTCTCAACACTGGAAATTTATCCGTTTTGCTGCAACTGTGAAAAGAAAATCGGGCGAGTAGGGTGAGCGTAGTGCGTGGAACAAAAGTTTTAGTGGCGGGCGCGATCCTGTCGCTCTTGGGCGGTGCGGGTTTCGCGCAAGACACGCTCTCTTTCAACGTTGCAGGCGGAGATAAGGATCTGACAGAAGCGCTGCGGTCCGCGTCGCTAACGGTCGGGGCCACACAAGAGGCAAAAGACGAAGACGCCGCCGTTGATGCACAGGATCTTTTCGGCTCTGCCCGCGCCGATTATGCCCGTTTGCTGGCCGCACTCTACGATCAGGGGTTTTACTCTCCCAATATCTCCATTCTTGTGAACGGTCGCGAGGCGGCGAATATCGCGCCACTTGATGCGCCCGATGCGATCCGTTCGATCACGATCAGCGTTGATCCCGGCCCCAAGTTTACGTTTTCACAGGCAGATATCGCCCCTGTGGCCAAGGGCACGGAGCTGCCCGACGGTTACAAGCGCGGTCAGACGGCACGTACCAGCGTGATCCGCGAGACGGCGCAGGGCGCGGTGGACGGATGGCGCGATGCGGGCCATGCCAAAGCCAATGTGGCCGGCCAGAAAATTACCGCAGACCACCGCTCCAATACCTTGGCCTCCAGCATTGCGCTGGCGCCGGGGCCGAAGGTGACATTCGGCGATCTGACCATTGAGGGCTACGAGCGGATGGACCCGCGCCGTTTGCGCAAGATCGCAGGCTTCCCCGAGGGCGAGGTGTTCGATCCCGATGAACTGGAACTGGTGCGTACGCGTCTGCGCCGTGCGGGTGTGTTCAGCTCCACCACATTTACCGAGGCCGAGACGCTCAACCCCGATAATTCTCTGGATTACACTTTGGGGGTCGTAGAAAACAAAACCCGCAGGCTGGGCGCAGGGATCGAATACGAAACTGTCGACGGTTTGACGCTGTCTGGCTACTGGATGCATCGCAACCTGCTGGGCGGGGCCGAGCGGTTGCGGATTGATGCCGAAGTGTCGGGCATTGGCGGGTCAAGCGGCGGTACGGATTATTCGCTGGGCGCGCGTCTGGATCGGCCAGCGACCTTCGGCGCTGATACCTCGGCCTATCTTGAAGGCGGCGTGGCACGTCTGTCAGAGGAAGACTACGACGAGGATACCGGCAACCTCGGCTTTGGTGTTACGCAGTATTTCAGCAAGGAAATCACCGGCGAGCTGGGAGTGAAATACAGCTTTTCGAAGGTGACAGACGATAGTGGCAACAGTTATTTCAGCCAGATCGCCCTGCCCGGAACGCTGACGGTCGACACCCGCGACAGCGCGACCGATGCCACAGGCGGATATTATGCCAAGCTTGGCGTGACGCCGTTTGTGGGGCTGAACAGCCAGACCGGCACGGGCTTGCAGGCCACGGGCGATGTGCGCAGCTATTACGGTTTTGGCAGTGATGACCGGTATGTCATGGCGGGGCGGTTCCAGTTTGGCAGTGTTGTCGGCTCCGATCTGGAAGAAACGCCGCGTAATTATCTGTTTTATTCCGGCGGTGGCGGCACCGTGCGCGGCCAGCCGTACCAATCTTTGGGCGTCGAGCAGCTTGACAATGGCACGCTGAAAACCGGCGGGACAGAGTTTGTCGGCTTTTCAGGCGAGTTCCGCGCCGGCATCACAGAGTCAATCGGGGCGGTGGCGTTTTATGACGCGGGCTATGTTGCAGCCGATGGCGATGGCGACTGGCATTCGGGTGCAGGGCTAGGGTTGCGATATAAAACCGGTATCGGTCCGATCCGTCTTGATGTGGCCGGGCCGGTTGATGGTGACACAGGCGACGGGATCCAGCTGTATGTTGGCTTGGGGCAGGCATTTTAATGATTAAGAAACTCGCAATCGTATTCATCGTTTTGTGGCCCATGACCGGGTTTGCACAAGATGCCACCGGCGCGGATACATCTGCGCCCGCAGGGGCCGCAGCCCCCGCCCAATCCGACCGTGACAGATCCTACCTGACCGGCCTGATCGAGGATAAACTCTCCGGTGAGGGGCGCACGATCCGGCTTGACGGGTTCAAGGGCGCGCTTTCGTCGCGCGCCACTTTTGAAACCCTCACCATATCCGACAGCAAAGGCCCTTGGCTGGTCATCCGCAATGCGGGCCTGCAATGGAACCGCTCTGCCTTGCTGCGGGGCGAGGTGGATATCAAGGAATTATCCGCCGACGAGATCGAGCTATCACGCCTGCCGGAACCGGCTGAGGGCGTGGATCTTCCGCCGGCAGAGGCCAAGCCGTTCTCGCTGCCCGAATTGCCGGTGTCGATTGATGTCGGCAAGCTGGATGTGAAGAAGGTGACGCTTGGCAAGACGGTCATCGGCCAACCGCTGGAGTTTTCGGCCAATGGCTCTGTCCGGCTGGCGGGCGGCGATGGTCAGGCTGAACTGAATATCACACGCACCGACGATGTATCGGGGGAGTTCTCGCTCAAGGCGAGCTATGAAAACGATACGCAGGCGCTGTCGGTCGATCTGCTTGCGCAAGAGGGGCAGGGCGGGCTTGTGTCCGGCCTTATCGGATTGCCGGGCGAGCCGCCGGTCACGCTGGCTGTGGCGGGCGACGGACCGTTGAGCGATTTCAGCGCCGATATTTCCTTGGCCACGGATGGTCAGCAGCGTTTGACAGGCAAGGTGAGCCTTGCAGATCGGGTGCCCGAAGAGGCCCCCGCAGGCACCGCGCCCGACAAGACCTTTGTCGTGAAACTGTCCGGCGATCTTACACCCATGCTGGATGCGCAGTACCATAGCTTCTTTGGCAATGATGTGCGCCTTGATGTGGAAGGGGCGTTGAAACCCAGCGGCGGTATCGAATTGAGCCAGCTGGATATGAAGGCAGAGGCGGTCGATCTGCACGGATCTGTGATCTTGCTTCCCTCACGGATGCCCGATGTGATCGATCTGGATGTGAATGTCGGACTGGCGTCGGGCGAGCAGGTGGTGTTGCCTGTGTCCGGCGGCGAGACCACATTGGCCAATGCGGCGCTGAAGCTGTCGTATGATCGCAGTCAGGGGGATGGCTGGAGCCTGAAGGGGCAGGTGGCGCAGCTGGTGACACAGTCCATGGCGCTAAAGGAAGTGCGGCTGGAAGGATCCGGACAGATCACACAGAACACCGGACAGGATCCGGCGGTGGACGGAAGCGTATTGATCAACGGCACCGGGATCGAAATGTCCGATCCTGATCTGGCAGAGGCTGTGGGGCCGTTCCTGACCGCCAAGACGGTGTTCTCGTGGCAGAAAGGCGCGCCCTTGCGCCTGTCGCAGCTGCGCGCCATCGGACGCGATTACGGTGTCGAGGGACAGGTCCAGTTTCAGGACCTCGCCAAGGGGCTGGATATCGCCACCAAGGCCACCATACGCCATGATGATCTGTCGCGCCTGTCGGGGGTGTCCGGACGGCCGCTGTCGGGGTCCGTGCGCGGTGATGTCGACGGCACGTTCACAGCGCTTGCCGGTGCATTCGATGCCAATATCGATCTGACCGGTCAGGATCTGACGGTGGGCCAACCACAGGCGGATGCAGCCCTTGCCGGCACATCCAAAATCACCCTGTCGGCCAAACGTGATGAGACGGGCATAACATTGCGCTCGTTCACCGCCGATGCACGCGCATTGACCGCGCAGGCGTCGGGCACGCTGGCCACGGGGCGCAGCCAGATTGACGCAACCGCGCGGGCCGATCTGTCTGTGCTTGGCGCGGGCTATGGTGGCTCGGTGACCACCGAGGCCAGCTATACTGAAAGCGATGAGGGTCGGCGTGTAAAGATGAACGCGATCGGCCAGAACGTATCGATCGGTCAGGCACAGGCGGACCGCCTGATGTCGGGACGCACGGTGATCGATCTGGATGTGCTTGAAAAAGACGGCCAGATCACGATCAACCAGCTCAATGTCGACAATCCGCATCTGACCGCCAGCGCGGATGGCCAGATTGCTGACGGCGCAGGCCAGATCAACGCCAAGGTTGATGGCGATCTGTCGGGGCTGGGCGGTGGATATCGCGGCCGTTTGAATGCAACCGCTACGCTTAGCGCGGGCGCGGATGGCAACCAGATCGACCTGCGCGCCACGACCAACAACCTTGGTATCGGGCAGTCGCAGGCAGACCGGTTGCTGGCGGGGCAAACGGTTCTGCAGGTGCAGGCGCTTCAGAACGGCACGACAATCCAGTTGCAGGATTTCCAACTGAACAACCCGCAGCTGACGGCCAGCGCAAAAGGGCGCATCGCCGATGGAAATCGCCAGATCGACATGAACGCACGCCTGAACAACCTTGCGCTTTTGGCTCCGGGTTTTCCCGGCGCAGTCAGCGTGAACGGTCAGGTTCGCGACAATGGCACGCAATATGCGCTGGACATCAATGCAACCGGTCCGGCAAATACGCGGGCGGCGGTGTCGGGCACGCTTGCGTCCAATTTCGCCAAAGCAAACCTGCGTCTCAACGGATCGACGCAATCGGCGCTGGCCAATGCGTTTATCGAGCCGCGCTCGGTCGAAGGGCCGTTGCAGTTCGATCTGGCGCTCAACGGGCCGCTTGCGCTTAATTCGCTGAGCGGCACGATTTCAGGCAGCGGCTTGCGGGTGTCGGCCCCTACCTTGGGGCTGGCGTTGCAGGATATGGCCGTGAATGCCAATCTGTCGGGCGGACGTCTGAACCTTGATACAAATGCACGGTTCGAGGATGGGGGCAGGCTGTCTGTGACCGGTCCCATCACGCTGTCGGCGCCGTTCAACGCACAGCTGAACATCGCGCTTGATCGTGCGCGCCTGCGCGACCCCAACCTTTACGATACCCGTGTTACGGGGCAAATCGGTGTGAACGGTGCCCTGACGGGCGGCGCGCGTATCACCGGTGATCTGGCGCTGGCAGATACGGAGATTCGTGTGCCATCCACCGGATTGGGCGGGATTGAGGATATTCCCGATATTGATCACGTCGCGGAATCCGCCCAGACCCGCCAGACGCGCGAACGCGCAGGCCTGCTAAAAGATACCGGCGGCGGCGAGAGCGGTTCGGGTGGCGGTGCGGTTTATCCGCTGGACATCACAATCCGTGCCCCCAACCAGATCTTTGTGCGTGGGCGCGGTCTGGATGCGGAGTTGGGCGGCGAATTGCGCCTGACCGGCACCACGGCCAATATCGTTCCCATCGGGACATTCGATCTGGTGCGCGGGCGGCTGGACGTGCTGACCCAGCGGTTCACCCTTGATCAGGGGTCGATCTCGCTTCAGGGCAATTTCGTGCCCTATATCAACTTTGCCGCGACCACGACGAAAAGCGACTATGCCATCACCCTCTCGATCTACGGCGATGCAAACGAGCCGGAGCTGTCTGTCAGTTCGGCCCCAGAATTGCCGCAAGAAGAGGTTTTGGCGCAGTTGCTCTTTGGTCGTGGGCTGGAAAACATCTCCGCGTTGCAGGCCGCGCAGCTTGCATCCGCAGTGGCAACGCTTGCGGGGCGCAACGATAACGGGATCATGTCGCGGCTGCGCAACAGCACCGGTCTGGATGATCTGAACGTGGGCACAGATGACGAGGGCAACGCCACCGTGACGGCAGGCAAATACATCTCTGACAAGCTATACACCGATGTGGAGCTGGGCACAGGCGGGCAGACGGAAATCCACCTGAACCTTGATATCTCCGATAGTGTGACTGCGCGTGGCAGTGTCGGGTCGGATGGCAACAGCGGTATCGGGCTGTTTGTCGAGAAGGACTACTAAAGCCCTTAAAGCGGTCATCAAAATATGAAAAACGGGGCCGCGCTGGCCCCGTTTTTTTATGCAGTCCGGTTGGGCGCGCGCGCCTTAGCGGGCATCGCCTTCCTGCGTGGCAGGGGCGATTTCACCGGACCTTCGGTTGCGCAATTCTGCATTCACCGCAGCTCCCAGCAGAATTGCAAATGCCGACAGATACAGCCACAATAACAGTGCAATCACCGCCCCGATGGAGCCGTATACTTTCGAATAATTGGCAAAATTCGTAAGGTAAAATGTCAGGCCGAAACTTGCTGCGCCCCACACGCCCGCCGCCACAAAGGCCCCAACGGTAAGAAGCGGATCGCGTTTTCCCCGTCTGGAGCGCGGGCCATACCGGTATAACAGCCCCAGCGTCGAAAGCATCAGCAAGACCATTCCCGCCCAAGGCAATGCCGATAGCATGATCTCGGTATAGTCGTGGATCGGGCCGAGGTTCAAAAAGGGCAGGAAATTTACGATGATCGGCACCAACACGATGGTGGCCAACGCCACCAGCATGACACCGACAAGCGCAAGGGTCATGAAATAGGCGAAAAGCAGGCTCCAGATCGTGTTGCGGGGTTTGACGCCGTGAATCAGGTTCAGCCCCAACACCAGGGCCCCTACACCCGCACGGGCCGAAAACAGCGTGACCGCCAGCGATATCACTGTCCCGACGCCAATCGATTCGTGCGGGCTGATCAGCCAGCTTTGGATCTGGTCGTTCAAAAGCTGCCACGCTTGGGGCGGGATGAAATCATCGGCGACCGCAAGATAGGTGCGGATGGTGGATGGGTCTGCAAAAGCAGTCCAGATCGCGATGATGGCCGAAATTCCGGGAAACACGGCAAGCATGGCATAAAAGGCCACGCCGGCTGCGATCAGTCCGATATTCGTGGTTGCCATCCGCCCCATAAGGCCAAGGCCGAACTTGTAAATGAACTTCACGTGATCCCCCAGTGCTTGCCAACAGCTAAGCGATTAACGGGCAAGGCCGCAACGCATGTGGTGAAATGGAACTGGTGCATTGCCCTTTTGGTCACGGTTTCGTATGAAATCGGTAATCATCAGGACCCGGGTGCGACTCCCGGGTGGCTCTTCCGGCCGCCGATCCGCCGGATAAACCCGAACACAATTCAAAACCTAGAAGTCCGCGCGGCCTGTTTCGGGCCACAACGGGTAGGAAAAAATATATGAACCTTGATGCTTATCGTAGATCTTGGGTCGGCAACATCCGTGCGGATGTCCTGTCTGGCCTTGTTGTGGCGCTTGCGCTTATTCCCGAAGCCATCGCCTTTTCCATCATCGCCGGGGTCGATCCGAAAGTGGGGCTGTATGCCAGTTTCTCGATCGCGGTGATTACGGCGATTGTGGGGGGGCGGCCGGGAATGATTTCCGCCGCCACCGCGGCCACGGCAGTGCTGATGGTCACTTTGGTGCGCGACCACGGGCTGCAATATCTGCTGGCCGCTACGGTGCTGGCGGGTGTGATCCAGATCGCTGTCGGTGTGAGCCGGATCAGCTTCGTTATGCGGTTTGTGTCGAAATCGGTGATGACCGGCTTCGTCAATGCGCTGGCGATCTTGATCTTTCTGGCGCAACTGCCCGAGATGGACCCGTCGCGTGTACCGATGCTGACCTATCCGCTGATTGTGGCGGCCTTGGCCGTGATCTATCTGTTGCCGCGTGTGACCAAAACCATTCCCTCGCCCTTGGTGGCGATTGTTGTGTTAACCGGCCTGTCGATGTTCTTTGGCTGGGATGTGCGCACAGTGGGCGATATGGGCGCGCTGCCTGATACGCTGCCTGTGTTCCTGATCCCCGATATTCCGCTGAATTTCGAGACTTTGCAGATTATCTTCCCCTATTCGCTGGCGGTGGCCATTGTCGGGCTTCTGGAAAGCCTGATGACGCAAAACCTGATCGACGATCTGACCGACACCACGTCCAGCCGCAATCAGGAGTGTATTGGTCAGGGCGTGGCCAACGGGATCACCGGCTTTATCGGTGGTATGGCGGGCTGCGCCATGATCGGCCAGTCGATGATCAACGTAAAATCCGGCGGGCGCGGACGGCTGTCGACCATGGTCGCGGGCGTGATGCTGCTGATCTTCTGTGTCGTGCTGGGGCCTTGGGTCAGCCAGATCCCGATGGCGGCGTTGGTTGCAATCATGATCATGGTGTCTGTGGGGACGTTCAGCTGGTCTTCGATCAGGGAGCTGCGCATCCACCCCAAAACCTCCAGTGTTGTGATGCTGGCGGTGGTTGTGGTTGTGGTCGCCACCCATAATCTGGCCATCGGTGTTCTGGTGGGTGTGCTGTTGTCTGGCATCTTCTTTGCCGCCAAGATCGCGCGCCAGTTCCACCTGACCTCTGCGCTGTCGCCCGACGGGCGTGAACGGACCTATCGGGTGCATGGTCAGCTGTTTTATGGTGCGACCGAGGATTTCATGGCTGCATTTGATTTCCATGAAACGCTTGATCGTGTTGTGATCGATGTCAGCGATGCCAAAATCTGGGATTTATCGGCTGTATCGGCGCTCGACATGGCAGTGCTGAAATTCCGTCGCGACGGGGCCGAGGTCGAGGTTCTGGGCATGGACGCGTCATCTTCGTCTATCGTGGGGCGGCTTGGCATGGCCGATAAGCCCGGCGCGCTGGACAAGATGCTGGAGCATTGAGGGGGAAAGAATGGACAAAAAGATTTTAGCTTTCGTGGACGGGTCGCAATATTCGGCCAGCGTGTGCGATTATGCCGCGTGGGCGGCGGACCGGTTGGGCGCGAATGTGGAGCTGATCCACGTTCTGGGCCGGCGCGAGAAGGCCACATCAGAACTGTCAGGGACGATCGCGCTTGGCGCGCGGTCGTCGCTTATGGCGGATCTGGCCAATCTGGATGCGCAGCAGGCCAAGCTTTCCAGCCACCGCGGGCGTGCGATTTTGGAAGATGCAAGCGCCCGTGTGCGCGGTGATGGCCATACCGCACCCTCAACGCAGCTGCGCAACGGCGATATCGTCGAGGCGGTCGCAGAGCGCGGCGCGGATGCCCGTTTGATGGTGATCGGTAAACGTGGCGAGGGCCATGAGGCGGCTCAGGATCACTTGGGCAGCAATATGGAACGTCTGATCCGCGCCACAACCAGCCCTGTTCTGGTGGCCAACGGTACCTTCCATCCGGTCAACAAGGTCTGTCTGGCATATGACGGGGGCACGTCTGCAATCAAGGCCCTGAAAACGCTGGCGTCCTCGCCGATCTTCAAGGATATCGATGTGACATTGGTCACCGTCGGCGGCGATGCCCATGTTCTCGAACGATTGAACGATGCCCAAGCGTTACTGTCGGATGCAGGCATCAATGCCCAGCATGAGAACCTGACCGGCGAGCCGGATGTCGCCTTGGCCGACTTTGTCGAGGCGCGCGGTTTCGACATGGTGGTCATGGGGGCCTATGGCCACTCGCGTATCCGGTCGTTGATCATCGGATCCACAACCACCGCCATGATCCGGTCTTGCAAGGTGCCGGTGCTGTTGATGCGCTAGAAAACGGGCGACGCCCCTTGTGGGTGTATGCATCGCGCGAGAAAATTTAAAAAATGAAGGGTGCGGGACGGAACGGTCCCGCACCCTTTGTCGTTGAGGGGATGAAATAGATGAACGCGCGGGCCCCAAGCTCCCCACCTCACTCGAGACAGGGTTTGAGCGTGCCGCGCGGAAAACCAAGGAGAGCCACATGGCTGATGTACTGCAAGCAAAACCGAAAGCTGAAACCGTCAAAACCGGCGTCGAGAAGAAGAAGGTCATGGCGAAGGCCGTGAACCAAGTCGCCTCCGATGTGTTCAAGCTGGCGATCAAAACCCAGTTCTACCACTGGAACGTCGAAGGCCCGCTTTTCCGTCCGCTGCACCTGCTGACCGAAGAGCAGTATGGCGCGCTGTTTGCAGCCGCCGATGATGTGGCCGAGCGTGTGCGGGCATTGGGTGAATTGGCGCCTATGAACCTTAAACAGCTCAACAACTTCTCGCAGATCGAAGAGCTGGATGGCAAACCCACTGCTGAAGAAATGATCAGCGATCTGGTCAAAGACCACGAAGCCATTGCGACCCGTATCCAAGACGTGTGCGAGCTGGCGGACGAGCATAACGACCACGCAACAGATGACCTGCTAGGCGGCGTGTGCGGCCAGTTGGAACAGATGGCATGGATGCTACGCGCGCATCTGACAAAATAATCAGATAAACCACTTCAGATTTAATGGCCGGTGCATGGATATGCACCGGCCTTTTTCATGGCGGTCCTTTTGTCAGACTGGCGTTGGCAGGTGCGGTTATCCAGATCGGTCTAGAAAATAGCCATGAAAAAAGCCCCGACCGAAGTCAGGGCTTTCGCGCAGAATTATAACAAGCGAAATCGCGTTAAAGACGCTCGACGACCTCATGTGCGAAGAGTTCGATCATGGCCTGATAATAGGCGGGATCATCAACCGTCAGTGCGCTGATGTCCGAATTGGGGGGCAGGTAGACCGCGATATCAGGATAGCTCACGCTCAAGGTATAGTTGTTGAAATCCGAGTTGTCCGTATCGGAGTACACATTGACCTGTGCGCCCAAACGCGATTGGCCCACATCTGTCAGGTTCTCCCATGTGCTGGCAAGTTCGGCTTCGTCAATATCGACGCTCAGTCGCGCACCGGCGGCGTTATCGGGATTATACGCAGTGCCCAGATCCGCAATGATCTGAGCCTCAAGATCGCTTGCCATGCCTTCATAGAAGGCTTGGGCGGCTGGGTCGCTGAGTGCTTTGATATCGGTTTCGACTTTTACGTCTTTTACTGGCGTTACATCGGCCATCGCAGCACCTGCGGCAAGGACGAGGGCACCGGACATCATCAAAATGCGTTTCATGTCTGTCTCCAGATATAGGAGCGAGGGGTCTCGCCCATCTCAGGAAGAACGCCGCGATATATCGGATTGTTCCGGCCACGCCTGCACCATAGGCGGAAGGTCGCGCAAATATGCGCACAAAAAAACCGGCGCAGGGGCCGGTTTTTTTGCAGCATCCAATTGTGAGCTTACTACGCCATAAGTGTCTCGGTCGAGCTAAAGAACATCGCCTGACTGACCGCAGATTGCACCTGTGTTTCGGTATAGGGTTTGGTGATCAGGAATGCGGGCTCGGGGCGTTCGCCGGTGAGCAGTCGCTCGGGGAATGCGGTAATAAATACCACCGGCAGATCCTCGAACTGGGCCAGAATATCGTTGACCGCATCAATGCCCGAGCTGTTATCGGCAAGCTGGATATCGGCCAGAATCAGATCGGGTTTCTCGCGCGATGCCAGTTCCACGGCTTCGGTGCGCGTACGGGCAATTCCGGTGACCTGATGGCCAAGCTCTTCAACGATGGCGCGGATATCCATCGCGATGATGGCTTCGTCCTCGATGATCATAACCTTGCCTGCGACAGAGCTTTCCATCTCCCGCAGGGCAATCTCGACAAGCTCTTCGGCTTCACGGCTGTCGATTTGCATGATCTTTGCGACTTCCTCGTAGCGGAACCCCTCGATCGTGTGCAGCAACAGCGCCTCGCGCGTGTTCGGCGTCAGATTGGCCATATGATCTTGTGCGCTCGACTCCAGAGAGCTTTCGGCTTCACCAAGCGGCGCGCCCGACGAGGCCCAGACGAGGTGAAACGCGTAAAACAAAGCAACCTTCGGGTCTGTTTCACTTTTGAAAATAGCATCTTCGGCCAGAATCGCTTCCAGGGTCGCCGCCGCATAACGGTCGCCGGTATCCTGGCTGCCCGTCAGGGCACGCGCGTAGCGACGGAGATACGGCAGGTTCGCTGAAATTGCGCCGGCGATATCGGTGGGCATGTAGAAACTCCCAAAATTTCGTATTGCGGGGAACTAACGCCATTGTCCTGCGTTTGGTTCCATGTAAAACACTGGCGTGATCGGAACCTAGATATGACGAATGAAATGGCTGACGACAAGTCCAAGGCCAGCATTAAGGAGCAGATCAATCAAAACCTCAAAAAAGCTTATGAAACGGCTTTGAACGAGGATGTTCCAGATCGGTTCAATGATTTGCTGGCGCAGTTGCGTAAAAAGGAGGGCGGTAAATGAGTTCGCCCTCCACGCAAACTGCAAACGCTGATCCGCGCGATGAATTGCCAGAACATCTGCCGGCTTTGCGTGCCTTTGCCATGTCGTTGACCCGTAACTCCGCCTCTGCTGATGATCTTGTTCAAGATACAATCGTCAAGGCGTGGTCGAATATCGAGAAGTTCCAAGTCGGCACGAACATGCGGGCATGGCTGTTCACCATTTTGCGCAATACGTTTTATTCCGACCGCCGTAAACGCAAGCGCGAAGTGGCAGACCCCGAAGGCGTCCACGCGGCAAGCCTGTGCGAAAAACCTGCGCATGACGGCCGCCTTGCCATGAACGATTTCATGCGGGCCTTCGATCAGCTCTCGCCAGAACACCGTGAGGTACTAATCCTTGTAGGTGCGTCGGGCTTTTCATATGAGGAAGCTGCCGAGACCATGGGGGTCAAGGTAGGGACCGTGAAAAGCCGGGCTAACCGGGCGCGTGCGCGCTTGGCAGAGATGCTCCATCTGGAAGAAGGCGAACACCTTCTGTCCGGCGTGGATGCCTCCTCGCTGGCTGTTCTCGGCAGATCAGGGACAGCCGCTGCATGACAAAAACGGAAAGGTCGACAGGGTCGTTTATCGACCGACTCGGCGTGCGCCTCGCGATATTTCTCGCGGTGGCGCTATTTCCTCTGCTTTTGATATCGGCAATTCAGTCGAGTTCACTGCTGAAGGAGGCGCGTGCGCGTTCAGAGGCTGCCTTGATGGGGGAAACCCTGCAGGCCGTCACAGGAGAAACGCGTATTTTGCAGCAGGCACAGGCGGAGGCGCGGTTGCTTGCCCATAGCCTAAAGCCGCTGCTGGATGATCCCGAGGCCTGCAATGCGCAGATGCGGCAGGTGGTGGAGGCCGATCCCGCTTTGTCGCTCGCGGCAGTTGTCGGGACTGATGCGCAGATGCGATGTTCCTCGCGCGAAGTGACGTATGACTTTTCCGACAATGAGACAGTACGCGCGCTTCTGAATAAAGACGAGCCTTCCTTCGTGCTCAATCCCGAGGGGCCGATTTCTCGCACGGCGGTGATTGCAGCGGTGCATCCGGTTTTTGATGATGATGGCAACCGGCTTGGGATTGTCTCGCTGAGCCTGCCGCATTCGGCGCTGAAGCATCACGAAGATACGCTGGGCTATGATGTCGATAACGCTTTGACCATCCTCACATTTGATACCGAAGGCAATGTGCTGACCTCTTCTGGCTCGCTTGATGACGCGCCCCAGGCCCTGCCGGCCAATCGCGCGTTGAAAGCGCTCGCAGGGTCCAAGGCGCTGACATTTACCGCTCAGGCTGTGTCGGGGCGCGAGCGCGTATATTCGGTGATCGAACTGCTGCCGGGCCAGCTTTATGCGATGGGAAGCTGGCCGGCGCGGTCGTCTATTTCAATGAATCCTGTGGCCGATATTTCCCCCATACTGGTGCCGGGTCTTATGTGGCTGGCCAGCTTGCTGGTGGCATTCTTCGCCATGCAGAAATTGGTGATCGGCCATATCAAACGGCTTTCGCGGGCGTTGCGCGGCTTTGCATCAGGGTCGCGGCGCGTCGGCAATCTGAATTACGACGGTGCGCCCAAGGAAATTCAGGATCTGGCCAAGTCTTATGAAAAGATGACGGAAACCATCTTGCATGACGAGGCCGAGCTGGAGGACATGATCCATCATCAGGAGGTGCTGCTGCGCGAAGTGCACCACCGGGTCAAAAACAACCTGCAGCTGATTGCATCGATTATTTCCATGCAAATCCGCAAATCACGCTCGCCCGAGGCCAAAGAGCTGATGAAGGGGCTCCAGGAACGTGTGATCAGCTTGGCCACCATCCATCGCGGGCTGTATCAGACGTCGGGTCTGACAGATATCACTGCCCACGAGCTGTTGCCTGATATCGTGCGCCAGATTTCGGCATTGGCCACGGGGCCAGAACGCCGGATCGATATTTCTTGTGATATCGACAAGATCAGACTGACCCCTGATCAGGCCGTGCCGTTGTCGCTGTTGCTGACCGAGGCGATGACAAATGCAATGAAATATGCAGCGACCACGGATGGAAGCCGTCCGGATCTGCACATTGCCCTGACCAAGATAGGGGACGGATATGTCCGCTTGCGTCTGGAAAACTCGATTGACGAGAATGCCGGCCCGGTGTCGTCTGATACAAGTTCCGGGTTGGGCTCACAGCTCGCCAAGGCTTTCGTGCAGCAGTTGAACGGCACGCTGACATCGGAAACGGTCGGGGCACGTTACAGCATCGTGTCCGAGTTCAAACTCGCCGAGTTGCAGGAGGCGGAGTTGCGCCATGCCCGTGACGACGATGACACCGACGACGAAGCCGATGAAGACGACGCGGTCTAGGCCGCGCCTTAGCCCGGGCGCAGGTTTGCCCGGGCCAGAATACTGTGCAGGCGCCGGAAACTCGCGGCGGTATTGTCCGGTTCATCTTCCGCGATAAACCCGTCGAGCGCAGGCCAGATGCGCAAGGCCGCATCCACTTCCGGATCTGATCCTGCGGTGTAAAGACCCGCTTGGACCATCATTTCGGCACGGTCATATGCCCCAAGCAATCGGCGCGCCATCTGGATCATTGCGTTTTCTTCTGCGTTAGCGGCGGCTGGCAAAGCTCTGGACACAGAGCGCAACAGATCGATCGCGGGATAGCGGCCCCGCTCAGCGATTTTGCGATCCATCACCACGTGGCCATCCAAGACCCCGCGCAAGATATCTGCCACAGGTTCTTCCATATCCGATCCCGGAACCAGAACCGAGAAAACCGCCGTTATATCTCCGGTACCCTCGGTGCCCGGGCCGGCGCGTTCGGCCAGCGACATGATCTGGTGCGAGGTGGAGGGAGGAAATCCGCGCAGGCTTGCCGCTTCGCCGCCTGCGAGCGCGATCTCGCGGTGCGCCTCTGCAAAGCGGGTGATGCTGTCTGCCAGAAACAGCACATGCTGCCCTTGGTCACGAAAGTGCTCTGCCACGCACATCGCGGCCCATGCGCAGCGTCGCCTGACCAAGGGGGACTGATCTGATGTGGCCGCAATCACGACAGATCGTGCCATACCTTCCGGCCCCAGCACATTCTCGACAAATTCCCGCAATTCCCGGCCACGCTCGCCGATCAGGGCGATCACCGCGACATCCGCTGCCACCCCTTTGGCAAATTTTGCCAGCAGCGACGATTTCCCGACGCCGGAGCCGGCAAACAGGCCAATGCGCTGGCCCCGCACCAATGGCAAAAGCGTGTTGAAGCCGCACAGACCGGTTTCCAGCCGTGCGCCCAAGCGGTTGCGACGCGCGGCAGCAGGGGGGGAGGCGCGTAGCTTGCGGGCACACTGTCCTGCCAGCAGCGGCTTGCCGTCCAGCGGCTGCCCGAAGGGATCGATGATACGCCCGATCCATGAGTCATCGGGGGCAATCCCCACGGCCCCCAGCAGCGTCACGCGATCATGGATCGCGATCCCGTCGGTCGGCTCGTCGGTAAGCAGCTGCAGCGCGCCTTGTGTCAGGATCAGAACCTCTGCGCCGATTACGGTGCCCGAGGCGCCACGGACCTCGACGCGATCACCAAGGGTCGCGCAATGCGACAGGCCGCGCACCTCGAGCATATTTTGCCCCACCCTGCTGATGCGGCCCACCACATGGGTCAGCCGGATATCATCGAGCGAGGCGCTAAGCCGTGCCAATTCTGTGAGCGCCATTCTGGTCCTCCTGTGTCTCTCTAAATGTTTTTTAAGGAATCTCCCTTAAGCCTTGGTTGAGATACGGAGGAGAAGCCCCCTGTTTGAGCATATTGAAATAATGAACTTGGCCCAGTCGATGGGACGCCATGCCGCGCTGCGCCAAACCACGGTTGCGCGCAATATGGCCCATGCCGACACGCCCGGTTTCAAGGCGCGCGATGTGGTGCCGTTTGCGCAATCCTATGCGGATCAAACAGGGATGGCGCTGAAGGCGACACGGGCGGGCCATATCGGTGCCTCGGGCGGGGTTCGGGCCGATGTTATTACGCGGTCCGATCCGGGAACGGCGTCGCCAAACGGAAATACGGTGTCGTTGGAAACGGAGATGGTGAAAGCGGTGGAGGTGAAGCGTCAGCACGACCTGTCCCTCGCAATCTACAAATCCGCGATGAACATTTTACGCACCAGCGCTTCTAGGAGCTAAGTATGACAGATTTCAACAGCGCGTTCTCGATTGCGGCCTCCGGCATGAAGGCGCAGGCCGCGCGGCTACGCTATGTATCTGAAAATATCGCCAATGCCGATACGCCGGGGTTTCATCGCAAAACGACACAGTTCGAAGAGGTGATGACTGGTCAGGGCGCGCAAGGTGCCGTGCGTTTGGGCCGGGTCGATCTGGATCGTAGTGCACTGGACCGTGTGTATGACCCTGGTAGCCCCATGGCAGATGAAAGCGGCTATGTTGACGGCTCGAACGTCGATCTGGTGATGGAAATCGCCGACGCTCGCGAGGCGCAGCGCAGCTATGAAGCCAATCTGAAAATGTTTGAGCAAACGCGACAGATGTCGTCTGCCTTGCTTGAGCTTTTACGTCGATAAACCACAAACGAGGTGTCTAGAATGGACGTGAAGACTTCTCTTGCCGCCCAAAGTTACGCCCAAGGGCGATCCTTGGTCCAGCCCGGCGGGGCGGGAACAACAAACAAACCCGCGCAATCGGAAGAGTCGCCTTTTGCAGCGCTGGCACAGGGTTTCGTAGATACGGTAAAACAAGGCGAGACTACCGCGAAATCCGCGATGATGGGGGAGGCCGATCCTCATCAGCTTGTTCAGGCGCTTGCACAAACAGAACTGGCTGTGGAAACCGCGGTCACTGTGCGCAACAAGGTTGTGGAAGCCTATCAGGAAATCCTCAGGATGCCTGTCTGATGCTGAGGGATGCTCTGTTTTTCGACACGCTTCGCGAGGGGCTCTGGATCGCGGTGATGATCTCTGCCCCGATGCTAAGCGTGGCATTGATCGCAGGTGTCGCAATCGGGTTGTTTCAGGCCCTGACCTCCGTTCAGGAGATGACGCTGACCTTCGTGCCGAAAGTGGGCGCAATGTTGGCCGTATTTTGGGTGTCGATGTCTTTCATGACGGAGCGTTTGGTGGATTTTTTCACAGCCGACATCATTCCAATGATCGCCGGAGGATAGCTTATGGACAATGCAATATACACCACGCTGACCCGGCAATCGGGTTTGATGCGAGAAATGCAGGTGGTGGCGAACAACATCTCGAACGTTTCTACTGCCGGTTTTCGCAAAGAAGGGATTATTTTTTCGGAATACATCTCCGCGCTTTCTGGCGAAGAGCCTTCGCTGTCGATGGCCTATGCCAACGGGCGCGAAATTTCCCAATTGCAAGGGGCGCTGACGGCCACTGGCAACAGCCATGATTTCGCAATTGAGGGCGATGGTTTTTTCCTGATCGAAACACCGCAGGGCGATCAACTTAGCCGTGCCGGAAGCTTTAGCCCCTCGGCAGAAGGCGAATTGGTAACACAGGACGGCTATCGGGTGCTTGATAGCGGCGGCGGACCTATATTTATTCCACCCGAAGGCGCGCTGGCCGTGGCGGCGGATGGCACGATGTCTGTGAATGGCGCGCCGATTGCGCAACTGGGCATCTATACTCCGGCAGATCCGAACGGGCTGATCCATGTGGGCGGCACACGTTTCCGTACCGAAGAGGCTCCGCTGCCTGCGGATAACCCAACGGTTTTGCAAGGGTTTATCGAGGAATCAAACGTTGATCCACTGACGGAGGTCGCACGCATGATCGAGGTGCAGCGTGCCTATGAAATGGGTCAGAAATTCCTTGATCGAGAGGACGAGCGCATTCGCTCTGTTGTCTCCAGTTTGGTGAAATAAGGAGAATATCATGCGTGCGCTTCAAATTGCGGCCACCGGAATGAGCGCCCAGCAAATGCGGGTTGAAGTCATTTCCAACAACCTCGCGAATATGTCCACCACGGGCTACAATGCGCGGCGTGCGGAGTTTGCGGATTTGCACTATCAGCAAATGACGCGCCCGGGCACAATCAACGCCAGTGACGGGACTGTGGTCCCTGCGGGCGTCCAGCTGGGCCTAGGGGTGCGCCCCACCAGCGTTACGCAAATTCTGGAGCAAGGCACGGTGTTGAGCACCGGCGGCGATCTGGATGTTGCGATCGAGGGGTTGGGGTATCTGGAGGTTACGCTGCCCTCCGGCATCTCGGCTTATACACGCGACGGCGGTCTGAAACGGTCAGGCGATGGCCAGGTGGTGACATCCGATGGGTATCCTGTGGTGCCCGACATCACAATTCCGGAGGATGCACGCTCGATCGCGATCAATGCCTCGGGGGAAGTTTACGCCTATTTCAGCGATCAGGTCGAGCCGCAGCTGATGGGGCAGCTGACACTTGCAAACTTCTCCAACAAAAAAGGCCTGGAGGCGATGGGGTCCAACCTGTTTCTTGAAACCGGTGCCTCTGGTCCGCCCGTGGTCGGCACGCCGGGCGAGGATGGTTTGGGGACGCTAAGGCAAGGGTATCTGGAGGAAAGTTCCGTCGATCCCGTGCGCGAAATCACTGAACTGATCAAAGCGCAACGCGGATATGAGTTGAACTCCAAGGTGATTACTGCAGCTGATCAGATACTTTCGGCCACCGTACAGGTACGGTGATGCGCGTCCTATCGCTTTTTTGCGCCCTTTTATTTGCATCTCCTGCCGTGGCCGAAACCGTGATCGCCGCGCGTACCCTGCGCGCCAATACGCTTGTCGCGCCAGAAGATCTTTCGATTTCTTCTCAAGATGTCGCAGGCGCGCTGCGTGATCCGATTTCCGCGGTCGGACTGGAAACGCGTGTGGCCATTTATGCCGGCCGACCGATCCGCCCCGAGCATTTGAGCGAGCCTGCTATCGTGGATCGCAACCAGAAGGTTTCGCTCGCGTATCGGCGGGGGGGGCTGATGATCATCACGGAAGGGCGCGCGCTGCAACGCGCAGCCCGGGGCGACACGATTCGGGTGATGAATGTTGCGTCCAAGACCACTTTGAGTGCCACGATTGCCGCGGATGGCACCGCCTATGTTCAGAAGGACTGACCCGCATGCGATTGGTAGGCTTGATTTTTATTATGCTAGTGACGCTCGGATGCCAGCGTCTGGAGGACGTGGGCCGCGCACCGGATTTCACGCCGGTAGAAGACGGAAACGAATACTTTGCGATGAACACCATTCCCATGCCGGAGGTGGCGCAAGACCGCGCGCCGGTGGGGGCTGCCTCACTTTGGTCGGGGCGCCCGCGCTCTTTGTTGGGCGACAGGCGTGCCGCACAACGCGGTGATATTCTGACCGTTGTGATCGAAATCGATGATAGCGCAGAAATATCCAACACCACCGGGCGTAGCCGTACGGATGCGCAATCCATGGGAATCCCTTCGCTTTTTGGGCTGCCGGAACAGATCAACAAGGCATTACCAGAAGGGGCAAATATGGCGAACGCTGTCTCTACCAACTCCAATTCTTCGTTTCAGGGCGATGGCTCTGTGTCACGAAACGAACAGTTGGAACTGCGGGTGGCCGCGACCGTTCTGGATGCGCTTCCCAATGGCGTTCTGCGCATTCAGGGCAGTCAGGAAGTGCGTGTGAACTATGAGGTCCGCGAACTGGTTGTAACGGGCTTCGTGCGTCCTGAAGATATCAGCCGCCAGAACGAAATTACCTATGACAAAATTGCAGGCGCACGCATTTCCTATGGTGGGCGCGGCCAGATCTCGGATGTGCAGCAACCCCGTATCGGATCACAGATCGCCGATATCGTTATGCCGTTTTAAGGGGGATGCATGGGTAAAATACTGCCTATCTTATTAATAGTCATTGGTATTGGCGCTGGCGCAGGGGCGGGTATCTTCCTGCGGCCCGACCCTTCCGAGCCGGCAGCGGAAAGCCATGAGGAGAGTGAAGCCGAGGAGGAACAGGATCCAACCTTGGAATATGTGAAGCTGAACAACCAGTTTGTTGTGCCCATCGTTGAGCAGGCGCGGGTCAGTTCGCTTGTCATCATGTCCCTATCTTTGGAAGTGCCTGTGGGGGCGACAGAGCAGGTTTATGCCATAGAGCCGAAGCTGCGCGATAATTTCCTACAGGTCCTGTTTGATCACGCAAATTCAGGCGGGTTTCGCGGCGTGTTTACCGCGAGTGACAATATGACAGCCCTGCGCCGCGCGCTTTTGGAGGCTGCCAGAAAAGTGTTGGGCCGTGATGTCTCTGATGTGTTGGTATCGGATATCTTGCGTCAGGATATGTGATCTGGCCCTCGTATTGGCAGGGTTACGCGCGGGCTTGCGTCAAAAGCCCATCGACCATGTTGCGATAGCCTGCTCCAAATAATCGTAAATGCACGATAGCTGGCCAAAGCTGATAGATTGCGCGCCGTTCATCTGCATGCGGCGCAAGCGTGCCGTAGCTTTCGTGAAAGCTCTCGCCGATCCGCCCGAAAAGTTGAAGCATGGCCAAATCCACTTCGCCATCACCGTAATAGCAGGCGGGATCGATCAATGCACAAAGTCCACCCCGATATGCCATCACGTTGCCTGTCCACAGATCGCCATGCAAAAGTGCAGCGGGAGGTGCGGCGGGCAGCCGGTTGGGAAGATCCTTGGCCAAGGCTTCGATCCGACGACTTAATCCTGCGGAAATCCGGTCCAGTTCCGGCAGCAGGCGGCATTCAGCCCAGAAATCCGGCCAGTTGCGCATTTCGGCGTTGTGCACTGGGACCGGGCCGAAGGCATAATCCTCGTGCCAGCCGTAGCGCGTGCCATGATGGGCGTGCATGGTGCGCAAAACCTGTCCCAGTTCGGCCCAGCCACGTTGATCCAGTCCGCCATCATGACGAAGTTCGTTTAAGACCAATGTCTCGGCACTGGCTGCACGCACCTGCGGGGTGGGGGCACCTGCCTGAGCAAGGCACTGTAGCATGGCGGCCTCGGTTCGCGGGGCAGGCCCGTTTTTCACAACCGAGCGCCTGCCGGACCCTGTTGTGATCCGCAAGACAGAGGAAATGTCACCGCCGCTCAGGGCCTGCCAGTCGCGTAAAGTTTCGCCCAAAAGGGCGGCCCCTGCCTGTGCTAAGTGTTCCAAAATGCGACCTCTTGATTGTGCGATTTCAGCAGACCCTTTCTGCACGCAGCCTTCAACCCGTGCGTTGGCAACCGCCGTAAAAACATCCTATATGTGAATGAGCAGCGGGAGAGTTTGTTTGACCATTCATTTGCATCAGGGCGATCTGCCCGAAGGGCTCGATCTGGGAACGGTTGTCGCGATCGATACCGAAACCATGGGGTTGGATCCGCGACGCGATCGCTTGTGTCTTGTGCAATTGAGTGCGGGCGACGGCAATGCCCACTTGGTGCAGGTCGCCAAAGGGCAGCGCAAGGCGCCACGCCTGTGCGCCTTGTTGGCTGATTCGAATGTGGAAAAGCTGTTTCATTTTGCGCGGTTCGATGTGGCGGCCCTTTATAATGCGTTCGGCGTTGTGACCGCGCCAGTGTTTTGTACCAAGATTGCCTCTAAAATGATCCGCACATTTACAGACCGTCATGGCTTGAAGCATTTGCTGCATGAGGTGGCGGGCGTCGATATTTCCAAACAGCAACAAACGTCGGATTGGGGCGCGCCGAAACTGAGCGATGCACAAAAGGAATATGCGGCCTCTGATGTTTTGTATCTGCACCGTCTCAAGGCCGGGCTTGTGCCGCGGCTGGAACGTGAAGGGCGGCTGGCGCTGGCGCAGGCTTGTTTTGACTTTTTGCCCGCACGGGCGCAACTGGATCTGATGGGCTGGGCCGAGCCCAATGATATTTTCCACCATTAACCTCGGGGGCGGTGAACACATGAGCTATGACAACCGCCATTCCATGATGGTCACTTGGGCGAAAATCGCCCTGCCACTGGCGGCGCTGGTTTTGTTGTCGATGGTGTTCATGGTGGGGCGTTCGGGCGATCAGGGCCAGATTTTATCCTATTCCAATGTCAATCTGGAGCAATTGGCCAATGAGCCACAGCTGAACGCGCCGGAATATTCAGGTGTGACGAGAGATGGCGCCGCCTTGTCGGTGAGGGCTGCCTCTGCGGTGCTGGGGGATTCGCAACAAAGCGGCGCGCAGGCGACGCAAATGGTGGCAAAGCTGCAAATGCGCGATGGTCTGGTGGCGGATCTGAGTGCGAAATCAGGGCAGTTCCAACCACAAAGCGATCAGGTGACCTTGGATCAGGACGTCGCCTTGCAGCTTTCAAGCGGGTATCAGGTCACGACAGACCGCGTTGATATGGCGACCGACCGTTCGCGGTTGGTGTCGCCCGGGCCAGTGGATGCGAAGGCCCCGATGGGCACCTTGCACGCCGGTGCGATGGAACTGGCGCAGCCCGAACCCGGCGCGGCGCATGATCTTATTTTCACCAAAGGTGTGAAGCTGGTTTACCAGCCAAAGGATTGAGGACACATGACATTTCGTTTGCTTCGGATTATCAGCGTTGGATGTGCGCTTTGGGCGCCTTTCGGGGCGATGGCACAGCAAGTGGCCTTCGGTGGGCTGGAAACAGATACCTCTGCCCCGGTCGAAATCACCTCTGATTCATTGAATGTGAATCAGACCACAGGGCAGGCGGTGTTCTCCGGTAATGTGCTGGTTATCCAGAGTGATATGCGGCTACAGGCGGGCACATTGCAGGTGGAATACGGCAATGAGGAGCAAAGCGAGATCAATCGCCTGCTGGCCAGCGGTGGTGTGACTTTGGTCGCCCAGAGCAATGCCGCAGAATCAAGCGATGCTGTCTATGATCTGCGCAGCGGCACGCTGGTGATGACCGGCGATGTTCTTTTGACCCAAGGCCAGAACGCGATTTCCGGCACGCGGCTGACGGTGGATATGGAAACCGGCAAGGGGCAGATGGATGGGCGGGTGCGCACGATCCTGACGCCCGGGGGACGATGATGGAACAGCACAGCGAAACCGCGCCACAGTCCACGTCGAAGGTGGACGACACTCACGGGCTTCGGGTGGTCCAATTGCGCAAAAGCTATCGCCGCAAGCAAGTGTTGCGGGATGTGTCGCTGGAATTGGGGCGCGGCGAGGTCGTGGCGCTGCTTGGGCCGAACGGCTCTGGCAAGACCACGTGTTTTTACAATATTGCCGGCCTGATCACCCCAGACGCGGGGCAGGTAGTCATTGACGGCCGTCAGGTGACCGGCTTGCCGATGTATCGCCGCGCGCGTTTCGGCATCGGATATTTACCTCAGGAGGCCTCTATTTTCAGGGGGCTTACGGTTGAGCAAAATATCATGGCGGTGCTTGAGGTCGCGGTATCTGACCGTCATCGGCGCCGCGAGCGTCTGGAAGAGCTTTTGGGCGATTTCTCCATCGAACATCTGCGCGGTGCCCCTGCGTTGGCCCTATCGGGGGGGGAGCGACGGCGGTGTGAAATTGCGCGGTGCCTCGCGGCGGATCCGAATTATCTGCTGCTTGATGAACCTTTCGCAGGTGTCGATCCGATTGCTGTCGGGGAAATCCGCCACCTTGTCGGCCAGCTGAAGGATCGCGGTATTGGCGTGCTGATCACCGATCACAACGTGCGCGAAACGCTGGAGATTGTGGACCGCGCCTATATTTTGCACGACGGGCAGGTGTTGATGTCGGGGCGCACCGATGAGGTGGTACGCGATGAAAACGTCCGCAGGGTTTACCTTGGTCAGGATTTCCAATTTCAATAATTCGTGGGAACGGCGTTTGTGCTGCGCCGCAGCGTGTTTGGATAGTTGACTTCCCTTCGGGAAGGGACCCAAATAAGATAAATGCGTAGTCTGGTTATCATAAATCGACTGTCTGACGCGGCCCCCATCGCGGCCGCCCGTCCGTTTATGGCGCCGGATTTGCGCATGAAGGTGTATCCCCTCGGAGAATTTAACCGACCGTAAACCCGGTGCGGCGCACCGTGGCTACCGGTCACTATGGAAGGAGACGCCATGCGTTACCAAATCAGCGGCAAGCAGCTTGATATCGGGGAAGCTCTGCAGACCCATGTCGAAACCGAGCTGGGCACAACGGTCGAGAAATACTCTCAGCGTCCGACCGATGCGACCGTCGTGTTTTCCAAGAACGCGCATGAGTTCACGTGTGAAGCAACGGTTCATTTGTCCACCGGACTGACGGCCCAAGCCAAGGGCGTGGCCACCGATATTTATGCCGCCTTCGACGCCTTGCAGGAGAAGATGGACAAACAGCTGCGCCGCCACAAGCGCCGGTTGAAAGACCATCAAAACGAGCGTGCCACGGCGGTTGAATTCGAAGCGGCAGGCCTTTATGTGCTGGCTCCAGAAGAGGAAGATGAATCAACCGGCGCCGAAGGCGGCGATGCACCTGCGATTGTTGCCGAAATGGAAACACAGGTTCATACGCTTTCTGTCGGGGATGCCGTTATGCATATGGAATTGGCGAATAAGTCGATTCTCGTTTTCCGTAATGAGAAACATGGCGGGGTCAATGTCGTGTATCAGCGCGATGACGGCAATATCGGTTGGATTGACCCGCGCAACATCAAGTGAGCGTCTGATCCATGGCAGGCGCAGAAAAAGGACAGATGGATCTATCATCTCTGCTTCGTCCCTCTGCCGTTCGTGCAGTGGCAAATGTGGCGAGCAAAAAGCGCCTGTTTCAAGATCTCGCGGAACTGGCTGCGCAGGCCTACGGGCTTGATGCAGCCCTGACCGTGGACGCTTTGCAAGAACGCGAAAGCCTTGGCCCGACAGGTGTGGGCCATGGCGTCGCCTTGCCGCACGCGCGGTTGCACGGGTTGGAAAAGGTCGTGGGGGTGTTCCTGCGATTGGAAAAGCCGCTCGATTTCAATGCGGTTGATCGCCAGCCTGTGGATCTGGTCTTTTGTCTTCTTGCCCCCAGCAGTTCGGGTGTGGATCACCTCAAGGCGCTGGCTTTGGTTTCACGCACTATGCGGAACGAAGACACGTGCAAGAAGCTGCGTTCCAACACTGATCCGGCAGCCTTGCATGGTGTTCTGACAGCCACCCAAGGTCTTGCTGCCTAACCGGTTACGGGATCAGGGTCAGGTTGGCAAAAGGGGGCGTCGGCCCCCTTTTTAATGCCTAAAAGCGCCGCGTGGGCTATTGGCCCCGCTGCCAGTCACCAAAGCCGAATTGCATATAGTCGCGTGTAAAGCTTTCACGTGCGGCTTTCTCCAGCGCGGGTGACCAGATATCGGCCAGCTTGATGCGCGCACTGTCGCCCCCATCCACCGCAAGGCGCGGTGCTTTGATACCGGCCGCCTGCGCGATATAGGCCAGATCGTCTGCCAGTTGCTCCTCACGCGCCAGAAGGTCCGGCGCGGCAAAGCTCGAAAACCCTTGCAGCAATGCGGACTGGCTGGCCCAAAGCGGACTGACAGGCAGGCTCGTCTGGGTGTTGAGGTTGGATTTCAGCCACCGGATAAAGGCCTCCAGAACGTCGGGATAATCCGCAGCGGGCAGGCGTTGGCCCGGTTTTGGCAGGTTCAGTTTGTAGGTGGTGCGTAGCACCTCGCGGGTCTCGGAAAAGCTCTGCCGCTCAAGCACGGCATCAAAGGCCAGATGGGCACGCATCAGCGGATGGCGCAGCACCGTGAAGCTGCGGTGGCCGTTGTGCTGGCGCTTCCACTGGCGCAATGTTTTTTGCGAAAAGCTTTCAACCAGCGGTCCGATCTGTGCCATCCACACCTGAATCTGATCTGACAGCGCGGGGCGCATCGGCATGTATAAAAGGCCGCTGTGTTCCGTTTCACAGGCAATAAAGCCGGGCACATTCGGCCCGCGGCGGGGTTCGAAATTGGGTGTGCGTGACAGGTTGAAACGGTCCAGCCGCGCAAGCGACGCCTCCATCTCGGGATAGTTCTCGACCTTGGCTTCAAGCGGTTCGGGGTTTTGCGGGACCATATTGGCAGGCATGCTGTCGGGCCCGTCCTCCAGCCCCAGCCAGTTGGCCAGCCCGTTCAGTACCTCCACATTCTGGGCATCCTCGTAGTCGATGTAGAAGGCGGACTGGCCGGTGACCTGTAGCGCGTTCATAATCAGGATCTGGAAATTCTGTAGGGTTTGCAGGTGGTTTTCGAATTTTTCAGCATCAAATGCTGCACGGGCGGTTTTGCGGCCTTTGGCATCGCCCAGCTTCCACTGCCCCGTGGCGCGTGCGATCTCGAGGCTGACATAGCTTTCAACCGGATTGCGGGTCAGGATGATCTTGGCGCATTTCTGATCGCGCAGGATCATGTCGCGCACGCGCGGATCGTGTTCGTGGAAATAGCGGCATCCGTTCAGCCCGGGCGCCTTGCGAATGGCTTTCCAAAGTGACTTTGGATCGGCGTCGCGTTCTTCCTTGCTGATTCCGAGGATCTCGTGCCGGTTGGGATACCCGATCATCACCGGATTGAATGCCTCGCCATGGCAATGCACATCCTGCAGCATGTTAACAGCTGCCTCGAGAAGGTTCGAACCCGTCCGCATTTCTGCGAGGATTACGAAACTGTCAAACTTTGCCATAGGTTACTTCACCAGATAAGGGCGCCTGCGGCGCGTAGAATAGGGTTTAAGGTCACCGGCGACAGGAAAATCACCCATCCGTTGCGGCTGCATACCTTGGTTTTTCAAGTTTTGTAGAAATTGCCCGAAACCGTTCAGATCGACCATCCTCGGGGCCTCGGTCAAGCGTCTGGATGTGCGGGGGCTCAACTCGTCGATAATGGTCTGAAGCGGCTCCATCGGGTTTTCAACGAATTCCTGCAAATTCCATACACGCACCCGCGCCTTGATGTAGGTGGAGCGCAAAACTTCGAGTTGTTGCAGTTCGCGACGCTGCAGGATTGCGGCCTCCTTGCGGACAATGTTGAACCGTTTGTTGGCCTGAAACAGGGGGATGGACCACGCGCCGGTGATGATCGAGATTTGGGCATTGGGATCGGTGGCCGTGAACCAGTCCATATCGAGAGATTGCACCTGATCGCGGGGGCTGAGCATATAACACTGCCGTTCACCGCGCGAGTTCCAGATCAGGTTGGTTAAAAACGCTTTACGATTATAATCGCGCAAGGCCGCATCATCTGTCAGGCAGCCGTTAAACATCCGTTCCCTGCCGGAGAATTCCGCACGCTCGGGCGCAAATAGATGCCCGTGCACCCTTGCGGAGACATATTTGCGCAACCAGATATCGAAATCCTCGAATACATCCGTGAACCCTTGGAATATAGAATAGGGCGCCGATGTTTTGCCGTTTTCCAGATCCTTTAACGGAAAGCGCGATTGCATATAAAGCCCGGGCCGTCCGCGTATGCGCCGTTCGGCGGCTTGTGTAAAAAGCCGGTCAATTTTTGCTGGATTGGGTTCGGCAGGTTTTTTGGCGGCCTTTCGTGGTTGAAGGAAATGCGCATACAGCCTATCGGCTTTGGGCCATATCTTTCGGGCCATAAAACAATCCGATCGCCGCAAAAGCTGTAGATGATCGTCATAGAAAATATGCGGTTTACCCTGAAAATCGAATTTAGCCAGAGTGAGAGAACGACTTTCAATCGAGGTTGCATAAAGCCTGACAAGCGTCTGGAAATAGCTTTCATCCGGTATCCAGACGCTTTTGAAATACCGGTCATGATCAGCCCGAGCAGGGTCTTGCAAAATCGCACGCAAGGTGGCGCTGGTCAGGCACCACCATTGGCTGCCCATATGCGGCACGATACCGGCGGGGATGGCGCGTTTGACCTTGAGCTGGCGCTGCAGGCGGACATAGCGGTCAAAAAGCCATTTATGGCGCTGCCATGAAAACGGGAACCGCAAGGTGAAGCGCTCCATATCAAGGCCGCCTTGGGTCCAGCCGACCTCGGATGTGGTGACGGATTCAATGAAATCGGTCCATGGGCGTGCGTTAAGATAAGCACGCAACTCGTCAAGCGGGCGCAGAGGCAGGCACAGCCCCGAGGCAAGATAGACGTGGCGTATATCTGGATGCCGTTTCAGCATCTGTTCTGCACCCGCCTGTGCGGCGGCGACCAGTGACCATGTGCCCCATTCACAGGCGTGGCGCTGACAAAACGACACATCGGGCAAGTCGCCGAGGGCGTCCCTGAAACTGTCGAAGGCGTGTTTTTTGACGCGCCTGTCAACATGGACCACCACGGGGGCACCTTGGTTTGCCCAGTAGCGCGCGACCTGTTCGGCACGATCCAGCGCCGTATGGCACATCATGATGAACCCGATGCTCATGCCCAGTTGCCTTTGGACATCAGGCCTAAAATCTCTAGCTGGCGCCAGTTGATGTAGCGCTCGGACCAGTTGCACCACAACTCCCCCTGATCGCCCAGAGTTCTGGCATAGGCCATGTATTCGCGTGATCCGGCATAATGCTGGCCACGGCTCAGTTCTTCTTCGACCTTGTCGGTCAGCACGGACAGGAACTTGGCATGCAGCAGGCATCCGGCCGGTTTTTCGCCACCGCGCTCGTCATAGGCATTGTTGAGCCTGCGTGGCAAAAGCATGTGGGTGGAGGACATATAACAATAGCCCCGTTCCCACCGCACCAACGGCAGTTTGTTAAGCGAGGGCGCCTTTTCGGGCGTATCGGCAAAGAAGGTGCGCGCCCGGGGCCCGCCCTGAATCCACAGGTTGCGCAGGCTATGGTTTTTGGAAAATGTATAGTTTCCGCTGTCAAACCAGCAGGCGATTTCGAAAGGGTTTTGCCCTTCGCGGTAGGGCTCTGCCTCAATCGGACCTTTGGGGTACATATCCAGCAGCATCGCTGGAAACGCGCGGATCTTATAGGTGTCCAGCCAGTCAGTCAGAGCATTGATCGGGCGGGTGTCGCAAAACGGATATATGAAGAATTCGTCCGGATCGACGGTTAAAACCCAATGCCCCGTCGCGTATTTTCGCAATAGATGGTTTTGCCAATCCAGACCGAAACGCGAATGTTTATAGCTTGCTTTGCTGTGCCACAGGGAAACATCTGGCTGTTCGTTCAGATACTCTGCCGAACCATCGGTGGAATCATTGTCGATGATCAGGAAATGATGCGCCCCCATTTCGCGATAATACCGCAGAAAAAAAGGTAATCTGATACGTTCGTTGCGCAGGCAGACACAAACAATTATATCTGATTTTTTTATCGTTTCAGTGCGGTTGACGAGGCATTTCAATTCGCGGCGTTTGCGAAATGCGCGGATCAAGGTGCGCTTGCGCTTTAAGCGCATACGATAGCGTTCCCTGATGCTCAACGCAGTGATCCTCCCGAAGATTAGGCATTTTTAATCGCACATGAGCCAAGCGATATAATGCGTTTTATTTCGCCTCTTGGAAGGGGGCAATGCAATCCTAATTTAAATTAATATTAAAATGCGATATTTTAATATGACGATTATAATTTTTTAATTTGCGTCATATTGTTTGCTTACCAAAGACCGCGCCGGATAATACCCGTGCGTAGTAAATCATCCGTGCCGGTGTAACGTCGCGATCCGGAGTGTTTCAGGACCGGATCTTGCAAGATACCGGAATAATAGCTGTCATACCGCTCGCGGTGGGTGAAGTGCTCGCCACGGTGTTGCTCTTCTGCGGCGCGATCCAAGGCACCATCAAGAAATTTGGTGTGTAGCAAGGCCCCGCTTGGCAGGGAGTTGCGGATATCCAGCGCTGTATTCAGCTTGCGCGGCAGGGCAATATGCATCGAGCTGACATACGCGTAGCGCCAATGCCAGCGCACCAATGGAAGCTTGTGCAGATGCGGGGCGTGCTCCGGCGTATGATGGAAAAACACCCGTTTGCGGGGGCCCCCACGGATCGAGATATTGCGATACTTGGGTTGATATTCCCACGTATAGCCGTCTGCATCAAAATACGGCAGGGCCTTGATCGGATCGTCGCCCGGGTCATACCGCGCGGCGGAAAGCGGCCCTTCGGGATACATGTCCAACATCACCGCACCCATCGCACGTGCCCCCGTCCGATCCAGCCATCGGGTCAGTTCGGCCAGTTTTCGGGTGTGGTGGTCGGGATATACAAATAGCTCGTCGGCATCGACCGTCAGGCACCAGTGCCCTGATCCATGGCGCATAAGCAACCAGTTGATCCAATCCATACCGAAGCGTGCATCACGATAACTGCCTGCAGTCTGCCACACCGACACATCGCGTGCCTCGCGCAGCAGGTCGAGCGTACCATCCGTGCTGTCATTTGCCACAATCAGGAAATGCGTTACCCCAAGGGCGCGGTAATGATCCAGAAAATAGGGTAGACGCAAGGCTTCGTTGCGCATCGTGGCAAACAGAAGAATGTCGTTGCGGCCGATCGCAGCCGATCTGTCCGAGATACGGTCCAGTGCGTGTCGGGCACGCAGGGCGCGCCACAGCAGCATCTGGCGTTTCAGGCGCAGCTTGTAGGCTGCGCCTGCGCCGGTATGGTCCATCTCCCCTAAGGGGTCATGCCTCATATTCGGGGGCCTGATGCCAACGCCATGCATCGCCGATCATCGTGCCCAGATCAGTCCGTTGCGGTTGCCATCCCAAAACATCCTTGGCTTTCACCGAGCCCGAAACCAGAACAACCGCATCACCAGGACGGCGTTCGCCTTCGATGATCGGAACCTCCTGATTGGTTACGCTGCGCGATTGGGAAATCACATCACGCACCGAAAATCCGTTGCCGGTACCTAGGCAGAACACCTCTGACGGATTGCCCTCCTCGAGCCATTTCAGGCCCAGAACATGCGCATCGACCAGATCGGACACATGCACATAGTCGCGGATACAGGTGCCGTCCGCGGTGTCGTAATCCGAGCCGAACACCGTAAGCGCTGCGCGTTTACCGGCAATCGCATCCAGCATCAGCGGGATCAGATGGGTTTCGGGTACGTGCTGTTCACCCACCTCGGCCTCGGGATCGGCGCCCGCCACGTTGAAATAGCGGAAAATCACCGAACGCAATCCGTGGCTTGCACCGAAGTCGCGCAGCATATCCTCGATCGCCCGTTTGGAGCCGCCATAGGCATTGATCGGAAACTGCGGTGTGGTCTCGTCCAGCACAACCCCGTCCTGATCGCCATATGTCGCGCAGGTCGACGAAAATACGAATTTGTCGATCCCGGCATCAATTGCCGCCTCGATCAGATTGAGGGCGCAATTCACATTGGTCGCCCAGTATTTCGAGGGGTTCTTCATCGACTCGCCAACCAGCGAGAGCGCTGCAAAATGCATGATGGCGATGGGTTTATAGTGCGCGATGACCTCGTCCAGACGGGCGCGGTCATGGAGGTCGCCTTCTTCAAGCGGACCGAATTTCACCGCGTTGCGCCACCCGGTGGAAAGATTGTCGTAGCACACGGGCACATAGCCCGCGCGCTTGAGGGCTTTACAGGCGTGCGAGCCAACGTAGCCCGCACCTCCTGTTACCAAAACATGTTGGACCATGCGTTATTCCGCAGCCGTGCGCATCGAGATCACGTCGTTGAGATACTCGGCGAACTCGTCTTTCAGATCGTCGCGTGCCAGACCGAAGGCCACGGTGGCCTGCAAGAAGCCCGCTTTCGAGCCGCAGTCGTAACGCTGGCCTTTGAAACGGAAACCGTAGACCGGATGGCCTGCTTCGATTTCTTCAGCAATCGCATCGGTCAACTGGTATTCACCGCCTGCACCGGTGGTTTCGGTTTCGATTGCGCGGTCGATGTTATCGAGGATTTCCGGCGTCAGGATGTAGCGACCGATCACGGCCAGATTTGACGGCGCATCAGCGGCATCGGGTTTTTCAACCATACCGTTGACCTTGTAGGTGTCGCCTTTCACAGCTTCGCAATCCAGTACACCATAGGACGAGATCTTGTCTTGCGGGACTTCCATCGCGGCCACGTAGTTGCCCGGATTTTCTTCATAGGCCTCGATCATCTGCGACAGGCAGGGCTTGTCGGCTGCAATGACATCGTCGGTCAGGATAACGGCAAAGGGCTCGTCGCCGATCATCCGGCGCGCGCACCATACAGCGTGGCCCAGACCCAGTGCACGCCGCTGGCGGACATAGGCAATCGCACCCGACGGCATGTTGGTTTTCTCAAGCTCTTCAAGGATGCTGGTCTTGTTTTTGCGGCGCAGCGAGGCGTCCAGTTCGGGCGCGTCATCGAAGTAATCTTCGAGTGCGGATTTCCCGCGCGAGGTAACGAAAATGAATTCGGTAATGCCGGCGGCACGGGCCTCGTCAATCGCGTATTGGATCAGCGGACGGTCCACAAGCGTGAGAATTTCTTTAGGAATGGATTTGGTTGCGGGTAGGAAACGTGTTCCCAGACCGGCAACGGGGAAGACCGCTTTCGTGACCTTACGTGTCATTAGGCACCTTTATTGTTGGAAGCGTTTATAGGGCTCTATTCAATCAAAAACATGTTATGCCCGAAAGCGGAGCTGAGACAAGTCAGGCGATGCTGCGGGCGCGAAATAACGCCGAAGGGGCGGGTTTGGTTCACATGAAAAACGAAGAACCCGTTAAAAAAATGAGTCAAGCGACCCGAAATTTCAATTCTGGCCGGTGTCCCGCGAAAAGCATACCAGAAAACCCGACATACGATCAAAGGATTTGCATGCATCTTGATGACGCGGTGCAGGGGCGGGGACGGTGTTGAACGCCCGAGCGGCAGGATTTCCGAATCAGACCAGCCCTTACGAATCGGTTTGCCGAAGCTGGTAGGCTTGGTTTTTGATCAAAGCGCCAAGCGGAGGCGCCCCCGCCGATCACGACAAGGGGCGCACCGGATCGGTACGGATGTGGCGGGATCTAGTCGAGCCCCATTTGCGCCATCATCGCCTCGATCTTCGGGACATCGGAAGGGTTGTTCAATTCCCAGAACTGCCGGCCCCGTGCCTCGACCTCGACACATAAAATATCGTGGCCATTTTCTAAAAACCGCAGTTGCTCCAGCCCCTCCAACGTTTCAAGCGGACCCGTTGTCCACGAGGGATATTGCGCAAGAGAGCCGGCCTTGTAGGCATAGGCGCCTACATGGTGGAACACCGGCGTCGGAACATCGGCACCATAGTTTTCGGAGGTGAAAGGAACGACCTCTTTGGAGAAATAAAGCGCATGTCCTTCGGCATTGAACACGGCTGTTGTGCCGCCGACCCGCCCCTGTTTGCGGTCCTCTTTCAGCGCGTGCAGCATCGCCCCTTCGCATCGCAAAACAGGGGTCGCCAGATCGGCATCAGAGCCTTTGATCCCATCGATGAGCGCGCTGATAAACCACGGTGGCGTCAACGGCGCATCGCCCTGCAGGTTCACGATATACTCGAACCCGCCGCCCAAGTTTTCATGGGCTTGCGCGCAGCGTTCAGTGCCGTTCTTGCACTCCGGCGATGTCATTACCACCTCGGCGCCGAAGCCTTCGGCGTGCGTGGCGATGCGCGCATCATCGGTGGCCACGACCACCCGCAGATCGCCCTCCACCGACATGGCCGCATCCCAGCTGCGCTGGATCAGGGTTTTTGACGTGCCGCCGGCCCCTCTCAACCCGACAAGCGGCTTGGCGGGATAGCGGGTTGAAGCATAACGCGCCGGAATTACGATCAGAACTGACATTACTTTACCAACAAAACGCCCGGGGCGTAGGCAATGAAGAACGGGTTGCGGAAATCTGGCTTGCCATAGGTGAAGGTTTTGTGATCCTCGAAAAAGACCATTTCCCCGCCTGCGCCGCGCAAAACAGCATCGCCTGCGGCGGTGTCCCATTCCATGGTCGGGCCCAGTCGCGGATAAAGATCGGCCTCGCCCGTCGCCACAAGGCAGAATTTCAGCGAAGATCCGGCCGAGGTCATGTCTTTCACGCCATATTGTGCGATGTAGTCATCGGTCGCGGCATCGCGGTGCGATTTGGATGCAACCACCATCAGCGCGCGATTGTCAGGCGTTGACACAGTTATCGGCGACAATTCACCCGGAGCGTCTTTGGCAAATGCACCTTTTTCCTCGACCGAGCGGCCATCGGCCAGCGTATAGAAAAGGCGTTTAATGGCAGGCGCATACACGATGCCGGCTTTCGGCACACCGTTTTCGACATAGGCGATGTTGACGGTAAACTCGCCACGGCGCTTGATGAATTCTTTTGTTCCGTCCAGCGGGTCCACAATCAAGAAACTCGATGCGGTCTGTGTGTGGCTGGCGGCTTGTTCCTCGGTGACCAGAGCAACATCGGGAAACGCGGTGCGCAGACCGTCGGAGATGATCGCATCGGCGGCTTCGTCGGCTGCGGTCACGGGGCTGTCGTCGGACTTGGATTTGATCTCGAAATCAGGACCATCGTAAATTTCCATGATCTTGTCACCGGCCTCGAGCGCCAGACGCCGCATGATGGGCACAAGTTTTTCAAAATCCATTTTATCTCCAATCAAGCCGTGTATGGCCAAGTTTAATGTGCTCTCAGGTGCTAGTTATGGTAGTCAATTTGTCAAACGGCAAGTTTTCTACTGTGTAATTGTTTAGTCGGGGCACATTCTCTTTCATGTTCAAGGCGCGCAAGAGTAACTCTACCATCGGATCTAGTTTCAGCATTCTGGAGCTGATCTATCATGCAGCCGTGCGTCAGGTGCGTATGGCGCATGGCAATGCGGTGATCGCGCTTTTGCTCAATCTTGTGCAATCCGTCATGCTGGTCACTATTTTCTACCTGATGTTCACCATATTGGGACTGCGCACGGTGGCGGTGCGGGGAGATTTCCTTTTGTATGTGATGAGCGGTGTGTTCATGTTCATGACGCATAACAAAGCCATGAGTGCGGTCGCAGGCGCTGACGGGGCCACATCGGCCATGATGAAACACGCCCCGATGACGACAGCAATCGCAATCTCGGCAGGCGCGCTCAGTGCGCTCTACATCCAGATGTTGTCGATGCTATTGGTGCTGTATGTGTATCATGCCGCCTTCACCCCGATCGAGATTTACAATTGGGTGGGCGCCCTGGGCATGGTCCTTCTAAGCTGGTTCACCGGCGTGGCTATCGGTATGGTGTTTTTGGCATTGAAACCATGGGCACCCGGTGTGGTGGGGGTGGTCCAAAGCGTGTATATGCGCGCCAATATGATCACGTCCGGAAAGATGTTTCTGGCCAATACACTCCCCCATAAATTGCTGGTATTGTTCAGCTGGAATCCGCTGTTTCATACAATAGATCAGGCACGCGGTTTCACCTTTATCAACTATGACCCGCATTTCTCGTCGTGGCCTTATGCGCTTTATGTCGGCCTGTCTTTGCTGATGCTCGGGTTGATGGGCGAATTCTATACCCGCCAGCATGAATCGGTAAGCTGGGCGGCCAAACGCTGATATCCGGCCTGTCTGCGACCGGCCCCACCGGTTGTAGCGAGACACACGCGATCTGACATTGGTCTGTGTCAAGCTTGAGGGGTGAGTGAAAGCGGCCACGTGGCGCGGGGCATCGGGCTATGCATTGCGTATCTGTGCGACGTCCAATGCCACAGGTGCAACCACAAGCGGATCTACGGCGAACTGGAGGCAAACCTGCGTATCAAGCCCAAGAAACGATTGCAGCGCGACAAGCCGCAGCCTCTGGCTGTGCCTGATCAGCTGGCGGATAGGCGCTCTGGATGCCTTTGATCGTGGGGGCCTTTGCATCGAATTGGACGTTTCACTGCCCGCAAAGAGAGTTGTCAGAAGCCTAAACCAGATCATTGAATGGTGCGGCCAGCCGTAGACAATTCGCGGCGAATGGCTTGGACAATTCATCGTTGAAACCATGCGGGGTCACACGACCAAGCAACGAAATGGCGCCGGCCTCACAACAATGAGCGACCCAATTTGTCCATCGGCGGCATGTCATCTGCCATCAAATGGGAAACAGCCGCCTGCACTCTACGGCTGGGCCTCATTGAAAAGGGGGGGGGGTGCGGAGGGAAACGCGCTGCTCGATGGCTCAAACAAACAGCCGCGGAAAGGCCAGTCATTGTGGGCTTGAACGATGGGGTTGGCTGACGTGTTCCTTGAGAAAAGGATATATAGACCTCGATACCTATCCAGTTGAATGTCACCTCAAGCCGATCATCCTGCAGTGCAAAGGCAGCCTTCTTATCGGTCGTGAAGAGGGTGGAAATCTGCGGGCAACTATGTCCTCCCTGGTCGAGGCTTTTAGGCTAAATCGCGTGGACGTGTACGCCATTTCGCGTGGCTGAGGGACGATCTCGCGGAGCAGAGATCGAATGACCTCCATCAAGATGTAGAGTGCAGTCGCTATTAGCGGTGAAATGCACCCGTCCGCTGCAATCTGAATTTTCCGCCTTTGAAGCTGCCCTCCGCTGCAGTGGCAATCGGATCATTCAAATAAAACGAACCGGCTTTCGAAGCAGACTAAGATCAAGCTTTCTTCGGCATCGCCGCACGCCCGCTCGGCGCCCGGAATGGGTCTTCATAAAGGGCTTCGCGTTTTCGATATTGCGCGCAGGACAGGATGCGATCGGCCCGGATCAATCGGAAGGCTGGCGCTGCTTCAGCGCGTGTCAGATGAGCCTTATGACAACACAGCTCAAGACCGAGCCGCCGATGAAGAACGGCGCATTGAGGGCGGTGTAGTAGAACGGTCGGGGGAAAAGCGGGTTGATTGCGATGTTCAGCGTCATGGGCAGGAGGTATCCCAAGCCGACAATCAGGCCGAACCCGGCGGTCGCCTGCAGGCCTTCCAGCCCAAGGGCAGCCATCAGCCAGGCGTTTGCGATCGTGATGACGCAAAGACACCCGAGCGGTCCCGCAAGCGAGAGCAGGCCCTCCTTTTGTGCCACGCCCAGAGCGGCCTCATAGGCCTTGCCCACGACAAACTGGAACCACAGCCCCCCCAGCAGGAAGAAGACGATGACACCGGCAAGCACGGCGAGCCAATTGATATCAAGGAATGATGTGAGCATGTGTTGGATCTTTTGAAGAGAGAGCGGGAAGGGTCAGAACGGACGGGCCGACGCCTCTGGCGTGAAATACCAGCCGACGCCAACGGCAAAGAGCACGAACCCCGTCAGGCCATGCAGCATCCAGGCCTCGAGCAGGCCGCGCTGGCGGTAGGACCGGGCGAACAGAAGCCCGCCCACGAACGACACGCACAGAACCACCCAGTTCCAGAACATCAGATGCGCGAGCGCAAAGAGCGTTGCATTCAGGACGATGGCACGGGGCCCCTCCGGCAGGATCGCGCCATAGCGTTGAAAGAAAAGCGTCCGGTAGATGAGCTCCTGCGGCAAGGCCGACAGCAGCGGGTAGGCCAGAAACAGGCCCCAGAACACGCTCCGTTCTTCGCGCCAGAGCCAGAATGTCGCCCAGGGTTGCAGCCACCCGATCGCAATCCAGCCCGCGAGGAGCGTCGCCAGCCCGGCGGCCGCGATGAGCGGGACGCGCGTTTTGCGCCAGCCATCAAAGATGGAAGACCACCTGAAGCCGGGTGTCCAGTGCAGCAGGACCAGCCCGAGCCCCAGAAGCGGCAGGATAGAGGGAAACAGCTGCCCCGGCGTCGCGATGAACGCCATCAGCATGGGGGCCGCCACGAAGACGGCCCCCATTTCCACGATCAGCCGACGGCGGCTTGCGGGCCTCAGGCGCGCCATGACGCCACGGCCTCCTGCGCGAAGTCGCGATAGCGCCGCAGCGGATGACTGATCACGGCCTCCATGGTGGACGCAGCTTGCGGCGCCGGAACCATCCCCTCGCGCTGAAAGCCGCCGAACATGTGCGCGAGGTCATGGGCCATCCAGGCGGGCATCCGGTCGCGCAGGCCAGCCTCGAATGCGCCCAAGTCAGCCGGACCGGGCGAGACCGGATGGCCAAGGGTATCGGTCCAGATCGTCGCCACATCCGCGGCTGTCAGAACTTCGGGGCCGCAGACCTCGATCAGCGTGGCAGGCAGCGGGGCGTCGGCCCGATGACGCCGCAGGATTTCGGCCACCGCCGCGTCCGCGATGTCGCGGATGTCCACCATCGCCACGCCGACATCTCCGATCGGCTGGGGAAAGACCCCTTGCAGCAGCGCGTCCTTTGCCGTCAGATCGTTCTGCATGAAGTAATTCGCGCGCAGGATGGTTGCGGGGAGTGCTGCCGCCGCGATCATGCGCTCGACCAGATGTTTGCTGGCATAATGGGGCGTGTCGACATAGCGGTCCGCGTGGCTGACGGACAGATAGACGATGCCGCGCACCCCTGCCGCTTTCGCAAGGTTCACGGCCATCATCGCTTGGCTTGCCTCCTGCGGACTGACGGTCGCCAGCAGGAACAGCGTGTCGACGCCCTGCAAGGCGGCCTCGACCGACACCGGGTCGGACAGGTCACCCTGAACCGCCATAATCCCGTCGCGCCCCTGCAGACGCTCGGGGTCGCGGGTCAGCGCACGGATCTCTGCCCCGTCCAGACGATCAAGGATCGCGCGACCTATCTGGCCGGTGGCTCCGGTGACAAGGATCGTCATTCGGACCCCCACTGCGCCGTCGGCATCCTGCCGGTTTCCATCAGGCTGCGGCGCGGGCCTTCGCCCGAGGCCATCATCCAGCCGGGATATTCCGGCGTCAGGGCACTGGCCTCATCCAGATCCGCCAGATCGCCCTCGGACAACGCCACCTCGGCGGCTTTCAGGTTCTCCTCCAGTTGCTCGATCCGCTTCAGGCCAAGGATCACGCTGGTGACGACCTTTTGGTGCAGAAGCCACGCCAGCGAGATTGCCGCGAGATTGGTGTCATGGCGCGCGGCGATGGCGTCCATCACCTCCAGAAGCGGCGCGCCGCGCTCTTCGTTCACCGGGGGAAACGGGATCGTGGCGCGACGCCCTTCGGATGCGCCGCGATATTTGCCGGTCAGATAGCCACCGGCGAGCGGGCTGAAGACCATCAGGCCCAGGCCTTCGGCCTCAATCAGGGGTGCGATCTCGCGCTCCATGTCGCGCCCGGCCAGTGAATAGTAGCCCTGATAGCTCTGGAACCGTTCCAGCCCCCGACGATCCGCCGCCCCAAGGGCGGTCGCCAGCTGCCACGCGGCCCAGTTCGACACGCCGATGTGACGGACAAGGCCCTGCCGGACAAGATCGTCCAGGGTGCGCAGCGTTTCCTCGACCGGGGTGGCGGGGTCGAAGCCGTGCAACTGATAAAGATCGATGTAGTCGGTGCCGAGACGCTTCAGGCTGCCATGCACCTCGTGCAGGATATGCTGGCGCGAGGCGCCGCCATCGTTCGGGCCTGCGCCGGTGGTGTGCTCGAACTTGGTCGACAGCACCACGTCCTTGCGTGCGATCCCGAGCGAGGACAGGGCCCGCCCGACGATCTCTTCCGACTGCCCGCCTGCATAGACGTTGGCCGTGTCGATGAAGTTGATGCCCGCGTCGAAAGCACGGCGCAGGATCGCGTCGGCGTTGTCCTGCATCACGCCGCTGGCGGCTGCATAGGGGCTGCCGCTCTGGCCAAAGGTCATGGTGCCGATGCACATCTCGGACACGAAGAGGCCGGTTCGGCCAAGGGTATTGTAGCGCATGGGTGAAGCTCCGCTTGTGATTTTACCGCTCGGCATATACGATACCAATCAGTTACGGAACCATGTAGTATCGAATTGAGAATGTCCATGCCTGAACATGATTTTCCCCCTGCCACGAGAGGTCGCAGGCGCGACCCCGAGCGCGACGTCGCCATTCTGGAGGCGACGATCGATCTGCTGGCGGAGGTCGGCTATGACGGGCTGAGCACGGCGAAAGTTGCAGATCGCGCGCAGGCGGGCAAAGGCACGATGTATCGGCGCTGGCCGACGAAGACCGATCTGGTGCTTGATGCGGTTGCGCATATGAAGGCGCAGCAGATCGACCTTGACGCGCTGCCGGACACCGGATCGTTGCGGGGCGATCTCTTGGCCCTGTTCCAGCCTCAAGACCGCGCGCAGGTGGACCGGATCTTGCGCGCCATGGCGGGGGTCGTGTCGATGATCAGTCAGGCACCGGGCCTGGCCGAAACGGGTGACTATTCGATCTTCGAGCCATGGATCGCGGCGAATACGATTTTGATGGAGCGCGCCATGACGCGCGGCGAGATCCCCGCAACAGCAGATATCGCACTGGCCGCCCAGATCATCCCCTCCATGGCCGCCTATCGCGCCCTGATATTGAGGGTCGCGATCGACAGGGACCTGCTAACCCGCTTGGTCGACCAGGTCGTGTTGCCCGCTTTGAACGAAAGCCCTACAAATCTTGCGTGCTGTTGAAGCGGCACCGCGCCAGAATTCATCCCATGCCGCTGATCGCCTGCTGGTAAGGGCGCGCGACCAATGCTGGAAACGTCCCGCCTAGAAGACATTTGATGCTGCGCAGCATGTCGGATGGCTTGTTTGGTGGCGCGGCGCGGCGGCGTGTTCATCCAGTTTAAAGGTCGGCTTCGGGGCGAGTGTGTCTTGTAGTCGCTTGGCGCGACAAATCTGCCTGCCGTATTCCCGCAAGACGACGTCGCGTCGAATCTGGAGGTCAATGATCAAGCGGATTTTCAGGTTTAGGCTCTCAGCGGCACCCATTCGGAGTGGTTCTTTGAGCATTTACGACCCCTTGCAGGCCTGCCTGTCGTCCCTGAATGTCACAACTGTAAAATGAAGCGTCATGGGCATCAAAGAGATCATTGGCCAGAATTTGACTTCCGAGTTCAAGGACGTATCCAGCGTGGTGGGGATACAACGACCAAGGCGGAAAGAGAGACTCATTTGCTAGGCTGAATGCTGGATGGCGTGCTGAAAACCTCGCCCTAGAGATGGAACGGATCGGTTTCATATGCATTACCGCGCCAACCTCTCCCACTATCTTCTGGGCTGGTAGTGTGATTTCTCTGACTGCGGATTGGGTATCAAGCGAAGGCGTCACACTTTCGCAGGACGGGAAACTGATGGTCACGGATGCCCCCAAAAGAAGTGGGGGCGACCGATTCCGACTTACGAGTGAAAATAAATCGCGCTGTTATATCGGTGAGAGTTCCCACTTACGCGGGCGCTTTGGCGCCTACAGGGCGCCGGGATCGACGCAGGCAACCCATCTGCGATGGAACGCGCGGCTGCGCGAGCACCTTGAAGCAGGTGGTGCAATCGGCCTTGATCTGATCATCCAAATCGGCGCACCGACCCAAGACAACCGGAAAAAAGAAAAAAACTTGAGCGACACGGCCGTCCGCAGGCTGCTTGAGCAAGCCGCCATCGTGGCGGACGAGGCAACCGAAATAGAGCCTCTTAATCGCCGATCTATGACCTTCACCCCTGCGATATAATTGCACGATGCTACGAATGGCCGGTTCGGAAAAGCTTCGTAGTCGCGCCGCGAGATCAATGTCCGCTTGGGGCCATTCGCGTCTTGAGCGGGCAAACGACTATCAGGCTAACGCTTCGGTTCCTTACTTGTTTGATCGAAAATCTGCAGACAGCAGCCCCTCCGCGAGCATCTGGAAAGCGTCCTGCGCCTTGGGCAGCATTGCCGCCGGGTCTTCGCAGGATGCGATCCATAGGGCTGCGTTGAGCGCCGCTCCGTTCAGAAGGCGGGACGCCGCCTCGATGTCCACGGGACGCAGCACTCCGTCGGTCGACAGTTGCATAACCGCCTCGCGTGTCGCGTCAAGGCAGCGGTTCTGGCTGGGCCAATGGGCCGGATCCCCCAGCACGGCGGGCCCGTCGCGCAGGACGATGCGCTGCACCTCTGGATCGAGGGCCATCTCGATATAGGCCCCGCCCTCTGCCAAAAGGGCCTGCCACACCGTCCCCTCGTCCCCCGCAAGGCTGCGGGCGCGGGCCGCCATCTCGGCATCGATTTGATCGACCACGGCCGCAAACAGCCCCTTCTTGTCTCCGAAATGATGGTAAAGCGCACCGCGGGTCAAGCCGGCTGCGAAGGTGAGATCGTCCATCGACGTCTTGTGAAACCCCTTTTCCGCAAAAGCCGCTCGGGCCGATGCCAGTAACTTTCGTCGGGTCTCATCCATCATTGTTGAACGTGTTCGTTTTGCCATGCCTCTCTCCTGCAAAATTCCGTGCGTTTAGAATTGACATACGGGGCGTATGTGAATAGCTCTGACATACGGAGCGTATGCGAATTTCACGCCGCATGAAAGCCATTACGCGACCGTCGCAGTGCATCAAAATTGAAAAAAGGACTCCCCCCATGGGTACCCGTGAACCGATCTATCCTGCAGCTTCTGCACGCCATGCGCTTTACGATCAGCACGGGTATTCCCCCGCCGTGCGATCGGGCGACCTGCTGTTCGTCTCCGGTCAGGTCGGGAGCCGCGAGGACGGCTCGCCCGAAGAAAGCTATCCCGGACAGGTCGAGAGGGCCTTCACGAACCTCGAGGCTGTGCTGGACGCAGCAGGGTGCAGCTTTGATGACATCATCGATGTCACGACTTTTCACACCGATCCCGAAGCGCAGCTGCCTGATCTCATGTCCGTCAAGGAGCGGTACTTCCCCAGCAGGCCGTTCCCGGCCTGGACCGCCATCGGCGTAACGTGGCTGGCCGGCTTCGACCTCGAAATCAAGGTTGTGGCCCGCATTCCCGGCAAGTGATCCGCCGACGACACCGTACAGCACGGCAGTGGAAAGGTCCGTCAGCCATGCACGACGCAGTGCTGCCGGACCAATCGAACAGGCGGTGATCGATCATGACAAGCGGGCGCAGCCGAGACGTTGAGGTTGGAAAACCAGTCCCTAAGCTGGAGCGCCGCAAGGCCGGGGTTCGACGCTTGGGCAAAACTCGGCTCTATCCAACGCAGCGACAGGTCGGTTGCGATCGGGCCCCCATACCTTTGCGCATGACGGGGTCGACGAACCGCGCTGCCGCAATGGGCGCCGCGGTGAACGTCCCAAAAGGGCCGGAAGCTCCGGAAAGCCAAGGCATGGATGATACTGCAGCCACGTCTGCGTCTTGCGTTTTGCAGGTCTTCGTAGAAGTCGCAGCCAAGGGCGGTTCTCCGGTCGGGGAAAGGTCTCTGATCCGCGGGTACTCCTCCAGTTGAAAACGGAAAAATGACCCACAGGTTTCAAGCTTTGGTACGAGAATATCGGCTTGGATATTGACGCCATCGGGAGAAGTAAGCGCCAACGTGGACGCAGCGGTATGCTTCGATCTTCCGGCCTCACGAAGCATGTCGTAGGAAAGCTCCGTCTTGGTCCTGACCTTTGATCCGGCAATTTTCACTGACTGTCGCACGACATGAGCGCGAGACTTTGCTCTCGTTCTCCTCGCTCCTCGGGGATTGCGGCGCTTCAAGGGACGGATGTCATCGGTTTTGCGCTGGATATCGACATTAATTTCAGGCCGATCATGGAGTATGAACCGGACGCGATCAAAATTTTTGTAGCCAAGGCGGGCCAGGCGGATGACCAGCTTGCCCAGTTCCTTGCAGGGACGGGGCAGAGCGTTGGCGCGGTCCGTATATGTGTCCGCGATGAGATTATGGTGTCCCGCGCTGTGCGCCACCCGATTATGCGAGGCTGCCCGATCTGCCTGCGCGGCGAAAGCGATGATCCGCGCCCGCCTCGGCGTCATAGGGTATATAGGGAGATAGAGCCGCTGGTTGTGTCGAACGATCAAGATGTGCCTCGCGCATAACCACATGTTCCGTTACGCCTCGGCTGGCCCGCTTGCGAGCGATGACCCCTTTACCATTCTGAGCGATGCCGGCGATGAAAGTCCAGATGTAAGCCGCGGGGCGTTTCGTGCCCTTCTTCGCGTGCCTCTAAGGGGCAGGGCTCATAGCCAGTACATGACGGGTGCAGCAAGTGCGATTTCTGACAGGAAAACCTCGGGGCAACGGTTGTACCGGGGTGCCACACGCCGCCCATCCTTGAGCCTTGTGAGCATGATCTCGATGCGGTTGCGACGTTTGTCGTACTTGACGGGTTTTTTGCGCTGTTTCCGGCCCGGGGTGCAGGCGCGTATCCCTTTGTCTTTGAACGCTTCTCTGACCCTGTCGGCGTCATATCCGCGATCCCTGCGCCGCCAGTCGGCATTCGGCAGGCGGTTTAACACTGCCCGTGCGCCGATATCGTCGCTGACCCTAGCTGTCTCAGGACGGGGGCGACGTGACGGCGTTGGTCAGCCTCTTTTGACGCGACCCTATGAGCTGATCCGGACCGTCAGTTGCCCGCAGAACAAATGACAGTTTCGTGGCGGTCGCGACGCGTGCGGAGGTTCAGTTAACCAAGACGCTCAAACAAACTGCGGGAGGCGGCCGTTCGCTGTAAGCGCGAACGACCTAAAGAGCTGATGCGAAACCGGACTTTCGAATCCTATCCGCCCGCCACTTGCCTCAGCGATCGCGTTCTCCCCATCCGGCTGCGGACGGATTTTTGCATTGTTCTCGAGGGTTATGCGCGCGTGTCTTAGCATTGGTGAGCTGTTCTTTGGTGATGATCCGCCCGGGCCCGAGACAGATCCTTCACCCATGTTCCGCAGAATATGACCTTTAGAGAGTTCGCCGCCTTCCGGAGCTGGATCCCGCTGCCCTTGATCGGCTGGCCAAAACAGCAAGGCCGGAACCTGAGATCCGCGTTGATCTTGTGTCCTGAGCCGGTGTGACCGTCGGCGATGTCGGGGTGTTTTACAGAAGGTGAGGTCTTTGTCTCGCGGGCCCTGCGCAATCCGGTCATCCGAGGCTGCCCTTTATGCCCACAAGAGGACGCCAGGGCGGCGCCCGGCCATGCGGCGCTGTTGATGGCGATGCGGGGAGACTGGCTATTGCGTCTGTCAATCTCTGCTGGCGCCCACCGCCCTCTCGTGCCGCTTTGAGAGGTCGCCTGGCCCGCCGAGAGGTTCGACCGCGCGACCCGGCTGCGCGATCTCGCCCCGAGATCATGGCCGCGACAGTTGACCGACCCCGCTCCGCACCGGCATAGTATGATCTCTGGCTGGATACCCGCCTCGATACCTGCATGTCTGGCTGACCGGGTGGCAGGCCCGCGCGGTTGTCCGGCAAAGGATGGAGTTCTGGAATCTCCCCCGCCCGCACAAAGCCCTTGGCGGCCAATTGCCGGCAGTGATCTGCTCGCGGCAAAACGAAACCACGCACCCCGATCAGAGAGTAAAAAGCGCCAGATCCCGTACAAGGAATGGGGGCACCTCACAGTGCGGAGAGCGGAACAGAGGCGCCGATGCCGTCCCCTCGCAACGGACAGTTCTGCGGGACGGCACACGGTCACTTTCGGGTCAATCGCCCGCCCCGAAAAGCAAGGGCCCCAAGCATGGCGCAGGCGAGGACGAGAATATCCAGCCTCTGGGACCAGCCGGCCACAACGAGGCCCAGTCCGAGGAGCGTATAGTAAAGCATGCTAAAGATGGCGCCAGCCGTACCGAGCCTGTCCGTATAGTTCTGCAGGGCCTGCGCAAGGATGTTCGGGATTGCTATGGCATAGGCTATGGCCACGACGGCCATGCCGATCACAAAGGCGGGGCCGGATGCAAGCAGGCCCAGAAGGAGTGCGCCGATGGCCAGCAGCAGGACGCCATACCCGACAAGGCCTCGGGCGGGTGTGCCGCGGCGCAGCAGACGCGAATTCGCAATCGCACCGAGCAGCGATGCCGCCGCCAGGACAAGGCCGCTCTCCCCGAACTCCAGCCAGGGATCTTCCAGGCGCTCGAACAGGAAGGGTCCAAGCTGATAGTATCCGAAGATGGCGAGGTTGAAGACCGCGATCAGCACTGCATTGCGCCAGATATGGCCGTCCCACAACATGTCTTGCAGGGTCGGCAGAAAGTGCTGCGGCTGAATATCGGGGGGCCGCGTTTCGGGCCAGAAGACAAGGCTCAGGATGAAAAGCAAGACCGCGAGCAGGCCAAGTCCGGCAAATACGCCCTGGTGACCGGCATGGGCGGAGATCGCTTGGCCGAGGAACATGCCGATGGCCGGGCTGACCGCAAGGGCGAGGCCCAGCAGTGCAAAGACGCGGGAGAGGTCCGTTCCGCGGCAGCTGTCGCGCAGCGAGGTCTGCGTGACGATCGAGCCTACCGCCGCCCCGAAGGCCGAGATGAGGCGTGCGAGCAGAAGTTGCGGAAAATCCAGGGCAATCATCGCCCAGCCCGCGCCGAGAGCGTAAACTGCGAGGCCAGCAAGCAGGGCGGGGCGGCGGCCGATGAGGTCGCATATCCGTCCCCAGCTCACGACGCCGAAGGCGAAGCCGACAAACCACAGGGAAAGGGTCTGCGCGGCCTCTTCGGGCGTGGCGCGATAGGCGACCGCGATCAGCGGCAGGGCAGGACTGTAGATGGTCTCGACGATCTGAGGGAAGCTCAGAAGAAGAATGACGAGGGCGAGGGGCGGACGGCGGAACATGGCGAAACCCGGATTTTGGTATGTTTCGCGTGCTCTATCGGGTTGCCACATTTCCGGTTACAAATATAATGGCAAAATACATCGGAAATCAGACATAAGGGATCGCGATGGTATGGCTGGCGCCTTCGGACCCGTTCGATGCAGATCAACTGGCTCGGCCGGTCGTCGGCATCGCCTCACGCATGGTCCAGCACGATTCCGGTTGGCACAGCCATGCGCGGGGCCAGCTTCTTTTTGCCTATGCCGGGTCGATCCGGATCATGCTGCCTGACGCGACTTCGATCCTGCCGCCGATCCGGATGGTTTGGATCCCGCCCAAAACGCCGCATCGTGTCACCATCCGCAGCGAGGTTGAATACCGTTCCATCTATCTCGACGAGGCGCGTGTCGCCGCGCCCTTTGCCGGGACGGCGATCGTCGCGATGACCCCTCTGTTGCGCGAGGTGTTCGAGCGCATGAGCCTGCAGCCCTTCGACACGGACTGGTCTGCGGGGGCGGCGCAGAACTTGCTAGCGGTCTGTCTGGATGAGCTTGCAACAGCGCGACATGAACCCATGCTGCTGCCGGTGCCATCCGATCCGCGTCTTGCCCGGCTGGATATCGAGGAGCTTCCGCCGGGGCTGGAGGATCTGTCCTGCCGCATCGGCGTGACCACGCGGACGATCTCGCGCATCTTCCGCCGCGAGACGGGTATGAGCTATCAGGCATGGCGGCAAAGCTGGCGGCTCCTGCGGGCGGTGGATCTGCTTGCCTCAGGGCTTGGCGTGACACGCGTGGCATCAGACTTGGGATTTTCCAGCGATAGCGCCTTCATAGCATTCTTCCGGCAGATGACCGGCGAAACCCCGAAACGCTACATCGACAAGAGGGGGTGATATCGATTGCCTAGGAACGAAAGTCTCTCCATTGGCATCGCGTCATTGCTGGTCAGGGGGGCGCCACGCCAGATCGCAGGATGGTGCGAAGATCGACCGCGAGACCTTGTGCGGGGAGAACGGGACCGCGCACGTTTTCAGTGTGCAGGCATTGCAATCGGCCTTGCTGATGCGGAAGCGGAATATGCCGGTCTCATCGCATGTTGTCTTGCGGAGCTTGCCGCCCAGACCCCCGCGAGAGTACCCGCGGAGGTCGATAGCGCGTCAGCTATCCACTTTGGGCAAGAGGCGCACGAGACCTGGCCACCGAAGCAAACGTTCGCAGCCTGCCCCAAACGACCAGGGCCGCTCGCAGCGCATAGCTGACCTTGATGGGCGGCGAAGCATTAGGGCTTCGGTCTTCTAGGGGGCGAATGGCCGCTCTTGCCTGTCTACCATAGCACCTTCGCAGACGCAGATAGGGACCGGTTTCTGCCGTACCTCTCTCGTGACTTGGCGGGCGCAGCGTGAACCGAGCACATGCAGCGAACGGCTGAGAGGTCCCGCTCACCGGATCTTTTTCCCGCTTCAGGGGTCGCAAGCGCAGCGAATGACCGGTCTGGCGAAGCTGCGCCGCAGTGTGGCCATCCGGCCCTAAGGTCGGCTGTGGGCCGAAAGCGATGGTCGACCGGAGGGGCAGAAAGCCGGCTTTCGCTGCGCCATGCACGAAGGTCCGCGAGGCAACGCGTTGCAGACTTTAAAGCGGCCACTTAATTATAGCTTTCTAGTGCGATGGAGAATCTGAATGCTGGTGAAACATCAGGGGCTGTTTTGCTCTGTGAAAGGGATTTTCTATCGAGCAGTAGATCCGCAGTACGTCGAGCAAAGTTTGGCGGGCTCCATTAAATCTGGCAGATATTCGACAAGCGAGCAGCCGACACTCTATCTCAGCGCCTCTCCCGAGGGAGTTAAGGCCGCAATGATTGCCCATACAGATGATCGGTCGAACCGCCTCCAACTCACAAGGGTGGCTGTCGAGGCGCAGCGGATCTTCGACCTTCGCGATGACGCGGCCCGTACTCTTGCCGGTGTCGATCTGGCGGATGCTACTGCCCCATGGCAGAAGATCGCAGCAGAAGGCGTGAGGCCTCCTTCATGGAACGTCAGAGACCGTCTTGTGAATTTGGGTGCTCAAGGTTTGATCGATCCGTCGCGAAAGGCGCCCGGTCTTTGGCATCTTGTTCTATTCGATTGGAATGGTGAAGGGCGGCCCTGCGTTCGGCTGATCGAGGACTCTTTAAACGGCTAAAGAGGTCTCCAGAGCTGCCTTGCGACACTGCAGCGTGATGTCCGGATCCTAAGCCGCCTCCACGATCACTGCGCCGGGGCTGCAGCCAGCCCTTCCACGACATCCATAGCTAGCGCAACGACGCCGATGCTACAGGCGCGAGATTTCGTGGTTTAGCCCGAAAGCTGACGGTCGGCGCGTTGCAGCATCGCTGTTTGACTTTGCAGGCTGCTCGTCCGACAGCAGTACGCAGAGATCTGCCCTTGCGCACTCAGCCTTCTGACGAGATCGGGCGACGTTTCATACTGCGATGCGTGTGAAGACGTTGCCTTTCGACGCAGCTGCATCATTAAGTAAATCCGATCAGCAACAGTGCAGACGAAGCGCCGAAGCGACGCCGCGCAAGGGACGACCAGGCGCTTGGCCCTGCGGCGCAGCGAGGGGCCGGAACACGCCCATTTTCCCAAATTTCTGCTTTGCTGCGCGCGCAAAAATTCGGTTGGGACCGCTCCCGATTGTGGCAAGTCAGGCCACACAAAAATTAGAAACAGTCAGCTTTTTGAATGGATGGGGAGAAATAGTCACGCTCTCCGGCTAGGCAGCAAGGCGGCTTTGGAATGCGGGGTTAGTGAATGCTTTGCGAAAACTGTCGACATCCTGCCAGATTGCATGATTCATCCATGTCCCGCTTCCCGCAATGCCCTTATGAAGCTGGGTCGATATATATCCAGGCTGCACTTGCATGAGCGCAGCATCCTGTGGCCAAGCATCCCTAAGCGCCTTCTCGTCTTCCGGCTGCACCTCGAAAAGATTCACGAGGACGATGGGGCTGTCTGTCGTATCCATCTGATCTGCCAGCGTCACTGTGGCATCAAGCTCCTTGAGAGTCGGCATTGTATTCCTCTGACGAGATGCATGTGTCGTTCGTCAAATTGCAAGGGTCACACTGTTTTGCGGCGTCGGTTGCGGGTCAGCCGGATTCCGTTGCTCATGTTCATTCCGAGCAGCAAGATATTTACCGCACCTGCACAGAGTTCGACGGCCTGAACAATATAGAACCCGGTATCGAATGCGCCTGCCTGCGCCTTGAACGAGAGGTAGAACGCTGAGGGCATCAAGATCAGGAGGCCATTGGCTGCGATAAATGGCATGCGTTGCTTCTTCGCCGCAATCAGTGGCCCGCGCATGTGCTTTCCAAGCTGAAAACCAGACCCGCCGACCGCCATCAATGCCGGGATTAAAATTAGAAATCCCCATAAAACCGATGATTTGACGGTCGCGACAGCTTCCGGACCGGCAAACAATTCCGACATCGCTGTTGCAAGCCAGAAGCTTAAGATCATGAGAAGGGCGATCGTCCCCGCTATAGGATGGATGAGCTTGGCCATAAACTATCTCCGAATATACATAGCAAGCTATATATAGTTGCATAGCTTGCTATGCAAGCAGTAAGAGGTAGCTATGAAATTCACCAAGGATCAATCGCCCGGCTATCTCGTAAACCACGTCGCCCGCATCTTTGCGCGTGGCCTGACAGCCAGGATTAAACCGCTTGGCCTGACGACTGGTACATTCCCGGCGTTATTGGAGCTTTGGGAGACCGATGGGATGACGCAGAAGCAGTTGGTCGAGAAGCTGGACATTGAGCAGGCCACCATGGCCAACACTCTTGCGCGCATGGAGCGTGACGGGCTCATTGTCCGAAAGAAGGATGCGAGCGACGGGCGGATGCAGCGGATCTGGTTGACCGAGCGGGCCCGCGCTTTGCACGGTCCTGCAACTAAGGCCGCGCTGGCAGAAAACGCAGAGGTGCTTGCCAGCCTGTCTGAGGACGAACAAAGAGAATTTACCACGCTGATGCAGAAGGTGATCGCGGCGAGTCACTCCCGGGCTGACACCTGCACGGATTAGGTCGGATTCTGCCTTTAATACTGGCTTCATACGCATCGGCACTTCGTGCAAGTTACAGCGATGGCCCATATCCGGCACGCCTCTCTCAGTGACCTGCCACGGGTCTTTCATCCAGCCGCGACCGGAGCCCGGTTTGTGTTCACGCCGATTGGCGTGGGTTGAGCAATCGCCCGACGTGCGGGAGCGTTCCTCTCGCGCAGCGGGGCGGGCGATTGCGGCGGTCAGGGTTCGGGCGTAGTCGGTCGGGGTCTGGTAGCTCAGGGCCGAATGCGGCCGTTCTGTGGTGTCGTCAGTGGCCCAGGTGATCACGACGCGCGCATGGGCGAGATTGCGGAACATCGCCTCGTTGAGCAGCTCGTCACGCATCCGACCGTTGAAGCTTTCGACGAAACCGTTCTGCCTGGGCTTGCCCGGCGCAATGTAATGCCATTCGATGCGATTTTCGGAACACCACCACAGGATGGCGTTACTGGTCAGTTCCGTCCCGTTGTCGCTGACAATCATTGCGGGCTTGCCGCGCCGTTCGATCAGGGTCGAAAGTTCACGGACAACACGGCGCCCCGAGATCGAGCTATCCGGGATCGCCGCCAGGCACTCCCGGGGGACATCGTCGACCACGTTGAGCACCCAGACTCGCTGGCCGCCCGCGAGATGGGCCGCGCCTTGACCAGGATCGGGGCTCGTGTTCCGACCGCCTTACGCCGGGCCTTCCGCTTGCGTAGCGTCAGTGTGGTCGGGAAAATGGTCCCCGGAACCGTTTTCTGATCCTCCTCCATCCTCGCGGTAGAGCCGATAGATCCTGTTGATGCCGGAAGGCTCGCCCTCGCGGCGCGAGCCGTCACGACGAGCCGCCGATAGCCGAACGTCTCGCGTTCGTTGGCCAGCTCCCGCAACCGCCCACGCAGCACCGTGTCCGGCGCCCGGCTCGCGCATGGTCGCGGACCATCTTGCGATCCGCCCCGGCAATCCGGCACGCCCGCCGTTCCGAGAGCCCGAACCGAGCCTTCAGGTGCGCGACCGCCTCGCGCTTCACGGCAGGCGCCACCATTTTTGAAACCAGCTCTTTCATCGCGGCCAGATCGAGGATTTGCTCGGCCAGCAGCTTCTGCAGCTTGGCGTTCTCGCGCCTCCTCAACGTCGTGGAGGTATTTCAACCTACGGCCAGACGTGAACCAGTTGTCGGAGAAGCACACCTTGGAGCGGGTGAAGCCTTCGCTTTCGCTCGCATAGGCCCGCACGGCGTCCTCGAGGTCCTTGGCGTCCACTCCGTCGGCCAGCGCCTGGCGGATTTGTGAGAGGCAGACCACCTGTCCGCGAATGCGATCCTCCGGATAAGCGGACAAAGTCTTTTCTGATATCTCATCCTCCGCCGCCGCCATCGCGTGCGAAGGATTTGGTTTTTGATAGGGTTTATATCTGTTCTTATAGGATCTGCCCATTTGGGCAAATGGAGTTGCCCAAGGTATACCAGCAGGTCCGATCATAACGATCATCGCCCAAATTGCCCTTGATGATCAGCTCCGCGCTGACCAGCTTTTCGAGCGCTGTTCGGATCTGCTTCTCGCTCAGATACGGGCACAGCTCACCAAAGGCCGAGATCGAATTGTAAGTCCAATACCGACCGTCGCGGAGGTTGCGGCGATTGGCTTGGTTCTTCTTGATCCAGAAGGTGATGTTCTGGAAAACTATCGCCGCGTTCAGACCAACGCGCCCTGCGATTTCGGCCTGAAAGCTGGCGGGGCTTTCTGCAAACTTCCGCACCACGTCCTGTAAGTAAGTCATATTTTTAGTGGTTTTGGTGACCCCGGCCGGATTCGAACCTGCAACCTGCCCCTTAGGAGGGAACCGTTCATAGCGCTATTCCTTCTTTGATTTCTGGTGTTTAGGTGTTTGTACAAGGTCTTCCTGTACATGGTTTGTAAGAAAACGGGCCCTGATGTCGGCCTCATCTGTCTCGGCGTGGGCATATATCCGCATAGGCAGATTGGGGTCAGACCAGCGACCAGCCTTTGCGGCTGTGACTGGATCGACGCCCTGCCTGACCACCAATTCAGTGAAGAACCCGTGCCGCCCTGCAGGATGTGCGGATATGTATGGGATGCCTGCCCGTTTGCAGATGGTCTTCCAACGGGTGTTGTAGCCGGTGGAGCTGCCATAGCCGAACACACGCAGCTTCATGAACTTGCCGGTCTTGCGGTTCTTGGGGCGCTTTGGCGGCAATGCTAGGAGTTCGTCCATCATCTGAGGCGAAACTGTGATCCAGCCTTCTGGATGACCTTTCTGTGCTTTCACTCTGACTTTGTTCTCGGCGGGTCGCAGATCGTCAGGCTCCAATGACACGGCTTGATCAATCCGCGCCGCCGTCTCGAACATGAACCGGACCAACGCCGCGTTGTATGGATCGGCTGCCTGACAGAAGGATTCTATCCATTCCCTGTCCGCAGGAGTGCGCTCGACGCGGCTTGGCTTCCCTCTGCGCTTATCCTGCGCGATCCGCTCAAACCTGTCATAAGGCTTCACTCGGATCAGAGGCGTTCCTATCAACTCGTGCGCGTTGTTGATCACCGCACTCGCAGGTGTGACAATCTCTCGCCACCATGTATCCGTCGAAGCCATCGGTTTCCATTTTGGGCCGAGCCCCTTCAACAATGCACCCGAGATGGCATTTAGCGGCATATCGCCAATTTTTTGCACGATCGGAATGAGCCTTTCGGCATCATCTTTGGATGCGTTGTACAGCAAGATAGCATCAGAGAATGTCTTGCTGACTTCGTCGCCGACCACATGGCGGCGTATCTGAAATTCTGTCTCAAGCGTTATCCAGTCCCGCGCACCTGCTTCTGTAGATGCCTTAGTGCTTCGCCGGTATGGGCCTGCGATGCGCCTGCCGTTGTACTCGACCCAACCCTTGGCCCAGTAGAAGTGACCCCTCTTGTACATTTCGAGCGGCATGACTGACCTCCTTCAAAAATCGTGTCGATCTGCGCAGGTGTGATCAGCATGGTCCGCCCAAGTCGATAGAACGCGCCCGTTTCGTTCGCGCGTTCGCGTAATGTCCGCTCGGAGATCTCGATACCCATTTCAGCCATCTGCTCGACCCATTCTTCAGGCTTTTTTCCAAGAGTGAGGATTTGCGAGCTGTCAGTTGTGTCGATCTCTGCCATTTCAATCATCCCTGTCCGTTCTTGTTGAATTTTCCGTACGCATGGAATCGCTTGTTCCGCACCTTCTGACGTGGTCTGGTGGGAGATAACGTGGTTTTACGTCATTTTGTGCAGTTTCGCGCGTTATGACGAAATCGTCAATAGGGAACCTCGCATGGCGCAGGATTCTAAGTCTGTCTTCTCTTCCATGGGCGCGCGCCTTGCGATCGCGCGCAATGAAATTGGCCTGACACAAACCGCCATGGCGGAGGCTATTGGTGTCTCACATCGCGCGTATCACAGCTACGAAAAGGGCCAGCGCGGCCTACCAGTTGAAGCTCTGGTCGCTATGGATGACCTCTTCGACGTAGACGCAACCTGGATACTATTGGGAACCAAAGCGGTCCGCGCAGCCCATGATTTCGACGCACTCAAAAGGATCGAGACCTCGCTTGATCAGCATCTCAACGAAGAAGCCATAAAAATCAAAAGCGAGAAACGGGGGGCCATCGTGGCCCGTTGGTATCAATCCCACGTCGAGGGGCGCGAAGTAACGGACGATGATGTTCACACCTGGATCGAGCTAGTAAGGGAGTAAATCATGTTAAAACCGAGTAGAAATTGGAAACGGATGCGACATGCTGTATTGGAAAGGACCAAGCGTACAGTCTTCCAACCACTCGAACCATTGTTTACTATCTATGCTTGCGTATGCGTCTGCTATTTGGCCGGGTTTGTGAGGTTTAGGTTCTTTGACTATTCAACAGATTTCACTTGGATCACGGCACTTCAGATCATGGTAGTTATGATTTCTGGCATCTTTATCCCGTTTCTCACCGGGTCAGTTTTGATGCTCTATTTTTTTATTCGAAGACTTGATCGGCTGGTTCGTGAATGATCACTGTTAGAGAAATTTATTCAATTTTAGGGCAAAGCACTTGAATAGCGTAGACAGCAAAGAGGTATTCAAACCGCGAGCACGCTTGCTGCAACATTTAGGCGACCAATTGATTGGCACGCCCAGACTTGCAGTTTTTGAGTTGGTGAAAAACGGATATGACGCTGATGCGTCGTGCGTGAAGGTCAAGATTACGGGTATTGGATCCAAATCACCCAGTATCTCGATAAGAGATGACGGCGATGGAATGTCTGCGGAAACCGTCCGAAAAATTTGGTTGGTCATAGCTCACGATCATAAGGAGAAGCAGCTTCAAGAGAAAAAACGGACAGGCAAAGGACGCCTTCCGTTGGGGTCCAAGGGGCTTGGTCGGCTTTCTGTCCACAAGCTGGGCAATAAGATCACTATGGTTACGAGAGCTGCCGGTGAACAAGAGGTCGTGGTCAAGATTGACTGGAACGCCATGATCAAACACGAGTTTCTTGATGAAGCGAATGTTGATGTCGAAGTGCGCGATCCAGTGGTTTTCACTGACGGCTCTACTGGAACTAGAATTAGAATTGAGGAGCTGCGTGATCTGCATTGGACTCGCGGCGAGATCCGCCGCCTTTACCGTCAGATCACTTCGATTTCTTCACCATTTGGGGCGAAAACGAGAGATGACTTTGAAGCTGTACTAGAAGTACCTGACTTCCCACAATGGATTGAAAACCTGCCTGACCCTGCAGAACTCTTAAAGAGAGCACCTTGGAAATATCACTTTGATTTTGATGGTAAAGTTTTCAGTTACACCTACGAATTCAGAGGGATACCTGGAGTCTCGCGGGAAAGGAGAACTGTTGCCGAAGAGAATGCGCGGCTTCTTGTACCGCCTGCAGAGGTCGATGATGATGACCCGCTTTTCAGTGGAAAAGCTCAGACCGGCACATTGCGAAAAGTGATCGCCGATGCCGAAATGTTAGAGGGTGTTGGTCCGATTTCGGGAACGCTTTTTGTCTACAACCTTACTCCGAAGCTCGCCAAAAAGATGGGTGAAGCGCAGCTGGTCAAAGGTTTTCTTGATGAGAACGGAGGCATCCGTGTCTACCGCGATGGCATCAGGGTCTATGACTATGGTGAGCGAAACAATGATTGGCTGGGCCTTGATCTTAAGCGTGTCAACAATCCAGCCAAAGGTCTTAGCCGAAACATTGTTGTAGGACATGTTTCGCTAGGGCAGGATGAAAGCCATGCCTTGGTCGAAAAATCCAACCGCGAAGGTTTCATAGAAAATGCAGCCTATGGACGGCTTCAAAGACTGGTCCTCGGGGCTATCGAACCATTGCAACGAGAACGCGAGGTTGACCGTAAGGCAATCGGTGAACTTTTGGGAGACGTTCAGGATCCAGAAACCAAAAGCATTCTGGAACCTGTTGGCAAGCTACGGCTGATTGGTCAAAAAAATAACCTCTCCGGCCAGATCGATCCATTACTGGATCGCATCGAACATGAATACACCTCCATGAAGGAGCGGCTTCTTTCTACCGGCATATCAGGAACAAGTCTCGCCGTGGTATTTCATGAAATAGAACAAGGGGTGCGGTCTCTCTATCGGAACCTTGAAGGCAAGCCCGAAGTTGAAGACGTAGCTGATCAAGTCAAAGAAATGATGCGCCTCCTAGACGGTTTTTCGGATCTGTTGAGGAAAAAAGATAGATCACTTGTTGATCTCAAATCTGTTGTCAAACGTGCGCGTGACTTAAACCGTATTCGCTTTAGACACCACAAAGTACGCCTTGAATGCCCAGCGGTCGAAGATGACGCGCCGAGTGTCCGTGTCTCCTGTTCGTTTGGACTCACGCTGGGAGCCATCACCAATGTTATCGACAACGCGATCTTCTGGATGAGAACGCGGTGGCCCGATGAAGAAGAAGGATCTGGACGGGCGCTGTATATGAATATTGAGCCTGATTTTGAGGGTGGCCCCGCAATTGTCATCGCCGACACGGGGCCGGGCTTTGAAGATGCACCTACGGACCTAATCCGTCCGTTTTACACAAGGCGGCCTGACGGAATGGGCATGGGATTGTACTACGCAAATATGGTTATGGAACTCAACGATGGTGAGCTGACGTTTCCAGATGCGTCGGAAACCGACGTTCCGGCTCAATATGATGGTGCGGTTATAGCTTTGCGGTTTGCCAGTTTAGAGGGCTAAGGATGCTAATAAATTCCCGTTTTGTTATTGTTGATGATAAACCTCAGCACCTTTTAGGTATCAAAGAGAGTTTGGACTTTCTACGTTTGGATTGTCACTCGAAGCTTTATACTGACGAGGAAGTTGCAAACTGGGGGCCACTACCTGGCACTAGGATTCTGTTTCTTGATAAGAACCTTGCTACTGGCGCGACAATGGCGACTGATAACAAAGTAGCTTTCAATGTCCTGCTGGAAGTCATCCAAAAGCTGATTTGTCCCGACAGCGGCCCTTACGGTTTGGTACTTTGGGCTGATGATCCGGAGGTCGATGAGCTAAAGAAGTATTTATTTGATCGCCTGACTGGAGAAGACGCCAAGCATCTTCCTGTTTTTTTTACTGAGCTCAGAAAAGGCGACTACATAAATATTGCCAATGGCGATGTTCTAAACCCTGAAAAGCTACGAACTGATATACTTGAGAAAGTATCCGAAAACCCGCAATTAAGGGCATTGCTCACATGGGAAGCGGATGTTGCGGCAGCTGCAGATGCAGTCCTCCGCTCCATGATTGACCTAGTTCCACTAGAGAATAGAGCCTCAGACGAGTTCAGTGATGAGCTTGGTAAAGTACTATACAAGTTGTCTCAGGCTGGAGCGGGTAAAGATCGAGCAACAGAAAATCCACGGGAATCCATTAACCGCGTCCTAGTCCCAATCCTTTCTGACCGCATCGCTGAACATGATCCTGATAGCGGCGATACGTTTGATTGGGGAACGTCGCTTGTAGATCCAAAAGCAGCCCCAACAGTAGAGGTCCAGGCGAGCGTGAACAGCGCGATCCATTTGTCCTTCGCCCGAACAGCTCGGAGCACGCCTATTGCACCTACAGAGTTGGGTGCCGTTATTGAGTTCCCTTTCGACATAAATGACAAAGTGCTTAGCGAAATATGGGGCGTCACCGAAGCCCAACTGAGGGAAAAAATATTCCAGATAGACGAGGCAGAATGGGCAACATGTTTACTTCGCTTGGTCCAAATTGGTGCGAGTTGCGACAATGCGCAGCCTAACCTTGGACCATTGCTATATCTTCTAGCTGTGGAATGGCCTTTCGGCGCGCCTGATGGATCAAACGTCAATGGGAAACCGCAATTGCACAAAAACCGAAAGGTAAAGTCAGGAATGGAGTGGAGGAGCCCGGTCCTCAAATTTTCAGCTGACAAGAATGCTGGTAAAGTGAGCGTTTTCAGGAACCTCTCAATCAGTGTCCCGAGACCACACACTGAGGGCTGGAAAGTCGCCTATCGATTTAGAGAAGAACTGATATCTGAGCTTACACAAGAATATGCTCGGTATATCTCACGCCCCGGAATCGTGACTCTACCCTCCTAAAGCACCGACGGGATCATTATTATCCAGATCAACCCCTTGGGAACGAAATACATAATGCTTCAATGCACCGCGCACTGAAACGTACAAACAAGTGATCGGCGGAAAAGCAGAACTCACAGGTTTGCCATTTGTGTGCCGGATTTCAGCTTTTGTCAGGGGGCCATCATTGGTCGCCGCCGGGAACGCAAATACGTTATGGATCACAGCAGGCAATTCAGAGTTGTTGTCGACTATTTCTCTCAAGGCTTTTTCATAGAAAATCTGCTTGGCGATGTCAGGCCATCCTGGAGCCGTTCCCGCATTCTTGGCTGCGTAGTATTTGGCGTCAACGATGGTAAATGACGACTCATGTTCCAGAATGATGTCCGCTTGCATTCCCCTGCTGCGTGGATCTTGCGTAAGCGAACCTTGGTGCAAATAGAAGGGTTTCGGCAATTCACTGTTCCAGTTTCGCATGGTGTCGTAGGGGGAACGTTTGATGGTTTCGCGTAGAATTGTCTCCCAAACACTGTGAAAACCCTCGACGCCGAACACGAAAGACCCACTAGCCGATGCTCGTGTTTCGCGAAGATAATAACGTAGATACTCAGCCAGGAAAATTGACCTCGCCGAATAGAGTGATGGCAGCAAAGCATCTAATTTCCGCACCCAAGTTGTTCGCGGGAATGGCGGGCGCTGGCAGGACAAGAGTTCTTCGCGCCTGCTGAAGGTGCCGGTCAGCCACCATGAATGTGCAACATGGATTTCGCGAATGACTGCTGCCTGTATCTGCGAAAGAAGTGCGTCCGAGCTCTTCGTAGAGCGGCTGCTCCGGATGTCGGTAAAGATCGGTTGGCCTTTATGCCCTGGTATCGCAACCTCGCGCTTGACGGTTCTCATCCAATCGGGTTTTCCCGAGTTTATGGTCCGTTGACGTGTACGCTCAGCAAAAAGGCCATGATCCCGGAAGTCATCTGCCAGTCGTCTGATAACTGACAAGGACCCGGGGTTGCCTGCCTCGCCGTCATCCTCATAATCCCGCTTAGACGCCTCGACGCCGAACCTCGCAAGCGCCTGCATGGTCAGGGACGCAGTTTCAAGATCAGTAACCGGATCACCCGTTCCTGATTCCCTTGGCAGAAACACCACAGCGCCCTCTTCTGGATGATGTATCAGGCCGCAGAAATGAACCGTCTCCCTTTCGTCGATACGTCCGATACCCCATTCGCGCATTGCAGAAAGCACCGTGTCGGCGTGTCGATCAAGAACGGCCACGGGATCGCGATCAGACAAGAAGACAGGTAGGTTAGCTTTCATCGTCGGCGGTCTCTTCCGGCTCTGTAGCATCGACAACCGAGGCTGCGTTCAGGGCTGCGAGAAACCGATCCGAAAAAATCCGGCCTGTTCGGCTGATCTCGATTGTAAGGGTGCCGTAAGTCTTGATGCTGCTTGTATCAAAGATCAAATCGCGACCTTCATGCCGTAGTAAATCGTCCCAAAGGTAAAGCAAGACCTTCTCGGGGATACTTTTTCCGTCTAGCTCCTTCTTCTTGACGAACCACTGCCCCAGTAGACGGTCTTCGGCTATGTCCATTGTCTGGCTGTTGGAGAGGTGGTCGTTCAACAATTTGACGAATTCGCGCCATGCAAGCGAATGCTGTTTTTCTGTTGCGTCAACATAAGCAATGTCGCCGTCGGGCCCCGACTTATAGTCGAGCGGCAGGTATTCCTGCCGCCACCGCCTCCGGAAGGCTGTGTCTATTGGGTACACGCCCTGATCCGCGCTGTTCATCGTAGCGTAGATAAACAAGTTGGATGGCAACTGCAGGGCTTTGTAGGCCGCTCCCGTCTCTTTCTCAAACCACTGTTCGCTTTCGGGTGAAGGAAAGCTAACATCGTATTCGCCCCTCCCGTCTTCGTCGCGGTCGAGCAGGAGAAACAGATCGCCAAAGACCGCAGCTGCAGCCGCACGGTTCAGCTCCTCGATCACAAGGAAGACCGGCTCTGTGGGTGCTCTATAGGCTTCAGCAAGCGCTTTCATGAATGGCCCCGGCGAAAATGCGTAGCGTACTTTCTTGCCATCCATTTGCGGCTTGAGGCATCCAAAAAAATCACTGTTCTGTAGATCAGGGTGAAAGACTGTTCTAAAAGGTCTCTTGCCTGCTTCCTTGATTTTTTTCTCAACGCGGTTGGACTTTCCCGTTCCAGGCGCTCCGTAGAAGATCACGTTTTCGCCGCCCTTGAGCGCGGCTCGTTGCTTGTTGTTCACGCCAGATTTTGACGTATCTTGCGCAACAAGTTTGCTGTTCCGCTGAATTTCAGAGACCAGACCCAGAGCTGCTTCGTAATCTTCTTTCTTCAAGGGCACATTTGACGCCGCTTCGTCGAACGGGCTGTCATGCGTTGCCGTAAAAGCTATAGCTGAAATGAAATGAAGAAAGCCGCGGCGCTGGTCATTTGCAAGAACCTGATGCGCGCCTGATGAAAAGTGCTTGCCCGCGAAACTGGCCAGCGTGTCGTCGGGATTCTTACTATTGTTGTTCAGGCCAGCTGCGGTCCAGTCGGCCCATGCGGCGAGAATTTCGGTTAACGCTTTTTTCAAGTCATCGTTTGACAACTTGAATGTCCTGCCCGCTCCGTTCACGAAGCCCCATGTTGTAGCATAACTCTCTGTTATGATTTTAAACTTTGGTATCGAAAAGTTCGCGGTGACCTCCTCGGAGAATCTGGCAGTTTCTGAAAGTTGGCCCCCGTCGTTCATCGTTTGATCTTCCTCCTTGCCCAGATTTTCCCATTCCAACGCCAGTATCTCGATAGAAATGTCGCGCAGTTCTGCACGACTGGTCTCTGCGTGTTGATCAAGGATCGTCTTGAAACGCTGCGGCAGTTCAGTGTTCTCCCAACCGACCCTGTCGCTATCGGTAAACCTGTCAAACATATCCCGCACGTTGCGCACAGAATTCTTGGGAACGCCAAACTTTGCCCCGATCTCTTCGAATGCAGCGGTTTGGGTTTTGTATCCCAGCTCGGCATGAGGATCGCCAGACTGCGCGAGGAATAAGCAAACCGTGTATAAAGCAGCTTTGGAATCGGTCGGAAGTACTGGATCAGCCATTGAATGCCCTTAAACAAGAATCATCAACAGCTTACAGATTGTAACAGCCTTTCGCCAACCAGCGATTACCCTCTTATATCAATCAGGGTCTCTGATGACGCCAACGCAGCAGCAATAGCGACTTCCAGCTGCTCGTCGGTTAGGCTCAACTTTTTGGATACCGCACACTCCCAGATGACCAAAACCTTCCATCCAGCATCCTCCAGCGCGGCGTGGTTGCGCCGGTCACGGACCTGATTGCCTTCGATCTTGTGTGTCCAGAATTCGGTCCGGGTTTTGGGCGAACGGAACAGATGGCAGTCTTCATGGCCGTGCCAATAGCAGCCGTTCACGAAGATCACAGTGCGCCACTTTGGCAGCACGACATCCGGACGCCCTGGTAAGTCTTTGCGATGAAGACGAAACCTGTAGCCAAGCCGGTGAAGCAGGCGGCGCACGATGATCTCCGGCTTGGTATCCTTCCCCCGAATGCCGGACATCATGTCGCTGCGCTTTTCAGGGGAAACGATGTCCGTCACAGCTTAACCTGAAATGTAGGGCTTCATCTCGGCTGCGATAGCCTCGATCACTGGTACAGAAACTGAATTCCCAAACTGCCGGTAGTTTTGACAATCGGAAACTGCATCGACGTTGAACTCGTCCGGGAAGCCCTGAAGGCGCGCGCATTCCTGAGGGGTGAGCTTACGCGGATTCTCACCTATGTCGCTTTGGTCAATAAGGATCTCGCTACCATCTTTGTAATAGCGCGCACTTATTGTGTTTGTGTACGGACTGTCAGGAGTGAACACGCTAAAGCCAAACCCGTTTCCCTTATGTTTGTGGCCCGCCAGCCGCCTTACATGCCCTGCCAACAACTTGTCCGAGATCGTATACTTTGGATCGACCCGAGCGTTGTCTTCGAGAATATCGCCCACGCGTGTGGTCGCTTTTCTTTCGCTCAAGCGATCAAGGATCATTGAGCAGATATCAGCATCGTCAGCGGCACGGACCTGATCACGGTCAAACCCGATGATATAAACACGCTCCCGATTTTGCGGGACGCCAAAATTAGCTGCCTTTAGAACGCGGTACCCGACCCGATAATTCAACTTGGCACCAAGAGATGCCCGAGCCTCCTCAGATATTGGCACAGAAGCCGGAATGTCTGGAACCTTGCGCCCTTCAAGGATTGCGAGAATGGTTTTTAGGGTCCGCCCCTGGTCGTGCCCTCTCAACTGCTTCACATTTTCAAGCAGAAACGCCTTTGGTCGATGATGTGCCAGGATCCTCTGGATCTCGAAGAACATTGTCCCCCGCGTATCGTTGAAACCTTGTTTCAACCCAGCCTGTGAAAACGCTTGGCAAGGAAAGCCTGCCAACAGGACATCATGTTTCGGGATGTCATGGGCTGCAATTTTAGTGATATCGCCATGGGGCACTTCGCCAAAATTGGCGGCATATGTTTTCTTGGAGAACTTGTCCCACTCGGATGTGAAAACGCAGTGTCCGCCAAGCTTTTGAAAGGGATAACGGATCCCACCAATACCTGCGAATAAGTCGATGAAAGAAAAATCTGCCATCTCAGGATTATTCGTGTAAGGACTGCGTAACAGAGCGGTGTCAGGCAAATTTTCGATTTGCGCCCGCTTTGCGGGCGTTGGAAAGTGTTCCCCAAGCTCCCAACCGCGCACAGTACGCTCGCCTGCTTCCGGCATTCCAAGAAGTTCAGCAAAAGCCTTCTGTGTCAGGCCCAGTCCTTCACGCTTTGCCTGCACCCAAGCCCCACTATCTAACATCCGGTCAAGCATAATGTTCCCCTTTTGATCCAAGTGTTACCAGGTCTTATTCGCCGGGTCAACTACAGGATAAAGATTTAGTTTCAATTAAAGCTACAAAGCATTTTAGTGCGTCATCCCTCGGTCCATCTCGACCTCACGCTCCTCTAGCTCTGTTTCAACCTCTCTTCGGCGGCCCTCACTAATTTCAAGCTGGTCTCGAGTTGCGTGCGCAGCCTCCCGTAGTTCGAGCCCTCGCTCAACAAGCCGTGCAACGCAGCCACGGACGCCGTTTGCGATTGAATGAGCACTGACACGCAGGCGGCCAATCCATCCATCTGGCTCTGCATCCTGGTCGTCGAGCGTGCCTCTAACCCGCTCAATTCCTGCACTGAGGTTTCGCAGGCCGTTACCAACCGCTCGACGCAGGCGAGCAAGTCGCGTTCCAAGGCTGTCAGGGGTGTCGTCATCTAGTTCTCCTCGATCTTGATGCAGGTCACTGATCTGCCACCTAGCGTGCAGGTCCTCAGGCGCGTCTTGGTCGGGTCCAGTACCAGCCACGTCCCGTCCTCCCTGTCGATCCGTGTCAGGCCCAAGTCCGTCAGTTCCGAGCTGGTCAGCATCAGCGTCCAAAGCAAGCTCGCGGCCATCATCGAGACGATCCCCGCCAAGAACGTCCCCGTGATCAGCCAGGGCGAGATCGTCAGCCAGCTCTTGTTCTGTCGTAGAAAGGTGCGGGTATCGATCTCGATTGTACGCTGCGCGTTGGTCGCAATGCTGTTCAAATCGGTCCTGAAGTTCTCCAGTTGGGATGTCATCGAGGCGGCGTAGTCCTGCCGGATCGTGTCCAGTTCCGTGTTCAACTTCTCGCTCAGCCGGGTTGGCTTGCCAGTTTTCATGGAAGATCTCTCCTTTCAAACGCCAGCGCTCGCCGGTGTCGGGGTCTTGGACGGTGAGGTAGGCTTTGCCCGCGCGCGGGATGTCGAAGCCGGCATCGGTCAGGGCGTCGAGCATACTGGCGCGGTCAGTGATCAGGCCGACGCTAACCTGATCCAAAATCCACGCGTGCAGCTCGTCGCGGCCTTGGGCGCGGGTTGGGGTCTCGATGGTGTCACGGACTTCTTGGACCCGCTCTAACTCCATCGGATCGGCCCAGTCGTGGCGCTGGTTCATCACATCGCGCAAACTGTCGAAGGCCTTCTCATAGCCCAGCGGCGCGATGTTCAGGCTACGGCCCGAGGTCAGTTCCAAGCGCGGTGTGCAGAAGTGAAGCTCGACGCGGTCTTCGTGGGTATGTCGGACCCAAAGCATGTCATATTGCGTCGGGTCCAGCCCCGCGAAGGCCAGATGCTCGAACCCGTCCATGACCTCGGCCTGCTGCTCCTCGGTCGGGGCATCTTCGGCGGCAAAGCTGATCACGCCTGCGCGGTAGGTCCATTGGTGGCGGCTGGCATCGATCAGGGCTTCGGTGCGGTCGGGATTGCCGCGCAGAACCTCGGGCAAGGGTTCGCGGGTCACAGTGATTGGTTGGCCGTCGGCATCGCGGATCAAGTCGCGATTGTCATCATAGGCTAGCACCTTGTCCGCGACGAGGTAGCCGACCGGACCAGCGCCCGCGCGTTTGCCGTTGCGGAAGAACTTGATCAGCATCGGCGGGCGGCTTCGACGATCTGCGCAAGCTGGCGCTCGATGGTCAGCAGGCGGCGGGCAACAGTGAGCGCGTCAAGATCGACATGGCCCGCCAGCATCGCGCGGTTCAGCCAGCGGGCGATCTGGTTGAGGTTGCCGCCAATGCGGCCAACGGCCAGCACCAACGCCGGATCAACGCGGGGGATCGGCTTGCGACGGCGGGGCTCAGTTAGTCCAAGCGCCTCGCGCAGCAGGGTCGCAGCAGGCAGGCCAGCGGCCTCGGCCTTGGCGCGCAACTGGGCCTTCTCTGCGGCGGTGCACCGAAAGACAAATGTCTCGGTCAGCGGCTCTTTGGCGCGGGGTTTGCCCACGCCGGTGGGGTTCGAAGGGGAGGCTTGCCGCCCCTCGCAAGGTCCCGTGTCAGCAGCGCCAGCGTATGACATGGGTCGCCTTGCTGTTTGCTCTTCGGTGGGATCGGTTGCGGTCATGATCTGAGGCCTGCGGCTTGGATTTGGGCCTTTGTCACCAGCCTTGAGGCGAGCAATGCGCTCACTTGGGGGGCAGTGATGTGTTTGCACATCGGGCTGCGGTCGCTGATCCAACACGCCAACCGTTCATGGTGATCGGCTTGCAGCGTTGCTGTCTTTTCGCGGTCTGCCGCTTGCTTCTCGACATAGGCCTGCCACCGCCGCGACTGAAACCAGTTATCGGAAAAGCAGACCTTGGAGCGGGTGAAACCTGCGCTGTCGGTCGCGTAGGATTTGACGGCATGCAGCAACTCCTCCGGCCTGATCCCTTCCTTCATGGCCTCTTCGATCTGGGCAAGGCAGGCCGCTTTGCCGCGCACTCTATCCGGTGGATACGCCGCCAAAATCTTCTCAGCCTCTTCATCCGCCACCGCCTCGCGCCTGCGCGTAGGTGGTTTATGGATGGTTTTAGGATGGTTTGGGGGCCGTGGTGGCCCCGGTACCCCGGCCACAGTGGCCGCCGTACCGGGGCCAGACTGGGCCGGGGCCACTGCGGACCCCGTCTCAATCTCCGGCTCTGCGGTCGGTTCCAGCGCCTCGACCTTGGTCAGATCGATCCGATAAACGACCGTGAATCCATTCTTGCAGTTCCGCGCGCCGGTCTCGATCAAGATACCTTCCTTCAGGAACTCGCGCACGGTTCGCTTGACGGTGGTCTCCCCCAGCTCCGTATGCCGCTGAATTGTTCCCTTGGAACACCAGATACCAGACCCGTCATCGCTCGCCTTGTCCGCCAAGAACATGATGATCTGCTTGCGTGTTGCGCTGCCGAACTTCCGTTCCGCGCATGTGTTTGCAACCCGCCAGCTCATTGGATTGCCCCAAACTGCGCAAAGACGTGCGAATTCTGTACAGGTTTTGTACGAGATTTCCGCCGTTTCAGCAGAATTCGGCACGAAAGCTCACGGGCCTTTCTGCAAACGCCTGCACAAAGCCCTGTAAATAGGCCATATTTTTCAGGTGTTTTTGGTGACCCCGGCAGGATTCGAACCTGCAACCTGCCCCTTAGGAGGGGGCTGCTCTATCCAGTTGAGCCACGGGGCCTGATCTGACAACTGGTGCCTTGATGCCGAGAAAACCGCTTTGGATCAAGGGGTGATCTTGGATCGCTCATAGTCAAAATGACAGGAGGGGGGGCGGGAGAAAATAAAAGAGGGAGCGAATTGGCCCACCGCTCCCTCTTTTGTCAATTGCACCGGTGATCGGAGTCTACACACGCGATACAATCATAACCGGAATAAGGAAATAACGTACCTCCTTAATCCTGTTAACGCTAACATAAGACAATCACCGGGCTTGCGCAAGGTAAATATTTGACGCTAACAAAGATAAAGCGAGCGAAGGATGAGAATGTGAGCAGAGAGCCTAATGAAAATCGCCGTCCGCTGACTTTGCGTGATGTCTCTGAGGCGTCCGGCGTGTCAGAGATGACCGTGAGCAGGGTGCTGCGCAATCGCGGCGATGTGTCTGTGGCAACCCGCGAGCGGGTGCTGGAGGCGGCAAAGCGGCTGGGTTACGTTCCCAACAAGATCGCCGGAGCACTGGCATCACAACGTGTCAATCTGGTGGGCGTGATTATCCCTTCGCTGGGCAATCTGGTTTTTCCCGAAGTGCTTGGCGGGATCTCTGACGGGTTAGAGGGCAGTGGTCTGCAACCCGTTGTGGGGGTGACTGATTATTCCCCCGAAAAAGAAGAAACCGTTCTGTACGAAATGCTGTCATGGCGCCCGTCTGGTGTGATTCTGGCGGGGCTTGAGCATAGCGATGCCGCCCGTGCGATGCTGTCCAATTCCGGTATCCCGATCGTCGAGATCATGGATGTCGATGGTGAGGGGGTCGATTCTGTCGTTGGCATTTCGCACCGTCGCGCGGGGCGGCAGATGGCGGATGCAATCGTGGGGTCGGGGTATAAGCATATTGGCTTTCTTGGCTCCAAGATGCCCGAAGACCACCGTGCGCGCAAACGGCTGGAGGGGTTCCGTGAAGGGCTGGCAGTGGCCGGTCTGGATATCGAGGATCAGGAGTTTTACGCGGGTGGCTCTGCGTTGGCCAAGGGGCGCGAGATGACCCAAGCCATTCTGGAACGCTCGCCACAGCTTGATTTTCTGTATTACTCCAATGATATGATCGGCGCAGGCGGTATGCTGTGGTGTCTGGAAAACGGCAAACGCGTGCCGGAAGAAATCGGGCTTGCGGGCTTTAACGGTTTGCCGCTGCTGGACGGGTTTTCATGCCGCTTGGCCACGATGGATGCCTGCCGCCGCGAAATCGGACTGAAGGCCGCAGAGATCATCTCTGGGATGCCGCATGAGGGCGTGATCGGCGGCGAGCGCATCGTGCTGGAGCCGAAACTGGAATGGGGTGATACGATCCGCAAACGGTGATTTCGGCGTATCCGGGCCGGTTCTGCGCTACATTGCCGCCAGCAGTGCCTCGTGGCGGGCGGTGAAGGCGGCGCGTACCTCGCGCGGGGGGCGCAGACAGATATCGAACCGGTCTTTCAGATCAGGCGCTAGTTTGCCGAAGATCCGATCCGCCTCGGCCCCGGAAAATCCGGCGATACGCTCTGCCTCCAGCCGTGCCGAGATGATGTCTGCGCGTTTTATCTTGCGCTTGATGTCGCGGGGCGCTGTTGCGGGCAGACCAAAGCGCAGGTGGATTGCTGCCGTCAGCTTGGCATCCAGCTCGGTATAATCACTGCCGATCGCGGCTTTGACCGGCGAGATCATATCGCCCAACACATATTCTGGCGCATCGTGCAAAAGCGCGACCAAGCGCCATTTGGCAGGTGCATCTGGATTGAGCACGGCAAAGATCTCTTCGACCAGAATCGCATGCTCGGCCACGGAATACGCCCAGTCGCCGTGGGTTTGCCCGTTCCAGCGCGCCACAAACGACAAGCCATGGGCGATGTCTTCTATTTCCACATCGACAGGGGTCGGGTCCAGAAGATCCAGCCTGCGCCCTGAAAGCATGCGTTGCCATGCACGTTTCATCGCAGCACTGTCAGATCGGTCGGGAATTTTGCCAGATAGCGGCCCATCTTGCGGCACGACATCAGATGTTTGAGCAACATCTGCACCATGCGGCGGCTGTCAGGCGCGATCTGGCGGGCAGGGTGGGCCGGTGCGGGGTGATCGGGGAAATGGGCCGCGATAAAACGGGTATAGCTGTCGCGGATGCGGGGCGGGTATTCGCCGCGCACATCGTTCCACGGTTTCTGGCCGATGAAGTGCAGAATGTGGGGGCCTTGTACATCGGCATAGAACCGGGCCGAGAAACTATACTGCCAGTTCCATAGGGGGCTAAGCTCCGCCCAGTCTCCCTGTAAAGCCGCGTTCAGCAGATTCTGATCGTGGCGGATCATCCGCGCAGTTTCCGCACGACCAAGCGATATACACGCGTTCAGCAGATCCTTGGCGCGATATTTTGCGGGATCTATCAGCAGCAGGCCGGAATTGAAGTAAGGCGCGGTCGGCAGCCCGAGCAATTTGAATTGCGGCGGTGTGCGGTTGGGTGTGCGCCACTGGATATTGTCACGCACGGCCCCGATTGCATGGCCACCCAGATCGCTGTCGAGAAGGGCTGAAAAATCCCCCCCCTGCACCAGAATATCCGCATCAAGGTAAAGTATCCGGTCGTAATCCTCGGCCAAGGCGTCCGGCAGGGCCAGGCGCAGATAGACATCGGCACTTTTGCCCTGATCCAGCCGGAGGCCTTCGAACAGATCGCCATAGCTAACCTTGATAAGCCGCACCTGCAGGTGCGCCAGACTATCGGGAAGGGTCACGGCGCGTTCATTAAAACAAATGCAGATGTCGAAATCACGGTCGGGGTGACGCGTCGCAATCTGCTCGATCGCAAGGGCTGCGTATGGCAGATAGCCCATGTCACAGCAAAAGATAATCGCCTTGCGATGGCGGGCTGGCATGTTTGCGGTGATCTGCGGCGCTGGTGCGGTTTGGGTCATGGCATCCGTAAGCTATGGGCAAGGAAGGGTATGCAGCCATGGTTGCACGGCGCGTCCCGAAAGTCATAGGGCCAGCGCAGCGGGCTTGGCAAGCGGGTCATGCTGCGTGCCGGGCTGGCTGGCTTGGCTCAAGAAATTTCGCCACGTGCAAGCGATAACGTGTCCGTGAGGTTATTTTTCGGAACATTCGTGACAACTGCGACGTTTAGGACACGAAACCAGCAGGAATGGAGATGCGTCATGCGCCTCAACCCTAGAAAAATCGTGACCGCTGCCACCGCCACTGCCCTCGCGGCAGCATTGCCGGTTACTGTCGCCATGTCCAAGGGTGATGCGCAGGGCTCGGAATTGTCAGGCACCTCCACATCTAACGCCCAAGTGTTTTCTGCGGCGGCACGCCCGATGGAAGATATGGACGGCCCGATTTATGGTGATGGAGATCTGACGGCGTTCGACGCGATCGAAGAGATTGGCGAGGACCAGTCTGCCTACGTGCCCTATTGTGATAATCGTGCTACTTTAACGGCCACATTGAATCATGACTTTGCCGAGGTGCAACGTGTGAATCAGCCGATTGACCAGAACCGCTCTGTCGAGCTTTGGGCATCGGATGTAATGGGCACCTGGACGGCCGTTTACAATCGTGCCGATGGCGTGGCGTGTGTTGTCTCCTCCGGTACCGGCTGGGAGCACCAAGACAGCCCCCTTGCGCTGCTGGAAACCGAAGAAATCCTTCCCGCACGCAGCTGATTTCGGTTCTGCCGGACAAAAGATAGCAGTCGCGCTTTAACGCAAATTTCACTGTGCCCGCCGCTGTGAATTGCCGAAATAGAGCGTCAATGCTAGATAAGCTTCCAAAGCTGTAATTTGGGAGCCCGAAATGGCTGATTATGTAATTAAAGACATCTCTTTGGCCGCATATGGCCGCAAAGAGCTGGATATTGCAGAAACGGAAATGCCGGGTCTGATGGCCCTGCGTGACGAATATGGCGAGTCCAAGCCGCTTAAGGGGGCGCGGATCGCGGGATCCCTGCACATGACAATCCAGACGGCGGCCCTGATCGAGACGCTGAAAGTTCTGGGGGCCGATGTACGCTGGGCCTCGTGCAACATTTTCTCCACCCAAGATCACGCCGCTGCAGCGATTGCCGAAGGTGGTACGCCGGTCTTTGCGATCAAAGGGGAAACGCTTGCGGAATACTGGTCCTATACCGATCAGATTTTCCAGTTCTCCGAAGGCACAGCCAATATGATCCTCGACGATGGCGGGGATGCGTCGATGTATATCCTGCTTGGCGCACGGGTCGAGGCTGGCGAAGAAGATGTGATTGCCGTGCCGACTTCGGAAGAAGAAGAAGCGCTATTTGCGCAAATCCGTAAACGTCTTGCGCAAAGCCCGGGCTGGTTTACCCAACAGCGCGACGCGATCAAAGGCGTTTCGGAAGAAACCACAACGGGGGTTCACCGCCTGTATGATCTGCATAAAAACGGTTTGCTGCCGTTTCCTGCGATCAATGTGAACGATTCCGTAACCAAATCCAAATTCGACAATAAATACGGCTGCAAAGAAAGCCTTGTTGACGGTATCCGTCGCGCCACCGATGTGATGATGGCAGGCAAGGTCGCAGTTGTGTGCGGGTATGGCGATGTCGGCAAGGGCTGCGCTGCGTCTTTGCAAGGCGCTGGTGCCCGCGTCAAAGTGACCGAGGTCGACCCGATTTGCGCGCTGCAGGCGGCCATGGACGGGTTCGAGGTTGTCTTGCTGGAAGATGTCTCCGACAGCGCGGATATCTTCATCTCTACCACCGGCAATAAAGATATTATCCGGATCGAGCATATGCGCGCGATGAAGGATATGGCGATTGTCGGAAATATCGGCCACTTCGACAATGAAATTCAGGTTGCCAGCCTGAAAAACCACAAGTGGACGAACGTGAAAGAGCAGGTGGATATGATCGAGATGCCTTCGGGCAACCGTATCATCCTGCTGTCCGAAGGCCGCCTGTTGAACTTGGGCAACGCGACAGGACACCCCAGCTTTGTTATGTCGGCGTCGTTCACCAATCAGGTGCTTGCCCAGATCGAGCTGTTTACCAAGGGCGATGACTACAAGCCGGGTGTTTATATCCTGCCCAAAGCGCTTGATGAAAAAGTGGCCCGTCTGCACTTGGGGCGGATCGGCGTGAAGCTGACCGAACTGCGTCCCGATCAAGCGGAGTATATCGGCGTCACGGTTGAAGGCCCGTACAAGCCAGAGCATTACCGCTACTGATTACGGATCCGATCATCAAAATATGGCAAACGGCCCCGGACAGACATGTCCGGGGCCGTTTTCAAGGCCACAAAGGGTGCGATCAGGAATACTTACGGATCACACCGCCTTTCAGGCGATCAAGATACGACTGCATTTCGCGGCGCACGACGTTCATAAGCACATAAAGCGCCAAGATGTTGACCACAGCCATTGCGAAAAGGGCCGCATCGGAAAAGTCGATCACCGGCCCCAGATCGGCGGCCGCCCCGATGACCACAAACACGCAGAAGATGACCTTGAACACCGTTTGCTGCAGCTTGCTTTCGCCGAACATATAGGTCCACGCTTTCAGGCCGTAGTAGGACCAGCTGATCATGGTCGAGAATGCAAACAGGATCACCGCCACAGCAAGCACATAGGGAAACCACGAAAAAACCGTCTCGAATGCGACGGAGGTCAATCCCACCCCAGATGCCCCGTCGAGTGTCGCGATCTGGCCTGCCTCCGCGTTCCAGATATAAAGTCCCGTCTGCGGGTCGGTCTGCAAAACGCCCGTGATAATAATGACCAGCGCCGTCATTGTGCAAATGACGACCGTGTCGATGAAGGGCTCCAGCAGGGACACGAATCCCTCGGTGACCGGCTCTTTGGTTTTTACCGCAGAGTGGGCAATGGCCGCAGAGCCGACGCCCGCCTCGTTGGAGAATGCCGCGCGCCTGAACCCTTGGATCAACGCGCCCACCATGCCGCCTGCCACACCAAGGCTGGTAAAGGCACCCATGAAGATCTGGCCGAATGCCCAGCCGATCATATCGTAATTGGCGATCAATATGGCGAGTGCGCAGGCCACATAGAGAAACGCCATGAGTGGCACGACTTTTTCGGTGACCTGAGCGATAGATTTCAACCCGCCCAAAATCACCGCAAACACGACCAGCGCAAAAATGATCCCCGAGATCCAGCCCGGATAGTCCCCGAAAATTCCGGTAAGCTGTTGATGCGCTTGGTTGACCTGAAACATGTTGCCCGCCCCGAGCGAGGCCAGAACGCAGAAGATCGAAAACAGGATCGACAGGATGATCCCGATTTTGGGCATGCCCTTTTCTGCAAAGCCTTTGCGCATGTAATACATCGGCCCGCCGGAGACGGTGCCGTCGGCATGTTCCTTGCGGAATTTCACCGCCAGAGTGCATTCGGTGAATTTCGAAGCCATGCCCAGCAGGCCGGCCAGAATCATCCAGAATGTGGCACCCGGACCGCCGATGGAAATCGCAACAGCCACACCGGCGATATTTCCCAAGCCCACTGTGCCCGAAAGCGCCGTGGTCAACGCCTGAAAGTGGCTGACCTCGCCTGCGTCGTTCGGATCGGAGTATTTGCCCGCCACCAGTGCGATTGCGTGGCCGAAGGCGCGAAACTGGATGAATGCGAAATAGAGTGTGAAGACCGCGGCCCCCACCACAAGCCAGAGCACGATCCAAGGGAAGCTTGTGCCGGGTAGGGGGGCGAAAATGATATTGACGAACGGCGTTGTCACCGATGCGACGGCCGTGTTGATCGTCTCGTCCAGCGCCGCGTGGGCGGCGGGGGCAGTCGCACTCATACCGAGGGCCGCCATCATGGTCGCAGTTGAAATTTTCATGTCAGGCGTCCTTATGGCACGATTACGGTTGGCAGGGGGGAGACTTGCGCGAGCCCCAGCGGAACAGACCCGAAGATCCGCGCGGCCACCGAGTTGGACCCTGACCGGCCTACGAAAATCTGCGTGCCGTTCAGTTCTTTGGCGATTTTCACAATCAGCTCGACGACTTGCCCGTAACGGATTTCGCTTTCTGCGTTGACCCCTGCCGCACGCGCCTTTTGTAATGCGGGGGCGATGATCCTTTGCTCTGCGATCGATAATTCCTCGCGCCGCCGTTTAGAGCGTTCGGCCACCTCCTCTTGGGTGAGGAATTTATATGGCGACCATTCCAGTATATGGACCAGCAACAAATCTGCATCCGCGCGTTTTGCGCGTTCAATCGCGTAGTTTAATACGCGTGATCCTTCCGGATCGCTGTCATAAGCGACCACGAAGATGTCTCGTGTCATGATTTAAACCCCTGTTCAGACGGCGTGTGCCAAAACGTGCCGGAATTTTTTCCGATCTTTTAACCAGCGCATGCCATGAAAAGCATTTAGCCACGTGTTTTCTGTTGCGACAAGTCTCTATGCAAAGCGGGCCTGCTGCTGCATATTTTTGGTGTTTTGATCGGATCCGGCCTGAAGTGGCGTCGTCCATAGCGCCTGCCGAAGATGTGAGGGACGCGCGCGGGCCGGTTTGCGGGCGCGATTACGGGTGAGGTGCCCTATCTCACCGCATTCCGGCGTGGTTTTGCTCCGAAACTGGCCAGCGGAGCTTTGCCGCCCTAAAACTCCTTTTGCTGCGAAGGGCTTGACCCCGTGATGGTGGCACGGGATGGTGCTGCCGGATTTAATTGAAATAAAGGGTGCATTTTGATGGCACGAGTACCGGGAGTTGCGTTTGGGGTGGCCTGCCTCACATTGGGTGGGACGGCCTCGTTTGCTGATGTGACAGCGCAGGACGTTTGGACCGATTCTCAGGCGCTTTACCGGTCCATGGGATATGAGTTGAGCGTGAAATCGGAGGATATGTCGGGCGATACGCTGACGGTCACCGGTATTCAGCTGACCCAGCCTTTGTCGACCGCCGAAGGGATTGAGGGCACCACCCAGACCAGCATGGAAACGCTGCGCTTTATCGAACAGGGCGATGGCACAGTGCGGGTGGAGGTTGCCGCGCCGATCAAGGGGAAAAGCTCCACCTCTTTGGGCGACGGCTCCATTACGGAAGCCACCAACGAAATCACGCTCAGCGAGGATGATATCGTGGCGTCGGGCGCACCGGGGGATGTGACCTATGCAATTGATATCGGCAAGGCGGTCGTGGACACCACCCAGACCGTTCGCGAAGATAAGGCCGAATTCCCGACCAAGGTGACCTTCAATCTTGATGATATCAGCGGCAGCTATCATAGCACGGCGCAATCGGGCACCGCGCAATCGGGCACTGTTACAGTTGCCGAAATCACGGCCAAGGGCTCCGGTTCCGATCCGGGCGGGGCGGGGTTCGATCTTGACGGGACCATGAAAGACCTGACGTCCAACTGGACCATGCAGATGCCCGAAGGCATGGATAGGCAATCGACCTTCGATTTTTATACCAACAAGGATGTAAACGCCTCGGGCGATCTGTCCTTTGGCGCCACGACCGCCAATATTGCTGTGACCGCCGAGGATGGTGATGCCAATATCGCCTACAGCTCGCAGTCGGGCAAAGTGAACTTCGGCATGGATAACGGCATACTGACCTACGGTGGTCTTACCGAAAACGGTGAGGTGAAGGTAAGGCTGCCCAATCTGCCGATGCCGCTTCAGGCCAGTTTCGATAAAAGTTCGGGCCAGTTGACCATGCCGATTATTGCAGGCGAGCAGGCACAGGCCTTCGGTGTGCAAACCGAACTTGCGGGCCTGACATTGAGCGACCAGATCTGGGCGATGTTTGATCCCACCGAGCAACTGCCACGCGATCCGGCAGATCTGCGTGTCGATCTGAGCGGCCATGCCATTTTGAACCAAAGCCTGTTTTCCGATGCGGTTATGCAAGGGGGCATGCCTTCTGGCGAGCTGAAGGATCTGAAGATCAACGCCCTGCATCTGGATGCGGTGGGCGCCGAACTGAACGGCGACGGTGATCTGCGCTTCAATTCGGCCACCGGTATGGCGATGCCGATCGGCACGATCAATCTGGCGCTGGACGGGGCGAAAGAGCTGATGGGCAAACTGACCGAAATGGGACTGTTGCCACAAGATCAGGCGATGTTCGCCCAGATGATTTTGGGGCTGTATGCCAAGCCCACCGGTGACGACCAGCTCAGCTCGCAGATCGAATTCACCGAAGACGGTCAAATTCTGGCCAATGGTCAGCGGATCCAGTAAAGCTATATAACGTATCAAGTCGCGTCGCCCGACCCCTGTCGGGCGATGTTTCGTTTGAATATTCTGCGGAGGGCCTATGTCCAATACCGATCTGTCCGATCTGACGGCACACCTGCTGGAGGCTGCCTCACGCGCAGGGGCCACATCTGCGGATGCGATGGCCGTAGATGGCACTGCCGTGGCCATCGACGTGCGTCAGGGTGCGCTGGAGCAGGCCGAACGGGCCGAGGGCGTTGAGATCGGGCTGCGGGTGTTGGTCGACGGACGTCAGGCCTGTGTGTCAGCCTCCGATCATTCAACCCGCACGATCACCGAGATGGCAGAGCGCGCGGTTACCATGGCGCGTCTGGCACCGGAAGATCCCTATGTCGGTCTGGCAGACCCGTCGCAACTGGCGCAAGATTGGGATATTGCCGCGCTGGAGCTGGAAGATCCGTCAAGCGATCCGTCGGCAGGCGCATTGGAAGAAGATGCCCGCCGCGTAGAGGCGGCAGCGCTTGCGGTGGACGGCATCACACAAGTGTCCGCTGCTGCTGCATCCTTTTCCCGCCAGCGTGTGCAAATGGCCGCCAGCAACGGGTTTTCGGGCCATTACAACCGCTCGTCCCGGTCCATTTCGGCTGTGGCCATTTCCGGTGATGGCCTGACGATGGAGCGTGATTATGCCGGTGAGAGCCGGATTTTCCAATCCGATCTTCCCAGCCCCGAAGAGATCGGCCGTCTGGCGGGGGAACGCACGGTGGCCCGCCAGAACCCGCGCCGCCCTAAAACCGGTGCCTATCCGGTGTTGCTGGACGAGCGCATTTCTGCCAGCCTGATTTCCCATCTTTTGTCTGCGGTCAACGGATCCTCCGTGGCGCGCGGGGCATCGTGGCTGCGCGGTGCAATGGGCGAGCAGGTGCTGCCAGAAGGGCTGAGCCTGCACGAGAACCCGCATCGTATTCGTATATCGCGCTCGCGTCCGTTTGACGGTGAAGGGCTCGCCACGCGCCCGCGGATGATTGTCGAGAATGGTATTTTGAAAAGCTGGACGCTGGATCTGGCCACGGCGCGCAAGCTGGGGCTGGAAAGCACTGGCAATGCCTCGCGCGGGCTATCATCGCCACCAAGTCCGGCGGCCGGAAATATTGCCCTGACCCAAGGCACGAAATCGCGTGAGGCGTTGATGGCAGAGATGGGCACGGGGTTGCTCGTGACCTCTTTCATCGGCGCCACCATCAACCCCAATACGGGGGATTATTCCCGTGGTGCCAATGGCTTCTGGATAGAAAATGGCGAAATCGCCTATCCGGTCAACGAGTGCACGATTGCCGGAAACCTGCGCGATATGCTGGGCCGGATTGTGCCAGCCAATGACGCCCGTGCGCATCTGAGCCATGTCGTGCCGTCCCTGCTGCTTGAAGGGTTGACCCTTGCCGGACAGTAGTTACAGCGACGATTTGGTGCTTTTGGAAGATGTGGCGCGTGCCGCTGGTCGGCTGTCGATGCGCTATTGGAAGCAGGCACCCAAAGCGTGGGACAAAGGTGGCGAGGCCGGCCCCGTGTCAGAGGCCGATCTGGCGGTCAACACCCTGTGCGAAGATCGCCTGCGCCGCGCACGGCCCGATTATGGCTGGTTGTCTGAGGAAAGCGCCGATAATGTCGAACGCCTCGCGGCGGCGCGTGTTTTTATCGTAGACCCGATTGACGGCACGCGCGCATTTCTGAGCGAAGATCCCGGCTTTGGCCAGGCGCTGGCCGTGGTGGAACACGGACGTGTTGTCGCCGGCGTCGTGCATATGCCTGCCCATGATCTGACCTATAGTGCGGTGCTTGGCGGGCAGGCCCTGCTCAACGGTGCGCCGATCACGCCCACACGTGCTACGAGCACAATCGGGGCCACTGTGTTGACCTCCAAGCTAAGCGATGACCCAAGCCATTGGCACGATGGGGTGCCGGCCTATCGCCGCGTGTTCCGGCCTTCGCTGGCATGGCGTCTGTGTCTGGTGGCGGAAGGTCGTTATGACGCAACAATTTCTTTCAGGAAATCATGGGAATGGGATGTGGCTGCCGCCAGTCTGATTGCCGAATGCGCAGGCGCGGTGGTCAGTGATTTGTCGGGCGCCGCCTTTCGGTTCAATCGGCCCGAATGTCAGGAGGATGGGCTGGTTGTTGCCCCGGCCGCCCTTCATGCCGATTTCCTGCGACAGATCCGGCGCTAAGAGGCCGTAGTCTGATCCGTTGATTACCATATGCTAACCAATTCTCGGTAGCGTCTATCCTTGGCAGGATCAGACAAGAGGCAACCGATGATGTGTTTGTGGCTATGGCGCGCGCCTGCGTGGCCTGCGATCCCGTTGGGGGTGGCTAGATGAAATTCACCATCGCGCAGGTGTTCCAGCCGACTATTCTGCTGGCCCTCGCCCTGATGGCGGTGATCGTCATGATGATCCTACCAGTGCCCGCATGGGTTCTTGATGTAGGGCTGGCGGCCTCTTTCGCGATTGCCATCCTGATCTTTACCATCACGCTTTTCATTGAGCGCCCGTTGGATTTCTCGGCTTTTCCAACAATTTTGCTAACATCGATGATGCTGCGATTATCGCTTAACGTGTCCTCGACCAAGCTGATTATCGGACAGGGGCACACTGGCACCGGCGCTGCGGGCGATGTGATCGAAGGGTTCGCCAACTTCATCATGAGCGGTTCTGTCCTGATCGGCTTGGTGGTGTTTTGCGTCATCCTGATCGTGAATTTCATTGTGATCACAAAAGGCGCGGGCCGCATGGCGGAGGTGGGTGCACGGTTTGCGTTGGATGCGATGCCGGGCAAGCAGCTGGCCATCGACAGTGATATGAGCGCGGGCGCGATCGATCATGCCGAAGCGCGCAGCCGGCGCGAACGCGAGCAACGCGAAACCACCTTTTTCGGCTCGTTGGACGGGGCCTCCAAATTTGTGAAGGGCGATGCCGTTGCGGGGTTGCTGATCACGCTTCTGAACATGATCGTCGGGCTGGCCATCGGTATGGCCGTGCATGGCATGCCACTGTCCAATGCATTGGAAACCTACGCAATTTTGACCGTAGGCGACGGGTTGGTCAGCCAAATTCCTGCGGTGATCATCTCCATTGCCTCGGCCATCCTGCTTTCGCGCGGGGGGGCCACCGGCAGTGCGGACACGGATCTGTTCGGCCAGATTGCCCAGTATCCGCCAGCGCTGATCACGGTGGGCGTTTTAATGGCGCTGTTTGCGTTGGTGCCGGGCCTGCCCTTCGTGCCCTTCATGTTGGGGGCCGCGGTACTGGGGGGCACTGCACTGGTTTTGCACAGGAAGGCCGGTCGGCGTCGTGCGCTGGAGGCGATGCGCATGCCCGCCGCCCCGCCCGCGCGCCGCAAGTCATTGGGGGATGTGCTGGATGTCGATGATATCCATGTCGAGTTTTCGGCGGATCTGGTTGCGATGGCACTTGATCCGGCGACTGGCCTGGATGTGCGCATCAACAATATGCGCAACCATGTGGCCGCCACTTTTGGCCTGATCTTGCCCGAAATTCGCCTGACCGATGATTCCACTTTGGATCCGGGGGAATACCGGATCCGTATTCAGGGGGTGGAGCAGGCGCGCGATCGTTTGTATCCCGATCAGATTCTGGCGCTGTTGTCGGATAACGGGGATGTTTTACCGGCGGGCCAGAACGTGAAGGAGCCGGTTTACGGTGCCCCTGCGCGCTGGATTCCTGCAAATGCAGAGGAAGATGCCGCGCTGTCCGGGTCCACTGTTGTCACGCCAACAGAGGTATTGGCCACACATCTGCTGGAGGTGATCAAACAGAACTTCGGCAGGTTGATGACATTGAAGTCGCTGCGCCGGTTGCTCGATGAGGTCTGCAACCTGTCGGACGGGGCGCGGGGGGATGCAAACCGGCGGATTTTGGATGAGTTGGTGCCCGACAAAGTGCCACTGGATCTGTTGCTGGCGGTCCTGCGGCTACTGCTGGAGGAGCGGGTTTCGATCCGTAACTTCCTGCTGATATGCGAGGCGATCGCAGAGGCCCGTCAGATGGGCTCGCCAGAGGTGATCACCGAACATGTTCGACAGCGCTTGGGCTTTCAACTGGTGGCAGAGTACCGCCGCGATGATGGGAGCCTGCCGCTGCTGCAGCTTGCACCCGAATGGGAGGAGACATTTACCACCTATCAGTTGCAGGGGGATCCGAACGGTGATGTCGCGCTGCCGCCCGAGAAATTCAGCCGCTTGGTGAACAATATCGCTGAGCGGATCGCCCGGGTGGGCGAGCAGGGAATTTTCCCTGCCATCGTTACATCTTCGCGCAGGCGTCGGTTTATCAAGACAATTCTTGGCGCCAAGGGGATTTCTGCTCCGGTACTGAGCTTTGAGGAAATAGGGCTGGATGCCAAGCCCGCGATGGTCGGGGTGGTGCCGCTATGATGGAAGTGGCCGATCAGGTGATCGGTCTGACGCAGGCCGGGTTTTGGGCGGGATTCTGGGTGTTCATCCGGATCGGGGCAATGGTTGCCGTTTTACCGGGCTTCGGGGAGCGGTCCCTGCCGGCGCGGGTCAAGCTGGGCGTTGCGCTGGCCTTTACTGTGGTGGTGGCCCCTGCGGTAGGCGCAAAGCTCCCAGACACGCAGGCGGGCTTGCAACATGTTGTGCCGGAGGCAGCCATCGGCCTGATGATCGGCATGGTGTTGCGGTTGTTCATTCATGCGCTGCAGATCGCGGGCACAATTATTGCGCAAGCCACATCTCTTTCGCAGATCTTCGGCGCGGGCAATAGCGAGCCGCAGCCAGCTGTCGGGTTTTTGCTGACTATGGCAGGGCTGGCGCTGGCGATGAATATGGGTCTGCATGTTGCGGCTGCGGAGTTGATGATAGGGTCCTACCAAGCTTTCCCCGTGGGGCAGATGATTGCACCCGATCTGGTGCGTGAATGGGGCACGTCGGGTGTCGCGCATGCGTTTCAGCTGGCATTCTCGATCTCGGCGCCGTTTGTGGTGGGCAGTTTGGTCTATAATGCGGCGCTTGGGGCGATCAACCGTGCCATGCCGCAGCTGATGGTGTCGTTTGTGGGGGCGCCTGCGCTGACCTTGGGCGGGCTGATGCTGATGGCTGTGGCAGTGCCCACAGGGCTGATCGTGTGGCGCACCGCTTTGGGTGCTGCCTTGATTGATCCGCTTTCGGTGATCCCATGAGCGATCAGGGTGACGAAAGCGAAAAGGAATTCGAGGCCACCCCGCAGAAGCTGGAGCAGGCGCGCCGAAAAGGCGAATTGGTTAAATCGGCTGATATTACGGTCGCGGCGGCATTCGCGGGTGTATTGATCGCGGCCACCGCGATGGGAGCGCCTATAATCATGGGGCTGGGCGAGCGTTTGATGGCGTTTCTCGGGCATGCGGATACATTGTCTTTGCAGCTTGGCTCTGGCGCATCCACGATTGCGGGCGGTATCATCGCACAGATTGTGCCCTTGATCTTGCCGTGGTTCCTGCTCCCGATGGCCTTGGTTCTGGTGGCGCTTTTCGCGCAGCGTGCATTGGTCTTTGCCCCTGATAAGCTGCAGATGAAGGGGAGCCGGATCAACCCCTTATCCAATGCAAAACAGAAATTCGGACGCAGCGGCCTGTTTGAATTTGGCAAAAGCTTTGCAAAGCTTTTACTTGTTTCGATTATGCTGGGCTGGTTTCTTAGCCGCCATATGCAACGGATACTTGCCACGCAGCGTGTTGATGCCCGTCTGGCGACCGTTGATTTGATGCGCCTGATTGTGGAGTTTCTTTTTCTGGTCACCTTGCTGGCGGCGGTCATGGGTGTGGTCGATTATATCTGGCAACGGGCCGATTTCATGCGCCGCCAGAAAATGACCCGCAAGGAATTGCAGGACGAGATGAAAAGCAGCGAGGGCGATCCGCATATGAAGCAGCAGCGACGTCAGCGTGGTATGGAGATTGCGATGGGCCAGATGATGGGCGAGGTGCCCAAAGCAGACGTGATTTTGGTGAACCCGACCCATTACGCGGTGGCCCTGAAATGGGATCGTGCGGCAGGTCGGGCGCCGCATTGCGTTGCAAAAGGCGTGGATGAGGTGGCGCTGAAAATCCGCGAAGTCGCAGCAGAGCATAATGTGCCTATCCAGCGTGATCCGCCAACAGCGCGCGCCCTTTACGCAAGTGTGGAACTGGATGAAGAAATCCGCCCCGAACATTATAAACCTGTGGCTGCGGCCATTCGCTTTGCCGAGAAAATGCGTGTGAAAGCGCGCAGGGCAGGGCGCCGATGAGCAGTTTGGCGTTCAAGCGGCTGGTTGCGATTGCAGGCATGCTGAAAGATGTCGAATTGGCGCGGCTGGCCCGGCTGCAGGCGCAGGATGCGGCGATTGTCGCGCGCCAGAGCCAGATTGAGCAATCCGCCCGCCGCGCCTTGCACCTGCGCGACGCAGATCCCGCAGACCGGCATATGGTGCAGCAGTATCGGGCATGGACGGGCCAGACCCTTGCCGGCCTTACCGCAGAGCGCAAACGGATCGCGCCGGAGGCAGAAGTTGCGCGCAAAGCGGCGGCGCGTTCCTTCGGGCAGCATCAAGTTCTATCGCGCTTGCAGGTTCTGGACCTGCAGGCGCGCCGGAAGAAACCCTGAATCGATCAGGACATTGCGCACTGCTTTCTTCGCAGGCGCAGCATGGAAAAGACGCATCATTTTAAAGCAACTGATGAAAATAGCCGCGTTTCATTCCAGCTTGCACCGGGATAGTTTGAATGGCGCGAAAGATCGGGGCATTCATGAATCAACCGGACCGAGATGCTCCTCCCTCGATTTCATGGTCCGAGACGCGCCCTGTTCCTCCAAGGGTGGGTGATAAGTCGCCCGATCATTGCATTCCTCCTCCCTGCAATAATCGGGCGACTTTTTCATAAAAATTGCCTTAGGTCCTCGTAAATCCCCCCTGACGGCGGAATTTATTACGCGTTCAGCCGATGGCGGGTTGCGACTTTGGCCTGTCAGGTTATCTCTCGGAGGGGTCAAGGAGAGTGGCATGGACAAGAGCGATAACATGAAGGCGGCAACGACACATTTGCATACCCAAGTGCCGGATGTGGAAAGTCCCAAAGCGCTGCGTCAGGCGTTAGGCCGTTTTGCGACCGGTGTGACCGTAGTGACAGCCTATGAGGATGATGCCCACGCCGCACCGTTGGGTATCACCGCAAATAGCTTTGCCTCGGTCTCTCTTGATCCACCACTGGTGTTGTGGTCGCCTGCGCGCGCGTCCCTGCGCCATGCCCATTTTACGGCCGCTCATGGTTTTGCCATTCATATCCTGCACGAAGATCAGTGGGATCTGGCGATGCGTTTCAATAAAAACGGTAAAGGCTTTGAAGGGCTGGATTACGATCTGAATGACGAGGGTGTGCCGATCTTGGCCGATTGCCATGCAAGGTTCGAATGTAGGACCGAATCGCTGCATGAAGGCGGAGATCACACCATCATCATCGGGCGTATTTTGCGTTTTAGTGAAGGCCATGGAGAGCCGATGCTGTTTGCCCACGGGTCGTTCGGGCGGTTCGTCGCGAACAGCTAGACGCGGTCATTGCACAGGCACCATGACCGGTTGGATAAACAACGGCGGCCCGCTCCGGATTGGAGGGGCCGCCGTTTCTTCAGATGCCTCAGGGGCTGTGTGATTATTGCAGCTGTGCCATCTTGCTGGCCAAGACGGCCAGAGCTTGGGATTGGGTGCGCGCGATCAAGCCGGGAGTGGCCTGTTTGCCATCTGTCTGCATCGGTACCGTGATGGCGAAAGGCCGCACGACGTCACCGCCTTGTGCATCATATCCTGCGGGCGAAACGTAGTAGACGCCGTCAAGATGCACTGCGTTATCGGCTGCGGCGAGGAACCTTTCGATACGTACCTCGATCCTGCGCTGCGGTTCCGAGGCCAGTGGCCACGGTTCGGCCACAACGGTCGCCCCCGACAGTTCAGAAATCTGTCGCGCAAGCGCAAGCGTGACCGCCCTACGCTGGTCGTCCGCCCAAAGGTTGTCCGGGCTGGACCGCAGCGCGCCATCTGCTGTCTGGTACGCAATTTCCTGTCCCGAGGCATATTGCGGCAGGGACACCTCGCGCATTTCTGCCCGCCCCAACCGGTTCGGCACGCTGCCTTGGGGGGTCGGCGGGGTGATGGTATATTGTGCTGTGTCAAGCGGATCGGAGCACGCCCCCAACGCCAAGAGCGCGACACCGAGCAAAGAGGTAAAGGTAAAGCGTTTCATAGAAGGTCGTCCTCTTTAGCGGCCGGTAATGAAGGCGCGCGGGTTTCGTTCAATCATCCGCGCAAGCGAGCCTACCGCGTCAATGGTGCGACGCAGCTCCCTCATCGTGTCGGTGATTTGTGCATTGAAGTTAGAGCGCGCGCCGTAGCTGCCCACCAGACCTTGTGCCTGAACAACCAGCTGCTGGATCTGATTTGTCAGGTCGGGCAAGCTGTTGGAGGCGCTCTCGATAGAACCGGCTGCATCTTGGGCCGCCGTCAGGGTGCCATTCAGCTTCTCGGCAACGCCGCCTTCACGCAACTCTCGCAGCAGCCCTGCGAGCTGTTCGAGCGTGTCGGACAGGTTGCGCGGCAACTGGCCTGCATCGTCGGTGTTCAACATGCGGCGCAGATCCGTAAGGATGCCATCGATATTATCGCCGATTTCGCCCAGCGGTATTTCGGCAATGGCTTGCGCGGCCTCGTCGGTCGACGAAAGTGTGGCGCTCAACCCGTCGATCTCGGTCATCACGCTGTCTGCGGCGCGTGTGACGCCGTCAAGCGCGTCGGAGGCTTTCTTGCCTGCGCCATTGGCGTTCAGCTCGTTCACAAGTGCACGGATTTCCTGAAGGGTTCCGGCCAGTTGGTCGGGGATGTCCTGCGTTTCCTGTTGCCCTGCGATTGCGGTGATCGACTGGAACATCTGCGTGGCCGATGTCATCAACTCTTCCACGGGCAGGTTCTCGACCCGTTTGAACACGCCTTCCGCCGAAACCGCGATGCTGTTTGTCGCAGGCGGCGAGGTGGGAATGGTGGGATAGGGTTTCGCCTCCAGATCCATTTCCGCTTCGGGGCGGTTGGGCACATCGGTCAGCTCGATGATAAGTGTCTGCCCTAAAAGGCCGGTGCCAGCGGTCCGTGCCCTAAGGCCGTTGGTGACCTCGGTGCTCAGGAACTGGTTAACGATTTCGTTGTCAGTGTTGCGTTCCAGCCCGAGACGTTCAGGCGAGAGCGAAATAACGATTTGTTGGCGGGCAAATTGGGTGCCCATACTGTCTTCATCAAGTTTGATGGACAGATCCGTAACCTCGCCGGCCTCGATCCCGCGGAAGTCCACTTTGGTGCCGATCTCGATCCCTTGGACCGGCTCGTCAAACAAAAGTGTATAGCGGGCAGGTTCGAAGAATTCGCCGCCAAATATGGAATTGCGCGCCTCTTCCTCGTCTGTGTAAAGCCGGTAGGGAAACCCGTTTTGCACGAATGTACCGCCGGTGGCCAAGGTATCAAATTCCACCCCGCCTTGCACGATCGAGGCAATCGACCGCATATTGACCGACACCCCGCCAGCACCGAGATTGACCGAAATGCCCGAAGCATCCCAAAAGCGCGTGGTGGATGTCAGGCGGGAATCATAGGGTTTTTCAATAAACGCATCGATCAGAACGCCACTGCCGCCTTCGTCCAGACGCAGGTTCTGAATTTTGCCGACCGACAGCCCGCGATAAATGACGGGGGCCCCTTCCGCCAGGCCGCCCGCATCGCGGGCACGCAGCATGATCTGGGTGCCGGTGCTGGGGTCTTCGGTGACAGGCGGCCGGTCCAGTGCCGTGAACTGGGTTTCCTTTTTCGAGACGTCGCTATCCCACCAGCCTTGGATGAATGTGCCTGAAAGGACCGTATCCAGCCGCGAGATTCCGCGTGCTGAAAACTCCGGCTGAACGATCCAGAACCGTGCATCGCTATCGATATATTTTACGATATTCTTATCGATCCGGATGCCCACCCGAACTGCATCCAGATTGCCCGTGAAGGACAGGTCTTCTACTGTGCCTACGGTCACTTCGCGATATTTCAGCGCTGTTTCACCCGCCTTGATCCCAGTGGCGTCCTTGAAGTCGACGTGGATAAGTTCGCCACGGTCGGCATAGCTGCGATACCCGACATAAAGCGTCACTGCCAATGCAAAGAGCGGCACGATCCAGATAAGAGAAATACGCGCCCAAAACGGCTTTTTGGCGCGGCTGGTCTTCATCTGTGCTGGGGAGGGGGTATCGGTCATTCGGACGGTCTTCTTTCTGCGCGACGCCAGATCAAGCGCGGGTCAAAACTTTGTGCTGACAGCATTGTTAATGCAACGGAAAGGGCAAAGGCAGCGGCTGCCGGCCCGGGATAAATGCGTGCCACAACCCCAAGCTGGACGAGGGCGGACAGAATGGCGACGACAAAAACGTCGACCATCGACCAGCGCCCCAAAAACTCAACCAGCTCGTAGAGGACGGTTCGCTTGTGGCGACCGTCCGGTTTTTCGGATTTGGCCGAGAGGGCCAGAAAGGCAATGGCCACGAATTTTGCGATGGGAATGCAGATGGAGGCCACAAACACGATTAGGGCAATGCCGTAATCGTGGTGATGCATCAGCACAATGACCCCGCCCATGATTGTGGACGGTGAATCGTCGGACAGGATCTGGGTGTGCATGATCGGATAGAGATTTGCGGGGATATAGGCAAAAAGACCAGCCCACCACAATGCCCAGACCCGTTCAAGCGAGGCCATGGAGACCTTGCGCAAGCGCGATCCGCAATGGCCGCAATGCGTTTGGGCCTCCGGCCAGACATGGCCGCAGCGCTGGCAGCCGGTCAGCCCGGCTTCTGTCGCTGTGATATGGGTCACTTCTTCCCGATCGCGTCCCATATTACCCAACTATTTATAAAACTATTCTTAAACGCAGTGACAATAATGAGCAGGCAGAACGCCCAGAAGGCGGGCCCGAAATAGACTGTGGCAAGCCCTCCGACCTTAACAAGGGCCACGCCAGTTCCGATGATAAAGATCTCTGCCATCGACCATGGTTGCATATTCTCGGTGTAGCGGAACACGGTGGCGGCGCGTGGCGGCGGCTTCCGGCCCAGTGACAAAGGAAATAAAACATAGACCAAGGCGCCGAAACGAAAGAGCGGCAAAGCCATGATCATAAAGACCAAAGCGATGGACAGCAAAGATTGCCAGCCATGAGCAAATGCAGCGGCGACCTGAACCACCGAGCTGGCATTGGAAAAACCTTGAGCAGAGATTCTCAGGAACGGGAAAAAGAACGCAGCCACCATCAGGATGATTGCGGTCACGGACAGGGCAACAACGGTGATGAAAGATGCGCCCCTGGACGCAATCAGTAACGCCCCGCACCGCGCGCATTCTGCACGCTCGTCATGTTCGATATTGGCCACGTGGTGGAGCGTGTCGCAATGCGGGCAGGCCACGAGGTCATCAAGATGGTTCGGATCAATCATCTTTTCAATTTAGTGTGGCTGCAGTCACGTGCAAGAGAGATGGAATTGAACGTTACGTATTAATCGGGAGCGTATCTGTTAAGCACTGTTTAAATCCGTTTTGTTAGGACACTCACCTTGAACAGGAGGTGACGTGCGATGGCCAGCAATGAAAACCGTGCCCCTATTATTATCAAACGAAAAAAGGTTTCGGGCGGTGGCGGGCATCACGGCGGGGCGTGGAAAGTTGCCTATGCCGATTTTGTAACTGCGATGATGGCTTTTTTCCTTTTGATGTGGTTGCTGAATGCCACAACAGAAAAACAGCGCCGTGGCATCGCAGATTATTTCAATCCGACCATTGCCGTGAACCGGATATCTGGCGGTGGTGATGGCTCGTTTGGCGGGGATTCGGTTTTTTCCGAAGATACACTTACCAAAACAGGTACGGGGGCTTCGATGCAGTATCCGACCGAGTCGCGACAGGCGCGCGGGCTGAATGGCGCACAAGACAGCGACGCCGATAATGAGGCCGCTTTCGATGCGACCGTCGCGCGGGTAGAGCAGGCGCTGACCGGTTTCGGAGGCGAATCCATGGTGAGCGACCAGTTGGCGCGCCATATTGTTACCAAGGTTACCGACGAAGGGCTGATCGTGGAGTTGTTCGATATTGAACAAGAGCCGCTTTTCTTGGCCGATACAGCCACGCCTGAACCTATATTGACGGAACTGTGCGCAATGTTGGTGCGCGTGTTCGGCCTTGTACCTAACGAGGTCGCGCTGAATGCCTATATCCGCGCCTATCCCGAGATGCTGCGCCACAATCCTGTCTGGGATCTGTCAACAGAACGGGCACAGGCCCTGCGCGGGCTTTTGCAACAAGAAGGGCTTGGCCAGGAGCGTATTCAACGCCTGACGGGACATGCTGATCGTAAACCGGTCGCGCGTATGCCGATGTCGATCCGGAATAATCGGCTCGAAGTCGTTCTTTTGCGTAACTGAGCGCATTGGCCTTCGAAAGCCTTGCGGCAAAAATCACAAGAATTTTAGACGTTAGTCCGATTTTAAGAGGCTTTGGGCATTCTGCCCATAACGATCGGGCACACAGCTTCAGAAAGGCGCACATATGTCGATTTCCTCTTCGCTTAATGCCGGGGTTGCGGGGCTTGCGGCAAATTCCGTCAAGCTATCCTCAATTTCGGACAATATCGCGAACTCCGGCACTTATGGCTATAAAAGGGCCAATACGACGTTTGAGAGTATGGTGATCTCGCAAGCAGAAGGATCCTATAGTGCGGGCGGTGTGCGCGCGCAGACAACGCGGCTTGTGGATGAACGTGGGTCGATCATTTCGACGGACAATGCTTTGGATCTGGCTGTGAGCGGACGCGGGTTCTTGCCGGTGGTCCCCGCAGTTTCAATTGAAAATGGCCAAAGTGATCAGGCCCTTATGATGACGACCACGGGTGCATTCAGGGCAGATTCCGAGGGGGTTCTGCGCACCGATTCCGGTCTGGTTTTGCTTGGTTGGCCAGCCAGCGCAGATGGTACGATCCCTGTTTTTCCACGTGATTCGGTGGCCGGTCTGCAACCGGTTGTAATCAACCCCAACCAAACTGCTGGTGATCCCACAACTAAGATGAACCTTGGGGTAAATCTTCCTGCGGTTGACACCTATGCCGACGCGACAGGGGAGGCTTTGCCACTCTCAGTGGAATATTTTGGCAACCTGGGCACATCGGAAAGTCTGGATGTGAGTTTCACGCCGACGATACCGGCATCAGGCAGTTCCAATGAGTGGACGCTGGAAATTCGCGACAGCGCCATCGACACCAGCGCAGACCCTGATGCGAATATTGTCGGAACATATACGCTTGAGTTTGATGATGGTCGTGCAAATGGCGGTACCCTTTCGGCGGTGACGCGCACATCGGCCGCCGGAGGAGATTGGGATGCTGCAACTGGCACAATCAATATCGATGTAAATGGCGGACCGATAGAAATCAATATCGGGCGGCAGTTCGACACGAATGGACTGACGCAGCTGTCTGATAGCTTCACCCCCTCCGCGGTGACTCGCGATGGCTCGCCGGTGGGCGGTTTAACAACGGTTGAGGTGGATGAGAGTGGATATGTGAAGGCTACCTACGATACCGGTTTTGTCCGGACAATTTATCAGATCCCCACAGTCGATGTGCCTAACCCCAACGGGCTGCAAAGCATGGATAATCAGACCTTTCAGGTGACGGGTGAATCTGGTGGTTTCTTCCTATGGAACGCAGGCGAAGGCCCCACCGGCGAAATTGAAGGCTACGCCAGAGCTGGCTCTGCCGTAGATGTGGCCAAGGAGCTAACCGATTTGATTCAGACCCAGCGCGCTTATTCGTCTAATGCGAAAGTCATTCAGACAGTGGATGAGATGCTGCAAGAAACGACCAACATCAAACGTTAATCGTGCGATTTTTAAGGAGGCTAGATCATGTCTATTTCTGCTGCATTTTCTAATGCATTGTCTGGCCTCGGCGCGTCCAGTCGACTGGCACAGATTGTATCGGCCAATGTCGCCAATGCAATGACGGATGGATATGGTCGCAAGACGCTCGGATTGTCGTCGGCCTCTGTCGGTGGCGTAGGGGCGGGCGTTCGTATCGATGGGGTAAGCCGGGAGGTCAACCAAGGCTTGCTCGCGGATAGACGGCTGTCAAATGCGGCGGTGGGCGCTGCTGGCGTCAAAAGCGGTTTTTTTAAATCTGTTGAACGCACATTGGGGGCCCCTACCGAAGCGGATTCCTTGTCTTCCAAAATTGCTGCCTTCGAATCTGCTTTGATTGAGGCATCGGCTGGGCCGGAAAGTCCTATCCGCCTTTCTAATGTGGTGCGTACGGCTCAAGGGGTCACCCAGCACCTGAACAAGACATCCGACGTGATCGGTGACGCCCGGTTGAAAGCGGATCAGGATATTGATCGCCAAGTCACCCTGCTTAACAAAACGATCAAGCAGGTGGACAAGTTGAACGATCAAATCTTGCGGTCCACTGCGAACGGACGCGATGCAAGTGGGTTAATGGATCAGCGTCAGGTTGTAGTGGATCAGATAGCGCAGATTGTACCTTTAAAAATCATGATGCGTGACAATAGCCAAATCGCACTGTTCACCACCAATGGGGCCACTTTGCTGGATGGACAGCCTTCTGAAATAGGGTTTGAGGCTGCAGGACGCATGGCTCCGCATTTCAGCATCGATACCGGTTTTTTGTCTGGCTTGACCCTAAACGGCGAGATGGTGAGGCCTGATGAAACAGGCCTTTTGGGGGGGGGCTCTCTGTCTGCCAGTTTTGAACTGAGAGATGAGCTGACGGTCGAGGCGCAATCCCAAGTAGATGCCATAGCTAGAGACCTTATTGAGCGTTTGGCCGACGCATCCGTAGATCCCACATATACTGCAGGATCTGCGGGCTTCTTTACGGATGCTGGGCAGCCGTTGGATGCCGCAGATGAAATAGGTCTGAGCGGACGTATTTCTGTAAATGCTCTCGTCGACCCGGTTGAGGGAGGGGAGTTGTGGCGGCTGCGCGATGGGTTGGCGGCATCAGCACCAGGCGATGTCGGCAACAATAGTTTTCTCAGTAATATTTCCGATGCATTGGCAGATGCGCGTACGCCTGCATCGGGCGGGTTCGGGCCTGCCACGCGCTCGGCCTCGGGGCTGATAGATAATCTGCTGTCGCAATATTCGACAGAACGACAAAACGCCGAACTCAGTCAGACATTCGCTACGGCCCAGCAAGAAACCCTGAGAGAGGAGGAATTACGCCGTGGCGTCGACACCGATCAAGAATTGCAAACACTTTTGCAAGTAGAGCAAGCCTATGCTGCGAACGCAAGGGTCATGCAGACTTTGGATGGTCTTTTAAGAGACTTGTTGGAGATTTGATATGAGCTATTTTTCAGTTGGTGATATGTCCCAGCTTTACGGCTTGCGTCGTCATGGGGCTGGTCTGAAAGCAACCATTTCTACGCTAAGTCAAGAAGTAGCAACAGGAATCAAATCAGACATCGGAAACGCTGTTAAAGGTGACTTCACGCAACTTTCGGCAATCAATCGGGGGATTGCCGTGGGAGAGTCATTCAAGCTGACGACGACTGAAGCGGCGCTTTCTGCACAAAGAATGCAGTCTGGGTTGGAAGCTATACAGGATATTGCCGTTAAGTTTGGCCCTTCGTTGCTCTCGGTCGGATCGATGAAGGATGAAACGTCAATCGATACCGTCACCAATACGGCAGAGTCGCATATACAGGCTATTATCGGGGCGATTAACAGCAACGTCGCAGGCCGGCATGTGTTCTCTGGCCAAGCGACAGATCGGCCCGCTGTTGTCCCAGCCGCGGAATTAATCGCACAGGTTGAAGCAGCCATCAGCGGGGCGACATCTGCGTCTGACATTTTAACGGCTGTTGATGGGTATTTCAATGCGCCGGTAGGGGCTGGGGGGTATCTTGATCAAGCGTATCTGGGATCGAGAACGCCCCGCAGTGATGTGCCTATTGGTGAAGGCCAAAGCGTATCGATCAAAATGACAGCCCAGAATGAAGAGATCCGCGAAGCATTGAAAGGTGCTGTTTTGGCGCATGTCGCGTCGAACAAACCCGGTACGTTAAGTTTGGAGACTCGTGCAATATTGGCTCAGCGCGCGGGCGAGCATTTAAGTGGTGTCGGAGTGTCTTTATCGGCAAGCAGAGGCGGGATTGGTGCGGCTGAAGAGCTAATCGAGGCGGCAGCTACCCGAAACTCAGCGGAGATGTCAGGTTTGAAAATTGCGCGAAACGAACTGATTGTGGCAGACCCATATGAAAGTGCTACCGCGCTAACGGCCGCTCAAGCTCAACTGGAAACGATTTACGCAATGACGGCCCGATTGTCGCGTATGTCACTTGTGGACTACCTTTGATGCGGCTTTTTTTGTTTGTTTCATTGTGGCTTTTGCCTAGCTTGGCTATTGCTGCGCCCATCCGAATTAAAGATTTGGTCGAATTTGACGGGGTTCGTGGCAATAATCTGGTAGGATACGGTCTGGTCGTTGGCCTAAACGGCACAGGTGATGGTTTGCGCAATGCTCCATTCACAGAAGAAATCATGACAAATATGCTCGAACGGCTAGGCGTGAATGTTTCGGGTGAACAATCCCGGCCTAAAAATGTAGCAGCCGTTCTCGTGACAGCTGAACTGCCGCCCTTCGCCAGAGCAGGAAGTTCGATCAATATAACAGTATCGGCGATAGGCGATGCGACCAGCCTTCTGGGCGGGACATTGATCATGACGCCACTCAAAGCTGCTGACGGCGAGGTTTATGCGGTTGCACAGGGGGAAATCATTGCCGGTGGAGCGACTGCAGGGGGGGAGGCTGCAACTGTCACCCAAGGTGTCCCAACATCCGGCACTATTCCTTCGGGTGCTTATGTCGAGCGCGAGATAGATTTCGAATTTAACAGCTTGAGCCAAGTCAGGCTTGCATTGCGCACGCCCGATTTTACCACTGCAAGCCGAATAGAGCGCGTGATCAATCAGAACTTTGGACGAGCAGTTGCCTTGATGCAGGATTCAGGGACAGTTTCGATAAATATTGCGCAAGCAGGGGCCAGATCGACTGCTCATGCACTCAGCAGGATCGAAAATCTCGAGGTGGAACCGGAGCAGCGTGCCCGTGTGGTGGTCGACCAACGGTCGGGCACCATCGTCATGGGCGAGGATGTGCGGATATCGCGGGTCGCGGTGAGCCAAGGCAATTTAACTCTACGTGTTCAGGAGGCTCCTATCGTTGTCCAACCCAACCCGTTTGCACAGGGCCAGACTGTCGTTGTGCCGCGCACTCAAGCTGAGATTACCGAAGAGCCCGGACTCAGTATGGCAGAAGTGCCGAGCGGCAATTCGCTTTCGGAAGTGGTGTCCGGCCTGAATGCGCTGGGCGTAAGCCCCCGGGACATGATCGATATCCTTAAAAGCATTAATGCAGCAGGTGCCTTGCATGCCGAGTTTGTGGTTAATTGAAAACACGCATGGCGTTCGTCGTGCTGAATGTACGTAAAGCCTATCGCAAAAATAATTGATGCGCATTGGCCTGATGCGCTGTCGTGGACCGTAGCACAGCGGCCGTGTAATTTATGACGGATCCTTTGTAGATCGGAATGAAGCACTAAAGCTGTATGTAGATCGGCTTGATGCGATTTAACCGATGCACCGGATTGTCTGGTGAAGGGGCGAGGCTGCGTACATTGTTGTATGAAATATTGATTGAGAATTCGTGCCCATGCTTCCCCTTTGTAGGGCGATAGGTCTACTTTGATCAAAACAGGATCGAGGTGCCCGATGACTATTTTGGTTTTTACAGATCTGGATGGAACGCTTCTCGATCATCAAACGTATAGTTTTTCGGCTGCACAGCCCGCTCTGAGCGAATTGCGCAGGCGGGGAGTGCCGCTCGTTCTGGCAAGTTCTAAAACAGCCGCAGAAATCGAGCCATTGCATGAACAGCTTGATTTGGGAGGCGCGCCAATGATCGTTGAAAATGGCGCAGCTTGTATTTGGCCACAACAGACCGGGGTGGTTCAGGACACAGATTACAGGACGATCCGCACTGTTCTGTCTGAAGCACCTGAGTCGTTGCGAAAGTGCTTTAGTGGATTCGGAGATATGAGCATCGATTGTGTGATGGCCCATACCGGTTTATCTGTGCACAGCGCCCAAAAAGCGCGCAAACGTCTGTATTCCGAGCCTGGAATTTGGTCAGGTGAGAATGATGGTTTGAAAGATTTTTTGAGATACTTACAAGAAAACGGGGTTTCTGCACGTCAGGGCGGTAGGTTCTTAACGCTTTCTCTGGGTGGGACCAAAGCAGGTCAAATGCATCGCATCATTGATCATTATCGCGCCGATGTCACAATTGCGCTGGGCGATGCGCCTAATGATATTGAAATGATTCAAGCGGCAGATTTCGGTGTGATTATCAAGAATACACATAGCGCTGCCTTGCCGCCAATGAAGGGCGAAGAGAACGCCAGAATCCGGCGCAGTATTCTGCCTGGGCCACAGGGCTGGAATGCAGCCGTTTTGGCAATTCTTGATGAACTTGACCGACAGGAGGTCTGATGGCCGATTTTCAACAGAACGGGAACATCACCCAGTTTCATAATTTGCGCGCCAGATCGAATGACGAGTTGGTATACGAGCTTGAAACCTATGCGCAGAATAGAAAAATATCGCTGATCCTGCCCAGCTTGTTTTCTGAGCTTGAGGGGCCGGCGCTAGATAATATCGTGAATGAATTGTCGCAGGTCCGGTACTTGCACCGGATCATTGTCGGGCTGGATCGTGCGGATGAGGCCCAATTCCGGTATGCGCGTAAATTCTTCGAGACACTCCCACAAAAAACCACCGTTATATGGAATGACAGTCCGCGTATGCGCGGGCTTGGCGAACGGTTGGCGCATTTAGGCCTTGCACCGCAAGAACCTGGCAAGGGAAAGAATGTATGGGGGTGCATGGGGTATATGATCGCCTGTGCCGATAGTGCAGTTATGGCGATCCACGATTGTGATATTGTCACCTATAAGCGCGAGATGCTTGATCGTCTGGTCTATCCGGTCGCCAACCCCGCTTTTCCCTATCAGTTGTCCAAAGGCTATTATGCGCGCATCGGGAATGGAAAGCTGAACGGGCGCGTCACACGGTTGCTGGTCAGCCCCATGTTGATTGCGTTGAAACGTGTTGTGGGGGACCGTGATTACCTCGATTATCTGCGTGCGTTTCGCTATATTCTGTCGGGAGAGTTCGCGATGCGGACCCAGATGCTTCCCGACCTTCGTATCCCGTCCGACTGGGGGCTGGAAATCGGTGTTTTATCGGAGGCGTGGCGCAATCTGGGGCGTGGAATGATCTGTCAGGTAGAAATTGCGGATGCCTATGATCATAAACATCAGGATACGAGCGCGGCTGATGCGAACGCCGGCCTAAACAGGATGTCCACCGATATCTGCAAGGCGTTGTATCGCAAACTTGCCGCAGATGGTACGGTGTTTACGCCCAACACATTCCGTACATTGAAGGCCACCTATTACCGTCAGGCTCTTGATTTGCTGGAGGGCTATTACAATGACGCGAAAATGAATGGCCTTATGGTCGACCGTCATGCCGAAGAGCAGCAGATCGAGCTTTTCGCAGAAAACCTTGTACGTGCGGGGCAGGTGTTTTTGGAAAACCCGGAAGAGCGCCCCTTTATCCCGACGTGGAACCGCGTGCATGCGGCAGATCCGGAGTTTTTATCCGATTTTCGTAAAGCGGTGGCCGCAGATGAGGCCGAATACCAGCCGGCCTGATCCTGCGCTGCGCGCGACCCGCCCCAGCCTAACGCCGGTTGGTGATCCAGCGACATTGGTAGGGGGCCATCACGATATCCATTTCCGGCGACGGATCGATAGCCGTGCCCGATAGCACATCGAACCATTTTTGACCGTCGATCAGGTTCAGCTCTCTGGATTTGATCGTGACCTCTTCATCGCTCACATTATGCACTGCAAAAATCGACTGTGCGCGATCAAGCGATTGTCGCCAGATACCGAACAGCCGGTGGTCCAGATGCAGCGTGAATTGCGTGGCATTGGGGTGCAGGGCAGGCTGGCGGGCGCGCAGGCGCAGGCGCTCCGAAAGCGCACCTAAAACGCGGGCTTGGTCACTTTCGAAATTTGATAACCTGGCACGTAGTTCTGGATAGTTCCATTTGTGGCGGTTGATCGCACGGTTCATGCCGCGCCGCTCCACCGCGTCATGGTCGTTCGCAGTGGCCAGAATGGAATGGATGTAGAAGGCCGGAATGCCCTCCAGCGACATGACAATCGTCTGCGAACAAAGGAAGCGCCTGATATGTAGATCGTCAACGCCGTTGAAAGTTTGCCGCATCGCATCAAAAAAACCGCAATTCAGCTCGTAAGGCGACTGTGTGCCATCCGGCATGGATCGCATCGATACCAGCCCCCCGGCCGCACGGATCGTATCGATCACCTTGTCTTTCTCGCTTTCTGGCAGCAGGCCTTCTGCCGGGCGCATGCCAATACCGTCGTGGCTGGCGGTGAAGTTAAGATAGGCGCAGCCCAGCGGGGCGGGTGGCATGGTGCGCTGCCAATCCAGAAGATACCGCGCCGAGCCGGACATCATGGCGTGTAAAATCAGTGGCGGTAACGGAAAGTTATAAACGGCATGGGCTTCATCGCGCGCGCCGAAATAACTGAGATTTTCGGCCTTAGGCACATTGGTTTCTGTTAGAACAACAATGTTTTCAATGGTATAATCGCAAAGCAGCCGCATCAGGCGGATAATCGCATGGGTTTGCGGCAGATGAATGCAATTCGTGCCGATTTCCTTCCATAAAAAGGCCACCGCATCCAAGCGCAGGACACGCACCCCGGCATCGATATGCAGCCGGATGATTGCCAGAATTTCGAGCAGAACATCAGGATTTTTGAAATCGAGATCAACTTGGTCATGACTGAAGGTGCACCACACATGTTTTTCGCCCTGTGCGGTATCCACGCGTTGTAAAAGCGGTGTGGTGCGCGGGCGTGTGACCTGTGTCAGATCATCGTCGGGGCTGGCTTCGAAGAAGAACTTGTCAAACGGCGGCTGGCCCTGCCTATAGGCATTGAACCACACCCCTTGGCTGGAGACGTGGTTGAGAACAAGATCGGACATCAGGTGGAATTCCTGTCCGATCCGGCTGATATCGGCCCAATCCCCGAGCGCGGAATTGACCTTGCGATAATCCGTAACGGCAAAACCATCATCAGAGGTGTAGGGGAAAAAGGGCAGTATATGCACCCCGTTCACCACGCCTTTCATATAGCTCAGAAGAAAATCGTTCAGCAAATCTAGCGGTTTATGCGTGCCGTCAATAATGGAATCACCGTAGGTGATCAGCATTGCATCGCTTTGGGACCACAGGTTGTTGCCGGGCTTTCGGGGGCGTTTGCGTGGGCCAGAAGGCAGTGATCACTTGATCGGCCAACAGATCAGGATCGGTATGTGGATAAATCTGTGCCACAATATCTGCGATACGCGCGCTCAATGAGCCATAGGATGGGGGCATGACGTGCTGCGGGCTCCTTGATCTGATACTTGTAAACCATGGCATTCAAAAGCTTATGAAGCTTTGTCATGCAGGTCCAGTTTCAGGAAGTCTGCGTTGGAGTGGCACGGGTTGGGTGGATGATGCGCCTAAAATAGGTGCGATGTTGCCACATTGATGGGCAGTGGCATGGAAAATTCCGCGCACACGGTACACCCGGTGCGCGGATAAGTGATAGAGATATAATCAGGTTATGAAATCCATCGGCCTATCGCCGTTATAGAAATGGCTGCGCCTTGTGTAGACGCACTATGTGACATTGGTTTGACGGTAACCGCGCCTGTGCCAAGCCCGCCTGTGCCGCACCAGATGGTCGCCACACTTCCAGCTGTGCTGATGTGGGGCGGGGCGGCAAACGGTGCAGGAAACGCCCAGAGGATATCTGCGCCAGTGAAAATCGCCCCTGCGGCTGTATCCAGATCGCCGATCGAAATTTCGGGGGACTGGCAGATCTGCAAACCATTGGCAAAGCGCATAAAGCTGCCCTGCGGCCCGTCACCGTTTTCGAAAAGTGCGCCGGTGCTGGCACCATTGTCTTGCGAAACCGTTCCCAGAACTGCCGTTCCGCCGAAGGAGCCTTCGCATTGAATACCTTGCGGGAATTCTGCGATGCCTGTGGCAGGGACTACCCGCATCGCGGTGGCCCAACCGGCACCATCGGCACTGGCTTTGATCGTGAACGCATCCTCGCCCGTGCACCCCATCTCTGCGCGGCCCGACCAGTTGGTCTGGAACAACAGGCTGCCGGTTGAGGAGTCTGCAGATTTGTTGATTTTCAGTTGATGCCCCCCGCCGGCGTGATTGAGCAAAACAGCGTCGGAGGAAACACTCAGCCGGTTGGTAGGATCGGCGGTCGCATTGATCCCGACGGCTTCGGTTTGCAGCGTGCCCGACACGCTCGGGCGCCATTGCGTGCCGGTCCAGACGATTGTCTGGCTTCGCTCTATAACATAGGCCTGCCATCCAGCGCGGGGGTGTACAAATGTCCATGATGCGCCGGTCCACGCTGCAATCTCGTGATCATGGCCAGCCCAAAGTCCAACGGACCCTACCGGCAGGGCATAGCGCGCACCCAATGCCGGTGTCGCCGGCGGGTCGGGTTGGGTATCGCTTTGAACGGACAATTGGACAATGATATCAAGAAGGTCCAGCGCTTCGTTATGGCTTACATGTTTTCGCGCCTGCGCTGGCATGATGAACGGCAGGGCAAGATTTGCGGTCGTATCTGACATGAATTTTCTCCTGATATGGTTCATCAGGACGCTAGAACCCGGGGATAAATGCCGCCTTGCAGCACCGTTCGGCAGTGTTGCGCTGCGCCTTGGTGGTCAAGGCGCGATGCGCATGATATTTACGCTTCAAACGGCCTCGGAGAGCGATATGGAACAGATTGAAAGCGCAGCAGATATTTTGGACGCCGCGCGCAAGGTGTTGCAGATAGAATCCGATGCACTGGCTCATTTGGCGGACCACATGCCAGATGACTTTGTGCCGGCGCTGGAACGCATTATGCAGATCAAGGGCCGCGTCATTGTGTGTGGTATCGGGAAATCGGGCCATATCGGGCGCAAAATTGCGGCCACCCTTGCCTCGACGGGGACCACCGCGTTTTTTGTGCATGCAGCGGAAGCCAGCCATGGCGATTTGGGTATGGTTACATCCCATGATATCTGTTTGCTGATCTCCAATTCCGGCGAAACCGTGGAACTGCGGGATATGGTCTATCATACGCAGCGGTTTTCGATCCCGTTGATCGGCTTGTCGTCGAACCCCGATAGCACGCTGATGAAGGCTGCCGATTACCGGCTTACCCTGCCCAAACTGCCAGAAGCCTGCCCTATGGGGATGGCGCCGACCACCTCCACCACCTTGGCGCTGGCCTTGGGGGATGCGCTGGCTGTCGCGTTGATGAAGCGGCGCGGTTTCAAGGATGCGGATTTCGGTGTTTTCCATCCCGGTGGCAAGCTGGGTGCACAAATGCGCCGTGTGTCTGAGATGATGCACGACGGTGCCGCGCTTCCCTATGTCGATTGGCGGGCACCGATGCCTGGCGTATTGCTGGAAATGACATCAAAAGGTTTTGGGATTGCTATTGTTATGAAGGATGATGCCTTGTTCGGGGTGATCTCCGACGGGGATTTGCGACGTAATATGGCGGGCCTGATGGAGGCGACTGCGGGCGAGGTGGCTAATACTGCCCCTGTTACGGTTGCGCCCGATACACTCGCCGCCGAGGCGCTGGCGATCTTGAACCAGAAGAAAATATCGGTGTTGCTGGTCGCGTTGGATGGCAAACCACAAGGCGTGCTGCATGTGCATGATTTCCTGCATGGCGGCGTGATGTAAATAACCGGTCTGAAAGGACAAACCATGACTGAAGAAAGAAATGTTCAGATCGGCGAGATCTCCGTGGGGGGCAAGGCACCTTTTGCCCTGATTGCCGGGCCATGCCAGATTGAAAGCCTTGATCACTGCCGGATGATGGCGGAAAAGATCGGTGAAGCCTGCGCGCACAGCGGTACGAAATTCATTTTCAAAAGCAGCTATGACAAAGCAAATCGCTCGTCGTTGAAAACCCAGCGCGGTGTGGGAATGGAGGAAGGGCTGAGCATCCTCTCCAAAATCCGCGAAGAATTCGGCTGCCCGGTCCTCACGGATGTTCACACCGCCGATCAGTGCGCGTCGGTCGGTCAGGCGGTGGATGTGATCCAAATACCGGCATTCCTTTGTCGACAAACGGATCTGCTGTTAGCTGCGGGTGAAACAGGCTGTGCGATCAATGTGAAAAAAGGCCAGTTTCTGGCGCCGTGGGATATGGCCAATGTCGCGGACAAGATTGCCTCGACCGGAAACGAGCGGATCATGCTATGCGATCGCGGCACGTCATTTGGATATAACACACTGGTGAGTGATTTCCGTGGTCTGCCGATCATGGCGCAAACGGGCTATCCGGTGGTGTTCGACGCAACCCATTCCGTTCAGCAACCCGGCGGGCAGGGCCTGACCAGCGGTGGCCAGCGCGAATTTGCACCGGTTCTGGCGCGTGCGGCCTGCGCGGTGGGTGTGGCGGCGTTATTTATCGAGACCCACGAGGACCCCGATAATGCACCCTCTGATGGGCCAAACATGATCCCGATCAATGAGATGGCCGCCTTGATCAGCGATCTATCTGCCTATGATCGTCTGCGTAAGGGGTTGTAATCAATCCAGATCCATCGATGGATCGTCGAAGACAAATTGATCGGCGCTGAAAAGGTCATCATATAAAGGCTCTGCCTCGATCTCTGGCGGAGCTTGCGTGACCGAGGTGGCTAGCCAATCCGTATCCGTGGCCGCGCTTTGGGTGCGATCATGCCAAATGAACTCATCCTCTAGCAGCATCCGTTCAGGATCGTCTGAGGGGGGCGGCGCGGATGTGGCGGAGTTCGCTTCAATGGCTTCAGTCCAAGCAGGCGGTCTTTGCAGATTGCGAGCGATCACTTCGCCTTCGGCATGCTCGATTTCTATTTGCCCCGACATCTGCCATCTTATCAAAAGAGCAGGATCTCCAAAGCCTGTCGTAAAATCTGGCGTGATATCCGATGCAAGATCGGCCGGAATCGCATTATGGTTGATGCTTCCCCGGCCCGAGGGATCGTGGAATGTTGCGGCAGTTGACGCTGGGCTGTCCATAGTCGTGCTCCTCACACTTCTTGCTCTTCACTTTGGACAGCCTATCTAAATATTTCGTTAGCGCTTCTGGTTCTCCGCAGATACGCTCCGCCCGAGATGTTCAGGCGGGTCGGTCCGGTCCAAATGGCGGCTTTTAGACGAAATTTACGCCGTCAGACGTGAAACTTATGTGCGCTATCGCTCGTATCTTTCCCTGAACAGACGGAACGCTGCGGAGAAAAAATGTCTTTCGATCATCTACCGGACGTATCCACATCTGCCGCCATGCGGCCCAAGGTCGCGATTGTCGGCGGTGGGATCTCGGGGCTTGCGGCGGCTTGGGCGCTGCGCGGCACGCATGATATCACCGTGTTCGAGGCGGCCGCCCGCTTCGGCGGGCATGCGCGCACCGTCATGGCCGGCAAGCACAACAACCAGCCCGTGGATACCGGATTTATCGTTTTCAACTACGCCAATTACCCCCATCTTACCCGCCTGTTTGCGGATTTGGAGGTACCGGTCACCCGAAGTGATATGAGTTTCGGGGCCACCATTGCGGATGGTAAAATCGAATACGCTTTGCGCGATTTGCGCAGCCTGCTTGCGCAAAAGCGCAACCTTGCCCGGCCCCGGTTTCTGGCGATGGTACGTGATATTTTACGGTTCAACCGCACCGCTGTATCCGTGGCCAAAAGTGACGAGATGACGGTCGACCAGCTGATCGACAAGATGCAGCTTGGTACATGGTTCCGGCAGTATTACCTGCTGCCGATCTGCGGGGCGATCTGGTCTACCCCGTCTGCGGAAATCGGGTCTTTTCCGGCGCGTTCGCTGCTGCGGTTTTTTGAAAACCACGCGCTGCTATCGGCCAATGGCCAGCACCAGTGGTGGACGGTCAAGGGTGGCTCGGTTGAATATGTGCGCCGCCTGACGGATGCCTTGGCCGATCACGGCGTTCGATTATGCGCGGATACGCCCGTCGGACATGTGGAACGGTTCGAAGATCACGTTCTGATCCAGCCTGTGAAGGCCGCGCCAGAGCAGTTTGACGAGGTGATTTTCGCCTGTCATTCCGATCAGGCGCTGGCGCTTCTGGCAGAGCCGAGCGCGCAGGAGCAACAGGCGCTATCGGCGATCCGTTACCGGCCTAATCTTATGGTTTTGCACGCCGATCCCCGTGCCATGCCCAAACGGAAAGCGTGCTGGTCGTCTTGGGTCTATCAGTCCAATGGTGACGGTGTGTCGCCAGAACTGGGCGTGACCTACTGGATGAACCGGCTGCAAAATATCCCCGATAGCGATCCGCTGTTCGTCACGCTGAATCCGCAGGTCGATCTGGATCCTGCCAAAATCTACGACACCGAAACTTTCGCCCATCCTGTGTTTGATGGCCCAGCCATTGCTGCGCAAAAAACGATTGCTGCGATGCAGGGCCAGCGCCGTACATGGTTTGCAGGCGCTTGGTTGCGCCACGGCTTCCATGAGGATGGCTTTGCCTCGGCCATGCGCGTGGCGCGGGGCCTGCGTGCACGCCACGGGGCACAGACCGGTTGCGCGGATGGCAATGCAGCGCCAAAGGTGGCCCGCGCGCAGGTGGGCAAGGTCGCCTGATGGTAGACTACCTGCCCGGAGAAACGGTCCATGTGCGGCGCGGGGGAATTGCCAACGCGTTTTCCTATCGTCTGGATTATGTTTTTCTGGAGCCCGAGGCCACCGGCCCCTATCCTGCCTTTTTCTCGCGCAATCGCCGGAACCTTTTCGCTGTGTTCGACCGTGATCATGGCGGTGTACGGGGTGCGGGCACAGGCGCGGTTTGGGCACGGGAGGCGTTTGCCAAATCTGGGCTGACCGGCGCGTATAGCTTGCGGCTTTTAGCGCAGCCCAAGGTGCTGGGGGCGGGGTTCAATCCGGTGTGTTTCTGGATGGCGTTTCGCGCGGATCAACTGATTGCCGTGATTGCCGAGGTCAACAACACCTTTGGCCACAGGCATTGCTATTTATGCGCTTTGCCCGATTTCACCCCGATCGGCCCAGAACACCAGATGCGCGCCCGTAAAATTTTCCATGTCTCCCCTTTCCAAAAAATCTCCGGCGAATATCGTTTCCATTACGCCATACATCCCGACCGGGTCGCCATCCGGATCGATTTCAGGGATGGTGGCGAGGGATTGATCGCCACCTATCGCGCGCCCCGTGTGCGGTTGCGCAACCGCCATATCATCGCCGTCGTGCTGCGCCGTCCTTGGGCGCCTGTGCGCACTACGGCACTGATCTACTGGCAGGCGCTGAAACTGAAGCTGAAAGGCGCCCGCTACAGTGCGCCGCCGCCGCCCCCAAAGAAGGATTTGACTTGATGATGCCGTTTCTATCCAAGCGCTTGCGCCGAGAGTTTCTGGACACTTGCGCGGCGATTACAATCGGGCAGCTGACCTTGAAGACGCCAGAGGGCGAGGTGCATCATTTCGGTCATGGTACGCCGCATGCGGAGCTGGTGCTGCGCGACTGGTCTGTGATCGCGGCCATCGCCTCGCGTGGGGACATAGGCCTGGGCGAGACGTATGTGGCCGGTTTGTGGGACACATCCTCGCTGGAAAACCTGCTGACGGTGGCACTGCAAAATTTCCAGACGCTGGAAAACTATGCGTTCGCAAGCCCGTGGCAGAATTTGAAATTCCGTATCATCGACAGGATCGTTCGGGCCAATTCCGAAAGTGGATCGGCCAAGAATATCCGCGCGCATTACGATGTGGGCAACGAGTTCTACCAGCTGTGGCTGGATGAGGGTATGAGCTATTCCTCGGCGCTGTTCACGCCCGATGATACCGACCTTCACCGCGCCCAGAACCGTAAGCTCGACCGGATCATCAATGCGCTCAATGACGGCGAGCGGGTGCTGGAGATCGGCTGCGGCTGGGGGCATTTCGCCGAACGCGCGGCCGAGGCGGGGCGCGATGTGACCGGCATCACCATCTCTCCGTCGCAAAAAGGCTATGCCGATGCGCGCCTTGACGGGCGCGCCGATATCCGGTTGCAGGATTATCGCAAGACCGATGGGCGGTTCGACAATATCGTTTCCATCGAGATGATCGAGGCTGTGGGCGAGCGCTACTGGCCCACCTATTTCGGCACGATCCGCGACCGGCTGAACGATGGCGGTCAGGCCACCATTCAAGCGATCACCGTGGCAGACGACTATTTCCAGACATACCGCGACAGTTCCGATTTCATCCGCCAGTATGCGTTTCCGGGGGGGATGCTTTTGTCAGAAGGGCGGATCCGCGAACAGGCCGCCCGTGCGGGCATGACCGTGAAAGAGGTCTTCAGCTTCGGCACCGATTACGCCATGACCTGCCGCATGTGGGCAGAGCGGCTGAAGGCGCGCGCAGGGCAGGCGGCGGATATGGGCTACGGGCCGGAGTTCCTGCGCGGCTGGCTGTATTATCTGGAGGCTTGCGCGGCCGCATTTCAGGTAGGGCAGACCAATGTGGTTCAGGTCCAGATGGTGCGCATCTAGGATGCGCGGATGCACGGCGGGCGTGTTTATTCGAAACACTCCGCCCGACCGTCACGCGCGATAAGCGCCGCACCGTTCTGGATGGAGGCGCCGCGGCGCATCAGGAAGGCCGACGGGCTGGCGGCATTGCGCTCTTTGGGATTGGGCAGCACGGCTGCCAGAAGTGCGGCCTGACGGGGGGTCAGCTTGTCGGGCGTGGTGCGGAAATACCGGAAAGCGGCTGCATTCACACCAAATACACCTTCGTCGAACTCCGCCACATTCAGGTAGATTTCCAGAATCCGCCGCTTTGACCAGACTGTCTCGATCAAAGGCGTCAATGCGGCTTCTGCCGCTTTGCGCACCCAGCTACGGCCTTGCCACAAAAAGACGTTTTTCGCGACCTGCTGGCTGAGGGTCGAGGCACCCCGGCTTGATCCCTCATCAATGACCTGACGGATCGCGTGCATGTCAAAGCCCCAGTGGCGGCAAAAATTCGCATCTTCGGCGGCCACCACCGAACGGGCCATAACCGGTGCTATATCGTTCATCGAGGCCCATTGCCGGTCCACTCCGCCCAAGCGGCGGCTTTCATGCACAATGGTCAGCGTCGTTGGCGGATTGATAAAACTATATAGCACGACCAAGGCAAAAATTGCTGCAATCAGGCCCAGAATTCCGCGCAGCAGCCAGCTTCGCATCCACAAAAGCGGTTGCAGCATAAAAGGCTCGGTGGATTTTTTGGCCTTCTTGCGTTTGCCGGTCGTTTTAGATTTTGCCATTTCGCGATACGTCCACATTGCGCTGGAACTGCCTCATGCTTGTGGCATGGTTATGGTGGAAATGCATCCCTCACGCCACGGCGGGGGGCGGTAAAAAAGCGGGGCCCGAAGGCCCCAGCTGATTTTATGTGTCGTGCAGGCGACTGCGCAGGTCGGTTACTCGGCCGGGACCGCCTCCGGCTCGTCGCTCAGCGGGTGGGGAAGGGACTGAAGCATTTCCTTCGGGCAGATCTGCAGGAAGTTGAGCCGCTCCGCCTCCCAGTTTTGCAAGATCTCATAGCCTTTGGCCGACCGGGTTTCCTCGACATGACGCTCGATCAGGCCCTTCAGCTGGGCTTCCCAGTGGGGGTGGCCCAAGCCGCAGGTGAGCAGCGTTTCGGGGTTGATCAGCCCCTCTGCCAGCCCGTCGGGATCATAAAGATAGGCCATGCCGCCTGTCATGCCCGCACCGAAGTTGGACCCGATGGAGCCAAGGATCACCGCGACGCCGCCGGTCATGTATTCACACCCGTTGGTGCCACAGCCCTCGATCACGACCCGCGCGCCAGAGTTGCGAACGGCAAATCGCTCGCCCGCGCGCCCTGCGGCAAACAGATAGCCGTCGGTTGCCCCATACAGCACCGTATTGCCGATGATCGTGTTCTCGGATGCCTTGAGCGGCGAGGACATCGGCGGCCGCACCACCACGATCCCCCCCGAAAGCCCCTTGCCGACATAGTCATTGGCGTCGCCGGAAACCTCGATCTTCAGCCCCGGCGCGGCAAACGCCCCGAGCGACTGCCCTGCGGAACCGGTCAGCTTCACCGTCAGGTGGTCGGGCTGAAGCGCGTTGCGCATACCGAAGTTCTGCACGATATGGCTGGAGGCACGCGTGCCGATGGTCCGATGCGTGTTCCGCACAGCATAGCTGAGCTGCATCTTCTCGCCTTCATCGAAGAACCGCTGGCCGTCGCGGATGATTTCCGCATCCAGTGTGTCGGGCACGAAGTTGCGCGGTTTCGAGCGGTCATAGACAATCTTGTCCCAGCCATCCACCGTCAGCAGCAGCGGGTTGAGATCAAGATCATCAAGGTGTGCCGATCCACGGCTGACCTGCGCCAACAGATCCGCCCGACCGATGATCTCGTCCATCGAACGTGCCCCGATAGAGGCAAGAAGCTCGCGGACCTCTTGTGCGTAGAAGGTGATCAGGTTGACGACCTTATCTGCCGAGCCGGTGAATTTGGCCCGCAGATCGGGATCTTGCGTACACACGCCCACAGGGCAGGTGTTCGACTGGCACTGACGCACCATGATACAGCCCATCGCAATCAGCGCCGCCGTGCCGATGCCATATTCCTCGGCCCCCATCATGGCTGCCATCAGAATATCGCGACCGGTGCGCAAACCGCCATCGGTGCGCAATGTTACCCGCTCGCGCAGGTTGTTCATCGCCAGCACCTGATGCGCCTCTGTCAGGCCCATCTCCCACGGCAGACCCGCGTATTTGATCGAGGTCGCAGGCGATGCACCCGTGCCGCCGTTGTGACCCGAGATCAGGATCGTATCCGCTTTGGCCTTGGCCACGCCGGCGGCAATCGTGCCAACCCCCGACGACGCCACGAGCTTCACCGTGACCTTGACCCGCGGGTTGATCTGTTTGAGGTCGTAGATCAGCTGTGCGAGGTCTTCGATCGAGTAGATATCGTGGTGGGGCGGTGGCGAGATCAGCGTCACACCTTTGGTGGAATGGCGCAGGCGCGCGATCAGATCGGTGACCTTCATGCCCGGCAGCTGGCCGCCTTCACCCGGTTTCGCGCCTTGGGCGACCTTGATTTCCAGCTCCTCGCAGTGGTTGAGGTATTCGGCCGTTACACCGAACCGGCCTGATGCGACCTGTTTGATCTTGGCGCTGGGGTTATCGCCATTGGGTTCGGGCACGAAATGGGCCGGATCTTCGCCACCCTCGCCGGAATCGGATTTCGCACCGATCCGGTTCATGGCCACGTTCAGAAGTTTGTGCGCCTCGGGCGACAGTGCGCCCAGCGACATGCCCGGCGTGACAAAGCGTTTGCGGATCGAGGTGATCGATTCCACTTCCTCGATCGGGACAGGCTTGCCCAAAGGCTTCATGTCCAAAAGATCGCGGATGTGGATCGGGGGGTTGGCCCGCATCAATGCAGAATACTGCTTCCACAGATCATAGCTGGCGCGATCACAGGCGGCTTGCAACATGTGCATGCCCTGCGCGCCCCATGCGTGCTTTTCCCCAGACCGGCGGGATTTGTAGAACCCGCCGATGGGCAGAACGTCCTGACCACCTTTCCAGCCAAGCGCGTGCACTTCTTCCAGCTTGTGCTGGATGCCGTGCATACCGATGCCGGAGATGCGCGAATGCATGCCGGGGAAATATTCGTTGACCATGGCACGGCTCAGGCCGACGGCCTCGAAGTTCAGGCCACCGCGATAGGAGGAGATCACCGAAATCCCCATTTTCGCCATGATTTTCAGCAAGCCCGCATCAATCGCGTCGCGGAATTTGCGCACCGCTTCGACAAGCGGCCCATCCAGCAAGCCGCGATCAATCCGGTCCGACAGCGTGTCTTCGGCCAGATAGGCGTTAACCGTGGTTGCGCCCGATCCGATGAGCACGGCAAAATAATGCGGGTCGATACATTCCGCAGACCGCACATTGATCGAGCAGAATGTCCGAAGGCCTTTTTTGGTCAACCACGAATGCACAGCCGAGGTCGCAAGGATCATCGGCATCGCCACACGGTCTTCGGACTGGCGCTCGTCTGTCAGTACAATATGGCCCGCACCCGAACGCACGGCATCTTCGGCCTCGTTGCGCACACGGGTCAGCGCGTGGCGCAGGGCCTCCTGATCGGCACCTGCAGGGAAGGTGCAGTCGATGATCGAAAGCTGCTCGCCAAAGATCTCCGCCATCTTGGTGAACTCTTCATTGGCAATGAAGGGCGTGTCCAGAATCAGGATCTCGGTCTGCTCGCTATCTTCGTCGAGCACGTTCTTGAGGTTCCCGAACCGCGTTTTCAGCGACATCACACGGTTTTCGCGCAAGCTGTCGATGGGCGGGTTGGTCACCTGACTGAAGTTCTGACGGAAGAAGTGGCTGAGGGGGCGGTATTTCTTGGAGAGGACCGCGGGCGGGGTGTCATCGCCCATCGAGGCCAAGGCCTCTTTGCCGTCTTCGCCCATAGGCGTCAGGATCTGCTCGATTTCCTCGACAGTGTAGCCCGCTGCCATCTGGCGTTTGCGCAGTTCCGTGCCGGTGTATTTCGGCGCTTCTTGCAGATCGCGCATCATCTCCGACAGGTCGGTGACCTTGGAAATCCACTCGCCGAACGGACGCGAGGCGGCCATTTTGTTTTTGATCTCTACGTCGTGATACAGCTTGCCCTCGGCCATATCGACCGCGATCAACTGCCCCGGACCAAGCGCGCCTTTTTCAACAACTGTGCTCTCATCGGTCGGAACCATGCCCACCTCCGAGCCCGCGATCAGCATGCCGTCGCCGGTCACAACATAGCGCAAGGGACGCAGGCCGTTGCGATCCAGACCGCCACACACCCAGCGGCCATCGGTCATGGCAAGGGCTGCGGGGCCATCCCACGGCTCCATGACTGCGTTGCAATAGGCATACATATCCTGCCACGCCTGCGGCAGCTCTTCTGTGGCTTTCGACCAGGCTTCCGGCACCAGCATGGTTTTCACCATAGGCGCGCTGCGGCCCGAACGGACCATCAGCTCGAACACCGAATCCAGCGCGCCGGAATCCGACGAGGCGGCCGGAATCACCGGTTTGATATCTTCGGCCATGTCACCGAACGTGGCCGAGGCCATGCGGATCTCGTGGCTTTTCATCCAGTTGATGTTGCCCTTGATCGTGTTGATCTCGCCGTTGTGGGCCAGCATCCGGAACGGTTGGGCCAGCCACCATTCGGGGAACGTGTTGGTGGAGTAGCGCTGGTGGTAGATCGCAAACGAGGATTCAAAACGCTCGTCACGCAGATCGGGATAGAACACGGCGACCTGCTCGGCCAGCATCATGCCCTTGTAGATGATCGAACGGGTGGAGAGCGAGCAGACATACAGCCCCTTCACCTGCGCGGCGATGGCCGCTTTCTCAATCCGGCGGCGGATGATGTACAATTCGCGCTCGAACTGCTCCTCGTCGATGTTCTTTTCGTTGCGGATCAGGATCTGTTCGATCTCGGGGCGGGTGGCATTGGCCTTGTCGCCCAGACACGCGGTGTCCACCGGTACGTGGCGCCAGCCGTAAATATAATGGCCCATCCGAAGAACTTCGGTCTCGACAATGGTCCGGCAGACCTCCTGCGCGCCGAAATCGGTGCGTGGCAGGAACACCTGACCCACAGCGATACGCTTTTCCATATTCGGCTCGTGACCGGTGCGACGGATCTGGTCATAAAAGAACGGGGCCGGAATTTGCACGTGGATACCGGCACCATCGCCGGTTTTGCCATCCGCATCTACCGCACCACGGTGCCAGATCGCCTTGAGCGCCTCGATCCCGTTTTCAACAACCTTGCGGCTGGCTTTGCCGTCAATCGACACAACAAGGCCGACCCCGCAGGACGACTTTTCGTCATCGGTCCGGTACAGCGAATGTTCGGACATCCATTTGCGCTTGGCTTCCTCTTGGGTGACCCAGGCTTCATCATATTTGGTCATGTCATGCCTCCTCAGAGATCTTGTAGCACCGGTGCTGTTGCGGCACGCGGTGGCGGATGCCATCTGTGGCACATCTTGCGCCACAGGGTTGGACCATGCGCCCCGTAGGGGGCCGGTGCACGATCTGTCGTAGTGGGATGCGCGCATCGGCCAGCGGCCGGACGGGCATCGAAATCAGGGCAGGGCGCGGGCCCGCAAGACAGGGCGCGCCGGTCATTGCAGATCCTCCGGACGCAACCCTGTCATCATCAGGTCGCAGCCATATGTCGGTTTGGTTGCGCCAAATCCCGCATCCCCTTCGGTGGCGAATGCCACGGGCGTATTGTCGGTGTCGAATTGCGTGCCGTCGGGGGTGCTGTAGTGCTCGGGGCCGGAATAGAAGATGCGCCGGACGGGGTCGATATATTGAACCCCTTTGCGCCGCGCGATCAGATTGCCCGCCGTATCTCTGGTCTCCAGACGGAAATCACATCGCTGCAAGGTGATCCCGTCGACCGTCCTATGCTCGTCCACCAGCCAGTCCGCGCCGATCTGGCGACGGGTTTGGCCGAAGTTGCTTTGCGTGACGAAATCATACGCGTCGCGCCCTTGCGCCAGCAATGTGGAAAACGAGCTGTGATCTTTCGAGGCGGCCTCGTCCAGACGGTCAATCTCGCCGCCGATCAGGCTGATCGATTCCAGCCAACGGGTTTCGTAATCGATCCGCGAGAGGAAATATTCCCCCTTGCTGTCGGCATAGGAAATCCAGCGCTCGCCTTCGGGGTCGGTCTCGCAATGGTAGACATTGGCCATCTGGCACCCGCGCATCTGAACGGTCAGATCCAGCGCGCAGCCGTTCGGCGGCACAAAGCTGCCAGCCGCAAAGGCCGGAGTGCTGGCGAAAAACGCGCAGACCGAAAACATGCCAACAGCAAGCCTGATCACCGGCAAGGTCCTTTCATTGCCAAAGGGGCCACAAGGGAAGGGCGGGCCGGTCGAAGGCCGGCGCCGCATCGTGCGAAGACGTGCAGGATTATTCTGCCGCGACGGCTGTGACGCCGCCGAGATAGCGCAGGATCTCCGCGCCCGCTTCACGCCCGTCACGGATTGCCCAGACCACAAGCGAGGCCCCACGCACCACATCGCCCACCGCATAGACGCCGGGAATATTGGTCGCATGGGTGCCGAATTCGGCTTTGACCGTGCCCCAGCGTGTCACGGCAAGCTCTGGCGCGCTCCACTGCTCGGGGATGTCTTCCGGTTCGAAGCCCAAAGCCTTGATGACCAGATCTGCCTTTTCTTCGTAGATGCCACCCTCGATCGGTTCTGGCGACTGACGCCCCGATGCATCGGGCTGGCCAAGCTTCATTTTCTGGACCGTGATCGCATTGACCGGATTGCCGCTGAAGCCTTTGGGGGCCGCCAGCCAGACAAATTCCGCGCCTTCTTCCTCGGCGTTTTGTACTTCGCGCTGCGAGCCGGGCATGTTTGCCCGGTCACGACGGTACAGACATTTCACCGACGTGGCGCCCTGACGGATCGCGGTGCGCACACAGTCCATCGCCGTATCGCCACCGCCGACGACAACAACGTTCTTGCCGTTGGCGTTCAGCGTGCCATCGTCATATTCCGGCACATCGTCACCAAAGCTGAGCTTGTTGGAGCAGGTCAGATAGTCGATGGCGCGCACAATGCCGGCAGCATCTCCGCCCGGATCACGCAGATCGCGCGTTTTATACACGCCCGCTGCAATCAGAACGGCATCGTGTTTGCCACGGATCGCATCGAAGGTGATATCGGTGCCCACATTGCAATTGAGCACGAACTCGACACCCGCATCCTCAAGCTGCTTGATCCGGCGCATGACGACGTCCTTCTCCAGCTTGAAGCCCGGGATGCCATAGGTCAAAAGCCCGCCCGCGCGGTCGTGGCGGTCGTAGACGGTGACCTTGCATCCGGCACGGCGCAAGACATCGGCGGCCGACAAACCACCCGGGCCCGCGCCGATCACGGCGATGCTTTCGTCACGCTCCGCTTTGGGGACAATGGGTTTGACCCAGCCTTTTTCCCATGCGGTGTCGGTGATGTATTTCTCGACCGAGCCGATGGTTACGGTGCCGTGGCCGGATTGCTCGATGACGCAGTTGCCTTCGCACAAGCGGTCTTGCGGGCAGATGCGGCCACAGATTTCCGGAAAGGTATTTGTCGCTTGTGAAATCTCGTACGCTTCGTCCAGCCGGCCCTCTGCGGTCAGGCGCAGCCAGTCGGGGATGTTGTTGTGCAGCGGGCAGTGCGTCTGGCAATAGGGCACGCCACATTGCGAACACCGGCCCGATTGTTCTGCCGCTTTTTGATCGGCGAACTCGGCATAGATTTCATTGAAGTCATGGGAGCGTTGCTGCGCATCACGCTTTTGAGGCGTTTCTTTCGCCGTGTTGACGAATTTCAGCATGCGTTGCTTGGCCATGGCTGCGCCTCCCTGAGGGTTATCGTTACAGCCTTGCTACACTGACATTAAAGCCATTAAAAGTCAGCCGTACTGACCTAAACGCGGGTTTTTGAAGGTTTTGTGCTCTGTAAGCGTAAAAATTTACCTGAATTAGGTCAGTAAGCGATACCTATATCAGGTGTAGAGCGCGAAATAGGCGAAAATCAGCAGCCCCAAGAAGATTCGCCACACCCCGAACACTGTATAGCCGTGCTGGCTGAGGAAGCCCAAAAGCCACTTCACCACAAAGATGGCGGACACGAAGGCGGTCGCAAAACCCACCGCGATCAGGCCCATGTCACCCGTGCTCAGAATATCGCGGTTTTTATACAGATCATAAGCGAAAGCGCCGGTCATTGTCGGGATTGACAGGAAAAAGCTGAATTCTGCGGCAGCCCGCTTGCTGACGCCCATTAACATGGCGCTCACAATCGTGGCGCCAGAGCGCGAGGTGCCCGGTATCATGGCCAGACACTGCACGAAGCCGATAACAAGCGCCTTGTGCAAGGGCACATGCATCGCGTCCTCGTGGCGCACCGTAATTTTCATCCGGTCCACTATGATCAGGATGGCTCCGCCGATGATCAGCATCGAGGCGATCAGCTTTGGCGAGTCGAAAAGCACGGTCTTGATAATATCATGCGCCATCACGCCGATCACCACCGCAGGGGCGAATGCAAGCAGCACGCTATAGATAAACCGGCGCGCCTGCGGATCATGCGGGGCGGCACAGAAGACTTGGGCCAGCCGCGCGCCATAAAGGCCGATGATCGCCAACACAGCCCCGAGCTGGATGACGACCTCGAAGGCGTGGCCGGTGGAGTGAAACCCCAGAACTTCGCCTGCGATCAGCACATGGGCCGTTGAGGATACAGGCAGAAATTCGGTCAGACCCTCTATGACGCCAAGGATCGCTGCCGTGATCGTATCGGACACGTTCAGGACCGGTGTAGATTTTTAGCGGAAGCTTGGATGTCTTCATACTGGCCACGCGGCCGGAACCGCCACAGATATTCCTGCATGATGGTCTCCATCGCGGTCGGATTGATGCCCAGATCGGCAAATGTCTTGGCGCCGTCCGACACGATATTATCGTGGCGCAGGTTTTTCACCTGATCGCGGGTCAAAAGCGTGTTGGTGAACAGGCCGCCGGTCACTTTTTGCAAGCCGTCGAAGAGACCGCCCATGAGTGCCGCAAGCCCGAAGGGCATGTTGAAAATAATACGTTTCCGGCTGACAATTTCCAGCATCCGCTGCATCAATGTGCGGAAATCCGCAACATCAGGGCCACCAAGCTCGTAGATGCCATGGGCCTTGCCCTCCACACCCATCACGGCCGCTTGGGCCACGTCATCCACCCAGACCGGCTGGAATTTGGTCTGTCCGCCAGTGACGGGCAGGATCGGGGTGAAGCGGCTCATCGACGCGAATTTATTGAAGAACCCGTCTTCCGTGCCGAAAAGAACAGAAGGCCGCAATATCATAGCATCTGCAAAGGCGCTCAATATTTGCTTTTCGCCTTCGGCCTTGCTGCGGGCATAGGCACTGGCGGCGTTTTCGTCTGCACCCAGCGCTGACAGGTGCACGAATGTGCGCACGTTGTTTTCCTTGGCAATCCGCGCGATGCGACCGGCCCCTTCGGCCTGAATGGCATCGAAACCGTTCTTGCCCTTGGCATTAAGGATACCCACACAATTGACCACGGCATCCGCGCCTTGCATGACTTCGCGCACGGAAGCGTCATCACGGATGTTGCAAAACACCGGCTCGACCTGGCCTACCGCACCATAGGGGCGGGTGAACAGTGCCTCGTTCGGGCGGCGCACGGCGATCCGGATGCGCCAGCCGTCTTTGGCAAGACGCCGTGCGATATACCGTCCGACAAATCCAGAACCGCCATAGATCGTGACCAGTTTCGACATTTGCTGGGCCTTCCCTTGCAGATTTTCTGTTCCTGAATACCGGCTAGAACCGCTTTCGACAAGGGGCCGCGGCTTTTCATCGGGGCAGGTTAGAAGTTTCTGTTAAAAACTGTAAAAATCCCGTTGACAGCCCCGAGGGTGAAACGTAAAAGCCGCGTCACCACCTGAGCCCAGGTGGCGGAATGGTAGACGCGCTAGCTTCAGGTGCTAGTGTTCGCAAGGACGTGGAGGTTCGAGTCCTCTCCTGGGCACCAAAAAAACCCGCGGAACTTCGGTTCGGCGGGTTTTTTGTTTTCCGCGCCTCGAATTCTTCTGCGTTATGGCGTGTCTTCAGCATATGGTGATCCGTTCAGCGCCGGTTGTGGCGCAATGTCGCCTTGTGTCGATGGCAGGGGGTGCCTAAACCCGATCGGGCAAAAGGAGGCCACATGGCGCGCAGATCCAAATTATCGCCCGATGAACGTCCAGCAGCCAAACGGATTGGTGCATTGCGCGGATTGTTCCCGTTTCTAACGCCTTACAAGGGGCTTGCGGCGGGGGCGATTGTGGCGCTGGTGCTGACGGCGACCATTTCCTTGATCCTGCCGCTGGCCGTGCGTCGTGTGGTGGACGGATTTAACGAAGGGGCGCAGTTGCTGGACGCCTATTTCGGCGCGGCCTTGTTGATCACAGGGCTTTTGGCCATCGGCACAGCGGCGCGCTATTATCTTGTGACCCGTTTCGGGGAACGTGTGGTGGCAGATATCCGCAAGGCGGTGTTTGACCGCGTTATCGCGATGTCGCCTGCCTTTTACGAAAAAATCCTGACCGGAGAAATCATTTCGCGCATCACCACCGACACCACCCTAATTCTGTCGGTGATCGGATCGTCGGTGTCCGTGGCCCTGCGCAATCTTCTGATTTTTGTCGGCGGGCTGGTGATGCTGTTGGTGACCTCGGCCAAGTTGACAGGGTTGGTTTTACTGATCGTACCTGTGGTGATCGTGCCGATTGTGGTGCTGGGGCGGCGGCTGCGCGGATTGTCACGTGAAAATCAGGACTGGATTGCGCAATCGTCCGGCTCTGCCTCTGAGGCGCTTCTGGCCTCGCAAACCATTCAGGCGTTCACCCACGAAACCCGCACCCGGGACAGGTTCGCCACCGTCACAGAAAAGAGTTTCGAGGCCGCGCGCCGTCGCATCGGGACCCGCTCGATCATGACGATGATCGTGATCTTTCTGGTGTTCTCCGGCGTGGTGGGGGTGTTGTGGATCGGTGCGCGCGACGTGCGGATCGGTTTGATGTCTGTGGGCGAGCTGGTGCAGTTCGTGATCTATGCTGTGATGGTTGCGGGCTCCGTCGGGGCCTTGTCCGAGATCTGGGGGGAATTGCAGCGGGCTGCCGGTGCGACAGAGCGTCTGGTGGAATTGCTGCGCACCAAAGACAGTCTGGAAGATCCGGCCGATCCGGTCCCGTTGCCTGCGCCGGCGCGTGGCGCGATTGCCTTTGATCATGTGTCTTTCCATTACCCTTCGCGGCCCGACACCTCCGCGCTCGAAGACGTCACGCTGGATATCGCACCGGGCGAGACCGTGGCGCTTGTCGGGCCGTCAGGTGCGGGCAAGACGACCGTTGTGCAGTTGATACAGCGGTTCTGGGACCCTGAAGCGGGTCGGGTCAGCATCGACGGCGTGGATCTGAAGCAGATGGCGCGGGCCGATTTCCGGCGTGCGGTTGCTTTGGTGCCGCAAGATCCGGTGATCTTTGCAGCTTCGGCGCGCGAAAATATCCGCTTCGGTCGGCCCGAGGCAAGTGATGCGGATGTCGAAGCGGCGGCACGTGCGGCCCATGCATGGGATTTCCTGCAGGCGTTGCCCGATGGGCTTGATACCTATGTGGGGGAACGCGGCGTGATGCTTTCGGGGGGGCAAAAACAGCGCGTGGCAATCGCACGGGCCATCTTGCGTGACGCGCCGATCCTCCTGTTGGACGAGGCGACATCGGCGCTTGACGCTGCATCAGAACATGCGGTGCAGGCAGCTGTGGATCAACTGGCACGCAGCAGAACCACCATCATCGTGGCGCACCGGTTGGCCACGGTGAAAAAAGCGGACAGGATCGTGGTTTTTGATGGCGGGCGCATTGTTGCGCAAGGAACCCATGACGAACTGGTCGGTCAGGGCGGCCTTTATGCAGAGCTTGCCCGCCTGCAGTTCACGGGTGGTCTGTAGAACGTTTGAAGCCTTTGGCGCGCGGATCGGGATCCGTGCGGAAGGGGGCGCGCCCCCTGACCCAAGCGCGGCGGGCTCGATGCCCGGCGCGCTTGGATTTCCTTGAAGGGAAATGCGGGCTTCGGTGCGGCGGCGCCTACAGCCCCAAGACATCCATCATATCATACTGTCCCGGCGTCTGGGTTTGCCCCCACAGCGCGGCTTTCAGCGCGCCACGGGCAAAAATTGCCCTGTCTGTCGCGATGTGGCGCAGGATGATCCGTTCTCCGGCTGCGGCAAAAAGCACATCATGCTCCCCCACTATATCGCCACCGCGAATGGCCGAAAATCCGATATCGCCGGCCTTGCGGGCGCCGGTCATCCCGTCGCGGCCCGCATCGCGATGCTGCTCGAGCGCGATACCCCGGCCCTCTGCTGCGGCCTCGCCCAGCATCAGCGCGGTGCCGGATGGCGCATCGACCTTCTTGTTGTGATGGGCCTCGATGATTTCGATATCCCACTCCTCGTCCAGCGCGGCTGCGACCTTCTTGGTCAATTGCGTCAGCAGATTGACCCCGAGGCTCATATTGCCCGCGCGGATCTGGGCGCAATGGCGCGAGGCAGGCTCAAGCGCCGCGATCTCGGCGTCCGAAAACCCCGTCGTGCCGATGACATGGGTGGCGCGGGCCTGCGCGGCCAGCTCCGCCATGGCCAGGGTCGCTTTGGGCGCTGTAAAATCGATCACCGCCTGCGCGTTTGCCATGGCCTCCAGCGGGTCGTCGGTTACAATCACACCGCGCCCTGTGCCGCCCATCAGCTCTCCCAGATCCTGCCCTACCCAGTCGTGGCCGCTGCGGTCCACCGCGGCGACAAGGCGCGCCTTGTCAGAGGCCGCGACCGCGCGGATCAGCATTTGCCCCATCCGGCCCGAGGCGCCGACGATAACGATACCCGGCAATTCGCCCATATTTATCTCTCCTTCGTGATGGGAGCCTATCTATCGTGATGCGCGGAAATTGGCAAAGCCGTTGCAGCGCGCGCGTTGAGCGATTATGTGCGTTGGTATGGCAAAGAACAGCTTTCATTCGGGCAAGGGCCCATCTCAACGTCAGCTGCGCGTAGGCGAGCTGATACGGCGTAGTTTGTCCGACGTGCTGATGCGCGGCGATGTGCATGATCCCGACCTGACCGGCGTTTCGGTTACGGTGGGGGAGGTGCGGCTATCAACGGACCTTAAAGTGGCCACAGCCTATGTTACGCCTTTGGGCGGCGAGGGGGGCGAGGCGCTGATCAAGGCGCTGGCGCGCAACCGTGGTGAATTGCGCCATCTGGTGGCCAAGAACCTTACACTGAAATTCACACCGGACCTGCGGTTCTTGCTGGATGAAACCTATGACCGCATGGACGAGACCAGACGCTTGTTTTCCGATGCGACTGTTCAGCGCGATGTGGCCAGATCGGATGATGACGAAGATGATGCAGGCGCGCAGGACTAAGGCAGACGACATGCGGCACGCGATCGCCCTGGGGGGGCTCGCGGCGGCATTGGTTTTGGGCACAGCGGCGCTGGCCCAAGATGCGCAAGTCGCTGATGATCCCTGCAATCGTCTGGATTTCGACGGTAAGGTCTTTACCGTTTGCAAGGCGCAGGCCGGCGATGATCTGCGGCTGTGGCTGAAAGACGAAGATGGCAAGCTGGTCGGCACACCGTCGCGGTTGCAAGGCCAGCTGGGCGAGGACGAGCAGCTTGGGTTTGCGATGAACGCCGGCATGTATCATTCGGACCGCGCACCGGTCGGATTGTTCGTGCAGGACGGTGCCGAGGTGTCATCCATTGTGACATCCGAAGGTCCGGGCAATTTCGGCCTGTTGCCGAACGGCGTGTTTTGCATCGGCGAAAAGCTTGCGGTGATTGAATCGCGCGCCTTCGAGGCTGCGCCGCCCGTGTGCCGGTATGCCACGCAATCGGGCCCGATGCTGGTGATCGACGGGGCGCTGCATCCCCGCTTTTTGCCCGACAGCGATTCGCTGAATATCCGCAACGGTGTTGGTGTGTCGGCAGACGGGCAAACCGCGTGGTTTGCGATTTCCGAGGCACCTGTCAATTTTCACACCTTCGCACGGCTGTTCCGCGACCGGCTGGGCGCACAGGATGCGCTTTATTTCGACGGCAAGGTCTCGCGGTTGATCGATCCCGCAGAAGGGCGCGCCGATTTCGGTGTGCCGATGGGCCCGATTGTCGGTCTGGTGCGTCCCGCGCCTGCGCAGTGAACGCCTCGCCGCGCTTTGCCGGTGTGCGATCAGCCATGCGCGATTGACCGGAGCGTGGCTTTTGGCTAGCAGGCAGGACTTCAGGCACTGTAGCTGGCAAAGGTATCTTTATGGGACGCAAAAAAGGACGCGATATTTCGGGTTGGCTGATTGTAGACAAACCCGCAGGCGTGACCTCGACCTCCGTTGTCAACAAGGTGCGTTGGGCGCTGGCGGCCAAGAAGGCCGGCCACGCGGGCACGCTTGATCCGGCCGCCACGGGCGTGTTGGCCGTGGCGCTGGGAGAGGCCACGAAGACCGTTCCCTATATTACCGATGCGCTGAAATGTTACCGGTTTCAGGTGCGCCTTGGTGCGGCAACCAATACCGATGACGCCGAGGGCGAGGTGATCGAGACCGCGACCCACCGCCCCGCTGATGAGGATATCCACGCAGCCCTTGCGGCGTTTCGCGGCGAGATCATGCAAGTTCCACCACAGTTTTCTGCCGTGAAGGTGGAGGGCGAGCGCGCCTATGCCTTGGCGCGCAAGGGCGAGGAGATGGATCTGGTGGCCCGACCTTTGTGGGTCGAGAGCCTCGATATGGTCTCGCGCCCCGATGAGGATACGGTCGAGCTGGAAATGGTGTGCGGCAAAGGCGGCTATGTGCGCTCTATTGCCCGTGATCTGGGACGGGCGCTGGGGTGTCTTGGTCATGTGCTGTGGTTGCGCCGGACATGGTCGGGGCCTTTCGATGCCGAAGATGGTATCAGCCTCGAGGAGCTGGACACATTGGCCAAAACGCCCGAACTGGACGCGAAGATTTTGCCACTCACGCTGGGGCTCGAAGATCTGCCGCAGTTGAAATGCACAACTGAGGGCGCGGTGCGCTTGAAGAACGGCAATCCGGGAATGGTGCTGGCCTCGGATCTTGAATACGGTGACGAGGCTTGGGTATCCTATGAAGGACAGCCTGTGGCTGTCGGGATCTACAAAGCCGGTGAAGTACACCCCAGCCGCGTGTTCAACCTTTGACAGGCGGTCAGGGTGCAGGCGGGCAGGGTACAGGCGGGCGGGCGGTAGGCGGCCCGTCTTCGACATGTGACGATCTGCGATCAGGGACTATGTGTGCCTCATGATTACCCGAGAACATCTCAAGGGCGATGCGCCCTCTGTCGCAGTGTATTCCGATTGCGAGCACTACCGGTATCTGCTGACGCGGATCTGGGACCCGACCCGCCCGCGCGCCCTGTTTATCATGCTCAACCCCTCCACCGCGACGGAGGTGCAAAACGATCCTACTGTAGAACGCTGCGAGCGTCGCGCGCGCACCTTGGGATTTGGCGGTTTCCGCGTGACCAATATATTTGCCTATCGGGCCACTGACCCGAAGGTGATGCGCGCCCAGTCCGATCCGGTGGGCCCTGAAAACGACAGGGCGATTCTCGACAGTCTGGCATGGGCCGGCGCGCCGGAGGATCGTATTATTTGCGCATGGGGAGCGCATGGGGCGCATCTGGCGCGCGGTGCGGCGGTCGCAGACCTTCTGCGCCCTTGCCAGCTGCCCCTGTATCATCTTGGTCTGACAAAGGCCGGCCAACCCAAGCATCCGCTTTATATTGCGTATGAAAAGCAGCCCGAACTGTGGGTCACGCCGGAGGTTTCGGCCCAAAGCTGAGCCTGCTTCACGTTTACCATTTATTTACTTTCTCCTTCTGTTCACCCTGATTGCCTTTGGGGAAAGGTAAAGATTCTATTAATGTTCTCTTTGTTCGCGAACGCTGGGTTCGCTCAAGGAGTAATCAGATGATTTTGTTTTCGAGCATTCTGGGCCTTTTGGTGGCAGGGGCGTCAGTCGGTTTGGTCGGGCAGAATCATTCCGATGAAGACGCCTTTGGTGAGGATACTGCCGCGGACCATCCCGCCCCCGCGCAGCCCGATCCCGATTATGGTGATCTGCTGGACAGTGCGCGGCCGGATACGGATACCGATCACAGTTCGGGGGACGTATCCGTGGTGGATGGGATGCACGATGCAGCCCCGCGCGACGATAGCCCGCAAACGACCGACCACGCAGATATCGCATGGGGCACGCAGGGAGAAGACGCGCTGGACGGCCTGCAAGGCGACGACCAGATCAATGGCTATGGCGGCGATGACATGCTGTGGGGGGACGCTGGCGATGACTGGCTGTTTGGCGGCGCGGGCGACGATACCCTGTGGGGCGAAGACGGTGACGATACCTTGTTCGGTGATGCGGGCGATGACATCTTGCACGGCGGTTCCGGCGCAGATCAGCTGACGGGCGGGCTGGGTGAGGACCGGCTCGCGGGTGGTGAAGGCCGTGACCATCTGTCGGGCGGCACCGGCGCGGACATGCTTTGGGGTGGGGCGGATGATGATATGCTAGAGGGTGGTCTTGGCGCGGATATTCTGACCGGCGGCGCTGGCGCGGATGATCTGAGCGGCGGTGACGGCGATGATGTGCTGATCGCCGACAGCGCGCCCGATGCGCTGTCCGACACTGCTGCCCTGCCGACTGACGCGCCCGATATGCTGAACGGCGGTGAGGGCGATGACAGGCTCTATGCGGGGCAGGGTGACTGGATGACCGGTGGTGATGGTGCAGATCTTTTCGCGCTGGGTGGCGCGACGGCCGGAGGTGATGCCTCTGATGCGCCCGAGCTCACCACAATCACCGACTTCGAGCAGAACCTCGACCGGATTGCCATCATCTGTGATCCGCAATCGGCAGAACCGCCGGAGATGTCGATCAAATATGACGGTCAGGATTCCTATGTGTTTGCGGGGGCGCATTGTGTGGCCAAAGTGCTTTCCAGCCCTGTTGCCCTCTCCGACCTGAATGTGATGAGCCCTGCGCAATTTGCCCGGATCTGAGGGGCTGTGTAGGTAAAAAAGGCTTCCATTTGCGGCAGGAATCCGCTAAACGCGCGGCTTCGCCTACAGGCGAAATTTACGGACCCTGCTGGACGACATCCCGGCTTGTGCCCAAACCCTTAACCAAGGAGATCCCGATGTCGATCACCGTCGAAGACAAAAACGCCCTGATCAAAGAATTCGCAACCAAAGAAGGCGACACTGGTTCGCCCGAAGTGCAAGTTGCAATCCTGACCAAGCGTATCGCGAACCTGACCGAGCACTTCAAAACCCATAAAAAAGACAACCACTCGCGTCGTGGTCTTTTGATGCTGGTTGCTCAGCGTCGTAAGCTTCTGGACTATGCCCGTGCCAAGGACGAGAACCGTTACCTCGACCTGATCAAACGCCTCGGCATCCGTCGCTAATCGCGCCGAAACGAGATTTGGAAGCGCCTGCTCTGATAGAGCGGGCGTTTTTTTTTGCCATTTTTGGCAATTTCGGGGATAGTTCACGTTATAATTTTGATGTTTGATTGTTTTCTACACAATTTGTAAACTTTTCTTTTTACCTGTTATTTGATTTATGGCAGTTTTTTTGACTGTAGATAAACGATTATCCAGATCAAATGGACTTAAATGCAGGTTTCTGTCGTGATCTTTTCCTTTTTCTCTTCGTTTTTTAGGGAGAGCGTGCCACAGAAGTAACAAGAAAAAGAGAGAGGGGGTCACTATGGGTATTGGTATCTGGACCAGTCTAATTTTGTATTTCATCCTGATGATCGGCATCGGGGTTTACGCGTGGCGTAAGTCGACGTCGGACTCCGAGGGCTACATGCTGGGGGGCAGGAACCTGTCGCCCGGAGTTGCGGCATTGTCTGCCGGTGCATCGGATATGAGCGGCTGGCTGTTGCTGGGTCTGCCCGGCGCGCTTTATGCGACAGGTCTGGTCGAGGCATGGATCGGCATCGGTCTGTTTATCGGCGCATTGCTGAACTGGATCATCGTTGCTCCGCGTCTGCGCGAACAAACCGAGCGGTATTCGAACAGCCTGACCATTCCGGGCTTCTTGGCAAACCGCTTCCCGACTCAGGCGAAGACGCTACGCACGGTGTCCGCAATCATCATCGTTGTGTTCTTTGCGGTCTACACGGCCTCGGGTCTGGTCGGCGGCGGCAAGCTGTATGCCAGCGCATTTGGCGGCGATTATATGGTTGGCGTGTGTCTGACGCTTGGCGTTGTGCTGGTCTATACAGTGATTGGCGGGTTTCTGGCCGTGTCGCTGACCGACTTCGTTCAGGGCTGCATCATGATGCTGGCGCTTGTGGTGATGCCGCTTGTTATCTTGTGGGCAGGGCAGGGCAACGGTGTTGATCAAGCCGCCGACCGGCTGACAGATGTCGATCAAAGCTATCTGTCGCTCACGGCGGGTCTGACGGGTATCGGTTGGTTGTCTGCGATGGCATGGGGGCTGGGGTATTTCGGCCAGCCGCATATTATCGTGCGCTTCATGGCGGTCCGTTCGGTCGCTGATGTTCCCAAAGCCCGTAATATCGGCATGATCTGGATGGCGATTTCGCTGGCTGGTGCCGTTGGCGTGGGTGTATTTGGCCGCGCCTATACGGAACGCAACGGGATTGTCATCGATGATCCGGAAACGATTTTCATCGTTCTGGCCAATCTGTTGTTCCATCCGCTGGTCACCGGCTTCCTGTATGCGGCCTTGCTGGCAGCGATTATGTCCACCGTCTCGTCGCAGCTTCTGGTTTCGGCCTCGTCGCTGTCGGAAGATTTCTACCGCGTCGTGCTGAAGCGCAACGCCTCTGATCGCGCCTTGGTGAATGTCGGGCGTGGCGCGACTGTTCTTGTTGGTCTGGTGGCCATCTGGATCGCGGCAGATCCCGAAGCGCAGGTGCTTGGACTTGTGTCGAATGCCTGGGCCGGCTTTGGTGCCGCCTTCGGACCGCTGATCATTCTGGCCCTGACATGGCGCCGGATGAACGGTCTGGGTGCGGTTGCAGGTCTTGTTGTCGGGGCCCTGACGGTCATGTTGTGGATCGCGACCGGCCTGAAAGCCGCGACGGGGCTCTATGAGATCATTCCGGGCTTCATCGCAGCCACGATCGCCATCATCGTGGTCAGCCTGCTGACCAAAGACAGCGGCGAGTTCAGCGAGGCACCGGCGGCACCTGTGCGCAAATAACGCGCACACGGGTCTCGATCCGATACGACAGGGCCGCAGGCAGGGAAACCTTGCCTGCGGCTTTTTCATGCGGGTCCGGTCACGCACGGCCCTTGCCGAGACAGCAACAGGTTGATTACGCCGTTCCAACTCCATGCTTTCCTCAAGGCCATATTTCGTGTATTGCACGGCCCTATCTGAGACGTGACGCCTCGAGCCCCCGGGCACATGCAACAGGATTTGGGGGCGGCGGCAATGGGGCCGCCATGCAAACGGGAGACCCGGAGGGCCGGGCACTCCCAGACAGGATACGCTGAATGTTCAACGTTACGAAAAAATCTATCCAGTGGGGCGAAGAGACGCTGACACTGGAAACCGGCAAAGTTGCGCGTCAGGCCGACGGTTCGGTGATCGCCACTTTGGGCGAGACCTCCGTTATGGCCAACGTGACCTTTGCAAAGGCACCGAAGCCGGGACAGGATTTCTTCCCGCTGACGGTCCACTACCAAGAGAAATATTACGCTGCAGGCAAGGTTCCGGGTGGGTTCTTCAAACGTGAAGCCCGTCCGTCGGAAAAAGAAACCCTGACCGCGCGCCTGATCGATCGTCCCTGCCGTCCGCTGTTCGTGCCGGGTTTCAAAAACGAAGTTCTGGTGATGTGCACCGTGCTGAGCCATGATCTGGTCAACGAGCCCGACATGGTCGCCATGATCGCTGCATCGGCTGCGCTGACGATTTCCGGCGTGCCGTTTATGGGCCCGATCGGTGCGGCACGCGTTGGTTTCGTGGACGGGGAATATATCCTCAACCCCGAAGTCGACGACATGCAAAAGCTGCGCGACAATCCCGAGCAGCGTCTAGATCTGGTTGTTGCCGGCACCAAAGACGCCGTGATGATGGTCGAATCCGAGGCCTACGAGCTTACGGAAGAAGAAATGCTGGGCGCTGTGAAGTTCGGCCACGATGCCATCCAGCCGGTGATCGATCTGATCGTCGATCTGGCAGAGGCCTGTGCCAAAGAGCCCTTCGACTTCCAGCCGCCGCAATATGACGCGCTTTACGCCAAGGTGAAAACCGCAGGCGAGGCCGACATGCGGGCCGCTTTCTCGCTCAAGGACAAGCAGGAACGCACCAACGCGATCTCTGCCGCTGTGACCAAGATCAAGGAAAGCCTGTCGGAAGACGAGCAGATCGACCCCAACCTGGGTTCGGCGATCAAGAAACTTGAATCGGGCATCCTGCGCGGTGACATCATCAATGGTGGGGCACGTATCGATGGTCGTGACAACACCACTGTGCGCCCGATTGTGAGCGAAGTCGGCATCCTGCCGCGGACCCATGGCTCGGCGCTGTTTACACGCGGGGAAACCCAAGGGCTGGTCGTGACCACGCTGGGCACCGGTGATGACGAACAGATCATCGACGCGCTGCACGGCAATTCGCGCTCCAACTTCATGCTGCACTATAACTTCCCGCCCTATTCGGTCGGCGAAGTGGGTCGTGTGGGATCGCCGGGTCGTCGTGAAATCGGCCATGGTAAACTTGCATGGCGCGCGCTGCAGGCTGTTTTGCCCGCCGCGACCGACTTCCCCTACACCATCCGTCTGGTGTCCGAGATCACCGAATCCAACGGCTCCTCGTCGATGGCCTCGGTATGCGGTGGCTCCCTTGCGATGATGGATGCGGGCGTTCCGCTGAAATCGCCGGTGGCCGGTGTCGCAATGGGTCTGATCCTTGAAGAGGATGGCCGCTACGCGGTTCTGACCGATATCTTGGGTGACGAAGACCACTTGGGCGACATGGACTTTAAAGTGGCCGGCACGACTGACGGCATCACCTCGCTGCAAATGGACATCAAGGTTGCGGGCATCACGCCCGAGATCATGAGCCAGGCGCTGGCGCAGGCAAAAGACGGCCGGATGCACATCCTGAACGAGATGAACAAAGCGCTGGCCGCTGGCCGCACCGAGTTCTCCGAGCATGCACCGCGCATCGAGACCATGCAGATCCCCACCGACAAGATCCGTGAAGTGATCGGTTCGGGCGGTAAGGTTATCCGCGAGATCGTGGAAACCTCGGGTGCGAAAGTTGATATCAACGACGACGGTATCATCAAAATCGCCTCCGCCAACGGTGAGGCCATCAAGAAGGCCTACGAGATGATCTATTCGATCGTCGCAGAGCCGGAAGAAGGTAAGATCTACACCGGTAAAGTTGTGAAGCTCGTCGATTTCGGCGCGTTCGTGAACTTCTTCGGCAAGCGTGACGGTCTGGTGCACGTCAGCCAGATCGCCAACAAACGCCTTAACCACCCCTCCGACCTTCTGAAAGAAGGCCAAGAGGTGAAGGTTAAATTGTTGGGCTTTGATGATCGTGGCAAGGTGCGCCTTGGCATGAAAATGGTTGATCAGGAAACCGGCGAAGAAGTCGCACCTGAAAAAGCCGAGTAAGCTTTAACTTGACGCTTTACAAAGCTTTCGACCCCGGGCGATGCTCGGGGTCGTTTTTGTAGGAGAACTGCATGCAAAGCCTGGCCACGTTGTGGATCGGTGATACATTGGGGCCGCTAGAGCTGATCTGTTTGCATTCCATGGTAGCAACTGGCCATAATGTTGTTCTTTACAGCTACAGCCCGATTGCCAATGTCCCGCCCGCTGTTGAAGCGCGGGACGCCGCCCAGATCCTGCCCACAGACCGGATCCTTTATTATAATCATCCCACCAAACCGTCTAGCGCTCTGCATTCCAACCTGTTTCGCTATGCCTTGCTGGCGCAAACCGATCTGGTCTGGATTGATCTTGATATGCTTGTTCTGCGCCCGATTGACACCGACGCGCCGTATATATTCGGGATGGAGCATGAGAAATCTGTAAATTCCGCTATTTTACGCCTGCCCCGCACGTCGCCGACCCTCGCGCAGTTATGTGCGTTTACACCAGATACATGGGGCGAGCCGCCGCAGGTGACGGGGCTGAAGCGGTTTCGCCGCATGGTGCGAACCTTCGGACGCGGCCGTCCAATCACCGATTGGGCTTGGGGAAGCACAGGCCCTAAGGCCTTGAGTATCTATCTGCGCCAAAACGATGAATGGAAATTTGCCGCCCCGCGCGAGGTATACTATCCGGTGGCCTTCCAAGACCTGCCTTGCCTGCTGGAGCCCGGGCGTCTACCAGAAGATGCATTGGGTGATGAAAGTCTTACACTTCATCTTTGGGCCAGCAATCTGCGCAAGATACTTCACGAACGCCACGATGGCGTAATTCCAAGCGGCTCGTTTCTGTCGCGTAGATATACCGCTGCCCGACACGCCGGTTTCCTGGGCTAGCTTGTCGAAGACACCTGTCGAACAAGGATCGAAGAAATGCAGAAACTGCCTGTGTATGTTCTGACCCTGCCGGGCGACGAAAAACGTCGCCAGCCACTTCTTGCCGCCCTTGATGCGCAGCATATCAGCTACGAGTTGGTTTACGGCGTTGACGGACGTCAGGGCTTGCCGGCAGAGTATTTGAGCCAGATTGATCGGGACGGCGCACGGGTCCGTCACGGCTACTCTCTCAGCGATGGCGAATTCGCGTGTGCGTTGTCTCATCGGTTTTTGTGGCAAAAGGTCATCGAACACTCTTCGACCGCTGCGCTGATTCTGGAAGACGATGCCCAGATCACACCAAAGCTGGGCGCCTTTCTGGCCTCTGACCACGTTTTTGATGCGCCGTTGATCCAGCTGGATTACTCCCGCGCGTGGTGCGCACGGTTTTCCGCAAGGCGGGCCGGTGACTTCGGAACGCGCTGGCGAATGGTTAAAACTTCTGCGTTGACAACTGGTTATGTCGTTTCCCAAGATGCAGCGATTGCCCTTTTAAAGGCCTCTACTCCCGTCCGATCTATCGCTGATTGGCCATTAGAAATTTCTTCAATCGGGGGGCATATTATCTATCCCCGTTTGGTGAACCATATCAGCGAGGGAAATGTGGGTTCCGATTTTGTCAAAAATCTCAGCACTTCTTCTTCTCTTAAAAAACCAGCTCGTAAAGGTTGGCGCAGATTTGTATCTGCTACCTACTGGAAAAGTTATATCTCCCGCCGATTAGCGCTTAAAATTGGCTAATTGTTATCTCTACAAATTAGGAAATGTGCTTTTAAAGGCTGCCCATTCCCGACGATACTGCCATACAGATCTTGCCCGCTGGCGCCATAAATCATAGCGCGGTTTGTGCCATGGTTTGTTGGGGCCATGGAAATGCCAGATGGCATTGGCAAGCGGTGCCGTTTCGCCTTCACCTGCGCCGAGTTTGCGCGCGAATTTACGCTGCCGGTCAGTGCGCCCCCAAGACGCGTTATACGCAGGGTTCAACAACTGCACGCGGTTGACAAAAACGCGGTTAAGGTGGTCCTGATCCCCCCAAGGACAGGCCGAGGCCGCGTGAACATCCTGCATTTGATGTAGCAAGGCGGGCTCTGCGCGGATTGCATCGGTATCCAAAAGCAGAACGCCGGAATTGAAATATGCAGATAGATCGTCTTGTTGCATCAATGCCCGCAGTTCGGCGACGCGCGATGCGCATCTGGCGCGGCTGTCTATCCCGCGTGCGCACCATTTGGCGACCACAAAATCGCGCACTGCCGCGATAGGCTGTGTCATCTGCTCCTTGGCAAACAGGGGAGACAGGTCGGCGGTTACACAGGTGTCCCCGTCCATATAAAGCACGCGGCCCGTTAGCTTTGACGGGATGTGAAGCCGTCCCATAGATGCGCCGGAGATGTGCCCGCACGGGCCCTTTGCACCGTCCAGATCCGCGCCTTGCAGCGACAACGGATGCAGTGTCACGGAAGGGTTGATGGCGGCCACGCGCGCCACGTCGGCCCATTCGTTCTCGCTCAGCCCGTCGCCCCAGAAATGCAGCTCCCCCGGACCGCGCAGATGGCGCAAGACACCCCATGCCGAAACAAGGGTGGGTTTGAAAAGCCCATGGTCCGTCACGAAAACGAAGCGCGGCATTAGGGGGTCTGTCGACATGTCGGGTCCATACTGGGAAAAGATTTGGAACTATAACCGCGGTTGGAACGGATAACCAATCCCGCACAGTGCAGAATGCTGGGAATAGCACGCCAGCTTTATATTGTGCCGGGTGGCCTCGTCTTTGGCCAGTGTGAAGGCTGCCAGAATACGTGTCAGCGCGCTCACGATACCGGAGGGCGCGGTATTGCCAGCGGTTTCGTTGAAACGGGGGGCGTCGGCATTGCTCAGATCAATGCCCGCCAGACCGATCTGCGCGGGGCGTGCGGCCAGAGCGAACTGCATCGCGGAAAAGGCGATTGTGCCTGCGGGAACCACCCCACGCCATGGCGCTTGTGACAGGCCCGAAGCGTCGCCGCCGCGGCGCACAAAATCGCGAATTGCAGGATCGTCCAGACTGCGGCGTTTGCGGCCCGTGGGTTTGGTGATGTCCTCGATCAGCAGAATCCGGCGGTCTTGCAAAATCAGGGCATCCCGCTGCAATATTGCGCGCATAACGGCGGGTGCAAGCATCCAGTAACAATCGGGGGTGTGCTCGCGTAGCATGGTCCAGTGGCGCCAGATAAACCGCTCGTCCTCGATCGCGATGGCCAGCGGTGGCACACGCCCGGACAATGAAATTGCCCCGTTCAGCAAGATCGCACTGCGCGGTGGCAGACGTTCGGGCGCCTGATCGCGCAGCGACGGGCCGGAGCCTATCAGCGTGATTTCCTGAAGTCCTGCAGGCAGGCCGCCGGCCAGCAGGGTGGCAGCAGGCTTGCCGCGCCACATAAGCGTGCCGCTGCCATCGGGGGCATGGTTCAGCGCGCCATGGGGCCACAGCGCATAATGATGGCGCGTTTCGCGGCCATGGGTTAGCTGGAAGCCGAGCTTGACGAGCTTTCGATGAAGCGGCGTGTCGGACATATCGATCCCGTTCAATCGGCGGAAACCCCGCCCGAAATAACGCTAGCATGGTGCGATGGTGGCGGCCAGCACGCGTGTGAAGGCGCACGGGCAGGGGGATGTTGCACGCGATCCGCGCGCGCCAAAAAGCAGATTTTTGGCGCACGCGGGCAGTGGCTTCAGTCCAAAACGACGGCTCAGCCTTGATGTTTGGCAAAACGCAGGTAGGGCAGCTTGATATCAAGATCCCCATATTTCGCCTTGGCATCCGCGTCCGATACAGAAAGCGCCACGATCACATCCTCGCCCGGGACCCAGTTCGCGGGGGTGGCGAATGGCACGCCGTCGGTTGCACGCACCGCATCAAGCGCGCGCAGGATCTCCGCGAAATTGCGCCCCACCGACATCGGATAGGTCATGGTCAGCCGGACCTTCTTGTCCGGACCGATGATGTATACCGTACGCACAGTGGCCGTATTGGCGGGCGTGCGGCCTTCTGGCAGATAGGCTTCGGCCGGCAACATGTCATAGGCTTTGGACACAGTCAGGGATGTGTCGTCGATGATCGGGAAATTGGCAGGGGCACCGCAGTAGGATTCGATGTCGCCTTTCCATTTGCTGTGTTCCTCGACCGTATCGACAGACACGCCCAGCACTTTGGTGTCGCGTTTTGCCCATTCATCGGCCAGTGCAGCCACCGCACCGAATTCGGTTGTGCACACGGGCGTAAAATCTTTCGGATGCGAGAACAAAATAGCGTAGTTGTCGCCCACCCAGTCATGAAAATTAATTTCGCCGTCGGTCGAGGCGGCCGTGAAATCGGGAGCAATATCGTTGATACGTAGGCCCATAAAGTCCTCCTATGAATGAAGCTCTTGCCCGATATAGGGCCGGGTATGGCTGCATGCCAGTGCGGGCCGTGGTGGAATTTTGCGAAACCATGATCATATCAGAATGGATCGACGCTTGCTTCGGCCTTCGGGATGAGGAAGTCTGCGCGAAATATCAGGAGCTCTGGCATGATCGAGAAACGCACGTTTTATATCAATGGCGAGTGGGTCGCACCACTGGCCGCCCATGATCACAATGTGATCGATCCATCGACCGAAGAGCCATGTGCGGTCATCAGCCTTGGCGCGCCGGCGGATGCGGACCGGGCTGTGGCTGCGGCCAAGGCCGCACTGCCGGCATGGCGTGACACACCGCCCGAGCAACGTATCGCCTATGTCGAGCGTTTGCTGGAGGTGTATAAATCCCGCCTTGATGAAATGGCCGCCGCAATCAGCCTTGAAATGGGCGCGCCGATTGATCTGGCCACCCGAAGCCAGGCCATGGCGGGGGTATCGCATATCACCAACACGCTGACGGCTGCGAAAGAATTCACATGGCTGCACCCGTTGGGGGATGGCACCGAAGGGGCAATGATCGCCTATGAACCGATTGGCGTGGTCGGTCTGATCACCCCGTGGAACTGGCCGATGAATCAGGTCACGCTCAAAGTCGCACCGGCGTTGATTGCCGGCTGCACGATGGTCCTCAAACCCTCCGAGGAGGCGCCGCTCAGCTCGCTTCTGTTTGCCGAAATCGTGCACGAGGCAGGCCTGCCTGCCGGTGTGTTCAACCTTGTAAACGGTGACGGCGCAGGGGTCGGCACCACATTGTCGGGCCATAATGATGTCGAGATGATCTCGTTCACCGGCTCTACCCGCGCAGGGCGTGCCATTTCCAGAAATGCGGTGGATACGCTTAAACGCGTGGCACTGGAATTGGGCGGCAAAGGGGCCAATCTGGTATTTGCCGATGCCGATGACGATGCTGTGGCGCGTGGCGTGCGGGGAGTGTTCAACAATTCGGGGCAAAGCTGCAATGCGCCCACCCGCATGCTGGTGGAACGTGCAGCCTATCCGCGTGCGCTCGAAGTGGCCCAGAAAACGGCGGCAGAGACGAAGGTGGGCAGCCCGCGCGAGCATGGCGCCCACATCGGGCCGGTGATCAACAAAAGCCAGTATGACAAGATCCAAGGCCTGATAGAGACCGGCATTGCCGAAGGGGCGCGCCTGCTTGCAGGTGGTCCCGGATTGCCGGAAGGGGTGAATCGCGGGTACTATGTGCGCCCTACGATATTTGCCGATTGCACCCCGGATATGACCGTCATGCGCGAGGAAATCTTTGGTCCCGTTCTGGCGATTATGCCGTTTGATACGGAAGAAGAAGCCGTAGCGATTGCCAATGATACCGAATACGGGCTGACCAACTATGCCCAGACCCAGGATCCGGCGCGGCTACAGCGTCTGGCGCGGTCTTTGCATGCGGGTATGGTCGAATTGAACGGCGCATCGCGCGGGGCGGGGGCGCCGTTTGGCGGGGTCAAAGCCTCCGGGCGGGCCCGCGAAGGCGGTCGCTGGGGTATTGAAGAGTTCTGCGAGGTTAAATCCATCGCAGGCTGGGCCAAACCTGCTGCGCAATAAGGCAGCCTTTGTGTCAACGCGTCCGGACCCGTTCGGGCGCGCCACAGACCATGGCAAAAGATCTGGCCGGTGGCGTGCCTGGGGCCGGAGCGGGGGCGGGCCTGATGCCCGCACCGGCTCTCATTTCCCCCCTATGGCGGGGCAGATTTGGAAATGCATTGACAGGCTGCGATCTGCTTGCGTCCCGCGCCGCTTGCGATCAGTATCGCGCCGCCTAAGACGGAGAGCCTGATGACCTTCACCCTTGCCACTTGGAATATCAATTCGGTCCGCTTGCGCGAGTCGCTTGTCGAGGCGCTGATGCGCGAGGAGGCGCCTGACGTTTTATGCCTGCAGGAATGCAAAAGCCCCGTGGATAAAATCCCGACCGAAGCTTTTGCCGCGCTGGGATATCGCTACATGGTGGCGCGCGGGCAGAAGGGCTATAACGGCGTGGCGATCTTCTCGAAAATCCCGATGGAGGAGGCAGGCGCCACAGATTTCGCCAATCTGGGCCATGCGCGCCATGTGGCGGGGCGGTTGGAGAACGGCGTGACGGTGCACAATTTCTATGTGCCAGCAGGCGGCGATGTGCCAGACCGTACGGTCAACGAGAAATTCGGCCAGAAACTGGATTACCTGACCCATATGCGTGACGAATTTCTGGCCAAACCGCCCGAAAAGGCGATTTTGGTGGGCGATCTGAACATCGCCCCGCGCGAGGACGACGTGTGGAACCATAAACAGCTGTTGAAAATCGTCAGCCACACACCGGTCGAGGTGGCGCATCTTGAGGACGTGATGGCAGCAGGCGCATGGGTGGATATCACAAGGCAGGATATTCCCGAAGGCCAGCTGTACAGCTGGTGGAGCTATCGCGCCCGCGATTGGGATGCTGCAGACAAAGGGCGCAGGCTTGATCATATCTGGGCCACGCCCGACATTTCCGGCAGTGCCCATAGCTCACGGGTTTTGCGGGCCGCACGCGGTTGGGAGAAACCTTCCGATCATGCGCCGGTATTTGCAAGTTTTGACCTCTAAGCCTTTCAAGCGCGGGCAGGCCTGCGCATATAGGCAGCAATATTGAACCGAAAGGGTTGAGAAATGCAGGACAATGGACTGATTGGTGGCGGGGCCGCCGTGCAAGACGATCTGGTCAAGGATGTGAGCGAAGCGAATTTCATGGCCGAAGTGGTCGAGAAATCGAAAACCGTTCCGGTGATTGTGGATTTCTGGGCACCTTGGTGCGGCCCGTGCAAGCAGCTTGGCCCGGCGCTGGAGGCGGCTGTTAATAAGGCCAAGGGCAAGGTCGTAATGGCCAAAGTGAACGTCGACCAGAATCAGGGGTTGGCGGGCCAGTTGCAGGTCCAGTCGGTTCCCATGGTCTATGCGTTCTGGCAAGGTCAGCCGGTTGACGGTTTCCAAGGTGCAATTCCCGGATCACAGATCGACACGTTCATCGACAAGCTCGTGAAGCTTGGTGGTGGCGAGGAAGAAGGGCTGGAGGCGGCTGTCGCTGCAGCAGAAGAAATGCTGGGCGAGGGGGCGGTCGAAGACGCAGCAGAGACGTTTGCGGCCATTCTGGAAGAAGAGCCTGAAAACGCCGATGCCTTTGGCGGGTTGGTTCGGGCGCATCTGGCCGGCGCACAGTATGATCAGGCCGAGGCGGTTCTGGCCAATGTTCCGGCAAAAATCGCGAATGCCGCGCCGGTCGAGGCTGCACGTGCGCAGCTGGAACTGGCCCGTCAGGCCGAAAATGCCGGACCTTTGGGCGAGTTGGAGGCCGCTGTCGCCGCCAATCCCGACGATCATCAGGCGCGTTTCGATTATGCGCAGGCGCTTTTTGCGGCAGGCGAGACCGAGGCCGCGATCAACGAGCTGCTGGAGCTGTTCCGCCGCGATCGTGCATGGAACGAGGGCGCGGCACAGGCGCAGCTGCAGACGATTTTCGAGGCGTTGAAACCCGCCGATCCGCTGGTGGCAAAAGGCCGCCGACGGCTTGCGTCGATGATATTTGCCTGATCAACAGGATGGGCTAACTCATGTCTATGATAAAGTCCGCTGATCTGCCCCAAACCCTTCCGCTGTTCCCGTTGCCCGGAGCGCTTTTGCTGCCCCGGGCAACCTTGCCGTTGCATATTTTCGAGCCGCGCTATCTTCAGATGATCGAAGATTGTCTGAAAACGCGCCACCGGCTGATCGGCATGATCCTGCCGCGACAATATGATGACGAGGCGATGGAGTTGGCGCAGGTTGGATGTGCGGGTCGACTGACCGGTTTTTCCGAAACCGAAGACGGCCGTTATATGATCACCCTGACCGGCGTGTCGCGATTCCGCCTGACCGGCGAACGCGAGGGGTTCGCGCCTTATGTGATGGGCGAGGCGGACTGGGCTCCGTTCCACGCCGATCTGGGCGCACCGGAGCATGACGCGGATCTGGACCGGACAGCTTTTCTTAACTTGCTTGGACGGTTCTTCGAGCAAGAAGAAATGGAGACGGATTGGGATGCCCTGCGTGATGCCGAAGACGAGCTGCTGATCAACTCGCTCTCGATGCTGATGCCGTTGGATCCCGAAGACAAGCAGGCTTTGCTGGAGGCCCCCGATCTGGTTACGCGGCGCGAGACGCTGGTGACCCTGATCGAGTTTGCCTTGCGCCGTGGCGGTGGGGAGGAAAGCGTGCAATGAACCAGCGCCGTGACAGACCCCAGTTTGATCGCCGGATGCTGGAGGCACTGGTCTGCCCACTTACCCAGGCAACGCTGGTGTATGATGCCGCGGCACAAGAGCTGGTGTGTCAGCCTGCTAAGCTGGCCTACCCGATTCGTGCGGGAATCCCGATCCTTGTTCCGTCAGAGGCCCGCGACCTCGAGGCGGAGTGACCTGTATAAACGAAGGCGGGCGTTAAAGCCGCTCGCCTTTCAGCAAACGGGGCAGGGGACCGGACAATCCGGCCGCCTGCCGCATGAAGCCGCGTCGCAGTGCCGGTGCCGATTGCACCGCCCCCATGCCCAGACGACGCCCCAGTTTCAAAAGCGGATTGTGATTGGAAAACAGCCGGTTGACCGTATCCATCCCGAGGGCGAGCGTGGTCGCGTCGAACCGGCGCCAGCTTTGATACCGCTCCAACACGTCGAAAGCCCCGATATCTTCGCCACGGCGGCGGGCATCCACCAATACTTGGGCCAAAGCGGCCACATCGCGCAGCCCGAGGTTCAGCCCTTGTCCGGCAATCGGATGCACCCCGTGGGCCGCATCACCAATCAACGCAATGCGCGGGGCGGCATAATCGCGCGCCAAGGTCAGGGACAGCGGATAGCTGAAGCGCGGTCCTGCCAGTTCGATCTGTCCCAGAAAGTCACCGAAGCGCGGGCGTAAAATGCCAAGGAAATCAGCATCGTCCAAGGCGCTGATCGCAGTGGCGTTCTGGCGCGTTTCGCTCCATACAATTGAGGAGCGGTTGCCGGTTAGCGGCAGGATGGCCAATGGGCCTGTGGGCATGAATAACTGATGCGCGATGCCGTTATGGGGCGCCTCGTGGGCAATGGCGGCCACCAGCGCGGTCTGGCCGTAATCCCACCCCTCGCGGGAAATGCCTGCCCGCTGGGCCACACCGCTGCGCCGACCGTCTGCCCCGATCAGCACCCGCGCGCACAGCGTGCGCTCGTCATCGAGTGTGACGCTCACATGGCCGGGCTGAGGGTCTTGGGCGATCACTTTCGTATCAGGGATCACGGTGATTTGGGCGTGGTTTGCCATCGCATCGCTCAACGCGCGCGACAGATAGCGGTCTTCAAGCATGAAGCCCACGGGCGACTGATCCAGTTCGCGCGAGTCGAAATGCAAAAACAGGGGCGATACACCTTCGCCGGGGGCGCCGTCGCTGGCCTTTACATCCATCATCGGCTGGGCCTGCGGGGCGAGCGTGTCCCACAAGCCCAGACCACGCAGCAGCTTTTGCGAGGCGATTGCCAATGCATAGGCGCGCCCGTCAAAACCTTCGTTGCCGCGCGCGCGGGCAGGGGCTGCGTCGATGATGGCAACCTCAAAACCCGATTGCGCCAGCGCCAAAGCCAAGGTGGGGCCGTTCAGCCCACCGCCTGCGATAATGATATCATGATCCGTTTTCATGACGCTAAATATGGCTGTAATTGTGGCGTTGTCCATCGTCGCCAAGCATTTGCACGCCATTTTGTATGGTCGGGGGCGGCGGGAAGCAGCCGGTGCGCGGCCATTGCCTACGGGCGGGTGCACGGCTAGCCTTACGCGCAAGCACAAGACGGAGATATGCCCATGACCACCTCGACCCGATTCCTGCCGGCTGCAGAACAAGGGCGGCTGATTGCTGCGGGAATGCTTGATCCGGTGGCGCAGGTGGAAATGTATCTGGATGTGGCCTCGGGTGCGGAGGGGCAAGCGGTCTATAGCTGCCTGACCGCCCAACGCGCCCGCGACGAGGCGATGGCTGCGCGTGCACGTGCCAAGGCCGGACGCTTGCGTGGACCGTTGGACGGGGTCGCGCTCAGCTGGAAAGATCTTTTCGACAGCGCCGGCGCCGCCACGGAGGCGGGCTCGCGGCTATTGGCTGGGCGTGTGCCGGACAAGGATGCCGATGTCTTGGCGCAGGCCAGTTTGGGCGGTGCGATCTGTCTGGGAAAGACCCATATGTCGGAGCTGGCCTTTTCGGGGTTGGGCGTGAACCCGATGACTGCCACGCCGCCCAATGTGCATGACCCGCGTTGGGCGCCCGGCGGGTCCAGCTCGGGGTCGGCGGTATCGGTCGCACTGGGCATGGCGGCTGCCAGTGTCGGGTCCGATACAGGTGGTTCGGTTCGTGTTCCGGCTGCGTGGAATGATCTTGTGGGGCTGAAAACCACCCACGGGCGGGTGCCCAAGGGGGGTGTCGTGGCGCTTGCGGAAATGTTCGACACGATCGGGCCTCTGGCGCGCACGGTTGAGGATTGCGCTTTGGTTCTGGCGCTTTTGGAGAATCGCAAAGCGCCAGATCTGACAGATTGCAGCCTGCAGGGCGCGCGGCTTTTGGTACTGGAAGGCGTGCCATTCGAAGGGGCGCGCGACATTCCCGTGCAGGCGTTCGAGGATGGCGTGCGCAAATTCGAAAAAGCCGGAGCGGTGATCGAACGTGGCAGCCTGCCGATGGTGACGCCCGCGCTGGATATGGCGGGCACGCTTTTCGCCCCAGAGGCCTATGGTCTTTGGAAAGATGTCATCGAGGCCGCCCCCGAGAAGATGTTCTCGCAGATTCTCAACCGGTTTCGCGGGGGGCGCGATGTGTTGGCCACGGATTATGTGCAGGCTTGGTCGCGCCTGCATGACCTGCGCCGCGCGTGGGAGGCCGCTTTGGCCGGTTACGATGCCGTTTTGGTGCCGACCGCGCCGATTCTTCCCCCCGATGTCACGCGATTGCTGACGGATGATAATTATTACCAAACCGAAAATTTGCTGGCGTTACGTAATACGCGCATCGGAAATATTTTGGGCGGCACGACGCTAAGTTTGCCCACAGGGGTGCCCGCTGCTGGCATCAGCCTGATGGCGGGGCCAATGCAGGAAGGACGTTTGCTGCGTTTGGGGCAGGCGGCAGAGAACGCGCTGCGCTGATTTTCGGCGCAAAGGCGCTCGGCCCAAATGCCACAGCGGACAGGGCTGGCAAATCCGTTGCCAGCCTGATCTAGACAGAAGCTGTGGTTTTTAGGTAACGTTATTTTAAACGGAGCGAAAAAACGACTCCGGTTCTATGAGGCGAAGATGAAATATCCCGAGCGGTTCTCGAACCTGCCCGAATACGCGTTTCCGCGTTTGCGTAGCCTGCTGGATCAGCATGCTCCGGGGGGTGAGGTGGTCAATATGACTATTGGCGAACCCCGGCATCCGATGCCGGGCTTTATAGGCAACGTGCTGGCCGCGTCTGTGGCCGAATTCGGTCGCTATCCGGCCAACAACGGCACGCCCGAGTTGTTGGACGCGATTGATGCATGGATCGCGCGCCGCTACGGGGTGAGCGTCGGGCCGGATCGTATCATGACGCTGAATGGCACGCGGGAAGGATTGTTCAACACAGCCATCGCGCTGTGCCCCGAACGGAAAAACGGCCAGACGCCTGTTATCTTGATCCCGAACCCGTTCTATCAGGTCTATGCTGTGGCGGCGGTTACCATCGGTGCCGAACCGGTGTTCGTGCCCGCCACGCGCGACACCGCCTTCATGCCCGATTACGCGTCACTGCCTGATGATGTACTGGACCGCACCGCGATTGCCTACATCTGCTCGCCTGCCAACCCGCAAGGGGCCGTTGCATCGCGGGCCTATCTGGCCGAGCTTTTGCAACTGGCAGAGAAGCACGATTTCAAGATTTTCGCCGATGAATGCTATAGCGAGCTTTACCGGCATGCGCCGCCCCCCGGTTTGTTGGAGGTTGCCCGTGAAACGGGCGCCGATCCCGAACGGGTGGTGATTTTCCACTCTTTGTCCAAACGCTCCAGCCTGCCGGGGCTGCGGTCCGGATTCGTGGCATCCGGGCCAGAAAATATGAGCCATATCCGGCGTTTGCGTTCCTATGCCGGTGCGCCTTTGCCGCAACCCTTGCAGCGCGTGGCAGAGCAGGTCTGGGCGGAGGAATCCCATGTGGTGGAAAATCGTCGCATGTATCAGGAAAAAATCGATGATGCGGCCGGGATTTTTGCCACAATCAGTGATGTGAGCATGCCAGAGGCCGGGTTCTTCCTGTGGCTGCCTGTGGCGGACGGGGAAGCGGCGGCGCTGAAGCTGTGGCGCGAAACCGGCGTTCGGGTTCTGCCGGGCGCCTATCTTTCGCGCGATGTGAACGGGGCCAATCCCGGCGCGGGCTATATCCGGGTGGCGCTTGTCGCCCCAAAAGAAGAAACGCAGCGGGGGCTGATCAAGCTTCGCGACTGTCTGTATGTGTGAGGACGGGTAGAAAATGGCTTTGTATCAAATGAGACAGCGCGATCCACTTCTCGACCAAAATACCCAAGCAGTGCTGGAACGTCGCTCCAAGGAGCTGGCAGGTGCCGGGCTGATCGTTTTGGCGGTTCTTTTAACGATGCTTCTGGGCAGTTATTCGCCAGAGGATCCCAGCTGGATGTCAGCCTCGGATGCGCCGGTGCAAAACTGGTTGGGCCGGATCGGAGCAGGCATTGCCTCGCCGCTTTATGTGATTGTGGGGCGCGGCGCTTGGCTTTTGCCGCTGTCTGCATTCATCTGGGGGGGCCGTTTCATCCTGCATCACGGCGAGGAGCGCGCCGTGCCGCGGTTGATTTTCCTGCCGATTGCTGTGGCCGTCGCGTCGGTGCACGCGGCGCTTTTGGTACCGGGCGGTGACTGGACCCCGAACTTCGGTCTTGGCGGCCATTTCGGTGATATGGTGGCCGGCATGGTACTGGGAATCTTTGGTGCCTCTGCCGTTATGGTCAAGCTGATGTCGGTCCTTTTCGCGCTTGCGAGCCTTGCGATGACCGTATTCGTCACCGGTTTTCTGAAAACCGAACTGCAAACGATTGCACGGTTTTTGCTGTTGGGGATGGTGTCTGCCTATTCTGCGGTGCTGGTGATGATGGGGCGCGGGGCGTCTGCGTCGGTCATGGCGGCCCGTGGTGCCCAAGACCGTCACCGCCTGCGGCGCGAGGATGCCGCGCGCCGCGCGGAGGAAGATGCGTTGTGGCACGATGAACAAGCCCGCGCCTATGAGGCACAAGGCGATGACGACGAGTATTACGACGATCCGCTGTTCGAGCATGACCTGCAGCCCGAACCCGCCAGTCGCGGATTCTTGTCGCGTATCATTCGCGCCCCCGAGCCGGAGTTTGCCGCCCCCGAGCAGGAGCTGGTGGTGGCGGATTACGATCAGACCCATCCTGAACCCGCCGCCGCGCCCAGCGAAGACCGGATCCGCGCACGCATTGCAGAGGCGGTGGAGCATCGCCGTCACGCGCCGAAAGTGATCCGGCAGGAGCCGCAGTTGCGCAGTGGCGAGGCCCCGATGGCCTATGCCGAACTGCCCGACGACGCGGCCGATTACGCAGGCTATGAAGGCTATGCCCCCGAACCTACCGCAGGGCTGCGCGCCGATCCCGCCCCGCAAGCGCCTGCATCCGTCATGGCGGCTGTAGCACGGCGCCTGTCGGGTGGACCGCGTGTGCCCAAGCGGATCGAGCCGCAGATCCGGCCTGAACCGCAGGTGCGGATCGAGCCGCCACTCAAGGCGAAACCGCGGTATATGCCGTCGCTCGGATCGGCGGTTTCGCTTAACGCAGCCCCCTCCCCTGCCGTGGCGGGGGGGTATGAAAATCAGCCTTCAGCTGCTCCGCGCCGTACAGAACGGGGGATCACGCCGGAACATGCGCACCCCGCGCAGACATGGGCCGAGCCGGAGTATGACGAGGATATAGCGTGGTCGGACGCCGAGGATTACCCCGCCGCCGAAACGAGTATCTCGCAGGTGCCGCCCGCACCACGGCCCGCGCTGGACCGCGTCCGCGCGTCCGCGCCGCAGGTGGCTGCTGCCCCGTATGACATGGACATGGACATTGATACGGACGCAGACGATGACGAGGATGACGCACCCGCACCACAATCACGCGATCAGGCCCCGTCGCAAGAGCATCGCGCCCGTCTGCTGCATCGTGGCGCCGCGCCCGAAGGGCACTTGAGTGCGCCGCACGGCGCGGAGTTCGAGGATGATGGCGATGACGAGGATACCGGACCCTTGCCCGATATCGATGCGTTGCCCCAAGCCGCGTCCGAACCGCACCCGACGCCCCGCCCCGCCGCACCGCGCGCCGAGGGCGCTACACCGGCACCCAGACCTGACGCGCCTGCTGCGCGGCCGGCCCCGGCGCCGTCGGTCGATGCGCGAACAGTGCAATCGGGCACGCGGGTTGATGTGCGTCCTGTGCCCGAAAAAACCAGCTTCCGTCCGGTGACACCTGCGGATTATGAAACACCGCCTGTTGATCTGTTGATGGATCCGGCCTCTATTTCGCGCCATCAACTGTCAGACGATGCGCTGGAGGAAAACGCACGCCAGCTGGAAAATGTACTGGAAGATTACGGCGTGAAAGGGGAGATCGTCTCGGTGCGCCCCGGTCCGGTGGTTACCATGTACGAACTGGAACCCGCACCGGGCCTGAAGGCCAGCCGTGTTATCGGTCTGGCAGACGATATCGCCCGCTCGATGTCGGCCCTGTCTGCGCGTGTGTCGACCGTTCCGGGGCGGACCGTCATCGGCATCGAGCTGCCCAACGACCACCGCGAAAAGGTCGTGCTTCGCGAAATCCTGTCGGCGCATGACTATTCCGACAGCAATATGAAGCTACCTTTGGCACTGGGCAAGGACATCGGTGGCGAGCCGGTAATCGCAAACCTTGCCAAGATGCCGCACCTGCTGATTGCAGGGACCACCGGTTCGGGCAAATCCGTGGCGATCAACACGATGATCCTGTCGCTGCTCTACAAGCTGACGCCGGATGAGTGCCGCCTGATCATGATCGATCCCAAGATGCTGGAACTGTCGGTCTATGACGGTATCCCGCATCTGCTCAGCCCCGTTGTGACCGACCCCAAAAAGGCTGTGGTCGCGCTCAAATGGGTCGTGGGCGAGATGGAGGACCGCTATCGCAAGATGTCCAAAATGGGCGTGCGCAATATCGAGGGCTATAACGGCAAGGTGAAGGAAACGCTTGCCAAAGGCGAGATGTTCAAGCGCACCGTCCAGACCGGCTTTGACGAGGAAACCGGCGAGCCTGTGTTCGAAACAGAGGAATTCCAGCCCGAAGCCTTCCCCTATATCGTGGTTGTCGTCGACGAGATGGCCGACCTGATGATGGTTGCCGGCAAGGAAATCGAGGCCTGTATCCAGCGCTTGGCGCAGATGGCGCGGGCATCGGGCATCCACCTGATCATGGCCACCCAGCGCCCGTCTGTGGACGTGATCACCGGCACGATCAAAGCCAACTTCCCGACGCGGATTTCCTTTCAGGTGACCTCGAAAATCGACAGCCGTACGATTTTGGGCGAGCAGGGGGCCGAACAGCTGCTGGGTATGGGCGATATGCTGTATATGGGGACCGGTTCGCGGTTGAACCGTGTGCACGGGCCGTTTGTGTCGGACGAAGAGGTCGAAGAAGTTGTAAGCCATCTGAAATCCTACGGTCCGCCCAGCTATATGTCGGGCGTGGTCGAAGGGCCGGAAGACAACAAGGCCAGCGATATCGATGCCGTTCTGGGCCTTAACACCGGTGGCAATACCGGCGGCGAGGATGCACTCTACGATCAGGCTGTGGCGATTGTGGCGAAAGATCGCAAATGCTCCACCTCCTATATCCAGCGCAAACTGGGCATCGGCTATAACAAGGCCGCGCGTCTGGTCGAGCAGATGGAAGATGAAAGCGTTGTGTCCAGCGCCAATCACGTAGGAAAACGCGAGATTTTGATCCCCGAGCAGTGAGGGATTTTCGAAACTGTGATGACAAGCCCCGCGCTTCGTGAGAAGGCGGGGCTTTCCCTTTTGCACAAAGCGCCTAAATTCAAGACATGATGAAATTTCTCCGCTTCGCTCTTGCGCCCGTTCTCGCCCTGTCTCTGGCTGTGCCGGCATTTGCCGATGCACTGCCGCTTGGGACGTTATCCAGTTACCTCAACAGCCTGACGTCCGCGCAGTCCAAATTCACGCAGGTGAATTCCGACGGGTCGATCACCACAGGCACGGTGTATATCCGCCGCCCCAACCGTGTGCGGTTCGAATATGATAATGATAATACACTTGTTCTGGCATCAGCCGGACAGGTGGCAATTTTCGATCCCAAATCAAACATGGGTCGGCCCGAACAATATCCGTTGTCGAAAACGCCGCTGAACCTGATCCTTGCAAGCAATGTGAACCTTGGCCGTTCGGGCATGGTCACGCAGCACAGTTCGGACGGGGCGAAAACAACCGTGACAGCGCAGGACCCTGCGCACCCGGAATATGGCACCATCCAGATGGTCTTTACCGGCGGCCCGACAGAGCTGCGTCAATGGGTTGTGACAGACAGTTCAGGCGAGAAAACGACCGTGATCCTGAATGGTCTACAAAACGGCAAGGCGCTGTCGCCCTCGGTCTTCTCGATCCAGAATGAAATCAGCCGCCGCGGCGGCTGATTGAGACGGGGATGATGTATCGCTTACAATCTGCCGCAGGAGGCAAGCTGTGAGCGATACATCATTGATCGGCTTTCTACCTTGCGCGAGACTGCCATCAGCCACGGTTTCGCGCGGTGGCTACCACGGGCAAAACCTGCGCGACCTTCATGATAGGCCAGATACTGGTTGCGCGCGTCTGTTTTGGAAATGCCCAGAGATTTCGATGACTGATCCATATACCATCCCATAAAATCGGTGGCATCTTGGATTTTGTCGCGTTTGGCACGGCGGCTGCCAGCTTGATCGCGATATTCGTCCCATGTGCCGTCAAGCGCCTGACTATAGCCATATGCAGAGCTTTGCCGCCCGAGCGGGATCACCCCGAGCGCATAGCGAAACGGCGTTTTGGCGTTGCCGACGAACTTGGATTCTTGATGAATCGTCGCCATCTGGACATATACCGGAACGCCCCAGCGGCGTTCTGTCTTTTTCATCGCGGAATAGTAGCGCGGTTTTTCACGCGCAATCTCGCACGCATTTTCCAAGTTGCTCGGCGGCTCTGAGCTGCCTCCACCGCATGACGCGGCCATGAGGACCAGCGCCAGCATCGCAAATTTTTTCATAACTGCTCTTGCCCGTTCGGTCTGATTTTGCTTGGTATGTTACAAAAAAATGTGCAAGACGGAAATCACAAAGGCGCAAAATACGGGAACTATCTCACGCTCGGCGTGTTTGCGCCGTTACGTTTCGTGATGTGGCAATTGGGCCGGAAGCCGCTATTGAAGATCTTACTGATGTTGGACTAAAGGATCGCCATGCAAACGACGCACGCAAAATATAACATTGGCCAAGTTGTGCGGCATCGCGAGCGCCCGTTTCGCGGCGTGGTGTTCGATGTCGATCCTATTTTCGCCAATTCCGATGACTGGTACGATTCCCTTCCCGAAGAAGGGAGGCCCCATCGCGACCAACCATTCTACCATTTGTTGGCAGAGACCGGCGAGGATTTCTATATCGCCTATGTGTCAGAGCAAAATCTGGAAGCGGATCGCAGTGGCGAGCCGGTCGGTCATCCCGATCTGCCTGATCTTTTCGGTGATATGCATGACGGCATCTATGCGCTTCAGGTGCAATTGAACTGACCGTAGATCACGTGTCTAGTGATGCGATGGGCCTCGCGTAAGAGGCAGATTGAACGAAAGACGGTTACGCCCTGCCGCTCGGCGGTATGTCAGGTTATGCGCCAGATCATGGATCAATGGCCAGCCGAACCCACCCTCCGGCAGATGGTCGCCGTAGGGCGCCGCTGTGGGGGGCGGTGCGACTAGGAGGTGTTCTGGCAGGGCGATGCCCGGATCGCATACCTCGCACGCCAGCGCGTGTTTTTGCAGGTCTACAGACACAGTTATCGGGGCCGCTTGTGCCGGAACCGATCCGTGCTCCACTATATTGTTTAAAATCTCTGCCAGCAGCAGTTCCAGCGTTCCTGCGTCATCCGCAGGTATGTGGGCCACCACCTGTGCCAAGATGGTGCGCAGCGCATCGCGCACAGCCAGATGGTCTGCGGCAAGGGACACTTGAAAGGGCTGTGGCGCTGCGCGGCGATGGGATGCGGGGCACTGAAGGGGCGCGCCTTCAGGATTGGACGGCATCGAAACCCCCTGCTGCTCTGGCATCGGCAAGTGTGGCATGGATGGTGAAGACGGTATCCATTCGCGTGAGACGAAGAACTTTGCTGACATTGAAGGACGGCGCGGCAAGTTCAAGCGTCTGGTCTTTGGAAAGGGATTTCATCACCGCCACGAGCGCGCCCAAACCCGAGCTGTCAAGAAATGTGACCGCAGACATGTCCAGCATGATCCGGTGATAGTGCGGTAAGCATATGTCACGCATGTTGTCTTTGAACCGCAAGGCGACCGCAGCATCAAGGCGGGGTTCGTCGAGATGGACCCAAAGTGTATTCTCATGGCTTTCAGTTTTCAGATCCATATCTAGCACGCCCCGATTGCGTTTGCGTTCCACAGTTCCGGTTCTAGGGCTGATTGCTTACGAAATCGTATATCACTGCCGGTGGGTTACATATGCTTGACCTCGGAGTGTGGACGGGGCAATCGAAGCTATGAGCTATCAATACGACCCACCCGACGATCCACCGGAAATCCTGCATGCAGATCATGAGATTCTGGTGATCGAAAAGCCGTCCGGCTTGCTGTCCGTACCCGGTAAAGGCCCGGACAAGGCCGATTGCGTGATCGCCCGTTTGCGAGAGACCTATCCGCAGGTGTTGTTGGTGCACCGGCTGGATTGTGACACGTCCGGGGTTATGGTGTTCGCGCTCACGCCGCATGCGCAGCGCCATCTGGGGTTGCAGTTCGAAAAACGCCACACAAAAAAGGCCTATATTGCGCGGCTTGACGGGCATCTGTCCCCGAAAACCGGACAGGTGGATCTGCCGTTGATCGTGGATTGGCCGAACCGCCCCCGACAGCACGTGAACCATGAAACCGGCAAGCCCGCTCAGACCGACTGGCGCGTTTTACGCCACGAGGCAGATGGCACAACCCGCGTGCGGTTGAATCCGCTGACAGGGCGCAGTCACCAACTGCGCGTGCATATGCTGGCGTTGGGCCATCCGATTCTGGGCGATCCGTTCTATGCCGAAGGGGCGGCGCGCGATTACCCGCGTCTGATGCTGCATGCCGAAACGCTCAGGCTACGTCATCCCGACGGTGGCACGCATATGACATTCAGCGCCAAGCCGCCGTTCTGACGGGGGGATTTTTCGACCGGCGCGCTGATCACGTGTGGGCCATTGTCGCCTGACAGGCATAAAGAAAAAGGCTGCGCATAATATGCACAGCCTTTTTAATACTTGCCGATAGCTCGGTCGTTTTAGCCCTGACGGGCTTTGAAACGACGCTGCGTCTTGTTGATTACGTAGACGCGGCCCTTGCGGCGCACGATTTGGCAATCGCGATGACGCTGCTTGAGCGAGCGGAGTGAGTTGCGAACCTTCATAGGTCTATCTCCTAGTCGCGGCGCGCGTGCGCCTTGAAAGCAAAAGACCCCACAGCCAAGCCGGGGGCGGCGAAATTAGATGGTGGGCGGTACTGGGATCGAACCAGTGGCCACTACGATGTCAACGTAGTGCTCTACCGCTGAGCTAACCGCCCACACAACCGATCGGATTGACCTGGGATTGGAACCTGATCCAGACTAACGCCTTGAACCGGACGACAACCCCGTGTGCACCACCTCGGTGTGGAGGGGTCTATAAAAGGACTTCGGGGGGCTTTCAAGAGGGTTTTGAAGGAAAAAATACTGCGCTACATTTCATGACGTCCACCGGAGGCCCCATGCCCGAGCGAAAATTGCATATCCCCCCCTATGCCCTGCGGGTGCCGCAGCCCGTCACCACGCCGGTTATTTTCGCATCGCCACATTCAGGATGCCATTATCCTGAATATTTTCAAGAGGATGCAGCTATTTCTCTGTTGCAGCTTCGCTCCTCCGAGGATGCTTTTGTAGATCAATTCATGCGCAACTGCCCCGATTTCGGGGCAATCAGTATCGCGGCCAACTATCCACGCGCATTTTTGGACCTGAATCGCGATTCGACCGAGCTTGATCCGGGAATCATCGCGGGCCTGCGGTGTCGTGGACGGGGCAATCGCGTGGCTGCGGGTTTGGGTGTGATTCCGAGGGTGGTGGCAGGCGGTCGCGCGATTCGGCTGGGAAAGATCACGTTGGATGAGGCGCGCGAACGTCTTGATCGGATCTGGGCACCGTGGCACGCGCGAATCGCTGACCTGATGCAGGCCAATCGTACACAGTTCGGCCATTCTTTGCTGATCGACCTGCATTCAATGCCAAATGATGCCCTGTCCACTTTCGGAACCCGGCGGCCCGATATCGTGATCGGTGATCGCTACGGGGCATCGGCCAGCCCACAGATGAGTGATCTGGTCGCAGGCGCGCTGCGCGAAACCGGCCTGCGTGTCAGCCACAATTCTCCGTTTGCGGGGGCCTATATCACACAGCGTCACGGGCGGCCTGCGCAGGGGCTGCATGTCTTGCAAATCGAGATCAACCGCGCGCTCTACATGAATGAGGCCACGATCGAGCCAAACCAGAATTTCGCGCACTTTGCCGATGTGATGGATGGTGTTCTAAGGCGGATTGCCGGGCTTTGGTCTGAAAAGCCGCCACTGGCCGCGGAATAAAGCCCTAGCCTTGATCCGTTTGCGTGGTTTTGTCAGGCGCATCCCGGCCAATCGCCGCACCGCGTCCTGTGCGAATAGCATCTGCGCCGAATTTTGCGCGAATGGAATCGCGTGCGCGTTCCAGCGCTGCGCGTTTGGCGGCATCGGGATCAAGTAAATCGCCCACCGGATCGTGGCCGTTGGCGACGACGAGATCTGAATAGCCGATGCCGATCAACCGATAGCTTGTCGGGGCTGGCAGCCTGTCAAACAGGTCTTGTCCCACGTGAAACAATGTATCGGCAAGTTGGCTGGCCTCGGTCAGCTGGCGTTGCCGCGTGATCGATGAAAAATCGGATCGTTTCAGCTTTAGCGTGACCACACGCCCGGCAAGATCCTTTGCCTTCATCCGGTCTGCAGTTTTTTCCGCCAGATGCCAAAGCCGGGCCAGAAGCGCCTCTCTGTCAGAGAGATCCCGCGAAAACGTTGTTTCATTCGAGACGGATTTCACTGCAGAGTTGGGCGTAACCTGTCGGGCATCCTCGCCGCAGGCCAGTTGCCACAGACGCATCCCGTGCGCCCCGAAACGGCGCATCATCGCATCGCGGCCCATCTTGCGGATGTCGGCCAAGCGACGCACCCCAGCCCCCGCCAGCGCGCTTTTGGTGGCGGCACCCACGCCCCACAGCAGCCCCACGGGTTTGTCGCGCAGGAAGTCTTCGGTATCAGCGCGACCGACCACCGAATAGCCGCGTGGCTTGTCCAGATCGGACGCGATCTTGGCCAGAAATTTGTTATGGCTCAACCCGACAGAGGCAGTGACCCCGATATCGCGCTCTATCTCGCGTGCCAGTCTGGCCATCAGAAGGGCCGGCGGCGCATCATGTAATCGTGCGGTGCCACGCAGGTCCAGAAATGCCTCGTCCAGCGACAAAGGTTCGATCAACGGGGTCAGCTGGGTCATTTTTTCGCGGATCTGCTGTGAGACTTGCGCATAGTGGGCCATACGCGGGGGCACGATTACCGCATCGGGGCAAAGCCTGCGGGCATGATGCATCGGCATCGCCGATTTTACACCGGAAATACGCGCCACATAGCAGCACGTGGTGACAACGCCCCTGTCGCCGCCGCCCACGATCACGGGTTTGGAGGCCAGTTCGGGATTGTCCCGCTTTTCAACCGAGGCATAGAAGCTGTCGCAATCTATATGGGCGATGGTTAGTTCGAACAGTTCCGGATGGGCAATGACATGCCCGCTGTGGCAGCGGGGGCAGCGTGCGGGCGGGGTGGTGTACAGGCTAAGACAGCCACGGCATATCGCAGGCATAGTGGCCTCCTTGACCGCGCCAATATAGCGAACCCTGTCCGCAGGTGGGAGCAAAAAAACACATGGGGCGGCCCTTTGGCACGCTCGGATTGCAGGTCTTCTACAAGGGGCAAACCAGCGCTTTGCCGCGGCCCGCAGGCGCAGGCCCGACAGGCGGCCAGGCCGGACGCGATCAAACAAATCTCCGTGCGTCGCACAACGCCGGCGCATGCAGGACAGCATGCGCCGGCGCGGTGGTCTGGCGATCAGTGCAGGGAGGTGCCGCTGCCCAGTTCCTCGGGGCCGGGCGGGGCGATATGCCCGCCCACAGACAGTCCTTCGGGGCCTGCGGTTACGGCCACGGTGGCCCCGTCATGCAACTGTCCCGACAAGATCAGCTCTGCCAGCGGGTCTTGCATGTAGCGCTGGATCACCCGCTTCAGCGGACGCGCCCCATAGACAGGATCATAGCCCTTATCCGCGAGCCATTTGCGCGCCGCATCGTCAAGCGCCAACCCGATCTTACGGTCTGCCAGACGGCTTTCCAGACGCGCCAGCTGGATCGAGACGATGCCACTCATATTCTCACGCGACAGGCGATCAAAAATCACCATCTCGTCCAGACGGTTCAGGAATTCGGGCCGGAAATGCGCCCGTACCGCATCCATGACCTGCGCCTTGGCTTGTGCGCTATCACCGCCTTCGGGCAAGGTGCTGAGCATCTGCGACCCCAAGTTGGAGGTGAGCACGATCAGCGTCTGCTTGAAGTCCACGGTCCGTCCCTGTCCATCGGTCAGCACGCCGTCGTCCAGAACCTGCAACAGGACGTTGAACACATCCGGATGCGCCTTTTCGACCTCGTCAAACAAGACGACCTGATAGGGCCGGCGGCGCACGGCCTCTGTCAGCACACCACCTTCGTCATATCCGACATATCCCGGAGGGGCCCCGATCAAACGCGATACGGAGTGTTTTTCCATGAACTCCGACATATCGATGCGCACCATCGCCTGATCGTCGTCAAACAGATATTCTGCCACCGATTTGGTCAGTTCGGTTTTGCCCACACCGGTTGGCCCCAAAAACAGGAACGACCCCAGCGGGCGGTTCTCGTCATTCAGGCCCGCGCGCGCACGGCGCACCGAATTGGCCACAGCCTTCACAGCCGCATCCTGCCCGATGATCCGCTTGTGCAGCTCATCTTCCATCTTCAGCAGCTTCTCGCGCTCTCCTTCGAGCATTTTCGATGTCGGAATGCCGGTCCAGCGTTCGACCACCTCGGCGATCTGCTCCGGACGGACGGCTTCCTCGACCATGACATCACCATCTTCGGCAGCCTCGGCATGGGTCAGTTGTTTGACCAGATCGGGAATGCGGCCATATTGCAGCTCGCCTGCGCGACCGAAATCGCCCTCGCGTTTGGCCGTTTCCAATTCGGCCCGCGCCCGATCAAGCTGCTCTTTCAGGGTGCGGCTCGATTCCAGTTTATCGCGCTCTGCTTGCCATTTGGCGGTCATCTCGGACGAGCGGTCCTGCAGATCGCCCAGCTCTTTTTCCAGTTTGTCCAAACGGTCTTTCGAGGCGGCATCTTCCTCTTTTTTCAACGCTTCGGCCTCAATCTGCAATTGCAGGATCTGGCGGTCGAGCGCATCCAGTTCTTCGGGTTTGGAATCCACCTCCATGCGCAGGCGCGATGCGGCCTCGTCGACCAGATCAATGGCCTTGTCGGGCAGGAACCGGTCCGTGATATAGCGATGCGACAGCGTCGCGGCAGAGACCAAGGCGCTATCGGAAATTTTCACGCCGTGATGCAGCTCGTATTTTTCCTTGATTCCGCGCAGGATCGAAATCGTGTCCTCGACCGTAGGTTCGCTGACGATCACCGGTTGGAACCGGCGCGCCAAAGCGGCGTCTTTCTCCACATATTTGCGGTATTCGTTCAGGGTGGTCGCGCCCACACAGTGCAATTCGCCGCGTGCCAGCGCGGGCTTGATCAGGTTCGCCGCATCCATAGCGCCTTCGGATTTGCCAGCGCCCACCAGCGTGTGCATCTCGTCGATGAACAAGATGATCTCGCCTGCGGCGGATTCGATTTCCTTCAGGATGGATTTCAGACGCTCTTCGAATTCGCCGCGATATTTCGCACCCGCGATCAACGCGCCCATATCCAGCGCAAGTAAACGTTTATCGCGTAGGCTTTCAGGCACGTCACCATTGATGATGCGCAAAGCCAGACCTTCGGCAATCGCCGTTTTCCCGACACCCGGCTCGCCGATCAGCACCGGATTGTTTTTGGTGCGGCGCGACAGAACCTGCATCGTACGGCGGATTTCGTCATCGCGACCGATGATCGGGTCGATTTTGCCGTCTTCGGCCGCTTTTGTCAGATCATGGGCGTATTTCTTGAGCGCTTCATAGCCTTCCTCGGCCGATGCGCTGTCAGCGGTGCGCCCCTTGCGCAGGTCATTGATCGCGGAATTGAGCTTTTGTGCGGTCACCGCACCTGCGTCCAGCGCATCTTTCGCCCGCGTGTTGACCACGGCCAACGCCATCAGAATCCGCTCGACCGGAACAAAGCTGTCGCCTGCTTTTTTGGCAATCTTTTCCGCCTCGTCCAGCACGCGCACCAGCGATTGCTCGACATAGGTCTGGCTGTCGGCGCCGGAAACTTTGGGCAGTTTCGACACGGCCAGATCGGCGGCCTCTGCCACACGCGTGGCCTCGCCGCCCGAACGGTTGATCAGGTTGGCAGACAGCCCCTGATCGTCATCCATCAAGGCTTTCAGAAGATGCTCGGGCACCACACGCTGGTGCCCCTCACGCATCGCGATTGTCTGCGCCGCTTGCAAAAAGCCGCGCGACCGTTCCGTGAACTTCTCCATGTTCATCGGTATTCTCCTTTTGCTAAAGCCCCCGTATTGAGACATGCCCGCATTCGGCACATGTCTTTGTCGGGTCTCGGTTAGAAAGATGGGGAAGCTTTTATCCGGTTCAAGAGTTTCAGCGCCTTGTTTGGCGTATTTTTTGCTCCTGATCAGTGGTTTGAGCGCGCCGGATACGGTGGTCTGGAATTGTCCATGGTCACCCGATGGTCTGGTTTTTACGCGATGGGGCTTGACCTTGCTGGCCGCGACGCGCATCCGGTGAAAAATCCCACAGGAGGCTGCCATATGTCCGTAATTCCCGCCGATGACCGTTTGATCGTTGCCCTTGATGTGCCCAATGCGCTTGCCGGAATGGAGCTTGCACAAAAGCTGGGTGATCAGGTCTCATTTTATAAAATCGGCTTGGGGATGTTGACCGGCGGTGGCCTTGCGCTGGCCAACGAGCTGAAACAAGAGCATGGCAAACGCATCTTTCTGGATATGAAGTTTTTTGACATCGGCGCCACGGTAGAAAGCGCGGTACGCGGGATCGCCCAGTTCGATCTGGATTTTCTAACGGTTCATGGCGACCCCCATGTGGTACGGGCCGCCAAAGAGGGGGCTGCCGGTACGGATCTGAAAATCCTTGCCGTGACGATCCTGACGTCGCTCGATCGGGCCGATCTGGATGCTGGCCTGATGGTTGCAGGCGATGTGGGGGATCTGGTGGTTGACCGCGCCGCGCGCGCGCTGGAGGCGGGCGCAGACGGTGTGATCGCCTCGCCGCAGGAGGCCGCGAAGATCCGTGCCTTGCCACAGGCGCGCGGCAAGCTGATCGTTACACCGGGGGTGCGCCCCGCAGGTGCCGCGCTCGGCGATCAGAAACGGGTAGAGACACCCGCTGCGGCGCTGGCGGCAGGGGCAGACCATCTGGTGGTCGGGCGCCCGATTTGGCAGGCTGCAGACCCGCGCGCGGCCGCTGCGGCCATTCTGGCGCAGATCAAGACTATCTAAGGGGGTTTTTCTACACCCTCCGATAGATACGAAAATGCCCGCCGGTTTTACGGCGGGCATGGATTGACGGATATCGGACGCACCAAGCTTGCGCGTCTGGGCCAGCGTTTAATGCCTGGGCGAGACGGGCGCCGGTCCGTTATTGGTTGCCATCGCCATCCGCACTGGGCGCGACGTCCACTTCGGCTGCGGGGTCTTGTGCAGGGGCATCATCGGCCACAGGCGCATCAGTCTGGGGATTTTCAACCTGATTGGTAATCGACACGCCGTCCGATCTGTCTGCCGTTGTGGTGGCCGGATCCCCCATGACGAACCATAACAATACCCCCAGCGCGACGACGATCGCGCCGAGAATGAAATACATACCACCGTCGCGGCGGGGGGGCGGGTTGTGATCGGCCATAATGTTGTCTCCTGATTGAGGCAGATTTGCAGGATCAACGCCATTGAGAAATCAGAAGTTCCGGCGGCTTTCCGGCCCAAGCGGAACTTTGCCTGCACCGGCTGGAAATCGGCGGCAATTTGCGCGTGCCCGCAAACAAGGGAAACCTGCGCAGCTACAGTGCAGGCGGATCGCCGATGTCCTTTTTACACGCTTCCGGCCCGTCGTAGCGTGCGCTGTAGGCCACCGCTCCACAGGTTTTGCACCGGAATTCTTTCAAGGTGCCGTGACCTCCGGTGCGCTCCCAGTTGCAGGGATTACGCCGTTTGTACCAAAGGATCCCGATGAAAACGGCAATGGCAAGAAGGATGGTAATGGGCATTTACGGCTCTTTGGATGAGGTGGGGCAGGGGGGAACGTCTGCATATGTAGCTAACGCGCGCGACGCAAAAGGCCACCAAGACGCCAGACACGAGCACGCGATCAGGGCGATATGGAGGCACATTTCAGGGCGTTGGCACCGGCAGCAGTTTCACGGCGACCAGCGCGCCCATTGCCAGAACCGCCCATCCTCCGGGCCGCGAGAACAGCCAGATGGCCAAAACGAAGGCCAGCCCGAACAGACGCGAGGACAGGGCCGCCAAAGGTGTAAGTAGAAGACCGAACATCAAAGCACGTTTCCAAAAGGACGTATCACCGGCCTGCCCGAACCGAACGGCCGCATCGCCAAACATGGCGACGATGCGCCTTGCCTGCAAGAGCCGCGCGCGTCAGCCCAGCCGATGGGGCAGTGGGCGTGATTGCAAAAGCACGTGGGCTGTCATCGGTTTTTTACCGGCGCGCTGTGCGTGCAAGATCTCTATCCCGCCTTGCGTGGTGGCCACATATCTGCCGGCAAAAACATCCCCGGGGGCGCACTCTGGCGGGGGTCTGACTGTCGCGATATCTGCGCGTAGCAGTTTCAAGCGTTCGCCATCGCAATCACACCATGCGCCGGGAAATGGCGACAGGCCATTGATTTTGCGCACCAGCGTTTCCGCCGGTTCCGCCCAGTCGATCCGTGCCTCTGCCTTGTCGATTTTTGTGGCGTAGGTCACGCCCTCCTGAGGTTGGGGGGCAGGCGGCAGGCGATCCAGATCGCTCAGCGTTTGCAAGATCATCCGCGCGCCCATCGCAGACAGGCGGTCATGCAGCTCGGCTGTGGTATCAACCGCCCCGATAGGGGTGGCCTCGCGCAAGCGCACCGGCCCCGTATCCAGCCCCGCCTCCATCTGCATGATGCAGATGCCCGTCTCGGTGTCGCCCGCCATGATCGCGCGTTGGATCGGGGCGGCTCCGCGCCAGCGTGGCAACAGCGAGGCGTGAATATTCAAACAGCCGCGTGCCGGCGCATCCAGAACCGATTGCGGCAATATCAGCCCATAGGCCACGACCACGGCAATATCCGCCTCGAGCGCCTCGAATTCGGCCACGGTTTCGGGGGATTTGAAATTCAAGGGTGTGCGGACATCCAGCCCCAATGCCTCGGCGCGGGCATGAACAGCAGTCGGGCGCAGTGATTTACCGCGTCCGGCAGGGCGCGGCGGCTGGGAATAAACGGCGACCACCTCATGCGCACGCGCCAATGCTTCCAATACCGGAACCGAAAAATCGGGCGTGCCCATGAAGATAACGCGCATTATTTCCTCTGGAGTTTTTTGGATTTCTGAATCAGCATCTTGCGACGAAGCGGGGTGAGGTGATCGACATAGGTCTTGCCGTTCAGATGGTCGATCTGATGCTGGACACTTGTCGCCCACAGACCGACAAAGTCCCGCTCTTCCCAGTCATTCTGGTCGTTGAGAAACCGCACGGTCACCGCGCGCGGACGCGCGATCGGGGCCCAGACGCCGGGCAGGTTGGGGGAGGCCTCATCGTGTTTGCGCAGCTTGACGGAGGCATGCAGCACCTCCGGATTGGCCATGCGCACCACACCATCGCGTTTGTCGGAGGCATCGACCACTGCCAGACGCATCATGATGCCGATCTGGGGCGCGGCCAGCCCCACCCCGGGCATGGCCTCCATCGTGTCGATCATGTCATCCCAGATCATCCGGACGGTTTCGGTGATCTCCGGCACCTCGGTGGCGGGGGTGCGCAGGCGTTTGTCGTCAAACGGTATAAAAGCGCGCGCGCCCATCAGTTTGAACCGTGTTTATATGCGCCGTCACGCGCGCGCTCGCGTTTGAGCTTTTGCATCTTCGAGGTGATCATCTTGCGCTTCATCGGGCCGAGGTAGTCGATGAACAGTTTGCCATCCAGATGGTCCAGCTCGTGCTGCGAACAGGTCGCCCACAAGCCGTCGAATTGCTCCTCGCGCAGCGTGCCATCCAGATCCAGCCAGCGCATCCGGACCTCTTTGGGGCGGGTGACTTCGGCATATTGTTCGGGGATCGACAGGCAGCCCTCCTCGTAGACATTCGTCTCATCGGAGGTCCATGTGATCTCGGGATTGATCATAACGACCGGATCGGGTGCGGCATTCTCTTCCTTGACGCAATCCATGACAAAAACACGCTGCAGCACGCCGATTTGCGGCGCGGCAAGCCCGACACCCGGGGCATCATACATCGTGGCCAGCATGTCGTCGGCGAGTTTGCGTATCTCTGCATTCACCTCCGTGACAGGATCACAGGGTTTTTTCAGGCGCGGGTCGGGATGGATCAGGATCGGGCGTAGGGTCATGTTCTTGGATTTAGGCGATGGTCGCGCCCGAGGCAATGGCCCTGACTGCACTGTCCCTCGATAAAAAGCATATTTGTATCCGTCGCGCCGAAGTGCTCAGATGTGCGCATACGCGACAAGCTGAGGATAGGGCATCATGCGCAATACACCGGATTTTGACGAGCAGATTGACCGGATAGGCACCCACTCTTCAAAATGGGATGCGATGGAGGGGATTTATGGCGTCTCGCCAAGCGACGGAATCCCGATGTGGGTGGCGGATATGGATTTCCGCCCGCCCGCCTGCGTGCAAACCGCCCTGACAGACATGACCGACCACGGGGTCTACGGATACTGGGGTGATTCCCGCGAGTATCATGCGGCCATCCAGTGGTGGATGGAAAATCGCCATGGCTGGAAGATCGAGCCGGAATGGATTTTCACCACACATGGTTTGGTCAATGGCACGGCACTGTGTGTGGATGCGTTCACCCAACCGGGCGACGGTGTCATGCTGATGACGCCGGTCTATCACGCCTTCGCAAAGGTGATCAAAGCGGCAGGACGTGAGGTTGTGGAATGCCCGCTGGCACAGGTGGATGGCCGGTACGAGATGGATTTTGATCGTTGGGACACGATCATACCTCCCCAGACCAAGATGTTGATTCTGTGCTCGCCCCACAATCCGGGCGGACGTGTGTGGAGCCGGCAGGAGCTGGAAGGGGTCGCGGCTTTTGCCAAGCGCCACGATCTGGTTCTGGTGTCAGATGAAATCCATCATGATCTGGTCATGCCCGGGCAGCGTCACATCCCGATGGCGACAGCCGCGCCCGATCAGCCTGTTGTCATGATGACGGCCACAACCAAAACATTCAACATCGCAGGCGCGCATTCGGGCAATGTGATCATCGCGGACCCCGATCTGCGTCAGGCATTCGCGGATAAAATGGCCGCGCTGGGGGTTTCGCCCAACAGTTTCGGGCTGGCGATGGCCACAGCCGCCTATAGCGCTGAAGGGGCGCAGTGGGTGGATGCACTTTGCGCCTATCTTGATGGCAACCGTGCCCTGTTTGATGCCGGCGTGAATGCGATTGCGGGCGTGCGGTCCATGCCGCTGGAGGCTACGTATCTGGCATGGGTCGATTTTTCAGGCACCGGTATGACAGCAGAGGAATTTACCCGTCGCGTTGAAAAACAGGCCAGAATTGCGGCCAATCACGGGGATACGTTCGGGACCGGAGGGGAGACTTTCTTGCGATTCAATCTGGCCACCCCGCGTGCCAGAGTGCAAGAGGCCGTGGCCCGCTTGCAAGCGGCGTTCTCCGATCTGCAATAACAGCCTGAAAATGCCAAAAAGGCCTGTGTGATCACAGGCCTTTCATATCTTGGTCCAGAAATTTTCAGGCAGGCGTCAAGCCTTTGACAGGTATCCGGCAGGGGCGGCCTTTTCGCGGACAAAATCAAGGGCTGCGTGATCGGATACCGGTGTTTCGCGTTTGAGGTTACAAATCAGTTCGCCCCCTTCCACTTCGGAGGCCACGATCAAGCCGGTCGCAATATGGCGGCTGCCCTCATAAATCGCGACATCGCCCCGCAAATGATCAATATGATCGGCATTCAGGGCCAGACCGCCGCGCCATTTGCGCAAGATGGGCCAGACCTGCCCGTCGGCGCGCAGGCTCAACCGTGATGCGCGTGTGGAGGCCTCGGTGTGCGCCGTACGTAGCGCATCGGCAAGTTCTTTTGGCAGGTATTCCATCGCTCCCCCCAGTTCTAGATCCACTTGCTAATAGTCTGCGCCGAACTGGTAAAAATTCAAGTAAACAAACCATGTTTATTTCATGACAATCCACGGTTTTTAGGTCTCCCGGAAGGCATGTTTGAAATACGTCAGGAAGGGGGCCATAAGATAGGTCAGGGGGGTGCGGTCATGGGTTCGCAGGTACACATCTACAGGTAGGCCGGGCAGCAGCGGCATTGCGCTCATTTGGGCCAGCGTTTCTTGATCCAGCGCCACCCGCGCCTGATAGTAGGGCAGGCCGGTGATTCTGTCGGTAGAGGCATCCGGCGATATCCGGACTATACGGCCTGTCAGTTCCGGCGCGTCGCGCCGGGAGATACCGGAAAGTTGCAGCACCGCATGTTGGTCATTCTCGATTTCGTCCACATGGATGGGCGGTATCTGCAGATCGACCACAATCGGCCGGTCTTGGGGGATCAGATATAAAACAGGTTCCGCCGGTAACAGCACCGATTGCGCGCTTGTAACGGCCATCTCGTGTACGATGCCGCTGATCGGAGCACGCAATTTCAAAAAACCGATCTGGGATAGCAACTCGCGCTGTTGCTCAAGCAGCGTCAGCTCTTTCTGGTTCACGTCGCGCAGTTGGTCTTCGGCTTTTTCCCGACGTTCTGCTGCCAGTTTCAACTGCTCGATTTCAAGGGCGGTGATTTCCTCGTAGGTTTCTGCCTTTTGCGAAATCAGCAAGCCGTATTGGCCGGAAATGACCGATAACTCGCGTTTAAGCGCCAGCACACGCGCCTTCGGGGTCAGGCCACGGTCCAACAATGTGATCTGTTCTGTAAGTTCTTGGGACAAAAGCGCATACTGTGTTCTGTTGGCTTCAAGCTGTGCCTCGATCCCTGAAATGCGCCGGCCGGCCTGCACTTTTTTGCGTTCGAGCTGGCTGATGAGGTTGTGCAGCGTGGTTCTGCGGGCATGAAACAGGGTGCGCTCGCCCTTCATCAGGCGTTGCAAATTTTCACGCGCGCTGGCCGCCTGCACGAGGGGCTCGGGAAAGACAACCTGCGCAATATCAGCGCGTTCGCTTTGAAGCCGCGCGCGCCTGCTGCGCAGATCGAACAACTGGTTCTGTACGATCATCAGATTGGAGCGCAGTTGGTCCCCGTCCAGAGTGATGAGCAGATCGCCGGCTTGAACCAGATCGCCGTCTTGCACGTGAATTTTGGCCACGCGGCCGCCTTGAGGATGCTGGACCACCTGTCGCTTCGTGTCTGTGGCAATGCGACCCGGCACAATGACCGCGCCCGCGATGGTGGTGTAACTCGCCCATCCGCCGAACAGGACCACCAGAACGAAAAGTGTTGAATACCCTAAATATAGCAACCGTCGAACAGCGGTATCTGTTGTTTCTTCGGCGCTGGCCGAACGGTCCGGTTTGCCGCCGGTTTCAACCCTGTGGCGCAATTCCGCGTTGCGCAACCTATGGCTTGGGGTGGTGATGCGCGGGGTCATGATGCCGCCCTCTTATCGGGCTTGCCATCGATATGCATGACCTTGCCCAATTGGGCGGCGTTGCGCACCGTTTCCGCCAGCACCTGATCGCGAGGGCCATACGCGCGAACCACCCCGCGTTCCAGCATGATCAACTGGTCACATTCTGCAATTGCAGCGGGCCTGTGTGCCATCACGATCACCGCGCCTTGCGCTTCCTTCTGGCGCCGGATTGCCTTGTTCAGGGCAAGGTTGCCGTCGGCATCGAGGTTGGAATTCGGCTCGTCCAGTATCAATACAACCGGATCACCGAACAGCGCACGTGCCAAACCGATCCGCTGTAGCTGTCCGCCAGACAGCCGTCCCTGAGTGCTTGTGATCTGGGTGTGATAGCCATCGGGCAGATCCATAATCATGTCATGGGCATCCGCCCGCTTGGCCGCATCGATCACGGCCTCCAGGCTGGGTGCACGCGCCATGCGGGCGATGTTTTCGGCCACTGTGCCTGTGAACAGTGACACACGTTGGGGCAGGTATCCGATCAGCTGGCCCAACGTGTCGGTGCCGAAATGGTCGGGGGCTGTGCCATCTATACGGATCGTGCCATGTGCGACCGGACAAATGCCGCATAATGCCCGCGCCAGTGTGGTTTTTCCACAGCCTGACGGACCGATGATACCCAGTGCCTGACCGGGTTCGAGCCTGAAGCTGACCATGCGCAGGGAGGGTGCGCTTGCGCCGGGGGGGATCACGGTCAGATCCTGCGCCCGCAGCCGTGCCTGTGGTCGTGCCACGGGTTTATCGGACGCGGCGGGCAGCTGTTCCAGCAAGTCCGGCAGGCGGGTCCAGCCATCGCGCGCCCGCGCGACCAAGGACCACCCGCCGATGACCGTTTCTATCGGGCTCAAGGCGCGCCCCATCAGAATGGAGCCAGCAATCATCGCGCCTGCACTCATTTCACCGCGCAGCACGATAAACGCCCCCAAAGCAAGCATGGCGGATTGCAAAAGCTGGCGGAAGGTTCGTGCGAAACTTGAAAACCCGTTGCTGCGGTCATTGGCCCGCGCTTCTGCGTATGTGGCCAGACCACGCGCATGGTGCCAGCGTTCGAACATTGCCCGCTGCATCCCTAACGCCTGTAATGTATCGGCCTCGTCACGCATGTATCTGGCAATACCCTGCGCTTGTGATTGGGCCTGTGAGGCCTCGACAGTCAGGGTGCGGGTTGTGGCCCGATTGAGCAACGTCACCCCGATCAGAATAGCGCCGCCAGCAACCGCCAGCCATCCCAGGAGCGGATGGAACAAAAATATCGCCAGAAAGAACAGCGGCGACCAGGGCATGTCAAAAAGCGCCAGCAGGATACGCGACGCAAGCAGCCGCTGAAGCGCATCCAGATCCGCGAGCCCCAGATTGGAAATCGGATCTTCGGGGCGCATCGCGTTGCGCCGCAAAACCGCACCAAAAACCCGCGCCTCCAGCCGTGAGAACATGCGCCCTGCCACCCGCGCCATCAACTGGCCACGGACGAAATCCAAGATGCCCATGACGGCAAACAAGAAGACGACCAGCACAAACAGGGTAAGCAGCGTTTCTTCCGCCCGCGCCGCCAGCACGCGATCATAGACCTGCAGCATGAAAAGCGGCCCCGTCATCATGAGCACATTGACGAAGGCAGAGAACACAGCCGCCGAAAGCAGTAGCGCCCGTTGCCGGCGTCTTTCGGCGAGCAGTTCCGATTTCCCGTGCGCGATGGCGCGATACGGCATTTTCAAGGCATCCTGAATATACCAAGGTGACAGACGCCCGCGCCAGCAGCCCCGGTGTTTCACCAGACACATGCTCAAAAAACTTGTGCCGGGGCAGCGTTCAGGCTGCACCGGCACAAGGTATTGCAGGAATTCTTTGCCAGAGGCTTACCGGCCAGCCGATAAAACAGACAAGATTTAGCTAAAGCTTTACCTTTCTGGCCCTGAGCTCTCAGTTTCCGGTAAAGACCCCCAGCACATCGCCCAGAATCTTTTCCGCGATATTTGGCTGGCGTTGCTGCGGGGCGGGGGCGGGTGCCGGTGCGGGTTGCGGTGCGGTTTGCACATTGCCGGCGGTATAGGTCTCGCCCTGATATTGCGGCGTTTGCCCGCGCCATTCCGACGGATTAGCCATAGGCAGGGGCACAACCGGCTGATCTTTTTCGACCCGCGCCATGACCTCGTGCCAGATCTCGGCGGGAAGCCCGCCGCCTGTGACGCCGGTCAGCGGCTTGTTGTTATCATAGCCCATCCAGACGCCAGCCACGTAATCGGCCGTAAAGCCGATAAACCATGCATCACGGGCGGATTGGGTGGTGCCGGTCTTGCCCGCCACTTCGCGTCCGTTTAGCCGTGCGCGCTGGCCCGAGCCGTTTTCGACCACGGAATGCATCATATACATCAGTTCCCGCGCGGCCTTTTCAGAGATCACACGTTCCCCCATGCCACCGGTGTTGCCAAAGAGCGGATCTGTGTCGCCCTTGATCCGCAGATCCGTCAGACCGTAGGGCTGCACAGACGAGCCGCCGTTCAGGATGCCCGCATAAGCGCCGGTCATATCGATCAGCGTCGATTCCGACACACCCAACGCCAGGGCAGGGCCGTTGGCCAGATCGTGGCCGAAGCCGAAATCTTCGGCCACTTTGCGCACCGCATCGCGTCCGGCTTCTTCTTGCACCCGCACGGTGGCGGTGTTGACCGAATGGGTCAGCGCCTCTGTCAGGGTGATCGGGCCACGGTAGCGGTGGGAATAGTTTTGCGGCGACCACGGACCCGATCCGGGGACATTCAGCGTGAGGGGCGCATCCTCCACGATCGTATCCGGTGTCATGCCCAGATCGAGCGCTGCCGCATAAACGAAGGGCTTGAAGGTCGAACCGGGCTGGCGCACAGCTTGCGTTGCACGGTTGAAGGCGCCTGTGACTTTCGTTGTGCGCCCGCCAACCATGGCACGCACCGCACCATCGGCGCTCATCACGATCACGGCCGCTTCGGCTTCGGACCCTTCCTTGACCTTGGTTTTGAACACGTCGATCATCGCATCTTCGGCCGCGGACTGGATCCGCTGGTCGAGCGTGGTCTTGATGATCACATCCTCGGTGGTTTCGGTGGACAGATACGAGGGTGTGTTATCCATCACCCAATCGGCAAAATAGCCGCCCGCACGTTTTTGCGCTGCATCCGACAGGGTCGCCGGATTGGCATCGGCCTGTTTCCACTGCGCGTCGGTCAAAAATCCCTGCTCGTGCATCAAAGCCAGCACCATTGCGGCGCGCTGTTGCGAGCGTTTGAGGTTGTTGGTCGGGGCATAGCGGGTAGGGGCCTTCAACAGTCCAGCCAGCATCGCGGCCTGTTGCGGGTTCACATTGGCCGCCGATATACCGAAATAGCGTTGGGCTGCAGCCTCGAAGCCGCGCGCACCGGCGCCCAGATAGGCACGGTTCAGGTAGATCGTCAGAATTTCGTTTTTGGAATACTTCGTTTCCATCGCCAGCGCATAAGGGACTTCTTTCACTTTGCGTGTCAGCCCGCCTGCACGGCAGTCATTTTCATATTCGGCTTCGTTTTTCCATTTCGAGGGATCGTATTCTACGCCAAGGCAAAGAAGCTTCGCCACCTGCTGGGTGATGGTGGAGCCGCCGTTGCCCGAGAACGGGCCGCGCCCTTCTGTCAGGTTGATGCGGATGGCGGAGGCGATGCCACGCGGGCTAACGCCGAAATGGCTGTAAAACCGGCGGTCTTCGGTCGCGACGATGGCTTCCCTCAGATAGGGGGAGACATTGGAGGCGGTGATCTGTCCCCCGAAGGTTTCCCCCCGCCATGCAAAGACCTTGTCATTGCGGTCCAGCATCGTCACAGAGCCGCGGGTGCGCCCGTCGAGCAGGGCCGTGACCTCTGGCAGTTGTGAGTAGAAGTAGAATGTGGCCGCCCCGAGGATCAGGGCCACCACCACGACCACACGGATCGTAATTCCGAAAAACAGCCGCCATATGAAACGCCACAATCCCAAGATTGCTCCGACGAGAAATCCGTGCCTGCGCGCGGGGCGCTGGGATTTACGACGATTGGTCGGCTTGCGCCGTGTGGGACCTGCGCCTTTTGCCGCCGGAGGTCTGCCCTTCGATGTATATCGCTTTTCCGCCACCAGCGGTTTGCGGGGGCCACCTGATTTTGCCATCTGCTCGGTTCCGTCTTTCTAATTTCGGGCCAACCTACACATGTTGCGCCGCATTGTGGAGTTTCTTGCGCTCACGATTCGGTTTTTGCTGCGGTCAAATTTTACGCGTTACGATTAAAAAACAGCATGATCGGCGGTTTTCCTCTGTATGTGCTGGGTATGTCACCGGCCCTTTCCTTGTGTGGTGCCTAACTATTGGGCTTTCTGACCTCGTGCCGCTGTCTTTCGGGAGCGGGCTGCTGAGACAGGAAGGGATGGAACGTGAAACTGATTATTGCAGCAATCAAGCCGTTCAAGCTCGAAGAGGTGCGCGAAGCGCTCACTTCAATCGGGGTGCGCGGAATGATGGTGACAGAAATAAAAGGGTTTGGCGCTCAGTCTGGGCATACCGAAATCTATCGCGGCGCAGAATACGCGGTGAATTTCGTGCCCAAGGTAAAGCTGGAGATCGTCGTGTCCGATGGTCTGGCTGATGAGGTTGTCGAGACGATCCTGAAGGCAGCCAAAACCGACAAGATTGGCGACGGGAAAATCTTCGTGCTGGATGTTGGGCAGTCTGTCCGCGTGCGCACGGGCGAAATCAATGAAGATGCGCTGTAAGAACGCGGGACAGGGGAAATTAGATCTATGAAAACCTTTGGCAAGATTTCTGGTATTGCAGCGGCATTGACTGTCGCCGCCCTGCCAGCAGTGGCGCAAGACGGGGCTGGCGCCGCACCAAGTGCGGTCCCCACAGATACCGTCTGGATTCTGAATACGCTTTTGTTTCTGATCGGCGGCTTTCTTGTGTTCTTCATGGCCGCAGGCTTTGCAATGCTCGAGGCGGGTCTTGTGCGCGGCAAGAACGTGGCGATGCAGTGCCTCAAGAATATGGCGCTCTTTTCCATCGCATCGGTGATGTATTACCTGATTGGCTATAATCTGATGTACCCGCTGGGCAACTGGTCCATCGGGACGGATGAGACGGGCGGATACCTTGGGGCATTTGCCACCGCGGTGCTGGAAGCCGTTGGCATTGGCGCAGATAGCGTTGACGATTATGGCTATGCCTCGACCGGCTCGGATTTCTTCTTCCAGGTGATGTTCTGTGCCACCACCGCCTCGATCGTATCGGGCGCCTTGGCAGAGCGTATCAAACTGTGGCCTTTCTTGATCTTCATCACCATCCTGACCGGCATCATCTATCCGATTCAGGCCTCGTGGAAATGGGGCGGTGGTTTCTTGGATACGCAGTTCGGTTTCCTTGATTTTGCCGGATCGACCGTTGTGCACTCCGTCGGTGGTTGGGCGGCCCTTGCAGGCGCGCTGATCCTTGGGCCGCGTCTTGGGAAATACAAAGACGGACGCGTACATCCCATGCCGGGGTCCAACCTGACACTGGCCACCTTGGGCACGTTTATCTTGTGGCTGGGCTGGTTCGGGTTCAACGGCGGTTCGCAGCTTGCTATGGGCTCGATCAGCGACGCGGCTGATGTGTCGCGGATCTTTGTGAACACCAACGCCGCGGCTGCCGCCGGTGCACTTGCCGCGCTGGTCCTGACCCAGATCCTTTATAAAAAGCCCGATCTTACGATGGTGCTGAACGGTGCGCTTGCCGGTCTGGTGTCCATCACCGCCGAACCGCTGACCCCGGGGATGGGCTGGGCGACCATTATCGGTGCCGTTGGCGGTATCATCGTGGTCTTTGCCGTGCCGTTCCTTGATAAGCTGAAGATCGATGACGTCGTCGGTGCGATCCCGGTTCACCTGTTCTGCGGCATCTGGGGCACGATTGCGGTATGCATCACCAACCCCGAGGCCAGCTTTTCGGGCCAGATCATCTCTATCGTGATTGTCGGTGCCTTTGTCTTCGTGTCCTCGTTTGTCCTGTGGATGATCCTGAAGGCCGTGACAGGGATCCGCGTCTCTGCCGATGACGAGATGCTGGGTCTTGATAAGGCCGAACTGGGGATGGAAGCCTATCCGGAGTTCAAATCCTGATCACTGACACGCGTGATTGAAAATCCAAAGAAACCCCGGGGGAGCGCGTGTGCGGTTCTCCGGGGTTTTTTCTTATGCCGCCAATGGCACAGATGCAGTGAACACCGTTCCCCGTTCCCCGCTCCGCAGGGATTATGGATCGGGCGTAGGCGGCAGCGCGTTCAGGTTGCCGATCATGTGTTCCAGCATTGCAATAAGCGCGTCATAGCTGTTTTCGGGCATGCCTGCGAAGGCTTCGGCATAGACTTGATCGGCGATTTCGCTGGCCTCGTTAAAGGTGGTTTCGGCCTTGTGGGTAGGGGTGATCAAACGTACACGCCGGTCGACGCTGGACACAGTCCGGCTGACCCAGTTGGCCTGCGCCATCCTGTCCACCAGCCGAGAGACAGATATCGGCTCTATCTCCAGCAGCTCGGCCAGCCGTGCCTGCGGCATCGGCCCGTCGCGCATCAGCATCGCCAGCAGCCGCCACTGTGACGAGGTCAGATTAAGATGTGCCGCGCGCGTCTCGAAGCGGCGCCGTACCGCCCGCGAGGCATCATGAAGAACATAAGAAAGACGCGCTTTGGGCATGATAGATCTCCTGTAAAATCCGTTTAATCTGCTTGGGGGGAACCAAGGTCAAAGCCTGACATTAAAGAGGTTTTTAAGTGCATTTGGTGAAAAAAAACTGTTTAAAAATATAAAAGGCGGCCCCAAAGCCGCCTTTTGTCACATCTTTCGCTATGTCCGTGCCGGGATCAAACGCCCGCGTCGACAATCGCCTGCGCCAGCAGCGGCACCGAGTTGGCGTTAAGGCCCGCGATATTCAGTCTGGAATCCCCGACCATATAGATTGCGTTTTCGTCGCGCATCTTGATCACCTGCTCTTCGCTGGCACCAAGGCGCGAGAACATGCCGCGGTGCTGGGCGATGAAATCGAACCGGTCCGAATTTGTCAGTTTGCGAAGCTCCGAGGCAAGCTGCTCGCGCAGGCCCAGCATTCCGTTGCGTACGGCTTCCAGCTCTTCTTCCCATTCGCGGCGCAGTTCCGGATCGGTCAGAACCTTGGCGACAAGCGCCTGCCCGTGGAAGGGCGGGAAGGAATAGGCCAGACGGTTGAGCTTGCTAAGGTTGTCTTGCGTGACATCGCGGGTCTCTGTTGCGCCCAACACCATCAAAATGCCGGTGCGCTCGCGGTAGATCCCGAAGTTTTTGGAGCAGGACGCCGCGATCATTAGTTCGGGCAGTGTCTCGGCCATCAGGCGGGTGCCTGCCGCGTCATCTGCCAGACCATCGCCAAAGCCCTGATAGGCCAGATCGATCATCGCGATCGCGCCGCTTTCCAGCAGCGTATCGGCCACCACTTGCCATTGCTCCAGTGTCAGGTTGGCGCCGGTCGGATTGTGGCAGCAGCCGTGAAGCAAGACGATATCGCCTTTGCCCGCCTTCTTGATGTCTTCGATCATGGCATCAAAGCAGACCGCGCGAGTTTCACTATCGAAATAGCGATAGGTTTCGAACTCCATCCCCATGAAGTTCAGGATCGCCAGATGGTTGGGCCATGTCGGATCGGAAACATAGACCTTGGCGCCGGGGTTGGCGATGCGCGCCAGCTCGAATGCCTGACGGCACGCGCCGGTTCCGCCGACAGTCGACAGGAACGCCAGACGGTCTGCGGGGTAATCATCCCCCAGCACCAGCTGGGCCATCGCGTCGTGGAACTCGGGCTGGCCTGCAAGGCCTGCGTAGGATTTCGTGGTTTCGGTTTCCAAGACGCGCTTTTCGGCCTTGGAGATGGCGGTCATGATGGGTGTTTTGCCATCGGCGTCTTTATAGACCCCCACACCAAGATCGACCTTGTTATCGCGCGGATCGGCCTTGTACAGGCCGCTAAGCGCCAAGATCTTGTCGGCGGGTGTTGGTTTGAGATTGCTGAACATCATGCTTCTCCGGTTGCGACCCGCAGGTCGTTAAACATGCCCCATTCGGCCCAGCTGCCGTCATACAGCGACCAGTCCGTTTTGCCTGACCGCTCCAGCGCCAGCGCCAGAACCGAGGCGGTGATCCCCGATCCGCAGCTGGTGATTGCCGGTTTTTCCAGATCGACACCGGCGGCCTTGAAGGCCTCGCGCAGTTCGGCAGGGGCTTTCATTGTGCCATCCGCATTGAGCAGATCGGCATAGGGGACGTTCTTCGCCCCCGGAATATGGCCCGAGCGCATGCCCGGGCGCGGTTCGGCTTCCTCGCCGGTAAACCGCTTGTGGCTGCGCGCATCGATGATTTCGTGATCGCCAAGTTTTGAGCTGTGGGCGACCTTGGTCACATCGCGCACCAGATCCGCCTGACGTTGCACCGTCAGATGGCGGTCACGCAGCATCGGTGGCTGATCGTCCACGCGGCGATCCTCGGCCAGCCATTTGGGCAAGCCTCCGTCCAGCACGGCCACATCGGTTTTACCAAACAGCCGGAACAGCCACCACACGCGGGGGGCAGAGAAGATGCCGCTCTGGTCATAGATCACGACCTGATGCCCGTCGCCCACACCCATTGCGCGCAAGCGGCTTACGAATTTTTCGGGCGGTGGGGCCATATGTGGCAGATCGGAGCGATGATCGGAAATTTCATCAATATCGAAAAACCGTGCACCGGGTATATGTGCGGCCTCGTAGGCGGCGCGGGCGTCACGATTGGCGGCTGGCATGAACCACGAGCCGTCAATGATCCGCAGATCGGGATCTTTCAGATGCGCATCCAGCCATTCAGTGGATACCAGCGTTTTCGGATCGTCCATATGCCTCACCTTGCCTTCCCATCTCCGGTTAATTGCTTAAACGGAACGGTTATAAAGGTGCAAGGGCGTATCGGGGGCGTATCGGGCAAAACCGCGCAGCCCAAGGGGTGCTGCGCGTGTTTTCGGGGCGGGTTATACGCTTTGCTTGAGCAAACGCTGTTTCTGGCGGTTCCAGTCGCGCTTGGCTTCGGTTTCGCGCTTGTCGGCTTTCTTCTTGCCTTTGGCGACGCCGATCAACAGCTTGGCGATGCCTTTTTCGTTGAAATACATCTTCAACGGAACAATCGTCATACCGTCGCGGGCCGTCGCCTGCCACAGGCGCGACAGCTCGCGTTTGGACACCAGCAGCTTGCGTTTGCGCCGCTCCTCATGGCCGAATGTCTTGGCCTGCACGTAGCTTGCGATATGGCCGTTGATCAGCCACAGCTCCGCGTCCTCGACCGAGGCATAGCTTTCGGCAATATTGGCCTGACCGGTGCGCAAGGATTTCACCTCGGAGCCAAGCAGCATGATGCCCGCCTCGAGTGTATCCTCGACTGCGTAATTATATCTGGCCTGACGGTTTTCCGCGATAAGGCCGTTATTGGGTTCTGAGTTCTTTTTCTTCGCCATGATCGCGAAGAGATAGGGCCTCTGCCCGCCCGAGTAAAGATCTTCAGCCAAACTCCATTGACTAAATCGTGAGCACCTTTTCCGGTTTCACTGAAACTTTGGTGGGACGGCTGTCGTATGATATACAAGACATGTCAGGAGGACTTCATATGCCACGCAATTCTTGGGACCGTTTCAACTGGTCGGATGTAACCCCGAAAGCCGCGTTCATGAACCGCCGCCAGATCATGGCAAGCGGTCTGGCTGCGGCAGGCATGTCTGCGTTGGCAGGTCCGGGCGGTGCGCAGGGGGTGAAGAAGGGATCCCCCTATTCCACCGTCGCAGAGCCGAATACATTCGAGGAGATCACCTCTTATAATAACTTCTATGAATTCGGCTGGGATAAAGGCGACCCGAAAGCCCATGCCGGCCAGTTGACCACCGATCCGTGGTCTGTCGAAATCGACGGGCTTGTGGATCGACCCGGCAGCTACCCCTTGGAGGAGTTGTTGAGCCACGTCACACTGGAAGAACGGATCTACCGTTTCCGCTGTGTCGAGGCGTGGTCGATGGTGATCCCGTGGGTCGGTTTCCCCCTGAGCCAGCTGCTGGCCTATGTCGGTGTCCAGTCGTCGGCCAAATATGTCGCCTTCGAGACATTGGTGCGCCCAGAGGAGATGCCCGGCCAGCGCGGGCGTGCCTCTATCGACTGGCCTTATCGCGAGGGGCTGCGCATGGACGAGGCCATGAATCCGCTCACCATTATGGCGACGGGTCTTTATGGCGAGGATATGCCCAAGCAGAATGGCGCTCCGATCCGGCTGATCGTTCCGTGGAAATACGGTTTCAAATCTGCCAAGAGCATCGTGAAGATCTCGCTCACCGATAAACAGCCGCTTAATACATGGCAGCAATTGCAGCCCAGCGAATACGGCTTTTATGCCAATGTGAACCCGACCGTTGATCATCCCCGCTGGTCGCAGGCCACAGAAAGGGTGATCGGGGCAGGGCTGTTCGGCGGCCGTCAGGAAACCCTGATGTTCAACGGGTACGGCGAACAGGTCGCTGCACTCTATAGTGGCATGGATCTGTCGAAGTATTACTGATGCAGATGAATATGATCTCCACGCCCGTTAACCGCGCCACCCGCCATGTGCCGACATGGATTGTTTATCTGGCCGGATTGATCCCGCTTGTATGGATCGTGTGGCTGGTCCTGTCGGGCGGGATCGGCGTTGATCCGGTAAAGGGTATAGAGCACCGGCTGGGAAAGGACGCGCTGTGGTTTTTGGTTGGCGGGTTGGCCATCACACCCCTGCGCCGCCTGACCGGCATCAACCTGATCCGGTATCGTCGCGCGATCGGCTTGTTGGGCTTCTTCTATGTTGCGCTGCATCTGTTGGCGTGGGTCGTCCTTGATATGGCGCTTCTATGGGGGCAGTTGTTGCCCGACCTGTATCGCAGGCCCTACCTGCTTTTCGGGATCGCGGCCTTCGTCTTGCTGGTTCCGCTCGCGCTTACATCTAATAAAGCCTCAATCCGTAAACTGGGCCGGAACTGGCGCCGTCTGCATATGCTTGTGTATCCGGCCGTGATCTTGGGCGTGGTGCACTATCTATGGCAGATGAAAGTCATCACCCAAGAGGGCTGGATCTGGGCCGGCGTTCTGACCTTATTTCTTGTTTTGCGACTATTTCGGGTTTGATCGGTTTTGGATTCGGTCGGATTCGGGTGTGTTTGTGGCTGGATTCGGGTGTGTTCGGGTGGGTTCCGTTGGGTCGGTTTCTTCGGGGCGCTGTTTTGCGCAACATTTGAAGGTGTTGGGGGGTGGGGGTGTTTTGTGCGGCGGTGGTTTTGCATAAAAACTTCACAGTAAATATATAGCATTTTCAGTAGGTTGCATGTTTTTCCGGTTTTTTGTCGGGAAAATGTCATGAAGGGGGTTGCGGGGTATGTGTGTTATCCGTAAATACCGCTTCACCGCAGCGGCAAACGACGCAGCGGGACGGCGGAAGGTTCTGCAAGGGACTGGAAGCAAACGGAAATTTTGAAGGTAGGTTGGCGGTTAGCACCTGAAGCGATTTAGGTGGTGCT
>SDAL01000003.1 GCA_004153385.1 Paracoccaceae bacterium | reverse complement strand
AGCACCACCTAAATCGCTTCAGGTGCTAACCGCCAACCTACCTTCAAAATTTCCGTTTGCTTCCAGTCCCTTGCAGAACCTTCCGCCGTCCCGCTGCGTCGTTTGCCGCTGCGGTGAAGCGGTATTTACGGATAACACACATACCCCGCAAGTGGTTTTTTGTATAAAACAGAAAAAAACCGGCATATTCACATTAAGTAATTGAAATTAAAGTTTAATTTAATTGCCTAATTTTCCACCGCTTGTGACGATGTCGACCTCCTTGTGCCGTTAGGGCGACGTTTGCACGGGAATCGTGGATGATTTTCGGGAATCGACATGCGACTAGATACCGTTTTCGACCAAAACGAGCAAAGTTCCCAACCCTACCCCATAAAAACAGATCATGATTCAGCGCAGGCGATTCACATGCATTGAAAGAGATCGGCCCTAGGGCCGGGATTTGGCGCAGCCTGCTCGGCGCGTAGGGTGCTAAAAAGCCCCGGACCATCGGTGCCGGGGCTTTTCATCATGTATTGCTGTTAGTGACAGAGACCATAATGGATTTGGATGCTGGTGTATGGCTTTTGTCGCCAAACGCACCATGAGGCACCAGCACGTTCAATTCCGGATAATATCCGGCAAGGCAGCCCACGGGAATATCATACGGCACGATCTGGAAACCCTCTGCCACCCGCTCGACCGCATCGTCATGCACACTGCGCAAGGTGACGCGCTGACCGGCATCAAGCCCCAGCCGATACATGTCTACGGGGTTGATAAAGACCACGCGGCGTTCTTGGTACACACCGCGGTAGCGATCATCCATCCCGTAGATCGTCGTGTTATACTGATCATGCGAGCGGAATGTCTGCAAAACGAAATGTCTGTCTGCGGTTTGGGCGCGCTGCCATTCTGTATTCCGTGGCAGGTCAACCGCACCGAACATCGCCTTGCCAACCGCGGTCATCCAGATCCGTTCTGCGGCGCGATTGCGCAAGTGGAAGCCGCGCGGACGACGTACTTGGGTATTGAAGTCACCAAAGTCCGGCAACACCCGTGCAATCATGTCGCGGATCGCGTCGTAATCATCAGCCAAGGCCGGCCAGTCGACGATCTTTGTTCCGACGGTCGCCTTCGCAATGCCAGCCACAATCGCGATTTCGGATTTCAGATCCTTGGTGGCGGGCGGATTTATACCACCGGAGCCATGTACCATGCTCATGGAATCTTCGACCGTGATCATCTGACGGACACCTTTGGTGTTCTCGTCGATCTCGGTCCGGCCAAGACAGGGAAGGATATAGGACTGGCGTCCGTTCAGCAGATGTGTGTGGTTGAGCTTGGTTGCGATGTTCACCGTTAGATCAAGCCGGGTCATAGCCTTTGCGATCAGGGCGCTATCGGGGGCTGCGCGCGCGAAGTTACCACCCAGCGCGATAAAGGCCCGCGCCTGCCCTGACAGCATCGCGCCAATGGCTTCAAGCACATTATGGCCAGGCGCAGCCGGCAGCGTCGTGCCAAGCTCTGCTTCCATCGCGGCCAGAAACGCCGCAGAAGGATTTTCGTTGATGCCGACGGTGCGATCACCCTGAACGTTGGAATGGCCGCGCACGGGACAAAGCCCCGCCCCCGGACGCCCGATATTGCCACGCAGCAGCATGAGATTGACCATCTCACGGATCGTTATCACGGAGTGGCGGTGCTGGGTGATCCCCATCGCCCACGTCATGATGGTGCGGTCCGATGCCATATAGATGTCTGCGGCGTGCTGGATTTCATCGCGCGACAGGCCGGACTGCTCTTCGATTTCGACCCATTTGGTTGCCTCGACGATCGCGCGCCATGCGTCGAGCCCGTCGCAATGTTCGGCAATGAAGGCATGATCGATGACCGCGGGCGCACCGCGTTCACGCGCGGCGCGATCGGCGGCGAATACCAGCTTGGCTATTCCCCGAAACAGCGCCATATCGCCACCCAGACGCGGGCACAGGAAATCGGTTGAGGTGGGCTTACTGCCACCATGCATCATTTCCAGCTTGTCTTGCGGGTCCGCAAAGCGCTTGAGCCCCTTCTCCTTGAGGGGATTTACCGCCACAACCCGCGCGCCGCGTGCCGTCGCCTTGCGCAAATCGGCCAGCATACGGGGATGGTTGGTGCCGGGATTCTGACCAACCACGAAAATCGCATCGGCTTGCTCGAAATCTTCCAGCTGGACTGTGCCCTTGCCGATACCGATCGCCTCGCTCAGTGCGACGCCACTGGCCTCGTGGCACATATTGGAACAGTCGGGAAAGTTATTTGTCCCGTAAAGGCGCACGAATGTCTGATAAAGAAATGCAGCCTCGTTGCTGGCCCGACCGGAGGTATAGAACTCCGCCGCGTTCGGATCATCAAGCGCGTTAAGCGCAGCGCCGATTTCCTCAAAGGCGACAGTCCATTCCACAGGCTCGTAATGATCGGTCAGCGGGTTATAGCGCAGCGGATGGGTCAGCCGGCCCTGATGCTCGAGATCATAATCACTCCAGCCGCGCAGAGCGGTGACGCTATGGCTTGCAAAGAACGCAGGCGTGACGCGGGCGCGCGTGGCCTCCCATGCGACCGCTTTGACACCGTTTTCACAAAACTCGAAGGACGACTCGTGTTTGGGATCGCCCCACGCGCACCCCGGACAATCAAAACCATCGGGCTGATTGGCCTTCAAAAGCGTCTGGGCGCCCGCAACCGGCTGGCCGCTGCCCATCAGATGGCGTCCAACACTTTTCAGTGCCCCCCAGCCCCCTGCCGCAGACGATGCCTTACCTGTTTTATTATCCTTGGCCAATTCCTGTGCTCCAACTCACCTGACATAGCGCCACTACCGTCCGTTCCCAAAGGTCGGCAGATGCGGGCAGCGCCGGAAAAACCGTATAGCCGCACCGCAAACTTGGACATAACTGGCATATTCGCACTCTTCACGCCAGAAATTTGTGACATCACAGGCCCCTTTGTCACAGACCCGCGATCAGGCGCCGTCAGGCCCGCAGCAGTATGCCCTTGCAGGTGCGTCTTGACCTGTCGTTTCGGCCATGCAACCTGTTCCGCGTCGGTTCCTTCGGGAATGAATAGGGAATTCGGAGCAAAACCTTCATTTTGTAACCGGAACTGCCCCCGCAACTGTAAGCGACGAGCAAACCTTGAACACCACTGAACAATCAAGTTCGGGAAGGTAAGGGGCGCGATGACCCGCCAGTCAGGAGACCTGCCGACGCCGCTATAGCCACGACCGGACGGGGGTCTCGGTGCGGAGAGATATGCCCGGCCCCTTTTTTGGGCAGCCGTGGTTCTCGCCGTATCTTGCCTTTAGCCGGTCTACATCTGACGGGAAGAACGGATGAAACATATACTTATCGCCTTCGGGCTTGTGGGCCTTGGCCCGTGGCCCGCATGGGCCGAGGCAACAGACTACCCCCTTCATATCACGAACTGCGGCAAGGAGCTGACATTCGATGCAGCCCCCGCACGCACCGTGACAATTGGTCAGGCCGCGACGGAAATCCTCTATGCGCTCGGGCTGGCGGATAGGGTGGTGGGCACATCCGTCTGGTTCAATCCGGTTTTACCACAATTTGCACAGGTCAATGCCGAGATCCCCAGATTGGCCGATAACGACCCCAGCTTTGAAAGCGTGGTCGCGCAAAAACCCGAAATGATTGCGGTGCAATACGAATGGCATGTCGGCCAGTCAGGCGTCGTGGGCACTCGTGAAATGTTCGACGATCTGGGGATCAACAGCTATATCCTGCCAAGCGATTGCGACACGAAAGACAATACCACCGGTGGTGATGGTGTGCGGGTCAGCGCCTTCCAGCCCGAGGCTATATATAAAGCCATTCACGAACTGGCGCTGATCAACGATGTCGCATCCAAAGGCGCGGCGCTGACCCAATCCCTGCAATCGACACAAGCACAGGCCGTGGCGCAGGCAAAATCCCTGACATTGCCAGACGATATGTCCGCTGTTTTCTGGTTTTCCTCGCCCGACATTGAAACCGACCCCTATGTAGCAGGACGCTGGGGAGCCCCCGGATACATGATGCGTGCGCTCGGGCTTCGCAACGTGATCACATCGGATGAGGAATGGCCAACCGTCGGCTGGGAGACGATCGCCAAGGCCGATCCGGATATCATCGTACTGGCCAAAATGGACCGGCGCCGCTACAGGGCGGATGACATCGAACTCAAGCGCGAATTTTTGCGCACAGATCCGGTGACACGCGAAATGCGCGCCGTGCGCGAGGGGCATATCATCGAAATGGATGCCCATGCGATGAGCCCGACCATCCGTACATTCTACGGGCTTGAGACATTGTCGAATGCGCTTGCCACCCTTACTGCGCAATGATGAACAGCTTATACCACTTCCCACGCCTGACCGCCGGCATTGCAGCACTGTGCCTAATCTTGTGCGCCATCGTGTTTGGCACGGTCGTGGGCGAGACCGCCCTGCCCCTTGTCACAGTGGGCCAGACCTTGGCCAACCATCTGTGGCATGCAGGCTATCAGGTTGATCGCATCGAGGCGGGTATTATCTGGAGTTATCGCCTGCCGCGCGCCTTGGTTGCGGGGGCTTGCGGCGCGGGGCTTTCATTAACGGGTGTGGTGTTACAGGCGCTCTTGCGGAATCCGCTGGCCGATCCCTATCTGATGGGTCTGTCTGCGGGAGCCTCGACCGGCGCGGTGTTGGTAAGTGTGGCCGGACTGGGCGGAGGGCTTGTTACCATGTCGGCCGGCGCGCTTTGCGGTGCATTATCAGCCTTTGGTGTGGTCGCGGTTCTGGCACATGCTGTTTCTGGCGGCTCTGGCGGGGGGCGAGCAGCGCAGGCCGCCTCGGCGATCATTCTGGCAGGGATTGCCGGATCGCAGATGTTCAACGCACTGACCGCTTTCATCATCGCGCGCTCTGCCAACGCTGAACAATCGCGCAGCATCATGTTTTGGCTGATGGGAAACATGTCGGGCGTGCGGTGGAACGATGTCGGGCCTTGCGTGGTCGTCTCACTGGTGGGGACAGCTTTATGTCTGTGGCACAGGCGGGGCTTGGATGCGTTTTCCTTTGGTGCGGATAGTGCGGCGTCACTGGGGGTCAATGTCAGGGCTTTGCGCGGCATATTGATCACCATCACCGCGATCATGGTGGGGGTTCTGGTCTCCAAAGTTGGTGCCATCGGTTTTGTCGGTCTGGTCATCCCGCACGCAATGCGGTTTTTGGTGGGTCCGCGCCACACGAAATTGGTTCCGGCAGCAGCCGTAGGCGGGGCGGTTTTTCTGATTTTGGCCGATGTCATCTCGCGTATCATCGTGCCCGGACAGGTCTTGCCGATCGGTGTGATCACTGCGCTGGTGGGCGCGCCGGCATTCGCAATCATCCTGATACGCGGGGCACGGCGATGAACGTGGAAATCCGCACCCTGAATGCGCGCGTGCATCGCGTGCCATTGCTGCACGACATATCCTTCAGCGTAAACCGTGGCGAATGTCTTGGGCTTGTCGGGCCGAATGGATCTGGAAAATCCACCCTGTTGCGCTGCCTTGCGGGGCTGCATCCGCTGCAATCGGGCTCGATTATGCTCGACGGAGTTCCTCTTGGAACGATGCGCGCCCAGACACGTGCGCGCAAGATCGCATTGGTCGAGCAACACAGCGACACCTCTGAGCGGTTAAGCGTGCGGGACACCATCGAACTTGGCCGGACCCCGTTCTTGTTGCCGCTGCGCGGATGGTCACCAGACGATGACCGCCAGGTAGAGCGCGCACTTGAGGCCGTCGACCTTCAGGGCTTTGACCACAGATTGTGGCACACCTTGTCCGGCGGCGAGCGGCAACGCGCCCATATCGCGCGCGCGCTTGCGCAAACGCCAGAGTTGTTGCTTCTGGACGAACCGACAAACCATCTGGATATCCATCACCAGCTCGGGCTTCTGAACCTCTTGGGGGCGCTGCCAATCACACGCGTCATTGCGCTCCATGATCTCAATCAGGCCTTGCGGTGTGACAAACTGGCCGTGATCGATCACGGGCGGCTTGTCGGGTTTGGACAGCCGGCAGAGGTTCTGGACGAGGGCTGCTTGCGGCAGGTGTTTGGTGTTGAGGCCAGTCACGAAACAGGCCGTGATGGTGCCTTGCGGTTACATTTTCACCGCGCGCTCTAGCCTCCCTGCCCCTTCGAGACAAACCACATGCCGCGATGGCGTTGTGCCAAACGCCTGTGTGTCACAACGGCTATGGTGTCATACGGATGACGTCCTCGCCGTCAGGCTATGCGCCCCCCGTTTGCAAACTCGATGGCCGGCAGATGGCCGCGCCGTCACATATGCTAATTTCGTACAACCTTGCAAAAGCCCCCCTGCCCCCGAATACGCCGACACAGCCCAAGCGCCTCGGCACGGGTGCTGGCTGCAACTTGCGCTGTGGGCTGCGCACGCGTTCCGCCTCCCGGCATCTTGGTCCGTATAAATCGTAGCGCGCTTGCATCAATCAGAGAACTGTGACGTTTGGCCGCCCTGTGGCCAAACATCTCGGCGGAGCGCATCGTGCGCCCGGCGGCCACCACCACACCCCAAGGCGGTGGAGGATCGCGAAATTCACGAATGCTACGTTTCTTTGCCATCTGGACACATGCTGTTCGAAACGGTGTGTCACCATCCAGCCGATAATCGACTTCGGACGGTGGATCATCCCGCCACCCTTCGGCACGGTGGCCGGTAATGGCATGGACATAGGCGCGCGTCTCGCCTGCCAATCCGCCGCGTTTTGCGATAAAAGATGCAACCCGGGCCTCGCCCCCGTTATAGCCAATCGCTGCAAGACCCGGATTGCCATACCGGTCAATCATCTCGGCCAGATATTGCGCCGATGCCTCGATCGCTTGGGCAGGATTGAACGGATCATCCAGCGCGCGCAACCGTGCCGTTGCTGGCATGAACTGTGCAATACCCTGAGCACCCACAGGGCTGACAGCGGCGGGATCATACCTGCTTTCACGCCACAAAAGGCGCGCAAAATACCCCGCATCCAGATCGTTTTCCTCGGCCGCTTGTTCGATAAGTGCGCAGGCGTCTTCATAGTAGTGTTTCAATCCGATACACCGCTTACCATCCACGCTACAGCGCAGATCCGCTGCGGGCGGTCCAATGTAACCTTGCGATCCTGACGCCATTGCGGGCATCAGCGAGAGGCAGATTACAAAATTGAAATGGCTATATCGCATGATCTGGTTTTAACCATGCACAGGTTGGACGCAAGCAGCGTTATCTCGTCCGCGGTCTCTTGCGACAATGCACCGCGCCAACATCATTGGATCAGGATGCGTTGATTTCAGCCATAGCCTTCATTGCTCTCGTTATTTGCTGGATACAGCTACTGCGCCTGCGATATTTGATTTTTTCTTTTAATATCATATTACTATGGATATTAAGTGGAAGATAACAGGCGTTTTTCAGAAAGCTTTTTGGCATCGGATAAAGCTGAAGCTGGCGTCTATCGACGAGCAGTCCATCAATCACATATGAAAGAAACTACCGCATCGACACCGACAAATGGACTGTCGGCAGCAGCAGATGAAAGCGATCAGGATGGCTCGTGGCTGTCTGGCTGATCTTCGTCAAATGCATCTGGCACAAGCTCCACCCAGAAGGCCTTGATAGCGGCGGCATTTAAGGCCGACATCCAACCATGACGCTCGAAATCATCTCTGGCCGCCCCTTCCAGTTTCGACTGAAATAGCCGCCGGTCGGCATCACGCTGTGTAGGTGTACGCCCAGCTGCAAGATCGCGAATGATTGTAAGTTCACGCACACGCGTCGCAAGCTTAGGGTCCGAAGTTACAGGGGGGTTTCGCCGCGAAACCTCTGTACTGTCGGTCTGAAAGTCCTGCGTAAGGGCGGCGCTAAGATAGCCAATTGCATTTTTTACAGCCCCCTGCCCCGACACGTAATCCACCTTCTGGCGCACATAGCTTTCGCCATGTTCCGCGATCCACTGACGGGCGAGCCTGTCGCTCACCCCCAGCGCCCTCAACCGGGCGTAAACGGGGGCATTGCGCAAGCCTTCGCCATCGTCCAGATCCAAGATCGCCAATTGGGGGTTCTCACCAATTCTGAAGCGAATTTCCGTCACAGTGCGGCCCATCTTTTTAAACTCGGGCGTCACAACAATATTCGAGGTTTTATTAACCTCCGCCACAGCGCTTTTGATGATTTTCGCGTTCAGGTGCTTAAAGATTTCATAATACGGACTGTCAGACACCCCCATAAGCCGGCGAAACAGTTCGAGCGACCACCATCCGGTGGAGCCGGTGCGCACAAACCTGTAGCAATTCTCATACAGCGCGAGCGCGTGACCACTCGTGAACCGTCGCTGGATGTTGAGGTTGATGAGCGCAAACACCTTTGGATCGTTGAGCTTTTCCGCCAAGGCTGGTGAATAGGCGTATTCACACACCCCGCCCTTCAGCTTCGCATAGCTGAGCAATGACGACACGCCCCATTCCTGCTGGCCTTCGCTATCAAGCATATCCCATTCAGCCACCGTCTCGGCAAGCCCCCGCAAGGAATGCTTTAAAGTATCCATGTCATTTGAATTATATCCAATCATCATACACAAGGTGCGCGCGTCGATGCGGTGGACTTGCTGGCTGACCAACGTATCGTATGCATTAAGCAACAAGACATTGGAAAGTTTGCGTTGGAGCAAAGTGAGCTTTCCAGATACATGGATGGCGGCCACATGTTTTTTCACCGCGCCGCGGCGCAAGGAACCGGTGAGCTGATCCTTTGGAATATCTTCAATCATCGCATTCGCCTGTGTTGATCAGCTAATGGCCGCCACCCTGGTTTAAGCCAAAGGCTCCCGGATCTGAGTCGGCTTGGGGTACGTTTTATTATCCTATTGAAGGTACCTAAACACAACCACAAGTGTGGCACCTGATGCAAATCCCGTATATAGGTCCCTTACATGGTTAGATTTTCATTAGGTACCTGATTACGGGATGTACGCTTGCCGCCATGGCAAGCATAAGAACGATTCGACCCTGCGTCAGCCATCAAGACGTAAAATGAAATGAGAAAATCAGGTTTTGTAGCTTTAAAAAGCCGAAGCACCGAGAATCGGATCTTTATATCCTGTTTATGGGTACCTAAGCCCCTGTAAACGGCCCCTCCTGGTCCTGTAACCGGGTTCCTACGCAGGACCAAATATATGATATTAAATGTAAAAATAATGGATAAAGATTCTAAAATCCTCAAATAAAATTAAACGATTTCGTCTGTGTTTGATCGTTTCAATTGCTAACAATAAGAAGAAAGACAATTTCACAATCGTCATCGTATGTGCCATAGTCCTGCATATATCGCCAAAAACAGCGAACATGCAGAGGTTTCATGGCAAACAAGAATAGCACCGGCAGTAAGTCTGATCTTCCCCCGTATTTTAATATCGATCCGCAGGAGGCAGCTCAGAAGCTTTCCGCAGAGATAGATACAGCTCGATTTGCCCGTGCAGCCGCATTTGCATCTCGTGGGCGCGATGATCTGGCCAAACGAGGCTACGCTCCGGATGGCCAAAAGCGGCTTAGAAAGTTTTCTACTTGGGAAATCTGTCGGTATCTTATTCCTGTCGCCCCTGCGCATCTTCGAAGAGTGCTAAAGGCCAATCCCGACTTGCCACAAGGCACAGGTGACGGCGGCTCCAAATGGTTTTCGTTGGAAGAAATTCTTCAGCTACGTGAACATTTTGCAGAAGAAGGCGCTTCTAACCGTCAGTACAAACCTTGGCGTCCCGAAGGATTGCCCGCAAAAGTTATTGCGGTGGCCAACTTCAAGGGCGGCGTAGGAAAAACGACAACTGCCGCGCATTTAGCAATGTCTGCTGCCCTTGATGGATATAAAGTGCTCGTCATTGATCTTGATAGCCAAGGGTCTATGACCTCCGTCATGGGCGGACGGGTTAACGATGAATGGCAAACCGCCTTTCCGTTGCTGGCCAGAGATTATGCCAAGAGTCTGGTTGCTGAAAACCGTATCCGCGAAGCAGGTGATCTTCCGCCGCTTCCCCTCGATGAAACATTGAAAGAAGCGCTTGAGGTTTCGCCGCGAAACCTGATTCAGAAAACGCATTGGCCTAATATTGATTTGATTGGGGCACAGCTTAACCTCTATTGGGCAGAATTTCAGGTGCCTGTATGGCGGATGCAGCTTCGCAGCTGGCCTTTATGGGACGCGTTGTCAAACGCGCTTTCTGATGGCGGTTTGCTGGACGAGTATGATCTGGTTTTCCTTGATACCCCTCCTGCACTTGGGTACCTAACGATCAACGCTCTGGCCGCATCGGATATTTTGCTGGTACCTTTGGGAGCAAGCTTTCTCGAATTTGACTCCACTGGCCGTTTTTTCGATATGATCTATTCGACATTCGCATCCATTGAGGAAGGCGAAAACAGGATGCGGCGGCAAGACGGCTTGCCGGAAATCGGATTTCAGTGGGATGCGGTGCGCGCTCTTATCACACGGTTCGATGCGGCACAGCAAACCGATCTGGCCAATGTCGTACAAGCCTATTTCGGTGATTTCATGACAACCTACCGCCAAGAAGTAACTGCCATGGTCGGTCAGGCAAGCGAACAAGTCTCGGGAATCTACGAAACGGATTACCGCGACTTCAACCGTGACACCTATATTCGCGGCCGCGAAACCTTTGATCGGACATGGGCGGAGGTAAAGGAAGTCATTCTGGGCACTTGGTGGCGTGATCAGCACATGGCCGAAGCTGAGCGCGGTGAAAAAGAGGAGGGCTAATCAGTGGCAAAACGTCGGAAGCTTGTGGCACCCACACCTGATGACCTGACGCGGTTCGAAGAGGAGTTTCGCCGCGAAACCATTACACGGCCTATGGGCGGGGCGCCTATTGCACAGGTCGCGGCGGAGTCTGCCGGCGCCTATGATCCCCGTCCGCCTCAGGATCGCGAACGGGCTGCAAAAGATCGCAGCGATGCAGACAAGTTCCGCGACATGTCAGGGCGGGGTCTTGTCATGCTTGAGATTCCTCTTGATGAAATCGATGCGGATGCTCTGGTACGTGACCGCGTGGTGCTCGATACAGAAGAAATGAACGAATTGCAGATGTCGATTTCGACAAACGGCCTGCGCTTGCCTATCGAAGTCTACCCGCTGAATGATGACCGGCGCGGGTTCAGATATGGGCTTTTGTCCGGGTATCGCCGTTTTCGTGCGGTTCAAGCCTTGCGCGAGATTAGCGCGAAAGCCGAGCACGCGACCATTCGTGCAGTGTTGCGTGACCCGTCAGAAATGGGCGGCACGTTTGCGGCGATGATCGAAGAGAACGAGATCCGGGCAAATTTAAGCCATTTCGAACGTGGCCGTATTGCGGTGATTGCCAGTCAACAAGGCGCATTTGTAACCGTAGAGACTGCCGTGGATGGGTTGTTCCCTATGGCCTCCAAAGGGAAACGTTCGAAAATCCGGTCCTTTGCACTGATATTTGAAGAGCTGGGGGACATGCTGCATTTTCCCGAGCAGCTAAGAGAGCGTGATGGTCTAAAGCTTGCCGCGGCGCTTCGTGCTGGTGCTGAGGCACAGTTACGTGAGGCTTTGGCACGCCGCGTTCCGCAAACGGCGACCGATGAGGCCGAGATGATCGTGAGGGCATTATCCCAACTGGATCCGGTCACTGCGGATCCCAGCAAGGGCGGGCGTCCAAAAAAGACCCTGCCACCGAAAGCGGACCCAAACGCGAATGTGCGTGAGACGCGGATATTGGCATCGGGGGTTAATCTCAAAAGTATTGCGCAAACAGATGGGTGGTCGATCCAGCTTCAAGGCGCGAGGATCAACGCAGAACAGATTGACCATATAATGCAGCAACTGTCTGATCTGCTGGATCAATCATAAAAAAGGCTCGGTCATTGCGCCGAGCCTTTTCAGTAAACAGGTTGATCAGGTCCAAGGCCCTTTCTGTTGCGCCCTGCGTCCTGATCGAGGAACGGAAGTGGCAGAATCTCGTCCCGTAAAAGGGTACCTATCGGTTTTTGTCATCGGGGCAGGGCGGCGCGTGCCTTTCATCTCTTTGGCGAGCGCTTGTAGCGCGGCGATCCTGTTTTCGGTCGCAGGGTGGGTTGAAAACAGTTTATCGCGGCCTTGGCCGTTCAGCGGGTTGATGATGAACATATGTGCGGTGGCGGGATTGCGTTCTGCCGCGTCGTTATCGATCTGACGCGCACCGGACTGAATCCGTTTCAAGGCCGAGGCCAGCCACATAGGATCACCACAAATCTGCGCGCCCTCTTTGTCAGCGGCATATTCCCGTGTGCGGCTGATGGCCATCTGGACAAGCGCTGCTGCAAGGGGGGCAAGGACCATCATAGCGATCGTTCCGATCAACCCCAGCCGGTTGTTGTCACGGTTTCCGCCAAAAAACAGTGCAAAGTTCGCAAGCATTGAAATGGCCCCCGCAAAGCTGGCGGTGATTGTCATGATCAAGGTGTCGCGATGTTTGATATGGGCAAGCTCGTGTGCAATCACGGCTGCCAGTTCCTCCCGCGAAAGGCTTTGCATCAAACCGGCGGTAACGGCCACGGCGGCATTTTCGGGATTGCGCCCTGTCGCGAACGCGTTGGGTTGAGCCGTTTCGATGAGGTATACCGCGGGCATCGGCAAGGCGGCATTTTGTGCAAGCTCATGTACCAGTTGCAATAGACCACTGCGATCATCAGTGCCAACCGGATGGGCATTATGCATCCTGAGCACCATCTTATCGGAATTCCACCATCCGAATACATTTATGCCAGCGGCCACAACGAAAGCCAGCCCCATCCCTGTCGTACCTCCAAGCAGATACCCCAGCGCCAGAAACAGGCCCGTCATGGCGGCCATAAGCAGGCCGGTTTTCATATATCCCATCGCTGTACCTCCATTTGCGCGCCAAGAGCACGCTGTGAACAGTCCCTTGGATATAGGGGGGCGAAGCGATCACGCAATATCAGGACAAAGGCGGGCAGGGGGTTTACGCCGATCAGACATTCAAATCGAAAATTGATGCCAAACGTCGGAAGGCATGGCCCCCCCCCGTAATTTTTGGGCAACACACCCCGAGAGGGTCGCGGCACCTATCTGCCTGATGGCAGGCCAGATTTGCCGCGAGCGCCCCAACGGTCGCGCGCCCTTTGGGAAAGAGTAGCAATAGGGGGGTTGGGTGTGGTTACACACCCAACCTGTCACGCAGGGCGTAATACCAAGACCCCAAAACGGAGTAGGGCACGCGTAACTGTCGTCCGCCGGGGAAGGGGATCCAAGGCAGATTTGCAAAGACATCGAAACGGCTCAGGTCGCCATCAATCGCCTCCGACAGGATACGGCCGAACGTGTGCGAGCCTGTGACGCCATGGCCGGAATAGCCGTGAGCGAAATAGGTATTCGCCCCCAAGCGCCCCATTTGCGGCACCCGCGAGAAGGATAGGGCAAAATTACCCGACCACGCGTAATCGATGCGTGTATCTTTTAATTCGGGGAACACCTTCTGGAGGTTTTTCCACAGCTTTGCCTTGATGTCTTTCGGATCGGCCCCGCCATAAACGGTGCCGCCACCGAAGAGCAGCCGGTTATCTGCAGACATCCGGTAGTAATCCAGAATATAGCGCACGTCCTCGATACATGCCCCGGATGGCATCAATGCTTGCGCGCGTTCCGCTCCGAGGGGCTCGGTTGCCATCATCTGTGTGGAAACCGGCATCACTCGCTTTTCCAGATCTGGCACAACATCGCCAAGATAGGCGTTGCCACAAAGCACCAGCGTTTTGCAGCGGATTACACCGTCTTTAGTGCGCACTATCGGGTGCGCGCCTTCTGTTTCGACCGAGGTCACGGGCGACATCTCGAAGATCGTGGCGCCATTGGCCTCCAGCGCATCGGCTTCGCCAAGCGCCAGATTAAGCGGATGCATATGCCCGCCGGTGGTGTCGATCATTCCGCCTTCATAGAGATCAGAGCGTACATGATCGCGCATCTGAGCCTTGTCGAGCATCTTCTGGTTGCGCAGCCCGTAGCTTTCCCAAAGCGCCTTGCGCTCGCGCAGCTCCGCCATGTGGCGGTTGGTCAGTGCGGCAAACACGTTGCCTTCGCGCAGATCACACTGAATGTTATAGCGCGCGATCCGCTCGCGGATAATCTCGCCACCCTCGTTCACCAGCCCTGCGACAAACGTGGCAGTATCATGGCCATAGCGCGCCTCGATGGTTTGCAGGCTGGCGTTCAGCCCGTTGACAATCTGCCCGCCGTTTCGCCCAGAGGCCCCCCAGCCGATGCGCGCGCCTTCGATCAGCGTCACGCTATAGCCCTTTTCCGCCAGATGTAGGGCGGTCGACAGGCCGGAATATCCCGCGCCAACAACACATATATCAGCTTCATGTGTGCCGCGCAGGACAGGGCGCAACGGGGCGGGGTTGGCGGATGCCGCGTAATAGCTGCCCGTATGTGCGCCGGTGCCCGCATAAGGGTGCGATGCCGTTTCGGTCATTTATACAGCCTCCAGATAGCTGTGAATTTCAAAATCGGTCACGTGACGGGTGAAGCGACGCAGCTCTTGCTGTTTGCACTGGACAAACATGCGTTTCAGCCGTTTGGAATAGATCTGCTCGATATGCGGGCCGCGTGCAAAGGCCGCGATGGCCGATGCCCAATCCAGTGAAAGATGGTCCAGATCAAGCGAATAGGCATCACCTTCGATGGGCGCAGGAGGCACCCACTCGCCTTCAATGCCCAAAAGTGCGCCACCCAGAATCGAGGCCAGTACCAGATACGGGTTGGCGTCAGCTCCCGCCACACGATGCTCGATCCGGCGCGCTGAGTGATGGCCGCCAGGAATACGGATCGCTGCCGTGCGGTTTTCATACCCCCACGCGACGGATGACGGCGCATGCGAGCCCGGCAAAAGCCGGCGGAACGAATTTTCATGCGGTGCAAAAACCAAGGCGTTTTCATGCATGGTGCGCAGCAATCCCGCAACCGCATGGCGCATCATCTCGGTGCCCTTCTCGGTGCCGTCGTCAAAGACATTCACACCATCTTTATCGATCAGCGAAAAATGCACATGCATGCCCGATCCGGCCCGATCGCCATGGGGCTTTGCCATGAAGGTCGCGGCAAACCCGTGCGTCCGCGTGATCCCGCGCACCAGCTGTTTGAACAAAACCGCATCATCGGCGGCGCGCAAGGGATCGTCGACATGCAGCATATTGATTTCGAACTGGCCCGCACCGTTTTCCGAAATTGCTGTATCTGCGGGGATACCTTGCGCGCGGCAGGCGTCATAGATCTCGTTGAGAAGGGCATCGAAATGCTGCAATTCATCCAGTGACAATGCGCCATCCGAATCCAGCCTCTTGCCGGTAACGGGGGAGCAGGGGGGCTGGGGGGTGGCCTGAGAGGGATCGACCACGTAAAATTCCAGCTCTGTTGCCACCACTGGCGTCAAGCCGAGCGCCCGAAAACGTTCGCATACATCTGATAGCGCGCGCCGCGGATCGCCGCTGAACGGCGTGCCGTCTTCATTTTGCATCCACAGCTGGGCAAAGGCCGCCGGCCGAGAGGTCCAGTTGACCAAACTCAACGGACGGCCGGTGTATTCGCCGATCCCGTCTGCATCGCCGGTGTCAAACACCAGCTCAGAGCCTTCGATATCCTCGCCCCAGATATCCATGCCCAACAGCGACAACGGCATCCGCAAAGAGCCGTTTTTGACCTTATCGAGTTGTTCGATGGGCAGGCGTTTGCCGCGCATCACCCCGTTAAGATCACAGATACAGGCGAAAAGGGTTTCGATATCGGTTTGCGTATCGAGATCGTGGGAGGTGCGGGGGGTCATGATAAGTCCAAAATGTGATATCTTTTTTTAGATTGTGATATCATTTTCCTCTTGTGTCAATTGCGCTGACGCGCCATCTTCGTTTCTTCTGTGACCCACCAAGGTTTTGTCCCTTTTATGTCGTCCCTTCTGATCCCTGATGTGCAGCGTGATGCGGGCATGACCACGCAGGAGTATGCCTATAACAGGCTGCGCAACGCGGTCATGATGGGGGCGATGGCCCCCGGGACGTCGCTGACCTTTCGCGGTCTGGCCGAGACCCTAGGCCTGAGCCCCACGCCCATCCGCGAGGCGGTCCGCCGGCTTAGCTCCGAAAATGCGATCGAGGTTTTGGGCAACCGCAGGCTTCAGGTGCCGCATATGACACTTGGCCGTTTCGAGGAACTGGTCGAGCTGCGAGTGGCCTTGGAAACCCACGCCGCCACACGGGCGCTGCCCTATTTCAGTGATGTGGCATTTGCCGTTATGCGTGGGCTGGATGATGAGATGGACGCGGCTCTTGCGCGTTATGATCTTGATGCGTTGACGCGGCTGAACCAGCGGTTTCACAAAGGGCTTTATGCGCTCAACCCGGATCAAACAGCCTTGCCATTGATCGAAAGCGTCTGGCTGCAACTGGGGCCGTTCCAGCGGCAGGTTTTGGGTCACTTGCGCGCCCACTATCAGGTGGACCGCCATAAAGAGATGCTTGGCGCACTCGCGCGGCGGGATCTGCGTGCCCTGTGCAAGGCGCTGCGCGCCGATATCTGTGACGGGTCGATCCGTTTGGGGCGTCAGGTGCTGGCGGAAAGTGCCCACGTCTAAGCCCGGAGGCCCGATCAGTGCGCGGGATCGAAAGGTGCTGGCTGCCCGGGGTGACCCGGACAGCCGAAGGCATCACAAGCCAAGCGATCCAAGCAAGATTACAAGGATCGTGGCGAATACCGGAATGGCGACTGCGACCACGAAAATATCGCCGTAGCTTTTCTTGTGTGTCAGCCCCGTAATTGCCAACAAGGTGATGACCGCGCCGTTATGGGGCAGCGCGTCGAACCCGCCCGATGACAGCGCCGTCACGCGGTGCATCAGCTCCATCGAGACACCCTGGGCCTGACCCATCGCGGCAAATTGCGCCCCCAGCGCATTCAGCGCAATCGACATGCCCCCCGATGCAGAACCGGTGATCCCTGCCAGCACGTTGACCGCGACCGCCAGCGACGCCACCGGATTTTGCGGGAATAGGCCCAACACCGCATCGCGGATCAACCCGAAGGCGGGCAGGGAGGCGATGACCGCGCCATAGCCCACTTCGGATGCAGTATTGAACACCGGCAAAAGCGACCCCATCGTGCCCTTGTTGACTGTGTCCTTCACATCAGCGAACCGGCGCCAGTTAAGCGCGATTGCCAGAAGAATTGACAGTGTCAGCGACACGATGATCGCCCAGATGCCTGCAACCTTGGCCAGAGACGTGGCCCCGTATTGCGGATCGGCCAGATAGGTGGCCTGCATGTTCGGGATCACGATGTAGGTGAAAACCGCGTTCAGGATGATCACCGAAAGAACAGGGGCGATTGCCGCGGCAAACCCTGGCAGATTGGCATCCTCGGGCAGGGTGCTGTCTGCATCCGTAGTGCCGTGATTGCCATATCCCTCGGATCTTCCATGCGCCGCCTTCGTGCGCCGGTCCAGCCAGAACACGCCACCGAACATCATGATCAGGCCGGCCATGGTGCCGAGCACCGGCGCGGCAAACACATTCGTTCCGAAAAACGGCATCGGAATTGCGTTTTGAATTGCCGGTGTGCCGGGGAATGCGGTCATTGTAAAAGTAAACGACCCCAGCGCAATTGCAGCGGGCAACAGGCGTTTGGGCACATCGGCGCTTTTGAACAGCGCGTTGGCAATGGGATAGATTGCAAAAGCCACCACGAACAGCGAGACGCCGCCGTAGGTCAGCACGCCACATGCCAGAACAACGGCCAAAATAGCGCGCTTTGACCCGACCCATTCAACAATTTTTTCCGCAATGGTCCGCGCGGCACCACCATCGGCCATCACCTTGCCGAAAATCGCCCCCAGCAGGAACAGCGGGAAATATGTAATCACATAGCCGCCAAGCGACTTCATAAAGACTTGGGTATATGTGGCCAGAACCGGCACACCGCCAGACATCAGCGCCGCCAGCAACGCCAGAAGCGGCGCTAGGATCAAAACATTGATCCCACGGTAGGCCAGATACATCAGCAAACCCAAGGATAGAAAAATCCCTAACAAACCCATCCGAAATCCCCCTCCATTGATGGTTGCGGCAAGGTTTGCAGTGTGATTGGCGCAGCACAAGGGCTATGACAGAAAATAGGGCAGGTTTTCTGCCGCACTGACGTATTTCCAATAAAAAACGCCCCGCCGCCCGATGCCTTCGTATGCGCGGGCAGGGGGCGTGTCCCATCGGGCAGCGTCCCCCTTGTCCGGTGGCGCGCTGCCCGACGGGACACGGTCTTTACTACAGCCCGAGTGCGCGGGGCAGGGCCATGGTCAGACCGGGCCAGTAGGTGATCAACATCAGCAGCGTAAACAGCAGCACATAAAACGGGGCCAGCCCGCGAATGGCGGTATCAAGGCGCACTTGGGCCACGCTTGCACCGACAAACAGGCCGGTTCCCACAGGCGGGGTAATGGTGCCGATGGCCAGATTGAACACCAAGATCACCCCGAATTGCACAGGGTCCACACCGATTTCCTGCGCAATCGGCAGCATGATCGGTGTGAAAATCAGGATGGCAGGCCCCATGTCCATGAAACATCCCACAACGATCAGTGCGACATTTATAATCAGCATGATAATGATCGGGTTATCGGACACCGACAGGATCAGATCGGTGACCGCTGCCGGAATGCCCGTAAAAGCCATCGCAAACGAGAGCGCGGCAGAGGCTGCCAGAAGTAGCATGATGGTGCCGGTGATCTGGGCGGTTTCGATCAGGAATTTAGGCAGATGTGTCACGGGCACGGTACGGTGGACGACAAAGGTTAAAAGCATCGTATAAAGCACCGCTATTCCCGAGGCTTCCACGGCCGTGAAGACCCCCAACATGATCCCGCCGATGACGATCACGATCAAAAGCAGGCTGGGAATGGCGGCAAGCGTGATGCGCAGCGCCGAGTGTAAATCGGGCCGGTCTGCCACGGCATAGCCGCGCTTGTGCGCGATATAGATCGACAGTGCCATCAACCCCGCGCCCCATAGCACGCCCGCGACCGCGCCTGCCATGAATAGCGCGGCAATAGATGTGCCGCCTGAGACAAGGCTGTAGATGATGAACGCCGTCGTGGGTGGGATCAACATGCCCGTTGGCGCAGAAGCGATGTTGATCGCCGCCGCAAACCCAGGATCATAGCCTTCGCGCTTTTGCATCGGGACCAGAACCCCGCCGATCGAGGTCGAGGCCGCAATCGCCGATCCGCTGATCGCACCGAACAGCATGTTGCCCGCAATATTGGTTTGCGCAAGCGAGCCCGGTACGCGCCCGACCACCAGCTTGGCAAAATCCACCAGTCGGTTGGCCACACCACCAGAGTTCATCATAACACCCGACAGGATGAAAAACGGCACAGCCAAGAGCGAGAAACTATCAAGGCTGCCCATCATTTTCTGTGCGGCTGTAAACAGCGCCATATCCAGCGGCACAACCAACGTCACCGCAGCAAGCGAGGCCGCGACAAGCGCGATTGCCAGAGGGGCGCCCAAAAACGCAAGCACGCCGAAAACGGCAATAAGTAAAAGGCTGGCAGGTCCGGCCATGGCTTAATCTCCCGCAGCCACGAGCTTCTCTTCCATATCGGGTTTGTCCCGATTGTCTCGAAGAAGATCGATCAGATTGAGTATCGAATAACAGGCAATAAGCACACCACTGGTGGGCAGGGCGGCATAGATCCATGCCATCGGAAGCCGGATCACGGCCGTCGTCTGCCCCCCGGCGATCTGCATTGCATGCAACCCGCCCGGTATCATGACCCCAAGCGCGAATATGATGAACGACAACGGGACCAGCAAATCGAGAAACCGCTGTGCAGGGACCGGCACCATATCGCGCAGCATGGTGATCGACATATGTGTGCCCTTGCCGCAGGAATAGGCCGCCCCCAGAAGGGACAGCCACACCACAGACATCCGCAAGATCTCTTCAGACGAGACCGACGGGGCCGATAGAAGATACCGGCTGATCACCTGCCACGCCAGCACCACAACCATAGCGCCCAGCAGCAACGCCAGAACGGCGCCCAGCATCAGGTCCAGAAGGCGGCGCAGCTTGGTCATCACTGGGCCTTATCGGTATTGGCAGATTTAGCGCGGATCTTTTCAACCAGTTCGGCCTGATCGCCGGACAGGTCATCATAGATCGGCTGCACGGCCTCCTGGAACGGGGCCTTGTCGACCTCGTGATAGGTGATGCCGAAGTCTTCCTTGGCTTTTTCGCGTTCGGCGTTCACTGCATCGGCCCACAATTCCTTGTGGTAGGCGGTCGATTCTACGGCGGCTTCGCGCACGGCCTTGCGTTGATCGTCGTCCAGCCGCTCCAGCGCCGCCGTCGAGATCAGCACAACATCCGGAATCCGGGTGTGTTCGTCAAAGCTCATATTGTCGACCACCTCGCCGTGACGCGCCACGGTAATGGCAAAGATGTTGTTTTCAGCGCCGTCCAGGATGCCCTGCTGGATGGCGGTGTAAACTTCGTCCTGACCCATGGCGATAGGCGAGCCGCCCAGCAGCTCCACCATCCGGATGGACGTCGGGCTTTGCATCACACGGATTTTCTTACCTGCCAGATCCTCGACCTTGAGGATCGGGTCGCCTTTCACGTAAAAACTGCGCGCCCCGCTGTCGTAATAGGTCAGGCCAACGATGCCGCGTTCCTTGGTGGACTCGTAGACCGGCGTCATAATCTCGGGATCATCCAGAACGGCATAGTAATGGTCCGTGTCATCAAACAGATACGGCATCGAGAATGTCCCGTAGATCGGGTCGAAACTTTCCATCAGGCCGCTTGAGACCTTCGTCATGTCCAACAAGCCTGCCTGTACTTGTTCGACAAGTTCACGCTCGCCGCCAAGCTGGCTGTCTGGGAAGAACTGGACGGTCAGATCGCCATCCGTTTTTTCATCGACCAGCTCGGCAAAGCGTGCCATGGCCTCTTTCGTGGGTGTTGCGTTTTGCGCGTAGGCAAAGCGCAGCGTTTCCGCCTGTACCAGTGCTGTGCTCCCCAACAGCGTGGCCATTGCGATCATGCAGATCCGTCTCATGGTTTTCCCCCCCTTGGATCGGATTATAAAAATAAGACCGTTACAGATACGACCTCAGATGTTCGGCCAGACAAAACATGGCCATCGCCTGCCCGTAGGGCATGGATGTCAGCTTGATCTGACGGTAGAAATCAAGATCATCGCCCATGGCCGTACCGAACGAAACATTCAGCAATTCGCCATCGGGGCTGATATTGTCGATCACACCGCGCACAGCGCGCTCTGCCGTTTCGCGATATTGCTCGCCCAGCAGGCGCATTCGCACAGCCTTGCTCAGTCCATAGCCGAAGCCGGCTGCAGCCGATGCTTCAAGGTAGCTTGACGGATCATCCAGCAACGTGTGCCATAGGCCGTCCTGATGCTGGGTATCTTTCAGCGCGGCAGCCTGGCGCTCCAAAAGCGCCACCAGATGCCGGCGCACCGGATCGTTTTCAGGCAGATCAAGCATGTCGATAAATTCGGGAATGACGATCGTCACCCATGAATTTCCACGCGCCCACAAGGCCTTGGCAAAGTTGTGATCGCCGTCGAATGTCCAGCCGTGAAACCAAAGGCCGCTGCGCGTATCCATCAGATATTGCGCATGTGTCAGGAACTGGAACTTCGCTTCCTCCACATAGTCGGGGCGGTTCAGAACCAGCCCGATCTTGGCCAGCGGCATAACGCTCATCATCAATGTGTCGTCCCACATCTGTTGATGGTTCGCGCTGTTATAGACGATGTGCTGCAAACCACCGTCCCGCACACGGGGCATTTCGTGCATCACCCATTCGGCCCAGCGTTCCAGATAGGGGCGCCACACCGGGTTTGGATCAATCTCGTAGAGATGCGCAAGCGTCAGGAACGGGGCCACAGTATTGATATTTTTGGTCGGCGTGCCTTCGGCCAGCCGCGCATCGAACCAATCGCGGATGATCTGCATCGCGCGCGCGTTTCCGGTCAGCTGCCAGTATTTGAACAGTCCGTAAAGGCCGATCCCATGGGTCCATTCCCAGCCGGCCCAGCCTTTTGTATCAATCACCCGCCCGTCTTCGAGATGGAGCAGGAACTCTCCGGTCTCGTCGGTGATCGAAATCAGGTTTTCAGTCAGCCGGTCGATAAGTTCGCATGTTTCGCCGCGCGAAATGAAATGCTCAGGCTGCCGGAGCAACGGGTCCATATCAGTCTCCTCACTCACCGTTATAAATTATGAAACGGCGTTCCGAAAACTAATGAAGCACATTCGGTCTGCCCGATCAAGCGATGAGTTCGTGATCTAGCTGACAAATTTATACCTTGTAATACAAGATGCGCGAAGTTTTTTCTGTACCGCCAGCGTCTTCTTGACACAGGCCTATATAAAAATTCAGAATGGCATTCTGAAAAAAGCAGGATATCGCAATGGCTCTCTCGACATCAAAGACGGACAATGTTGCCTCTGTGCTCAAGGTGGTGGCGGTGATCGAGACCCTGTCACAAATGCGCCAGGCTCCGCTGGCATTGATCGCGCAGCGGGCAATGACGTCGAAAAGCACCACGCACCGGCTTTTGCAAACCTTGGTCGATCTGGATTATGTGGCACAAGATCCCGAGACGGAGCAGTATAGCCTGACGCTCAAGTTGTTCAGCGTCGGTGCGCAGGCGCTGAAAACCGAGCATGACCTTTTGAGGTTGGCGGATCGCGGTATGGGCCGCTTGTCACAGGCGACGGGCGAATCGATCAACCTTGGTGTGATGGACGAGCGTAAAAACTGTGTGGTTTATGTGCATGCGCGCGCCTCCACCTTCGGGCTGTCGATGCAAAGCACAATCGGTCAACGCAATCCGTTACATTCCACATCTTTGGGCAAGGCGCTGTTGGCATGGCGGGATCTGGACGAGATCGAAGAGCGTCTGGCGCAGATCGATATGGTGGCACAGGCCCCGAAGACGATCACCGATCGCGACGCTTTGCGCGCCGAGATGGAGCGGACAAGGGCGCGGGGGTATGCCGAGGAGATCGAGGAAAGCGAGGCCGGTGTGCGCTGTATGGCGGTGCCGGTGCGTGATCATCTTGGTAAAACGGTTGCGGCCATTTCGATGTCGTTTCCACTTTTCCGTTTTGATGAAAGCAAGCGTGACACTTACGCAAACCTTCTGTGCGAGGTGGGCGAGGATCTGTCGCGCAAGCTGGGGTTCGAGCCGTAAGCCTGCCCCTTTCCGAGGCGGCGTGATCATGTCGCATCACGATCGGGACCGGAGGCAAGGCGGGATATGTTGATCCAAGGGGGCGTGCATGCCCTGCGCGCCACTGTCCTGCGCGCCACTGGTCTGCCGGACCTGTCCGGCCCGGCGCGCCGCCTCGTTCTGGCCATCCTTCAAGGGGAGTGCGCGCCGGACCGGTAAAGGGTTACTGGTCCCTGCCGGAGTTCAGTTCCGCGTTGATGGATTGCGTGTCACTGGCCATGCGGTCGTAGGTTTCCTCCAGCGTCATCTCGCCCACGATCAGCTGGGACATGCGCTGCACGATCAGCGACTGGACTGCCTGAATACCGGGGAAGGCCGACCACTCGCGGATTTCGTCTGTCACGTTGTCGGTATTGCGCGCAAAGACCTGCATTGCGTTTGCCGCGCTTTCATCATCCAGCTGGTAGTTCAGATCTGTGATCTGGGCACCGGGGATAATGATGAATTGCTCTGCCAGATCGCGAACCACCTCTTCGGAGCCCAGAAATTCCACCAGTTTGGCGACGGCTTCGGGGTGGTCTGTGGTGTTGAAAGCGGCCAAGAATGTGCCACCGGGCATCGGGACACACCCGCCATCGCCGCATGGCGCATCCAGTGCGGTCCATTCGAAATCCTGCCCGATCTTTTGCTGGAACGGATTGACCATCCAGTTGCCGGCGAAATAGGTGGCGACATTCGCATCTACAAATTCATCGCCCATGTTTTTATAGCGCGATCCGCCAGCCGCCCCCCACATTTCCTTGGGAAACGCGCCGCTTTGGGTCCAGCTGTAAAGGTCGGCGATATAGGTTTTGGTCGCATCGTCGGGGAAAACCAGCTGGCCGTCTTTTTCGAAATGCCCGCCATAGGAAAAGGCGGGGCCTGTAAAGCGGTGCCCTGAACGGTCCATGGTGAAAGGAATATCGATCCCCGTGGCATCGGCCACGCGTTGCGATGCCTCGACGATTTCGGACAATGTGGCCCCTTGCTCGGGGATCGGCTCGCCCGCTTGCTGCCACAAGGTTGTGTTTATAAACGGCAGGTTGAGGGTTTGAGACAACATGAACCCGCCGATTTTATCTGCCGGTGCATCTGCAGTTTTCAACAGGTCCAGCGTTTTGCCATGAAGGGCCGCGAACCCGTCCGGGTCTTGCATATAGGGCCGCAGATCCAGCGTATAGCGCATCAGCCCGTGGTCGGCGATTTTGGCAAGGTCGGGGCCTTCGCCTACGGCCAGTTGAAGTGGCAACTGCTCCACCAGTTGCGAATACCCCGCCGTGATGAACTCGACTCCGATGTCCGGGTTATCGGCCTCGAATTCCTTCAACAGCTCCCTCATCCGCTCGATATAGGCCGGATCGTCATCGGTGAACGCAAAGCTGATGGTCTCTTTTGCCATTGCGGCACTGCCCAGCAGGGCCAGAACGCTCGCGGCGGTGGCTAGTTTGAACATGGTTTCCTCCCTGGTTGCGAAAATTTTTGCGCAACATGACTAGACAATTGTGCAAGCCTATGCCCAAGTCAACGCATATGTTGAGAATATATTTCGCAGATACTGCGATCTACATGCTTCAGAAAAGAAGGGCCTAGCTTATGGCTGAACAAAAATTTGCGCAAAACTGCGCAAGTGTCGCATGGTGGCCGTTGGCACAGGGCGATGCGCTGAACCGCTGGATGATCACACCTGCCGATGCGCAAATCTTTGCAGGCCAGCCGCGCCCGCACCCCGATCAGGTAGATTACCGCTTCATCAATGGTTGGGTGGACACCGGTGATCTGCCATGCCGTGAAGCATTTCGCGCGATGCTGCCCGATCTGGCCCCTGTCATCCCGCAGGCGGGTACTTTCTCGCAGGTCTATTTTGGCGGCGATAATCCGCGGGTCGATTTTTCGACCTTCTGTTTCCAGCCCACGCGGATCGCACGCTTTGCCAAGGCACAAATCGCATCGCCCGTCGCACAGACTGTGACATTCGAGGTGGAGACCTGCGGGATCGTGCATGTCTGGGTCGAGGGGGTGCTGGTCAAATGTCATGCACCGATGGATCGCAATATCGCGCATAAGGCGCGGTTCGATGTGGATCTGCACGAAGGGGGCTGCGAAATCGTCATCCGTCTTGAGGATCTGCATGAACGTGACACCAGCTGCTTTTTCAGACTGGGGCTGGTCGCTGGCCATGATTTGCAGGCAGGGCTTCAGGCACAGGCCGATCCGGAGGCGCTGCGCGAAGCGGCGCGGGTGCTTGAAAGCCTGCGCACCACCAGATTGTTTCATCAAGACGGTCAGGTCGAAGTGGTCAGTGATTACACGCCACAGTCCCCCGTTGCCATCACGCTGCATGACGGCAGCTCGGCAGATGGCAATTCCACGATGAACGTGCTGGCGGATCGTTTGCCACTTGCCGCGCCTGTGGAGTTCACCGTCACAACCGCGCAGGAGGTTCATCCGCTGTTCGATGTGGGCGATATCCCGCCGGGATGCTACGGGCTGACCTTTCTTGCGCAGGTGGGCGATGTGCGCCTGACGGCGCAGTTGGGCACCACCATTCTGGCCGATCATCACCGCATCGACGGCCCTGATCTGGACGTCCGCAAGGCCGCCGCACGCGCGCATATCGCGGCCGAACCGGGAAGCTCCATCTCGCGCGGTTTGCTGCTGCTCAAACAAAATGCGCCCGCCTCCGACATAGAGCCGATCATCACCCATACCCTCAAAGGGATAGACGGCCGCTATGATTGTGCCGATTTCTGGCTGCTGCCGTTGATCTGGGCATGGCGTGATCATGCAGGCACGGGGCTGGACGCGGCGCTTTGGGCACGGGTCCGGTCCTCGATACTGGGGTTTCGGTACTGGCTGGACGAGCCGGGCAACGATGTGATGTGGTTCTGGAGTGAAAATCATGTGCTGTGTTTCCATGTGGCACAGTATCTTGCGGGCGATACGTTCCCCGAAGAAATCTTTCCCAACAGTGGCAAAACCGGTGCGCAGCATCGCGCGCAAGCCCACGCGCGGCTTTCGCGCTGGTTTGAGTCTGTCGAGGATCACGGTTTGGCGGAGTGGAACTCCTCTTGCTATTATCCGATCGATCTTCTGGGGCTGTTCACCTTGCATGCGTGCAGCCCCGACGTCGCTTTGGCCACGCGCGCCCGCCAACTGATCGACAAGATTTTTGTGATGACCGCGATGCATTCGATGGACGGTATGCCGGTTGGGTCCCAAGGGCGGGTCTATGAAAAAGAGCTGTTTGCTGGTCCGGCGACGGAACTGGGCGCAGTGGCGGCTGTGGCCTTCGGGGGGATGTGGTGCCCGGGCCATGAACGTGCAGCCGCCCTGTTTGCGATTTCGGACTATGTGCCACCTGCCATCTGCGAGCGTCTGCACCGGCTGGACGGGGCCAGAACGCTTGAGGCGCGCTATACCCAAGGGCTGAACGAAAACGCCAAGCTGGTGTTGTGGAAAACGCCCAGCACACAACTGTCGTCTGTCACCGGACACCGCACCGGCGATCGGGGCCACCAGCAACATGTCAGCGAAATCCAGTTCGGCGCGCATCCTTTGGCACGCACATGGGTCAGCCACCCCGGAGAGTTGAAGGTCTGGGGTGGCGGGCGACCGTCTTACTGGATGGCCAACGGCATCGTCCCGCGGGTGTGTCAGGTGGGTCATGTGGCAGCACTCGTGTATGATCTGGACCGCCATGACCATCCGGTGAAATTCACCCATGTCTTTGCGGCCGCCGAGGTGCTGGATGAATGCTATGCAGACGGGCACTGGCTTTATCAGCGCAGCGGCGATGGCTATTGCGCGATCTGGTCGTCTTCGGTGCTTCGTGCACTAACCACAGGCCTTTATGCCGGACAGGAGTGGCGCAATATGGACCCGCAGGCGGGATGGCTTCTGGTTGCGGGATCTGCCGCAACCGATGGTGATTTCGCGACGTTCCGCGCCCGCGCCACGGCGCTTGCCCCGCAGTTCGATGCGGCCCGCTTGCGGCTGGACTGGGCGGGGGCGCACACCCGCCTGAGCGCCGATTTCACGAACGGGTTGATGTCGGATGGCCAGCCCGTCGCCTTTTCGCCCCTGTCGGTCATCCCGCATGTCGGGTTTGACGGGGCGCCGCTTACCGCTTTGGAGATTTGAATGGACGTTTCTCAGACACCTGATCTGACGCAGGCGATTGCAGCGCTGTCACAAGGGTTCCGCCGGCTGAAAGGCATTGGCAACGAGGGCGAGGCCGCCCGTGACGAAATCGATTTTGACGAATGGGATTGGGAGGTGGGCGTTGGCCTTTACGGCGAATTCCGCCGCGCCGAGGCTGATGGCGACGAGGCCGCAATGGCCCGTCTGGCCCGCTGGTATGATCGCCAGATCGCACGCGGGTTGCCACCGCGACAGGTGAATTCCACAGCGCCCATGCTGGTTCTGGCGCTGCTCGTGGAACGCAATCCACGCCCCGACTGGCTGGCTGTGGTGCGTGACTGGGCCGATTGGCTGCACACAGAAATGCCCAAAACCGAAGAAGGCGGCTACCAGCACACCGTTAAGGAACGCCCAAACGAGGGCCAGCTGTGGGATGACACATTGGTCATGGCGGTGTTGTTCATCGCCCAAGCGGGCAAACTGTGCGCGCGCCCCGATTGGGTGGAGGATGCCCATTACCAGTATCTGACCCATATGCGGTTTCTTGCAGATCGCGAAAGCGGGTTGTTCTATCATGGCTGGACCTTTATCGGGCGCCACAGCTATGCGCGTGCACTATGGGCGCGGGGCAATTGCTGGGTCACGATCGCCATTCCGGAGTTGTTCCGCATTTGCCCGCCAAAGGGTGCCGTGGCGCGGTTCTTGCGCGAAATCTATCTGACGCAAGTGCGGGCCTTGGGGGCACTGCAAAACGAAGACGGGTTGTTTCACACGCTTCTGGATGACCCCGCCAGCCCGGTGGAGGCCTCTGGCACGGCTGGCATCGCTTACGGTATTCTGGCCGGTCAGCGCGAGGGGCTGATCGGTGCAAATGCCGACCAGATCGTCGCGCGCGCTTTGCCGGCCATTCTGTCGCGGATCGATGCAGACGGGTTTCTGGCCGACGTGTCAGACGGCACACCAATGGGCGACACGCTGGAATTTTACCGGCAGATCCCGAATTTACCGACACCTTACGGGCAGGCCTTGGGAAGCCTGTTTTTAATGGAATACGAGCGGGCCGCACGCGGCTGATCCGCGCGGGGGAGCGCGGAGTTTGGGGAGGAGAAGACCATGGCAACCATTCATCTGGATAGGCTGACCAAAGCGTATGGGGCCCTGAAGGTCATTCACGGCATTACGCTTGATATCGAAGACGGGGAGTTTGTGGCGCTTGTCGGGCCGTCCGGCTGCGGTAAATCCACATTGCTGCGGATGATCGCCGGGCTGGAGCCGATCACAGGGGGGGAGATTGCCTTCGATCAAAAACGGGTCAACGATCTGTCGCCGTCCGAGCGCGGGATCTCGATGGTGTTTCAGTCCTACGCGCTTTATCCGCATTTGAGTGTGCGCAAGAACCTGTCCTTCGGGCTGGAAAACCTGCGGATGAAACGCCCCGAGATCGACGCCCGCGTGCAGGAGGCCGCGCGTATGCTGGAGCTGGAGGGCTATCTGGACCGCAAGCCCAAGGCATTGTCTGGCGGTCAACGTCAGCGCGTGGCGATCGGGCGCGCGATTGTCCGCCAGCCCAAGGTGTTTCTGTTCGACGAGCCGCTGTCGAACCTTGATGCCAAGCTGCGGGTGCAGACCCGTGGCGAAATCACCCGCCTGCACCGGCAATTGGGCACGACCATGCTTTATGTGACCCACGATCAGGTCGAGGCGATGACCATGGCCCAGAAAATCGTGGTGCTGAACGCGGGCCGTGTGGAGCAGGTGGGCACGCCGCTTGATCTTTTCGAGCGTCCCGCAAACCTGTTCGTTGCAGGCTTTATCGGCAGCCCGCGCATGAACCTGTATAAGGGCACCGTGGCCGAGGCTCCGGACGGCACCCGTTATGTGACCTCGCCGGAAACCGGCCGCCTTGAGGGGCATGTCGTGGGTGTCGAACCGGGGCGCGATATCAAGATCGGGATCCGCCCGTCGCATTTTGCCCTGGGCGAGGGGGCAGGCGCGCAGTGGCTGGATGTGGATCAGGTCGAAAGCCTTGGTCATGAAACCTATTTGCATGGCCGTTTGAACGGCGCTGCCACCACAACCATTGTGCATGTTCAAAACCATCTGGAGGCCGCGATCGGTGACCGGATCGGGGTCGTGGCGCGCGCAGGCCATGCGCATCTGTTTGACAGTGAAAGCGGCCTGCGCTTGGGGGAGGTGTGATGTGAGCGATCTTTCAAACGACCAGCCCCCACACGGCCACACCCCGAAGGGGCGCAAGCTTTCCGCGATGCTGGACCGCGCGCTTGAGCATGTGATGGCGGTGATCGAATGGCCGTTCAGCCTGCTTCAGCGCGTAATCGGTTTGCGCCGGATGCCGTATGTATTTGTGTTGCCGAACATGATCCTTTTCGGCGTGTTCGTCTTTGTGCCTGTGCTTTTGGCCATTGCCTATGCGTTTACCGGCGGCACCAATCTTCTGATCTGGGAGAGGCCCTTTGTGGGGTTCGACAATTTCGCAAGATTGCTCAATTGCGGCAGTTTTCTGGACCCCGCCAGTTGCGAACTGGACCTGTTCTGGACGGCGGTATTCAACACCGGCTGGTATACGGTGTTCAACTCTGCCGGAACGTTGGTAGTGGCCTTGATCACGGCCTTGGTCTTGCAGCGCCTGACACGGGGCAAAACCTTTTTCCGCGCGGTGTTCTTTTATCCGGTCCTGTTGTCGCCCGTGGTCGTGGCGCTGATCTGGAAGTGGTTTCTGGCGCGAAACGGGCTGTTGAATGCGGTCTTCGCTGATCTGATGGGCGAGCGCGTGATTTTCATGCTGGAGGTGCTATGGTCGCGCTTTTGGGTCGTGTATGTGTCGATCTGGTTCCATATGGGATTTTACACCCTGATTATTCTGGCCGGATTGCAGGCCATACCACGTGATATCTATGAGGCCGCGCTTATTGATGGCACCTCGCGCTGGCGGCAGTTCTGGCGGCTGACCTTACCGCTGTTGATGCCCAACCTGCTGGTTGTGCTGGTGCTGCTGCTGATCCGTTCGGTGCAGGCCTTTGACGAGGTCTGGGTGCTGTCTGACGGGGGCGGGCCGGGTACGGCCAATACGTTCATCGTGCAATTTATCTATGAAACGGCGTTTGCCACCGATGTGCGCCTTTACGGGCTGGCATCAGCGGCATCGGTGTTGATGGGGCTCGGGCTGCTGCTTTTGACCCTGTTCCAGCTGTGGCTTGCCAAGAAAGTGGAGACCTGAGATGACCCGTTTCCTGACACGGACCCGCGCCAAAGGCCGCATGGATATTACCGACATTCTCACATGGGTGTGGCTGATCCTCGGCACAGCTGTGATCGCCATTCCCATTGGCTGGGCGATCTTGTCATCTGTCAAACCGGAGGCGGAAATCAACAGCTTCCCGCCCACCTTCCTGCCGCGTGCAGCGCAAGAGCTGGTGATCGAGGGATATGACAAGCCCCTGCCAGCCTATAGTCTGGACGAGGAAGGCGGCGGCGCGCGTCTCGTGGGTCTTGTGCGGCGCATCGGGTTGGTGGCCACGGTGGTCGATCCGGCCGCCCCCGGCGAGCGTTTCAAGGTCGAGGCCGAGCGATTGACCAAACAGACAGAGCTGCATGCGCAATGGTCCAATTACACAGACCCGCTGGAGCGGTTCGCCTTCATGACCTATTTGCGCAACTCCGTCTTTGTGACGGCGGTCGCAACGATCATGACATTGTTGCTCAACTCCATGGCCGCCTTCGCGTTGTCGAAATACCGTTTTCGCGGGTCCAACACGATTTTCGTGCTGATCCTGTCCACGCTGATGTTGCCGCTTTCGGTGATCATGGTGCCGGCCTTTATGGTGATTGTGGGGCTTAATCTGGCCGATAACCTGTGGGGTGTCATCTTCTCGACCGTGGCCACGCCCACGGGGGTGTTTCTGCTGCGCCAGTATATGCTGACGATCCCCGATGACCTGATCGAGGCGGCGCGCGTTGATGCGGCCTCGGAATTCCGGATTTACTGGCGCATCATCTTGCCGCTGTCGGCGCCTGCCTTGGCTGTGTTGGCGATTTTCTCGGTGATCTGGCGCTGGAACGACTTCCTGTGGCCGCTGATTGTGTTGTCCAGCCCCGAAAACTACACGTTGCAACTGGGTCTGAACGCGTTCCAAGGGCAATTTACGGTGCAATGGCACTATATTCTGGCGATGACGGTTGTGGCCCTGCTGCCGGTGACGGTCATATTTCTCTTCTTGCAAAAATACATTACCGAAGGTGTGGCCAGCACCGGAGTGAAATGACATGAGCTTGAAGAATATCGCCCAGGCGGCCCATGTATCGGTCAGCACGGTCAGTCGCGCGCTTAGCGGCAGCAACCGGATTTCCGAAGAAAAGCGCCGGGAGATTTTGGAAATCGCGCGCGCACAGGGGTATATCGATACCCGTGTGCGCCGTGCCTCGCAAGCAGGGCTGCAATCCATCGTTCTGGCCATGCCGGAGGCCATGCTGCACCCCAGCGAAACCAATTTCACCTCATGGCGGATATTGGAAAAACTGCGCAGTGAATGCGCCTCACGCGGGATCTCTGTCGATCCGGTTCTGTGTCCGGGCGACAGGTTGGACCCCGCACATGTGATGGCCGGGATCGAGGCCTCCGATGCGGAGGCGATCGTGGTGCATTTTGATGAAAACCCTGCGTTGATCGGGCGGCTGGCCGCGCAAAACCGCCCCGCTGTGCTGCTGTTCGGTCTTGATCCCAGTTCCCGCATCAGCTCTGTGGGTGTTGGCAATACCTACGCGACTGTGCTTGCCACCCAGCATCTGCTGGATCTCGGCCATAAAGACATCCTGCTTTTGTCCTGGCCGGGCCGTATGACGATCCGCCGCCGCGAGGCGGGATTTCGCGAAGCCATGCGCGAAAACGGATGCGCGTCGGCCGAAGACCAGATCCTGCGGCTGTCGGGTTTTGCGCCCGCCATCGTCGATGCGGAGTTTTCTGCGTGGATTGCGGCGCAAAACGGGGTGCTTCCCGTCAGCGCGATTTTGTGCCTGTCCGATAATATCGCGCTGCGCGCGATGCACTGTTTGCAGCGCGCAGGCTATTCGGTGCCAGAGGATGTGTCGGTGATGGGGTTCGACGATAGTCTGGCCGGCCAGATGGCCAGTCCGGCGTTATGTTCGGTGCGCCCGCCACTGGATGATATCGCGATCACCGCGATCGAGGAGCTGGAGTTGCATCTGCGCCGCAGTGGCAGCTATGTCGCGCGACGGATCGAACTGGGCTGCCAGATCACGATCGGCCGCAGCACTGCCGCCCCCCGGCGCCGGGCCTGAGGCGCGTCGGGGCGATTGCGTTGGAAAACGCCGCCGCGTTGCGAATGCATATCTTGAAACGGAATGTTGTCCTGCACGCGGTTGATTTTGCCTCGAAGATGGGGCGTTGCCATGATTTGGCAGAGCGCGCGTTCTGAGACTGTGACCTGTTTCGTGCCCGGCCGAGCATTTCAACACGATCGGCGTTGCCCGCCATTCGTGTCTTTTGCGCGATCCGCTATCAGGATCTTTTGACATCTCTGCGCGTGTAAATTATCTATAATCTATGTCTTATCAACCCGCAGTCTCCCTTGCCGAAAAAATCAGCCGTGATCTGGCTGGCCGGATCGTTTCTGGCGAGATTGCGCCCGGCGCCCGACTGCGCCAAGATCATATCGCAGTAGAGTTCGGGGCAAGCCATGTTCCCGTTCGCGAGGCTTTTCAACGGCTTGAAGCGCAGGGTCTGGTCGAGAACCTTCCGCGTCGCGGCGTGCGGGTGGCGCCGTTCAGCCTTGAAGATCTGCGCGAAGTGGCCGGAATGCGCGCCGCGCTCGAAGTTCTGGCGCTGCGCAATGCCGCGCCCCACCTGACAAAAGCCATTCTGGACGAGGCGGAGGATGCCACACGCGCAGGCGATCATGCGGGCGATGTGCATGCATGGGAGGAAGCCAACCGGCATTTTCACCAGTTGATTTTGGCGCCGTGTGCGATGCCGCGTTTGTTGCGCACAATCAACGATTTGCACACGGCCAGTGCGCGGTTTCTGTTTTCGGTCTGGCGGGCGGAATGGGAGACGCCGACCGACCGTGATCACAGGGCGATCCTTGCGGCCCTGCGTGCGGGCGATGTCGATGCGGCGGCGACGCTTCTGGTACGCCATGTTGAGTGGATCGGTGGAAAATACGGCCGCTAAGGCGTGCCGCCGGATCAAATGTTTCGTCTTTTTTGCCCTTGTTGACCGGCCTGTTGGCGGGGGGCTCATGCATGTTTTGGGATAGGTGTTTTTGACCTATTGCAAAGGTTCTGCCTTTTTGCACAGTATTAGAGATAAGATTCGCAAATTATCTATAATTTTAAAAGGCAGAGATATGAACGCGTCCTCTTCAGGTGTTTCACACGCCGCGCGCGGCCCGCTGGCCGTGCAAGACCGATCCCTTCTATGGAAAATCATGGCCGTGATCGCGGGCACCATTATTCTGGCACTGTCGTCTTATATCTCTGTGCCAATGGTTCCGGTGCCGATCACGCTGCAAACCCTTGCTGTACCTTTGGTGGGGGCGCTTTATGGCTGGCGTCTGGGCGGGTTGACCATTGTAGCGTGGCTGCTCGAGGCGGTCGTGGGGTTGCCTGTTCTGGCCGGCGGCGGGGCAGGTCCGCAGCACTTCATCGGTCCGACAGCAGGATATCTGTTTGCGTTTCCGGTGGCTGGCATGGCGATGGGTTGGCTTGTCGAGCGGGGATGGAACGGAACACGGATCGGCTGGGCGTTCGCCGCAATGCTGACCAGCAACGCCATCTCTCTTGGTATGGGGGCTGCGTGGCTAAGCGTTCTGGTCGGAGCAGAGCGTGCAGTCATGGCGGGCGTACTGCCCTTCGTGCTGGGGGCGGTTCTGAAATCCGCGATCGGGGCGATGGTGCTGAAACTCGCGACGGACAAGCTGGGCTGCGCTGACAGATGACCGTGCGCCTGCGCCCGCACCATCTTTTGTGCATTCTGACCTTTGTCGGAAAAGGCTATAGCCCTGCGTTCACCGCCAATATGCGCGCGATTGCGGGGCGCTTGGGCCAAGGCGAAGAGATTTTGATTACCTCGGGGCCGGATGATATCTGCGCCCCGCTTTTGTCACAAGATGCCCCGCATTGTCAGGCGTCGGGGATCGCGACGCGTGATCAGGCAGCCGCTCGTGAGGTCGCAGCCCTTCTGGGGTGCGTGATCGCGACCGGCACACGGCTGACATTGGGCAAAGCCCGCCTTCAGACGCTTCGCCAAGGGTTTGCCACAGGTGCTCTCAGGCAGGCCTGTCATGGATGTGATTGGCGCACCTTATGCGATGATGTGGCGCAAACAAACTATAGTAATGCGCGTTTGAACGCCATATCCTGACGCCGGTTTGGCAACTGGCGCGATTGCCAAAAGGAAGGCTGCCGGTGATCTGTCATGGCGGGTCGTACTCCGCTGTCAGCCCTTGCGGCGATCGAACATGGGCCCGATCCGGTTACGCGTGTTATTGCGATGTTTTTAGGCGGCATCCGTTCGGGGATGGCGTATTTAACCCCGTTGTCTATCAGGGCGTCACGGGCGCGGTCGGCATCGCCTCCGATTGTCCGGTAGACGGCACGCTGATGGTAAGGCAACCGGTGAACGCCTTAACTATGATGTAAACGCCAACCTGACCCAATATGACAAACACCCGGATCGGGCAGAGCGATGCGATGGCTCCGGCGTGTATCAGCACACGGCTTTTCACGCTCAGTATTAGGTTACCACACCCTCTTTTTCAACTTCAGACGGAATGCCGCGGGATGCGCTTCGCGGTAGGGTGTGCCAATCGTGCTGGCTGCCTGATCAATGCGCGCTGTCACCCCCACTATGATCCCCGCGATAAACCCCATGTCGCGTCAGCGGTTCCAGAGTGTTTTGGGCCGATAGGTCCCATTGGTCCACCGCTCCGGCACAAGCCGTTGTGATTGATGCATATATCACCGCGCCGTGCTATCTGCCCGTCAGTCCGGCAGAGAATATTGCGCGTCACCTCCCCCTTGGGTTTCGGGGCGTCCAAACACGCAATCAACGGGGTGGGTTCAAGGCTTGGCGGGGAGTATGCGCGCCGAAAGGGTCTGTATCACGCCGTTGGCGGGCCGCGTTGGGGGCCACACATCTATGGCATTTTCATGGGCCTTCTTTCGAAATTCCGGCAGTGCACCCAGTCTGGTGGCCACGTAATCCCGAACGTGCTGCATGACCATAGGCCATTTTTTGGCAAAGTCGCGCCAACTGCCCTGCGACAGTCGTAATGTCTGAACGATGCACGGAGCACTTGTTCTATGGGTGCTCGATGGAAAAACATGTGCCGTCCGATCCAATGTGCCGCGAATTGGCCCCGTTTGCGGATCCGGACGTATCCGGCAGCACTTGGCCCCGTTATACAGTTTTACCGCGCGCCCTTCGGTTACTCCCGAACCGATGATCGGGATGCTGCTGGCTGTCATGGTGTCGCTATCGCCCCGAGATCCACGCCAGTCCGGTATCCGTTCGAACCCAAGACTTTGGCAGGAGGTCATTTCGACCTCGTCTACCATGGGTTCTACCGCCTCGCGTTGACCGCCCCTATGCCTTGCCATTCGCCACGCAATGGCGGCGGTTTCCGTGATATCGATTTGCTGCGCCCTTTGTCGGACATGGTCGTTGCGCCGCCGCCTGCTGGGTCTGGAGCCAGCCTCAAATGTCACGGTTCGATGCCGGTCCTTTGAAGTATTTGCGGGAAGGAAGGAAAAAACCTATCGGGCGAACACGGCCAGGCTCATTTCGCCAGGATGCGGTGCGCAGCGCGCGACCCTGCGGGCTGACGTGCAAGCAGGTGGCTGGTAATCCTAGGCTTCCGAATGTCGACGCCGTAGACGTGATAATCGCGCATAAAGGCACCGACATGGTGCGGACGCAGGATTTGGAGCCTCACCCACGAGAATGAACGGTCTCGGCGTGAGAGCTGCATTTTCCAGAGAACGCCTGTGCAGGGGCATGGATGTCAGCACGCCGTAGGCCGCGGTCCGATATAGTGACTTTAACTTACATCAAAACACACTCCCGTCTCAGTCTGTGCGGGCACGGCCGGCCGCGTATGACGCAAGACACGTATGACCGAAGACCTGAAAGAGAGTGGCCTGAAGGTTGGTCACCATCGCGTGGGCAGACTGATGCGTCAGAATGGCATATCCGTTCTCAGAACACGCAAACATAAGGGTACGACCGATAGCGACCGTAAGGTCAATATCGCGCCAAATCTGTTAATCGGACCTTCACAGCAGACCAGTTCAACCAAAATTAAGCGGGCGACATCAGCTATGTGCGGACATTCGAAGGATGACTGTATCTGGCGCTGGACCATTGTCTTCTGATCAATGCCGAACAAGATTTCGCTTCTCGATCTTCAATCACGGCGTGTCATCGGCTAGGCCGTGCGTACCCCGATGGGGCGGGACTTGGCGATCTGTGCACTGAAGATGGCCATTGCCTTCCGCTCATCGCGCAAAGGCTGCATTCACCACGCGGAGTATGGCCGCCAATACTGCTCCCATGAGTATCAGGAAATCCTGCGCGTGCATGGGTCGAGCGCATCCATGAGGGGCAAAGGTAGTTGCGATGACACTGCGCGGTTTGACGTCAGGCAAACAGTTCACCGGAGTGTTTCCTGTTCCTCCCCGCCTTGTTCAAAACCATCACAACAAGACCGAGCTGGCGACGGGCTGGGGCCAGCACGGCGACAGGCCGGGATGTGCATCTTTGAATATATCAAGGGCTTCCACACGCCGCATCGCCCCTGTTTGGCGCTGGCTGAAAAGCCCTGAAGGGGTGCCTTGAGCGCGCACCGGGGCAGCATGAGGGCCGAGTAAGGCCCGCAACCAGCATCGGGGTGGTGCACAGGCAGTGTTCGCGATTGAAAAGCAGCGCTCGTTTCTTTGATCGACCCTGCCCGCAGTATTGTCGCAGTGATAGCTTCGGATGGGAGCAGGCAATTCAGGCCGCACCTCGCGCCAAGCGAGGTGGTTTCGCTAAAAAGGATCTGGTCAGTGACCCGATCTGATGTTTCCGATCACCGTTATCTCTTGGATGTCGCAAACAACAATGCTCAAAACATCATCGGGCAGGGCGCCTGTATCTGACCAACCTCAGGTGCAAGCCCAACCGGCTTGCCCGTTTTGATACCGTGTTATCGCGCCTCCCCCGTGGTCCGGCCCCTTTTGTCGGTCTGCCGGTCCTTTTTGACGGTCTGACAGCGATAGGGGCCATGGTATGGCGGTCACTATCAGGCGCTGACGTTGAACCGTGATCCTAATCGGGGGCCGTAGCCCCGCTGCTGATCTTGATTTCGGTGTGCCATTCTACGCAGGCCTTCTTCAATCCTTGCGGGACGTTGGCATCGGTAAAAAACACATCGATATCGGAGAGTGATCCGATCCGCGCGGGGGCCTTGCGTTTGAATTTCGTGTGGTCTGCGATCAACATCTTGCGGCGGGATTGGTTCAGTATCGTTTGGCTGACACCGACCTCGCGCAGATCGAAGTCCAGAATATCGCCGTCGGGATCAATGGCCGAGCACCCGATGACGCCGATATCGAACTTGAATTGCCGGATCGCGGCTGTGGTGATGTCGCCGGTCAGGCCACCATCGGATTGACGCAAAGCACCGCCGGTCACGACGACCTCGCAATCAGGGTTCCGGTTCAGGATATTGGCCACGTTCATGTTGTTTGTCACAACCAGCAGGTTGCGGTGGTGCAAAAGTTCTGTGGCAACAGCCTCGGTGCTGGTGCCGATATTCAGAAAGATCGCACAGTCTTCAGGGATCAGCGCGGCGCAGGCTTTGGCCATTGCGATCTTGCCGTCGGCATTCAGGCGGCGCCGTTCCTCATAGGCGATGTTCACCGTGCCAGAGGGCAGGACCGCGCCACCATGCACCCGCTCCAGCTTGTGCGCGTCGGCAAGTTCGCTCAGATCGCGACGAATGGTCTGAAGCGTTACGCCTAGATGTTCCGCCAAGTGCTCGACCGTGACCTTGCCGTCGCGACGCGCGATATCGAGAATCTCCGGGAACCTGATATTCTGGGACATGGCTGACTTCCGCTGTTTTGGGCCGTTTATGGCAAGGCTTTCACACAATAGGAACACCCGATGCCAACGTCCATATTCTCTTATGCGCGAATTTCACTCAAAAACACGCGCTTTTGAAGGTATATCAGTAAAAACGAAAAAAATTTGATCGCGAAAATCAAAAACGAAAAAAAGCGAAAAAAAAGGTTTTCTTTTTCGTGCGAGCTTGTAATGCTGTTTGCGAGGGTTTTGGGAGAGACCCTCTTTCTGGATTTGGGAGGATCCAACGTGACCGATGCGACGGAGATCCGTGACCTTCTGGTCATCGGCGGCGGTATTAATGGCTGCGGCATTGCACGCGACGCCGCGGGACGCGGCCTGTCGGTGACGCTTGCCGAAATGTCTGACCTCGCTTCTGCGACGTCGTCTGCCTCCACCAAGCTGTTTCACGGCGGGCTGCGCTATCTGGAATATTTCGAATTGCGGCTGGTGCGCGAGGCGCTGATCGAACGCGAGACATTGCTGCGGGCGATGCCGCACATCAGCTGGCCCATGAGGTTTGTCCTGCCATACTCCAAGGATATGCGGTTCGAAGGCGATACGCCTGCTGCGAAAGTACTGGCGACCTTTATGCCTTGGATGCGGGGCCGGCGTCCTGCATGGCTGATCCGTCTGGGTCTGATGATGTATGATACATTGGGCGGGCGGAAAATCCTTCCGGGGACGACAACGCTGGATTTGAGACAGGCACCGGAAGGTGCGCCGTTGGTCGACGATTTCGCGATGGCCTATGAATACAGCGATTGCTGGATCGAAGATGCGCGGCTTGTCGCGCTGAATGCGCGCGATGCCTCCTTGCGCGGCGCGGAAATCCTGACGCGGACCGAGGTGGTATCGGCGCGGGCTGACACCGGGATCTGGACCGTTACGGTGCGCGATGTCGAGACCGGAGTGTCGCGCGACATTCGCGCCCGTATGGTTGTCAACGCTGGCGGCCCTTGGGTCGGGCAGATCCTGCGGCAGAAAATCGGGTCCAACAGCCAAGACGATGTACGTCTTGTCAGAGGCAGCCATATCGTCACGAAAAGACTGTTCGACCACGAAAAATGCTACTTTTTTCAAGGGACGGACGGGCGGATCATGTTCGCAATCCCGTATGAGACGGATTTCACGCTGATCGGCACGACGGATCAGGCCCATGATGATCTGATGTCCCAACCTGTCTGCACGCCCGAAGAAAAGACCTACATGATCGACTTCGTGAATGCGTATCTGAAGGACAAGATCAGCGAAGAAGACATCGTTTGGAGCTATTCAGGGGTGCGGCCTTTGTATGACGATGCAGCAAGTTCGGTGACAGCCGCGACCCGCGATTATACGCTGAAGCTGGATGACAGCGGCGGGGCGCCAGCGCTGAACATCTTTGGTGGCAAGATCACGACATACCGCCGTCTGGCCGAAACCGCGCTGGACAAGATAGGCGAGCGTATCGAGGTGACCCACGGCCCGTGGACAGCCGGTGCGCCAATGCCCGGCGGAGATTTTCCGGTGGGGGATGTGGAGCGGCTGATCGCCGATTTGTCTACGGCCTATCCGTTTTTGAATGATCGTTGGGCGCGTCGCCTGATCCGTGCATATGGCACAGATGCGGCAGTGATGCTGGGCGAGGCCAAGCGGGCGCAGGATCTGGGCCAGGACTTTGGTGCAACACTTACCGAAACCGAGGTCAACTGGTTGATGACACATGAATTTGCCCGCACCGCGGAGGATATCGTGTGGCGCCGGAGCAAGCTGGGTTTGCACGGCGCTGATGGCGCAGCGCTCGACGCCTATATCACCACTCGCCGCTTGCAGTTGAAGGATATCGTATGACACTCGAACTTGACAACGTCAGCTACGTCGTGGGCGCGCAGACCTTTATCTATCCCACGGATCTGACGCTTGAAAAAGGGACGATGAACGTTCTGCTGGGGCCGACCTCGTCGGGCAAGACAACGCTGATGCGACTGATGGCGGGGCTTGATGCGCCGACGGGCGGGCGCTTGCGCTGGCAGGGCACGGATGTCACAGGCCAGCGTGTGCAAGACCGCAAGATCGCGATGGTCTATCAGCAATTCATCAACTATCCGGCGATGACCGTTTACGACAATATCGCCTCGCCGATGAAGTTGATGGGGCTGGATAAAAAAGAGATCGACCGCCGCGTCCGCGACACGGCAGAGTTGATGCAGCTGACCCCGATGTTGCAACGCAAGCCACTGGAATTGTCCGGCGGACAGCAGCAGCGTTGTGCGCTTGCGCGCGCGCTGGTCAAAAACGCAGGCCTTGTGCTTCTGGACGAGCCTCTGGCGAACCTTGATTATAAACTGCGCGAGGAATTGCGCGCGGAAATCCCGCGTATTTTTGCTGAATCCGGTTCGATTTTTGTCTATGCCACGACCGAACCCGAAGAGGCGCTGCTGCTTGGCGGCAATTGCGCGACCTTGTGGGAAGGCCGTGTGACGCAATTCGGCCCGACCGCGCAAGTCTACCGCAATCCGACGGACGCCACGACCGCGCGGGTCTTTTCCGACCCGCCGATGAATTTTCTGAGCGTGGAAAAACGTGGCGATGTCATGCATTTCGGCAAAGATGAGACGATGCCTGCCGTCGGGCGCGATGTGCCGGACGGGCATTATATGCTGGGTTTTCGCCCGAACCACCTGATGCTTGACGCCGGCCCTGACCGGCTGCGGTTCGATACCACGCTGGCGGTCATGGAAATCACCGGATCGGAAACCTTTGTTCACCTTGCGCATAATGATGCCCGCTGGGTCGGTTTGATCCACGGCATCCGCGACCTGAAACCGGGGCAGCCCTTGCCGGTCTATCTTGATGTGTCGCGCATCTATCTTTTTGCGGAAAACGGCACTCTTGTCGCGACTGCACCCTATGCGGAGGCCGCTTGAGCTATGGCAAAGATCACTCTTGATAACCTTGCACATTCCTATCTGCCCAACCCGCAGTCAGACGCCGATTTCGCGCTAAAGGAATTGAACCATGACTGGGTGGATGGCGAGGCCTATGCCTTGCTGGGTTCATCCGGTTGCGGCAAGTCCACGCTGCTCAACATCATCTCCGGTCTGTTGATCCCGTCACAGGGCCGCATCCTGTTTGACGGCAAGGACGTGACAACCGCGCCCACCGCAGAGCGCAACATCGCGCAGGTGTTCCAGTTCCCCGTGGTCTACGACACGATGTCGGTGCGCGACAATCTTGCCTTCCCGTTGAAAAACATGGGGATGGACGCAGCCGAAATCAAACGCCGCGTGCAAAAGGTCGCCGCCATGATCGACATGGAGGCCGAGCTGAACCACAAAGCGCGCGGCCTGACCGCCGATGCCAAGCAAAAGATCAGCCTTGGTCGCGGCATGGTGCGCGAGGATGTGAATGCGCTGCTGTTCGACGAACCGCTGACGGTGATCGATCCGCATATGAAATGGGAATTGCGCACGCAGCTGAAAAAGCTGCATCAGGATTTCGGCCATACGATGATTTATGTCACCCATGACCAGACCGAAGCGCTGACTTTCGCCGATAAGGTTGTGGTCATGTATGATGGTCGTGTCGTGCAGATCGGTACGCCGCAGGAACTGTTCGAACGCCCCGCCCATACCTTTGTGGGGTATTTCATCGGCTCGCCCGGCATGAACCTGTTTGATGCGCAAATCGACGGCACCCACGCTCGTATAGGTGATGTGAGCGTCGCGTTGGATGGTCATTACAGCGCTGCAGGTCACACCCAGCTTGGCGTGCGTCCGGAGTTTATCCGCCTGTCTGCAAACGGGGAGGGGGTGCCTGCGACCATTCGCCGGATCGAGGATGTAGGGCGTCACAAGATCGTCCGTCTTGATGTTATGGGCCGTGAAATCAATGCCGTTGTCGCCGAGGGCGAGGATATTGCGGCTGACACCAACCGGATCACATTCGCGCCGGAGGGCATCAACGTTTACGCCGACGACTGGCGCATCGCACCACGGGGGACATCCGTATGAACAAGACCGTTAATCAAAAAGCATGGTTCCTGATCCTGCCGGTGCTGCTGCTGGTTGCATTTTCCGCCGTGATCCCGCTGATGACCGTGGTAAACTATTCCGTGCAGGATACCTTTGGCAACAACCAGTTCTTCTGGGCGGGCCTCGACTGGTTCGATGATATGCTGCATTCGGATCGTATGTGGAATGCGCTCGGGCGCCAGTTGATGTTCTCGGCGATCATTCTTGCGATCGAGGTGCCGCTTGGTATTTTTGTCGCTCTGAATATGCCCAAGAAAGGCTTTTGGTCATCGTTCTGTCTGGTGTTTATGTCGCTGCCTTTGCTGATCCCGTGGAATGTGGTCGGCACGATCTGGCAGATTTTCGGGCGGGTCGATATCGGGCTTTTGGGCTATGCGCTGGATGCGCTGGGGATTGATTACAACTATACCCAAAACACCTTTGATGCGTGGGTTACGGTCATCGTCATGGATGTCTGGCACTGGACGTCGCTGGTGGCGCTGTTGGGCTATGCAGGTTTGCGCTCGATCCCTGATGCCTACTATCAGGCCGCCAAGATCGATCAGGCCAGCCGCTGGGCCGTGTTTCGCTATATCGAGCTGCCCAAGATGGCCGGTGTGTTGATGATTGCGATCCTGTTGCGGTTCATGGACAGCTTCATGATCTATACCGAACCGTTCGTGCTGACCGGAGGCGGCCCCGGCAACGCGACGACCTTCCTGTCCATCGATCTTGTTAAAATGGCATTGGGGCAGTTCGATCTTGGGCCTGCTGCAGCCTTCAGCTTGATGTATTTCCTTGTAATCATGGCGATCAGCTGGGTTTTCTACACCGTTATGACCACACTCGACAAAAGGGATGGCAAGTAAATGTCCGATCGCACACTTCCCGAAAATGTCACCGACACCCCCGAGATGACGATCCATAAACCCCGCGTGACGTCCCGTCGCTTCCGGCCATCGGGCAGTGCCGTGGTCATGGCGCTGTACCTGCTGTTCTTGATGTTGCCGATCTACTGGCTGATCAACATGAGCCTCAAGACCAACAACGAGATCTTGGGCGCATTCAGCCTGTGGCCGCGCAACCTGACATTCGAAAACTACGCGACCATCATGACGGATGCGAGCTGGTACATGGGGTATGTCAACTCGATGATCTATGTCGTGATGAACACCGCCATCAGTCTGGCTGTGGCGCTGCCTGCCGCCTATGCGTTCAGCCGCTACAGCTTTATGGGCGACAAGCACCTGTTTTTCTGGTTGCTGACAAACCGCATGGCCCCCCCGGCCGTTTTCGCACTGCCGTTTTTCCAGCTTTATTCCTCCATCGGCCTGTTTGACACACATATCGCCGTGGCGCTGGCGCATTGCCTTTTCAACGTGCCCCTTGCCGTCTGGATCCTTGAAGGGTTCATGCGCGGTGTGCCCAAGGAAATCGACGAGACCGCCTATATTGACGGCTATTCGTTCCCGGCGTTCTTTATCAAGATTTTCACCCCGCTTATTTCGTCCGGCATCGGTGTGGCTGCGTTCTTCTGCTTTATGTTCTCATGGGTGGAGCTGCTGTTGTCGCGCACGCTGACTTCGGTGGATGCAAAGCCGATTGCCGCCACCATGACGCGCACCGTCGGTGCCGCAGGTGTGGATTGGGGCGTTCTGGCGGCAGCCGGTGTGCTGACCATCGTGCCGGGGGCCGTGGTCATCTATTTCGTCCGCAACTACATCGCCAAAGGCTTTGCCTTGGGGCGGGTATGATGCGCATTCTGAAAGGATCTCGCAATGCTTGACTGGATGGCCTGGACATGGCCCACCGCCGCGTTCTTCCTCGTGATCGCCGCCTTGCTGGCCACATTTACGGTGCTGGCGATCCGCTTTCCCGAAGTGCCCCGCAAGGGTATCCTGCGGATCGAGACCACACGTGGCGACCGCCTGTATATCACGCTGTTGGGGTCGGCTTTTATCAATCTCGCATGGCTGGGGCTCGAACTTGGCCCGCAGCCCTACGCGATGATCGTCTGTCTGGTTTATGCCGGAGCGGTGTTCCGCTGGGTCTAGACCACGCCAAATCCCGGCTCTGACCATCGAGCCGGATCGTCTACGTTCACCAAAAAAGGGGAGGAGACCTATAATGAACGTGCTACTGAAATCCACCACGGCCTTGGGGCTGGCGCTTGCCTTGACCCAACCGGCTTGGGCCGACATGTCGGATGCCAAGGCATTTCTCGACAAAGAGATCGGCGATGTATCAACACTGAGCCGCGCCGATCAGGAAGCCGAGATGCAATGGTTCATCGACGCCGCCAAACCGTTCAAGGGCATGTCGATCAACGTGGTGTCCGAAACCATCACCACCCATGAATATGAAAGTCAGGTACTGGCCCCCGCTTTCAGCGCGATCACCGGCATCAACCTGACCCATGATCTGATCGGCGAAGGCGATGTGGTCGAGAAACTGCAAACCCAGATGCAGTCGGGCCAGAACATCTATGATGCATTCGTCAACGACAGCGACCTGATCGGCACCCACTGGCGGTACCAGCAGGTGCGCAACCTGACCGACTGGATGGCAAACGAAGGCGCGGACGTAACCTCGCCCACGCTTAATCTGGAAGATTTCATTGGCACCCAGTTCACCACCGCGCCCGATGGCGACCTTTACCAGCTGCCCGACCAGCAGTTCGCGAACCTGTACTGGTTCCGCTATGATTGGTTCAACGATCCCGAAATTCAGGCCGAGTTCAAGGAAACCTACGGCTATGATCTTGGCGTGCCGGTGAACTGGTCCGCCTACGAGGATATTGCTGAATTCTTCACCGGCCGCGAGATCGACGGTGTCGAGGTCTATGGCAACATGGATTACGGCAAAAAGGACCCAAGTCTGGGCTGGCGCTACACCGACGCGTGGATGTCCATGGCGGGGATGGGCGACAAGGGGGAACCCAACGGTCTGCCGGTCGATGAGTGGGGTATCCGCGTCAACGATAAGTCCCAACCTGTGGGCGCTTGTATGACACGCGGCGGGGCTACGAATGCGCCAGCGGCGGTCTATGCCGTCGATAAGGCGATCAAATGGCTTCAGGAGTATTCGCCGCCTTCGGCTGCCGGCATGACATTCTCCGAGGCAGGTCCCGTACCTGCACAGGGCAATATCGCCCAGCAGATGTTCATGTACACGACCTTTGTCGCGCCATTGGTGGATTCCGATGCGGTGATGAACGAGGATGGTACGCCCAAATGGCGTCTCGCCCCCAGCCCGCATGGCGTTTACTGGGAAGAAGGCATGAAGGTCGGCTATCAGGATGTGGGCAGCTGGACGCTGATGAAATCTACGCCAGAAGACCGCGCCAAGGCCGCGTGGCTGTATGCGCAGTTTGTCACCTCCATGACCGTTGACGTGAAAAAATCCGATGTGGGCCTGACCTTCATCCGCGAATCCACGATCAATTCCGACCACTTCTCGGAGCGGGCGGACAAACTGGGCGGTCTGGTTGAATTCTACCGCTCTCCCGACCGTGCGCGCTGGTCGCCCACCGGTACCAACGTGCCGGACTATCCCAAACTGGCGCAGTTGTGGTGGCAGAACATCGGCGATGCGATGTCTGGCGCGAAATCCTCTCAGGAGGCGCTCGATCAGCTGTGTGCTGACATGGAAAACGTGATGGAGCGTCTGGAGCGTGCCGGCATTCAAGGCGATCTTGGCCCGGTTATGGGTGAAGAGAAGGAGGCCTCCTACTGGCTGGAACAGCCGGGCGCACCCAAGCCCAAGCTGGACAACGAGGATGAAGAGCCGATGACCATCGGCTACGACGAACTCGTGTCTTCGTGGAACCAGTAAAGCACGTTCCCTAAGTCAGAAGGTCGTAACATCCGCCGGGGCGTGCAAAGACTGCGCGCCCCGGCTTTTTATGCCTGAAAGCAGGGGGCCAGACAGGGCATATCCTTGAGCGATCAATCGGGGCACACGATGTATCAGATACGCTGGAGACTGGCTTTCGCATGACGGCGCGGGGAAAAGGCCATCTATCGGTTCAGCCCGCCCCGGGAGCATGCGTCGCAATAGAATGCACGGGCCGATGGCGCCGGATTTCTGCGATATGTGCAGGCCGCTGGTGCCGACATTCCGAAAGGTACCGCTTTTATCGGTGGGATCGCAGACGGCACGGCACAAACGGTGATTTGGGTACCCGAAGTGCTGTTCACGTTGCTGTCTCCGGGTTATGCCCTGTCACGAAAAGCCGGCTATAGCGCATATCTTATGCGGTGTTCCGGTCCCCTCCGCGCATCGCAACCATCAGCGGATTTCTTTACGGATGAGAGATGCGGTGGCCGTAGGGAGTATAGATCCGAGGGATCACGGCACGTGTCACATCCCCTCCATGACCGGATGCCGACATAGGTTTAACCTTTTGCTTGATGTGTTGGGGGGGGGCGTTCGCGCCCGCCGCTTCGTGCCACGCAGCGGCGCGCGGCATTTTCAGGGGGGAGCTTCAGGGGGGTGGCGGTTCATTCTCATCGGCTAAATCAGGTCCGCTGATGCAAGGTCTTGGAGCACTGCCATACTCGGTCGCGATCTCCCCACAGATGCGGATCCCATTTTCAGGTCTGCGCCCGCCAGCGGGCAAGTCGCTGCAGTGCAAGACAGCCAGAGGCCCTATGCCTCTCGCCGATGGGGCGCGTGTGCCGCGTTTGCTGCCACAGCGTTTATGACGATTTGCCCGCTCGGGTGCCCCCCGCAATCGTGGTGCGTTTTGCGCTCGTGAGGGGCGGGGTCGTAAAACCGGGACCGTCAGCGATAACTATGGTTTTCACGCGTTTGGCGTGGCCGCCGGGGCCGCTATGGCGCTGGAGTGCCATACGCGGCACTTGATCGCCGGATATCGGGGCACCTTCCTTGGGTGTATCGGGAAATATAGTGGCTTTGTCTGGTGTGGCGGCCGGGCTGGCGTGGGCCGGATTGGGGTAGACAAGTCATATCGGCTGATCACGGAAAAGCGCGGCCCGCCAAAACAGGCGCAGGTGCAGTAATGGCAGGGAGGGGCGGTTTTTCGCGAAAAGGGCCGACTGAGGCCCGCTTGCGTTCGACGGGAAAGACATAAGCCAATCAGGTGAAACCGGTAGCCAAGATAACTCTCCGGCGTTAAGTGTGGGGCCGCGTGGCCGGGGTGTGTCATATTTGGTGGAAATTGCCCGATCATCGTCATCTTGGAGCCACTCGCATGTCCCTGCCAGCTCGCATTGTTGCCGCCTTGATCGTGGGCTTTGCCCGTGCCGTCACCGCCGTGCGGGGCGAGTGGCGCGGTGTTGCGCCTGTACCCGAGCAGCGCATCTACTTTGCCAATCACAACAGCCATGGCGATTTCGTGCTGGTCTGGACGGTCCTGCCGCCCGCTTTGCGCGGTCGGACGCGGCCTGTCGCAGGCGCGGACTATTGGCTGACATCCAAACTGAAGTCCTTCATAGGCAGGGATGTATTTAATGCTGTGCTGATCGAGCGCAAGCCGATGACACGCGCCGATAATCCGGTGGCGCAGATGAGCGCGGCGCTGAACGATGGCGACAGCCTGATCCTGTTCCCAGAAGGCACGCGCAACACAGGGCCAACCCGCCTCCTGCCGTTCAAGCCGGGGCTGTTTCATCTGGCCAAAGCGAATAGACAGGTCGACATCGTGCCCGTCTGGATCGAGAACCTCAATCGCGTGATGCCGAAAGGCGCGCTGGTGCCGATCCCGCTGATCTGTACGGTGGCGTTCGGTGCGCCCATCAGATTGAGGCCGGACGAGGGCAAGGCGGATTTCATTGCGCGCGCCGAGCGCGCGTTGCTCGTATTGGCACCTGAAAAGAAGGGCTGACATGGATCCGCATTTCATCATTCTACTGGGCCTTGTTCTGGCCGTTTTGCTGATCGCCACGGGCGCCGCGCAGCTTTTGAAGCGGCGGATGGGCGCGGATGATCTGACAATCCAGAACCTGACTGCACGTATCAACGCGTGGTGGGTCATGGTCGCGGTGATGGCCATCGCTTTTCTGGCCGGAACAGCCGGAGTGGTCATCTTGTTTGCCATCTGCTCCTTCGCGGCGCTGCGCGAGTTTCTGACGCTGACAAACACGGTGGTGGCCGATCACTGGGCATTGGCGGCGGCCGTTTTTGTCGTATTGCCGCTGCAATATCTGGCCGTCGGTATGGGCTGGTACGGGTTCTATTCCATCTTCATCCCGGTTTATGCGTTTTTGCTGATGCCGATCCTGTCGACGTTGCGCGGACAGTCTGAAAACTTCTTGATCCGGGTGTCCGAAGCACAATGGGCGCTGATGATTGCCGTTTTCTGCGTGAGCCATGTGCCCGCATTACTCAGCCTGACGATCCCGGGCTATGAGGGGAAAAACCTGTTTTTGATCTTTTTCCTGATTGTGGTCGTGCAGTCTTCTGATGTGCTGCAATATGTCTGGGGCAAGCTCTTGGGCCGACGCAAGATCGCGCCGAACCTCTCGCCCTCCAAAACGCTGGAGGGGCTGATCGGTGGCACTCTTAGCGCCAGCCTGCTGGGGGCTGCGCTGTTCTGGATCACGCCGTTTTCCGTCCTGCAGGCTTTCGGGTTGTCGCTGGTGGTCACGCTTATGGGCTTCTTTGGCGGGCTGGTCATGTCCGCAATCAAACGCGACCGCGGGGTAAAAGACTGGGGCAACCTCATCACCGGGCATGGCGGGTTTATCGACCGGCTGGATTCGGTCATCTTTTCGGCACCGATCTTCTTTCATGTCGTGCGGTTCTATTGGGACCTGCATTGAGTATCGCGCGTCTTATAGCCTCCACCCCGGTGCATGTGGCGGTGGGATTTCTGGCGATGGGCGGTTGGGCCGTGTTTGCCAACGCGGGCCATGGCCTGCGCGCAATGCTGCTGGCGGGGCTGGTGCAAGGCATGATTTCGGGCGCGCTGACGCTGGGGCTAAAACGCTCGGTCGACTGGATGCGCCCGCGCATGGCGCGCGGGCCGGGATACTGGCTGCCGCCGCTGGTCGCGATCAGCGTATCGGCTTTGTTGCTGGTCTCGGCGCATTGGCTGTGTGGCACGCCACAGATCGTCGCGACAATCGCCGTGCCATTGTGCGTGTCGCTGAGCTATATCTTTACTTATAACATCCTGCGCCAAAGACGTGCAGGGCGAAGGCCTGATAGGAAGGACCCCCATGGTTGATCTGAAAAACCGTCGCCCGCTGGGAAGCCGTGATACGAAATGGGCCGCGCGCTGTGCCGGTGTGCTGGCCGATAAGGGCGTGACGCCCAATGCCATATCGCAAGCCAGCATGGGGGCGGCATTTGTGGCGGGCCTTGCCTTCGCCGCGAGCGGGTGGGGGGCAGGTGTGGTGGGGACCGGTGCGCTTCTGCTGCTGGGGGCGGTTTTTTGCCAAGTCAGATTACTGTGCAACCTTTTTGACGGGATGGTCGCGGTCGAGGCGGGGCGCAGCGCCCCGGACGGGCCGCTGTGGAACGAGTTTCCCGATCGCGTGTCGGATTTGCTGATCTTTGCAGGGATTGGCATCGGTGTCGGGCATCCTGAATTGGGGCTGGCGGCAGGTGCGATGGCGGTGCTGACGGCCTATACCCGCGAACTGGGCGCCGGGCTTGGCCTGCCGCCCGATTTCAGAGGCCCGATGGCCAAGCCGCAGCGTATGGCGCTGGTCACGGGGGCTGCGGTTTTGGCGGTGTTTGAGCCATTTTTTGCAATGCCCGGCACCGTGTTGACGGTGGCGCTATGGATTGCGGGTCTTGGCGCGGCACTCACCAGCCTGCGGCGTGCCGTCCGTATTCGCGCGCGGCTGCTGGACTTGGGTTGAGGCACTATCGCGCATCGCCGCGGCGGCAGACCGCATATCCGGTGATAACAGGGTCATTGCGGTGCCCGACCGTTGACGGTTTGGGTCCGTCGAAAACAGTCCACCTGCCAAGGCAGAAGAACACGTTTAGGGACAGACCCGCCCGGCCTTGATGGTTCGAAGAAGCTTTCTGCCACTGCATTGACGTTTTGATATGCATCAAGCGTTGGGCTGATGCGGTTTTGCCATGCCAAACGGGCTATAGATTTCACGGATGATGTCGCGTTTCAGGCAACGATTGATCTCCCTTTTCTTCTTGGAGGCTTTTTCTGGCATAGGCGCGGGTTTGTTCATGGTGTCGCATCCTGACGAGGGTGGCGCGATAAACTGCTGCGTTGGCCTGTCGATCGCCGCCTCTGAATAGAGGCAACCAGTGTCGGCATCTCTGTGATTGGTCTGCCTGAATGTCGTGATGTGGCCGATCTGCGCGACTTTGCCTTGGATCCGATCTATTACGTCAGGCAAATCGGCGGGCACATTGATGATCAGCGTCTTCAGCGATGACCATCGCCTGCGATCTTTAAATGCCAGATCATCGCCAATGAGCCCGTCTGGGTCTTGGGACGTGCTGTTGCTTGCCCGCAGAGAACGGATCGTGCAGGTTCTCTGCGCATCCAATCTGGCTGCTTTGCCTTGCGTGTCTCAAAGGTGCCGGTTTGACCGAGTGGCCTTGGAGCCATAAAAATCAGGCAAGTCCCGCGCCGTTTGCGCCAGCCCCTTCGATCCCTGAGGCAAGGATCTGTTCTAGCAATCGCGCCCAACGCTTCGGTGCCGCCCCGCCTTGGTTCCGTGGGAATGAACAACGCGGCGAAACGGGGGCCTTGTGTATCGCGTGCAACAGCCACATGGCCGGCCTGAAATACGCCGATACTATCTGGATGTATCGTCTTCATAGTGCCCTCATTGCTTGCGATATGCCAAGGCACCGATCCAAGGGGGCAGGAGTGTTTCGGGGCGTCCCCGTCAGGCGGCCTCTTGAGGTCACATCTCGTCCGTAGCCGGGGCGGCTTGACGATCAACACGTCAACGCAATGCTACGCGGCCAACCTTCGCTGGCCCAGACATAGCTGATATGGTCCGCCCGGTTCTGGTGGGCCCGATCTTCCGTCAAGTCATGATCCACAACATTAGGCGTGATGTTGACCGAGTGATCGCTGTCGGTTTTTGCCATGAACTGACGTGTTCTCTCAACAAATTTGCCATTCTGGCGCATTGAACGGCCTACACGGTGATCCGACATCCAGACCGGTCCCCCTCACCCCTCACGTCATTCAAGGCCGGCCGTCGCTGCCACGCCTGTGACGCGATAGTTTTTTGATATGAGACTGTGGACTTGGATCAGACCGCTGTCTGCGACTGGGCGGGCGGTTGCGGAATGCGCGTAAACCGCGTGAACGGACATCCATGCTCTTGCAAAGGCGCGCTGCTGCAAAAGCCCTCGCGTGTCATTGGATGAATTTAAACCTCATGACTTCTGGCCTGTGAACAACTGGTCGTCGGGGCTATGATCCTCGGGGTTGTTTTCTGATCTGCTTGATCTTTTATTTGAATATCCCGCTCCGCGTTCGGGAGGCGAACCTGTCATCCAATCCGGCCATCCTCCCGCACAGGGCTGAAATCCTTTGCAGATATCCCATCCGGCGATAATCCTCCTGTTTTTAACGGGATGTCATCGTAGAATTTACGCAGTCATTTTCGTTTGATTGCGGGCGGGATGCCGCGCTCAGGCCGTGCGCGCGGTATAGATCAGCCACCGGCATGCTGCCTTCGGCGTGTCGCAGGATCGAAAGGATCAGGGATCAACCCCACTCTCTGCGTATGCATCAGATGCGCCGCAGTCATCGCGCTGGAAAATCATTCGTCCGAATCCCGTTGGTTTTAAAGCGGGAGCATTCCCGCTTGCCGTCACGACCCCTTCAGATGCGACGCGGGTGGTGGAGTGGCTATACGCCCGCGACGCATATTTTCCACTATCGCGCGGCTGACAGCGGCGTGGGGCGCGTTCGATGACTGCCGAAAGGTCAGCCTGTCGAGTGACCGGAGAGCGCATAGGCAGGAAGGTGTCGCCCCTTGGCGCGCTGGCCGAAGGCCATGGTCGTGACCGGCAGACTCTGTCTCAGGCCAAGGGATTGTAAAAACTCCACAAATCGCCCCTGATCAAGGCGGGTGTCTATCCTGACGAAGTGAGAGTGACAATCGGCCAGAAGTGCGGCGACCAAGGTGATGGCATCCGCCTCGTGCGTCGCCGCGACCGGTCCGATCAACAGCCCCCGACCGAAGGGTCGCCGCATGGCGAATGCGTCGACCCGGCCCGCGCGTTCAATGACCCGCGCCTCCGAGCGCCGGAGCAGGGCGCGCAATAAGGGGCCACGGTCTGATGCATAGACTGCGTGATCAAGTTCCCTGATCTGGTCGTAATCCGTAGGCAGGCAGTGGCGTGTGGTGGCCAGTGGCGTCGTCGGAAGATCCTTGAGATACCCCTCATATTTGAAAACCCCGCGTACAGGATGGGCACTCATCTGTCCGAACATGTTGATATCGCAATGGCAGGCATTGAGAAACGCAGCACCGCCCCCGGCGCGTTCAATCACGTCACGTGTCAGGCCGTTTTTCAGGCCGGCGGTGCGTGAACGGGAATGGCAAAGGACCATGCCAATCGCGGCGGGCCCGTTTGTATAGGGAAAGTACATGGCCGAGCCGTGAATCCGTTCAAGGCCGTCTATGGCCACGACACCATGCCCCGTTTCCAGATTCCGCGCCCAGTCGCTTTTGCGATGCGGCCAGCCCACGCTGACCGAAAGCCTGTGCAATCCCTCAAGATGGAAAGGCTGCATATCAACCAGTTCCAGATCGGACAGTCCGACACGGTCGGATCGTGCACAAGCGGTCATGGGGGCATCTCCTTTATAAGGCGGATGATCGGGGCAGCTCAACCGGCGGGGCTGGTGCGCCCGAGCACATCACGATCAAAAGTAATTCGCAGGAAATGTCATGAAAGGTCAAGCCTGTGCATCGAGGAGCAACCGGAGGCGTCAAGGATGAAGGCCCGCACGGAGGGGACAAGGATCGGCCGTGTTCTTCGATCTGTCCCCCCCACCTGTCCTCCGCTCGTTCGGCCCGTGAGCGATGCCGGTCGGGGAGGTCCGCGACACCCGCGTCGCCTCCGCGCTGACGGCCATCCCGCACGTTCAAGCCAAACGGGCCGCGCAGGTGTGTGCGCCTCTTGCACGAGGCCGATATGTGCCACGCTGTTGGTCGGGAACCGCGGCCTTGCGCGATGGTATCGCGATGGCATCGGGGCGATCCGCGCCTGTTCTTGGCCTCAAAGATCGCGAACCAGCCGCAGCGCGTCGTAAATCGCGGCATGGGTGTTGCGGGCCGCGACCGCATCACCGATCCGGAACAGGCGGAAATCCGCATCCGGATTTACCACGATATGTTGCGTCTGGCCGGTGGCGAGGGCGGTGTTATCGACCGCACCCAGATTGCGCGAGTGCGGCTTCAGCTCGAAATAGATCTCGTCGAGCGGTAGTGTCCCATGATTGACAACGATCTGGTCCACCATCCTGTCACGGGTCACGTGGCCATAATCAGATCCAAGTGTTGCCTTGAGCATGTTGCCATCGCGTGCAACGCCCGTCAGTCGCCACGTGACGGTGAAGGTGACGTCGCGCTGTTGTAGCGCGCGCATATAGGGGGTGAGGTTCATCGCCATGACTTCGGGTGCGAAGCTGCGATCAGGGGTTACGATCTCGACCTTGGCGCCGGTGGCAGAGATGACATCTGCTGCTTGCAGCCCTGCATGATCGCCCGCATCGTCGAACACCAGCACGTTCTGGCCCGGCTTTACATCGCCAGACAGGATGTCCCATGACGAGACCACCAGATCGTTATTGTCTGCCAGAACATCGGTATCGGGAAGTCCTCCGGTTGCAATGATCACCTCGTCGGGCATGGTTTCCAGAACGTCTGCTGCCTGTGCAAGCAGGTTGAAGCGGAACGTCACGCCGTGTTTCTGGCACTGTTCATAGCGCCATTGCGTGATCGATCCCATCTCGCGGCGGCGCTCTTGCTGCGCGCTCAGGCGGATCTGACCGCCCGGCTGATCGGCGGCCTCGAACACGGTGACGCGGTGGCCGCGCAGCGCCGCGACCCGCGCGGCCTCAAGTCCCGCAGGCCCCGCGCCGACAATCGTCACGCGCTTTTGTGTCTGGGCCTTGTCGATCGTGTGGGGTTGCTCGATCTCGCGCCCTGTCGAGGGGTTGTGCAGACACAGCGCCATGCCACCCTGATAGATCCTGTCGAGGCAGTAATTCGCGCCGACACAGGGCCGGATATCTTCCTCGCGCCCCTCGATCACCTTGCGCATCAGATGGGGGTCGGCCATATGCGCGCGGGTCATGCCCACCATATCCAGTTTACCGCTGGCAATGGCGTGGCGCGCTGTGGCCACATCGGGGATTTTCGCGGCGTGAAAGGTGGGGAATTTGGTCGCTTTGCGGATGTCGCCCGCGAAATCAAGATGCGGCGCATTGCGCATGCCCTGGATCGGAATGGTGTCGGTCAGCCCGGCATCGGTGTCGATATGTCCGCGCACGACATTCAGGAAATCGACCAGACCGCTGTCTTTCAGCTTATGCGAAATCGCAAGGCCGTCTTGCTTGCTCAGCCCGCCCGACAGGGCTTCGTCGCCGGTATAGCGCACGCCCAGCAGAAACTCCGCACCGCAGCGCGCGCGAATTGCGCGCAAGACATCGAAGGTGAAGCGCAGGCGGTTGTCGAGATCCCCGCCATAAGGCGCATCCAGATCATTTGTCAGCGGTGACCAGAACTGGTCCATAAGGTGACCATAGGCCTGAATTTCCAACCCGTCTAGCCCAGCGGCCTGCATCCGCTCGGCCGCTTGCGCGTAATCTTCTATAATGCGCGTTATGTCCCAGTCCTCGATCTTTTTGGGGAATGCGCGATGGGCGGCCTCGCGTTTGTGGCTTGCAGAGACCACCGGCAGCCAGTCACCCTTGTCCCATCGGGTGCGCCGGCCCAGATGAGTCAACTGGATCATCACTGCGCAGCCTTCGTCATGGCAGTCCTGCGCGATCTTCGCCATGTGGCCGACAACTTCATCCTTCCATGCAAGGATGTTGTTGAACACGGGCGGGCTGTCACGCGATACGCTGGCCGAGCCTGCCGTCATCGTCAGGGCCACACCGGCTTTCGCGCGCTCAAGATGATAAGCGCGGTAGCGTTCCTTGGGCATGCCGTCCTCGGGATAGGCGGGCTCGTGGCTGGTAATCATCACACGGTTTTTCAGCGTAAGGTGTTTAAGCTGGTAGGGCTGCAACAGCGGGTCACTGGACATGACGGGAACCTTTCTTTGCTCAGGTGCCTTGGGCCTGCGATCACGTTCCCGAAAATGTTCATACGTGTCAATTTATTTTATATCGCCCCAGATGCGGGGCAGGGTAATTTTTGATGCCAATTGCATTGTAAAACGGAGATTACCTATGAGTTTGACCGGATCAGGCACCGGTTATGTGCCATATTTTTCTTTTAAGACAATATCTACGGTAATTTAGTGTTCACTCCTGTCTATTTTTTGTACAGGCTAAGCTCTTGGTCAGTTTGAAACCGGACAGCGTCAGACCAGCGCAGAACATCGAAGCGGGCAGGCAATGCAAGACACCTCTCTCCCCGAGCGCGGCTGGCGTGGCTCGACTGAACTTTGGCTGGATGCGGCCTATGATGCGCTTGTCGAAAATGGCGTGGACGGGGTGAAGATCATGCCTCTGGCCAATGCGCTGAAACTATCCCGCACAAGCTTTTACTGGTTTTTCAAAGACAAACGGCAGTTGTTGGCGATGCTGCTCAACCGCTGGGAGGATACCACGACCACGCCCCTTGTGACGGCCACGCGCGATTATGCCGCAAGCGAGACAGAGGCGATGCTGAACGTGATCAACACCTTTTTGTCCGATGCCGGTTTCGATACGCGGCTGGAGCTGGCCGTGCGGGCATGGGCGCAGCAAGACGAAGATGTTCTGGCGCGCCTTCACAAGGCCGACAATGACCGGATACAGGCCCTGCGCGAGCTGCTTGAACATTGGGGGCACAGTCGTGCGGATGCCGATACACGCGCGCGCACGATCTATCTGGTACAAATCGGCTATATCTCGATGCGCGTGACAGAACCGCTGGCCGAGCGGCTTGAGCGGTTTCCGCGTTATGTCGAGATTTACACGGGAAAAACGCCGTCGCCGCAAGAAATGGACCGCTTCATGGCGCGCATCGGCCATCGGGGCTGATTGCACACGCCGCAACGCAGGCGATCTTCGGCCCCACACCATGCACGCGGCGCGCGATCTGCTCCACCGTTTGGTGGCGGTTGCGCGCGGCGTGCATGGTGTGGGGCCGACCGATGGGCGTAAGGCGGGGCACCGCAACCTCATGCCCCGCCTCACGCCAGAGTTTCGGGGACTTGCAGGCCTAGTCGTCCAAGGCCGCCGCGCCTGCCGTGGCCACAGCATTGTCTTGCTCTTTGGTGCCGCCGCTGACCCCGACGGCCCCCACAACATGCCCGTCGAGTAATAGGGGCACACCGCCTTCCATCATCACATATCCAGACGACAGCAGTGCCTGACGCGGGCCGTTTATGCCTGCCTCCATCTTCGCGGTGCTGGTACGGAAATCGACGGCGGTTCTGGCTTTGCCCTGTGCGATCGCCGCACTTGCGGGAAACGCGCCGGTCATGCGGTGCAACAGGAGCGGCGCGCCCGATACATCCACGATCACGATGGAAGATGCACCGTTTTTGGCCGCTTCGGCCTCGGCCGCCTTCATCACGGTTTGCGACGCCTCAAGTGTTAAAACGGGCATGGTTTCAACTGCTTCTGTCGTTTGGGCGCTGACCGCCCCGCCTGCGCCAAACGGGGTGATAAGGGCGATGGCCGCGGCTGTGAGGCATGTCTTGATCATATGATACTCCTTTGATCGATGCCCGACATGTACCCCGCGTATTCATAGGTATCATTCTTTTATTCTGGCATGATTGTTAGGTTCGGGCTAACAATCATACCATGCTGGATTTACGCCATTACCGCTATATCGCCGCCGTCGCACGCAACCTCAGTTTTCGATTGGCAGCCGCCGAGCTGGGGGTTTCGGTCCCGACCTTGTCAGTTCAGATCAGCCATGCCGAGGATTATCTTGGTATGCAGATTTTCGCGCGTACCAGTCGCAAGGTTTGGCTGACGCGCAATGGCACAGTGTTCATGGCTGCCGTCGATGATGTCTTGCAATCGGCGCGCGCGGCGGAAGATCTAGGGCGGAACCTGACACGCGGGATGACCGGTGAATTGCGTGTGGGCTATGTCGGTTCGGCCGCCTATGCCGGTATTTTGCAGAAAATGGTGGGCAGGTTTCACAGCTGTTTTCCGACCGCCACGATCACCGCAGAAGAACATGTCATGGAGGATCTGCCGCGCATGGTGAGCGATCACCGTATTGATGTTGCGCTTGTCAGGGCACCGGTCGAGCTGCCGCCCGATCTTTGCGGATACGCGCTGACCACAGACCATTTTGTGGCAGCACTCTCCCAAGACCTTCAGGTTGCGGGCGCGGGCCTGCCGCTGCGTGCGGCCGCTCTGAGGGATGTGCCCTTCATCGTGCCCGAGCAGGAGTTCGGTACGCTGGAGGTTGCCCGCCGTGGCAAGTTCGAGCCGCATGTCGTGTCAACGCCCGGCTCTTTGATATCGGTTTTGACACAGGTCGCGCTGAAGCGGGCGGTGGCGATCATACCGAATATGTTGCGCACGAGCATTCATCTGGAAGGGGTGGAGTTTCGCGATATTGAAGGGCCTGCCATTCCTTCAGGCATCGTTGGTATCGTGCGTGCGGATGAAGATATTCCCCTTGTGCAGAATGCCATCGCCGTCACGGCGGAAATGCAGGCCGAGATGTGGCGTGAAAAAGGCGTGACAGGCTAGGGGCAGATGCGGGCGCATGATATGGCGCGCGGCGGCGGGGTCGCATGGTGTCAGGGGCGGTGGTTCAGGCCAGAAACATCCGGATCACCAGACCGATGGCTGCAACCGTTCCCACGCCTGCCAGCCACAAACCGACAAACCACAGACCCTGACGGACAAGTTTCGGCATCAGTGATATCCTTCTTCCGGATCGATTTTACCGCGAAAAACCCAATAGGCATAGCCGGTATAGGCAAGGATGGTCGGGATCAGCACAGCCGCCCCGACAAGCAGGAAAGTAAGCGATTGCGTGGGCGCGGCAGCTTCCTGAATTGTCAGCGCGCCTGGCACGATATAGGGGTAAAAGCTGATCCCCAAGCCCGCGAAGCTGAGCACGAACAGCCCCAGCGTCGCGACAAAGGGCTGAAGATGCTTGTCCGTTTTCAACCCATGCCACAGCACATATCCGCACAACAGCACCAAGGCCGGTACAAGCACAGTGAATAGGGCGGTGGGCCAGCTGAACCAGCGCTCGAAATAGATCGCGCGGATGAAGGGGGTCCAGATCGAAATGATGGCGATCAATACGAAGATGGCCGCGCAGGCCCAAAGCGCGATTTTATGCGCTTTTGCCTGCAGCGCGTCGGAGGTTTTCAGGTTCAGCCACGTGGCGCCCAATAGGGCATAGCCCACCATAACCGCAACGCCAGTTGTGATCGAAAACGGTGTCAGCCAATCCCATGTGCCGCCTGCGAATGCGCGCTCCTCGACACGGATACCTTGAACCAATGCCCCGACAGCAATGCCTTGCATGAAGGCTGCGACCACCGATCCGGCACAAAACGCACGGTCCCAGAACCGCGATCTCGCAGAGGTTCGCCACCGGAACTCAAAGGCCACGCCGCGGAAAATGAGCGCAAGCAGCATCGCGATGATCGGCCCGTAAAGGGCGGGCAGGATCGTGGCGTAGGCGACAGGAAAAACCGCCATCAACCCGCCACCGCCCAAGACCAGCCATGTCTCGTTGCCATCCCACACCGGGGCGATGGAATTTGTCATGATGTCGCGGTCGCGCCGCTCGGGAAAGAACGGAAACAGGATGCCCACCCCGAGGTCGAATCCGTCAAGCACAACATAGGCCAGAACGGCAAAGGCAATGATGGCCGCCCAGATCAGGGAATAATCAAACCACATGGCCGTCTCCTTGCGTGTCTTGTTGTGCCGGACCGGGCGTGATGCCTGCGGTGCGGATCGGGCCCTTGTCCAGTTCGTGATCCTCAAGCAGGACCGGCGGGCGTGCCATCAGCTTGATCAGGTAGAATGTGCCCGCGCCAAAAACTGCGAAATACACACAGATAAATGCGATAAGCGACGTGCCCACCGACTGTGCCGCAAGCGGTGATATGCTCTCTGACGTCCGCATCAGGCCATAGATCGTGAACGGCTGGCGCCCGACTTCGGTGGTGTACCATCCTGCCAGAACCGCAATCAGCCCCGATGGCCCCATGCACAGCGCCGCACGGTGCAGGGTTTTGTTCGTATAAAGTGTGCCGCGCCAGCGCGCCCATAGCGACCACATGCCGATTGCCAGCATCAGCATGCCAAGCGCCACCATAATGCGGAATGTAAAAAACGGCATCATCGCTGGCGGGCGGTCTTCGCGCGGGAACGCCTTCAGGCCCTTGATCTCGGCATTGGGATCATGGCGCAAGATAAGCGAGCCGAGTTTTGGAATTTCCAAGGCATAGCGCGTGACCTCGGCCTTGTCATCGGGAATACCGAACAAGATCAGCGGCGCGCCATCGGGATGGGTTTCGTAATGGCCCTCCATCGCGGCGATCTTGGCGGGTTGATGCTCCAGCGTATTCAGGCCGTGCATGTCGCCCACGAAAATCTGTGCAGGTGTAACCAAGGCAGCCATCCACATGGCCATGGAGAACATGATCCGCGCCTGCCGGTTCGTGCGGTCGTGCAGCAGATGCCATGCCCCCACACCCCCCACAACAAATGCGGTGGTCAGGAAGGCGGCCAGAACCGTGTGGACCATACGGTAGGGAAACGACGGGTTGAACACGATGGCCCACCAGTCGGCAGGAACGAAATTACCGTTCGCGTCGATCGAATATCCTGCGGGCGTGTGCATCCAGCTGTTGGCCGACGTGATCCATGTGGCCGATATCAATGTGCCGATCGCGACCATGGCCACGGCCACCATATGCATCTTGTCACCGACCCGCTGCCGGCCGAATAGCGCGATGCCAAGAAAGCCCGCCTCAAGAAAGAAGGCCGTCAACACTTCATAGCCCATCAATGGACCGATGACCGCGCCTGCTTTTTCGGAAAACACAGACCAGTTCGTGCCGAACTGGTAACTCATGACGATCCCCGAGACGACGCCCATCCCGAAGGTCATGGCAAAGATTGTTTTCCAGTATTCGAACAGCTTCAGATAGGCTTCATCGCGCGTCCACAGCCACATCGCGTTCAAAACGGCAAGATAGCTGGCCGTCCCGATCGAGATGGCGGGGAAGATGAAGTGGAACGAGATGGTAAACGCGAATTGTATCCGGGCTAAAAGCTCGGCGGACATACCAAGAAATGTCATCCTTCCCTCTCCTGCTGATTATGATGAACGCGATGCGTTCCGAGGCGGTTTTTCGTACGTCGGGCGGACCTTGTGGGGATACCTCCGCGTGGGATGGTGTAGTGGGGCCTGTCCAATAAGTAGGGCATGCTGATCATGAAGGCGACGTGGCGTAATGTCGCGAGGCTTTGTGATGCGCGTGCGGGGCCGGGTGTCGGGTCTGTGCCTTGCGCCATCCGATATCGGTTGCAAGCCTGTCGAGGGCCGACACCAGCGCGTTGATCTGGGCTGCGCTATGTTGCGGTGACGGGGTCAGGCGCAGGCGCTCGGTGCCGCGCGGAACTGTGGGATAGTTGATGGGCTGGGCATAGATCGCGTGATCCTCGAGAAGCCGCTCGCTTGTGCGTGCGGTCTGCTGCGCGTTGCCGATGAGTACGGGCACAACCTGCGTGCCGCCTGCAATCACAGGAATGGCGCAGGCCTGCAGCCCGTCGCGCAAGGCGGCGATCTGGTGAAACAGACGTGTGCGTAAAGGGTCCGCTGTCTTGAGGAGTTCAAGGGAGGTCAGCGCGCCCGCGGCGATATAGGCGGGCAGGGAAGAGGTGAAGATAAAGCTTTCCGCATACGACCTGACCGTGTCCACCGCCGCCGATGATCCGGAAATATACCCCCCCACCAGCCCGAAGGCCTTCGCAAGCGTTCCCTGGATCATCGTAATCCGCGCAGCCACCCCTTCGCGCGCTGCGATGCCCGCGCCTTCGGGGCCGTACAGGCCGACTGCATGTACCTCGTCAAGATAGGTGAATGCGTCGAACTGTTCGGCCAGATCGCAGATCTCGCGCAGGGGCGCGACGGAGCCATCCATGCTGTAGACGCTCTCGAATGCGATCAACTTGCTACTGCCTGCCGGTGCGGCCGCCAGCAGTTGTGCAAGGTGGCGGGTGTCATTGTGGCGGAAAATCCGGACCTCTGCGCCGGAGCGTTTCATCCCCTCGATCATCGAGTTGTGGTTGCCCGCGTCAGAAAAGATCACGCAACCGGGCAGCACACGCCCCAATGTGCCCAATGCCGAAAGGTTCGCCACCCACCCTGATGAAAACAGCAGTGCCGCGTCCTTTCCATGCCAGTCCGCAAGGCCCTTTTCCAAGGCGATATGGGCGGGATGCGTGCCGGAGATGTTACGCGTGCCGCCTACGCCTGCTCCATACAGTTCGACCCCCTCTGCAACGGCAGCCTGAACGTCTGGATGTTGTGAAAGACCAAGATAGTCGTTGGAACACCACACCGTTACATCCTGCACCGTTCCGTCAGGCTTTTGCCACGCGGCAACGGGGCGACTTCGGGGCTTCATCCGGATTGAGCGGAATTTGCGATAGCGCTGTTCGGCACGAAGATGGCCAAGCGCTTCTTGAAATACCGTGTCGAATGTGACCATGTGACTTGCGCCTTTGCAGTTGATCGATGACGGCGGGGTGCCATGACCGTATGTATGTGTTGACGTCCTTGTAGGCATATAATTACATACTGATACCTTACACTATGCATACACTATTCTCAAGGGATGTGATCTGATGAAAGCCGCGACATTGCGCCACGCCCCGATCTGGGCACCAGATATCGCTCGTGATAGCGGACCGCTTTACATGCTGATTGCCGATGCACTGGAGCGGGATATGCGCACAGGGGTGCTTGCGCCCGGGGCAAAGCTTCCGGCGCATCGGGTGCTTGGCGATGCGCTGGGTGTCGACTTCACGACAATCACCCGCGCCTACACGGAGGCGCGTCGGCGTGGTCTGATCGAAGGCCGTGCGGGGCAGGGGACATTCGTCCTGCCGCAAGCGCCGGTGACTGCGCCGTCCCGAGGTCCGGATACAGGCGCGATTGATATGACGATGAACCTGCCGCCACGGTTCGAAAACAGCACGGTTTCGGATCTGATGTGGAGCGATATCGCAGCCCTCGGTGGGGGCGATGCAGGGTTGGAAACTCTTTTGCAATATCACGTTCCGGGCGGCACGTTGAGCGACCGCGAGGTGGGCGCGGGATGGCTTTCGGACCGGATACCGGGTGTGTCGGCCCATGATGTGCTGCTGACTTCGGGCGCTCAGGGGGCAATATTTGCGCTTTTTGCCGCGCTGGTTCCTGAAGGCGGTACGATCTTGTCGGCAAATCTGACCTATCCCGGCATGATTACAGCGGCGGAGTATTTGCGGCTGCGCACCGTCGGGTTGCAGATGGACACAGATGGCATCCTGCCCGACGCGTTCGAAGAGGCCTGCCGTGTGCACCCGCGTGCGGTTTTGTATATCAACCCGACACTGCATAACCCGACCGCAATCACCATGTCGCTGTCTCGCCGCAAGGAGATATTGCGGATCGCGCAAGAGCACGCGATTACAATCATTGAAGATGATGCATACGGTGCCTTGGTGCCCGATGCGCCCCCGCCCTTGCGCGTGCTGGCACCGGATGCGGTTTTCTATATTGCGGGATTGGCAAAATGCCTGTCGCCTGCGTTGCGCGTGTCCTATCTTGTGATGCCGAAAGGTCATCGCCGCCAGACGCATGATATCGAAACTGCCATTCGTGCCACGGCGGCGGTGGTGTCCTCGCTCACAGCAGCGGTCGCGGCGAAGTGGATCACCAGCGGCACCGCCGCGCGGGTGATCCAGGAAATCCGCACCGAAACCCGCCACCGGCATGCCTTGGGTCTCAAGCGGCTGCCAGAGGTGTTTTCACATCAGCCCGAAGGTGCGTTCCATGTGTGGCTGAACCTGCCCGATAATCTGAAACGCGCGGATTTTCAGGCGCGTCTGGGCACCGTTGGTGTGGGGGTCGTGCCGTCGGATGCGTTTGCAATCGGGCCCGCGCCCGAAGCAGTCCGGCTTAGTCTGGGGGCTGCCAAGGGCCGCGTCGAGCTGGAACGGGGGCTAAGATATATCGCCGATGCGTTGCATAAAACCCCGCAGGCCAAGGCATTCGTGGTCTGATAGGAAACGCTGCCAGCCCATGAGGCGCGCGGAAAGCCCCACGCGCCGAGCCCCTACCGACCAAAGCCCCGATCACCGAAGCCTCGATCACCGAAGCCTCGATCACCGAAGTCTTGGCGGACCGAGGGCGCGCGGCCACAGCCGCCAAGGCCTCTTTGACCGCGCGCGTTGTCTGCTTGGGGGGCCTGACCAGCCGTGGCTGGTTGACACAAGGCCGCGTGGGCCACGCTCTGCGGGGCCAGCCCTGCCTGAGGCGCAAGCGGTTTTACCTTCTGGCCCATTTATCAAAAGAATAGCGTCACCAGCAGTGAAAGGCAGCCAAAACGACTTGATCGGCGCATCGGCCACCGTCGCGACACAGGCGTGGCCGCCTGATAGGCCCCCCAATGCATTCCGCGGCGCAAGACAGGATATGACAGTGCCGTATCCTTGGTCGCGTGCGACAGGTTTTACGGGGGCGGGGCCCCGTTCGCGATATGCTGCGGCATGGCTGCGGTCCCCCATCCCAATCGCCATGAACTGGTCGCATCAAACGAGCCTGGTCCCGATTGCGATCCGCCTGATCGATAGAACGAGCAAGCCTGACGTCTTCGTGCTGGATAAGCTACAGATGGCGATCACCCTGTTTTTTTCGGCTGTTCACCATCCCCCCGCCCCACATCACCGCCACGATGATGGTGAGGATTCCAGCAGACCTTGCAGCCCGCCGCGTATCAGCACGACGGCCATATCCTTCAGGCCGGTTATGACGTGCAAGCCGCCGAAAGACACCGATAGGAGCGAGGCGAACTCCGCGCCTTGGCAGACGACTGCCTATATGCCCCCGTCAGAATGCCGCCCGCGCTCCCGGGGCATGGTTTTTTTGAAGATGACGGCCATCACGACCAAAGGCGGCAAAAGCACGGCAGGCGAGATGAGGACGCTTTGCTTCAGGGTGATCAGGCCACGCCGGATCGCAAGGCCTAAGGTGACCATGATAGTGCCCCTGTCGGGCAGCCCATATGACGGATATGGGTGGTCGGGTGCGATCCGGCCATCGCGGGCGACAGGGTGGTTGTGTTTGACCGCGGTGACATCAGATCGCCGAAATACGCCCCTGAAAGCACAGCCACCGCAACGATAGCTACCCCGTCCGGAATTGGTCATGACCAAGGAGATCGCGCAGATCACAGGCGTGGCCGGCAGCAATATGTGCGGCGACAGCAGCTGGTGGCCGTAATAGATCAGCGTCGCCACCCCTCTGCGACAAGCCTGATGCCGATCATGATGCCAACCAGTAAAAGAATGATGATCGCTGGAAGGGCATTGCTGATGGCCTTGACCCTCTTGGAGCTGTCGCGTTTTCGTGCTGCCCCGGTGCTCGTTTGCGCCACTTTCTTCTCGCATGCGGCCGGGCTTTTCCAACCCGATGCTGAGTGCCCTCGGCGCGGATTGTGGCAAACCATTGATATACTGGAAGAGGGCGGCTTCTGCCTTGCGGCGTGTGTGCCATGGCCTTCGCCTGCGCCAGATCAGCTGTGCTTTGATCGTTTCGAAGACTGTCTCGACGGCCGGGGGATCGTAGCAATTTCCCTTGCCGCTCATCAAGCCACCGAAGCCGTGCCGACGCAGGAGCTTCTGATAATCGCGGGCGCAATATTGGCGGCCCCGGACCGTGTGATGGATGCAGCCGTTGGGAGGCTGGCGGAGCGCCACGGCCATCTGTAACGCCCCGGATCGCCGGATCGCCGGATCACGCTTCCTGCGATTGCTGACCGCTCGGCCAATCACACGGCGGGAATGCAGATCGACGATCACGGCAAGCTAAAGCCATCCCTTTCGGGTCCGGACGTCGCTGATGGCGCCCGCCCATTTCCGGTTCTGGCGGTCGGTGCGGAGCGCTCGGTTCAAAAGCTTAGGTGCGATGTTGGAAGCATGGTTGCTGTCGCTCGTCACCCTGTATGTCTTCGAGCGTTCAACGCGACTGCCATTCTCGCGTATCACCCGGCCAACCCGACGATGGCCAATGTTCAGGCCCGGCTCTTTCAACTTTTCTGTCATTCTCGGGCGACCATCGCGGCCCCAAGCTGAGACGGAACTGTGCCTTGATGTGGGCCAGAACACCCATGTCAGTCCGTTGCCTTTGACTGGCAGCTCGGCCGCGATAGGCGCGCGCGGGCCACGTTCGCTGACATCCAGAACCTTGCAAAGGCGGTTGACCGTAAACCCATGGCCGTGCTCTTCGATGAACCGGAGCCTCATGGGGTTTGGCTCGCGAAGAAGGCCGTTGCCTTTTCAGGATGCCCCTCTCCTCCTTCGGGATACGGGTTTCACGCCGTAGCCGCGCGTTCTCACGGGCCAAGTCCGATATAACGTCACTGTCGCGATGCCCCGTCACCCCTTTGTTCAGTGTCGATAGGCCAACGCCCAAATCCGATGCCATCTGTTTGCGCGTCAGCCCGCTCGGTCAGCGCGATCCACGTTGCATCAGCACGGGACTTCGCCCGTTCGTTTCACTCCCAGAGTCCATCTCCTCTGCTGCAATAAAGGCTATTAAAGGAGCGGCATCAAACCGCGACACGTGCCAGTGACATAAGCGGTCGGAGGTGGCAGGTCGACGGTGTATGGTCTGGAAAAAACCAGCGCCTTGGCTCGGAGGTTCCTGCCATGATGGAACGCAAGAAAAGTGCTTCCTTGGCCAGAGGTCGAAGAATTGAAAGGTCAGCGTGAAGCATTGTTGCGCGACATCCGCGAACTTCAGATCGAGCATGACCTGCCCAAGACAGCGATTGAACTGATAGAAACGTATCTTGGCGGCGATGTGCAGGGCCTGAGACACCGGCATTAGGCACCGGTCCTGTTGGTCCCGTCTGAGGCTGGCGCGGAGTTATGACTTTGACCACCGCGCTCGTATCCCCTGAAAGACAAGCACATTTCTGTTCGCCGTGCCATGAAGCATGGCCTTTGCAAAGCAGCCATCGCTGCAATGGCTAGCTGAGCCTCGAAACCGACATAATGCGGCACTCTATCTCGATCTGCGAGACAGTGGGGCGGCGCCTGATGAAACAGGAAGCTTGGTTGCCCCAAAGCCCGAGCGGCGGCGTTACAGTTCATATCCGGGCGCGGTTGGCCTTGCGACCGAGAGCATCATCAACCGAGCCTTCTAGGCTGCCCCATCCCCCAAGTTCTCACAGGCGAGTGTAGATCCTGTCTTCGGGCGGCTCTGTCCTGATTGCACTACTATGCGACACTTTACGGATGCCCGTAATGTCGCCGCCGCTTTAGGCTGAAGACGGAGGCCAATCCGGAAAACAATGCGCGCGCCATTGCCATGGCCGAGAGGCAAGGGCAGATGTGCGTCAGGTCATCCGCAGCTTTTCGCGCAGATCCGGTGTGACAACACTCTGGTCAAATGGCGCGTGGAATCCGGGGGTCGATTGCAGGATCAGCAGCGTTGTCGCCTTTGATACCGTCTTGCGTGAAATCCTGTTTATTCCAAGTGTGATCAATTCCCGAAGCGGTCTTTTGCGCGCGGCTTCGGGCCTGTAAGGGCACGGCGCGAATGTGCTATGGCTCTGCCCTTGCGATTTCATTGAGCGTTCACAGATCCAGCTGCCGGATATCTTCGGACATTCTGGCCGCAAGCCAGTTTGCGATCTCACAGGTGACAGGGCGCTCGGTTCTGGGGGAAATCAGGATCTGGTGGTGACGGCCGGTTTTATGCAGATGCGGGGATGCGGCCACAAGGCGGCCCTCTATCAGCAATCGCGCCACAACACTGACCCATCCCAAGGCAATGCCCGTGCCGTTCAGGGCGGCCTGAAGCGTGATAGAGTAATCGTCGAACTCGTGCAGATGACCGTCAGGCTGTTGATGCGCCATGGGATAGGGTGTCATATCGCGCCAGATTTTCCTGTCGTGGCCGGCAAAATGCAAAAACGTCGGGCGTGTCATGTCTGACGGGCGGTTCAGATATGCATGGTTGCAAACAGGCAGCACCATTTCAGGACAAAACGCGACCGATTTCGGTCCAGACATGTCATGGTCCATGGTGCGGATTGACAGGTCGATCTGGGGGTCGAACTCAGGCATCAGCCCCGAGATCAGCTGGAATTGCAGATCCACGTTCGGGAAGGCATTTGTAAAATCGGCCAGACGCGGGGCCATCCAATGCGCTACAAAGCTGCCCGATACAGAAACGCTCACAACATTTTCGCGCCTGCCCGCGCGCCTTTGCAGGTCATCGACCGTTTCAAGGATCCGCCCGAACCCTTGGGTCACCGCATGGAACAGATCATGGCCCTCTGGTGTCAGTCGCACGCCGCTGACGCGCCGTTCGAACAGGGTGACCCCGATCTCGCGTTCCAGCTGGGCGATGTTGCGGCTGACCGATGGCTGGGAGATGTTGAATGCCTGTGCCACCGCCGAAAAGCTTCCCTTGCGGGCCGCGCTTTCGAACATCAAAAACGGCTTCAGGGAGGTGAATCTGCGATCAAGGTCTTCCATACGCCCAGCGTATAGGTGGGCCGCAAATTTTCAATCTAATATTTGCGAACCATTTCCGTCATGCTTGGACCAACCGCACCATTTTCCTCAGGACATGTCATGCATTCAGAGACGACGGCTTCCCGTACACACGATCCTTTGCTGCAGCCGTTTACCTTGAAGGGATTGACGCTTCGCAACCGGATCATCAGCACATCACATGCCTCTATGCTGGATGACGGCGGCATGCCCGGGGACCGGTATCGTGCCTATCATGTTCAAAAGGCCCGCGGTGGCGTGGCCATGACCATGATCGGCGGCAGTGCGATGGTGTCGCCCGACTCCAGCTGGGGCGGCGGTCAGCTCAATATGGCCGATGATGCGATCATTCCCGATCTGGCACGTCTGGCCGAAGAAGTGCATGCGCAAGGGGCCGCCGTGATGACGCAAATCTCGCATCTGGGGCGGCGCGCGCAATCCTCGACCAAAAGCTGGCTGCCGGTTCTGGCCCCCTCGCGTGTGCGCGAAAGCCGCAATCGGGCCTTTCCGTTGGAAATGGGGCCCGAGGATATCGAACGGATTATCCACGATTATGCCAAGGCTGCCTTGCGTGCGAAACAGGCGGGGCTCGACGGGGTCGAAACGCTGACGGGCGGGCATCTGATCGGCCAGTTTCTGTCGCCCCTGACCAACCAGCGCAGCGATGGTTTTGGCGGCTCCTTGCAAAACCGCGCGCAATTTGCGCGGCGCGTGCATGAGGCCATCCGCCAAGCGGTCGGACCGGACTATCCGGTGGGCATTCGTCTGACGGTGGATGAAGGTGTGGAGGGCGGGTTGGCGCTTGGGGAAGGGATCGCGCTGGCCCAGATGTTCGAGCGGGACGGCACCATCGATTTTTTCAACTGCGTGTATGGCATGATGGACAGCGATCTGGCGTTATCGCAAGATAACATGCCGGGGATGTTCCAGAAATCTGCGCCGTATCTTGCGACCGTCCAGCAGTTTCGCAATGAGATTTCCCTGCCGTTGATCCATGCAGGCGGCATTCGCGATACGGCAACCGCCCGCTATGTCATTCGCGAAAACCTGATGGATCTGGTAGGCATGACCCGCGCCCATATCGCCGATCCCGATATCGTGGCCAAGCTGCAATCGGGACGCGAGGAACAGATCAGGCCCTGTGTCGGGGCGTCCTATTGCCTGTATCGCAAATCGCACTGCATCCATAATGTGTCCACAACGCGGGAGCGTGGTTTGGGCCACGACGCGGGCAAGGCCGGACAGGCAAAGCATGTGGTTGTCGTGGGCGGCGGTCCGGCCGGGCTGGAGGCGGCCCGCATCAGTGCACAGCGCGGCCATCGTGTGACGTTGTTTGAGGCCGCGGCCAAACTGGGCGGTCAGTTGCGCTTGGCCACACTGGTGGCGGAGCGCGCCGATCTGGTGGGTATACTGGATTGGCGCGAGGCGGAACTGGAACGATTGGGCGTGGATGTCCGGTTGAACAGCTATGCCGATGCGCAAGATATCGTGTCGCTCGCGCCAGAGGTGGTGATTGTCGCAACCGGCGGACTGCCTGATACGGACTTTGTTGATGGCGGGGATCTGTGTTTGTCTGTCTGGGATATGCTTGGCGCGCCGCTGCCGGAGGGCGAGTTTCTTGTCTATGACGGGACCGGACGTCAGGCGGCACCGTCTTGTGTGCTGGAAGCGGTGCGACAGGGCCGTAAGGTCGGTTTCGTGACGCCGGATGAGGCCACCTGTCTGGAAATGCCCTATCCTGATCGCAGCGGCTTTCGCAAGCTTTTTGCCCAGCACGATATCGCCCGTACAACCGATGCCAGACTCGTTCGCGTTCAGCGCCATGAAAACCGTCTGATGGCGGAATTTCAGGATTGCTATAGCCAGAAAACATTCACGAAAATAGCCGATCATATTGTTTTGGAACATGGAACCATCCCGTTTTCGGACGTGTTCGACACCCTTCGAGATGCCTCGCGCAACAACGGGCGTTGCGATAGCGATGCCCTTGTCCAAGGGCGCCCGCAACCCGAAGACACGTTTGACATGACCAAGGATTTCACCCTCTACAGGATCGGTGATGTGATCTCATCGCGCGACATTCATGCCGCTATTCTGGACGGCTACCGCGTGGCCAAGGGCCTTTGATGCGGCGGCTTTGGCCCTTGCCGCGCGCGTGCAGGGCTGGGTGAAAACAGACCAGGCGGGCAAGGCGCCCCACCTGGTCTCTATGGAGGTCTACACAGTCGGGCGATAAATGATCGCTGCCCCGGGCAACTTCTTAGTGTCTTTTTGTCTGATAATTGTTCAAATGCCGACAATACGACATAAACCGGAAGAAATTTATGGCTGGGCAAACGCTTGACGACAAGGCATGGGCAAATGCCCGTTTGGGTTGGTTGGGCGAACGAAGCCCGGACTTTGCGGCAGCTGTGCGCGATCTGGCCCGCCTGCGGTCCTATAGTGCTGGCGAATATCCCCATCATATCGGTGATGCGCCCGGCGGTATCTACGGCATAGTGGAGGGCAGCTTTGGCACCTATACGCAAAGCGAGCAGACAGGGATCGTCTTGGGCCATATTTTCCAGCAAGGGGACTGGTTCGGCCAAGGGGGGCTGAGCAGCAACAAGCCACGGTATCTTACCTTCAAGGCGATGGAGCCGTCCGTCGTTTTGTATCTGTCCCCTGACGGGGTGGATCACATCGCCAGAACCCTTGCAGCGGGCGAGCGTGAACTGATGTCGCTGTCGGAATACAATCAAACCCTTATGGCCCGGGTTGTGTCCGACTTGTTGATACGCAAAACCGAATGTCGTGTGGCGTCGGTTCTTTTGCGCCTGTTCGAGATCACGCCTGATGCCAGAATACTGGCACGGGCGTGCTGCTTTACCCAAGCCGAACTGAGCGAGATGACAAACACCTCGCGCCACACCATCAATACGCTATTGCGATCCTTCGAGGCCAGAGGCTGGATCGCGATCAGCTATAAATCTATCACGTTGAAGAACGCGGACGCGCTGCGCAGTTGCGCGCAATCCTGAGGCGGCACGGCGGCCGTGTCACGGCAGGTCCGCCTCATCGGTTTTTTCAATCGTTCCAGTGTGATCGCGCAAAACTGGGGATTGAATGGCCGGCCAAAGCGATGCATCAATATTCACGGCGTATCGAGGCTGGGCGGGCACCACCTGCGGACAGTCTTTATCGCCCATCGAATGCCCGGCGGGGGGCGGGGGCGCAGGCTTTCACCCTCCACGGGCATGTGTCCATGAGCTTTGAGTGATTTTTATGCCTGTATTGACCAATGAATTTAAAATGCGTCTGAAATCTGGTGAAAGCCAGATCGGTCTGTGGGTCGGCTTGGGAGACCCGTCGGTGGCCGAGCTGTGTTCGCTGACCGGATTTGACTGGCTGGTGATTGACGGGGAACATGGCCCCAACGGATTGCGCGATGTGCTGGCACAGCTTCGTGCCGTGGGCCGCAATACCCATCCGGTGGTGCGCACCAGTGATGACAACCGCGCCTATATCAAACAGATGCTGGATATCGGGGCGCAAACCCTGTTGGTGCCGATGATCGAAAGCGGAGATCAGGCCGCCGAGGTCGCGCGGTCCGTCCACTATCCCAAAGGCGGCGCGCGCGGTGTCGGGGCGGCGCTTGCGCGGGCCTCCGGCTACAACACCATTCCCGATTACCTCACAACGGCCCAGGATCAGATCTGCCTGCTGTTGCAGGTGGAAACCGTGGCAGGGCTAGAGGCGCTTGACGATATCCTTGCCGTAGAGGGGGTGGATGGTATCTTTGTCGGACCCGCAGATCTGGCCGCCGACATGGGCCATATCGGCCATTCCGAGGTGCCAGAGGTTCAGGCGGCGATTGACGATGCATTGCGGCGCATTCATGCGGCGGGCAAGGCGGCAGGCATCCTGACATCCGATCACGCCCTTGCGCAGGACTATATCGCCAGAGGCTGCGAGTTTGTGGCGGTAGGCTCCGATGTGGGCGCATTGGTCGAGGCCCTAAAGGCGCTACGGGCAAAATATTAAGGCCCTGCGATGTGCGCTGCGGGCTGCTGGCACCGATCAGGCTCCCACAGCACATCGCAGGGCTGAGCTGTGGTGTAGGCATGTCGTGACGTTGCGTGCAGCCTTTGGGCCGTGATCTATAAGGCCACCGTCACCGGCGGTGGTCGCGCCCGGTGGGGTGTAATGGCCAACGAGCGTACACAGCGTGCGCATTTGAACAAAACGCACGTATATTCATGCTTGAGGATTTCGCGTCGCAACTGATTGCCGCCTACAGCTGCGCATCTATGCGGTGGGCCTTTCGGCCCACACTGACCGTTTTGCCTGCAATAGCTATGCATGCACCAGCCTTTTCCAACCGTCAGGCCGCGTTCACAGCGAAGGCTTCTGCCAAAGGCATCAAAGGCAACCGGCCTGCGGGACGGGCGGTGATCAGGGGGGACATGGGCCACCGGCGCGGGCGTGCGCCAGTGGCCGTCGATATCAGAAGTTGCTGGTCACGGAGAACGTCACCAGACGGCCTTCGCCTCTGGAACAACCGTAGCTGTCGTAACACATGTTTTCGTAGGTTTTATCGAACAGGTTGGTGACACCCAGATCGAACGACACATCAGACATTTCGTAGCTGAGCCCCATATCCGCCAGCACGTAGCCGTCGGTTTTGCGCGCATTGCTTTGGGTCGCGTAATAGGACGACACATAGCGCAGGCCGCCACCGATTTTCAGGCCCGGCGTAAGATTGGAGGCATCATAATCCAGCCATAGCGATGCCTGATGGTGCGGCGCAAAGGCATTTTCGTTTCCGACAAGCGATGCATCTTCCGAACGGGTGTTTTCGGTGTCGAGATAGGTATAGCTCATCACCCCTTCAAGCCGGTCTGTCAGCCTGCCGCGGGCCTCCAGTTCGATCCCTTGCGATTTGATCTCGCCTGCTTGTGTAAAGCTCGACCATGTCGCATCGCGGGTGTCATATTCCCGCACATTCGTTTTGCGCAGATCAAACAGTGCCGCACTCAGCATCAGATCCGATGTCGGGGCATAGCGCAGCCCGACCTCCCATTGCGTGCTTTCTGACGGGTCAAGCACATCACCGTCGATGGTGCGGCCGGTATTTTGAACGAACCCTTCGGTGTAGCTGATATAGGGGGTCAGGCCGTTGGCCATCGTATGGGTCAGACCGATCATGCCGGTGGTGGCAGAGTTGTCCTGGCTGTCGCGTGAGCCGTCCAGCAGGTTCTCGGCCTTGGTATCAAACCAGCTGTGGCGCAAGCCGGCCGTGACCTTGGTGCCTTGACCTAGGTCCAGATGGTTTTGCAGATAAACGCCTTTTTCCACATAGGTCGTGCGATCTTTGGTCGCAAGCGCGGGATCGACGACATCGAAATCGAAATTCGGCGCATCATAGCTGACGATATAGGTCGAGTAGTCGATCTTCTGGCCCACTTCATAGCGCGAGCGTTGGTAGTCTGCCCCCACGGTCAGTGTATTTTCCGCAGCCCCGAAATTCTGCGTCCAGCCGATGTTGTTATCAAGGCCGAAGGTCTGGGCCTCTTCCTCGTTGCGGAAGGCATAGTATTCAAGCCCGCTCGCGGTGGCGGCGCTGAAATCCAGCTGGGAGTAATCTGTTGTCTGATGTGCGTATCGGGCGCGTTGGTTGAACACCAGATTTGCGCTGAAATTATGGGTGAATTCCCAGCCGAACGACTGCTGTTTGGTGTTGAAATGGTTATAGGGGGATTGTTTGTAGGGGTAATCGCTTGGCACGCTGCCCCAAGCGGGATCGATATCCTCGCCGTTGACAGGCGCGATGATGATCGGGGTCAGCTTGTCGCGCTGGACATGGGCCAGAAGGGTCAGCGCGGTGTCATCTGACGGCGCCCATGTCAGCCCGCCGGACAGGAACGCCCGATCGTTGTCGGAGTCGTCGATTTCGGTTTCACCCTTGCGCACCTTGCCTGTGATCCGCCCGGCCAGTGTGCCGGCCTCGTCGAGCACACCCGACCAGTCGAACGCGGCAGTCCCCGTGCCGTTGCTATCGACGCCGACGGTTGTCTGTGCCAGATGGTCAAACACGGGGCGTTTGGTCACCATATTGACCATCCCGCCCGCATCGTTGGAGCCGTAAAGCACCCCCGCAGGGCCGCGCAGAACGTCGATACGCTCGATCATATAGGGATCAACGGTGAAGCCTGAAAAGCTCAGCGCTTTTTGGGGCAGACCGTCACGATAGGTGGCCGACGGCCCCATATCAAAGCCACGGATCGAGAATTGGTCATAACGGTCATCCATCCCCCATGTCGAGGCCAGCACCCCCGGCACATAGGCAATCGCATCCTCGACTTGCCGTGGCGCACGGTCTTGCAGTTCGCGCGAGGTCACAACCGTGATCGATTGCGGCACATCCGCCAAAGGCACACCGGATTTCACGCCGGTTTCGGTGGCGGGGGCAAGGTAGCCGTCGATCGCACCGGAATAGGACAGTTTTCCTTGCACCACAATTGGCGCAAGCTGGACCACATCCGTCTGTTCCTGCGCATGAGCCTGAAATGTGGTGGCGGTCAGACCGACCAGAGCGGATTGGCATAACAAAAGGCGTCGTGCCCTGCGCGAGGGTGAAAAATAACGTTGAAATATCATGAAAACAGATTTCCCGAGGTTGAACTATGCTGCGTTGCCTTGGGTCACCCTGGGTGGGGGGCAAAATAGCGAAGTCACATGCGATGTCAATTATGTGATGGACGAAAGATGCATCCCCATGGTTACGGGCCCGCATCGCGCGAAATCCGGCGCAGACGGGCCGACGGGTGGCATCTCCCCCCCGACCCGGGCACGCCTGTCAGAATTCAGCTCTCCCATGCCGTCTCAAGCCGCGCTTTGAAACGGGCATGAAACCGCGCCTCGCCGATGATATGGAGGTGGTTTGTGCCTGCCACGACCTCTGCGGGTGCGGCGCGTGGCGACAGTTTGCGCCAGTCCATCAGGTTCAACCCGCGGCTGAGGCTGTCGCCCGCGCTGAACGAGGCCACCGGCAGATCCAGCGGTGCGGGTCGATGGCGGCGAAACACCAGCGCATTGTCGATCAGCACCCAGAACGTATGTTCGCGACTGGAAATCTCGGGACCGTCAAAGGGCAGGCTGTCGCGCTCGTTGCCGATAAAGCGCAAGAACTGGGCATAACATTCCGCATCCATCGATCCGATCAGCCGGTCCCATTGTGGCCGCATTCTGGTTTTGCCAAGCCAAAGCTGCAGATCGCGCTCCAGCTTCGCACGTTCGCCTGCGGCAAACTGCGGCGTGACACCCGGCATGAAATCGGTGCCCAGATCACACACATCGACCATGCCCAACAGCCGGATATCGACCGTATCGCGCAGCTGGCGCGCAGCCTCCCATGCCAAAAGCCCGCCCCATGACCAGCCCAGTAAGGCCACCGGTTCACCGGCGCTTTGTGCGCGGATATGCGCGACATATTCGGCCACCACATCCTCTACAGAGACATTGAGGGTTTTCTCCTCGTTGAGCGAGTGGCACAAGAACCCCGTGACCGGCTGGTCCGGCCCCAGATAATCCGTCAGGCGCATATATTCGCGCGTGGACACAAGAAGCCCCGGAAAACAATAAAGCCGCGGCTTCGTGCCGGTTGCGCGCAAGGCAATGGCCGTGCGTCCGGTCTGTCCGCCCGCCTCGATCCGCGCGGCAATCGTGCGCACGGTGGGGGCGTCAAACAGATCCGCAATGGTAAGCGCCGTATCGGGCCAGTATTTTCGCATTCCTGCCAAGGCCTTGAGCGCCAGCAGGGATTTGCCACCCATGGCAAAGAAATCATCCGTGACCCCCATATCCGGCACGCCGATGATCTCGCGCCACAGTGCAAGGATCTTTTCCTCCGTCGGTCCTTTGGCGGTCACACCGGCCCCTTGGGCCCGTGCGGCGGGCATCATGGGCAGGGCCGCGCGATCCAGCTTGGCATTGGCATTCGTGGGCATGCGGTCCAGTACAATCACCGCCTCTGGCAGCATATGTCGGGGCAACTTGGTCTCTAGCGCCCGCAAAAGGTCGGGCCCGTTGGCCAGATCCGGGCCTGTGACATAGGCCAACAGTCGCTTTGCGGCCCCGTCCTCGCGCAGCAGAACCAGCGCCTCGCTCACCAGCGGCTCTGCCAGAAGCGCGGCCTCGATCTCGCCGGGTTCGATCCGGTATCCGTTGACCTTGATCTGCAAATCGACACGCCCGACAAATTCGATGGTTCCATCCTCGCGCCAGCGGCCCAGATCACCGGTACGGTAAAGCCGCGCCCCGCAGGTCGCATCCAGCAGCGGTCCGAACGGATCGGGGATAAACCTGTCTGCGGTAACATCGGGCTTGCCGACATAGCCACGCGCCACGCCCGTGCCGCCCAGATAGATCTCTCCCACGATCCCTTGCGGGCATGGCATCATTTCGGGATCAAGCACATAGGCCCGCCGGTCGCCCACCGCACGCCCCAAGGGCGCATAGACCCCTTCGAACTGGGTGCCTGCGGCCACCTTCCAGACCATAGGCGTCATGATGGTTTCGGTCGGGCCATAGCCGTTGATCAGGGTTTTGGCCTTGAGTGCACGCGACAACAGATCAAAGGTCGATTGCGCCAACCCCTCGCCGCCGAAGCTGTATAGGCGCATGGGCGGCGCGCTTCGGGTGTCTTCGGCCCATTCAGCGAGTTGTTGCAGGTAGGTGGTCGGGATCGATGCGTTGTTGCAGCCGTGTTCGCGCATGGCCGCCAGCGTCTGTTCCGGCGTCCATAGCGGGCCGTCGGGGATCACCACCGATCCGCCCACCATCAACGGCACCATCCAGCGTTCGTGCCCGCCATCCGACGAGAACGGCAAGAACGGTAGCTCGCGGCTTTCACTGCTCATCTCATAGACACGGGCGGTGGTCTGGTTGTGATCGCTCAGCGGACCATGTTCCACCGCAACCCCTTTGGGTTTGCCGGTCGAGCCGGAGGTATACATGATATAGGCCATCTGGTCGGGATGGATTGTGACCTGAGGCGCGTCGCCTCTTGGCGGATCGGTGATGTCATCCAGACAAAGCACCGTGGCCGACATCTGCGCAGGCAGCCGGTTCTGATAGCGCTTGCGGGTCAGGACAACACGCACGCCTGCGTCGTTCAGAATATGATGATTGCGGCTTTCGGGATGGTCGGGTTCCACCGGCACGTAAGCCCCGCCCGCCTTCATCGCGGCCAGAATAGCGATCATGGCAGCAGCACCGCGCTCGATCACGATGGCCACGGGAACTTCCGCGCCAACACCAAGCGCCACAAGCCTGTGGGCCAGCGCATTGGCCTGCGCATCAAGCGCGCCGTGTGTCAGCCGGTCAGCGCCGCAGATCACGGCGAGCTTGTCGGGGGTCGCCCGCGCGTGATCGGCGATAATCTCGTGGGTCGCGCGCGGGTCGACAGGAACGTTGTCGGGATAGGGCGCCGAGAGCGCATCAAGCTCGTCCGTCGAGACAATCTCGATCCGCGCCGTCGGATGGTCTGGCCGCTCCAGCCCCGCCGTGATCACACGCTCCAGATGGCACAAAAGCCGTTCGATCTGCGCCTGTGCATAAAGCCCTTTTTCCGCATCACCTGTCAGGTGCAACCCGTCATGTGTGTGCTGGGCCATCACCACCACCTCCTCCGCAAGGGGCGGTGTTGGGCGCATATGTCGCGTGATGCCGTGGGGCAGTTCCCGCTCTGCCATGATGTGCAGCGCCACTGCCCCCAACGGGTTGCGATCGGCATCCTGACGGCCCAACCGGTCCTGAACAAGCTGTTCTGCAGAGATCATTCGCGCCCGCCCGTTGCGCGCTGATTGTGCGACATGGTGCAGTGTCTGCGCGAAACCTTGGGCCGGATCGGGGGTCACGCACAGCGGCATCAGGCCGCTTTGGCGATGGCGGGCAGGGCGGGGCGTGCCAAGCACGAAGCGGAACGCCTCAAGGCCGCTGTAGCGGCGCAAGACCACTGCAAGGGCTGTGGCCAGTACATCTTCGGTGCCTTGCGTGCGGATGTGATCCGAAAGGGCGCGCGGCAGGATGCGCGTGGCCCGCAGGCGCGCGCCATTGTCTACAGGGGCTGCACGGTGGGGCACGCGGGCGATTGCGCTGGCGTCAAGAAGTGCCTGCCATGCGTGCAGGTTTTGCGCCTGTGGGCCGGACTGGCCGTGGTTGGGTGCCTCATCGGGCGGGGCAGGTATCGCGTCCGCCCCGAGCGCGCGGCAAAGTGCGGCCTCGATTGTGGCAAAGACCGCATCATCGGCCAGAATGGGATGCAAGGTCAGGGCCAGAATATGCCCGCCACCGGCGGTGTGCCATAGATCGACATGAACGGGCGTGCCCATCACCGTGGGCTGGTGGCGTGTGCTGCGTGCCTGTGCATCGGCGAGCGAGCCGTGCCCGCAGTGATGGCAGGGGTAGCGCGCGTCCCCATGGCGCCAGACTTCGCCGCCCGGGCGATGCTCGAACCGCGCGGTGAAGGCGGGATGGGTCTGCAAAAGCAGGGTCAGTGCATTTTCGATCTGTGGCTTTGGAAACCGGTCATCGAATTCAAGGATCAACGTCTCGGGGCAAAACGGCGCAAGCTCTCCGACCTGTTCATGTGCAAAGATGCGTTTCTCCAGATCCTCCAACCGGCGGGCGGACGCGGGGCGGGGCGGGGTGTCGAACACCAGATCCTTGCTCATGATGCCTCCACCTGTGTCATCGCCGCCTGAAGGGCGCTGGGGCGCATATCAGACCAAAGATGTGCGATCTTTTCCAAACAGGCCGCGCGGGTGTCCGGTGGCCCCAAAGCCTCCCATCCTGGGGGTGTTTCAAGGGCGGCCGGATGTACGGAATAGCGCCCCTCGTGATTGCGCAAAATGCGCCATTGCGCCTGCGCCAGAGGGGAATGCGAGGAAGACAGGGACATGAGAAAAACCTCCGAACCGAATGGGTCTGTTTCCCCTGAGGACGTTTCAAAGCGGCGGAAATTCACCCCCCCGCGACGAGTTTTTCCACTTTTGGGGATTTTTTCGGGCGGGCTATGAATTTCGGCATGGCCCCTGCGTCTTGTTGTCAAAGCCTCTGCAAACAGGATCCCTGCAATGAGCGTGCCAGATCTTTCCGATCCAGACCTGAAAAGGCTGATGGTCCGTCTTGGTCTTCCGGCCATGGCGGGGCTATCGCTTAACGCGGCCCATCAGGTGGTCGATGCAGGATTTGTGGGCCAGCTCGGGGCCGCGCCATTGGCGGTGCTGGTGTTGCTGGCCCCGTTTGCGGGGCTTGTGGCCGCGCTGGGGATCGGGCTGGGGATCGGGGCGGCCAGCACCACGGCGCGGGCTTTGGGCGCAAAGAAACCGCAGCACGCGCGCCAGATTGCTGGGGTCGCGTTTTGCGCCACGTTTGCGCTGGCGGTTGCGGTCGGGGGCCTGCTTTTGATCGCGCGCGCGCCGGCGTTACGGATGCTCGGTGTGCCGCCGTCCAGCATGTCGCTCGCCAGCTCCTATTATACGTTTCTCAGCCTGACGGTCTCTTTCGGTCTGATCCAGATCATGTGCGATTTTCTTGCCATCGGGCGGGGGGCCGCACGGATGAGCCTGAGGACACTCGCGCTCTGTTTCGGGCTGAATATGATGCTTGATCCGGTATTTATCTTTGCCTTTGGTCTTGGGCTGGACGGGGCGGCCTTGGCCACGCTGACCGCCCAGATCATCACGCTTGGCGTATGGGCTGTGTGGTTTCGCGCGCCCGAACGCCGCCCCGAGGCAGGGTCTGTTGCCCTTCTGGTGCCCATCATTCGCGTAGGCGCCCCCGAGGCTGTGTCATTTGCTGTGACCACCTTCGGGTTCATCGCGGTCTTGCGTCTGGCCGCAGATCTGGGTGGGCTCGAGGCTGTCGCAGGGCTCGGACTGGCCCTGAGATTGCTGTTTGTGCTGATCTTGCCGCTTGAGGGGTTCGCCATCGGTGTGCAGCCGATCCTGGCCCATGCCCATGGCGAGGGCGCCCACGCGCGCCTTGTGCATGCTCAGGCCATACTGGTTCGCGCGGCCTTGGTGGCGGGCGGTCTGGCTGCGATTGTCGTCTATTTCTGTGCCGCGCCTTTGGCCGGTCTGCTCAGCAATTCCGCTGCTGTGCAGCAAAATGCCGCGATGTCTTTGGGGTGGCTGATGCTGGCGGTGCCTGCCATTGCCGTGCGGCTTGTCGGCCAGATCAGCTTGCAGGCTGCGATCCGTCCATGGCTTGCGCTTTGGCTTGGACTTGCGCCGATGGGCTGGGTGTTCTGGCCGGTGCTTGGCGCATTGGTGCCGCGCTACGCCATGGTGGCCCTGCCGCTGTCCATCACGCTCGCCGCCTGCTTGTCGGCTATTCTGGCGCTGGCCTTGCTGCGCCACGCACGCCTTTCTCACGATGCAATGGGAGTTTCCGCATGACCACTTCACCCCGCCCCGATCTGATTACCCCGGTGCAGGAGGCGCCGTTTTGTGCCAGTGCGCCGCCGATCTTCCAAGCCACCTCGTTTTTGTTCGACAGCTACGCCCAGATTGCGGATGTGTTTGCCGGACGCTCGAACCGGTTGGTATATTCGCGCGGCGACAATCCGACGGTGAGCGAGCTGGAAGGCCTGATCGCCCGTCTTGAGGGCACACAGGCCGCGCGGGGGTTTTCCTCCGGTATGGCGGCGATTTGCGGCGCGGTTCTTCCTTTTGTCAAATCGGGCGATACGATTGTGGCGGTCGAGCATCTTTATTCCGATGCCTATCGTCTGTTCGAAACCGTTTTGCGCCGCTTCGGCGTCAGGACCGTTTATGTGGACGGCACCGATACGCAAGCGGTGATCGATGCCTTGCCCGGTGCGCGGCTGGTCTATCTGGAAAGCCCCACCAGCTGGACATTTCGCGTTCAGGACGTGCAATCCATCGCCACAGCCGCCCGCATGCAGGGCGTTTTGTCGGTGATCGATAATTCATGGGCCACGCCGCTGTTCCAGCGCCCCTGTGATCTTGGGGTCGATCTTGTGGTTCATGCGGCCTCCAAATATCTCTCGGGCCACAGCGATACACTGGCGGGGCTGGTTGCGGGGCCAAAGGATCTGATCGCGCAGATCGACCACGAGGCCACGCATCTTTTCGGCGGTCGCATGTCGCCGATGGATGCGTTTTTGGTACTGCGCGGAATGCGGACGCTCGAAATGAGGATGCAGGCCCATATGCAAGGCGGTCTGACGGTGGCGCGCGCTTTGTCAAATGACGCGCGCATCACCAAAGTGCATCACCCCGCTTTGCAAGACGCGCCCCCTCCCGGGCTGACAGGCTATGGCGGGTTGTTCGCCTTCGATCTTGCGCAGGGCCTCGATGTGGAGCGTTTTTGCAATGCGTTGCGGGTGATCCGTCTGGGGGTCAGTTGGGGCGGTCCCGAAAGCCTGATCGTGCCGGGGCAGGCTGCATGCGGTCTGGCGGGCGCTGCCAATGCGTTCCAGCGTTTCGGGGTCAGTGCACGCACGATCCGGCTTGCGGTCGGTCTGGAGCCGGTCGAGCGGATTTTGGCAGATCTGGACCACGCGCTTGGTCTTGGCGAGCAGGTGGCCGCATGAGCGATATGGCAAAAGAGAACGGCTGGTCACACCTCTGGTCGCCCGGCGCGATCCGCTATACCGATCTGACTGATCGTGTCACCGGCGATATCCGGCGGGTATTCCTTTGGACCCCTCCCGGACCCGAACCCGCCGCAGGCTGGCCTGCGCTGTGGCTGCTGGATGGCAACGCGGTGATCGCCACGGCGGTGGATACGATGCGCGCGCAGGCGTTCTGGCCCACCGGCACGAATTTGGGCTGGGGGGCGCTGGTCGCGGTCGGCTATCCCACCGATGACGCTTATGACAGCTTTAGGCGCAGCTGGGATCTTGGCCCACCCCCCGGACAGACCTATCCCCCATTCCACGACAACGGCCCACAGGTGCGCACAGGCGGCGGGGCCGAGATGGCGCGGTTTTTATTGGAAGATGCCCGCGAGGCGGTCGAAACCCAGATCCGCCTTGATCGTGCACAACAGTCGCTGTTTGGCCATTCCTTTGGCGGGCTATTCGCGCTGTGGCTGATGTTTGTCAAACCTGAGGCATTTCGCAATGTGATCGCGGCCAGCCCCGCAATCACATGGGAGGGGTCCTTCCTGCTGGAGCATCTGGAGAGGTTTGCACCGTCTGCGCCTGCGCCGCGTGTGCATCTGTCGGCTGGCGAATGGGAGGGGGCGCACCTTGCGCCGTTCCAAGATAAGGGGCCCGAGCGCGCGGCCCGTCTGGCTGCCAACGCACGGACCCGCACGATTGCCGCCGCCCGCGAGATGGCCGGCGCGCTCACCCGCAAGGGCTGTGATGTGGTCTATGAAACCTATGCGCAAGAAACGCATATGTCCGTCCTGCCTGTTGCTGTGAACCGCGCGCTTCATTGGGCGTTCGGGCTGGATCAAGCGACATGGCCCTTATGGCGCGCGTCGTGCGAGACCCTTCAAGAGAACACACCAAAGGAGCCGCCCCATGCCTCGTGATGTGATAGATCAACCGCTTCTGGCGCGTCGCGGGCCGCAAAGTGTTGTGGTTGCCTCCCATTCGCCGCTTGCGCTGGATGATCTGGGGCAGGGGCGTCTGGATCTGGGCGCGCCCACCGGCCCGGACGCGCTGGCACAGGCTTTGGCCGCGTTCGAGACCCTGAGCGCCGAAGGCCCCGAGGTGGCGATCCGTCTGGCAGGGCCGGATTGGGCGCCGCTGTTGCCGGAACTGATGCAAAAAGGCGTGGCACTGCCTGCGCGCTCGGGCCCTGTGGTGCTGCCAGCGGCACTTTGGCAGGTGCCCGATCGCTGGCTGGGACACGCCCCTGCCACCTATCCCACGCTGTGGACCCAAGGCCCGCATGGGCGCCATCCGGTGCGCCCCCCCAAACCCGACGGGGTGCTTTACCGTCGCCACATCCCGTGGCTGGATCAATGGTTCACGCTCAGGGCGCTGGATATGTCGGATCTGGAGACCTTCCACCGCTGGCAAAACGACCCGCGCGTGGCCGAGTTTTTCGAGGAAGCAGGCACACTTGACGCGCATCGCGCCTATCTGGAGCGTCTGCTGGCCGATCCGCATATCCTGCCTGTGATCGGGGCGCTGGACGGGCGTGATTTTGCCTATTTCGAGCTGTACTGGGCCCGCGAGAACCGCATCGGGGCGCAGTATGATGCAGGCCCGTGGGATCGCGGCTGGCATGTGCTTGTGGGCGAGGCGGATATACGCGGGGCCGACTATGTCACCGCATGGATGCCATCGCTGATGCATTACATGTTTTTGGCGGAACCACGCACGCAGCGGATCATGGGCGAACCCAAAGCCAGCCACGCCCGGCAACTCAAAAACCTTTCGCGGGGCGGGTTTGCCCACCTGCGCCAGTTCGACTTTTCCCACAAACGTGCCAGCCTTGTCTGCCTAGAGCGCCAGCATTTTTTCGAGGCCCGCCTTTGGGCGCGCCATGATCATGATGACGGGCAGCCCCTAGCGTTTTCGCCCGCCCGTCTGCACACCACAGGAGACTGGATATGACCGTCACGACACGTAGCCTTGCGGGCGATACCGAGACCTATGACCTGATCGGTGTGGGGTTCGGCCCGTCCAATCTTGCCCTTGCAATCGCGCTGGAGGAAGCCGGCAGCCCCTTGCGGGTCAAGTTCCTTGAGGCACGGCCCGCCTTTGCGTGGCATCCGGGTATGATGATCCCCGGTGCGGATATGCAGATCTCCTTCCTCAAGGATCTTGTGTCGCAACGCAATCCGCAAAGCCGCTATACCTTTATCAACTACTTGCATGAAAAGGGTCGGATGAACGCCTTTATCAACCGCAAGACCTTTTTCCCCAGCCGTGTGGAATTCAACGACTATCTGAAATGGGCCGCGGACCAGTTCGATTGCTGCGATTATGACCGGCGCGTCATCGCGATAGAGCCTGACACCAGCGCCGGTGCGGTGCAAAATGTCGAGGTGACATCGTGCGACGCAGATGGCCGCGAGGTTCGCTATCGCGCCAGAAACCTTGTGGTGGCACCGGGGGGGAGGCCGGCGTTTCCCGCGGTATGCAAAGGGCTGGCCTGCACGGACCGGATTTTGCATACGCATGATTATATGCGCAAGCTTGTGCCGCAGTTGCGCCCGAACGCAAGGATCGCGGTCGTGGGGGGTGGTCAAAGCGCGGCCGAGGTGTTTGCGGATCTCGCAAACCGTCCACAAGCCCCCCATGTCGATCTGGTCATGCGTGCGGATGCGATGAAACCTTCTGATGATTCCGCCTTCGTGAACGAGATTTTCGCGCCCGAACAGACAGATGCGTTCCACGATCTGCCGGAGGGCGCGCGCCTGTCCCTTCTCAAGGATCTGGCCGCCACGAATTATGCTGTGGTCGACGAGGATCTGATCGATGCGATCTATACGATGCTTTACGAGCAGGCAGTTACGGGTGAGGCGCGGCTGGCCTTGCGCGCGCGGACCCATGTGACGGGGGTGTCGCTGCGCGACGAAGATGTGGGGCTTGAACTGCAAACGCGTTCGGGGGTCGAAACCGCGTATTACGACAGGGTCATCTTTGCCACCGGATACACCCGGGATCTGGATGAACACACCCTCCACGGGCTAATGCCGTTTTGCGCCACCCGCACCGCAGGGCGCGATTACCGGTTGGTGATGAAAGACGGGTTCGATCCGGCGGTATTCGTGCAAGGCTTCAGCGAAACAAGCCATGGCCTTAGCGATACGCTTCTGTCCGTGCTGGCGCAACGATCCGCCGAAATCGCACACTCGCTTTGCCATCTGACCGACCCTGAACAGGCGGTCGCGGCAGAGTGAACATCCCGCCCCCCGTGCCTTGGGGCGCGGGGATCCGCCGATGATCGAGTGTGCGCTTTACCAGTGCCCGAGGCTCGGGTATCCAAGGCGCATCCACTCAGCATGTCGCCCGGTAGGTAGCCCCGTCCCTATCTGGAAAGCGCGATGTCAAAGATAGATCCCACCCGCAATTTTTCGAAATCCACCCCCGTTCACGCCTTGGGGTGCATCACTGCACAGCGGCTTTTGTTGCGCTATCTCGTGCAGGAACGCGAGATGTTGCTGTGCGAGGCGATCCGGATTCTGGGCGCCCGCGACAAGGCCGAAGACGTGCTGCAGGATGCAGCGATCCGGTGTTTGTCCAGCCGCGCCGTGACGGAGGCCCCCGACAATCCGCGGGGTTTTTTAAAACGGATGGTGCGCAACCTCGCGCTTGACCAGTACCGAAAACAGACGCGCGCGACGCCCTGTTGTGACGCGCCGGATATGCAGGCCTCGGGCTGGGTCGGGGTCGAGAAACAGCTCACCGACCGCGAGGATCTGCGACATCTCGCGCGTGCGCTGTGCAAACTGTCGCCCAAACAACGCCACGCATTTATGGCCGCGCGTCTGGACATGCGCCGCCAGAACGAGATCGCCAAGCAGATGAACCTGTCGCCTGCGCGCGTGCATGCATTGATCAAGGCCGCCCATGCTCAGCTGGCGGCGGATATGTCGGGTGCGCAGGCGAGTGCGGTCCATGTTAAATACGCGCCCGCAAACGGTCTGTAGGCGACAGTTATGGCACGCCCCTTTGTCAGATCACGCGACAGGTCATAGGCCAGCTCGAACTGCATCAGGTGGTTTGCGGGCCTTGATCTAAGGCGCAGCGCGTCAAAGCCGAAGATATGGCCCACTGTGGGATAGGCCGCTTTGTAAAAGCTTTCCTTGGCCGAGAAAACCAATGCGCAGTCTCGTGACAGATCCGCCCCCAGAAGCTCCAGTTCCTGTGGGCAAAGGGCTTCGGTGCTGATGGCTGCAATCGCCTGACCGTCGGCGGGGCCCTCAAGATCAATACCCCAGTTCAGATCATTGCCCGGATAAAGCAGACACACGCTGCGCGTGCGCCAGTGGGTGATGCTGCCCCGCTGCCCGCGCGGCCAGACGGGGGCGCTGTTTTTATCCTTGTGAACGGGGCGAAGTGGCAGATCGAACCGCGTCTGAAGCTGACGCAGCAGGCGGGCACGTGCACGGGCGCGCCTTTGCAAGACATCGCCATATCCAGCATCGGTGGCACTCTCGACGCTTGCAATCGCAGCGCGGTGGCCCGCGAACTCCACGTTGGACCAGATCGCGCTATCCATCGGTTGGGTCACGTTTCAATACCGTTTTCAGGGGCAGGTTTGCGGGGTCTTTGGGGTGCGTCTGAAAGACACCTGACCCCAATGATCCCCATACCCCGTAACGCGTGTTCTGGCACGCGGTTTCTGACCGTGAACAGGGCGCACGCGGGTCACGGCGATATCAATCACATCGCGCATTTGCCATGGCCGCCCATCAGCGCGGCCCACAGGCGGGCACGCGCGCCTGATGCATCATGGTGGTCTGAACTGTGCCAGCCGCGCCCGCGCCCTGCCGCCTTGGCATGAGGTGCAGCGTTCCAGTGCGTGCAGGGCCTTTGAACCGGCCAGCGGGCAATGTCCGACCCTATCGCCGCCAAGGCCCTTTCATTGATCAGGCCGTCTCACCGGCATGCGCTTGCGCCGTCATAGCCCGCCACCGCTGTGCGTAATCACGCAGTTTTTCCGGCTCCATGCTGTGGATACGTGTGCCGGGTTGGGCGGTGTGGGCGGGGATGAAGAGCATCGCGCTGCCCACGGATGTGCCGGTCGCCGATTGCGCGGCCTCCACCGGATCGGGGCGCAGGCACCCCAGCATCTCCAGAAAATCACGGTTGCGACCAAAGGGCCCCTCGATAATGACCGGCCCCTTGGCGCCGATCAGATCAAGGCACTGATCGGTCATCAGCGCAAGATACCATGACAGGGCCAGCAGACGCGCGCCGGGCGTGCGGGGCTGGCGCGAAAATCCACCCCGACGGTCTGGAAATGGGCCGGTGGCAGGCTCGATCGCGGGCAGAAGGAAGATCCCGTCAAGCACTGCCGCACGGTCGGCGGGCGTGGGCGCGCCAGAGATGCCCTGACGGATCACCTCGAATTCGCGCCCGCCCATGAACCGCGCCGATGGCACCGGATTGCCCAAGGCGTTGACGTTCACCAGCGTATCGCGGGCAGGGTCCAGATTGCGCCCGTCGGTGCCGCCCACGGCCATGGCCACGACCCATGTGCCGGTGGAGACCACCGAAAACGGCTGATCAGAGGGTTTCGGCCCGTCATTGGCGGCATGTGCCGCGCACAGATACGGATAAAGCGATGCATTGCTGTCGTGGATCCCGCAGGCCACAGGGGTGCTGGTTGAAAGGCCCGTCTGGGCGGCGACCTCGGGGCTGACGGTGCCGATGATATCGCTGGATTTGCGCGCCGGGGCGAGTTTGCCGGACAGTCCCAGTTTGTCCACCAGCGATGATGGCATCCCCGTCCAAGGGTTCCACAGATCGCTGTGGCATCCAAGCGAGGTCACATCGGTGGCGAAATTTCCGGTCAGCCGGAAGCCCCAGTATTGCGGATAGGTCACCACATGGGCGCAGCGTGCCGCCAGATCCGGATCGGTTGCAAATTGCCAGTGAAGCTGTGCGCCCAAGTTCAGCCCCGCAGGCAGGCGCGGGCTGCCGGTTTCATGAAATCCGGGTCTGAGCGCATCATATTGGGCGCGCAGATCGTCAGGGCCTTTATATTCATAATCCAGCATCGGTGCGGCCAGATCGCCTGCCTGATCCAGCAGCACGCAGGCCGCCCCGTGGGTGGTGACCGAAATCGCATCGATGCCGTGGGCGGCTTGCATCCGCGCCAGTGCGTCACGCAGGAATATCCAGTGTCCCTCCAGATCGAAATGTGGCCACGGCGGGCCGCAAAGCACGGTGTTGGGGCGTGTTTCGACGGCCAGTTCTGTCAGGCTTTCACCATCAACCAATGCGAGTTTCGCATTGGTTTTCCCGATATCGATTACGGCAATATGGCGTGGTGTCATGGCAGGTGAAACACTGTCTCTAGCGTCCGTTCGACCGGCGCGTTGGTCTCGTGGGTGATCATGATATCGGCCATATAGGACCACCAGCGCTGCATCACGGGATGGTCGGGTAGCGTGCTCATGGTATGGTCATCACTGCGCGTAAGCACCGCAAACAGTGTGGATGTCTCGCGATCAAGATGTATGGAATAATCGCGCACACCTGCCTGTTTCAAAAGCGCCGACAGCTCTGGCCAGATGGCGTCGTGGCGGCGGCGATACTCTGCCTCCTGACCGGGGATCAGCCGCATGATAAAGGCGTGTTTTTCGCTCATGTAAGGCGTCCTTTTCGTAGAAGTTGCACCATGCGCGGCAATGCGATCACCCCGATCAACAGCCCGCCTATGAAGATCGACATCACAATGCCTGGCACATTAAGAAGCCCGAGGCCAAAGGTGACCATCCCCATGATCAGGGCCGCAATCACCACGCCAAGAATAGAGCCGGCCCCGCCCAGGATCGAGACGCCGCCCAGAACAACCATGGTGACAATCTCCAGTTCCCAGCCAAAGGCAATGGACGGGCGGGTGGAGCCAAGCCGCGCGGTCAGGCAGACGGCTGCGATCCCCGACATCAGACCGGTCAGCAAGAACAGCGCCATTTTCACACGCTCCACGCGGATGCCGGAAAATGTGGCCGCAGTCGGGTTGTTGCCAATCGCATAGATATGGCGGCCGAAATTGGTGCCGTGCAACACCAGCGCATAGATCAGGGCAAACACGGCAAACAGTACCAGCTCGAACGAGATCACCCAAAAGACATAGCCGCGCCCGAAAAAGGCGAAGCTTTCGGGATAGCCGTTAAACGCCTGATCGCCCAGAACGATGTAGCTGATGCCGCGAAACAGGCTCATGGTGCCGATTGTCACCACGATGGAGGGCAGGCCAAAACGGGTCACCAGCACGCCGTTGAACGCGCCGCAGATGGCACCCACGCCCACGCCTATGGCCACCAGCTCGCCCGTGCCCGCGCCATATTGCACCGCCCAACCCATTGCGGTTGAGGCCAGCGCGATGATGCCGGCCACCGACAGGTCGATCTCGCCCGAGATGATCAACAGCGCCATCGCAAACGCGATCATCGCTTTTTCGGTAAAGTTGAACGTCGCATCCGACAGGTTCCACGGGTCGAGGAAATAGGGGCTGGCCCATGTGTTGGCAAAAAATATCGCCACTGCGATGACGGCCAGCAGAACCTCCCAGCTTTTCAAAACCCGTGCGGAGCGTCCGTTCAGGCGGTTGGGGAGTTTGCGCCCCGCAGGCGGCGCGTGCGTCGGGGTGGGGGGAGCAAGGCTCATGAGCGTGCCTCCGCATGTTTGAGGATGATACGGCTTGGGGGTTTGCGGGCGTTGAAGGCAACCGCGATGATGATGGCCGCGCCCGAAATCGCCATTTGCCAGAAGGGCGAGATACCTGCCACGGGCAGGGCGTTCTTGATCACGCCCAGAAAAAGCGCGCCCAAAACCGCCCCCAGAACCGTGCCGGAGCCGCCTGCGATGGAAATGCCGCCAATCACGCAGGCCGCGACGATATCCAGCTCAAACCCGCCTGCCACATCTGTATAGGCCACCGCATAGCGCGACACCCACAGATAGCCGCAAAGCCCCGCAAGCCCGCCTGCGATCACAAAGGCCGAAAATCGTGTGCGCCCCACATCGATACCGGTATAGACGGCAGCGCCGGGATTGCCGCCAACGGCATAGAACGCGCGGCCCAAAGCGGTGCGGTTGACCCCGATGGCAAAGCCCGCGATCACGACAATCGCAATCCAAGACAGGACCGGCAGCCCCAGCATCTGGGCACGGGGCAAAGCTTTGTAGGCCGCGCTCATTTCATGGCTGTTGACCCACGAGCCGCCTGACACAAGGAATATGATCCCGCGGTAGATGGTCAGCGTCCCCAAGGTCACGACGATGGGGGGGATGTTCAGTTTCCACACCAACAGGCCGTTGAACGCGCCCATAATCAGGCCCAAAGCGACCGCGACGGCCAGCAGGGCCACAATCGGCAGGCCCGGCATGGCGGCATTCAACATGGCCGTGACCATTCCCGTCAGCGCGAGGTTTGATGCAAGGCTCAGATCGATGCAGCGGGTCAGAATGACAAGTGTCTGGCCAAGCGCCAGAATGATCAGGATCGAGGTGTCGTTGAACACGGCCGCCAGATTGCGCGGCATCGCAAAACCGGAGAAGCGTGATTCCACCAGTAAAATCAAGGCGATCAAGGCGCCCAGCAAGATCGCCTCCCGCGATTTCAGAAAGCTGATGATCATGCGGCACTCTCCTTTTGTGCGGTCGCGCCATAGCCTGCCGCTTCACGTACCAAGATTTCGGGGCTTAGCCCGTCGCGCGGGTGTTGGGACACGATCCGGCCCTCGCGCATCACGATGACGCGGTCAGACATCCCCAGAATTTCCGGAATTTCAGAGCTGACCATGATGACGCACAGCCCTTCGGCAGCAAGTTCTGCCATGAAGTCATGCACCGCCGCCTTCGAGCCCACATCAATGCCCTTGGTCGGTTCGTCGAGGATGATGACCTCGGGGCGGGTGGCCAGCCATTTGGCGATCACCACCTTTTGCTGGTTGCCGCCAGACAGGTTGCCCACCGTTTGATCCAGTGCCGAGGCCCGCAGATCCAGCCTTTCGGTGTAGTGGCGGGCCAGATCGAACTCCTGCGCCATCCGGATAAAGCCCTTGTTCGAGGTGCGCGACAGCGATGGCAGGGTGACGTTCTGGAAAATCGGCATGGCGGTGATTGCGCCCTGTTTGCCGCGATCCTCGGGGACGTAGACGATCCCTTCGGCGATGGCATCTGCGGGGGTGCGGATCGACAGGGCGCGACCGTTAAGCCGTGCCTCACCGTGGCTGGGCTTGGTCACCCCGAAAAGTGATTGCATGATTTCCGATCGGCCCGCCCCGACAAGGCCGTAAAATCCCAAAATTTCCCCGCGCCGCAGATCAAATGAGATATCGGCGAATTCGGTCGGATGGCTGTAATCGCGCACCTCCAGCACTGTCTCGCCCGGCGTTGCATGGCGCACGGGGAAGATCGCACTCATCGCGCGGCCTACCATTTTCTCCACCAATTGATCTTCGGTCACATCGCTGATCATGCCCGCATCAACCATCTGGCCGTCACGGAACACGGTGTAGCGTTCGGCAATGCGGAAGACCTCGTCGAATTTATGGGAGATGAACAAGATCGCCTTGCCTTCGGCCTTCAGCCGGTCGATCAGGGTATAAAGCTCCTCGATCTCGGCTTGGCTCAGGGCGGCGGTTGGCTCGTCCATGACCACCACACGGGCCTGCACCGACAATGCGCGGGCGATTGCCACCAGATGTTTGGAGGCAATGCCGAGGTCGCGCAAGGGCAGGCGCGGATTGATCGCGGCCCCGATCCGTTTGAGGATTTCTCTGGCGTCTTCCTCCATACGCGCCCAGTCCAGCAGCCCGAACCGGCCGCGTGGCGCATGGCCCAGATAGATATTTTCGGCCACCGAAAGATCATCGAACAAAACGGTTTCCTGATGGATCGCGGTAATGCCCGCGCGGGTGGCGGCGCTTGCATCGGCGAGCGTGGTGGGCGTTTCGTCCACGATGATCTGGCCCGCGTCGGGCTGATGGATGCCTGTGAGAATCTTTACAAGCGTGGATTTTCCGGCGCCGTTTTCCCCGATCAATGCGGTGACTTCACCGGGATAAAGCGCCAGATCAACCTCCGAAAGGGCGCGCACACCGGGAAACGTCTTGGTAATGCCGTTCAGTCGCAGCACAGGCTGCGGTGTCGTGTTATTGTCAGTCATGAGAAACCCCCTCCCGGGCCGTCGCGTGCGCATCGGGCCCGACCGGATCATGGCGCGGGCCCGATGCGTGATCAGGGATCAGAAGATATCCTTGAACTCTTCGATGTTGGATGCGTCATAGGTGAACGGCTCGCTCATCGCGGCCTGATTGTCGTCATCCAGTGTCGCGGTGCCTAGGCGGCCCATGGCGATTTCTGCACCGGGTTCTGCGGTGGCCTGATCGGTCGCAAGATTATAGGCCAGCATCGTCGTGGCATAGCCCAGATCGACAGGGTTCCAGATTGCAAAGGACTGGCTCACACCGTTTTCAACCGCCCCTGCCATTTCGGAGGGCAGGCCAATGCCTGTCACGTTGACCTGACCGGCCTTGCCCGCGTCCTGTACCGCTTGAGCGGCCGCCACGATCCCTACGGACGTCGGCGCGATGATCGCATCCAGATCGGGATAGCTTTGCAAAAGGCCTTGTGTCTCGCGGTAGGATTTATCGGCCAGATCGTCACCATAGACGGTCGCGACCAGTTCGATATCGGGATACTGGTCCATGACCTTTTTCATCTCCGCAATCCAGATGTTCTGGTTTGTGGAGGTGGATGTGGCCGACAAGACCGCAACCTTGCCGCCCTCTGGCAGATGGTCGGCGGCGAGCTTGATGATCGTCTGGCCGATCAGCGCATCAGAGGACGGGGCCAGATGCATTTCGCGCCCTTCAGGGGCCACGCCCGAATCCCATGATACAACCGTGATCCCGCGCTGCATGGCCTTTTTCAGCGCTGGCACGACGGCGTCTGGATCATTGGCCGATATCGCGATGGCGTCCACACGTTGTGCGATCAGGCTGTTGATCACCTCGATCTGGCCTTCGGCGGTGGTGGATGTGGGGCCGGTGTAGATGATCTCGGCATTGCCCACTTCTTTGGCGGCCTCCTCGGCACCGCGGGCTGCGGCCTCGAAAAAACCGTTGCCCAGTGATTTTGCGACAATCGCGATGCGCACCGGATCTTGGGCTGCCACAGGGCCCGCCATAAACGCGGCGCCTGCCATTAGGCTTGTCATCATCAGTATGCGTCTGGAAATGCTCATAATATCCTCCCTGAATGAGCGACGACTTCAACGGACCGCGGGCTGCACCTCCTCGTTGCGTCCCGGGGTCACGGCAACCAGCTCGATGCCCGCTGCCTCGATTATTGCGGCCGTTTTGTCCTCGATCCCGTCATCGGTGATCAGCGTGCTGATCTGCTCGAGCGGGCAAAGGATCAAACTGGACCGTTTGCGGAATTTCGTGCTGTCGACCATCAACACAACCTCGTCGGCCTGACCGATCAGCTTGGTTTCCGCCTGAATGATCAGCGGATCCTGCTCCATTACCCCAAGATGCGAGACGCCCTGCGCGCCCAGAAACATCCGGCGCGCGGCAAAGTTGCGTGTCACATCGTTCTCGAACGGCGACAGGATAATGTTCTGCTCGCGGTAGATCGTGCCACCTGCAAGCATCACGGTATTTTTCGATTGTTTGAGCAAATGCTCGGCAATCGGGAACGAATTGGTAAACACCAGACAGCGACGGTTGGCCAAGGGGTGGACCATCTGGAATGTGGTGGTGCCACCGTTGATGATGATTGCATCGCCATCGGCGCACATTTCCACCGCAGCCTGTGCGATGGCCCGTTTCTGGGCGACATTGCGCGTGGCGTTCATTTCGAACGGGCGGCCGGAAAGCCCGACGAACTGTGGCGGCGCAATGGATTCCACGCCGCCGCGCACACGGCGGACCTTCTTTTGCATGTGCAAGGTTGCGATGTCACGCCGGACGGTGGCCTCTGAGGCCTCCGTCAGTTCGACGATCTCTGCCACAGTGATCACAGGCCGGGCCTGTACCGCAGACAGGATTACGCGATGGCGCTCACTTTCGATCATATGTCTCTCCCCGAGATCACGTTCGCTTAAATTATCAATCACTGTCAATCATAAAAAATCATGAAATATCTATTCCGCAGTGCAGAATGATTGTTTTTGATTAAATACGATTGACTTTTGTCATTTTCAGTCAGAGTTTATCATCCAAACCAAGGCATATGCATTCGGGAGGAGCAACCATGCCCAAAGACACCACAGGCGCACGGATCGCCAATCAATGGGACGAGGCGCAAGCCTCCTCCATGAGCGAGCCTGAAAAGCTGCTCTACCGCTCGAACCTGCTGGGATCGGACAAACGGGTGACCAATTATGGCGGTGGCAACACCTCTGCCAAGGTCATGCAACCCGATCCGCTGACAGGCGAGGACCGGGAGGTTTTGTGGGTAAAGGGATCAGGCGGTGATATCGGATCCATCGAGATGTCCGGCTTCTCTACGCTTTACATGGACAAGCTGCGCGCGCTGAAAGACAAATATCGCGGCGTCGATTTCGAAGACGAAATGGTGGGCTATCTGCCCCATTGCACATTCAACCTTAATGCGCGCGCGGCCTCGATTGATACGCCGCTGCATGCCTATGTACCCCATACGCATGTCGATCACGTGCACCCTGATGCGGTGATCGCGATTGCAGCATCGGAAAACTCCAAAGAGTTGACGCAAGAGATTTACGGCGACGAGATCGGCTGGCTGCCGTGGAAAAAGCCGGGCTATGAGCTGGGTCTGTGGCTGGAGGATTTCTGCCAGAAAAACCCCGATGCCAAAGGCGTTGTGCTGGAAAGCCATGGTCTGTTCACATGGGCCGATGATGCACAGGAATGCTACGAGTTGACGCTGCGCATTATCAACCGCGCCATCGAATGGTTCGAAGAGAAAACCCAAGATGTTGCGGTCTTTGGCGGTGTGGCCCATCCCACCTTGCCGGCAGATACGCGCCGTGAGGTGGCCGCCCGTCTGATGCCCGCAATTCGCGGCATGATTTCCGAAGACAGCCACAAGGTTGGCCATTTCGACGATCAGGACACGGTGCTGGATTTCGTGTGTGCCAAAGGCATGGCCCCGCTTGCCGCGCTTGGAACCTCGTGTCCGGATCACTTCCTGCGCACGAAAATCCGGCCGCTTGTCGTGGATTTCGATCCGGCCAACCCCGATACCGATGCGACGCTGGACAAGCTGCGCGGGATGATCGAGGACTATCGTGCCGACTATGCGGCCTATTACGCGCGCTGCAAACACGACAACAGCCCCGCGATGCGCGACCCCAATGCGGTCGTGTATCTGGTTCCGGGTGTGGGCATGTTCACCTTTGCCAAGGATAAAGCAACTGCGCGCATTTCGGCAGAGTTTTACGTGAACGCGATCAATGTGATGCGCAATTCCGATGCGGTCAGCACCTATCAGGGCCTGCCCGAGCAGGAAGCCTTCGACATCGAATACTGGCTGTTGGAAGAGGCCAAACTACAACGCATGCCCAAGCCCAAATCCATGGCCGGGCGCGTCGCGATCGTGACAGGCGGCGCAGGCGGCATCGGGGCGGCAACGGCGCAGCGATACCTGTCTGAGGGCGCGTGTGTGATGCTGGCCGATATCGACGCAGACGCGCTGGCGGACACATGCAAGGCCTTGGCAGGGCGCTATTCGGCAGATGTGGTGCGCACGGTCGAGATGAATGTTACCTCTGAGGCGGCAGTGGCGCAGGCCTATGCTGATATGGCGGTGGAATTCGGCGGTGTTGATATCGTTGTGTCCAACGCTGGCATCGCCTCATCCGCCAAGATCGAGGATACGACGCTGGCCTTGTGGGACAAGAACATGTCGATCCTGTCCACCGGGTATTTTCTTGTTTCGCGCGAGGCGTTCAAGCTGCTCAAACAGCAAGGTATCGGCGGGGCGATTGTATTCGTGGCGTCCAAGAACGGTTTGGCGGCCAGTCCGGGGGCTGCGGCCTATTGCACGGCCAAGGCGGCTGAAATCCATCTGGCGCGATGTCTGGCGCTGGAAGGCGCCCCCGATGGCATCCGTGTGAATGTGGTCAATCCCGATGCGGTTTTGCGTGGTTCCAAGATCTGGTCGGGCGAATGGCTTGACCAGCGCGCCTCGACCTATGGCACCGACAAGGACGGGCTGGAAGAAATGTATCGCCAGCGCTCCTTGCTCAAACGCTCCGTTTTGCCTGAAGATATTGCAGAGGCATGCTATTTCCTCGCCTCCGAGGCCAGCGCGAAATCGACCGGAAATATCATCAATGTGGATGCGGGCAACCCGCAATCCTTCACACGCTAGAGCTGTGTTCGCATGCGGCGCGACTGCGCCCCCCCAAGGGGCGCATCTGCTGCATGCGCGCGCACATACCAGTTGAACCGTCCGGCGTGGGGAGCGCGTGGACAAGGGGGAAAAATGATTGAAAAGATGATGATCGCCGAGCAGAACGCCGCATCAGAGGCGACGCTGCAACGCGACTATGGCGCGCTTGGCGAGGTGCTGGACCGGCGCGGCATTGCGATTGACGATATCTGTCAGAAGGTCGCGGCCTATGGTGTGGCCGTGCCGTCATGGGGCGTTGGTACCGGCGGCACGCGGTTTGCGCGTTTTCCGGGCGCGGGCGAGCCTGCGACGATCTTCGACAAGCTCGACGATTGCGGCGTGATCCATCAGTTGACAGGGGCGACCCCGCGTGTGTCGCTGCATATCCCGTGGGATGATGCAGATCCTGCCGATCTGATCGAGGCGGCAAAGGCCTTGGGGCTGGGGTTCGATGCGATGAATTCCAACACGTTCCAGGATCAGGCAGGTCAGGCCCATTCGTATAAATACGGCTCGCTTAGCCATACAAGCGCTGCGGTGCGCGATCAGGCGGTGGCACATAATCTGCGCTGCATCGAATTGGGCGAGAAACTCGGGGCCAAAGCCTTGACCATCTGGGTCGGCGACGGGTCCAACTTCCCCGGTCAGGCGCATTTCACCAAACAGTTCGAGCGCTATCTCGACAGCGCCCGCCAGATCTATGCGGGCCTGCCAGACGATTGGCGCCTGTTCACGGAACACAAGATTTTCGAGCCTGCGTTCTATTCCACGGTCGTGCAGGATTGGGGGACCAACTATATGATCGCCCAAGAGCTGGGGCCGAAGGCGGCGTGTCTTGTGGATCTGGGTCACCATGCGCCCACCGTGAATATCGAAATGATTGTGTCGCGCCTGATCCATGCCGGAAAACTGGGTGGCTTCCATTTCAATGATTCCAAATATGGCGATGATGATCTCGATACCGGGTCCATTGATCCCTACCGGCTGTTTTTGGTCTTCAACGAGCTGGTGGATGCGGAAAACACCGAAGGGTTCGATCCGGCGCATATGCTTGATCAAAGCCACAACGTGACCGATCCGATCGAAAGCCTGATGAATTCTGCGATGGAGGTGCAGCGCGCCTATGCGCAGGCGCTGATCGTGGACCGTGCCGCCTTGGGTGGATTTCAGGAAGATAACGACGCGCTTATGGCATCCGAAACGCTCAAGACCGCGTTCAGGACAGACGTGACGCCGATCTTGCAGATGGCACGTCTGCGCAAGGGCTGCGCGATCAATCCGTTGTCGAGCTATCGCCTGTCGGGCTACCGTGATCGGGTGGCGGCATCACGGCCCGCCTCCAGCGCAGGCGGCGGCGGTATCGTCTGATCCATCAGAACCAATCGGACGGGGTGCGCACACGGTCTAGCGCGCCCCGTCCGACAACTCCAACGGCGGGGTGATGCCGCTGCTTTCCAGATGCCAGCGCGCCGACCATGTGCCATCTACACGTTCGAGCACCAAGGCATTGCGCTCGGCAGTATAGCGGCGCTTCTGGCCGGGCACGGGCAGGATGCGGATCGGATGATCGGCCAGCGGTGCTTCCCCAAGGCCGGCCAGCAGCCCCAAGCCACGCGCGTAGCCTGCCGACGGCGCGCGGTGCGATATCCCCGATGCCACAAGCTGATGGACCGGTCCGGGGGCGGATTTCATCTCGGCACGCGTGGCCAGATGAATTTCGCCAGAGATCACAGTGACCGGCCCCGCTTTGCGCCACTCCAGCACACGGCGCAACATCCGTTGCCATTCGGCCCGATGCGCGCGGCTTTGCCATTGATCGCGCAGGTCATCTTCGTATTTTTGCATTTTCGGAATGCTCATCATCAGCCCCTCGACAAGCGACAGGCGCGGCCCCAGCAACGGCACCGATGACACAAGGATCATATGGTCGCCGGCGGCCAAACGGGTCTCATCAATCGCGCGCCAGCCGGGGATGCCCATCACTTGGCGCCGCCTGCGTTCGGAGCGCAGATCAGGGGCCAGAAGCGTCACTCCGGGCAGATGATGGCGCCAGCTCAGGCTATAGCCTTGCGCATCCAGAAACAGATCGGGCACATCCGCCTCGACCGCGCCATGCTGGAACAAAAGGTAGAACCGGCGCGCCACACGAAACAGGCATTGGCCAACAGCACTCATGGTGGCCTGTTGGCGCAGCGACCCCCAGCCATCGCAAATGTCGTGGTCGTCCCAGATTGCAAGGCTGGGCACTTCGGCCATAAGCCGCGCCGGTGCCGCAGCACCCAGAACCGTCAGATAGCGGTCGATGAATCCACGGCTCAGATGCGCCTCCAGATCCGCAAGATCTTCCGCGCCGGGGTCAAGCGGCACGTCATCGGGCCAGTTTTCGCTTAAAGGATGGCCGTCGGTGACCTCGTCGGCATAGATCTGGTCACCCCCTTGCACCAAAAGCGCCATCGGGGCTTTGCGGTGCTGCTCCAAAAGCCGGTGCCACATCACGTTTCGCTCAGGCTCGGGGCGGGTCAGGTCGCCATGTTCTTCCCCGTTGCACGACACAAACCCGATGCGCAGATCCCCCGCGTGGTGGGCGGTCACGCGATAGGTGTCACCATCGAACCGGTAGCCCGTGGCCTCGGGGGGCAGGGTCAGACGATATCGCCAGACCGTATGCGCCGGTAGCTGCACGAGCAGATGCGGTGCGTGTGATGTGTCTTGGATCAGGATCGGGGCGGGGGGTGTGGTGTCCTTGCGGATCACGATGGCATCCACTGCCACCCCTGCCGCGTCACTGGCGCGAAAATACAAAAACGGTCCGATCTGGGTGGGCGGTGATGTGTGCGGCAAGGCGGGCCCTTCCTGAGATATGCGTCCAGTCTTTGTTGAAGATAGGAAGCGGCTGGCGCTTTGTTAGTAAAGGGCAGCAGAAATGTTGCACTGGCACATCGGGCATGCCCCTTTGATCGCTGCCTTACCGTTTGTCTTTTTTGTCATAACGGGCATGCGTCACGAACATGCCTAGACAGCCGCGCGTGATGCCCTAACTGACATGACAAGACCGGTCACGGGCAAGAAAGACGCGCGTGATCTTACGCCGCTGCTATCTGATAACATGACCACGTTATCGCATATCGACGCGTATCGAACGAGTGTTGTTACAAGCACCATGGCGGCAGATCGCAAAGACCGCAGTTCTTGGTGACCCGATGTTGAAAGGTATCACGATGAAACGATTGTTAAACTCTACCGCTGTGGCGTCTTTGGTGTTGTTTCATGCCCAAGCATGGCCTGTTATGGCGCAAGATACAGAGGATGCAGGCGCGGTCGCAGCTCAGATCCAGTGCGATCGCGACGCGCAAGCAGGGACACAAGACGAGTGCGATCCTGCAGCCAAAGCCGATGCCGCGTCTGAAGGGAGCCCCGATGGCGAGGCTGGCCCCGCTACTGAGATAACACAGGGCGCAGAGACCACGCCGGATGTCTCTACCGGTGCGCAGGCCGATGTCGGGGTGCAGGCCGATACGACCCAAGCCGATACGACCCAAGAGGAACCAGCTGACCCTGAAAAGGCGGCTGACCCAGAGAACGCAGCTGACCAAGAGAAGGCGACTGATACGCGCGCGCAAGATCAGCTGATCCAGCAAGACACGCCACCGGCAGCCAAGGTGCAACCTGTGCCAGAGCCGGATGCGGACAGTGCCGCCGGTCCGGCTGGCGAGGACGCGACCGACGCAGGTCCGCCCGCTGGTGAAGAGGCCCCGTCCGATATGCCGGCGGAGGACCCTGCGGCGGATGTGATATCTGATCGTGCCCCGCAAGCGGAGGGCGACGCCGCGTCTGATATGTCCTCCGAGGCCGACCCTGCCACGCCCGAGGCGACAACACAGCCACCCGCTGCCCAAACACCCGAGGCCCAAACATCCGAAGATGACACACAAACCTCTACGGATGGGTCGTCGGAGCCTGCTGATATGCCAGCGGACCGCACGAACGGCGATGCAGACCCCGATGCCACCGCCGAGCCAGCGCCACCGGCCAACAGCGTGGAGGGCGCACAGACCGATGCGACCGATGCGCAACCCGCGACCGATGCCGCCAATGGCGATACCACCCGCGCAGAGGCCGAAGCGGAGTTGGACCGGTCCGAGGATGGTATGATTGTAGACCCTAATGCAGGGTTGAAAACCGCGCAGGACGCACCCGATCCTGATGCCCAACCGGTCGAGGCACCGGTCGTGGACGAGGACACGATGCAGGCGTTGTCGAATCTGATTTCGGGTCAGCAGACCGAAACAGATGGCGAGACCGCACAAGAGGCGCAGGCCGCCGCTGCCGGTCAGGGCGAAGAGGGCGCGCAGGATGCGGATACGCCCTCGGGCCAAGCGGTCAATGAAAGCACCGAGGTGATCACCGAAGGCACGACCCGCACCGCCACAGAGGAGTTTTCCGCAGCGCCGAAAACTGTAGCCCCCGGCAAAAAAGACCGTCTGTCCAATCTGGAGAAAGCGGGGCTGTTGGGGCTGGGCGCGCTGGCTGTGGGCGCAATCCTCAAACAAAATAACACGACTGCGGATACAGCGGCACCCAACCAGCAGCAGGTGGTCTCCAACACCGGGGACCGTGTGGTGGTGATGCAGCCCGACGGTAGCTATCAGGTGTATAAGGACGACGATGCCCTGTTACGCCAGCCCGGCAGCACGCTGCGCACCGAAACCTATAACGACGGTTCGACCCGTACGGTGGTGGACCGCAACGACGGTTCGCAGATTGTCACGATCCGTAATGCCACGGGCCGCGTTTTGCGCCGCACCCATGTGGATGTCGATGGTCAGGAACGAGTGCTGTTCAATGATCTGGCCCAAGAGACGGCGGTCAATGTCTCGAATTTGCCTGCGCCCAAATCCCGTCCGGTGGTAATATCCGCAAATGAGGGTGACGCGGCCATCAAAGCCGCTTTGGCACGGCGCGAGATCGAAAAGCTTGATCGCAGCTTCAGCCTGCGGCAGGTGCGTGATCTGGCACAGGTGCGTCATCTGGCCGCGATGATCGGGGTGGAGCGGGTGACCTTTGCCTCCGGTTCGTCGGCGTTGACGACCAGTCAGGTGGATGCACTGGCGGGTGTGGGAGAGGTGATGCAAAACCTTCTAGCCGAGAACCCCAACGAGGTCTTTTTGATCGAAGGTCACACGGATGCCACGGGCAAGGCTGCGATGAACCTTGCGCTGTCGGACCGTCGTGCAGAAACCGTGGCGCTGGCCCTGACGGAGTATTTCGACATTCCTCCGGAGAACATGGTGGTGCAAGGCTATGGCGAGACGGAGCTGTTGGTCCAGACCCAAGCCGCCGAAACCCGCAATCGCCGCGTGGGGGTTCGGATCATCACGCCGCTTCTGTAACACCCGATTGTACCAAGACGGTATAATGTGTCAGGCGGGATGCCGCCCCGCCTGACAAAGCATCCTGAGGAAACGTCGCGCCGTCAGGCCGCATCCCGGCGTGATTATTCATGTCCAATCGCCTGCGCCGATCCGCCAGAATGTGCCGAAAAACCGCTTTCATACCACGCAGTCTTGCGCCGCGGGTTTACAGGAACCATCGCGCGGGGCAAAATAGTTGCGTAAGGTCCGCACCATATGGTGCGGGCGTGCCGTCTGCGACAGGCAGGGGCACCTTGCCATCGGTGCCGGGGCCGGCCATTGTTTGCACAATACTCCCGACTGCCCTATGCGAAAGGCTGCACCCCGTGACACAGTCCTTGCCCACATCATCGGCGCCTCATGGCGCGCATATCGATCTGGACGCGCGCGAGGCGTTTTTGCACCGCCTGATTGCCAAGGCTGCCGCACGTGCGCTGGAGGGCTTCGCCAAACGGCAGGCGGGGCAGTTTACCCTCAAAGGGCCGCAGGATTTCCTGACCGAAACCGATCTGGCGGTCGAGGATCTGATCCGCGCCGAAATCGCGGTCGCATTTCCCGATGATGCGATCTTGGGCGAGGAGGGCGGCGGCACCCCCGCACACGCCACCTGGGTGATAGATCCGATTGACGGCACGGCAAATTTTGCGCGCGGGGTGCCGCATTTTTGTGTGATTATCGCGTTTTGCGTGGAGGGAGAGTGTCTTTTGGGCGCGATCGCCCACCCTGTTTTGAACGAGACCTATCTGGCCCGTTCAGGGCGCGGGGCCTTTAAAAACGATGCGCCGATCCATGTGTCGGCCACAACCGATATGGGGCAGGCCTGTATCGAGATGGGCTGGTCGCGCAGGCATCCGGTCGCGCGCTACCTTGAGGCCCAATCCTTCGTGCTGGAGACAGGCGCCAATCTGCGACGTGGTGGGTCTGGCGGACTTGCGCTGGCCTATGTCGCCGAAGGGCGCTCCGACGGGTATCTGGAGCTGACGATGAACAGCTGGGATTGTCTGGCGGGGCTGCTTTTGGTGAAAGAGGCCGGTGGCCGGACCGGCAGCTGGCCCGCAACACTGACGGACCTGACGGGGCTTGGTCCGGTGCTCGCCGCGCCGGCGGCCTTGGCGGATGTGCTGGTCGGGGTCGGATTTGACGGCTTGGCACTGCGCGAGATGCCGCCAACGGATTGATCGCCAAAAGCCGAAGCCCGGCCGCACGATTGGCCTTGCAAGGCGGGAGGGTGCGCTGTGCTCAGGGCTTTTCCGGCAGGTGGGCGCTGGCTGCAATCACCCGTTGCAAAGGGGCACTCGTGCGATGCGTCACGCAGGGCGCGATAAGGCCCACGCCGGATCAGGGATCAATCAGGGGGCTATCAGGCGACGAGAAGGCACGTGGCCGTCCGCCGCCTGATCTGGCATGAGCTTTCAATCCTGAATGTGATTGAGCCCTTCGACCAGACACAACAGGGCCATGGATTGGCCGTATCCTGTAGGCTGGATCGGGATGTCTTTATAGAACTGCAGATCATGACCCATGCGCGTGCCATATGACACCTGCTGCACAACGCCATCTGCATCGATATTGCGCATGACCGCGCGCAAGGCCCGCGTGCCTGCCTCCAGCCAGCGCGCATCGCCCAGCCCCAGCCTGTGCCCTTTCAGCAAACCATACCCGATGGCAGCCGTGGCCGAGATTTCCTCATACGAGGTTTCGTCATCCACCAAGGTGCGCCATGCGCCGCTGTCGCATTGATATTCCAGAAGTTTTTCAAGCTGCGCGGTCACAACCCAAGCCAGAAACCGTTTGTCGCCCGGTGCCAGATCAGCCAGATCGAACAGATCCAGAATACCGGCAGAAATCCAGCTATTGCCACGCGCCCACCGGGCGCGGGCAAAGTTGTGATGTCCCTCGAAGGTCCAGCCGTGAAACCACAGCCCTGTTTCGCGCTCCGACAGGTAATGCGTGTGGATCAGGAACTGGAACACCGCTTCCTCGACCAGTTCGGGGCGATCACTGGCCTGACCGTAGCTGGCAAGAAACAGCCCCAGCATGAACAGCGTATCATCCCATAACTCGCCATTGTTGACCTTGTCGGAGACATCATGCTGGAAACCGCCTGCAACCGTGCGGGGCGCATCTTTCACAACCCGGTCGGCCCACTCATCCAAGGCCGCGCCCCATTTGGGATCTTTCGTCTTGGACCACAGCATCGACAATGCCAGCATCGGCGCGGTCGTGTTGACGTTCAGCTCCGGCAGGCCGCGGCTGAACTGTGTGGTATACCAATCCTCAAGCAGGCTTTGGGCCTCTTTGTCACCGGTTTGCAGCCATAGCTGCGCAATCCCGTAAAGCCCGACGCCCTGAGGCCATTCCCAACTGTCGAAGCTGACATAATCGCCTGCTGTCCCGTCGAGGTTGGGCTCATTGTACCGGCCTTCGTCGCGCAAGTTGCGCAAACCGGTGACGATCCGTGAAATTTGCTGCTGGATATCGCCGCGCAATGTAGCGGTGTCGGTGCTCATAGTATGTCTCGCTTCGTCAATTGGTTCAGGCGTTAGGGCTTGCGCGTTAGTCTGTGGCGAGGATCTGGTTGAGAAGATCGCCGAAGTCAGGATTGTCGCGATATTCGTTCAAAAGCGGCATGACCTTTTCACGGAAAGGCGCCTGATCGGGTTCGACGAAGGTCACGCCCATATCTTCGGCCTCGCTGCGCGCTTGGGAAATTGCCTCGTCCCAGATGCCGCGGAAGCTTTCGGTCGCATGAACGGCCGCTTCCTTGACGATCTGCTGCTGCTCGTCTGTCAACTTGTCCATCGCGGAGTTGGAGATCACGAGGAAGTCGGGAATACGCAGATGCTCGTCGGCGCTGTAGTATTTCGCGACTTCGCCATGGCGCCCGATTGTCAGTGCGGTCACGTTGTTTTCCGCCCCATCAATCACCCCTTGCTGCAACGAGGTGTAGATTTCGCCGTAGGGCATCGGGGTCGGGGTGCCGCCCATCATTTCGACCATGCGGATGGAGCTGTTGGAATCCATCACGCGGATCTTTTCGCCCTTCAGATCGTCGGGCGTCTCGATTGCGCGGTCGCTGGTGTAAAACGAGCGTGCCCCGCTGTCGAAAAATGTCAGGCCGGTGAAGCCGCTGTCTTTGGTGGCATTATACACCTGATCTGCGACAGGCCCCGACATCACGCGATAGAAGTGATCTTCGCTTTTGAAGATGTAGGGCAGGGTAAAGGCTTTGAATATGGGCGCGAAATTCTCAAGATTACCGGCGTTGACGCGGGTTATATCGACGGCACCGTTTTGCAATTGCTCCAGAACCTCACGCTCCGAACCAAGCACACCGTTCAAAAACAGGCGGATGGTCACTTCGCCATCCGTACGGTCGTCCACCTCGTCGGCAAACTGTTTGAGCGCGGTGCTGGTGGGATGATCCTCGGACAGCGCATTGGCCAACCGCAGGCGCGTTTTCGCATCTGCCGTCGTGGCCGCAAGTGCGGCAGCGGTCGTGATTGCGAATGTAAGGCTTTTCAAAAACATAATCTTCTCCCTGAGTGCGCGCCCCCTCCCAAGGGCGTGATCTACGCATACATCACAGGCCGGGGCCCATGGCGAATGGACGCATCCTGCCAATTGTGAAATATATTTTCTACATGTAAAAATATTTCATACTGTTGTTTGGTGGCGATATGATTTTGCCGGTCTGATCGGTACGCGCAACCAGAGTTGTTAAAATCGCCAAGACTGGATGTAAATCCGATGCGTTTCAAAGCCACCACTGCGAGGCAGCCTTGTCAAAGACGCGCGAAAAGCTGCGAGATGCAAGAATTTTTCATGTTGCATGGCATATTTTCACACCGCATGCTTGTGCACGGCGCGGATGTCTTGGGAATGAGGATTTCCGGCACCCGCGCTGAAGGCTGCTTCGAGGAGGAGGCGAAGACGTGTTGTTATTCAAGCGAACACTGGAACGGTTGTTGCTGGTGGTTATCTGCGTTTTGCTGGTGGGGATGGTCTGCCTGATGTTGTGGCAGGTGTTTACCCGCTACGTTCTGGCCGCGCCTGCGCTTTTCACCGAAGAAACACTGCGTTTCACCATGATCTGGATGGCCCTTCTGGGCACGGCCTACTGCTTCGGCACGCGGCGGCATTTGTCGCTGGAACTGTTGATCTATCTTTGCCCGCTTTGGGCGCAGCGTGTGCTGGCTGTATTCAACGGGTTGATTACAATCGGCTTTGCCAGCTTCACCATGCTGTTGGGTGGCTGGCAGGCCAGTCAGTCGGCGATGACACAGCTGTCACCCATCATGCAGGTGTCGATGGGGATGGTCTATCTGGCCGTGCCGGTGTCGGCCGTGCTGATCATCTTGCTACAGATCGTCAATACAGCCCTTGTCGTCACCGGACGCACAAGCCCGACCGGCCCGTCAGAGGAGACGCTTTAACATGGATGTCCTGATCGATTACATGCTCGACCCGGCCGGGGCGGCGGTGGTGCTGTTTGCGCTGTTTTTCGGGCTTTTGATGCTGGGCACACCGATTTCGGTGGCCATCGGGGTCTCCTCCATCGTGGTGGGTCTTGCCTATTTCCCGCCTGATGTGATGAACTTCGTCGGCGCGCAAAAGATGTTTTCGGGCATCGACAGTTTCACATTGCTGGCAATTCCGTTTTTCGTCTTGGCGGGCAACATCATGAACAAGGGTGGCATTGCCATCCGGCTGATCAATCTGGCAAAGCTTCTGGGCGGACGCCTGCCAGGGGCGCTGGCGCATACCAACGTGATTGCCAATATGCTGTTCGGCTCGATCTCCGGCTCGGCGATTGCGGCTGCAGCCGCCGTTGGTGGTGTGATGGGCCCGCTTCAGGCGAAAGAGGGCTATGACCCGCGCTTTTCCGCCGCCGTCAACATCGCCTCTGCGCCTACAGGGATCCTGATCCCGCCATCAGGCCCGCTGATCCTGTTTTCCTTGGTGTCTGGCGGCACATCGATTTCGGCGCTGTTCATGGCGGGCTATCTGCCGGGGATCCTGATGGGCCTGTCGGTGATGATCGTGATCACGCTGATTGCCCGCAAGCGCGGCTACCGCTCTGAGACGCGCACCAACTTTGCCGAGGCGCTCAAGGTCTTTTGGTCGGCGCTACCGTCACTGATGATGGTTGTGGTGGTGATCGGCGGGATTTCCATCGGCGCGTTCACAGCAACCGAAGGCGCGGCAGTGGCAGTGCTTTACTCGTTTGTGCTATCGCTGTTCTATCGTCTGGCAAGCTGGCGCGAATATGTCGAGGCGCTGAAATCCTCCGCCATCACCAGCTGCTCGATCCTGTTTTTGATCGCGACATCCGGTGTGATGTCGTATGTGATGACGATTGCAGGCATCCCCGATATTATCGCCGATGGCATTCTGACATTTGATAACCCGCTGGTGATCCTGCTCATCATGAATATCAGCCTGCTGATCATCGGGTTTTTCATGGACCTGACGCCGGCTGTTCTGATTTTCACCCCGATTTTCCTGCCCATCGCCCGTGAAGTAGGGATGGAGCCGGTGCACTTGGGGATTATGATGATCTTCAATCTGGGCGTGGGCTCGATGACCCCGCCTGTGGGCAGTGTGCTGTTTGTGGGCTGCGCGGTGGCCAACCTGCGCATCGAACAGATCGTTCGCCCGATCCTGCCGTTTTTCTTTGCAACCTGTATCGCGCTTGCCCTGGTGACCTATGTGCCGTGGTTTACATTGGCACTGCCGCGATTGCTTGGTTTGATGTGACCCCTTTAACCGGAGATGCGCTATGAACCCATTTTCTCTTGAAAACCGAAAAGCACTGGTCACGGGTGCAAATACCGGTATCGGTCAGGCCATTGCCGTCGCTTTGTCACAAGCAGGCGCGCATGTGGTCTGCGTCGGGCGGCGCAGCTGTGCGCAGACTGTGGATCTGATTCACCGCGCAGGCGGGCGCGCCACCGAAGTCAGCGCCGATTTCAGCGATCCTATGGCAGGGGCCGCGCTGTTTGCCGGACAAGGGATCGACATTCTTGTGAACAATGCAGGCATCATCCGCCGCAATGATAGCGTGGACTTCACCGAGGCCGACTGGGACGATGTGATGGACATCAACGCCAAGGCGGTGTTTTTCACCACACAGGCCTTCGCCCGCGAGGTTCTGGCGCAGGGCGGCAGGGGCAAGATCATCAATATTGCCTCGCTTTTATCGTTTCAGGGCGGGATTCGCGTGCCGTCCTATACAGCCTCCAAGCATAGTGTGGCAGGGTTGACCAAGATCTTGGCCAATGAATGGTCGGCCAAGGGGATCAATGTAAATGCGATCGCGCCGGGGTATATCGCGACCAATAACACCCAAGCCCTGCGCGATGATCCCGAACGCTCTGCCGAGATTTTGGGCCGCATTCCCGCTGGCCGCTGGGGTCAGCCCGAAGACATTGCGCAAACGGCGGTGTTTCTTGCCGCGCCTGCATCCGATTATATCACAGGCGCGGTATTGAATGTGGATGGCGGCTGGCTTGCGCGGTAGCGATCAATTAGCGCGGTGATCAGCGGGCCTTGTGCGGTGGCACAGGGCCTGCGCTTGCACGATGCAAAAGCTCGCAAGCCAGCTCGATCCGGCGCGCGGGCATTTGTACGCCTGCCTTGCGCAGCTTGGCTGTGTCGACCAGAAGATCAAGCGACAGGGCGCCCACAGCCTGCATCGGGATCCTGACCGACGTGAGCGCGGGCGACATGTACTGGCCCTGCGGCAACCCGTCGATGCCGATCACAGAGATATCGTTCGGCACCGACAGCTTTGCCGCCTGAAGCGCCTGTATCGCGCCGGCCGCCAGAATGTCGCCGGCGGCCACAATGCCGGTGAACTGCAAACCGCTTTGCAAGACTTCCGCGATACGCGCGGCCGCAGCCTCCGCGGTCCAGTCGGCCACATCAATAACCAGATCGGGATCATGCGCATCGCCAAGTGCGTCGCGCCATCCCTCCAGCCGGCGGGTGATCGTGCGCCGTCCGGGACGGTTCAAAAACAGGATGCGGCGGTGACCCTGACGCATCAGATGCCGCGTGGCCAGCATGGCCGCAGACCTGTTGCAGGGCGTGACCGAACTCAGACACATCTCCGGGTCATCGCCGTTCACCATCACCGCAGGCACACCCAGATCACGCACCACTTCCAGCACTGTATCATCGACCGTCACCAGCAAAAGGCCGATCACATCCTCTTGCAGGGCGGCACTACGCAAGGTGTCGAACCCTTCATTGGCCGTGTAGATTTCTGTTTGCAGGTCGATCTCTTGCACATCCGCGCGTTCGCGCACGCCCTCCAGCACATACATCGTGAACTGGCTGCGCTTGAAATCGATCATGGCCTCTTGGGACGATACGATCAGTGCCTTTTGCCCCGGCGCGGCACCGGGCAGTGCATAATTCATATCGATTGCTGTGGAGCGAATGCGCGTGGCCAAGGCCTCCCGTACGTATCCGTTGCCGCTCAGGGCGCGCGAGACGGTCGCTGTGGACACCCCGAGTTTGCGGGCGATATCGCTGATCCGTGGCCGGTTTGAGGCAGACATGGCGACCCTTTCCTATGTGTGATGCGTTGCTGGTAAATGTGGACACTATGCAAATAAATTACATGTTGCACAAATATTTTCCGAATGAGAATGCTGAAATAGCAAAAGCAGGGGAGGCTGCGGGGAGGGGATAATGGTCCCGCAGAGACTTGCGCACAGCCCACACAGGCGATGGTCGCATGTGGGCTTGGGGGCGCTTTTCTTGCCACTCCTGTAAGTATTGGTCGATCCTGTGGCGATATGCTGACGGGACCGGCCGTAAGTTCACAAGGAGGGGTTCCCATGGGAATGCTGCAAAAATACGGCGCCGGACCAAACCAGATCGACGGTATGACAACAGATCAGCTGCGCGATGCGTTCATGGTCGAGCGTATGTTCACACCGGGCAAAATCGGTTTTGCCTATACCCATTTCGATCGCATGATCGTAGGCGGAGCCGTGCCTACCCAAAACACGCTGGAATTCGGCGATGGCGCGGATGTCGGCACGCCCAGATTCTTTGATGCGCGAGAGATGGGCATTGCCAATCTGGGTGGTGCGGGCTGGATCGAGGTCGATGGCACACGCCATGCGCTTGCCAACCGCGATGTGCTGTATATCGGGCGGGGCACGCAGTCCGTGCGTCTGGGCAGTGATGATCCCTCGACCCCCGCATGGTTTTACATGAATTCCGTGCCTGCGGGCGCCGATATCGCGACCCGCCTGATCACGCGCGCAGAAGCAAAGGTTTTGAACCTTGGCGAGGCCGAGCGCGGCAACCAGCGTTCGCTTGCGATGTATATCCATCCCGAAGTGGCCCCGTCGTGCCTGTTGTTGATGGGGATCACCGATCCGGCCAAAGGATCTATGTGGAACACGATGCCGCCACATCTGCACGAACGCCGGATGGAGGCCTATTGCTATTTTGATCTGTCGCCCGAGGACCGCGTGATGCATTTCATGGGACGTCCCGACAACACCCGTCATCTTGTTGTGGCCGACGGCGATATCGTCATGTCGCCCGCATGGTCCATTCACATGGGCGCAGGCACCGGCCCTTACGGCTTTGTCTGGGGCATGACGGGTGAAAACCAAGCCTATGGGGATGTGTCCCCCGTTGCAATTTCGGAGCTTCGTTAACCCATGCTTATCGCCGGATCCCCAGTGCCATATTGGCAGGTCACGCCTTTGGTCGAGGCAGAATACAATGTGGCGGAAACGCCGATGGAGGGCGAGATGGACTCGACCTTCTTCATGACCAAAGACAAAAACATCATCCCCCACACCTATCCCTGCCGCACGGCCTATATCGCGCAGCGCCGTGATCAGGAGCTGGCCCCGAAGCCCGCCCCGAACTGGGACACCGCGCGCAATGTGCTGCCCTTCGGCTCGCCGTTTCTGGATCTGTCGGGCTTTTGGTTCCGCGCGACCCGGATCGAGGGATGGGCGCGCACCGCGATCCATGCCGAGACCGCCGGCACAGCCCGGCTGAAGCTGGGGATTTGCGGCGCGGCGCGCGCCTATGTGAACGGGACCGCCGTCACATGGCTGTCGCCTGCAACCCGCAACGCGCTGGACGAGGTGGAATTCGAGGCCGATCTTGTGGCCGGTCACAACGAAATCGCGATCCAGTTCGAAGACCTGTGTGAACGGGACGCCGTGATCCGTATCGCGCTGAGTTGGCTCGACGGGCCTCAGGCGCGGGCCTCGCATTGCTTCCCCGTCACGGATGATGCGCTGTCGCAGATCGAGGCCACGCTGGATACGATGCATCTGGATCGCAAATTCTATGATGGGCAGGATGTGTCACTGGTGATGCCGGTGCCGTTTGCGCAAGGCGTGGATGCGCATGTGCGGGTGGGCGGCCACTTCATGTCGCATGACCACCATGATCTGCGGGTGGATATTCCTGCAGGGGCGGCGCGTGTGCGTCTTGGATCGTCGCGGGCGTTTCCGGCCGATTACAGATATTTCGATATTACCCTGTCATGCGGCGGTTTCACGACCTCGGCACGGCTCGGGGCCGAGGTCAGCTGGCGCAGCAAAACAGGTGCGGCGCCCGACACCCAAGGCGCGCGTATCACCGAGGCGCTGGAATGGATCGCACGCCACGCCGAAACCGATACCGAGACCGCCCTCGCATGTGCCGCTGTAGGCGATGACGCGGCCAGAGCGCGTGCCGAGGCAATCATCACCACGGCCCTTACCGGCATCGAGCGGTGTTTCGATTGCGCGGATTTCGCCCTTGTGCCGCTGTTGTGGACGCGCATGGTCTATGCAGATCGTCTGTCGCCGGAACTGGTCGCGCGTATCGACGCGGCAACCCTCGGCTTCAGGTACTGGATGGACGAGCCGGGCAATGATGTGCAGTGGTATTTCTCCGAAAACCACGCGCTGTTGTTCCATACCTCTGCCTATCTGGCAGGACACCTGCATCCCGATGCAACCTTCGCGCGCTCCGGTCGTCAGGGGCGCGATCAAAGCCGCGTGGGCTACGACCGTCTGGTGGCATGGTTCGATCACTTCGAAGCTGCGGAAATGGCAGAGTTCAACTCCGGCACCTATTTCCCGATCGATCTCAAAGGGCTCACCGCGCTCTATGCGCTGGCGCCCGATGCGGATATGCGCGCCCGTGCGCGCCGCGCGATCATCCGTCTGGTGACAATGGTGGCCCATTCGGCCCATCACGGTGTGATCACAGGCGCCCAAGGCCGCAGCTACGAGCATTCGCTTTGTGTGGCCGATACGCTGGAGCTGACGGCGCTTGCGCGGTTGCTGTGGGGCAAGGGACAGTTCGGCGCGCATGTAAATTGTCTGGCACAGATGGCGCTGGCCTTGCGTGATCACGGGCTGGATCTGCCCGATCTGGAAGCCATTGCCAACTGGGAGCGTTCCGATACCGCACAGGAATGGACCTTCTGGCAGGGCGAAAACGCATTTTGCCGCCTGTATCACTACAAAACCAGTGAAACGGCGATGGGCAGTGCGGCCCTCTATCGCTGGAAAGACTGGGGATATCAGGAAACCGTCATTCAGGCACGGATCGGCCGTGACCCCAATGCGCAGTTGTTTATCAACCATCCGGGCGAGATCGTGCAATCGGGGTTCGGGCGTCCGTCGTTCTGGGGCGGCTCGGCCAGTGTCCCGCGTGTGCAGCAATACCGCGATCTGGCGATCGTGTGTTTTGATGGTGTGGCCCCGCAGCCCGACTATACCCATGCGTGGTTCCCCACGCCCGTATTTGATGACTGGTCGCTTGACGGGCATCGTGGCGTTGCGCGCTCGGGTCAGGGGGCGATGGTGGTGCAAGCCTCGGGCCCGTTGGAGTTGATGACGCAAGGCGGTTCTGCGTGCCACGAGCTGCGGCTGGCGGGGCGTCAGGGCATCTGGGTTGTGCGGTTGGGCCAGACATCCGATCTGGCGACCTTCGCGCAGACCCACGCGCTTGATATCAGCGAAACCACAGATGGCACGTTTGTGATTGACGATGCGCAATACGGCCAAGTGCAATTCCGCCGTGATGGCAAGGTGATTGCCGAAGGCCGCACCCTTGATCCGATGACGTGGACCCTGAACGGCGAGCGCCGCGAACTGCCTGTGTGATGGCAAAAACAACCGGCCCGCCGCATAAGCGCGCGGGCCGGTTGCGATAAAAGCGCGCCCTCATCGGATAGGGCGGTCATCGGTCCGGAACGGATGACAAGCGGGCTGCGCGCGGTTATGCTTCGGGCAAATGCCTTGGATGTGCCCGGCACGGGATCTCGGGCCAAAGACCGGGACGGGCCTGCGCCCCGCAGAAGATGAGGTTCCATGACCGTCGCCTATGTCGAGCGGGCCTTGCGGCTGCCAGATGATTTACGCGTGGCGCGCGCGCGAAGCGCGCCCCATCTCGGCCCGCGGATCTTGTTTTTCAGTGGTGGCAGTGCACTCAACGGGATTTCGCGCAAACTAAAATCATATACTCACAACACAATCCATCTGATCACGCCATTTGACAGCGGCGGCAGCTCGCAAGAACTCCGCCGTGTGTTTGATATGCCGGCGGTGGGGGATTTGCGCGCGCGGCTGATGGCGCTGGCCGACGAGAGCATTCTGGGGCAGCCCGATATTTATGCACTCTTCAGCCATCGTTTGCCCAAAGATGCCCCCCAAGATGTGCTTCGGGCCGAAGTGGCGCAGATGATCGGTGGCCGTCATCGTCTGGTTGCATCGGTGGTAAAACCGATGCGCCAGCTGATCTTGTCCCATCTGGAGCATTTCGCGGCCCATGTGCCTGAGGATTTCGACTATCGCCACGCCAGTGTGGGCAACCTGATCCTTGCGGGGGGGTATCTTGGTCACGGGCGGGCGCTGGAGCCTGTGTTGTTCCTGATGTCGAAAATGGTGGATGTCCGCGGCATTGTGCGTGCCATCGTGGATGACAACCTGCAGCTGGGTGTGGATCTGGCCAACGGCCGCCGGGTCATCAGTCAGCGTATGATCAGCGGCAAGGAAACGCCCCCCTTGGAAAGCCCGATCACGCGGTGCTTTTTAAGTGACGGCACAACAGAATGCGGAGCCGTTTCATTGCCCGCGCGCAACCACCAGCTGATCGGGCAGGCGGATGTGATCTGCTATCCGCCGGGCAGCCTGTATTCCAGTGTCGTGGCCAATCTTCTGCCCCAAGGCGTCGGGCGGGCGGTCGCGGCGCGCCACATCCCCAAGGTCTACTTGCCGAGCCTTGGCCGTGATCCGGAGGCATTGGGCCACGATCTTGTGGATCAGGTTGGCGCGATCCTTGCGCCGATGTTAGCGGATGCGGGCGACGGGATCGCCCCTGTGCGCTTGATGACCCATGTGCTGTGTGATCACACATGGAGCACCGCACAATGCGACGCGGTCCATGCTCGCTACGGCATCGCGTGTGTGCGCCTGCCGTTGCAAATGGCAGATGCGGTGAAATACGATCCCGCGAAGATCGCGAAAATTCTGGTATCACTGGATTAAGCTGAAGAAGGCGCAGCACAGATGGCAGATGCTGCATCCGTGCGGCATCGGCGCGACTGCGGCGGCATGAAGGGCCGTTGCAGGGTCAGATAGACAGGGCGGCCACAGGTTCGGTTCCGTTTGAATGTGTTCCGGCCACTGCCGACTTCCGGCGGTGTTTCTGATGTGCTTCTGCTTTTGAACTTGGGTAAGAAACCCAATCTTAATCTTTTACCTTAAGAAATGACTTACGGGGTTGTGCCGTTTGCCTTGGCGCCCCGAGAGATCGGTATACGCTTGATTGGCGTGCGAAATTTGCAAGGCGCAATGCTCTGCATTTTATCAATTTATTATATTAATCAAATATTTGATGTGTTTACTTAATGTATGACATCAAGAATGATCCGTATGCTCATGCAGTGTCTCTCGGGCGGCTGGACAACACATGCGCCCGCATCGCGGCATCGGCCCATTCGGGATGGCGGGCCGCCAGCGCGCGATAGATTTCCTTGTGTTGTGCATTCGAGACACTTGGGCTGATCTTGTTCCGGTTCATGTGCTGGTGCACCAGTGCGGCGGGTGTCATAAGCATTGGATGCGCCATCCGTTCCAGATAGTCTGATCCGGTCTGCTCGAGTATGGCGTTGTGAAATCGGGTGTTACACTCCAGAAATGTGGCGATTTCTGCTCCAGTGTGACTGTCTTCGATCTGGTCCATCTGGGCAATCAGCCCATCCAGATGTTGCAGGCCTGCCTGATCGATCCGTATGGCACAGAGGCTGGCGGCAAACCCTTCGATCCGCGCCCGCAAATCAAACATCAGCGTGATTTCCGCATCGGTGAATTCGGTCACGTAGCGGTGCCGGTTCTCTTCGCGCGCCAGTCCGTCGGCCACAAGGCGACGCAGCGCCTCGCGCACCGGTGTCCGGCTGGTGGAGGTCATTTCGGCAAGCGGTTCTTCACGCAGATGGTCACCGGGAGAAAGCTTGCCAGACAAGATCGCATCGCGAATGCCGCTATAGGCGCGTTCCGCCGGTTTATCGGGCGTCTCCATAGTCATTCTCCTCCGCGTGGTGCGTCTGGTGCGGGCCGTGTGCATCGGAGATGGGTATCGAGGGTGCAGGACGGTTAATCAAGTCCGGATTTCGGGCATAATGCGGCTATGAAGAACGTATACGGATATCAGGGTCCGATGACATAGGCCCGCACGCGTCCTGCACGCGAACCTGTATGGGGTGCCGCGTCACGTAGGTTTAACATGTGTTGGGAGGCCCGTTTTCGCGTGCTATGCTTATCGTGGTCGGGTCAGCATAACGCAGGCGGTGGTTGAACCGGCTTCGCCGATGCGGCGCGGTTGTGAATACGTGGTTCAGGCCCGCCCCAAGGCGCGGCGGGCCTGACGTCTGATCAGTGATTGTGGCGTGGCAGTTTTTCAGAAATGCGCTGGAAATCTTCCGCGCCGCGGATCGTGGCGCCGTCTTCCATTTGTGTCACGGTTTCACGATAGATTTTCTGCCAAGGTGTTGCCGAGGGGGGCACGGGCGGGGCACCATTTTCGCGGCGGCGTGCAATCTCGGCCTCATCAACCAGCATATCGCACCGGCCGGAATTCAGATCGATGCGGATCACATCGCCTGTATGCAGCCACGCAAGGCCCCCGCCTGCCGCAGACTCCGGCGAGGCGTTCAGGATCGAAGGGCTGTCGGCCGTGCCTGACTGACGCCCGTCACCGATCGTGGGCAAGCTGGTGATACCTTGTTTCAATAGGCGATCTGGTGGCTGCATATTCACCACCTCCGCCGATCCGGGCCAGCCCATCGGACCAGCGCCACGGATCACAAGGATCGAGCGGGCGTCGATATCCAGCGCCGGATCGTTGATCCGTGCATGATAATCCTCTGAGCCGTCAAAGACAAAGGCGCGGCCTTCGAACACCCCGTCCTGTCCCGGTTCTTTCAGGAACCTGTCGCGGAATTCGTCCGAGATGACACTGGTTTTCATGATCGCAAAGTCAAACAGATTGCCTTTGAGCACCATAAACCCTGCACGTTCCATCATCGGTGCGTTGAACGGTTTAATCACCTCGCGGTCTGTGCTTTCGCGACCGTCCAGATTGTCGCGCATGGTGTGGCCGGTGACCGTCTTGCACCCACCCTCCAGCTTGCCCGCCTGCATCAGCTCCCACATGATCGCGGGCACACCGCCTGCGCGGTGGAACCGCTCGCCCAGATAGGCACCTGCGGGCTGAACATTGGCCAGAAGCGGAATGTCATAGCCGTGGTTTTGCCAATCATCGGAATGCAGGGTAACGCCTGCATGTTTCGCCATGGCCATGATATGGGGCTGCGCGTTGGTCGAGCCGCCAATCGCGGAATTGACGCGGATCGCATTCAGGAAAGCATCGCGCGTCATGATATGCGAGGGCCGGATATCTTCCAGCACCAGTTCCACCGCACGTCGGCCGGTGCGGTAGGACATCTGCCCGCGCGCACGATACGCCGCCGGAATAGCGGCACATCCGGTCAGCGACATGCCAAGCGCCTCGGCGATCGCGTTCATCGTGGAGGCGGTGCCCATTGTGTTGCAATGCCCGATGGACGGGGCGGAATCCAGCGCGGTTTCCAAAAACTCCTCGCGTGTGATCTCGCCCGCCCCGTACTTGCGCCGCGAGCGCCAGATGACCGTGCCCGAGCCCACCAGTTCGCCCTCGTGCCAGCCATCCAGCATCGGCCCGCCCGACAAGACGATAGCCGGCAGATCAACGGTTGCCGCGGCCATCAGCGCGGACGGGGTGGTCTTGTCACAGCCCGTGGTCAGCACGACCCCGTCGAACGGATAGCCGTAAAGCAGCTCCACCAACCCCAGATACGCAAGGTTGCGATCCAGCGCTGCCGTGGGGCGTTTGCAGTTTTCAAACAGGGTGTGGGTCGGAAATTCGATCGGTATCCCGCCCGCATCGCGAATGCCGTCGCGCACGCGCTTGGCCAGATCCAGATGGTGGCGGTTGCACGGGTTCAGGTCGCTGCCCGATTGTGCAATGCCGATGATCGGCTTGCCGGAGCGCAATTCTTCCGGCGTGGTGCCATAGTTCATGAACCGCTCCAGATAGAGCGCGGTCATATCGGCATGATCGGGATTGTCGAACCAATCTTGTGAACGCAGGCGGCGTTTGGGGGTAGGTGCGGTGGTCATTCGGTGTCCTCCGTCGGTTGCTGGGCGTTTCGGGCTTCCAGATGCAAAAGCAGGCCACTGTGATCTGTATCACCATGTCCACCAGCAACAAACTCCCTGAATTCATCCGTCACGGTTTGCGACAGGGGCAACTCCAACCCCAGCTCGGTGGCCAATGACATCACCGCGTCCAGATCTTTGAGCTGCAACCGCGACGGGCCGCCGGGTTTGAAATCGCGCGCAACCATACGTGCGCCATGCAGCTCCAATATCCTGCTTTCGGCAAACCCGCCGCGAATGGCGTCGCGGAATTTGCTCCGATCCGCGCCGCCTTTTTCCACCAGAATCATCGCCTCGGCCACGGCGCCGATGGTCACTGCCACAATCTGCTGGTTGGCCAGTTTGCACACCTGTCCTGCGCCCGCGGGCCCGACATGGGTCAGTCGCCCCAAGGGGGCCATGACGTCGGCGATTTTTGTGATCACATCCGCATCACCGCCCGCCATAAGCGCAAGCGTGCCCGCCTCGGCGCCCACCACGCCACCAGAGACAGGGCTGTCGATATGGGCGATGCCGCGCTGGCTCAGCCGGTCGGCATGCGCGCGTGCGGCATCGGGCGCGATGGACGAGGTGTCGATCACCACAGCGCCTTTTGGCAGGGCGTCGGCCACGCCTTGGGCAAACAACACATCCTCCACCGCAGCACCATTCGACAGCATTGTGAATACGACATCGGCACCGGCCACAGCCTCCGCCGCAGAGGGGGCACAAACGGCCCCGTCCGCGATCAGCGCCTGCGCCTTGGACGGTGCACGGTTCCAGACGGTCACGCCAAATCCGGCACCCAAGAGGCACCGCACCATCGGCGCCCCCATCAGACCTGTGCCGAGAAAGGCGATTTTCGGATCGCGGAATTGCTCGGGCGTATCCGTCATGCGCGCGCTCCCAGCTCGTCTTCCATATGGGCGCGAATGATGTCGTCAAAGCTTGTCTCGGCGGTGAAGCCAAGTTCGCGAGCGCGGGTCGCATCAAATCCGGGCGCCCAGCTTTCGCACATGCGGGTGATCATCTCGTCGGGTTCCGAGCGGATCAGGGCCACGGCCTCGTCGCCTGCCACGCGGCGCAGGGCCTCGATCTGTTCACCGACCGTCGCACTGAGCCCCGGCATGGACAGGTTGCGACGTGGCCCGACCTTTTGCAGATCAAGAGTGGCCGCGTGGATCATGAACCCCACCGCAGAGCGTGGCGAGGTATGCCAGTGGCGGATCGTTTCCGGCACCGGAAGAATGGCCTCCTTGCCCACCAGCGGCTCGCGCAGGATGTTTGAGAAAAAGCCGGACGCGGCCTTGTTGGGCGTGCCCGGACGGATGCAGATCGTCGGCAGCCGGATACCGATGCCGTCGAAAAACCCAAGGCGCGAATAGTCGGCCAGCAGCAGTTCGCAGATCGCCTTTTGCGTGCCATAGCTGGTCAGCGGTGTGGTATGGAAATCATCGGGGATCGGGAACGGCAGTGGCGCCCCCACGACCGCGATGGACGACGCGAACACAACACGAGGGAAGTAGCCGTCGCGCAGATGCTCTTGCCGGATCGCGTCAAACAGCGCGCGGGTGCCGTCAAGATTGATCCGGTAGCCTTTTTCGAAATCCTGCTCTGCTTCGGCAGAGACGATGGCCGCCAGATGATAGATCACATCAGGGCGAGATTCGACCAGTGTTTCCGCCGCGCCCTGATCGGACAGATCGGCGGTAATGCAGCGCACCTCGCCCGTGAAATCCGCAGGGGCCTGTGGTTCAACCACATCCACAAGCGACAGGCGCGTGATGGCCTGATCGCCGACAGTCCCGTCTTTCACAAGTTTCTGTGTCAGTTTGCGCCCGACCATACCGGCCGCACCAATGATGAGAATATGCATATCAGGTCTCCTCCATTCGAAAACAGGCCAACGCCCCCTCGCGTTTGGCATTTATCTTGTTGTCTGATAACCTGATATGAGTAAGATGCAAATGATTTTCCGTCATCAACGGCTTGGGAGGCATGATCGCGATGCGCACGGGTGAGGCAGTAAAACAGCCGCAGGCACAGACAAAAGAAGCACTTGCACAGGCGCTGGTTGCGCGTCTGGGGGAAGATGTCGTGCTGCTGGGCGATCAGGTCGCGCCCTATTGCCGCGATTGGCACGGAGATGTGCAATCGGATGCCGTGGCGGTTTTACGTCCGCGCACGACCCAAAGCGTATCAGACTGCGTGCGCGCGGCCGCTGAACTGGGCTTGGGTGTGGTGCCTCAGGGCGGTAACACCGGGCTTGTTCTGGGGGGCGTGCCAGATACGCCTGCCACGCAGGTGGTGGTGTCGTTGGAACGGATGAACCGCGTGCGCAGCCTTGATGCGGATGATTTCTCCGCCGTGGTCGAGGCGGGCATCGTACTGGAGGAGTTCAAAAACAAAGTGGCGCAAGCGGGTCTGTATTTTCCGCTTTCGCTTGGCGCGCAGGGAAGTTGCCGGTTGGGTGGCAATGTCGCGACAAATGCGGGCGGGGTGAATGTGCTGCGCTATGGTATGACCCGCGAGCTGGTGCTGGGTTTGGAGGTCGTTCTGCCGGACGGGCGTATTTTCGAAGGGCTCAGCCGGCTGCGCAAGGACAATCGCGGCATCGATCTGAAGCAGCTGTTCATCGGGGCCGAAGGCACGCTAGGCATCATCACGGCCGTATCGGTCAAGCTGATGCCGGCGCCGGAGAAAACCGCAACCGCTCTTCTGGCGCTGTCATCGCTGGAGGATGTGATCGCGCTGTACCGCCATGCCCGCAGGCAGTGCTGCGATCTGATGTCGGCGTTCGAGTTTATGCCGCCCGAGGCCTTTGTTCTGGCCGCAGAAGCATTGCCTGATCTGCCGCTGCCTTTGGATGGCAGTCATCCGGCCTATGCGCTGGTCGAGATATCCGGCTCGGGGCTGGTGGATATTGACGCGCTGATGGCGGCATTTCTTGAAGAGGGCTTTGAAAACGGCATGGTGCTGGATGGCGTGGTGGCCCAATCGCAGGCGCAGGCGCGCAATCTGTGGCTGATCCGCGAGGGCATGAACGAGGGGCAGGCCAAACGCGGCAAGCATTTGCGCACCGATGTTTCTGTCGCGCTGTCGGCCCTGCCTGCCTTTGTGGCCGAGGCAGAGGCTGCGGTCATGGCCGCTTTGCCCAACGCGCTTTGTGTGTCCTACGGGCATGTCGGGGATGGCAATGTGCATCTGAATGTCTTGCCCGATCCAGCGGCGGACGGGCCGCAAACCGATGCCGATATCTATACGGCCAAAGGGGCGATTAACGCGGTTCTGGACCGGTTTGACGGATCAATCAGTGCCGAACACGGGATCGGACGGCTGAAACGGACGGATTTCGAGGCACGCCTGCCGGATGTGCGCCGCGATATGCTGCTGGCACTGAAAGATGCGCTTGACCCGGCATCGACGATGAACCCGGGCTGCCAGCTTGATCTTTTGCGCAACGCCGCCGGATGAGGCCCGATCAAGACAAGGCCGTTCAAGACAAGGCTGGCCAAAACAAGGCTGGCCAAGGAGCAGATGATGGATAACGAATTTGAACAAATCCGGCGGAACGATCATCTGCCAGCGCGGATCGCGTCCCAGTTTGCCAAGCGGATTTACAAGGGCATGCTGCAACCCGGTGACAAACTGCCCACAGAGCATGCGTTGGCCAAAAGTTTCGGCGTCAGCCGCACCGTGGTACGCGAGGCGATCGCCCAGTTGCGCAACGAAGGGTTGGTGGAAACGCGCCAAGGGGTCGGCGCCTTTGTGGTCGAGATGCAGGCCAGACAGGTCCGGCTGGAAGATGGCAAACAGATGGACCGCCACGCGTTTCGCGACCTTTATCAGTTGCGGATCCCGCTGGAGCTGGAGGCCGCAGCGTTGGCTGCAGTCAACCACACGCCCGACCAGCTGGGCCAGCTTGAAGATGCGCTCGCGGATATGGCGCAGGCCGAGGACTGGAGTGATGCCGGCGTCAAAGCGGATCTGGTGTTTCACCGTGTGATGGCCGAGGCGACAGGAAACGATTATTTCGCGCAATTTCTCGGCGTGATTTCCGAACGCATCAGCCATGTGATCATCGCGGCCCGCACCCAAGGTATCTTGCAGGAGGTCATTGCGCGCACAATTGATGAGCATACTGCAATTTGTGATGCCATCCGTTCACGAAATCCGGAGGCGGCCCGCGCCGCCATGCGCGTCCACCTGACGGGTTCTGCCGAAAGAGTTGGGTTAAGCATCGATTTTTACTGATGAAAAAGAGTGTGCAAGCTTTTTTCATTTTTCTGAGATAGAGGGTTGCGTAGTTCTTCTGCATCCTGTTGTAATGTTGTCTGACATAGGAAGTCCGCGCCGCGAACGGAGGCGTTGCGCGGAAGGAATGGGAGGACAACGTGGCTTCAACGCAAATGCTCGAGGCGGCCCGGATTTTGCCGGAAGACGACGATCAGGCAATTCTGGTCGGACGGGTCTGGTCAACCGAGGTCGGTGGCCCGTGCGTCGTTTTGGTGCGCGATCGCAAGCTGTATGATCTGACGCCTGTTTCGGCCACTATGGCGGGGCTGTTGGAAACGGATAATCTTGTAGACACACTCCATTCCGAGGACCTGACATTCCTTGGCACGCTGGAAAGCTTTCTGGATGGCTCGGCGGGACGTCTGTTGGCGCCGGTGGATCTGCAGGCCGTGAAGGCGGCAGGCGTCACATTTGCCGATAGCATGCTGGAGCGTGTGATAGAGGAACAGGCCCGCGGTGACAGCGCACGTGCGCAGGAGATCCGCGGCCGGCTTGAGCCTGTGATCGGCGAAAGCCTGCGCGGCATTCAGGCCGGATCGGAAGCCGCCGCCAAGGTCAAATCCCTGCTGCAGGATATGGGGATGTGGTCGCAATATCTCGAAGTGGGTATCGGGCCGGACGCAGAGATTTTCACCAAAGCACAGCCGATGTCGTCGGTCGGATGCGGCGATCAGGTGGGCATCCACCCGATTTCGGAATGGAACAATCCCGAACCCGAAGTGGTTCTGGCGGTGCGTTCGGACGCGACCATTGTCGGCGCGACGCTTGGCAATGATGTCAACCTGCGCGATGTGGAAGGCCGGTCGGCACTTCTGCTGGGCAAGGCCAAGGACAACAATGCCTCTTGCGCGCTGGGGCCGTTCATCCGGCTGTTTGATGCAAACTTCACCTTGTCGGATCTGGAACACGTGGTGGTGTCGCTTGAGGTTGAAGGCAAGGACGGGTTTGTGATGACGGGCGAAAGCCCGCTACAGGCAATCAGCCGCAAACCAGCCGATCTGGTGGGCCAAATGCTTAACCGCTCGCATCAATATCCCGACGGGGCGGTTTTGTTTTTGGGCACGATGTTCGCCCCCGTCAAGGATCGGCGTGGCGCGGGCCAGGGCTTTACCCATGAAATCGGTGATCGTGTCGAGATCGGCTCGCCCAAACTCGGGCGGCTGGTCAACTGGGTCGACCGTTGCGATGCCTGCCCCGAGTGGAGCTTTGGCACGCGCGATCTGTTTCGCAACCTGATCCAACGCGGTTTCGGGGAAGGGATCTGATATCATGCAGCGCGCGATTGATCTGTTCTACCGTCTGCTCGATCTCATTTTATGCCTTTTGCTGGCGGCCATGGCGCTGATGGTGTTTCTCAATGTGATTTTGCGCTACACCATGAACTCCGGCATCCCCGTCTCCGAGGAGCTGTCGCGCTTTTGCTTCGTGTGGCTGACCTTCATAGGGGCTGTTGTGGCCCATCGTCACAATATGCATATCGGCATGGAAACGGTTGTATCGATGTTGGGCCGCCGCGGGCGGATGATGATGATGGGAATTTCCGATCTGGTCATTATCGCCTGTTCGATGGTGCTGTTTTGGGGCACGTGGAAACAGCTTCCGATCAATCTCAGCATGACGGCACCGGTCTCCGGCCTGTCGATGGGTTGGGTTTACGGCACAGGCCTATTCACAGCAACCGGCATCATCCTGATCACGCTTGAGCGTATAATCCGCCTGTTGCGTGGCCAAGTCAGCGATGACGAGATCGCCGCCTTCGCCGGTGAACGGCAGATGTATGACGCAAACGCGGAGGCGCCGAAATGACGCTGGTTGTCTTTATCGTATCGCTGCTCGGGGCGATGGCCACAGGTGTGCCGGTTGCCTTTGCACTGATTGTCTGCGGCATCGCGCTGATGAGCTATATGGGGATGTTCAACACCCAGATTATCGCACAAAATATGATGATCGGGGCGGATACATTCACGCTGCTGGCGATCCCGTTTTTCATCCTTGCGGGCGAGTTGATGAATGCAGGCGGCCTGTCCAAACGGATCATCGATTTCTCGGTGGCATGTGTGGGGCATATCCGTGGCGGCCTCGGGATTGTGGCGATTTTTGCAGCCCTGATCCTGGCCAGTATCTCGGGTTCGGCGGCGGCAGACAGTGCGGCGCTTGCCGCGATCTTGCTGCCGATGATGGCGCGTGCAGGCTATAACCTGCCACGCTCCGCCGGTTTGATTGCCGCAGGCGGCGTGATTGCACCGGTGATCCCGCCATCGATGGCGTTCATCATCTTCGGTGTGGCGGGTAATATCTCGATCTCGAAGCTGTTTATGGCGGGCATCGTGCCTGGTATCCTGATGGGCACCGTGTTGATTGTCACGTGGTTGATCACCGCGCGCAAAGACGATGTGGAGCGGATGCCGCGCGCAGGCTGGGGCGAGCGCGGGCGCAAAGGCGCAGGCGCGATCTGGGCGCTGGGTATGCCGATCATTATTCTGGGCGGCATCAAGTTCGGCGTGGTCACCCCGACCGAGGCCGCCGTCACCGCAGCCTTCTACGCGCTGTTTGTCGGCACATGTGTGTACCGCGAGCTGCACATCAAGGATCTGCCAAAGGTCATTTTGGCAGCCGCGCGCACAACCGCCGCCATCATGTTTCTGGTCTGTGCGGCGCTTGTGTCGGCATGGCTGATTACCGCCGCCAATATTCCTGCGGAAATCTCCGGCCGAATCGAACCGCTGATTGATCGTCCGATCCTGTTGATGCTGGTGATCATGCTACTGATCATTGTCGTGGGCACGGCGCTGGATCTGACACCTACGATCCTGATCCTGACGCCTGTCTTGCTGCCGATCATTACCAAGGCAGGCATCGATCCGGTCTATTTCGGCGTCATGTTTATCATGAACTGCTGTATCGGGCTGCTGACCCCGCCGGTTGGGGTCGTGCTGAATGTGGTCAGCGGGGTCGGGAGGATCCCGCTGGGCCGTGTCATCGTCGGCGTCTGGCCGTTCCTGGTGGCGCAGTTGATGGTGCTTTTGCTGCTGACACTGTTCCCCAGTATCGTTCTGGTACCGGCGCATTGGTTCTATTGAACCACATACAAAACAAACAAACTTTTTTTCTGATGGGAGGATCACTATGAAAAAATCGATCATGAAGGCGGGCTTGCTGCTGACCGTGATGGCCGTGGGCACAAGCCCCGCATTCGCAGAGTTTAAAGAACGCACGTTCCGCGTGTCCAACGGTGTGGCCGAGGACCACCCCGTGAACAACGGCATGCAGGCGATGCAGGCGTGTCTGGATGACAAAACCGGCGGCAAGATGAAGATGACCGGTTTCTGGGGCGGTGCTCTGGGCGGTGACTTGCAGGCCACCCAGGCGCTGCGCTCGGGCGTACAAGAAGCGGTTGTAACATCGTCCTCACCGTTGGTCGGCATCGAGCCCGCGTTGGGCGTGTTCGATCTGCCGTTCCTGTTCAGCTCCAACGAGGAAGCCTACGCCGTAATGGATGGCGAGTTCGGCGACTTCCTGAATGAAAAGCTGGATGCCGTCGGGCTGGTCAACCTTGCGTATTGGGAAAATGGCTTTCGCAACGTGTCCAACTCGAAACGTCCGATCACCAGCTGGGAAGACTTCGAGGGTCTGAAACTGCGCGTGATGCAAAACAATATCTTCCTCGACACGTTCAGCAACTTCGGCGCGAATGCCACGCCGATGTCGTTTGGCGAAGTGTTCTCGGCGCTGGAAACCAAGGCGATCGACGCGCAGGAAAACCCCTATGTGACGATCGATACCTCGAAATTCTACGAGGTCCAGTCCTACCTGAGCGAAACCAAACACGCCTACACGCCGTTCCTGTTCCTGTTCTCCAAGGCAATCTTCAACACCTATTCCGAAGAAGAGCAGCAGGCCTTGCGTGAGTGTGCGATCGTGGGCCGCGACGAAGAGCGCAAGGTCATTCAGGACCTTAATCAGGAATCGCTCGAGAAGATGGAAGAGGCCGGCCTGAAGTTCAATACGATCACCCCCGAGGCCCACGCAGAGATGCTGGAGAAATCCCAAGTGGTCTATGAAGAGCATAAAGACGAAATCGGTGCCGATGTGGTCGACAAGGTCCAAAGCACCCTAGCCGAGATGCGCAAGGCAAACTGATCTGCCTGTATGCAAAATCCTGCCCGTAAAACTTGCGGGCAGGCGCAATGCAAAACAGCCGCGCCCTTCAAGGTGCGGCTGTTTTCATGGTATGGTGCGGGTGCGCCCCTAAAACCCCCTTGGGCGGATCTCGAGGGGCGCTGATATCAGTCAGGCGCGCTGTTGAACGAGATGATCGTGCCCAGAAAACCTAAATAGGCGCGCAGTTCTTCGATCCCGATATACTCGTTGGGTTTGTGCGCCCGCTCAATGGAGCCCGGCCCGACGATCACCGACGGGATATCCCCCATCTGGTCGAAAAGCCCACCTTCGGCCCCGAAACAGACCTTGCCCGCCCATTGCGGCCAAAGCGTGCTGTAGCGTTCAAAACCGGCACTGTCACGTGCATCACTCATCGCGGGATAGGAGAAGATCTCCTCGAATGTGATGCCGGTGCCTTGGGCTTTGGCAGCCATCTCCTGCGACAGGTCCGCCTCGATATCGGCCATCAACTCGGCCATTGCAGCCTGTGCATCCAGCTCTGCGATGGAGCGTAGCTCGAATGTGAATTCGCACAGGTCAGGTGTAATGTTGGTGGCTGTGCCACCGGTGATCATCGTGGTCAACATGGTGGGATGGGCGACCGGATAATCGTGATCGAACGGGCCGTGGGCTGCGAACTGCGCCGCGCGCGCGGTCACTTTGGCAATGGCGCGCGCGCCATATTCGATCGCATTCACATGTTCGGGCGCAAGCGAGCTGTGGCCCGAGGTGCCTTTCACCGTGGCACGCATCGCGGTTTTGCCCTTGTGGCCGGTGATCAGCTGCATTTCGGACGGCTCGCCCACAAGCGCCAGTTCAGGCGGCACAGGCAGGGCGGACAGGTGGCGCACAATATCCGGCGCGCCCTTGCAGCCCACTTCCTCGTCATACGAGAAACACAAATAGACCGGCCGCGTCAGTTTGGCCTTGGCCAGATAGGGCGCCACAGCCATCACACAGGCCGCAAAACCTTTCATATCGCTCGTACCGCGGCCATACAGCTTGCCCTCATGCTCCAGCATCGTGAACGGGTCGCTTTGCCATTCTGGCTCGACGGCGGGCACGACATCTGTATGGCCCGACCAGACGATACCGGGCTGGTCTTGTGGTCCGAAGACTGCAACAAGATTGGCCTTCTCGCCCGTGGGGTCGGGGAGAATGGTGATATCTGCGCCCAAGTTTTCAAAAAACGCCGCCATATGGCTGATCAGCGGCCGGTTTGTGTTTTTGGACACCGTATCGAAACCGATCAGAACCCGCAGGTGCTCGATCGCATCCTTAAGCATGTCATCGGACAAATACGGGGTTGGAGCAATCGTCTGCATCAGGAATGAGCCTTTCTGTCTTTGCTCTTTTGAACTTCGCGCCGGACCGTCATCGCGATGATCAACACGATCAGCACCGAGAAAATCCATGTAATCGGCGAGGACAGCAGGACCGATAGGTCACCGCGTGACATCGCAAGCGCGCGGCGCAGGTTTTCTTCCAGCATCGGCCCCAGAATGAAGGCGATCAGGAAGGGGGCGGTCGGAATATTGAGCAAGAACATCCCGAAACCCACGATCCCCATAACCAGCAAAACCGCGACATCGAACATGCTGGAATTGATCGAATAGATCCCGATCAGGCACAACATCAACACCAGCGGTGTCAGCAGGGTCTGCGGGATAAGCGCCACTTTGGAAAACATCCGCATGGTCACCTTGCCTGCGAAAAACAGCAAGACCGAGGAGACCAACATACCGATCAGCAGCATGTAGATTTCGTGGATATTGGTCTGGAACAGCAACGGTCCGGGGGTCAGGCCCTGGATCATGAACGCACCCAGCATGACGCCTGTGATCACATCGCCCGGCACGCCAAGCGCGAGAAGCGGGATCATCGTGGCCCCGCAAGCTCCGTTATTGGCCGATTCAGAGGCGGCAATGCCCTCCAGCTCGCCCTTGCCGAAATTCGCACCCCGTTTCGAGGACCGTTGCGCCTCGCCATACGAGAAAAACGCCGCAGCCGACGGGCCGATCCCCGGCACCGCCCCCAGAACAGAGCCGATGACACTGCCGCGCAAGATACTGCGCAGCGAGCCCATGAACTCTGCCCGCGTGACCTTCTGATCGCCAAGCTTGGCGGCCTGTTCGGTTTTAGCAGCCCGCAAAACCACCAGTTTGATCAGCTCGGGCAGCGCGAACAACCCGACCAGCACAGGCGCGACATTCAACCCCGATTGCATATCAGGCACAAAGTCGAACCGGAACGAGCCATACATATCCTCGCCCACAGTGGCCAGCAAAAGCCCCAGCATTGCAGAGATCAATCCCAGCAACAGCGAATTGCCGGACACGCCCGCAACCGTGGTCAGCGCAAACAGCATCAGCATGAAATATTCCGGCGGCCCGACTTTCAGCGCCAGAATGGCAAGCGGCGCGGCAAAGAAGATCAGCGAGATATTGGAGATGAAATCTCCGATCACCGACGAGTAAAGCGCCATGTTCAGCGCTTTGCCAGCCTTGCCCTGTTGGGCAAGCGGATGGCCGTCAAGCGCGGTGCAAGCCGCAGATGCCGTGCCCGGTGTGCGGATCAGGATGGCCGAGACAGAGCCGCCATAGGTCGAGCCTTTGTAAAGTGCGACCAGCAGCAGGATCGATGGCACGGGGTCCATATAATATGTGAACGGCAGGGCCAGCGTCACGGCCATCGTGCCGGTCATACCCGGCACCGCACCGATCAGGACCCCGCCCCAGATGCCTGCGATCATGATCAGAAGGTTCTGGAATGTGGCAACCGCATAAAGCGCGCTTAGAATTTCGTTAAGCATAGGGATCTCCGATCACAGGCCGAGCAGCTTGACGAGCTGCCCTGCGGGGAACTGCGTGCCAAGGGCGGATTGGAAGAACATCATGACAAGGATCGTGCCGATCACACCGATGCCAAGCGCCCAAAGGACGCGGGTGCGTTCACCGGTCAGGGCGATGGCTGCCAGTGTCAGCAGGATCGTAGACGCCAGAAAACCTATCCACGGCACGAGGGTCAGATACAGGAAAAATGCGGCAAACAGCACAACCGCCCTGACGATTTTTCGCGCCATGGGGCTGCCATCTCCCTCGATAGGGGGCTCGACTGCCGGTGGCAGGAACGCGGCAATGACGCTCAACCCGATGCCCGTGATTGCCGTCAGGCGGGGCCACATGTCGGGCGGCGGTGCAAAACCCGGAATGAATGCTGGGCGCGGCACATATACCGGCACCAACGCAAAGGCCACCACGGCAAAAAAGGCCGCAATCAGAAGGCCTCGGAAGACAGATTTTGTCATAGCGACGATCCTGAAGGGAGAAGGGGATATCGGCGCGCCGTTGGCGCCAGATCAAACCTGCGGCCCGTAAATCGAACGGGCCGCAGGCAAAGGCGAGGAGCGTTATTCGCTGATATAGCCGAACTTCTTCGCCAGACCGTGATACAGGTCATATTGCGATTTGGCATATTCGGTCATGTCGACCGTGCCGATGGTCGAGATCGAGCCGCGGCGTGCGGCCAGTTCCTGCCATTGCGCGTTATCGGCCACTTGGCCCAGCACGTCGTGCCATTTGCCGACAACGTCCTCGGGCAGGTCCTTGGGGCCGTAAAGCGCGCTCCAGCCAGCAATCTGACCGGTGGTTTCATAGCCCAGCTCGGTCGCGGTGGGCGTATCGGGCAGGGCGTCCATGCGCGAGGGCGCAATGACCATCAGTGCTTTCAGATCGCCGCTTTCGATATGCGGCATCAGCGAGGCCGCCGCCATTGCCACGAAATCGACATGCCCGCCCAGCAATGCTGTGGCCAGTGCACCGCCACCTTTGTAGGGCACAAGCGTTGCCGCCGTCAGCGGATCAAGGTCGTTTTCCGACAGAAGCGATTGCACGGTAAACCCGTCAATCGCCGTAGCACCCGATGCGGCATAGGTCAGCGCACCTTCATCTTGTTTGATTGCGGCCAACAGCTCTTCGGTCGTGTCATAGGGTGCATCCGCGCGCACCGCGAGGATCATAGGGGTCGCTTCAAGCGCACCCAAAAACGTGTAGTCATCCCATGGCACGGCCGATGTCGGCGTGACCGCAGGCGACAGGGCCATGCCCACACGCGCCAGCAGCAAAGTATACCCGTCGGGATCGGCTTTGGTCACGAACCGCGCACCGTTCATGCCGCCCGCACCCGGCTTGTTTTGAACTGTCAGCGGCTGGCCCAGATACTCCGGCGCGGTTTGCGAAAGCGCACGACCGGCCAGATCCGATGCCCCGCCCGGACCGTAGGGCACAACCAGCGTCACGGCTTTTTCAGGGTAGTCTTGTGCAAGCACCGGGCTGGCGGCAACGAGGGCTGCGGCGACGATGGAACTAAGAACTTTTTTCATGAATTTCCTCTCCTGCGGTCAACGTTTGAACACGTTTGATGATTAGGAGCTTCCACAGCTTGCGTTTTCATGCAAGAAATAAACATGGATTAACCAATATGCATACTGAGACCGCACGATATGTTGAAGATAAAAGAACTACAGGCATTTGACGCGTTCATGCGTCTGGGGGCAGTGAAATTGGCTTCCGATGACCTTGAAATCAGCCAACCTATGGTCAGCCGGCTGCTGTCGCAGTTGGAGGGTGATGTAGGTTTTGCTCTGTTTTTACGCAGGAAGAACCGGCTAACGCCCACAAATGAGGCATTCATCTTCCATGAAAAAGTGGCGCAATATCTCTCTCGTGCCCGTTTTCTGGAGGCAGAAGCCGACGCGATCAGCAAAGGTCAGGTGGGGCATCTTACCATCGCAGCCCAGCCGATTTACTGCGAAACCTTCCTTGTGGACGCGTTGGAGCAGTTTCGCGAAACCCACCCCGATGTCAGGGTGCAGATCATTGATGTGGGCATGGCGGAGTTGCTGCGCATGATCAATGACAGGCGGTGCGATCTGGCCTTTGGTATTACATTGAACGCAGATACGTTCGGCGGCGATCTGACCACGCTTGGACAATGTGAAGCGCGGTGTTTCCTGCCGAAGGGCCATCCGATGGGGCAGGCGGATGCGATCCCGTTGCCGCGGCTGCGCGCAGAGCGGTTTGTCTCGCTTCTACAAGACAGCCCCTTACGACAACGCATTGACACGATGATGAAAACCATTAGTGTTGATGTGAATATCTCCACAGAAACACGCACAGCAGTCAGCGTGTTGCGGCTGGTGGAACGTGGGTTCGGCGCGGCCTTTATCGATCCTTTGGCCCAAAAGTTGAGCAACCCCGACAAGGTCAGCGTGCACCGGATTTTGCCAGCCATCACCTATGAAATCGCGCAGTTCGTGCCGCAAGGCCGGCCATTGAGTGCCGTGGGGCAGGCCTTTGCCCGTATCGTCGCGCAAGAAATCGAGAAGCTGAAACTGGAAGGACTGGTGACCGACGCCCCGGCAGTAGAATAGGGCGTTTTCCAAAATGCCTTGCTGCGCGTCTTGTGGCTCGTGGGCAGGATCGCTGGTGTTAGAAATCCAGCCCCAGATCGACCCCTTTCACCGAATGCGTCAGCGCCCCTGACGAGATGAAATCCACACCGGTTGCAGCAATTTCGGCCACCCGGTCTTGTGTCACATTGCCGCTGGCTTCGGTGATCAGCCGCCGATCGGTGGTTCGCACGGCTTGGGCCAGCGTGGCGGTGTCCATATTGTCAAACAGAACGACCTGAGCGCCCCCGCACGACAGCACCTCGTCCAGCTGGGCGAGTGTATCGACCTCGATCTGGACCGCGCTCATATGCGAGGCATTGCGCCGCGCCGCAGACAGGGCCGCGCGCACGCCGCCTGCTGCGGCAATGTGGTTATCCTTGATCATGACCGCATCGGAGAGCGAAAACCGGTGATTGGCCCCGCCGCCATGTAAGACGGCCAGTTTCTCGACCGCGCGCAACCCGGGCGTGGTTTTGCGGGTGCAGGTAATACGGGCATGGGTTCCATATGCGCGTGCCACAAAGCCTGCGGTTTTGGTCGCGATCCCTGTCAGGTGACCCGCGAAATTCAGCGCAACCCGTTCCGCCGACAAGATCGCCGTGGCAGAGCCGGTGATCGTCATCAGGACATCGCCTTTTTCACACGGCGCGCCATCATTGATCACAACCTCGACCCTCAAAGTGGGGTCAACCAGATGGAATGCCAGTCGGGCAAGCTGCATGCCTGACACAATCGCCGCCTCGCGCGCGTTCAGGGCGGCGCGATATGTAAGATCACGGGGCACAACCGCGCGGCTGGTGATGTCGCCATAGGCGCCCAGATCTTCCATCAAGGCGGCGCGAACAACAGGCTCCAGCACCAGATCGGGCAGCGAAGCGTTGGATATCATGTCAGATCCTTTGTAATCTGGTCGCGTTGGGCCATCGCGGCCGTAAATGTAGTGATCGAGCGATGCCCGCGACCCTCCGGTGGCCCTGCGAAATCTGCACGCTCATGGGCGCCACGGCTTTCACAGCGGGCACGCGCGCCTGCGGCGATCAATGTGGCCGTGGCACACATGTTGAGGAATTCGGGCACGTGGGGGTTGGCAGTCTCCAGCCGTGCAATATCACATAGCGCGCGTTGCAAGCCCGCGTGGTCGCGCAAGACGCCTACATTCCGCGTCATGGTGTGGCGCAGCGCGCGGATCGCATCTAGAGGTGGGGCAGTGCCACCATGCCCGAAACGGAGCGTGATTTCAGGGGCGTCGGGACAATCGGCATGGGTTGCCATGATACTGTTGGCGCAGATGCGGGCATAAACAAGCGCTTCCAGAAGCCCGTTGGAGGCAAGCCTGTTGGCCCCGTGCAGGCCTGTTGATGACGCCTCACCACAGACCCACAGATTGCCAAGCGAGGCTTTGCCTTCGGAATTGGTCGTGATCCCGCCCATATGGTAATGCGCGGCTGCCACGACCGGTATGGGGTGGGTCACGGGATTCAGCCCGTTGCGCATGCAGGCCTGCCACACCGCCGGATAAAGGCTTTGCAGCCGACCCCCCAAAGCCGCGCGGGTGTCCAGCATCGGGCGCTTGCCATCACGGGTTTGCTGATAGACCGCGCGCGCCACGATATCACGCGGCGCCAGCTCGCGGTCGGGATGTAGCCCGTCCATGAACCGTTCGCCGCAGGCGTTGATCAACAGCGCGCCTTCGCCGCGCAGGGCCTCTGTCGCCAAGGGGGCGGGGTCTTCGCCCACGTCGATTGCGGTCGGGTGAAACTGCACGAACTCCGCGTCTGAGATCTGCGCACCGGCGCGGGCTGCCATGCCGATGACCTGCCCGCAGATTTGCGGTGGGTTGGTGGTCAGCGCGTAAAGCCCGCCCGATCCGCCGCCCGCCAGCAAGAACGCGCGCCCGCGCAGCCTGACCGGCGCGGAGCGGTCAGGGGCGGCGCTTTGCAAACTGACGCTTGTGACCGCGCCCGCCTCCGTTTCCAGCCCCACTGCCATTGTGCGTTCCAGCACCTGAATATGCGGGGCGGCGCGCACTTTTTCGATCAGGGCCGCCATGATGGCCGCGCCCGCCTGATCGCCCTGCACCCGCACAACCCGTGCCACGCTATGGGCCGCCTCTCGCGACAGGACATATTCGCCGGTCGCACTGCGATCGAAAGGCGCGCCCAGAGCGGTCAGGTTCAGGATATGCTCGCGCGCAAGCGAGGTGACCCTATGGGCCACATCCCTATCCACGATGCCCGCGCCCACGCGGATGGTATCGGCCGCATGGGCGGCGGGACTGTCGGTCTGCGCCATGGCAGCGGCAACTCCGCCTTGGGCCCATGCGGAACTGGCCCCGGCACCCAACGCATCCGGCGATATGACCACCACGCGGCGCGGCGCCAGCGCAAGCGCCGCATAAAGCCCGCCCAGACCCGCACCGATAATCACGATCCGGTCTGTATAAAGGGTGTGACGCACGTGGCTACAGGCCCAACTGGCGTGACAGATCAATCATGCGCTGTACGGACAGGCGCGCACGCGCCGCGATATCGGGAGCCACTTCCACCTGATTGTCCAATGTATGCAAGACATAAAGGATATTTTCGAGCGAGATCTTCTTCATGTAGGGGCACATGTTGCAGGGCTTGGCAAATTCCACCTCGGGCAGCTCGTCGGCGATATTGGAGGCCATGGAACATTCGGTCACCAGCATCGCCTTTCGCGGCTGATTGGTGTGGATCCAGTTGATGATCCCGCTGGTAGAGCCTGTGTAATCCGCCTCTGCCACGACCGCGGGGGTGCATTCGGGATGGGCGATGATCTTCACCTGCGGGTCAGCGTCACGGTAGGCGCGTAGATCCTCGGCGGTGTAAAGTTCGTGCACGATGCAGGACCCCGGCCAGAACACGACGTTTTTGCGCGACTGGTTTGCAACGTTTTGCGCCAGAAACTGATCGGGCGTCATAATGACGGTGTCGGCCTCCAGCGCCTCAACGATCTGCAATGCATTCGACGATGTGCAACATATATCAGAGGCGGCTTTAACCTCTGCCGTGGTGTTGACGTAAGACACGACCGGCGCGCCGGGATATTTCGCGCGCATCTGGGCAATTCCGTCGGCGGTGATGGAGCTGGCAAGACTGCAGCCTGCCTCCATATCCGGGATCAGCACGATCTTTTCGGGGCTGAGGATCTTGCTCGTTTCAGCCATGAAATGCACACCACCCTGAACGATGATATCGGCCTCGACCTCGGTCGCTTTCATCGCCAGCTGCAAGCTGTCGCCGACGAAATCCGACACACCGTGATAGATTTCGGGGGTCATGTAATTATGACCCAGAACAACCGCGTTTTTGCTGGCTTTCAGGTCGTTGATTGCTTTGACATAAGGTGCATAGATTGCCCAATCCGCAGGCGAGACCACACGGCGCATCTTGGCATAGATGTCTTGCATGCTGTCGGCCAAGGCGATGTTGGGCGCCAGATCATAATGTCTGGACAGGGTCGAACGGAGCTGAGAGATGGCTGGCATACTGCTAGGGCTTTCCTTTGGCCGATCCGGTTGCGCCCTGATATCATCACGGGTGACGCACGGGAATCCGAAAATCACCCGATTGTGACAAAGCATGTGTGGCAGGGCGTCTCCCGTCCGTTCTGCCCCATCCCCGCTCTTTGTCGCCAAGGGCTGTGCGTTTCGTGGTCTAACCGTTGTATTTTGCCAGATCTTGCCGCAATATGCTGCATAACCGGGGCTTTTTTACCCGCGCCGTGTCATGTCCAACAGGCCCGCGCAAGGTGATGATATGGCGCATCTTGGCAGAAGGGTGCCAGACACGGGGCACGTCAAAACGGCGAGGGGCGTCGTTTCTATCATGCGCAAGCGCGCGCCCGAGTGCCCCCAACGTTCCGGTTGCCCGTATATCGCGCCCGGAAATATCGGCACAGGGTCTGTGCACACGGGTCTATTGCTGTGCTTTGGTGCGCGTGGCACCTGTGTCTTGGCAACCCGTCCATCAGGGTGCCGGCAAGGGATTTGAGGCAGATGGTGGGTTTGAGGCAGTTGGTTTGGGGGCGCGAATGACAACACACTCCGGTTTCTACCACCTGTGCGGCGCCGCACCGGGCCGCACAAGCCCGATACACATCTTCCACCTTGCGATATGTTAAAGCCTTTGCCATTAGATTTGCGCAGCGCCGCTGCGGCCCACCATGCAATAAGAACAGGGACATCTCATGCATTTCAGAATTGATCACGCGCAGGCGCGCGGGCGTACTCTCTTGATGGCGATGACAAGCGTCTCGGCGCTGACACTCGGCGCAGTTTGCGCGATGGCGCAGGATGTGGACCCGCAAGCAGTGGTCAATATCGGGTCGCTCTACGAGCCGCAGAACCTCGACAATACTGCCGGTGCCGGCCAAGGCATCAACGAAGCGTTCAACGGCAATGTCTACGAAGGGCTCTTTGTTCTGACAGACGCGGGCGATGTCGAGCCGAAGCTGGTAGACAGCTATACAACCAGTGATGACGGGCTGGTCTATACATTCACGCTCAAAGACGGGGTGACATTCCACTCCGGTGATCCGATGACGGCTGCGGATGTCAAGACCTCGATCGAGCGGGTGACGGCAGAGGGGTCAGCAAGCTCGCGCAAAAGCACGCTTGATGTGATCGACAAGATCGAGGCGCCTGACGACAAAACCGTTGTGATCACATTGAAGACGGCCTCGATCTCGCTGCCCTATAACCTGTCGTATGTCTGGATTGTAAATGATGCGGCGGAGGATATCAGCGCCTCCGAAGATGGCACAGGTCCCTATATGCTGCAGGAATGGCGTCGCGGCTCCGCGCTTGCGATGGTGCCGTTTGACGCGTACTGGGGCGAGGCCCCCAGCAATGGCGGCGTGATGTTCCAGTATTTTACCGATGCCACGGCACAAAACAACGCGCTGCTAACGGGGGCGGTTGATATCATCACCTCCGTCCAGACGCCCGACGCCTTGGCCCGCTTTGCCGACAATCCGGATTTCACCATCTCCGAGGGGGCATCGACCACGAAAGAGCTTCTGGCTTATAACGACCGTGTGGCCCCGTTTGACAATGTCGAGGTGCGCGCCGCGTTGTCCAAGGCAGTGGACAAGCAAAAGCTGCTGCGCGCGGTCTGGGGGGATTACGGCACGCTGATCGGCTCTTTCGTGCCGCCGACCGATCCGTGGTTTGTCGATCTGACGGATGTGAACGCCTATGACCCGGACGCGGCCAAGCAGATGCTGGCAGAGGCGGGCTATCCCGACGGCTTCACCTTCACCCTTGATACACCCAACTACGATCCCCATCCCATCGTTGCACAGTTCTTGCAAAACGAGCTGGCCAAGGTCGGGGTGGAAGTGAAGATCAACATCATCACTGCAAACGAATGGTATACCAAAATCTACAAGGCACATGATTTCCAAGCCACATTGCAAGAACATGTGAACCACCGCGATATCGTGTTCTATGGCAATCCGGACTTCTACTGGGGCTACAACAACCCCGAGGTGACCCGCCTGATCACCCAGTCCGAAGCCGCCCCCGATACCGACACGCAAACCGATATGCTGCGCGATGCCAACGAGATGATCGCCCAAGATGCAGCCAGCATGTGGCTTTATCTTTACCCGCAGATCGTGGTGTCCACCTCGAATGTAACAGGGTATCCGCTTAACGGGTTGAATTCGCAATTCTTCGCGGCAGATATCACGAAAGCGGACTAACGCACCGATTCAAACCGGGCCACGCAGCCGGACTGCGTGGCCGTGCCTATTGCGAGGAAACGGGATCATCCATGCTGGGATATATCTTGCGGCGGCTGGTTATCTTGCTGCTGTCACTTTTCATTGCGGCCGTGGTGCTGTTTGCACTTCTGCGGCTGCTGCCCGGTGATCCGGCCAATGCGTTGGTGGGCGTTGGTGCCACGCCTGCGCAAATCGCCGCAGCCCAAGCCCAGCTTGGATCGGACCAGCCACTCGGGGCGCAGTTTCTCGGCTATCTCGGGGATCTGGCACGTTTCGATCTGGGGCAGTCGTTCGTGTCGCGCGCGCCTGTCATCGATGAAATCACCACACGGCTCAGTGTGACCTTGCCGCTGACGTTCGCAGCCTTCGGGCTGGCGCTTGTGATCGCCGTGCCTTTGGGCATTCTGGCCGCCGTCAAGGCGCGGCGCTGGTACGGGCTGGCGCTGTCGGTCGTGTCGCAGATCGGCATTGCGATCCCTGTGTTCTGGCTGGGGATCTTGCTGGTTTATGAATTCTCTTTGCATCTGCGGTGGCTGCCATCGGGCGGGTTTCCGCTGCGCGGTTACGCAGATCCGGCCCGCGCGGTGCAATCGATGATCCTGCCTGTGATCACAATCGCCATCGTCATGTCTGCCTCGCTTATGCGCTATGTGCGTGCCGCGACGCTGGAAGTGCTTGGCTCGGATTTTCTGCGCACCGCGCGCGCGCTTGGTGAAAGCCGGACGCACGCGCTGATCCGGCACGGGCTGCGCAACGGAGCGGTGACCGTGGTGTCTGTTTTGGGGATCGAAATTTCAACCACATTTCTGGGCGCGGTGGTGGTGGAGCAGGTGTTTTCCCTGCCGGGAATGGGCTCCATGCTGCTTTTGGGCATCCAGCAACGCGACTACCCCAACGTGCAGGGCGTGCTGATCATATCGACCCTTCTGGTGCTGCTGACCGGCTTTCTGGCCGATATCGCGCAGCGTCTGCTTGATCCGCGCCTGCGACAGGAGCGCCGCTGATGGATGATGGCGTGAACATTGCCGCGCGCGTTGGATCGCGCAAGAACATTACGCTTTGGCTTGGGGCCGTTCTGGTGGGCGTTCCTTTACTGGCGGGGCTCGTGTCGTTTGTGTGGACCCCGTATGCACTGTCGGACATGGTCGGCGGTCGCCTCGAGACGCCCGGTTGGGCGCATTGGGCCGGAACCGACCGGTTGGGCCGCGATATCCTGACGCAGCTGATGGTGGGCGCGCGGGTTGCGCTGGTGGTTGGCTGCGGGGCCGTGGCCATCGGGGCCGCGATCGGGGTGATGTGCGGTATTCTGGCAGCCTTTGCGACCCGCTTTGCCGATGATGCGCTGGCTGCGTTTTTCGATATCCTGATCGCGTTTCCCACGCTTTTGATCGCGATGCTGGTGGTGGCGACCCGTCAGGAAGCCTCCTTGGGTACGGCGATTTTGGCGCTCGGTATCGGGCTTGCGCCGATCGTCGGGCGCATCACGCGGATTTTGACCAAACAGGTGCTGGGCCAGGATTATATCGTCGCCGCGCGTGTGTGTGGCACATCTTGGCCCGCGATTGTGCTGTGGCATATCGTGCCCAACATCTTGCCGTTTCTCGGGGTCAATCTGGCGCTGCAATTCGGGCTTGCCGTGATGGCAGAGGCGTCCTTGTCCTATCTGGGGCTTGGTGCGCCACCGCCCAATGCGTCTTGGGGGCAAATGCTGCAAGAGGCTCAAGGCACCGTCTATAGCGCGCCTTGGGGCGCGGTTTTGCCGGGGCTTGCGCTGTTTGCGCTGGTGATCGGGGTCAATCTTCTGGCCGATGGTCTGCGCGACAGGGTCAGTTCGCAGCGGGGAGAGGCATGATGGACGAGATATTACGCGTCAGGGATCTGCGCCTTGCCACCGTCGACAAAGTGCTGGTTGAAGGGCTTTCCTTCACCCTCTCGCGCGGCGAGCGGTTCGGCCTGATCGGGGAAAGCGGATCGGGGAAATCGCTGACATCGCTTGCGATCACCGGACTTCTGCCCGATGCGATCAGGGCCAGTGGCCAGATCACCTTGGCCGGCGAAGAGGTCGTTGGCGCCCCCGAACGCCGTCTGGTCGGATTGCGCGGCAATGCGGTTGCGACTGTCTTTCAGGAACCGCTGACCGCGCTTGATCCGTTGATGCCGCTTGGGCGCCAGATCGCGCAGCCGGTCCGCCGCCGCCTGTTGCGCCAAGGATTGCCTGCCACGCGTCCCGATATCACCCGCGAGGTCCACACCCTGATGGATCAGGTGCGCCTGCCCGATCCCGACAGATTGATGCGCGCCTATCCCCATCAGGTGTCAGGCGGACAGCGCCAGCGTGTGGCGATTGCCATGGCGCTTGCCTGCCAGCCGAAACTGCTGATCGCAGACGAGCCTACGACGGCGCTGGATGTCACGACCCAAGCCGAAATTGTCACGCTTTTACGCAGCCTTGTGACCGATCTGGGGATCTCGCTTTTGTTTATCAGCCATGATCTGGCGGTTGTGGGGCAGGTGGCCGAGCGGGTGATGGTCATGCGCGATGGCCACATGATCGAGGCAGGCCCTGCCGATACCGTTCTGACCCGGCCGCGCGACAGCTACACACAATCGCTGGTGGCGGCGGCTGCGCGCTTTGATGCCGCATTGGAGGGGGACGCATGAGCCTGATATCGGTCGAAAACGTCGGCTTTGCCTATGGCACGGGGCGCGCGGTTCTGGAAGATATCTCGTTTCAGGTGCCACGCGGGGCGAATGTCGGGCTTGTGGGCGAAAGCGGGTCGGGAAAATCCACGCTGTTGCGGCTGCTTTTGGGGCTGGAGACGCCGCAAAAAGGGCGCATTCTGTTTGACGGCGCACCGCTTGCGGCCCGCGACAAACGGTTTATGCGCGGCTACCGTACACGGGTGCAGGCGGTGTTTCAGGACCCCTATTCCTCGCTCAACCCCGCGCACCGGATCCAGCGCATCGTGACAGAGCCTTTACGCTCGCTCAAAGTGGCCGGCGATCACCACAAGATGGCACAGGCCGCGCTCGAGGCAGTCGGGCTTGGCCCCGACATATTACAGCGCTACCCGCGCCAGTTTTCCGGCGGACAGCGCCAGCGGATCGCGATTGCACGCGCCATTGTTGCACGCCCCGAACTGGTGCTGGCCGACGAAGCGGTCAGCGCGCTTGATTTGTCCACCCGCGTGCGGGTCGTTGACCTGTTCCAGAGCATCTCGCAACAGATGACGATGATTTTCGTGTCTCACGATATGGGCGTGGTGGCCGCGCTATGTGATCACATGGTGGTGCTTGATCGCGGGCGCATTGTCGAGGCGGGTGAAACGCGCGCCATTTTACGCAATCCACAACACGCCTACACTCAAAGCCTGCTGGCAAGCATTCCCCGAATGCCCGTGCCGGCCCAAATTTAAGACAGGATATGTAAATGACCGATCCGAGCGCATTCCGCGCCGCCCACGCCGTATGGTTCGAAACGCGTATGGCCAAGCTGGTGGCCGAAGACGGCTGGCTGAACCTGCAAGGCCGGTGGTGGCTGAACGCGGGTGAGACCCGCAGCATCGGCACAGGCACGCAAAATGACATCGTACTGGAGACAGGGCCGGAGCATCTGGGCCAGTTGACGCTGAACGCCGATGACACGGCACGGTTTGTCCCCCAAACGGGCGCGGCAGTCACGCTGGATCGGGCCAATGGCGGGCTGTCATGGCGCGCGGACCGGTTTTTGCTGGAGATCACCACGCTGAACGAGCGGCGCGCTTTGCGCATTCGCGACACGCAATCGCAAGCGGCCAGCACCCTTGCACCGATCCGGTTTTTCGATCTGGATCCGGCATGGAGGATCACCGCACGATGGGAGGCGCTGCCAGCACCGATCAGCCTGAAAATCGACACGATGATCGGCATCCCCACCCATGTGCCCGTCAGTCATGTCGCAAAATTCGAACTCGGCGGGCAGGAAATGGCCCTGTTGCCAACCTATGGCACGCCGGACCGGCCGCAATTCGTGCTGCGCGATCTGACCTCGATGTCGGAAACATACGCCCACATGCGGTTCGTCTTTGGCGAGGATGTGACGGACACCAGCGTGGTGCTGGATTTCAATCGCGCGATCAATCCGCCCTGTGCCTTTACCGTGCATGCGGTCTGCCCGCTGCCGCCGCGCGAAAACCTGTTCGAGATGCGCATCGAGGCTGGCGAGCGGCGTTTGCAGAGGTAACAGGAAACCGGACACACCCCCTCATCGGACGGGTCTGGCCCTATCGGACAGGTCTGGCAGGTGGCGTAAGGGCCTAAGGGCGGGTTAGCGTGATTGCCCCTCGCGCGAGCGGACGAGTTCGCTTTGCGCGCCCGCAATCACATGAACCATGGCCAGGCGGGCAGGCTCGGGCGTGCCCGCTTTGATGGCGGCCACAATCGCGCGGTGACGTTCGACCACCTGCACCATTTCAGGGGCCTCTCGCAAAGGATTGGGGCCGCCGGTTTCGCTGACCAGCAGCGAATAGAGCGCGGCCTGCACCAGATCGCCCAGCGATTGTAAAAACCTGTTGCCCGACAGATGCAGGACGAGTTTGTGAAATTCCAGATCGGCCAGTGCAAAATCATGGCGGGTGGTGGCTTGGGCCAAGGCGGTGCAGGCGGCGTCAAGCGTTGCGTGATCTTCCGCTGTGGCACGGATGGCCACACAAGCCGCCGCCGCCGGCTCTACAATCATGCGAATTTCAAACAACTCTGCCAGAAACTGATCGGGTCTGCGTTGCATTGTATGCCAGCGCAGCACGTCGGGATCAAACATGTTCCAGTCGGACGCGGGGCATACCCGCGTGCCGACCTTGGCCTTTGATACCAGTAAGCCTTTGGCAATCAGGGTTTTCTTGGCCTCCCGGATCACCGTGCGCGACACGCCGAACATCTCTTCGAGGTCGGGATCCAGCGGGATCATCGTGCGTTCGGGATATTCTCCCGCAACAATCGCCAAGCCCAGACGGTCCACCACATGCGCCGTGTGGTTGACGGCGCGTTCTGTCAGACCGCCTGCGGCTGTCAGGCTCATGATCGCGCGGTGGATCCGTTCGCCCGCGGAATGCGTGCCGTCGTTAGCCAAGCCAGTCCCTTCTGCAACATAATAAAGGTGAACAGCAGCCCACCTATCACAATTTTGGTCCACCAACTGGATAGCGAGCCATCGAACACGATATAGGTTTGTATCAGCCCCATAATCATGATGCCAAAGAAAGTGCCAGCCACGAACCCGCTACCGCCCGATAAAAGCGTGCCGCCAATCACCACGGCCGCAATGGCATCCAGTTCCGTGCCAACGGTCGCCAGCGAATATCCCGCCGATGTGTAAAGCGAAAACACGATGCCCGCCAGACCGGCCAAACCGCCGGAAATGGCATAGATCGCGATGGTTGTGCGTGCGCAAGGCACCCCCATCAGCTGCGCGGTTTGCGCCGATCCACCAAGAGCGTAGACGTTGCGGCCAAGCCGCGTGCGATGCAGCACAACCATCGCCACGCCAAATGTGACCAGAAGCAAAAGCCCCGTAATCCGGAACCGTCCGCCCCCCGGCGCCTGCCAGTAAAGCGATTGCAACCAGCCGTAGAACGCATGATCAATGGGCACAGATTCCGTCGAGAGCACATAGGCCAGCCCGCGCATTAAAAACATCCCCGCCAAGGTGACGATGAAGGGGGGCATTTCCAGATAATGGATCGTGGCCCCCATGGCCGCACCGAAAACGGTTGCAATCAGCAGCGCCAGTGCGAATGCGCTTAGCGGGTGCAGGGACGTATCGCGCAAAACGACCGCCAGAAACACACCTGTAAAGGCGATGACGGAGCCCACCGACAGATCGATCCCGCCAGACAGGATGACGAATGTCATGCCCACAGCGGTGATGCCCAAAAAGGCATTGTCTGTCAGCAGATTGGCAATGACCCGCGAGGACAGCATATTGGGATATTGCGCCACGCAGGCCGCATAGGCCAATACAAAGGTCGCCACAGTGATATAGAGCGGCAGTTTCATGGAGTGCTTCATGGCCGTCCTTCCTCGATCTTGGGTGTACGCGATGCGGGCTGGCGTGGCATTGGGCCCGGCCCTGACGAGGCGCGCAACAGATAGATCCAATGGCGCACCCGTGGCGACTGGATCACAAGAATTGTAATGATGATGACCGCCTTGATCACCAGATTGAATTCCACCGCCATGCCCGACATCAAGATCGCCGAGTTGACCGACTGGATAATCAGCGCACCCAGAAGGGATGCGGTGATCGAAAACCGCCCGCCCAGAAGCGAGGTGCCACCGATAACCACCGCCAGAATCGCATCCAGTTCCATCCACAAACCGGCGTTATTGGCATCTGCGCCGCGAATATCGGCCGCCACCACAACACCGGCCAGCGCGGCACATAGCCCCGCCACCAGATAGACCGCGATCAGCAGCACACGCGCATTGATCCCCGCAAGCCGGGCGGAACGTTCATTGATACCTGTCGCCTCGATCAGCAGACCCAGCGCGCTGCGGCGCACCACAAGCCCCACGAGGGCGGCCACGCCAATCCAGATCCAGATCGGTGTGGGCAGGCTCAGGATTGTGCCGCCGCCCAAACGCACCAGCCCGGGATCGTTGAAGGTTAAAATCGCGCCTTCCGTTAAAAGCTGCGCGATACCACGGCCTGCGACCATCAACACCAGCGTGGCGACAATCGGCTGGATGCGCAGCACGGCAACCAGCACCCCGTTCCACAGCCCGCACAGCGCCCCTGCGCCCAAAGCCGCCAGAACCGCCACGATCCAGGACGCACCGCCTGTGATCACACTGGCCGCGACCGCACCCGAAATCGCCATAACCGCGCCCACCGACAGATCGATGCCACGGGTGGCAATGACAAGCGTCATCCCCACCGACAGCAGCGCCACAGGCGCCCCACGGTTCAGCACATCTATCAGATTGCCAAACAGCCGACCGTTATGGACCTCTACATGGAAAAAGCCCGGAAACATCACCATATTCAGCGCGAGGATCAGCGCCAGAATAATCAATTGCGGCGTAACCCGCCGTAGGGTGGAACGGATCATGCGCGTGGCTCCTCTTCGGCGGCGATGGCACGGATAATGGCGTTGGGAGAGATATCATCGCCCGTCAACGCGCCCACCTGACGGCGGTCGCGCAGCACCACAATCTTGGTGGAATAGGCGACAAGCTCCTCCATCTCGGAGGAGGCGACCAAAAGCGCCATACCTTGCGTGCGCAGCCGCTCGATCAGGGCAATGATTTCGGCATGTGCACCGACATCGATTCCTCGGGTGGGTTCGTCCAAAATCAGCAGCTGCGGCTCGGTGGCCAGCCAGCGCGCCAAAAGCGCCTTTTGCTGGTTTCCGCCCGACAACAGCCTGATCGGTGTATCAAGATTGGCCAGACGGATATCGAGCGCTTTTACATAACTTTGCGCGATCTCCTCTATTTTCGCACGGGGCAGGGGCCGGTACCAACCCTGACGCGCCTGAAGCGACAAGATGATATTCTCGCGCACGGACAGATCGCCCACGATGCCTTCGGTTTTACGGTCTTCGGGACATAGCGCGATGCGGTTACGGATGGCCTCGCGCGGGGTGGAAATGCGCAAGGGTGAGCCGCGCAGGCGTGCCTCGCCCTGATCTGCGGGTTGGGCGCCGAAAATCGCATTACAGGTTTCGGTGCGACCAGACCCCAAAAGCCCCGCCATACCGACCACTTCGCCTGTGTGAATGTCCAGATCGAACGGTTCGATCGCGCCCCGTTTGCCAAACCCGCGCAATGACAGCAAAACATCGCCCGTCTCGCGGCGTTCGTGGTGATGGGTCGCGGCCTCCAGCTGCCGGCCCAGCATCAGGGTCACGATCTCTGTCTGGGTAACCTCTGCCAGTTTCCGCGTGCCCACCACGCAGCCGTTCCGCAAGATCGTTGCGCGGTCGCAGATCGCCAGAACCTGATCGAGGAAATGGGTAATGAAAACCACTGCCAGCCCGCGCGCGGTCAGACGCCGGATGACCGAAAACATCAGCTCCACTTCCTCGCGGTCAAGGCTGGCGGTCGGTTCGTCCAAAATCAATACCTTGCCCGACAACTCGACCGCACGCGCAATCGCCACAATCTGCTGGATCGCGATGGAATAGCTCGACAAAAGCTGTGCGGGGTCGATCGACAGGCCGTATTGCGCCAGTATGTCCTTTGAATCGCGCAGCATCCGGCGCTGGTCAATCATGCCGAACCGGCGAGGCTGGCGGCCCAGAAACAGGTTTTCGGCCACGCTCAGATTGGAAAGCAGATTGACCTCCTGATAGACCGTGCCAATGCCTGCGGCCTGACTGGAGAGCGGGTCCTTGGGATTGATTTCGGCCCCATCGAGCATGATCACGCCCGCATCGCGCGGATACGCGCCGGTCAGGCATTTGATCAAGGTGGATTTTCCTGCGCCATTCTCGCCCAGAAGCGCGTGCACCTCTCCGGGATAAAGCTGCAGCTCCACATCATCGAGCGCAATCACGCCCGGAAAAAATTTCGAAATCCCCGTCGCATGCAAGACGGGTTTTGGATCGGATTGCATGAATGCCCCCCCACTGGAAATGAAAACCACGGTCTGGCCGGGCCGCGCAAAAGCGGGCTGACCGGGCGCAGGTCGCGCCCGATCAAACGGGCTCAGTATCCCAAGGCTTTCTTGTTCTCGTAGGCGGCTTCGTTATCGTCGTCTTGCGTGAACAGGGTGGAGTCCGTTTGAATCCACTTCTCGGGCTGGGTGCCATCGGCCCAATAGGCCTCCAGCGCGTCGAATGCAGGGCCGGCCATATCGGGGGTCAGTTCCACGGTGGCGTTTGCCTCGCCCTTGGAAATCGCCAGATGCATGTCGGGCACGGAATCGATAGAGACGATCTTGATATCCTCGCCCGGTTTCAGGCCAGCTTCCTTGATGGCCTGGATCGCGCCCAAGGCCATATCGTCGTTATGGGCGTATAGGGCGCAGATATCCGACCCACCACCTTCGGCCTTGATGAAGCTCTCCATCACGATCTTGCCTTGTGCGCGGGTAAAGTCACCGGTCTGGCTGCGCACGATGGTGATGTTATCAGCCGAGGCGATGGCATCTGCAAAGCCCTTTTTACGGTCGATCGTCACGGATGCGCCGGTCGTACCTTGCAGTTCCACGACATTACACTGTGCATCGCCCACGGCGTCCTTCAGCCAGTCGCCCGCGACCGTGCCCTCGTGGACGGTGTCGGAGGTGACGGCTGTCAGATACAGATCATCAGAGGCATCGACCTTGCGATCGAGCAAGACCACCGGAATGTCGGCGTCCTTGGCCTCGCCCAGAACCTCGTCCCAGCCGGTGGCCACAACCGGCGCCAGCAGGATCGCATCAACACCTTGGGCGATAAACCCGCGCAGTGCCTTGATCTGGTTTTCCTGTTTTTGCTGTGCGTCGGCAAATTTCAGAGTGATTCCGCGTTCTTTGGCGTCTGCCTTCGTCACGGATGTCTCTGCTGCGCGCCAGCCCGATTCAGATCCGATCTGCGAAAAGCCGACCGTTTCATTCTCCGCAAAAGCGGCCGCAGGCATAGCAATAGCGGCGCTGACAAGCAGCGTTTTCATAAGTTTCATACTGTCCTCCCTAAATTCGGTCCTCCAACCGAACTTCATTAAGTAATACTTTATGATCTTTGTAAAGAGTTACGTCACCGGCTGGAAAAAATAGCTCCAATCCGGTGACTTGGCCCTGAAACTCTCCCCACGCCCGACACCTAAACGGCCGGAAATGGGGAGAACGAGAGTTTATGCGACAGCCTGTATCTGCTCTTTCAACTGCGCGCTTACCGCCGGATAATCTATCTTGCCAGAGGCCAGCAGCGGGACATGTGTCAGCACCACAACCTGTGCCGGAACCATGATCTCGGCCATGCCTTTTTGCTGCGCTGCCGCCGACAGATCGTCCCGCGTGGCCTGTGGGGCGTCTGTGACAACCACGATCCGCTCGCCTTTGCGGGCATCGGGCATGATAACCGCCCCCACACGCGCATCGGGCCAGCATTGCGCGGCCAGATCCTCGCACGCAGTCAGCGACACCATCTCGCCACCGATCTTGGCAAAGCGTTTGGCGCGGCCCACGATCCGGATATAGCCATCTTCGTCGATTTCAACCACATCGCCGGTATCATACCAACCATCGGTCACGGGGGTAAGCTTGCCGTGATCACCGGGTAGCAGATAGCCTGCCATCACATTCGGCCCGTGCACCCACAGACGTTTGCCCTGCAAGCCCGGAATGTCCTGCAGGCGGATGTCTATTGCGGTCAGTGCCCGCCCCACGGTGCCTGCACGGTTTTCCATAGGCGTGTTGAGCGCGATCACGGGACCCGCTTCGGTCGCGCCATACCCTTCCAGAATGCGTACCCCGAACTTTTGCGACCAGATTTCGCGGGTGGCCTGTTTGACAGGCTCGGCCCCTGCAATCGCGGCCCGCACAGTGCTGAAATCATACGCATCCGCCTTGCGCGCCCAGCCCGACAGGAACGTATCGGTGCCAAAGATCAGCGTGGCCTGATGGGCGTAGGCCATTTCCGGCACGATTTTATAGTGCAGCGGCGAGGGGTAGATCATCAACGGTGCCCCCGTCACCAGCGGCAACAACATGCCCGCCGTCAACCCGAGGCTGTGAAACACCGGCATGGCCGACAGGATCCGGTCGCGGGAACTGAAATCGGTGCGCGCACGCAGCTGGGCGATGTTCCCGATCAGGTTGCCATGCGACAGCACCACGCCTTTGGGAGCCCCTTCCGTACCCGAGGTGAACAGCACCACTGCCGGATCTTCGCACGACAGCGCCACGTCACGGGCACGGCGGGCCCTGAACAGGGCCGCAAATTTCATACGTGGGGTGATTTCGGCCTTCAGATCATCGGTCCAGATGAACCGCACGCCATTGGCCACCAGATGGTCAACGACCTCCTGCAGCTCCGCCTTTTCGATGAAGTCGCGGCTAGACAGGATATGGGTCAGGGTGCCTGTTTCCACCGCCGATAGCATCGGCCCCGCGCCCAATGTGGGGTTCAGGATCGCAGGGACACGTCCGGCCCGCCACAGCCCCATCAAGATGACGGCGACCGCCGACACGCCGGGCAACAAGACACCCACACGCTCGCCCGGTTTGGTGCGCGATTGCAGCAGGCCGGAGAACAGCGCCGCACTCACCGCCAGCTTGCGATGGGACAGGGTGTTGCCCAAGGGATCGGTGATTGCCATCCGGCCACGCTCCAGCAGGTGTGCGTTGCGGGCATAAAGATCGGGGATCGACGGGGCCTGCATCATCGCCTCGAAGCGTCCCGTCTCCAGCATGGTTTGCACGGCGCGGGTGGCCGCAGTCCGGCGGGCACCGCCACGCAGCTCGGGGCTGATGTCGAGCTTTTGCGGGGCTGCCACGGTCACGCGAACTTTCGGGAACCAGCGCCGTTTAAGGCCCGTAATGGGACGGTTGAAGATTGACGCCTCAGCACCCTCCACCGTGATCCGCACGACCGGCGCATCGGCCATATCCACCATCCATGCCGTGCCGGGATAGACTTTCATCAGCCCGCCATGGGTCGATACACGGCCCTCCGGAAAGACCAGGGCCGCGCCACCGTCCTGCACCATCTGGGCGAGGTTCTTGGCCGCCATCGGGTTTTGCGGATCGATTGCATGAATATTGCACAATTTCGCAATGCGCTTGAGGATCGGTCCTTCCGCCCAGATACTGTTCACGGCCACAGCCGTGTCGCGCACCATCAACGATTGCAAAAGCGGCCCGTCAAGCAGCGAACTGTGGTTGGCGATGAACACAACCGGCCCTTGGGTTGCCAGATGCTGTGCGCCGTTCACCTCGACACGGCACCAGCGGGTGATAATGACGCGGGCCACAGAGCGCAGCGCATCTTGGGGGAAAAAGCGGCAAACACCGATCAGCGCGCCGATCGTGCTGATGCTGACCAGAAGATATACCGTCTCGGTGCGCAACCCCGCCAGAACCGCGAGCGCCACAACAGCGGATGTGATGAAAATCATGCCCGAACTGAGCAAGCCAAGCCCCGCCATCGTGCGGGCCCGTGCCTCGGGGGCGGCCCGCGACTGGATAAGCGATTTCAGGGGGACGGCGAACAGGCCACCACCGAAGGCCACGCCAAACAGACACACACACAAGAAAAGGCCGGGTCCTGTGGCCAGCAGCCCCGCCATGCCTGTGGCCGCGGGCAGGTGATCGAACCCGATCCAAACCCCGAGAGTTGTGACCATAATCATCAGGGTCGCAGGGAGCAAAAGCGCCGCGCTGATCCGCCCTTTGAGGCAATGCACCGCCGTCGCGACACCCGAGCCGATGCCAAGCGCGAAAAGCCCCATGACCAGCGTCACGGCAACTTCGTCCACACTCAGAACGGCGCGCAGATGTGCCGGCAATGTGGATAGATAAACCGTGCCTATTGACCAAAACCAAGATGACAGCAACGCTGCGCGCCGTGCCCCCCGGTCCGCCCAAAGACTGCGCATGGCCAGCCGCCCGCCTGCCACCGGATTAAGCGTCACATGCCCCTGCGGATCGGCAGGCTGGCCCAAGGGCAGCGTATGGGCGGTGACGATACCGATCAGGGCAATAACGATGGCCGCGATCCCCGCAAAGATCAGAGTGTCCGGTCCGGACAGCAGTCCGCCCGCGACTGTGCCACCCAGAATGCCCAGAAAGGTCAGGGTTTCCATCCAGCCGTTTGTGGCGTTCAACTGGTCGGGGCGAAGGCGTTCGGGCAGCCAGCCAAGCTTCAGCGGGCCGAAAAACGCCGATTGTGTGCCCATCAGGAACACAACCCCCAACAGGGCCGGGATATTGGCCCAGACCATCGCCAGTGTGGCCAGAGCGGCCAGCGCGAGTTCTGTATATTTTACATAACGGATCAATGTGGCTTTTTCGTATTTATCCGCAGCAGCCCCTGCGATACCGGAGAAAATCACAAACGGCAGGACCAAAAGCCCGCCCGCCATCAGCCCCACGCTTGCCGCCAGATCCGGCGGGGCGGTCAGGGCGGCAAACACGATAATGGCGGCCTTGATGAGGTTGTCGTTGAGCGCGCCAAGCATGGCGGTCAGCACAATTCCCGTGCGCGCGGGATCGTAGTTCGTCTGCAATCTCATTTCAGATCCTCCGGTAGTTTGGCACCCAGCATCCGCAAGATACCGGCCAGCAGCGGTCGCAAAAGCTGGATTGCGGGCGCCTGAATGCGCCCGAAACGGGAAAATGTCAGCGGTTGAAAGGCCGCCCCCAGAACCATCGCGGTGCTCAGATCCAGGTTGGCGGACACAATCTCGCCGCGCTGTTGGGCACGTGCCAAGGTGTCGCGCACAACGATCAGCGGTGTGATATCATCAGGGGTAATGGCCTGCGCCAGAATATCGTGCTGGCGGCCCAGCAGGAATTGCACCAGATCGGGGTCGCGATCAAACGCATTCAGCATCACTTCCAAGTAGGCACAGAGAACTTCAGCCACAGGGGCCTGCTGATCGACCGCCTCCATCAGTTCGCTGGCAAAGCCGATGTAGGCCTCGCGGAACACCCGTACCGCCAGTTCGTCCTTTGACGACATGTGCCGGTACAGCGCGCTTTCACCGATCCCGCAGGCCTGCGCCAGATCGCGCACCGATACGGCCGCATATCCACGCTCGGCAAAAAGCCGCAAGGCCATACGCTCGATCAGGGCGCGCCGTTCCGTTGAAGATTGCGTTGTTTTTTTCATAGGTCGCTCGCAATGTGAGTGATCGTTCACTCACATTTCTAGAATAACACGCAAACCAATACAATGAAGATTTTAAATTTATTATTTTACTATTAAATTCAGACGTTTGATTGATTTTATCTGAAATGCGCGCCCAATGCCCCCGAGATCCTCATGGCAATCCATCCGAAGATCTCAAGGGGGCAGACGCGGGCACGGTCCACTGCGGCGAAGGCCCACGGGCGCGACACTTCGCCGGACGGATCAGGGCTTTTCTGGCTCTTGGTGCGTGGCTTTGGGGGCCCGTACGCGGGCCGCAAAGGCCGCGATCTGGGTGCCATAGATCGCGGCAATCTCGGTGGAGAAAACCTCGACCGAATAGCTGGCAGCAGCAGTCATTGCAGCCGCCCCCATATCTTTGCGGTGGGTCGCATCGCTTAAAAGCCCGTGCAGCGCATCTGTCCAGATTGTAAGGGAATCCGGTGTCACATACCCTGTTTTGCGGTTTTCTACGAACGCGTCGATTCCGCTTGAATTGACAGCAACCGCAGGCAGGCCCGCGGCCATCGCCTCCAGCACAACCATGCCTTGGGTTTCGGCCGCCGAAGCAAATACAAACACATCGCTGATACATAAATGCGCAGGCACATCATCAGACGGGATATCGCCCAGAAGGTTCACATCGTCTGTCAGCCCCAGCTTTGTGATCATCGCCTCCAGATTGGCACGCTCGTCGCCGTCACCCAGAACGATCAGGCGAAAGGGTGGGGCATTGCGTTCTTTCAGCGCAGCCATGGCGCGCAGAATGAAACCGATGTTTTTTTCCGCAGACAGACGCGCCACGGTCACCAGCAGCAGCCGCCCATCCGGGTTGAGCGTCTGGCGCAAGGCGGCCAGCATTTCGGGTGGATGGCCGCGATAACGCTTTGTATCCACGCCGGTAGGCTGCACACTGACAGGCACCTGAACCCCGATCAAGCGGATATAATCGCGCGTGACCGGCGTGGGTACGATCACCTGATCGCAGCGGTTGGCAAACCGGCTGATGATCGAATGGGCCACCACATTGCGAAACAGCGCACCCGGAAGCGGCACGACATGGGCGAACTGCTCAAGCCGGGTATGATAGGTGAACACCGCCGGAACCTTCAGCGCCCGCGCCATGCGCAACCCAAGCGTTCCCAGCCAATAGGGATGATGCAGATGCACGATATCAGGGGAGAATGCGCGCAGCCTGCGTTTGATGCGCGGATGCCATGGATTGGCGATGCGGATCATCATTCCTGAACGCCACAGCGTCGGCACACGCACCACGCACGGATCGGGCGTATCGGCACCGTAGCTGGGGCAGATCAGCAAAACCTCGTGGCCCTGCGCCTCTAGCCCGCGTTTCAGCCGGTCGACAGATATCGGCACACCGCCGATGAAGGGCAGATAGGTGTTGGTGAACATGGCGATACGCAGCGGGCGGCCCAGATCCACTGGCTCTGGCATCTCGTAGTTGGGATAGAACTGACGTTCGCGAAACAGGCGGTTGAACAGATAGACCGCCACAATCACCAGCGCCGAGAATATCAGCAGAAAATTCCAGATACCCACGTAAAACAGCGAATAGACATAAAACCACAGCCCCTCGATCCGGCGGGCCCAGATCGTTGGGGCCGTGTCCACATGCTGCATCCGCACGCTGAGCCCTTCGGGCCGGACCGCCACCTGCAGATAGTGATAAAAGCTGGTATCGTCATTCAGCACGAAGCCGCCCGCACCGCCGGTAACGATATGCCGGATCCCGTCTACAGTTTGATCGGAATAGGTCGCGGCCCCCGCAGAGATCACCATATCCACGCCCAGATCACGCAGCAGACCCAACAGCCGCAAACGGCCTTCCCCTGTTGACCATGCCCCGCGATCAGGGGCAAACAGCGTCTCGGGAACCGGGTCTATCAGCGGGTGGCCGGTGAATACGATCACGGGCTGGCGTGTGGGGGCTTGCAAGATATCGCGCAGCCAGCGTTCCTGCCAATCGGTCGGGGTGCGCCCTGTGGAATCAAGAAACACCAGTCGCACGGCATCCAAGTCTATCGAATAGAAATGCGGTCCGAAACGCCGGTAGAACCGGCTGCCCCCGAACTCGTCCAGCTCGTGTTCGGCAAATGTCAGCAGGTAGGGCTTTTGCAAATGCGATAATGTGCCCAGAATGGCGCGGTATTTATCCTCGCCCCCCCCGCTTAGCAGATTGCCTGCAGAGACCAGAAAATCCGCATCGGAGGCATTGACCCGCGGGATGATGTTTTTCTCGAACACACCGATGGAGTTGTTTGCCTCGCCCACCACGGCAAACGATAGGGTATCGCGGCCCTTGGTCGCGCGCTCCACCCGCTCGATCTGCTCCACCAGCAGCGCGCTGGCCTCCGGGGCTGCAGCATAAAGATAAACCTTATAGCCCAAAACGGCCAACAACACAGCAAGATTGGTATAGAAAAAGACAGAAAGCCAGCGGCGGCGGGTCATCAACGGTCCACCTTCACAGGCGCCGCCACATGGGCGCGCGGGCGCAATGCGAAAACCGACACGATGGCGCCGATCCCCATTCCCAGATAGATCGTCAGAAACCGCCACGCAAAGATGACCAACACCATCTGGTCCGGTGCCATCTGCCCCGACATCAGGCCCGCGAAGGCCAGCTCGGAAAAGCCCGCCCCCCCGGGTGTTGGCGCGAAATACATCAGGAATGTCACAACGCACAGCGTGCCGATCACCGAAAACCAGTTGGTCTCTATGCCCAGAAGGCTCATCAACAGGGCTGGCATCGCGAAAAGTGTAAGCAGATACATAACGGTAGACAAAAGCGCTGCACCTGACAGCATCAAAGGCGCGGCCAGAAACTGCCGGAACCCTTGCGCAAATTCCTGCGCGGCACGGTTCAGTGCATCTGAAATCGCCTCACGGCGTGCCGCCCCCAGAACATGCAGGCGCGACAGCAGCCGCAAGAGCCCCTCTATCATGCCAAGCATCCATGCGGGGCGCAGCAAAAGCACCACAAACCCCACCAGATACAGGACGATGAACACAACAATCGATTCAATGACCGTGCCGGAAATCCCCGCCACCTGACGGGCAGGGGCCAGAAGCTGGAAGGCAGGTGCGGCGACAAAAATCACCAGCATCGCAAGTATGGTGCGGATGGTGGTGGCCGCAGCCGACAGACCCACCGGTACATCGCGGCGTTGCAGATACCAGACTTGCGCAAACCCTCCGCCTGTTGCCAGCGGCGTGATATTTGAAAACAGGATATTTATGAACACCAACGGCAGGATCTGTGCAAACCGTACCGGCGCCTTCAGCGCACGCAAAACCAGATGCAGCCGCAAACCGTCTGCCAGAAAATACACCACCAGAAACAGCACGATCAGCCCCAATGCGCGCGGTTGCAAAAGCCGTGGATCAAGATGTGGCAATGTGCCACCAAACAGCTTTGCGACCGCCCACAGGCCAGCAACGGTCAGCCCCAGAAAAAGCGCGCCTGACCCAAGCCACATGACGGGACGCCCGAGCGGGCGCCGAGAGGCAAATTGTTGCGTATCGTCTTTATGCAAGGTGTCCTCCGTATACTGAAGGCGAGATAGCGCATCATGGCGCGAACAGTTAGCCCTTTCTTGCACGGTTTTTACAAAGCGGGTGGATCTGGCATCGCACTTTTGACGGGACGCACGCGGTTTCATCGTCAGATCCGGCGCGCTTGCAAGGGCGCCCGGCGCTGTGCCAATGATGGATGAGGCGGGCCGGCTTGCCCTTCGTTGGGGGTGGAGCGCGCTTTTGGCAAAGGAAAATTGCAGATGGACAATGTCGCAAATCTGGCAGGGCGCTTTTTGATCGCGGTTCTGTTTTTTGCAGGTGCCCTGCAAAAGGTAATGGACCCCGCGCCGGTGATGGAGATGCTCGCCCTTTTGCATGTTCCGCCCGTGACCATCTGGCCTGTGGCCATTTTCGATCTGCTGGCCGCGATCTTTATCCTGACCGGCCCCGGCGTGCGGATCTGGGCGCTTGTCATGGCCGCCTATTGCCTGTTCACCAGCTGGTTTCACTGGAATCTGCGCGCGGATCCATGGCAGGTGACAATCATGGTCAAAAACTGGTCGATCGCCGGTGGGCTGCTGGTTCTGGCCGCCCAAGGACCGGGGCGGTTCGCCTTCGGTGGTCGGGGCAGGCCATAGACGCCCCTGATCAGGTTGCGAAATGCGGCGGAAACTGTCGCGGCTTGGGCCGGTAGCCGATCAACACCGCGCCAAGCCCGATCAGCAAAAGCCCGACCAGCTGTTGCATTTCCAAAGGTTCATGGAACATCGTCACACCCCAGATGGCCGCAAAGCCCATGTAGGAGGTGTCGCACACACCCACAATCTGGGTCGGTGCCTGCCGATAGGCAAAGGCCACAGCCACAGATACCACGGCAAGAACCGCCCCCAGAATTGCCGCAATCATCCAGTCTTTCGGGGTTAGCGCGGGCCACACCGAAAGCACGAACGACCCGTTGTTGCCAATCCCTGTCAGCGCCAGCCCAGCCAGCATCACACCTGCCACCGCGCACAGACACAGGTTGAGGTTGAACGCCATAGCGGTGGCCGTTTCGTTTTGGCAACGGCGGTGGGTGACTATGCCAGCAAGCGCATAGAACACAGCCGCTGCAAGCGGGAGCAACACATGAAAGGTCATCTGCCCGGGGGCTGGGTTCACAATGGCGATCACCCCCAGAAGCGTCAGTGCAATCGCGCCCCAGCCTTGCGGGCTGATCCGCTCGCCCCAGACAACACGTGATATCAACGCCATCCAGACCGGCGTTGTGTAATAACACGCCGCCGCCAGTGCCAGCGACATCGAAGGCAGCGCGCAATAGTAGCACATCCACATTGCGGTCAGGCACAGGCTGCGCGCCCAAACCCAACGCCCGTTTTCCACCCGTAGCTGCCCTTGTCCGAAATAGATCCGCACACCTGCCCCCAGAACCACCGCTGCCACGGCTGATCGGATCAGGATAATCTGCCACAGGCCGAATTGCGCGCCCAACGCCTTGATCAGGGCGTCCGAGAACGACAACAGAAACGCTGCGCCCAAAATTGCCGCGATTCCCAAAAGGACCGTATTACGGGGTTCATATGATGTGCTATTCCATGCCATAAGGTAGCCTGAACATAGTTCATGGGCTTTATAAATTGAAAAATATTACTAAATGCATGAGGCAATGGAATGGATAGGCTTACCTTGCCCCCTTTGTCGCGCTTGCAACCGTTCGAAGCGGCGGCGCGTCATGAAAGCTTTACGGCGGCGGCGATGGAGCTGGGGCTGACACAAACCGCCATCAGCAAACAGATTGCCGCGCTGGAACAGGATCTGGGGGTCGCTTTGTTCGAACGGCGCAACCGCACCGTGTTCCTGACACAGGCGGGCCGTGCCTTCGGGCAGGTGGTCAGCGTCGCGCTGGCCGATATCCGAACAGAGGTCGCGCGTTTGCGCGGCGCGCGCCAGCCGGGCGGGATCGTGCTGCATTGCCAGCTGTGCGAGGCGTTCTACTGGCTGATGCCGCGTTTGTCGGGGTTTCACGAATTGCATCCGGGGCTGGATGTGCGCGTGGTCAGCTCGCTCGCCCCCCTGACCCAAGCGCCCGAGCCATTCGATGTGGCGCTACAGACAACGGCGCGGCCCTCTGGCTCGTCGCGGTTGGTCTTTACCGCCGCCGACGAGATTTTCCCGGTGGCCGCACCGTCGTTACTGGCGGCAAGGGATGTACCGATCTCGCCCGACAGGTTGCCGCAGTTTCCGCTGTTGTCACATCAGGTCGTGCCACAGGAATGGATGGACTGGCCGCAGTGGTTCGAGGCAGTGGACCATGTCCTGCCGCGCTCGGCACGGATGGTGGGGTATGACAGTTTTCCGCTTGTACTTCAGGCCGCAGTCGCAGGCCAGGGGGTGGCATTGGGCTGGCGGCGCACCGTCACGGGCCTGCTCGCGGAAGGCAAGCTGGTGCGCGCATGCGAACAGTCGGTTGCACGACCAACCGAAATCTCGGTGTTTCGCGGGACGCGGCGCGGTAACCATCACCAGACGGATGCGCTTTTGTCATGGCTGCGCGCCGAACTGTCGGAGTTCTGATGCCCTTGCCAGAAGACGCCGGTGTCACGTCCTTAACGCCCGCCTGACGCATAGCGTTATAAAGATTTGCGTCACAAGGCCGGTAACATTTCCATGTCAAATGTCGCTTTTGTCCAAATTATGTGGCGTAATGGGACAAACCCCTCTTGCGTATTGTTGGTAGAAAGGATGCGAAAGCTCAATACAGCAGGGGCCTGCCATGTCGCGTTTTAACGCCTTAAATCTTTTAAAAAACGCCCTGTCGGGGAATAAAAACTGGACAGAGCAGTGGCCCGACAGCCAGCCTAAATCAGAATATGATGTCATTATCGTGGGCGCAGGCGGCCATGGTCTGGGGGCTGCATATTACCTTGCCACCCAGCATGGCATTACCAATATCGCCGTGATCGACAAAGGATGGCTGGGCGGCGGCAACACAGGCCGCAACACCACGATTATCCGGTCCAACTACCTTTATGACGAAAGCGCGCGGCTGTTCGATCATGCGCTGGATCTGTGGCAGGACCTCAGCCAAGAGCTGAATTATAACGTCATGTATTCCAACCGCGGTGTCCTGATGCTGGCGCATACGGTGCATGATGTCCAAAGCTTCAAGCGCCACGTGCACTCAAACCGTCTGAACGGCGTGGACAACCAGTGGTTGACCAAGGAAGAGTGCAAAGAATACTGCCCGCCGCTGAGCATCGATCCCAATGCCCGCTATCCCGTGGTGGGCGGCGCCTTGCAAAAACGCGCAGGCACGGCACGCCATGATGCGGTCGCATGGGGGTATGCCCGTGGGGCGGCCGCGCGTGGTGTCGATATCATCCAGAACTGCTCGGTCAATGCCATCCGCCGCAATGCCGACGGGTCGGTGGCCGGTGTCGAAACCGACAAGGGCTATATCAGGGCCAAGAAGGTTGCCGTGTCTGCGGCAGGCCATACCTCGGTCGTGATGGAAACGGCAGGCGTGCGGATGCCGCTGGAAAGCTATCCGTTGCAGGCGCTGGTGTCTGAACCGATCAAGCCGATTTTCCCTTGTGTGGTGATGTCGAATGCCGTGCACGCCTATATCAGCCAGTCCGACAAGGGCGAACTGGTTATCGGCTCGGGCACCGACCAGTATACCAGCTACAGCCAGCGCGGTGGCCTGCCTCTGATCGAACATACTGTGGCCGCGATCACCGAGATCTTTCCGATGTTCAACCGCATGCGCATGTTGCGCAAATGGGGCGGCATCGTGGATGTCACACCGGATCGCTCGGCGATTATTTCCAAAACGCCGGTCGAGGGGCTTTACGTCAACTGCGGCTGGGGCACGGGCGGGTTCAAGGCCACACCGGGTGCGGCGCATACATTCGCGCACACAATCGCCAAGAACGAACCTCATCCGATCAACGCGCCCTTCACACTGGACCGTTTCCGCACGGGCCGCCTGATCGACGAGGCCGCCGCCGCGGCCGTGGCACACTAAGGAGCGCTCGCTATGCTTTTGATCCATTGTCCTTATTGCGACGAAACGCTGCCAGAGCTGGAATTCACCCACGCAGGCGAAGCCCATATCGCACGCCCCGAAAACCATGGCGGCCTGAGCGATTCAGATTGGGAATCCTATCTGTTCATCCGCACGAATGTGAAAGGCCCGCAATACGAACGCTGGCGTCATCTTCACGGTTGCGGGCGTTTTTTCAACGCTGTTCGCAACACGGTAACAGACCGCTTTTTGACGACATATAAGGCAGACGAGCCGCGTCCAGAGCTTTCTACCCTGACGGGAGACGAGAAATGAGCAAATTCCGCGTGGCCAACCGGGGCCGGGTTGATACCAGCCGCCCCGTCAGCTTCACTTTCGATGGCAAGCCCTATAAAGGTTTTGCAGGCGATACGGTGGCCTCGGCCCTTCTGGCCAATGGCGTGCATCTCATGGGCCGGTCGTTCAAATACCACCGCCCGCGCGGAGCGGTTGCCGCAGGGTCCGAAGAACCCAATGCCTTGATCGGCACCCGCCGCGGCCCGGGCCGGTTCGAGCCCAATACACGCGCCACCGTTCAGGAGGTCTGGGACGGTCTGGAAACCAACAGCCAGAACAAATATCCCAGCCTGAAATTCGATGTGGGTGCTGTGAACGACGCAGCCTACATGCTGTTTTCGGCCGGTTTTTACTATAAAACCTTCATGTGGCCCAAAAGCTTCTGGGACAAGGTCTACGAGCCTTTCATCCGTGCCGCAGCCGGCCTTGGGGTAAGCCCGACCGAGCCAGATCCCGATCACTATGCCTCGCGCAACCTGCATTGCGATGTGCTTGTCATCGGTGCCGGCCCCACCGGTCTTGCTGCAGCGCGTGCCGCAGCCATCGACGGGCTGCGGGTTGTCTTGGTGGACGAAAACTCGGAAATGGGCGGCACGCTTCTGTCAGAGCCGCAGGCAGAGATCAACGGCACGGCTGCATGGCAGTGGCTGGAGCAGGAACTGGCCGAGCTAAAATCCATGGGTGTGAAGATCATGACGCGGACCACCGCGATCGGATATTACCACCAGAACCTGATCGGCCTGGTCGAGAAGCTGACCGATCACCTTCAGGTTCTGCCGGCCGACATGCCGCGCGAACGGATGTGGCGGATCCGCGCCACGCAGGTGGTTCTGGCGCAAGGCGCGCTGGAAAAACCACTGGTATTTGACGGCAACGACCGCCCCGGTGTGATGTTGGCGGGGTCCGCGCAGACCTACCTTAACCGTTATGGCGTGAAGGTGGGCAACCGGCCGGTGATCCTGACCAGCCACGACAGCGCGTGGTTCAGCGCCTTCGATCTGCACGACGCAGGCGCCAAGGTGCAGGCGATTGTCGATACACGTCCGCAGGTGCGCGATGATCTGATCGAGGCGGCCCGCAAACGTGGCATCCCTGTGAAACTGCGCCATACTGCGACAGCAACCTCGGGCCGTCTGCGGGTGTCGTCCATCCGGATCAATCCGGTCAATGGCGATACCGTTGGCGCCGCAGAAATGATCTCTTGTGATGCGGTGCTTATGTCGGGTGGCTGGACGCCGTCGCTGCATCTGTTTTCCCATACCAAAGGCAAACTGGCATGGGATGATACCCAAACCACCTTCCTGCCCAAAGATACGCCGGAAGATTGCGTAATTGCCGGTGCAAGCCGCGGGCTGTGGGGGATTGAGGCCGCCTTGAATGACGGGGCAGCAAAGGGGCGCGAAGTGGCTTTGGCTTTGGGCAAGTCCGCAGACGCGCTGGAATTCGCGGTCACCCATGACCGCGCGGGCAACGGTGTGTCGCACAAGGAGCTGCCGACAGACCGCAGCCCGGGCAAAGCCAAAGCGTTTGTCGATTACCAAAATGACGTGACCGCCAAAGATTTGCGTCTGGCCGTTCGTGAAGGCATGCGCTCGATCGAGCATGTGAAACGCTACACAACCAATGGCATGGCGACAGATCAGGGCAAGATGTCCAACATCAACGGCCTGAATATCGCAGCCGATGCACTGGGTAAAAAGCCGCCACAAGTGGGCCTGACCACCTTCCGTCCGCCCTATACCCCAACCACATTCGGGGCATTTGCCGGGTATCACCGGGGTACGCATTTCGAACTGACCCGCAAGACCCAGATCGATCCATGGGCCGAGGCAAAAGGCGCAGTGTTCGAGCCTGTGGGCCAATGGCGCAGGGCGTGGTATTTCCCCAAACCGGGCGAGGATATGGAAGCGGCCGTACGGCGTGAATGTGTCGCTACGCGCAAAAGTGTCGGTATTTTCGACGCCTCGACTTTGGGTAAAATCGAAGTGGTGGGCCCCGATGCGGTCGAGTTCATGAACCGCATGTACACCAACCCCTGGACCAAGCTGAAGCCGGGCCGGTGCCGCTATGGCCTGCTGTGTGGCGATGACGGCTACATCCGCGACGACGGTGTGATTGGCCGTCTGACAGAAGACAAGTTCCACGTCACGACCACGACGGGTGGCGCGGCGCGCGTGCTCAACATGATGGAAGATTACCTGCAGACCGAATGGTCCGATCTGAACGTCTGGCTGACCTCCACCACGGAGCAATGGTCGACAATCGCGCTGAACGGTCCGAATGCCGCCAAACTGCTGGCGCCGCTTGTCGAAGGTGTCGAGCTGACCGATGAGGCCTTCCCGCACATGTCTTGTGTGGACTGTACCGTTGCCGGGATGCCCGCGCGTCTTTTCCGTGTGTCCTTCACCGGCGAGATCGGGTTCGAAGTCAACGTTCCGGCCCCGATGGGTGCGAAACTTTGGGACATCCTGTGGGACGCAGGCCAGCAATACGACATCACCCCCTATGGCACGGAAACCATGCACGTTTTGCGCGCCGAGAAGGGCTTTATCATTGTGGGTCAGGACACCGACGGCACAGTGACCCCGTATGATGCGGGTCAGGCATGGGCCGTAGGCAAGAACAAACCCGACTTTGTGGGGATGCGCGGTCTTGCCCGTCCCGATCTTACCGCGCAAGGCCGCAAACAGCTGGTTGGTTTGTTGACCGACGACCGCAGCAAGCTCGAAGAGGGCGCGCAGATCGTGCTTGACCCCAACCAGCCGATTCCGATGAAAATGGTGGGGCATGTGACCTCGTCTTACACATCGGATGCGGTGGGCCAGCCTATTGCGCTTGCGCTTGTGGAAGGCGGGCATGACCGGATGGGCGAGACAGTCCATATCCCGATGCTTGATCGCACGATTTCGGCGAAAGTAACGTCTGTTACGTTCTTCGATCCCGATAACGCCCGTTTGAAAATCTGATCCGGAGGCATGGAAATGACCGCACCGATTTCTTCCCTAAAACCGGGCGTTCTGGTGGAAACCAGCGCCGTTCGGGTCAGCAAGGCGGCCGATGTGTCGCGACTTGTGTTGCGCACACGCGGCGCGCTTGGACCGCTCAACGACGCATTGGGCGTGAGCTTGCCGCAAAAGATCGGCAATCGCGACCGCACCGAAGGGTTGGAGGCTTTATGCCTTGGCCCTGACGAATGGGTGTTGGTCGGGACCCCCGATGGGGCCGCAGGCATTCTGTCACGCTGTGGCGATGTGTATGAAAGCCATCCCCATAGTATCGTGGACATCTCCGGGCGCGAACTGACGCTGGAGATTTCCGGCCCCAAGGCCAGCACACTTTTAACCATGGGGTGTGCCCGCGATATCGATCAAATCGCGCCAGGCACCGGTCGTCGCACCTTGTTTGACGGTGTGACGGTGGTGTTGTGGCGCGACGCGCCAGACCGGTTCCGCATGGATATTTGGCACAGTTTTGTGCCGCATCTGATGCATCTGCTGGACACCGGCTGCAAGGAGCTTGCTGCCGAAACCGCCTGAGTTGTGAAAGGGAACTGCAATGTTTGACCGTGCTCCCGACACCGGCATATCAGATGCCGTGATTGCGTGTGCCGTAGCCGCAGAACTGACGCGCCAGAAAAGCCAGATCGAGCTGATCGCTTCTGAAAACATCGTATCGAGTGATGTGATGGCGGCCCAAGGCTCCGTGCTGACCAATAAATATGCCGAAGGCTATGTGGGGCGGCGTTATTATGGCGGCTGCGAACACGTGGACACGGTCGAGGCCGTGGCAATCGACCGTGTGAAGCGTCTTTTCGGCGCGGAATTTGCGAATGTTCAGCCGCATTCGGGCGCGCAGGCCAATCAGGCCGTGTTTCTGGCCCTGCTGGAGCCGGGTGACCGGATCATGGGCCTGTCTTTGGCCCATGGCGGGCATCTGACACACGGCTCTTCTGTGACGATGTCCGGCAAATGGTTCGATGTCGTCTCCTACACGGTCGATGACGAAACCCATCTGATCGATATGGAAAAGCTGCGCCAGCAAGCCATCGAGACGCAGCCGAAACTGATTGTGGCGGGTGCATCGGCTTATCCCCGTGCAATGGACTTTGCCGCGTTCCGCCAGATTGCAGACGAGGTGGGCGCCTATCTGATGGTGGATATGGCCCATTATGCAGGGCTGATCGCGGGGGGCCATTATCCCGATCCGATGAGGCATGCGCATGTGGTCACCTCCACCACGCATAAAACACTGCGCGGCCCACGGGGCGGTATCATCCTGACCAATGACGCCGATATGGCAAAGCGGATCAATTCAGCCGTCTTTCCGGGCAATCAGGGCGGGCCGTTGATGCATGTGATCGCTGCAAAGGCCGTGGCCTTCGGCGAGGCGCTTTTGCCGGAATTCGGCGATTACGGACGACAGGTCATCGAAAACGCACGCGCTTTGGCCGATGTGTTGATGGTGGGCGGTCTTGGCATCGTCTCTGGCGGCACCGATTGTCACATGGTTCTGGTCGATTTGCAGCCCAAAGGCGTGACCGGCAAGGCCGCAGAGGCTGCGCTGGAACGGGCAGGGCTGACATGTAATAAAAACGCCATCCCCAATGATCCGCAAAAACCGTTTGTGACCTCCGGCATCCGGCTGGGGACCTCGGCAGGCACCACCCGCGGTTTCCGCGAAGACGAATTCGAAACGATCGGCACGCTTATCTTGCGTGTCGTGGATGCGCTGGTCGATCATCCTGATGGCAACCCCGATGTCGAAGCGGATGTGCGCGCCAAAGTGCGCGAAATCTGTGACGCATTCCCGATTTATGGTGCGTGAATGTTCCTATCTGTATTCGACATATTCAAGATCGGCATCGGTCCGTCTTCCTCGCACACCATGGGGCCGATGGTCGCCGCAGGGCGGTTTCTGGATGATCTGCGCGGCGGAGTAGAGCGCATTCCCGGGGCAGGGGATCTGTATCGCCTTGGGGCCAGCCTGCACGGATCGCTTGCCTTCACCGGCAAAGGCCACGCAACCGATCGCGCTGTCATCTTGGGCCTGTGCGGGCTGCTACCCCACACGCTGGATCCCGATCAGGCCGAACGGCTGGAGGAAGAGGTCCGGCGCGAAGGTGTGGTGCGCCCCGAGGGGTTCGAGCCACTGCATTTCGACCCTGACAAAGATCTTGTGTTTGATTGGGGCCCACCGCTTGCAGGCCATGCAAACGGGCTGGTTTTGACGGCTTACGACAAAAACGGTCATGCCTATTATCAGCAAACCTATTACTCTGTCGGCGGTGGGTTTGTCGTGACGGCCGCAGAGCTGGAGGCCCAGAAAGCTGCCCCCAAAGACAGCAAGCCCGCGACAGACGGTCCGCAATATCCCTATCCATTCGCCACAGCGCGCGAAATGCTGCAGATGGGCGAGACATCCGCAAAAACCATCGCCCAGATGAAATTCGCCAACGAGCGTGTGCTCCACGGCGGCGCGTTGACCAGCAAGATCGATACAATCCTAAGCACGATGGATGAATGTATCGACCGTGGTCTGGTGCAGGAGGGCATCTTGCCCGGTGGCCTTATGGTCAAGCGCCGGGCCAAGGCGATCTATGAAAAACTACAAGCCGAGCGTGGCAACAATCTGGCACAGCCCCATCAGGCCAATGACTGGATGAGCGTCTATGCGATGGCTGTGAACGAGGAAAACGCAGCCGGCGGACGGGTTGTGACCTCGCCCACAAACGGGGCGGCAGGCGTGGTGCCTGCGGTCTTGCGCTATTACCGCGATCACTGCATCGGGGCCACGCGGCAAGGGTGCCGCGATCTGTTGCTGGTGGCTGCAGCCATTGGTGGGCTGATCAAAAGCAACGCCTCGATTTCCGGAGCAGAGGTCGGATGCCAGGGCGAGGTCGGATCGGCGGCCGCTATGGCGGCAGGCGGGCTATGTGCGGCTTTGGGCGGTAACAACGCGCAAATCGAGAACGCCGCTGAAATCGCGCTGGAGCATCATTTGGGGATGACATGTGATCCGGCGGCGGGACTGGTTCAGGTGCCGTGTATCGAACGCAATGCCTTGGGCGCGATCAAGGCGGTTTCTGCGGCCAGCCTTGCACTGCGCGGCGATGGTCAACATTTCATGCCGCTTGATAACTGTATTCAGGTCATGCTGGAAACCGGCCAGGACATGAACCTGAAATACAAGGAAACGTCGACAGGTGGCATCGCAGTCAACTTGCCTGAGTGCTGAGGGAGGATATCTTATGCATCATCAGATACTAACTGTTAGCTGCCCGACAGGCACAGGTATCGTGGCCGCTGTGTCGCAGTTTCTGGCCGATCAGGGCTGCAATATTTCCGACAGCTCGCAGTTTAACGACCGTGAAAGCGGGACGTTCTTCATGCGGCTTTCGTTTCTGTCGGAAAAGGGCGAAACGTATGACGATCTGTCGCAGCGGTTCGCCCCCATCGCGGAACGTTTCAAAATGCAGTACATGTTTCATGACATGGCCACACGGTTGAAGATCGTGATCATGGTCTCGCGTTTCGGACATTGCCTGAATGATCTGCTGTATCGCTGGCAAATCGGGGCCTTGCCCGTAGACATCGTGGGGGTCATTTCCAATCACCTTGATTACCAGAAGGTTGTGGTGAACCACAACATCCCGTTCCACCACATCAACGTCACCAAGGAAAACAAGCAAGACGCCGAGGCGGCCTTGTTGCAGGTGGTCGAGGAAACAGGTGCCGATCTGGTGGTTCTGGCGCGCTATATGCAGATCCTATCAGACAAGTTATGCAAGAAAATGTCCGGCCGGATCATCAATATCCACCATTCGTTCCTGCCATCTTTCAAGGGTGCAAACCCTTACAAACAGGCCTATCAGCGTGGCGTCATGCTGATCGGGGCAACGGCGCATTATGTGACCGCCGATCTGGATGAAGGTCCGATCATCGAGCAGGACGTGATCCGCGTGACACATGCCCAATCGGCGCAGGATTATGTCAGTTTGGGGCGGGATGTCGAAAGTCAGGTTCTGGCGCGTGCAATCCATGCCCATATCCATCACCGTGTCTTTCTGAACCATGCGAAAACGGTGGTATTTCCTGCAAGCCCTGGTGAATTTGCATCAGAACGAATGGGATAAGCGTGCCGCGCCTGACAGGCGGATGATCAGGCCCGCAACCTCAGGCGTAATGTCACAAGGCCGGTCACTGGTACGTGGCCGGCCTTGTGCATAAGCGTTCTATCCGGCCGGAGGCAACAAAACGCCGACCGTCGGCTCCGCTGCATCATGGCCGATTTGTGCTTTGCGATATTCGTTCGGGCTGATCCCGCGTTCAGCTTTCATCGTGCGCGACAAATGCGGACCATCACAGAACCCGCATGCCAGTGCGATATCGGTGACAGAGGCATCGGTGGCGCGCAACCGTTGCAGCGCCCGCTCCAAGCGCAAATCAAGATAGGATTTCAACGGGGTCTGCTTCAAATCAGCCAGAAAACGACGCTCCAGCGTACGGCGGCCAACCCCAAGATCCTTGGACAGCTCCTCGATTGTCCGGGGCACTTCAATGTTTTGTTGCATGCGCAACACGGCACGTTTCACCAGCTCGTCCGTGGCGCGTCTGCCCATCTGCTGTCCTGGCTGGGCCTTTTCACCGCCCATCGCGTCATCGATCATCATGATATTCAGGCTTTTGATCGCCGCAGACTGACCAATATGACGTTGCACCAAAAAGGCTGCCAGATGCGCCGCACCGTGCCCGCCAGAGCAGGTCATCCTGTCACGGTCCACGACGAAAATCTGATCGGAGACGGGGGTTTCATTCTCGAAGTTATCTAGAAAATCCTGATGATGAAACCAGCTGACACAACAACGATATCCGCGCAAAAGCCCAAGGCGCTGCAAGGTGAAAACGCCTGTACACAGGCCAATCAGCGGCGTTCCGGCTGCGGCCTGCTGCTGCAAGAATGCCAGCATTGTCGCACTTAGCGTGACCCCGTCACCCAGCACGCCGCCAACCACGACAATGTAATCGTAATCTCTCGCGTGACGCAGCTGGGTGTCGGGATTGACCCGGACACCGCAACTTGAGCGCACAGGCTCCATCGTGTCTGACAGCACCGTCCAATCCCCCAAGATTGGCCGTGACTGGTCCGCGTCGTCTGCTGCTAGCCGCAGCACATCCACAAAATTTGCAAAGGCCGAAAGTGTGAAGCGGTCCGCCAAAAGAAACGCCACACGCAGCCGTTTAACAGGCGGGTTCGATGCTTTCGCCATGACGTGTTCCTTCGGAGATGTATTGATTATGCTATCGGAAAACAGACGGGATTTATCAGCACTGTTGGAGCGCTTTCATATGACAACAATATACAGTCAACCGTGAGCCATAGCGACACATTAATAATCCGTATTACATAACTATGGTTATACGATTTATTAAATGATGTGCAGATACCACCGCCCGAATAGGGATTTTGCCGAAAGACAATTCAGGGTTTGCTAAAAATGCGCGGCGTTGGAGTGCCCGTGACCTGTTCCCAGTATGTATCGGCCCGCTTTTCGAATGTGCCGCCGTCGCGGGCATCGCTTTGGTAAAATTTGCCTCTGGCAAGATCGGGCGCGTAATCCTGCTGCACCCAGCCGCGCGGATCGGCATGCGGAAACTGATAGCCCACATGCCCCAGTGCCTGCGCCCCTTTATAATGGGCATCGCGCAGATGCTTTGGCACAGTCTTCACAGGTTCGCTGGTCACAGCCGACAGCGCGAGCGAAATTCCCCGACACGCGGAATTCGATTTGGGCGCACGGGCCACATGCAGCGCTGCATGTGACAGGATGATCCGCGCTTCGGGATAGCCGATTTTTTCCACCGCCGTGGCGGCTGCGACCGCCGTTTGCAGCGCGCTGTTATCCGCCAGCCCTACATCTTCGGACGCATGGATCATGATCCGGCGCGCGATATAGCGCGGATCCTCGCCCGCATGGATCAACCGCGCCAGCCAGTACAGCGTGGCATCGGGATCAGAGCCGCGCATTGATTTCACGAAAGCCGATACAATATCGTAATGCTGATCACCGGATCTGTCGTGGTTTACGGCGGCGGCGGCATAGGCCTCCTCCATCATATCTTCTGTGATCGTGACCGCGCCACCCTCATGGCCGAGCGCCAGACTTTCCAACGTGGTGAGTGCACGGCGTGCATCCCCCCCTGAACGCCCTGCAACCAGCCGGATCTGCGCATCACTCATGGTGATATCCGCGCCCGTTGCGCGCAGATGGGCCAACCCGCGCCTGACGACCTGCTCCATCTCCTCCAGTGTCATTGGTTCCAACTGCAAAATAACTGAACGCGAGACCAACGCAGGTGTCAGCGTGTGATAGGGATTGCCTGTCGTCGCGCCAATGAAATCTGCTGTGCCGTTTTCGCAAATCGACAACAAATCATCGGCTTGGGTGGAGGAAAACCGATGCACCTCGTCCACGAAAATCAGCATCGGTTTGATGCGGGCTGCGTCCGCGAGTTTGCGCAGTTCCGCGACCGTGGCGCGTGTGGCATGCAATTGGCAAAACTCCTTGCCCAGCATGGCACCGACTGCACGCGCGATGGTGGTTTTGCCCACGCCCGGCGGCCCGTACAAGATCACACTCCCAAGTGCGCGGGCCGCAATCCGGCGGCGCAGGATTGTGTTCGGGCCAACGACAGCGGACTGGCCGATCACATCATCCAGAGTTTGCGGCCGCAAGGTGGCTGCAAGCGGCGTATGGCCCATAGGCGGTCCACTGTCGAAAAGATCGCTCATTCAGTCCTCGCGCGGGTTATCGCCCGATCATAGAGTATCCGACCTGCGATAGACCACACCCGATTGGTCGAACACCTTGGCCCACACGTCAGATGCCAGATCCCCGGTGTCATACGGACAGGGCGTAAAAAGAAAGGCGCGCGCAGGCCTCAAGGCCGTGACAGGCCGACATCGGCCCCCTGCCCCTGACTGCGCGCGCCTGAAAGTTATTATTTAACAGATGCTTGCCGGCTGTCTTTCATGTCTTCCAAGCTGATACCATTGGTTTCTTGTACAGCCTTCCACACAAAGAAGAACGAAATGAGCGCAAAGCCCGCATACAGGCTATAGGCAAAATCAAGCCCGATCGCAGAGAAGATCGGGAAGGTGGTGGAGACCGCGAAATTGGCCAGCCAGTTGGCCGCGCCACCCACACCAAGCGCCATCCCCCGAATACGGTTGGGAAACATCTCGCCCAGCAAAACCCACATGACCGGCCCCCAGCTTGCGCCGAAACCGATGATAAACGCATTGGCAGCAATCAGCGCGGTGATGCCCCATGATTGCGGCAACGACAGCGCCCCGTCGACCATTTCGGCATGATTGAAGGCCAACGCCATAATGGCCAGCGATACCGCCATCAAGGCAGACCCCGCCAACAGCAGGGTTTTACGGCCCAGCTTGTCGATCAAGGCAATGGCAATGACTGTGGCCACAATATTGGTGATCGACATGATCACGGAGATGAAAAAGGAGTCGCTTTCCTGAAAGCCTACAGATTGCCACAGTGTGGTCGAGTAGTAGAAGATCACGTTGATCCCGACGAGCTGCTGGAACACAGCCAGAATGATGCCCACCCACACAATCGGGCTAAAGAAGTACGGCCCGTCTTTCAGATCAGCGAGCGTTTTATGGGCCTGTGTGCTAACGGTGCTGCGGATTTGCGCAAGCTTGCGGTCCAACCGATCGCTGCCCGATACGCCGACCACGGTCTCAAGCACTTGGCGCGCCTCGTCTTCACGTTTCTTTTCCACCAGATAGCGCGGGGATTCAGGCAACCTTAGCGACAAAACCCCATACGCCAGTGCCGGCACCAGTTCGGACAGGAACATCCAGCGCCACGCAGGCAGTCCGGCCCATAGCGGCTCGGATGCGCCGCCGGCGGCTTTCACGATGACAGCGCTGATCAGCAGCGACAAGAAAATACCGGTGACGATGGCCATTTGTTGCATCGTGCCCAAGCGCCCGCGCGATCCCGACGGTGCGACCTCGGCAATATAGGCGGGTGCGATCACAGAGGCAAAGCCCACGCCGATCCCGCCAACAAAGCGCCAGAAGACCAGATCATAGGGACCGAAGGCCAGCCCCGAGCCAAGCGCACTGACCGACAAAAGCGCAGCCGCCACCAGCATGGTGCGCACGCGCCCGATCTTGTCGGAGCACACACCGGCATACCACGCGCCCAACATGGCCCCGAGAAGCGCACAGGAAACAGTAAAACCCACGGCCGCCGCCGACAGCCCGAACTCCTCGCGTACCGCGTCAACGGTACCGTTGATAATCGAACTGTCATACCCGAACAGGAACCCGCCCAGTGCAGCGGTTCCCGTGATCATGATCAGGGCACGTGAAATAACCCCATCATCCGATTGATCTTTTTGCATAAATTACTCCTGCTGCTGCGTATGGGTCCACCTCCCAGCCGCAGCATGTGACCGATGGGACCCGTTCGGGGTCAATTGCCGCGCGCTTGTGCAAGGTCAAGGGCCAATCCGGTAAAAGCTGTTCAAAACTTTGCGCGGGCTTCAGGCTGCGCAGGCTATGGCGTCATCGCGCAGGGTGTCGTAGTATTTCAAGCCGCGCAGCCGGGCCTTGACGAGAGGCCGCGCAACAGAAACAAACAGGGCCAACACATCGCTGTGCAAAACCCCGCCCTGAACGCACGCGTGCAGGAGATGCCCCCAATCGATCTGCTGTCGTCTTTCCCCGTAGGAGAACTTGATGAAGTTTCGCTTCCCCATCGTTATTATCGACGAAGATTTCCGCTCCGAGAATTCATCCGGTCTGGGTATTCGCGCCTTGGCCGAGGCGATCGAAGCCGAAGGGCGCGAAGTTCTGGGGGTCACCAGCTATGGTGATCTGTCGCAGTTTGCACAGCAGCAATCGCGCGCCAGTGCCTTTGTGCTGTCCATTGATGATGAAGAATTCAGCCCCGGCCCCGATCTGGATCCGGCAGTGGTCAAACTGCGCAGCTTCATTCAGGAAGTGCGCCGCAAGAATGCCGAAGTTCCGATTTACATCTATGGCGAGACCAAAACCTCGCGCCATTTGCCCAACGACATCCTGCGCGAGCTGCACGGCTTCATCCACATGTTCGAGGACACGCCGGAATTTGTCGCCCGCCATATTATCCGCGAGGCAAAAAGCTATCTGGAAGGCATCCAGCCGCCGTTTTTCCGCGCCCTTCTCGATTATGCCGAAGATGGCTCGTATTCGTGGCATTGTCCGGGCCATTCTGGTGGCGTGGCGTTTCTGAAAAGTCCGGTCGGGCAAATGTATCACCAGTTCTATGGCGAGAACATGCTGCGCGCGGATGTGTGTAACGCGGTCGAGGAACTGGGCCAGCTGCTGGACCACAATGGCGCGATCGGCGCATCCGAGCGCAATGCCGCGCGCATTTTCAACGCCGACCATTGCTTTTTCGTGACCAACGGCACATCGACATCCAACAAGATGGTCTGGCATCATACCGTCGCACCGGGAGATGTTGTGGTGGTTGATCGCAACTGCCACAAATCGATTTTGCATTCGATCATCATGACCGGCGCAATTCCGGTGTTCTTGAAACCCACACGCAACCACTACGGCATTATCGGCCCTATCCCGCATAGCGAATTCGAGATCGAGACGATCAAGGCGAAAATCCGCGCCAACCCGTTGCTGACGGGCACGGATGCCGAGACCGTCAAGCCGCGCATCCTGACCTTGACCCAGTCCACCTATGACGGGGTGCTGTATAACACCGAGGCCATCAAGGATCTGCTAGACGGCTATGTCGACAATCTGCATTTCGACGAGGCATGGCTGCCCCATGCGGCGTTCCACTCTTTCTACGGCCAGTATCATGCGATGGGCCGCAAACGCGCCCGCACGCGCCACTCGGTCACCTACTCCACCCAGTCAATCCACAAACTTCTGGCCGGCATTTCACAAGCCAGCCATGTGCTGGTGCAAGACAGCCAAGATACCAAACTGGACCGGCATCTGTTTAACGAAGCCTATCTGATGCACACATCCACCAGCCCGCAATACTCCATTATCGCCAGTTGCGATGTGGCCGCCGCTATGATGGAGCCGCCCGGCGGCACGGCGCTTGTGCAAGAAAGCATCGAAGAGTCGCTCGATTTCCGGCGGGCCATGCGCAAGGTCGATGAGGAATACGGCGAGGATGACTGGTGGTTCCAAGTGTGGGGACCGGAAGATTTCGAGGAAGAAGGCATCGGGCTGACCAAGGACTGGGTGCTCGACAATACCGATGCCAAGGGCAACCAGACGGCAGATGGCGCAGAGACATGGCACGGCTTTGGCGATATGGCGCCGGGGTTCAACATGCTCGATCCGATCAAGGCCACGATCATCACACCGGGCCTGAACCTTGACGGCCGTTTCGAAGAGATGGGTATTCCGGCCTCGATCGTCACGAAATATCTGGCAGAGCACGGAGTTGTTGTCGAAAAAACAGGGCTTTACAGCTTTTTCATCATGTTCACTATCGGCATCACAAAGGGTCGGTGGAACACGTTGCTAACTGCGCTGCAACAGTTCAAGGACGACTATGCCAAGAACCAGCCGATGTGGCGCATCATGCCGGAATTCTGTGCCAAACAGCCCAGATACGAACATATGGGCCTGCGCGATCTGTGTCAGCACGTGCATACGCAATACGCCAAATACGATATCGCGGTGCTATCGACCGAGATCTATCTCAGCGACCACCGCCCCGCGATGAAACCGGGGGATGCATTTGCCCATATCGCTGCGCGCACAACCCAGCGCGTGCCGATTGATGCGCTCGAAGGGCGGATCACCACCAGCTTGGTGACGCCCTATCCTCCGGGCATTCCGCTGTTGATCCCGGGCGAGGTGTTCAACCGCAAGATTGTAGAATACCTGCAATTCAATCGCGATTTCGCCCATGAATGCCCTGGTTTCGAAACCGATATCCACGGGCTTGTGCGCGAGACAGATCCCGATGGCACCGTGCACTATTTCGCCGATTGTGTCGCGGAGTAGCGCTGGCATCATCGCGTCGGCGCGGTCCGTGTCCCTGTCTGACAGAGGGCGGGCCGCGCCGTTGACCTCTATTTTAAAGGCGCGCATCTATTGCAACGCGCATCCGGGCCGATGGGGAGTAGGATTTGGCCACGCCAATGGCACCTGCTCCGGCCCTGCCAGAATTTTTGTAAAAGGGGGGCATGATGTCCGAGGTTTCCAAAGGAACGGTTGCCGTTATCGGCACAGGCACAATCGGGGCCAGTTGGGCTGCGTTGTTTTTGGCACATGGCTATGATGTAAATGCTTACGATCCGGCCGAAGGCGCTGGCGCACGGCTGAATGCAGCTGTCGCGGCGCACTGGCCGGTCCTGAGCGAACTGGGCCTTGCCTCGGGGGCCTCGCCAGATCGCCTTCAGATGTGCGACACGCTGGAAAAGGCGCTCGACGGCGTGATATTCGTTCAGGAAAACGGCCCCGAACGCGAGGCGATCAAGATCCCGCTTTTTGCCAAGATGGATGCGCTGTTGCCGCCCGAGGTAATTCTGGCCTCCAGCTCCTCTGGATTGCGCATCACACCAATACAGGCCGCCTGCCAGCACGGATCACGGGTGCTGATCGGCCATCCCTTCAACCCACCCCATCTTATTCCGCTGGTGGAAATCGTTAAGGGGGACCATGGCAGCGATGATGCGGTCGCCACCGCCAAACTCTTTTATGAAGCACTGGGCAAAACTCCGATTGTGCTGCGCAAGGAAGTGCCCGGCCATATCGCCAACCGGCTGCAGGCCGCGCTGTGGGCAGAAGCACTCCAGCTGGTCGCCAGCGGTGTGGCCAGCGCAGAGGATGTGGATTGCGCCATCACCCACGGGCCGGGGTTGCGGTGGGCGCTGATGGGCCCGCTGATGAACCTTGAGCTGGCGGGCGGTGACGGCGGCATGGCCCATGCGCTGGATCATCTGGGCCCTGCAATGCAAAGCTGGTGGGACGATATGAAAACCCCCGAGATCACGCCCGAACTGATCGCGCACATGGCCGATGCCACGCGTCCCTTGCGCGAGGGGCATTCCATCCGCCAGCTTGACGACATGCGTGCGGTTGCCTTGCTGAACCTTCTTCGCCTGAAAGCCGACGCGGACCTGCCCGGAAAATGAAAGAAAAGCGCGGCTTGCGAACACACCGATTGACTCTGGCTTGTTGCCGACAGGCCAGATGACATCAGCCATACCTCGCTCAATACATTAACTTATGTTAATAGAATATTGATATTTAATAATAAAGTATTAATTCCAGCTACTAAAAATTCCTTTGCCGCCTGATCGGCCGCCGCGTGCGTCAGAGCGTCCTGGGCGGGCGTATTTACGCCGCCGACAACCCTCACGATAGCGCAGACTGTAGAGCATTGGATGAACAACCATCCGTATTAATCTGTAAATATTACATTTCTTTTAAGATGATGCATCCTCAACCAAGCCCGCGCAGGCTTGGTTGGGCGGCGATCAGTCTACGCGTATAGGCGGATTGCGGGCGAGCGATGATCTCGTTCATCGCCCCTAACTCCACTATCCGCCCGTTATGCATCACAGCGACCTCGTCACATAGATCCTCGACCACAGCCAGATCATGGCTGATAAACAGCACCCCCAGCCCTTGGCGATCACGCAGGGACCGGATGAGCTGCAGTATCTGGCGTTGCACCGTCAGATCCAACGCCGATGTTGCCTCGTCTGCGACCAGCAGCTTGGGGCGGGTGATCAGTGCGCGCGCGATGGCGATCCGCTGGCGTTGCCCCCCCGAGAAGGCATGGGGATATTGCGCCATCGCCTCCGCCCCCAACCCGACCGCGTGCAGCACCTGGGCGACGATCTCGCGGCGGGCACGCCCTGTTGGACGATCCGGCAAAAGATGCAGTGGCTCCGCCACGATCCGCCCGACCTTCTGGCGCGGATCAAGCGAGCCATAGGGATCTTGGAACACCATCTGCATATCGCGGCGCGCACGGCGCAATGCGCGCGGGGGGAGCGCAAACAGGTCCTGCCCGTTCAGCCTGACCTGACCGGAATGTGGCCCCGGATCGGGCCTGTCAAGCGCCATGACCAGCCGCGCGAGCGTTGATTTGCCAGACCCGGATTCGCCCACGATGCCCATGATACGGCCCGGTCCCAGCGTGAATCCGACCTCGTCCAGTGCCTTGATACGGTGCCCACCCAGCATATAGCTGCGGCTCAGCCCTTCGACATGTAACAACGCGCTCATACCCCGCCCCCAAGCTCGGCACGCGCCCGCGCGGGCAATGCCGCAATCAGCGCGCGGGTATGCTCGGCTTGCGGCTGGTGCAGCACTTGAGCGGTGCGGCCTTCCTCGATCTTGCGGCCATGATAGAATACCGCCACCCGCTGGGCCAGCTGCGCGACCACGCCCAGATCATGCGAGATCAACATCAGCGCAATGCCCAGATCGCGGACCTGTTCTTGCAAAATCGCCAGAATTTCGGCCTGGACGGTCACATCAAGCGCCGTGGTCGGCTCGTCCGCGATCAGCACATCGGGACGCAGCGCCAGCGCAATGGCCAGCCCTACCCGCTGGCGCTGGCCACCGGACAATTCATGCGGATAGCTGTCCAGACGTTCCGCCGCCCGCGCGATCCGCATCCGCTCCATCCAGTCGCGCGCGTGGCCGCGGGCCTGCTTGCGCGACATTCTTTGATGCAGCCGTAGCCCTTCGGAAATCTGGGCGCCGATTCGCATGGTGGGGTTCAGCGCACTCATCGGTTCTTGGAACACCATCCCGATGCGGCGCCCGCGCATGGCGCACATCTCGCGCTCCGGCAGGTCCAGCAGGTTGCGCCCCCCGAATGTCACCTGCCCTTGGGCCACAGCCCCTTGTGGCAAAAGCCCGATCATCGCAAGCGATACGAGCGATTTTCCCGATCCCGATTGCCCCACCAGCCCCAGCGTCTGGCCCGCGTGCAGATCCAGATCCACCCCCGCCACGACAGACCCGTCCACGCCCGTTGACCCCGACGATGGAAAGCCGATGGAAAGATCGCGCACTTGCAGGCTCATCCTGCCCCCCCTTTGCGCGGGTCTGCCAGATCGCGCAGGCCGTCGCCCAACAGGTTCAGCCCCAAAACCGCAAGCGCAATCGCCAGCCCCGGAACAACCGCAAGATGCGGCGCGCTTGACAGATAGGTCTGGCTATCGGCCAGCATCCGGCCCCAGCTGGGCGTGGGCGGCGCGACGCCCATACCAAGATAGCTCAACCCTGCCTCCGCCAGAATTGCCAACCCCATCTGAAGTGTTACCTGCACCACCAGTTGCCCCGCGATATTGGGCAAGACATGCTCCATGCTGATGCGCAGGCGGGTTTTTCCAGCCATAAAGGCCGCCGCAATATATTCACGCGTCCAGATTTGCGCCGCAGCGGACCGCGTAATGCGCGCGAACACCGGAACCATAAACACCCCGATGGCCAGAACCGCGGTCAGGGCACCGGGGCCCAAAATCGCCCCCAGCAAAATTGCCGAAAGCACGGGCGGGAAGGCAAAAAGCACCCCTAGCACCGTCATGATCATACGCTCCGTCCGCTTGCCCATGCCTGCGGCATAAAGCCCCAGACCAATGCCCACGGCGCCCCCCAGACAGGTGGCAAGCCCCGCAATCCCCAGCGATGTCCACGCCCCCGACATGATGACAGAGGCGATATCGCGCCCGATCTGATCTGTGCCCAGTACACCACCCACACCGGGCGGTTGCAAACGCTGCGCGATATTCATGCCCGTCGGATCGGCAGGTGTCCAGAACCGGCTGAGTAAGGCCACCACACACCACATCCCCGTAAGCGCGGCCCCGATCCGCAGGTTCATCAAGCGGCGCAGGCCGCGCGGTTTGCCATGCCGATCCGTCATCCGCGGCCCCGCAATCTGGGATCAAGCATGACTGCCAGCGTATCTGTCAGCACATTCATCACCAGCACGAGCGCCGCAAATAGCAAGATCACATTTTGCACCACGATCAGGTCGCGCTGCGCCAAGGCCTGATAGGCCAGTGTACCGATACCGGGCAGGTTGAACACATTCTCCACCAGCACCGCGCCCGAGATCAGAAACGGAATTTGCAGCCCCAACATCGTCACCACAGGCAAAAGTGCATTCGGCACGGCATGGCGCCACAGTGCTTGGCGCAGGCTCAGCCCTTTTGCGCGGGCGGTACGGATGAAGTCCTCGTGCATCAGATCCAGAACAGCCGCGCGTGTCACGCGCGTCAAAACCGCGGCTTGGGGAATTCCAAGCGAGATCGCAGGCAATATCAGCGCCTGCAGCGCAGACACCCAACCGGACTGCCATCCCGGAAACCCGCCCGCAGGAAAATATCCCAACCCCAACGACACCGTAAGGATCAACACGATCGCGATCCAGAAATTCGGCACCGCAATTCCCATCTGGGCCAGCACCGTCGCCGCGATATCCGCGCCCCCTCCCGGGCGGGCCGCAGCCCAGACCCCGAGCGGCACTGCCAACATAACCGCGCCTGTGCTGGCCAGCGCCGCAAGCGGCAATGTGACCGCCGCGCGGCTTGCCACCAGCCCAGATACCGGCACATCATAGGTGTAGGATTGCCCCATGTCGCCGCTCACGATCCCCTGAAGCCACCCCAGATATTGCCAGATCAACGGCTGGTCGAGGCCGAGCTGTACGCGCAACGCAGCCAGCGTATCTGGCGCGGCCGATGTCCCCAACATGATCTGCGCAGGGTCTCCGGGGGCCGCCTTGACCAAGGCAAAAATCACCACCGACGCCAGCAAAAGCGCGATGCCATTGACCACCACCCGCCCTGCGATCCGCTTAAACGCAGCCATTTTTAACGCAGCCAATGCACATCCGTCATATCATTGGCCGGAACCGGCCCGTTTTCCCATAAACCCGCCAGATCCTTGTTCCAGATACCCAGTTTAGGTGCCGAGTATAAAAACAGGGCCGGCACGTCCCGGGCCAGTATTTCCTGCGCCTGACGGTATCCGTCGCGTCGGGCCTGTGGTGTGGTGGCCTGATCGATCCCGCTTATGGCCGCCTCAAAGGCGGGGCTGTGATAATTGAAGTAATAGGGGTCACGGGCATATATGCCGATATCAAGTGGCTCGGCGTGCCCGACAATCGTCATATCGTAATTCGTATCGCGAAACACATCGCCAATCCAGCTTGCCGGAAAATCCGAGCTTTCGATCCGCGCGTCCACCCCGATCTGCTGGAAAAACGCCTGCAGGATTTCGGCGGACCGCTGCGCATAGGCCCGCGTTGGCACTTTCATCGTGAAACTGAACCCCGCGCCATACCCCGCCTTTTCCAACAGTGCGCGCGCACGGGCCGGATCATAGGGGTAGACGTCCGTCAGATCCTCGTAAAACGGGCTTGCGGGCGAGAAATGCGATCCGATCGGCGTGCCCAGGCCGGAGTTGACCGCCGCCAGCAGCTGTGTGCGGTCGATCGCCATCATCAGGGCCGCGCGCACATCGGGGTTATCAAATGGCGGGCGGGCATTGTTCATGCCGGCGACCACCTCCATCTCGCCCGTGCCGGCATGGGTGGTGAAACGCGGATCGCTTTGGAAACGGGCGAACATTTCCGGCGCGCCAAATTCTGCCACCACATCCGCCTGCCCGGATTGCAAGGCTGCAGCCTGTGCCTGCGGGTCGGCGATGAAACGCGCCACGAGGTGATCGATTTCAGGCGCATCGCCCCAATAGTCGGCGTTGGCGCGCATCACGACACGGTCACCCTTGCGCCACTCGGTCACGACAAACGGGCCAGTGCCCACGGGCTGGGTCTGGTCGGTGGGGGCCGATTGCGGCTCTACCATGACGGCTGCGGGAAATCCCAACCAGTATAGTAGATTGGAGGCCGGTCTGTTCAGGCGCAGCACAAGCCGGTAGGGCGAGGGGGCCGAGACCTCCTCTATCACGGAATAAAGCGCCTTTTGGCCATTGGTGGAGCGATCCGACAAGATCCGGTCGATACTGAACTTCGCACTCGCACTATCAAAGGGCGCCCCGTTGTGGAACTTCACATCCTTTTGCAGCTGGAACTCATAACGCAGGCCATCGTCCGAGATCCGCCAACTTTCGGCAAGCTGGGGGGACACAGCCCCGTTGCGGTCAATCCGCACCAAGCCTTCAAACACGTTTTGCCATGTCACCTGCCCCGCGGCCACGGGCGATCCGACGCTCGGATCAAGGCCCTGCGGCTCTACCGCCTGGACAAAGGTCACAGATCTGTCGCCCTGCGCGAACGCCGGCACCATCGCCAGCGCCGCACAGATCAAGCCAGCCCAGAACAGCCCCGCACGCGGCCCCGATAGAGTTGTCATCGCCATTATCGCATCCCCCGTCCGATCCAAGGCCCCATGTCCGGCGCAGGCGGTACACCGCACGCCGATGTGATCGGGCCAAAGGTATGCGAAGACATGGCGCATCCGACACGCCAAGCGCAAGGGGGCAGGCGCATAAAGCCGCGTTTTCTGCCTCCCCCCCCTGCGGACCCGGGCACGCCCCTTTCTGAACCGGCGGGGCGGCTTGTATCACCCCAGTTTTTGCAGCGCCTCTTGCAGCGAGATGGCCTCCATCCCCTGTGCCTGCGCGACCGGTGCGCAGGTGATCTGCCCGCCTGCCACGTTCAGACCTGCACAGAGATGGGGATCGCGGCGCATTGCCTCGGCTGCGCCCAGATCGGCCAGCCGCAGCAAATGCGGCAATGTGGCGTTATTGAGCGCATAGGTCGAACTGCGCGCCACACCACCAGGCATATTGGCCACGCAGTAATGTACCACGCCTTCCTCGGTATAGATCGGATCGGCATGGGTCGTGGCGCGCGAGGTTTCAAAACATCCCCCCTGATCAATGGCCACATCCACCACAACCGCGCCGGGCTGCATCTGGGACAGCAATGCACGGCTTACCAGTTTGGGTGCCGCCGCACCCGGAATAAGCACCGCCCCGATCACCAGATCTGCCGCGCATACAGCATTGGTCAGATTGGTGGCAGAGGAATAAAGCGTCTTGACCCGTCCACCGAACTGGCGATCCACTGCCTCCAGCACGTCATTGGAGCGGTCCAGCAAGGTGACATCCGCGCCCAACCCCACGGCCATGCTGGCTGCATTGCGCCCGACCACACCACCGCCGATGATCACGACACGTCCCGGCAGGACCCCCGGCACGCCCCCCAAAAGCACGCCGCGCCCGCCTTGCGCTTTTTCCAAAGCATGCGCGCCGGCCTGCACGGCCATCCGCCCTGCGACCTGGCTCATCGGCTTGAGAAGCGGCAACCCCCCATCCGGTCCGGTGACCGTTTCATAGGCGATGCAGGTCGCCCCCGACGCCATAAGATCGCGGGTCTGTTCGGGATCGGGCGCCAGATGCAGATAGGTATAAAGCACCTGCCCCGCGCGCAGCTTCTTGCGCTCCACGGCTTGGGGCTCTTTTACCTTGACCACGATATCGGCCCGGGCAAACACATCGTCTACATCCGTCATGACAGCGCCTGCGGCCTCATAGGCGGCGTCATCGGCACCAATGCCCAAACCCGCACCGCGTTCGATGAAAACGTCATGACCATGGCCTACCAGCTCTGCGGCGCTTTCCGGCGTAAGGCCGACGCGATATTCATGGTTCTTGATTTCCTTGGGGCAACCGATTTTCACTTTGCATCCTCCCTGAATACTGTCTGGGGCCTGTCTGTGGCCACCTCGCTGCGGCGTTTTCGCCTTGTCTGTCCATCAAACACTTAAATTGCGGCGATGTCATTGCAACTTACCCCGATATTATTGGACTTATTGCGAAGTATTTTCGATAAAATATCCTTTTTAGAGAATAATCCACCCCACGAGGCGCGCTGAAACTGCCCTCATATACGCACAGGATCTGCGCGTGGGGCGATCTTGGCGCAAGCGGGCACACATCTTACTTTACACGCGATGCGCAGGCCCGGGCTGATCCAGTGATCCATGCCGGCTTGCTGACAAAACAACCGGAGTATCTCCACATGAAAAACATTGGTTTTCTGTCATTTGGCCACTGGTCGCCCGCACGCGGGTCGCACACTCAATCGGCGGCGGACACATTGCTGCAATCCATCGACCTTGCCGTCGCCGCCGAAGAGCTGGGCGTGGACGGGGCCTATTTCCGTGTGCATCATTTTGCACGCCAACTGGCCTCTCCGTTTCCGCTTCTGGCCGCCGTTGGCGCGCGGACCTCGCGTATCGACATCGGAACCGGTGTCATTGATATGCGCTATGAAAACCCGCTTTACATGGTGGAGGACGCAGGCGCCGCCGATCTGATCTCGGGCGGGCGTTTGCAACTGGGCATCAGCCGCGGCTCGCCCGAACAGGTCATTGATGGCTGGCGACAGTTCGGATATCAGCCCGCGCCGGGCGAAACCGAAGCGGATATGGCGCGCCGTCACACAGAGGTCTTTCTGGATCTGTTGCGCGGCGAAGGCTTTGCCGAATCCAATCCGCATGCGATGTTCCCGAACCCGCCCGGACTTTTGCGGCTGGAACCCCATGCGGCGGGCCTACGTGATCGCATCTGGTGGGGGGCCGGATCAAACAAGACCGCACAATGGGCCGCCAAACTGGGGATGAACCTGCAAAGCTCGACCCTCAAGGATGACGAAACGGGCGAGCCGTTCCACGTCCAGCAGGCCGACCAGATCCGCGCCTATCGTGATGCATGGGCCAAGGCCGGTCACGCACACAGCCCGCGCGTCTCGGTCAGCCGGTCGATTTTCGCGATCACGAACGATCTGGACCGGACCTATTTTGGCACCGCAAATCAGGCGCGCGACAAGACCGGTTTCATTGATGAACAACGCTCCATCTTCGGGCGCTCCTACGCGGGCGAACCCGACAAGCTGATTGAGGAGCTGAAAGCCGACACAGCGATTGCGGAAGCTGATACACTGTTGCTGACGGTGCCAAACCAGCTGGGTGTGGACTATAACGCCCATGTGCTGGAAGCGATCTTGACACATGTGGCCCCGGCGCTTGGCTGGCGCTAGGGAGCCAAGCCGTGCATTCATACCTTGTTCCGGCCCGCAGACCTTTCGCGGGCCGGTATGTGTATGGCCCGAACACCCATCCCGAACACCCACCCCGAACCGCGCCGGAACCGGTGCACGAGGCGCATCCCGAAATTCGGTGCGCCATCGATTTCACGTTCAATCTCGATCGGCCCTGCGAATTTGGGACACTCCGTTCAAGTTTGCATTCCGTTGCAAATCGTAAAAGCTTGGGCTTGCCTTGGCGCGATCAACCATGTAGCCAATACTGCCAGATGCGGGCGTGATGGAATGGTAGACATACCAGACTTAAAATCTGTTGGGCCTAGTGCCCGTGTGGGTTCGAGTCCCACCGCCCGCACCAAACCTGTTCACACTATGATCGGGCGATCGCGCAAAATTCTGGATATAAAGACGTTCGATACGGCCGCGCCCATGCCGCCGGCAAGCGCGTCAGAAATCCTTCTGGACAAACAGCGGGCCGGAACCTGAGCCATGGGCTTGCCTGACCCAGACCCTCGAGCAAAGCGGCGAGCTGTCAAAACAGAGCTGTGCAAAGGCACCTGACAGCTTTTCCCGCGAGAGGTCTTCTGGAAAGCGCTGTGCAAGATCGAAACTCTACGCATCGCCATCTTGCACAACCACCCGATAGCCCCGATCCAGTCAGGCGGCGCCCGACTTGGCAAAACGGCGCAACCGCAGTCTGAAAGACGTCATGCCAGCTTCCCTCATCCAGCAAATGCAGCGGATGTCATCTTTGGTCCTGTCAGGGTGTGATACGGCTCCTTTGATAGCATTTACCGCCACAAAGCCGCCTGACTATGGGACCGGAACGGGCAGACGAAGTCCGCCAGAATGCGGTGTGTATCGCGCTGACAAGCGGGCGCGCGCATAAACAGGTGGCTGACGATCTGGGTGTTGGCATGTCAACGCTGGACAAATGGATCACCGCGCCCCCAGACCCGGATAGGGCATCGAACGGAAAGTGGCCTGAACGCGCGTGCCGATGCCGGAGGCGGGGCAACTGGATGCCGATGGTTGCTGGGCTTTTGTAGGGCCGCCTCGGTGCTTCACGCAAGGTCCGTATGTTGACGGTGGACGACGATTGCTGCCGCACAACCTGTGCCTGATTGCCGACACCAGTCTGATGGAGGCCTGTGTGGCCCGCGGGCTGGACGCACTGGTGCGCGGGATCAGGAAAAACCGTGATGCATGGTCAGTGATCAGGAGACGGAGGTCACAAGCGGGGGCATTGTGCCACCGGCCAAGCAAAATGATGCACCGTGGCACGACATCGCGCCAAGCAAACCGCATCACGACACGTCATCGAATTTTTTCAACGCCCGCCTTGAGCGATGCGTTTTTCTACGAGAAGATCTTTGACATCTTTGGACGATCCCCCGCGAAAGCTGGCCCAATGGCGACACAACACCACCGTCGCGCCGGCCGTATTCACCGCACGAAAGCCAGACGCCACGGCAGGCGTGCCGAGCCAGTTGACGGTTCCATGTCAGGCGCGCTTGCTCAAAACCGACCCCCATGATCATCAAAATCATGCCCTTGGAGCCTCTCGTTATGAACGAAGGGCCCAAATGGGGGCGGGTTAGACCCCGCCATAGGCTGAGGGGCATCATACGGCACAGCCCTTGGCACAAAGACCGGTCGCCTTGCAGCAAGCGGACGAAAAGAAAAAACAATCATTTTGCGGTAATTGAAAAAGATCCGCGTCGATACAACTTATCAACTGACGCTATAGGCAACCTGAAAGGACTGAAACGTGCACGATTTCCAACATGGGGATGTCCTCCACTACTTAGATACCGATGGTCATCCGCAAACCATTGTCATCGCGACAGCTGATGGCACGGACCAAACCATTGCCCAAGCCGCCCAAACGCAAGGGCCGTTTTCCTTTGTCGACAGCAAGCATGGCGAAGTAGACTATAAAGAAGGCCGTTTTTACGTTCGAAAGTCCGGCGAAGAAATCACCGGAAACTTCGTACACTATCGCAATAAAGAAGAGATAGGCACGATCAATAACGCCTAAGGTCATCGTTTGAGGCCAAGACCCTGCCGTTTCGCCGCGGCCTGTATCGTGCGTGGCAAGGTGTTCACCTCTTCCTTTCTGGGGGCTTGCAACGCACAGGGCCCCTGTGTTTGCGATGCCCCGATGCGTTTTTTCAGACCACAACCGGATGGTGAAGGGCTAAACCCGCACATGAGGGTGCGCACCTGCGGCTAGTGGAAATCGCGGCTGGGAAACAAACGCTTGGCCTGCTCACGGGGGTGAAGGGCTGTGGGGCGCATTTTGCTATGTCTGGGCACGGCGTCGGCTGGGGCATGGGTCTCGCCCACGGCATCGCTCATCGGGTGGTTCATTTGCGACAAATGACCGGAGACATCCTCGATCACACTGGCAATCACATGGGTAACGATCCCCTCTCGCTCGAGCCGGCCGGTTATGCGCAACAGCCGCCCCCCCATCACAGCACGCCGGTATTTTTGGTAAAGCTTGGGCCAGACCACCACATTGGCCACGCCTGTCTCGTCCTCCAGGGTCAGGAAAATCACGCCAGACGAGGTGCCCGGACGCTGGCGCGTGATGACCAGTCCGCAGATGGTCACACTCCCCAACGGCGCCGCCACCAAACGGTCGTGCGGCGTCAGATCACCGCCCACGCCCGAATTGGCCACGCCCGAATTGGCCACGCCCGGGTTGCCCGCCCCCTGACCGCCCGCGCACAGAAGCGGGCGCAGCAGTTCCATCGGATGGGCGCGCAGGCTCAGCCGCATTGTAAGGTAATCCTCTACCACCTCCTCGCCCAGATGCATGGCCGCCAGATCAACGGCAGGCTCGCGCAGCCCCTCGCCATCCAGCGGGTTGGAAAACAGAGGTAATGGCGCGGACGACCGGATCGCCTTTACCGCCCAAAGCGCATCGCGTCGCGTCAGGCCAAGATTTGCGAACGCATCGGCCTCGGCCAGGCTTTCAAGTGTTTTGGGCGCGGTCCCTGCGCGCAGCCACAGGCTTTCGGGATCGGGGTAGCCGTTACCACGTGCCGCCACGATCCAGTCCGCCTCCTCGGCACGAAATCCCTTGATCTGACGAAACCCCAGACGCAGCGCCAGACGCCCGTCGCGGCTACGCTCCAGTATGCTGTCCCATTCGGAATGGTTCACACATACCGGCCGCACATCGACACCATGATCGCGCACATCGCGCACGATCTGGGCGGGGGCGTAAAACCCCATCGGCTGCGAATTGAGCAAGGCACAGGCAAAAATCGCCGGATGATGGCATTTCATCCATGAGGATACATAGGTCAAAAGCGCGAAAGCCGCCGCATGGCTTTCGGGAAAGCCGTAATCGGCAAAGCCCTCGATCTGGGCGAAACAGGCGTCGGCCACATCTTGGGCATAGCCCCGTTCACGCATGCCACGCACAAAGCGGTCGCGATGCGCGCCAATCGTACCCATCCGCCGGAAGGACGCCAGCGAGCGGCGCAGGTGGTCGGCCTCGTCAGGGGCATATCCCGCACCCACGATCGCGATTTGCATGGCCTGTTCCTGAAACAGCGGCACGCCAAGCGTCTTGCGGGTGATCGCCTCCAGTGCGGGGCCGAACGGCTCTGGCGCTTCAAGCCCCTGACGCCTGCGGATATAGGGTTTGACCATGCCGCCCTGAATCGGGCCGGGCCGCACGATCGCCACCTCGATCACCAGATCGTAAAATATGCGCGGCTTCATCCGTGGCAAAAAGTTCATCTGTGCACGGCTTTCCACCTGAAACACCCCGACCGCATCGGCACGGGTCAGCATTTCATAGGTCGGCGCATCATCTTGCGGGATTGTTGCCAGAGTATGGGTGATCCCTTCGTGCCGGGCCAGCAGATCGAGGCCCTTGTGCAGGCAGGTAAGCATCCCCAGCGACAGGATATCGACCTTCAGGATACCCAGTGCGTCGATATCGTCCTTGTCCCATTCGATACAGGTGCGCCCCTCCATTGCAGCATTCTCTATCGGGCACAGCGCGTCCAGCCGGTCTTGTGTGATCACAAACCCGCCCACATGCTGCGAAAGATGGCGTGGAAACCCGATAATCTCGCCAATCAGCCGCAAGGTCAGCGCCAGCCGCCGGTCATCGGGGTCCAGCCCCAAGGCCCGCACCCGTTCGGGATCGGCCCCGTTGTGCGAATGGCCCCAGATATCGCCTGATAGCCGTGTGGTGATATCTTGCGACAATCCCATGACCTTGCCCACCTCGCGGATCGCGGCCCGCGCGCGGAAATGGATCACCGTCGCACACAGCCCTGCACGGTGGCGGCCGTATTTCCGATAGATCCACTGAATGATTTCCTCGCGGCGCTCGTGTTCGAAATCCACATCGATATCGGGGGGTTCACGGCGGTGGCGCGAGATGAACCGCTCCACCACCATACCGATCATATCGGGGCTGACATCTGTGATACCCAGCAGATAGCACAGAATGGAATTCGCCGCAGAGCCGCGCCCCTGACACAAGATATCGCGCGCACGGGCTTCGGCGACGATGTCGTTGACAGTCAGGAAATAGGGCGCGTAATCCAGCTCTGCCACCAGCGCCAGTTCCTTGTCCATCAAGGTCTTCACTCGCTCGGGCGCGCCATCTGGATATCGCCGCCGCACGCCTGCGCGCACAAGCCGCTCCAACCGGGCTTGCGGGGCTTCGTCGGCCGTTCCCTCAACAGGGTAGCTATAGCTGAGGTGTGACAGATCGAAACTGCACCGCGCGGCAATCTCCAGCGTGCGCCGGATGGCTGCAGGGTGACGGCGAAATATCCACGCCATATCCTGCGCCCCTTTCAGGCGGCGTTCGCCATTGGGCAAAGCGCGTGTGCCGATCTGGTCGATACCGATCCCGTCGCGCATGCAGGTCAGCACATCGGCCAGCGGACGCCTGCCCCCGTGATGCATCACCACATCGCCCATCGCGACCATCGGGGTGGAGCATCGCATGGCCAAAGCGGCGCAACCGTCAAACCATGCCTGATCGCTGCCATCATAGCGCGGTGCCGCCCCCAGATAGGTGGTGGCGGGAAAGGACCGGTGTATCCGCTGCAATGGCGCGGCAAGCGACACAAGATCGCCCACCATCCGGCCCGCAGGCGGCACAGCTATCAAGATCATGCCGCAGGCCCATTCTTCCAGATCCGCCAGATCCAGATAGCATTCCCCCTTGGGGGCGCGCGCTTTTCCCACGCTGAGCAAACGCGACAAACGTTTATAGGCGTCGTGGTCTTGGGGCAGCGCAATCCAGTCAAGCGGGCAATCGCGCAAAACCAACCGTGCACCCACCAGCAGTTTTGGCAGCTGCGGCGAGTGCGGGATATCAAGATCAACGGGATGGCCCACCTCCCTGCGCGTGCAGCTGTCCACCTGATGGGACGAGCGCACCCGCACATGATCTGCCTGCTGCTCCTTGAGCGCCTTGAGCGCCGAATACGCCCGCACCACCCCCGCCAGAGTGTTCCGGTCCGTTACCGCAATGGCCGAAAGCCCCAATTCGCTGGCCCGCAACATCAGTTCCTCGGGGTGGGAGGCCCCTGTGAGAAACGTAAAATTCGACGTGACCGCCAGTTCGGCATAGCTCCCTTTTTGCACAAGGCCCGCCTCAGATCGGGTCGTGTCAGGCACCGGATGCCCCACAGCCCCAAACGACCCCGTACCCTGCCCGTTATGTGATGGGGATGGTGATGACCGCGGATCACGCAGCCGCTGGGCAGGATTTTCGGCGCGAGTCACAAAAATTCTCCCTGCACGAACCAGTCAGGGTTTTGCGGGGTGTAAAACAACCATAATCTGCGCCCCTCGCGTGTCTCCACACGCCAGTAATCGCGCATGCCCCCCTGCCATCCCTCACAATGGTCCCACCATTGTGGCGCGATCCGCTCCGGCCCAATAGCGCGTCCGGTGTGAAACACCATACGACGCCAGCGGAAGCGCTCGGGCGGGGCGGGTCGGATGAGGCGCGCTGGACCAGCGGCGACCACAGGCGGGGAATCGGCGGCCCCCGCCGCCTGCCCCGAGATGCGGGGGCCCTGCCCTGCGTCAGCCCCGTCGACCGGCGCGCAGGCCCCGCCCGTGTTCGTCTGGCCCGGCCCTGCCACCACCATGGCGGTGGGGTTCAACGGTTCGGGATCGAACATCACAAGCGGGCGCGGATGTGTTCCCCTCGCCGCGCTTTCAGGGGGGCTGAACGCGGCAGGCAGGATCTGGAAGCTGCGCTCGGGGATATGGCTGTCGGCAGGCACGATCCGTTGCACATTCTCCAATCCGATACGGGTTCCGATCCGCGTGATCAGATCGCTCAACCTGTCGGGGGTGCGGGTCGCGGCGGCAGATCCCAGCTGTTGATGGGCCAAAGGCTCCACCACCGCCGCCTCCAGCCGGATCTGGTCGATCCCGAAGCCGGCGTCGATGCCGGTCACCTCGCGCTCGAACAGGGGCAGCATCCGTGCCGCATCGCGCATCGGAGCTGCCAGTCGCAGCGTGATCTGCTGGCTGGCCTGATCCACACGGCGCAACTGCACAACGATCACCCGTGCGCCCGCCTCATGCGCCTTCAGCTTCTGGCACAACGTCGCCAACAAACGCGCCAGCGCCGCCATGACATCGCCGCATAAGCCCACCGGCTCGGGCAACGTCAGTCGCACCCCGAAATGGGGCGGCTCTTGTTCAGGGGTCACAGGCTCGGGGTGGCGGTCCATCACCTGATCCAGCCGCATCATCAGCTCTGCCCCGAACCGGCGCGCCAAAGGCCCCCGTGGCGCCTTTTCCAGATCCCCGATCCGGCGCAGGCCCAAGCGCTGTAAACCCACCACGACCGATGCGGGCACCCGAAGGCCCGCCACGTCCAGATCCTCCAGCGTGGCCTGCGGCGTGGCCCCGTAATGCGCGCGCGCCCACGCAGCCCCCCGCGTGGCCCCATGGCCCAGATGCAGCCCCAGCCCCGCCCGCGCCGCATGGGCCTGCATATCCGCCAGCATGGCCGCAAGATCGCCCCACAAATGTACCGCCCCCGTCACATCCAGCACCAGCCCATCGACCCCGTCACGGCTGACCCAAGGGCAATAACGGGTGGCCCATCGCCGCAATGCCGCCAAAAACCGCCTGTCCAGATCTGGTCGCGCGGGATGTACAACCAGATCGGGGCAAAAGCTGCGCGCATCCGCCAAAGCCATGCCACGTTGCAATCCCACCCGCTCCGCCGTGCGGTTAAGACAATAGATCCGCTCGGCATTTTGCTCGCGCAGGCTTAGCACAAAAGGCACATCCATCGCGCGCATGCGCAAAACCCGATCACTCGGGAGCCGGGCAAACCACATGCATACAATGTCTTTCGGCATCCCAGCGAACATGCCACGCCCCATTCGTTCCTGATTTGTTCTTTATAATTTCCCACCGCATCAGTGTCGAGTCCGCATATGCACGATCAAAAACGGGGCTGGCCCGCCACCGCGTTTCAGCCGCATTCGATCCCATATTCTGCGCGATCAGGCACAGGCCTGTTGTGCCGCCGGCTTTGGCAGCAAGCTGCAACCGGCGTCCTTCGCGCAAATTTAACGGCTGGCTTATCCCGATAATGACGAAAGGAAGCACCCCGTCTTTCAACGCTTCCTCGGCTACGGCCAGCGCATCGGTGTGATTGGCGGGGCGCGCCAGCAGCACACGCTCTGGCGGCAGGATCGCGCCCAAGCCGGAGGGGTGGATCTGTTCGGTGTGCCAGCGTTCGCGGATGTAGAGCACCCCGCTCGCGGTTTGGGCCGCAGCCACCGCCGCAAACCCTATAGCCGACGGGCCACAGACTTCGTGCACGCGCCCGGCACGCAGTGGAAACATTGTCATATCACGCATGTGAAGCGCCTTGCGAGTGTAGTGCCGCCATTCTCCTTTAACCCTAGCAGATGACGTCGCCCACGCCAAACCCGCATGAACCTTTGGTCGCGATTGCAGCGCAAGTTCCAGCGGCACGAGAGTATATGCAATCACGCGCGCACTTGCGCTGCAAGCGCGTAGGCAACTGTCCCTGCCCCCATAACAAGGCGCCATCTGCACAGGCATAATATCCGGCCAACGAATGGTTTTTCCCTTAAAAGCCCCTCAGAGTTTCGCCGCCCCGAATACGGATTGCCGCCCATGTTTTGTGATCGACATCATGCCAACCGCCGGCAGCGGTATTGATCCGGTGGGCCTGAAAACAAAGGCCTGCATGATTTACAGCTGCGAACCGCGCATTTGCTTTGCCCCTACTTCGGCACGAAGACGCGATCATATCGTATTTGGTGTCACGAGGCGAAATTTGTCCAAGGATCAGACAGACCCCGCAAGGACCACGCAGCAGATTTTGTTTCCTGAAACCGCCGCGTGGTCGAGATTGCTCAGGCGCGCCTGCGGGCCTGCCACCAGCGCACCATATCGATTAGGACAAAGACCAGAAGGCTGAGGCCCAGAACCGGCAGCGCCCATCCCACAGCGGCGCCCGCAAGAAGCCACACCCCCCGCATCCACGGGGCCAGACGCATCCATGCGCCCGCCAAAGGCAAGCCCCCTGCCGCAGGGCGTCGTGTCCACCACATCACATAGCCATACCCGATGCTCACCATCAACCCCAAGGCCACCAGCGCCATAACGATCTGGTTGGGGACACCGAATAAAACCCCCATATGCGCATCGATCCCCCAACGCACCAGCTTGGGGATTATCGTGAAGGTTGCGAAATCTGCCCGACTGGTCACGGCCAAGGTTTGCGGTGCCAGTGTGATCGTATCGACCTGCGTCGGCCAGCTGCGATCATATTCGCGCACCATCCATGCCTGATCCGGCTTGGGCAGGCGGATTTCCAGCATCGGGCTGTCCAGCCCTGCGGTGCGCGACGCCGCAGCGACCGCATCCAGTTGATCCAGCCGGTCCTCGCGTGCCGTCATTGCCATGGTGTGACCGCTGTGCCCGGCATGTTGGTCGACAGGGGATGGCGCGCCTGCAAGCGTTGTGCTGACAGATGGCGTCACCCATCCAAGGCGGTTGCGCAGATCGGTGATCCGCTGCCCGCCCGCCTGCGACCATGTCAGGCCAGTGACGGACACAAACACCAACACAACCGAAAGCGTGACCCCTATCGTGCCGTGGATCCATCGCCTGCGCCGTGAGGCGCTCATTTCGCGCAAGCGCTGGCGGCGCGGGGCCTGACCCGCCCACAAGATCACACCACCCAAAACCACCACCCACAACCAAGACGCGGCAAGCTCGCTGTAATACCGCCCCCAATCGCCCAGCAAAAGATTACGGTGCAGATAATCAAGGGTGATACGGAACGGCAAAATACCGCTGGTGCCATAGGTCGTCATGTCGCCGCGCACCGCAAGCGTAACCGGATCGATAAAGATCGTGCGGTTTTCCGACGGTCCGAGGTCTGGATCGGAAAACATGATACGCGTGGTTTTGCCGGCTGCGGTGGCGGGACGCACTGCGGATACAGACAGCGGTGCGTCCAGATAGGCCACCGCGGCCTCTGCCTGATCGGTCAGGCTACGCGCCACCCCTTGTGACGGGGTGGTAAGCGCGTCGGCATAAAGCCGGCTTTCAATCTGCGGTGTCAGCACATAGAGCAGCCCCGTCAGGGCCGCGACGAAAATAAACGGGCCGACAAACACGCCAATATAGAAATGCAGTCGCAGCATAAAGGCGCGCAGCATACCGCGCTGCGCCGCAAACTTGTGCGGCACGTCAGTAAAAGAAGTCATTGTAGTAATCCCGAGAGTGCGCCTGAAGCGCAGATAAATCCGAAAAGGTGGAACGGTTTTCTCTCAGCAGGCAGGTGGTCCGCGTGCAGGTGTGGCCGGATCTCGCGGGCGCGCGGCATCGCGGCGCATTTGCGGCAAGATGACCCGGGCAATCAGATCGCGCTCGATCTCGATCAGCAAAAGGCCCGCGCTTGGCGGCAGATCACAACTGGAAATCAGATGGCACAAAGAACAGCTGCGTTTATGATCATGCTCGGAAGAGGACGGCGCGCATAGGCTGGTGCCTGCCCCCGCTTTCCCGATCTGGCGCTGCACTTCGTAGACCTGCTCGGCGGCACGCACCGACATGTCCGATGCGAAAGCAACGGCCAACAGGGTCACAAAAACCAACCCCAAAGCGCGGAAATATGATCGTGCTCGCATAGGCCGAGATTACCATTCCCCCCCTGCATCACAATGTGCAAATTGTCGCAGTCGCAGTCGCAGTCGCAGTCGCCATGGCTGGGCACTTGCCCTGAATACGCAGGGCAATGCGGCGCGCCCTTTCCCGTCCAGCGCCTTGGCAAATACTTTCGGCTTCATGTCGTGGCTCGCCACGAAATGTCGCGGGATAGTCACCCCCGACAGCGACACGTCGATCACCTGCAGCGCCGCGCGCGTCTGATCGTTGGTCGTGGCCGTCGACGCGCAGGCATAAATAACGCAATCTGCCACGGCTTGAGGCTTTGTTGATCTGCGGTCGGGCAGGTTTTCAGATGTGCCAGCACGGCGCGGCGTCAATAGCAGGGAAAGGCGGCAACACGCCTGATAACGCATGAAAAGACTGTCTGCCAAAGGCCAAGTGTGGATGACGATCCGCCATGATCGGTGCCGCATTGTGATGCGATTGGCGTCAAGCCGGCCATTATGGCAGCATTGATCGCGGACGTTTTTTCCAACCCGGTTCACAAAGATGTCGACGATGTGTCCCTCCCTTTTGAGGCAAATGGCGTAAAGCTCACTGGTCCAAGCGCGCCCTTTTATGACAACTTTGGTCCGGATCTGGTGACGCTGATCATCGATGCAACCAAGGCGATGGCGCACTCGAGGGTGTCGCGAAAAGCGCACGCTGACGCGCGCAGGTCACTTCGCCATCAGCCGAAATGATGGCCAAACCCTATGTCATCTCGCCTCGCACGATCTCAACCAGAGCGTCCTTCAATCTGGCGGATATCCTCGGTCGCCCAGAGATGGGTGTTTTTACGGACATGGCCCTGATACTCGTGTTTTTTTCCTATGTCTTACATTGTCCGAATTTCCTGTCGGCTTTCGAAACGTCCGGCTGGCCAATGCAGCCGCACCATCGCACTGATCGCGATCCCCGCGGGGGGCTGCTGATCGCAGGCACGCTGGATATATACATCGATGCCATGATGCCTGCCTTGAAAATGACCACAGCCATCACATGCGGCTTGTCTTTTTGGAGTGGTTTTGCGCGGCCCTCCCGCAGTGCGACACGTGCCGGAACGGTCAATGGCCTGCTGGTCACGCGTTCTTGAGTGCCGTCACCGTTTGTGACCTTGGCCACCTTGTTGTCGCAGGAAGTGTTGGCGCTGTTTCTAACTGATACGACATCTCAGGCGCAGACTTTGCCCGCGTGGACCAAGTTTTTCTTTGGAAACGATCACATCTGGGGGCTGCAATCGTCAGCTTTTTTTAAATGGATCGCCATCGCTTGCGTGCGAGAGATACACCAAGGGACTTTGGTCTACCAAAGATCTTGCACAACCAATAGGCGCGTGCTGGTTCGTATTATGACGGGGCGCGCTGACCGGCGAGACCTGCGATCACAAAAGACGTATGAAGAACTGGCGGCGTGTCGCACGCCAAGACAACCGATGCCCGAAGGGTGTTCTTTCAGCGGTGGCCCGCGCTGTGACCGTCCTGTTCTGCCGATACCTTGACGTGTCTGGAGCCTGATCACATGCCGACCGCCCTCGCGCTCGTTTCCGCGACAGGCGCCACCCCCGCACGCCTGACCCAGCGGGCCCATCGCCAGCGCAAAAACCGCCGCCGCAATGAGCCTGCGGTGAGATCAGGGCTCCGCATCTATCCGGCCTGCCCGCCCTCGCGCGGCTGCGTTGTCTTACAGGCAGCGTTATCTTACAGGCAGCGTTAGCCGCGCCGTGCCGAAACGCGGGCTTTGAACTGTGATATGGGCCTGACCCGTCTGTCCTGTCGCACGCAGCCAGAAACCGGCGGCCCCGCCCGACAGGGTGACACAATCGGGACCGATCAGACGCGCAGGCCCGTCAATCGCGATCTGCACCGTATCGTTGAGAAACCGCAGCAGGTTACCGGCCTGATCCAGCCCGCGCACGATCACCCGCATCTCGTCTTGGGCCGCCGCATCCAGATGATCGGCATCCGCGCACAGCTGCAACTGCGTGGGCACGGGATCGGCCACAAAGCGACGCGTGGCCACAGGCGTACCGTTCAGATAGCCTGTCAGAAGGCCGTCCCGCCACGCCATCCCCCAACGCCCCAACGCATCTTTCGACAGATGGCGGGCCTCGATAATCACGGGTGGATGGGGCAGATGCGGGAACCTGTCGTGATCGGGCGTCACGCGCGTTGTGACACCGCCATATTCCAGATCGACCCTGTCACAATTGGTCAGAATGATCAGCGGCAGAACACCCCCGATGTTACGCTCCCCCCGCGCCCAGACCGTCACCGGCTCGAACACCAAACGCTGGTCGGGTGATTGTTGGGAAGCATAGGCGTAGCCCGCAGGTTTGAGGTTGCGAAACATATCCGTCACGCCATGGTGACAGATCCGGTCGCCCGATCCGAAATCCTTGTGGGTATTGTAATCGGCCATGCACCAGCCGATGGCCCCCGAAATCTGCGGGTCACCATAAGCTGCGTTCAGCACCTCCAGATGGCGCAGCGTATGCTCGGCGTGGCGTTGCTCGGGGTCGCCTGCCTTGGTGGGATACATATGGCCGTTATACTCGGTGACCAGATACGGCACCGGATCTTTCCGGCCCGTGGTCTCTGCCACAGGGCGCAAGGGGGTGCGCGGGCGGTTTGTATCGGGTTTTTCAAAATCGCCAAGGATGAAATCGTTCATGGTATACACATCCTCCAGCAACTCGCTGTCGGTCAGAAACCGCACGCCCCCCGTTTGCCGCGTGGGATCAAGTGCGCGGGCGGCCTTGTTGGTGTGTGTGTAAAAGGCGTGGTCATCTTGGCTTTCGTTGATGCGCACCCCCCAGAGGATGATCGACGGATGGTTCCAGTCGCGCCGGATCATCGCCTCGACATTGGCCACGGCGCGCGCTTTCCATGTCTCGTCACCGATATGCTGCCAGCCGGGGATTTCTTCGAACACCAACAGACCGATGCGGTCGCAGTGGTCCAGAAACCAGGGCGATTGCGGGTAATGGGCGGTGCGCACGATATTGCAGCCCAGATCATGTTTGAGGATTTCCGCGTCGCGTTCCTGACTGCGCCGACCCTGCGCATAGCCCCAATACGGGAAACTCTGATGCCGGTTCAGTCCGCGCAACTTCAGCACGCGACCGTTCAGAACGAACCCTTGCGCGGTAAATTCGGCGTGCCGAATGCCAAATGACGTCACATCGCGATCCGCGCCGGCAGATGTCACCAGTTCCAGATCGAGTGTATAAAGCACCGGATCATCCAGATCCCATAGTGCCATCCCCGAAAGCCCCGTGAACCTGATCTCGGGGGCGTCACCCGCAACATCCACAGATTGCGCGGCGATGGTCGTGCCTGCGCCGTCGCGGATGACCGCATGCAACGTGCCGCCTGCAGCACCTTGAGCGCCCCCAAGCGACACCCGCGCCAGAACGGTTTTGCACGCCTCCATCGCATCGGGTGTTTCGATTTTCACATGCTCGATATAGGTTTTCGGGGCCGTGACCAGCCAGACATCGCGATAGATCCCTGCATAGGTCAGATAATCGATCCGCCCGCCAAACGGCGGAATATCGGGGTTTTCAACGCCGCTGATCGTGACCGTGACCAGATTTTCGCCACGCGTCAGATGTGGGGTCAAACGGGCGCGAAACGGCGTGTAGCCATCGCTGTGATGCGCCACTTGGGTCCCGTTGATCGACACATGCGCATCGGCCATCGCACCGTCAAATTGCAGCCAGACCTCGTGGTCATGCATCTGATCGGTCCAGTCGATGTGGCGCTGATAGATAAACGCCTGCTGATAGGCCGTTTCATCGAAATAGTTCAGTGGCAGTTCTACAGCTGTATGGGGCAAGGTCACGAAAACCGCTTGTTTTGACGCATCATCGGGTGAGGCGGGTGCAAAACGCCATCCATCGTTCATCCTGATTTTCTGCGCCATGACCGTCTCCCCCATTGCCAGACGAAAAATATTTATGCAAAGTTTGCATAGACAAGATAATCTTGCAAATGCTCAATGCATAAAAACAGGAGTTTGCGATGGCGATCAAAGCAGCGTGGTATTTCGACCCGACAACCAAGGCGCTGGCGCAGGCCAACCCGCTGTACGCAAACCCTTTGCGCACCCGAACCGATCTGGCGCGCGCGACCACAGATCTGATTGCACCGCTTTTGCCACATATGTCGCAAGGGCGCGCGCGTATCCGGCTGGGGGCAAGCGGCGTTCACTATTCCAGCCCCGCCGCCGAGATGGAGAGTTTTGCGCGCCCGCTATGGGGGCTTGCACCACTGCTTGCGGGCGGGTTCGATCATACCCACGCCGCCGGTTGGGCCACAGGCCTTGATCACGGCACAGACCCCGACCACCCTGAATACTGGGGCGAGCCCGGCGCATATGACCAGCGGCTGGTCGAAATGGCGGGGCTGTCGCTGGCCCTTCTGCTGGCGCCCGAGCGGTTTTGGGAGCAATTGTCACAGACCGCCAAAACGCGGCTGGCGCAGTGGCTGCGGCGCATCAACACCCAGCCGGTGGCTGATAACAATTGGCTGTTCTTCCGTGTTCTGGTCAATCTGGCGCTGCGCCATGTCGGGCAGGACTGGTCTGAGGCCGACACGCGCGCGGCGATGGACCGGCTGGAGGAATTCCATCTTGAGGGCGGCTATTACCGCGATGGCAAATGGTATCAGCTGGATTATTACACCCCCATGGCGATGCATTTTTACGGGTTGATCGTGGCGCAGGTCGCGTCTGATCTATTCCCCGATTACGCCGCCCGCTACCGCGCCCGCGCACATGATTTCGCGCAAGATTTCCAGCACTGGTTTGCCGATGACGGGGCGGCGGTGCCGTTCGGACGCTCGCTGACCTACCGCTTTGCCCAAGGCGCGTTCTGGGCGGCCTGCGCATTCGCCAACGAGGAGGTTTTGCCATGGGGCAGGATCAAGGGCCTGTTGCTGCGCCACCTGCGCTGGTGGTCTGATCAACCCATAGCCGAGCGTGACGGCGTTCTAAGCGTGGGCTACAGCTATCCCAACCTTATGATGTCGGAGGGGTATAATGCACCCGGATCGCCCTATTGGGCGCTAAAATCGCTTCTGGTACTGGCGCTGCCCGAAGACCATCCGTTCTGGTCCGCCCACGAGGAGCCTGCGCAAAATCTGCCGGGCGGGCGCGTGGTGTCCGATACCGGCGGGTTCATCATGCGCCGCAGCGCCGGTGATGCGCTGGTGCTGACCGGCGGTCAGGACGGGCGCGAACATCGCGGGCATGATGCCAAATATGCGCGCTTTGCCTATTCATCGGCGTTTGCATTTTCCATGGCATCGGATGCGTGGGGCGACCGCCCCGAACGCCGCGCGGTCGATTGCGGCATCGCCATCAGCCATGACGGGGCGCAGTGGCTGTCGCGGGCAACCATTACCCGCGCAGGCATAGATGCAGGTATGGCGTGGGGCGTATGGGAGCCCTGCACGGGGATCCGCGTGGACAGCTGGCTGGATATGGGGCCCGAGGGCTGGCATGTCCGGCTCCACCGGATTACCACCGACCGGCCCCTGCAACTGGCCGAGGGAGGGTTCAGCGTGGATCGCACCGGTGACGGGCCGCATACTCCGCCAAGCTGGATCGACGAGGCCACAGGCCATGCCAATGTGCAAACCCGTTCGGCCCTGTCGCGGATCGTGGATCTGGACGGCACCCGCAAAGGCCGCGTGATCCGCGCAGCCCCCAATACCAACCTGCGCTTCCCGCGCACGCTTTTGCCGCAACTCCAAGGCAATATTGCACCGGGCACCGCTTGGGTTGGCACCGCGGTCTATGCCGCCCCCGACCCCGCACAAGCCCCCGCCCCGTTCCACTTGCCACAGACCGCGCGCGCCCTTTTGGAACACCACGGCATCGATCCTGCCCGCTGGAGCGCACATGCCGGCTGAACGCGTCACATTGCAGGCCATCGCCACGGCGGCGGGCGTGTCGGTCAGCACCGCATCGCGGGTGCTGCGCGGCGCGCCCGGAATTTCCGATGCCCGCCGCCGCGACGTGCTGGTTCATGCCGATAAACTTGGCTGGGCCGGAGAGCGCGCGCGACCCTGCGTGACCGTTTTATCCTCGATCGATACCGATGCCGCCGACGCGCCCGATTTCCAGACCCAGCTTCTGGACGGGATCACCCGCACGGCGCGCGATCTGAATGTGGCCGTGCGGGTCCGGCTGCTGGACCCGCAATCGGGCCTTCCGCCAGACCTGCTGAGCGGCACCGACCGGACCGGTCGCCACGGCATCTTGCTGCTGAGCCTCGATCAACCCGCCCTGACAGAAGAAATCCTGGCCTGTGATATCCCTGTTGTGATTGCCAACGGAATGGATCTTACGGGCCGTGTCTCCAGCGCCTCGGCTGCCAATCGCAGTGGTGGATATATCGCCTGCCGCCATTTGCTGGATCTGGGGCACCGGCATATTTTGCGCCTTACCCATGATCGCCGCCTGCCGGTGCGCGACCGTTTTCTGGGCGCCGATCTGGCGCTTGCGCAGGCGGGCCTTACCCCTGATCGCAGTTACGAGATCGCGCTTGAGGACATGCGCAGCGGTGATGCGTTTCGCGCGGCCCTTGCGGCGCTTTCCACACATCCCGAAATTACGGCCGTTCAATGCTGCAACGATGCAGCCGCGCTTGGTGTCATCGCTGCGGCCAACGCGTTGGGGCGACAGGTGCCGCAGGATCTGTCGGTGATCGGCTTCGATGACATCCCCGCCGCGCAAATGTCCGCACCTGCGCTGAGCACCATACGCGTGCCGCGCCATGAAATCGGGGCCGAAGCCGTGCGGCGGCTGTTGCGCGTGATGCGTGCGCCCGACAGCACACCGGTCAATGCCGAGATTTCAGGCACGTTGCAGGTGCGCGGATCAACGACCCTAGTGCGCCGCACCCCGCCACCTGCCGCGCTGAAAACATAAGGGACCCATATGCGATAGGGCTGACGTGCCGGACATGCACCGTCGGCCACGGGGCTGCTCATTACAGATCCTTTGTTATGGACTTCGGAGATACTGGCTACCGTCGCGGCCATCTGTGACCGGTCGTGCCTAGGCGGGCATCAGGCGCAGGGCCGATTGCCAATTGAGGGCGGTTTGGGACGGGAGCGATGGCTGAGGGGGCCATCTTTGGTCACCGGTTGTATCTGGTTGCCACCCGCCGCCAGTCCTCGGGCCCGCCAAACATGATCTCGATACGGGGTCGGGCGTTTGCAGCGGCGCGTGTCGTAGTTCACGGTTATCTTGCGGCTTTTTGGGATAAGGATGCAGGCGCGTATCGTTTTGTCTTGCAAGGTGCGGTGGAACCAGTCCGCATCGCAGCCCCGACCCCGAGCCGCCCATCGACACGGGTAGGCCGCTGAGCCGCCCCCCGACGTAATCGCTGACCTGCCCGGTAGAGACGACGACATTGATCGCGCGGCCCTTGGTGCGATCCATCAGGCGGCCACGCCCCCCTTTTTTGCGCCCGGGCCTGGACGCTGTGCCCGGCAGAGACTTGCGGAGGCGCACTCGACCACATGGCGATCGCCTGCTCACCTCGATCATCAGTGTCTTGTTCTCGCCATGCCGAACCGCCAAGCCGGCCATCATCTGCGCGACGCCCCTTATCGCGCCACCGCTGACAGCGGTTGTAGAGCGCGTTGTGCGACCGATAGTTTTTTGGAGCCTCAAGTCATTCTAGTTGATAGATATAATGCCGCCCGCCTCGCGTCGGTCATCAACGCGAGGCCTGTCGTGGGGTTTCGGACAAGAGCGATCAACGCGCGCGATGTGCGCTTCGGTCAGCTAAAAGAGGTTAGACATGTCACCGCTTCTGTTTGGCGAGCCGTGACCCCTGCAGCAGACCTGAAATCAATCGGTCCTGCGCCTTGGCCAGGCGGTTTATGTCTCGGCTCTATTCTGGCCCCCCGCTGGTCTACGCCAGCCTGTCCGATTGCAGCAATTCACGGTGGCGCGTCTGGCTGCCGATCAGATGATCACGCATCGCCTGCTCTGCCGCCGGACCATCGCAGCGCGAAATCGCAAGCACGATGGCCTGATGCTCCATCACCAGCTGTTCGTGGTATTGCCGTTCACTGTCGGGGATATCGCCTGTCACAATCTGCGATTTTGGCACCGCCGCATCGCCGTATTTTTCCAGAAATTCGGTGAACTGGCGGTTGTTCGTGGCCTCTGCAATCGCCAGATGCAGCGCGAAATCGGCATGCCCGAACAGCGCGCCACGCTCTATGCAGCGCATCAACGCGGCATGGCAATCAAGGATATGCTCTTCTTGCGCGGGCGACCGGCGCAGCGCCGCCAGACCGGCTGCGGCCACTTCTACCGGTGTTCTCACTTCAAGGATTTCAAGGATCGAGGCGAGGCGCGCACGCTCCACCTGACGGCCCGAGTCAGGTGACAGACGAGGGTCCAGAACAAACACCCCCGCCCCCTGACGCGGCTCCACCAGCCCGTCCAGTCGCAAAGCCGCCAACGCCTCGCGCACCACCGTTCGGCTGACGCCATGCGAGCGGATCAGCTGCGCCTCGCTGGGCAGCTTGTCACCGGGCGCGAATTCACCGCTGGAAATGGCCTGACGCAGATCCGTTTCGACACGCACCGAGAGAGACTCCGGGCGCCGGACAGCTCCGTTATTCGCATTTTTCATCGGCCATTCCTTAGCGTTGAATGTAAGTGGTATAACATATTATCGAGTTATTTGACGATATTTATAATAAGTTACCGGTCAGGGGTATCCCACCCCATCGCCTCGATCCGGGTGAGCGCGGGATAGGGCGAGGGATCATCCGCCTTGATCAGGCTGTGCAACGTCAACGTCGATACCTGCCGTGGCGCGATAGCAAACCCCTGCCTTTGCCCGGTTTTGCGCAATTCGACTGTCTGTGTCTCGGCTCCGTCAAAGGTGATCTTTGCACCGGTCCACCACGCATCATGGGGAAAATCGGCGCGGATCGTCAGGGCGACCTCGTCGATTGTCACGCGGCGCCCGAAATCGAGCGTTAGCGCCGCTTCTGGATTTTTGGCAATGCCCCACGACGTGTAGGGCCAAAAGCCGTGGCTGTCGTTTGCGACCTCGCCGTCAATCGCATTGCGGGCGGCAAACACCGCCTCGCCGCGCGTTTCGGCATTGGCCGATACATGCGGGAACAGGGTTTTGTTTGCGTGGTGGTCATAGGGGTTGAGCGCCAGATCGCGGCGGGCGGTCACCTCTTCGGGCCGCGCGATCCGCGCCTGAAGGCGATGCATTTCACCGGTAAAAGCGCGCGGGCTGTAGGTTTGCGCGGTTGCGCCAAAAGGTACCGGCAGGCAAAACATACCGCCCTGTGCATAGACCAGCGCAGGGGGCAGACCGCAGGCCAGCCAGACCCACAGATAGGTGTCCGCAGGCGCGGTCACGCCAATCATATCGCCCTCGGCATAAGCGGCATCATAGACCAGTGCGACCTCGCCCTCGGCGCTGCATTCGGTTATCACGGCGTGAGTTTTGTTCAAGATATGCAAGCTGAGTGTCATATTCTCTCCGTTCTTCAGTTAATGGTCAGGCATAGGCGGGTGCCCTGCACAGGGATAACGGCCCGCCAGACCCCTTCAGGCCAGGAGTGTTCCAGCCGGGCATCCCCGACACAGGGCCTGTGGTCAAGGCGGATTTTTCCCGCCCCCTCGATAGTGATCGTGGCAAGGCGTGGTAAAACAAGGCCATGCGACGTGATCTGCGGCGGTTCGGCGAACATCAACGACAGTTCGGCTGGCAGATCACAATCGTAGCGATCCTCGATCACGACCCGGCGGTTCTTTTCCAGCGCCACCCGTCGGTGATATCCGTGCAGCCGCGCCGCCTTGGGCCATGCCTCTGCCAGCTCCATTTCGATTTCTGCTATCTGGTGATCGCGCCTGACACACACATCGCGGGCCGCAAATTCCCTGCCCGCCTGCTGCATGACACCGCCGAAACCGGGCAGATTGTGCCATGACGATTGCATCGTCCATATCTGGTAGCGGTCGGGCGAAAATGTCCGGGCCGTATAGGTGCCCACCCCCACATCAATCAGTACAGGCCGCGCACCGCGGTACAAGATGACGCTGCCGGTATCGTTATGATTGTGGCTATCATCGTTATGGCCTGTCTTCACGGCAAGGGTGAACACATCGTCACGCGCAACCAGAAGCCCGACACTGGGATACCATGCGTCGCGCTTTGGCGGTGCGGGCGGCAAGGGCGCATCAAGCATCGACCCGTGCAGCGCTTGCAAAGCACGATACCACAGGTTGATTTCGTCAGGCAGGTCGTCCCATCCATCTGCGCCAGCATCACGGCACGCAAAATCACGCAGCCTGTCGTTGCGGGTTGCCTGTGCAAACAGCACCTCGCGCAGGGTGCAACGGGGGTTGAGCGCGGGGCAATCCGCGAAATTCACATAAGTCCGGTCTGCGATATGGACTGCCTCGATATAGGCGGCAATATTTCGAATCTTGGGATGGCGCCACACACGGGCCACATCTTGCGGCGCAATCTGTTCCAGCAGATGGAGCGCGCCCCAAAGACACAGCCCCGCATGACGGTAATACATCGCGCCTTCGTCGCAGGCACCATCATCGGGATATTCGCGCAGGAAGGTATCAAGGCTGGCAATCGCGCGCACCAGCACGCTATGGCGCCGCGCAGGCTCGATAGGCAGGCAAAGTGCTGCCAGCATCACATTTTGCGTGCACCATACGGTCCAGTTGTTGGTGGGGCCGTCAAGGTCCCCCATCCACCAAATTTTTTCTGTCAGGTAAGGGGTTATCACGCGGATATCGACCTCGCGCATGATGCGGGCCGTGATGGTTGGGGCGCAGGCCTCTAGCAGATCGCCCGCGCTTGCAGCCAGAACAGCCAACTGGGCGGCGGTTTCGGCCGCAAACAGATCCACAACAGGCCGGTCAGGATCGGGAAGCGGTGCGCGAACTCCTCCGCGTATGTGGGCATTATGGGCTGGAAGCTGCCATCCGGTTTCCTCGCATATCTGCCACGCGGCATCAGCAAGATCAGGCCCCCAGCACGGCGTTCCTTCGGCCAGTGCTGCCATTGCCAACCCGTTCAGGCGGCGGCGGCGGGCGAAATATTTAGCCTCGAAACCGGCGCGATCCCCGTCACGGGTGAAGGCGCAAAGATCACGGGCAAGAAGCGGCGGCGCGGGAGTGGCGGCGCAGGCCTGCCCACGTGCCAAAAGTGCGCCGGTTATGTCATCCGAAAGCCCGCTCCAAACGCCGCGATCCGTGCGCGGCGCGATCACATCCACCGGACTTGGCCGGTCTGGAAGAGTGATCGGCACGCCCAGAATTTGTGGCGGTACATGTGTGCTCATCAGGCGTACCTTCCTTGGGTACTCAAATATGTTGATCAACTTATTATGACATGATAGACAGGCATACAACAAGTTCATCCGCATTGCGGGTGTCCGGTACGGAGGAGGAGGAGCCGCCCGTGTCCAGCACCAACACCAACATCAATGTTGCGGTGAAGCAGCGCGCACGTCCGCTGCTCAGCAAAAAGCAACGCCAGCGCCGATCCAATCTGGTCGCCTATTCGTTTATCGCGCCGAATTTTCTGGGCTTTGTGATCTTCACACTCGGACCTATTCTGTTCGCCTTCGCGCTGGCGTTCATGCACTGGGACGGATCAAATCCGATCCAGTTCGCGGGCCTCGATAATTTCTTTGCGTTGTTTCACGATTCAGCCTTTCAGGCGGCGCTGTGGAACACGCTGATCTACACAGCCTTTTCCGTGCCCCTTACGCTGGCGGCTGCCCTTGGCGTGGCAGTATTGCTCAATGAAAAGATCATCGGGCGCAATTTCTTCCGTACGGCGATGTTTTTCCCCTATGTCGCCTCGCTTGTGGCGGTCGCAGTGGTCTGGAACATGCTTTTCAATCCGGCGATGGGGCCGGTGAACATGTTGCTTTATACCGCAGGCGTGGATCCACAAAGCCTGCCCGGATGGGCGGCCGACAGTTCCTGGGCGATGGTCACCGTGATTTTCTTCGGGGTGTGGAAAGACCTCGGGTATTTCATGGTGATCTATCTGGCAGGGCTGCAAGGCATCAATGGCGATCTGTATGAGGCCGCTGATCTGGACGGCGCCAGCAGCTGGCAGAAATTCTGGCACATCACTGTGCCGCAACTGGCACCAACAACCTTTTTCGTGTCGGTCATGCTAACCATCCAGTCTTTCAAGGTCTTCGACCAGATCTTCATGATCACCCAAGGCGGTCCGGGCACATCCACGCTGGTGCTGGTCTATCATATCTACAACGAGGCGTTCATCTCGTGGGATCTGGGCTACGCCAGCATGGTCGCGATGGTGCTGTTCCTGATCGTGCTGGCGGTCACCGTCGTGCAATTCCGTTTCACTCGCGAAGATTGAGGTTCAGAATGAAAATCAAATTCATGGGCCATAAGATCACGGGGGCACGCATCTTGTTGTATGTTGTGATCGTGACGATCACCGCGCTGATGCTGTTGCCCTTTATCTGGATGCTGTCGGCGTCGCTGAAGCTCGACCGCGAGGTGTTCGCCTTCCCCATCCAGTGGATCCCTGCGCAACCTCGTTGGGAAAACTATGTCGAGATCTGGCACCAGATCCCGCTGGCGCGGTTCATTTATAATACCGCCAAGATCACCGTTATCGTCACGGCGCTGCAGCTCTTCACCTCCAGCTTTGCGGCCTATGCCTTTGCCAAGCTGCGATTTCCTTATCAGAACGTGCTATTTTTGGGCTATATCGCCACAATCGCGGTGCCGTGGCATGTTTATATGGTGCCGCAATTTATCATGATGCGGGAATTCGGGCTGAACAATACGCATCTGGCACTGATCTGCCTGCAAGCCTTCACGGCCTTCGGTGTGTTCCTGATGCGCCAGTTCTATATGTCGATCCCTGACGAGCTGTGCGAGGCCGCGCGCATCGACGGAATGAACGAATACCAGATCTGGGCACGGATCATCCTGCCTTTGTCCAAGCCCGCGCTGTCCACGCTGTGTATTTTTACTTTCGTCGCCACCTGGAACGACTTTCTGGGGCCGATGATCTACCTGACCGAAACCAAACTGAAAACGATCCAGATCGGACTTCGGATGTTCATCTCGCAATATTCGTCGGAATACGGGCTGATCATGGCGGCCTCTGTCGTGGTGCTGATCCCTGTGCTGGTCGTTTTCTTGTCGCTGCAGCGCTTCTTTGTGGAAGGTGTCGCAGCCAGCGGCCTGAAAGGATAATCCATGACAGTTCAATCCCGTATCGAGGCGGTTTCGCCGCTGGATGATGATGCACTGCAAACCGCCCTGGATCAGGCCTGCGCGCAGGTACGCCGCAACCTGCCCGCGTTCACCTACCGCGCGCAAAACCACTCCAGCGTCGGGAATTTCTATCCGGCTGTGGACAATGATCAATGGACGGCGGGATTCTGGCCGGGCCAGATCTGGCTGGCCTACGAACATACCCAAGATCCCGTGTTTCGCCACGCTGCGCAAATTCAGGTGCAATCCTTCCTGCACCGGATCGAAAACCGGATCGCGACCGATCATCATGATATGGGTTTTTTATACCAGCCCTCCTGTGTTGCGGCGTGGAAACTGGTGGAATGTCACGACGGGCGCCGCGCAGGCCTGCTGGCCGCAGACCAGCTGATGGAGCGCTATCGCCCCGTGGGCGGCTTCTTGCAGGCATGGGGGGCCAAGGGCAACCCCGACGAATACCGCTATATCATTGATTGCCTGCTGAATGTGCCGCTGCTTTACTGGGCCAGCGAACAAACCGGCGATGCGTCCTACCGCGAGGTCGCACTGACCCATACGCGTACCACACTGGCGCATTCCATCCGTCCTGATAATTCCACTTTCCACACATTCTACATGGACCCCGAAACCGGCGCGCCCTCGCACGGGGCGACAAAACAGGGGTATCGCGATGACAGCGCATGGGCGCGCGGTCAGGCATGGGGCATCACCGGTATGGCCTACAGCTACCGCTACGAACCGCGACCGGAATACCGCGACACGTTCGATAGGTTGCTTGCGTTTTATCTGGGCAAACTGCCCGCCGATCTGGTCCCCTATTGGGATCTGGTCTTCACCGACGGCGACGAGCCGCGCGACAGTTCTTCGGCCGCGATCGTGGCCTGTGGCCTTCTGGAAATGGCCGATCTGGTGGGCGGGGACAGTGCCGAGACGTGGCGCGATCTTGCCCGCCGGATGCTGGGCAGTCTGGCGCGTGATTACGCCGTAACCGATCCCGATGTCTCAAACGGCCAGTTGCTGCACGGCACCTATTCCAAGAAAAGCCCGTTTAACACCTGCCGCGGCGAAGGGGTCGATGAATGCGTCTCTTGGGGCGATTACTATTATCTGGAGGCGCTTACGCGCCTTAACGGAGGCTGGTCCACCTATTGGTGAGACCGGATCAGGGAGGGGAAAACCATGGCCAGCATTTCACTGCGCAAACTGCGAAAGTCCTACGGCGCGGCAACCGTGATCCACGATATCGATCTGGAAATCCGTGACAAGGAATTCGTGGTGTTCGTCGGTCCGTCGGGATGCGGAAAATCCACGACATTGCGCATGATCGCGGGCTTGGCAGAGGTCTCTGACGGGGAGCTTTATATCGGCGAGGATCTTGTCAACGACGTGCCATCCAAGGACCGCGACATCGCGATGGTGTTCCAGAATTACGCGCTATATCCACATATGACGGTCTATAAGAACATGGCCTTCGGGCTGGCGCTGCGCAAGGCCAAGCCCGATGATGTGGACCGCAAGGTGCGCGATGCGGCGGCCATTCTGGACATCGAACATCTTTTGAACCGCAAGCCCAAGGCCCTGTCTGGCGGGCAGCGCCAGCGTGTGGCACTGGGGCGCGCGATGGTACGCAACCCGGAGGTGTTCCTGCTCGACGAGCCGCTGTCGAACCTTGATGCCAAACTGCGCGGCACCATGCGCGCGGAAATCACCAAACTGCACAAACGGCTGGATGCCACCTTCATCTATGTGACCCACGACCAGATCGAGGCGATGACGATGGCCGACCGGATCGTCGTGATGAAAGACGGCCATATCCTTCAGGTCGACACGCCGCAGCGCCTGTATGACCAGCCGGTAAACATGTTTGTAGCGGGGTTCATCGGTGCGCCGCAAATGAACATGCTGCCCGCCACGATCCGTCGGCGCGAGACCGGGTTTGTGGCCGAGTTTGACGGCACCGAGCTTCCGCTCCCTGCAACCCTCGATGCCGCGCGCATCACGCCCTATCTGGATCGCGAAGTCGTTTTGGGGATCCGCCCAGAGGATTTCCACGAAATCGCGCCCCCTGCGGTTGATCCCGACCATCTGGCACAGCTGAGCGGAAAGGTGGAATTGTCGGAGCTGATGGGCGCCGAGATGCATCTGAACATGCGCTTGGGCGGGCAGGATGTCATCGCGCGCGTGTCGCCCCGCTATGCGGTGGCCGATGATCAGCAGGTGGATCTGGTCGTCGATCTTAGCAATCTGCATCTTTTTGATCCTGAAACGCAGGAGTCTATTCTTTACGCCCCCACCCCCTCCGGCACGCAGGCCGCGGCATGATCGCACGACTGCGCGACAGTTGGACCCGCGAGGGACCGGGTGTTCCCAAGGACATGCCGCCCAAAACCGGTCTGGCCTTGCTGGGTGCCACAATCCGTCGCGAGGCATGGGATCTTTTCATGCTCAACCTGCTGGTCGCGATCAGCAGTCTCGCGATCATCACCATCCCCGCAGCCCATGCCGCAGGCGCACGGGTGGCGCAGGCGATGTTGCGCGACCAGCCGATCTATCTGCTGCGCGATTATATGCAGGCGTTCAGGGCTTTGTTCTGGCGGGCGAGCGGGTTGGGGGGCGCGGCGGCCCTGCTAGTGGGGCTCGCAGGCTATGGCGTTTATATCTATGGCCAGCTGGCGCTGCATTCGGTGATATATACCGGCCCTGCGATCATCTTGCTGGCGGCGGCGTTGTTTTTCGCGGCCTGCGCATTGCAGGCGGTGGTGATGATGTCGGATGCGCAGGACACGCGCGGCGGATTGCTCCGGCGTGCGGCGGCCATCACGTTGGCAAGCCCGCTGCATATGCCCGCCGCAATGGCCACCGTTGCTGCCCTTTGGCTGGCACATCTGATGTTCTATCCTGTGTCGGTCTTCCTGCCGGCAGTCGCTAATTTTTCGCTCGGCGTGCTGCTTGTCACATTTGCGGCCCTGTCGGCCAAGGCCCACGCGACCTCTCGTGCCACAGGCCGGCCCGCTTCTGCCACGCAGGAGACGCGATGACACCCACCGTCAAATCCGCCGGCATGCTCGCCGCCGCTCTCGGCACGCTGGCAACTGCCGGCATGGTCGCCGCACAAGATCGCCCCGTGACCCTGCACTGGGCATTATGGGACTGGAACAAAACCGCCTATTATGCCCCGCTGATCGAGGCCTATGAACGCACCCACCCCGACGTGACGATCAAGGCGACCGATCTTGGATCGGCGGATTACGAGATGATGCTGATGACACAGATGGCCGGTGGCGCGAACAATCTCGACATCGTAACCATCAAGAACATCCCCAATTATGCGCAGCTCGTCCACGCCAATGCGCTGGTGGATCTGTCAGACACAGCCCCCGCCCGCGCGGAGGGCTATACTGGTATGCGCGACGCGCTGCATCTGGATCACGGGCTGTTTGCGCTGCCGTTTCGCAGCGATTTCTGGGTGGTCTACTATAACAAGGATCTGTTTGACGCAGCCGGCGTAGACTATCCGAAAAACGATATGACATGGGCGCAATTCGATGCGACCGCTCGCGAAATGACCACGGGCTTTGGCCCCGACAAGGTCTATGGGATGCATCTGCATACATGGCGCTCGCCCGTGCAGTTGCCCGCAATCCTTGATGGAAGCCATACCGCGATTGACGGCAATTACGACTATCTACAGCCGTGGTATGAGCGCGCCCTTGCCTTACAAAGCGACGGGGTGGCAATGGAGTATGGCGGGCTGAAGGCATCCAACACCCATTATTCGGGGCCGTTTTTCAACGCTCAGGTGGCCATGATGCCAATGGGATCATGGTTTGTGGGTATCCAGATGTTGCAGCAAGCGGCAGATACGACACAACCGGCGCAGTGGGGCCCGGCGCACTGGGGCATTGTGAATTTCCCCCATGAACAGGGTGTGCCCGCTGGCACCACCGCCTCGCAGGTCACCGCGCTCGGGGTGAATGCAAACTCTGCCAACCGCGCGGCGGCCATGGATTTTGTCGCATGGGTCGCCGGTCCCGAAGGCGCGCCAGTGGTGGCCAAAACCGCCAATTTTCCGGCCTTGTTGAGCGATGACGCCATCGCGATCATCGCCGCACAGCCGGGATTTCCCGACGATCCGGCCAGCCGCGAGGCCCTGCGCCCCGCCCACACCCTCATCGAAATGCCCTACCACCCCGAGGCCGCCGATATCCAGCTGATGCTCAACCGTGGCCACGATGCCATCATGAGCGCCAGCACCTCGGTCGCGGACGGTATCGCACAGATGAACCGCCAGATCGGACCGCTCGTGGAGTAACGCGCAGCCAACCAGATACTGAAAATGGAGGAGGAGACCCCATGAACAGCTTGCTGAAATCCACCACGTTAATCGGCGCCCTGCTGGCCGCAGGCAGCGCCCACGCCCAAGGCGATAACGTCACGCTGAACTGGGCGCTGTGGGATCTGGACGCGGCCCCGTTCTTTCGCGCGCTGGCCGAAGAATACCACGCCAAAAACCCCGATGTGACGATTGAATACACCGATCTTGGCTCGGCCGATTATCCACAGATGTTGATGACGCAGCTGACAGGTGGCGCGGAAAACCTTGATATCGTGACAATCAAGGACATTCCCAGCTATTCCCAACTGGTGCGCACCAATTCGCTGGTCAACCTGAGCGAGGCGCTGGATCCCCCTGTTGACCCCGCCCCCTATGGCGGGCTGATCGACGAGCTGAGCGTGAATGACGCGCTCTATGGTCTGCCGTTCCGCGCCGATATCTGGGTGGTTTATTACAACAAGGATCTGTTTGACGCAGCCGGTGTGGACTATCCTACAAATGATATGACATGGGCCCAATACGATGATGTGGCCCGCGAGATGACCACGGGCTTTGGTCCCAACAAGGTCTATGGCACGCATAACCATATCTGGCGTTCCACCGTGCAGCTGCCCGGTATTCAGGACGGCCAACATACGTTGATTGCGCAGGATTATTCCTTCCTTTCCCCGTGGTACGAACGGGCGCTGGCCTTGCAACAGGACGGCATTGTGCAAACCTATGCGTCGCTGAAAACCTCCGCCATGCATTACTCGGGCCCGTTCTATAACGAGCAGGTGGCGATGTTGCCGATGGGATCGTGGTTTATCGGCACCCAGATCGATAAAGTGAATTCGGGCGAATCTCTGGCCGATAACTGGGGCATTGTCAGCCTGCCCCATCCCGAAGGCGTGGCGGCGGGCACCACAGCGGCCACAGTCACTTCACTGGGGGTGAACAGCAACTCGCCCCACCGCGAGGCGGCGCTGGAGTTTGTGCGGTGGGCGGCTGGCCCCGAAGGTGCGGCCGTTGTGGCCAAGGCGGGTGTTCTGCCGGCGCTGGTCGATGATACGGTGCTGGAAATGATCGCCAGCTCCGACGGGTTCCCGCAAGACGATAACAGCCGTGCGGCCCTGCGTGCCAGCCAGACCTATCTGGAACTGCCGGTCAATGCCAAGGCCGCCGAGATCGAACTGATCCTGAACCGCGCCCATGATCTGATCATGACAGAGAATGTGTCGATCGAGGACGGGATCGCACAGATGAATGAGGGTGTCGCACCGCTGCTCGGGGACTAAACCGGCCAGGACGGCGCGGGCAAGACGCAAGCGGGACCACGCAGCCCCTTGCGTCTGCCATACACCCGATCCTGCGGGGCGCGTATACCAGACAGGCTGTGACACGTCGGGGGAGGCAAATGACGTAGCGCATGCAGCCCCGTGCGCCGGCCCCGTGCCCCGCCTTTTTGACAGCGGGCCGCGCCACCGCTGCCACCGTTCTCTCGGGGCGGTCACGCCATCATGCGACCCGCGCCGATCCGTATCGTTGGGGCCGGTTCGGCTTTGGGGGGGAGCTTCATGTTGTGGGGTATGATGTGCCTGCCCCGCCAGTCTTGCCCCGGGGCCGTCAATGACCTGCGCGCCACAACGGGTGCCTGTGCCGCGCGCCGGCACGTGCAAGTAGCAAAGCCCATGCGCCGTCACCCCCCTTGCCGTAGCCTTTCGGATATTGCCATGACCGTTGACGACACAGCCTTTCGGACCCGCCGCATTTCTTGGATGCCATGGACCGCAACCGCCGCCGATATCAAGGCCCCCGCCCATCGCCGCAGGTGCGATGATCTGGTGCGCCACGCAGGCGCAAAGATCGACCCTACCGCCTTTGTCGCGGATGGGGCCGTCGTGCTGTGCGATACCTTGTGTCTGGGCGCGCGCTCGTGGATCGCGGCGCAGGCGCTGTTGCGCGGTGATCTGGCTTTTGGCGACGATTGCAGCGTGAACCCCTATGCCTGCCTGTCGGGCAAAATCACGATCGGCAACGATGTGCGCATCGCGTCCCATGCAACCTTGGTGGGGTTCGATCATGGCACGCAGCAGACCGATGTTCCGATACGCTCGCAGCCGCTGGTCAGCCAAGGCATCGATATCGGGGATGATGTGTGGATCGGGGCCAATGCGGTCGTGCTGGATGGTGCGCGCATCGGAAACGGTGCGGTGATTGCGGCGGGTGCGGTGGTGCGCGGACATATCCCCGCAATGGCGGTTGCGGGAGGGGTGCCGGCCCGCGTCCTGAAAATGCGCACGAATGCCGCAAGCCCGCCGCAGATCGCCGCCCCTGATGGTGCGCTCGACAGGCTCAACCGCACGGTAACGGCGCAATGGCCCGATGTTTTGGCTGCCTGCCGCACACAACAGGGCGGGTATCTGTCGTGCGATGCCAGCGGCACACCGCGACCTGCGCTGCGCCACCTGTGCGACGCAATCGAGATTGCCGCCGCCTGTGACGGTCTTGATATGTTGCCTGACAAACCACAAGCCATAGACACCCTGATCCGCGCCCAGGATCCGGTCAGCGGCCTGTTTCCCGACCCCGACCGCCCCCCGACCAAGGGGGGCGCCCTGCGCGACGATCCGATTGCCCTTTATAACGTGCTGGCGGTTGAGGGGGCGTTGCGCTGTCTAGGCTGCACGCCGGCCTACCGCGTGCAGGCCGTCGAGCTTGACGCCGCAGATCTGTGCGCGTGGCTGGAAGCGCTGCCATGGCACGACAATGCATGGGGCGCGGGCGCAACCGTCGATGCAATCGCCACGGCCGCACATCTGAACGCGCGACATTCTGGCGGCGCGCGCACCCCAGAGGTTTTGTTTGGCTGGCTTGCGCTGAATGTCGATCAGGCCACCGGTCTGTGGGGGCCCGCCACAGGCGATCAGGGGGCATTGCTGGCCGTCAACGGGTTTTACCGGCTGACACGAGGCAGCTATGCCCAGTTCGGACGACCGGTTCCCTGCCCAAAGGCCGCGATAGACACGGTACTGGCCAATTACCGCGCCTATAACGGCTTTCACGGGGCAACCGAAACGGCCTGCAATCTGCTCGACACGATCCATCCTTTGTGGCTGTGTTTGCGCCAGTGCGATCACCGGCGCCAAGAGGCCGAAACTATCGCCCGCGACCTGATCGCCCGCGTAGCATCGATGTGGCAAACCGGCCGCGGCATCGCCTTCGCCAACGGTCATCCGCCGGGATTGCAGGGGACAGAGATGTGGCTGTCGGTTGTGCACACGGCAGCCAGCGTTCTGGGCCAACCCGATGCCTTCGCCTTTCGTCCACGCGGAATACACAAGCTCGCCCCGCGCCCCCTGACATGACGCCCGGGCTTTGGGTCAGGGCCTCGCCAATGACCTCAGGACGACCTGTCAGGATGTCGATCACGCCTTTGGGAATACCGGTCCGTCCGGCACTGTAAACCGGCATTTATGAAAGAGCGCGCGCAGGATGTCACACCCGCGTTGCTCCATCACAGAACCATGCATGACGGCATCGACCTTGCGGGCCAAATAGCGCGGCGGCCTGTGTCACTGCACCGGATATGATCGGCCGCAATACCATGCAGGCGTTTATCCAACGCACACCCGACATTCCGGGCGCATCGATCTGCTGGCCGTTACTGCGGATGTGAGTGCGCTGTCGCCCATACCGGCGGGCACGGGCAACAAACGGGCAGTATCGTGGATATGAACATCATATCGGTTTTGCGAAAACACGCGGCGTGGTCCTACGTGATCCCAAAAGCGAAACATTTCCGCACCGCGGCCCGCGACCTGCCCGAGATATATCTTCAGGCCGACCAGACCGGACTTCGGGCAGGTTCCGGATCAGGCCCGATACAGGTGTGCCTTTGGCTGTAAAACCATCGCACCTGCTACCCACAAACGGATATCAAGCCACTGCGTATTGCGCGAAAGACCGGTCGGGCCGCTTGCCGCCACACACCCGTACCCCACACACCCGTACCCCACGCGCCATTCCGGCCCCATGGCCATGTGATGCCCCGACACCAGAAGAAATCGCGTATTTCAACGCGGTGGATCCCGACAGTTCTGCCACGGCGGCCTCTGCGCGCGACATCACCCCCCAGATCGCAGGGCGGCGCGCGCGCCGCCCTGCCGCCGGTCAGCCAAGACCACCGAAATGGAAGGCCTTCGTTTCAAGATATTCCTCGATCCCTTCCTGCGCGCCCTCGCGCCCGAGCCCGGAGGATTTCACCCCGCCGAACGGGGCCTCGGCATGGCTGAGCGCACCGGTATTCAGCGCGACAAGCCCGGCCTCGAGCGCCTCGCCGAAGCGGAACGCCCGCCCCATATCTGTGGTATAGAAATAAGCCGCCAGCCCGAAAGGTGTGCCATTGGCGATTTCAAGCGCTTCTTCTTCCGTGTCGAACTGGAAGATCGGGGCCACGGGACCGAAGGTTTCCTCCGAGGCCAGCTGCATGTCCTTTGTCGCCCCCGTCAACACGACCGGATCGGCATATTGACGATCAAGTTCACGCGGCTTTGTGGCCTTGCGGGCCCCATGGGCCAGCGCATCCTCCACGTGGCGATTGATCTTCTCGATCGCGGCCTCGTTGATCATTGGCCCGATATCCACGTTCTCGCCAGTGCCCGGCCCGACACGAAGCGCATCGACCTTTTCGGCCAGCGCCGCGACGAAGGCATCATGAATACCCGATTGCACCAGTATCCGGTTGGCACATACACAAGTCTGCCCGCCATTGCGGAATTTGGACACCATCGCGCCGTCGACCGCCGCCGCCAGATCCGCATCATCGAACACGACAAATGGCGCGTTTCCGCCCAGCTCCAGGCTCATCTTCTTCAACGTCGGGGCGCATTGTTCGGCCAGAAGCGCCCCCACCCGGGTTGATCCGGTAAACGACAGCTTGCGCACGACCGGACTTTGGGTCAGGGCCTCGCCAATGACCTCAGGACGACCTGTAAGGATGTTGATCACGCCTTTGGGAATACCCGCCCGTTCGGCCAGAACGCCCAAGGCCAGCGCCGAATAGGGTGTGAAATCCGACGGTTTGATCACCATCGTGCACCCCGCCGCAAGACCCGGTGCCACCTTGCGCGTGATCATCGCATTGGGGAAGTTCCACGGCGTGATGATCGCACAGACGCCCACGGCCTCTTTCATCGCAAAGATCTTTTTGCCGGCCACGGGCGAGGGAATGATATGGCCGTTGATGCGGCGGGCTTCTTCGGCAAACCAGCGCACGAATGACGCACCATACTGGATCTCGCCGCGCGCCTCGCTCAAGGGCTTGCCCTGTTCGGTGGTCAGGATCAGCGCCAGATCATCGGCATGATCCAGCATCAACTGATACCATGCCATCAAGAGATCGGCGCGTTCGGCATTGGTTTTGGCCTTCCACGCGGGCAGGGCTGTTTGCGCGGCGGTGATCGCGGCCTGGGTCTCTGTGGCGGTGCAATCGGGCATATGGCCCATAACGGTGCCGGTGGCGGGCGCATGGACTGCCATATCGGGGCGGCTATGCCACTGACCGTCAATCAACGCGGCCTCTGTCAGCAAGGCAGGATCGCGCAGCTGTGCACGGATGTCGATTTTGGCGTGAACGGTCATGCTTGGCCCTCCAGGGCAGTTTTGATAGCGGTGGTGATCGCATCGGTGCGGCTGGCACCGGGGCGCACACCGATCCCTTGCGCGGTCGTGGCCGAGATTGCGTCCAGAACCGCTTGCGCGGCCTTTGCCTCGCCCAGATGCTCCAGCATCATCGCGCCAGACCAGATGGCCGCAATCGGATTGGCGATATTCTGACCCGCAATATCAGGGGCGGAGCCGTGCACCGGCTCGAACATCGACGGGCCGGATTTATCGGGGCAGATGTTGGCCGAGGCCGCAAAGCCCAAGCCCCCCTGGATCGCCGCGCCCAGATCAGTGAGGATATCGCCAAACAGGTTGGAGGCCACAATCACATCCAGATCCTGAGGCGCCATGACCATTTTCGCGGCCATCGCATCGATATGCATATGGCTGACGGTCACATCGGGATAGTCTTTGGCCACGTCTTTTGTGACCTCGTCCCAAAAGACCATGGAATATTTCTGCGCATTCGATTTCGTGACCGATGTCAGGTGCTTGCGCCGTGCGCGCGCCTGCTCGAACCCGAAACGGATGATCCGTTCCACGCCCGTGCGGGTGAAAATCGCGACCTCTGTCGCCACCTCGTTGGGCTGGCCCTGATGCACCCGGCCCCCCGCGCCCGAATATTCGCCTTCGGTATTCTCGCGAATGCACAAAATATCGAACCCCTCGGCGCGCAGGGGTCCCTGCACCCCCTCCAGCAGCCGGTGCGGGCGGATATTGGCATATTGGGTAAAGGCTTTGCGGATGGGCAGCAAAAGCCCGTGCAAAGAGACGGAATCGGGCACCGTATCGGGCCAGCCTACGGCCCCCAGATAGATCGCGTTAAACCTGCGCAGTGTCGCGATCCCGTCATCGGGCATCATCGCGCCATGTTTTTGATAATACGCGCACGACCAGTCGAATGCCTCGGGCACAAGCGTAAATCCGAACTTGCGCGCCGCCACATTCAACACATCCATCGTGGCATCGGTCACATCAACACCGATCCCGTCTCCGGGGATCAGGGCAATCTGGTAGCTATTCATCGGGATTTCTTTCCTTGAGGCGTTCACAGGTCGATCAGAACGGATTTCGTGCGCCGGTTCGCCAGATAGGCCTCGCGGCCCAGATCCTTGCCAAGACCGCTGGCCTTCCAGCCGCCGGTGGGCAGGATGTGATCGCGCGAACGACCATAGCGGTTGACCCAGACCGTTCCGGCCTCGACCTGACGTGTCAGGCGCAAGGCGCGCGACAGGTCGCGGGTGAACAGGCCCGCACACAGCCCGTAGGTCTGATGGGCGGCCAGTGCCATGGCCTCTTGCTCGGTCTCGAACGTCTGGAATGTGGCCACCGGCCCGAAGATTTCTTCCGTCACGGCGGGGTTGTTGTGGTCCACGCCGGCAATCAAGGTGGGCTGGTAATAGCTGCCGTCGCGATCGAATGCGGCGCCGCCACACAGCACATCGCCACCTTGGGCGCGCGCGGCCTGAACGATGCCATCGATCCGCGCCATCTGACCTGCGGAAATGATCGGCGAAAAACCGGCCTCGTCTGCCAGCGTGTCGGCAGGGGCATAACGGGCAAAACGCGCCTTGAGCTTTTCGGCCAGCGGCTCGGCCACCGAGCGCGCGACCAGTATTCGCGAGCCTGCCACGCAGAACTGCCCCGCATTCGGCATGATCCCGCGATCAAGGCAGTCTGCAGCCAGATCCAGATCGGCATCGTCAAACACCACCATCGGGCTTTTGCCGCCCAGCTCCAGCGTCATCGGCTTGATGCCGGTACGGGCGATGTTTTCCATGATCGCACCGCCTGCACGGGTTGATCCGGTAAACGACACCTTATCGATATCGGGATGGCCGGTGATTGCAGTGCCGGTGACGGGCCCATCGCCCAAAACCACATTGATCAGCCCCGCAGGCAGGCCCGCGCGCACCGAAAGCTCTGCCAGATAAAGCGTGGTCCACGGCGTCATCTCCGAGGGTTTGATCACCACCGCATTTCCCGCCGCCAGCGCCGGACCCAGTTTCCAGCCTGCCATGGAAATCGGAAAGTTCCACGGGGTAATCGCCCCGATCACGCCGTAAGGATGATCCGAGATATAGCCGAACGCCTGATCGGATGTCGGCACAAGATGGCCGCCTTCCTTATCCGCGAATTCGGCAAAAAACCGGATCTGTTCGGCTGTGACCATCACATCACCGGTGCGCGCCTGCTGGGCCGGGCGCGAGGAACAGATGGCCTCCATCCGGGCAAGGGTATCTGCTTCAGCCTCGATCAGATCGGCCCATGCATGCAGCGCCCGCAGCCGCTCGCGCGGGCTGATACCGCCCCAATTGGAGCGCGCCAGCGCCGCGCGGGCCGCACGCACCGCTTGGTCCACCACCTGCGCATCACCGCAGGCAATCGCCCCGACCTTGAGACCGGTCGAAGGTGAAATCACGTCAATGGCCTCATCTGCAGGCACGTAGGCACCAGCAATGAAATGGCCCGCAGGCAGCGGGATGTCGAAGCCGGGCATAAGGCATCTCCTCATCTTGTTTGTCAAAACTATCCCCCTCAACCATCGGCCAAAGCTGCCGAATGCGCGCAAGGTGCAGAATTACCTGCTAGATGTCGCGGTCAGGCAGAGGAATCTGCCTTTGGCCGGGCGCAAGCCTTGCCGCAGGGTCCGTGGCGCAGCCCGCCGGCCTTAACCACGCCCCGATCGGGGCCGGCCGCACGGGCGGTTGCGCACGCAGCCGGCCAATGTCGGCCACATCCTGCGCAGTGGCCGCAGCCACAATTTCAGCACCGGCCAGTTGGCAATAGCGCCCCTGACACCGGCCCATCCCCACGCGCGAAAGCGATTTTGCGCGATTGGCGTCTGGCCCGGACAGCGTTGCCGTCTGGCGCAGACAGCCTGCGGTGATCCCCTCGCAGCGGCAAATAACAGTATCGTGGGAAAGGGTTGCGACAGCGTGGGCGGGCCAAGGGAAAGCCTGTGCAAGCCCTTCGGCAAACCGCGCCATCCGGCGTGCACGTCGCAAAAGGCCCACAGGTGACGGATGGCTCAGCCCCAGATCGGCAAGGCAAGCGATGGCGGCCAGCGCCCCTGCCAGTTCGGCCCCGTCGGCGCCCAAAATCGCCAACCCGTCACCTGCCAGATACAGCCCCGCGCCCGCGCGGCCCAGTTCGTCGGCCTGTACCATCCATTGATGATAGACCGGCGAGAATGTGAACTCTGCCCCCGCCAGATCGGGCAGGTGCCCGTCCGCGCGCAAATGCCACCCCAGCCCGACCATATCGCACTCGGTCATATGGCTGTGGCCACGGGCATCACGCCAGCGGATGGCCTCTACCCCGCCAACGCCGCCCGTGATTTCTTCCAACCGCACGCCCGCTTTATACCGGCGCCCCAGCCGCGCCCGCAGCCGCAGCCCGCGCGCCGTGACCCACGGGCGTGCCGCCGCCATGCGCAAACCGCCCCGCATCTGCGTGCCAAGCGGTGATGTATCCAACACCTGCGCCACATGCGCACCGGCACAAACCAGCTGATAGGCCAGCAATGTCAGAAGCGGTCCGGTGCCCGCCAGCACGATACGGCGGCCCAATGATACACCTTGCGCCTTCAACGCGATCTGTGCGGCCCCCAAGGAATACACCCCCGCCTGCTGCCATCCCGCCACGGGCGCCAGACGGTCTGTCGCCCCTGTGGCCAAAATCAGCCGGTCATAGGCGACCTCGCGCCGGTCTGTGCCCAGAACATGGGCCACGCCCCCTCCACCGTCTGCTGCTGATTTAGGAGAAAGCGCGACGACCGAACGTTCGGGCAGATAGGTGATCTGTCCGCGGGCGACCATTTCATCGAAATCACGATGTAGACGCACGGCTTTACCGGCCTCGGTCCCGTAAAGCTGCGCAGGCGTGCGCAAGAAACCCTCGGGCGGTCGGCGATAGACCTGCCCGCCTGCGCGCGCAGCCTCGTCCACCACAACCGGATGCAGACCCGCCTGCACCAGCATCTGGGCCGCGCGTATGCCCGCAGGTCCCGCCCCGACAATCAACACAGTGCTCATGGCAGGTTCGCTTTCATACCGGCGGGCCATAGATCGGGCGGGGCAAGGCACAGGCGCATACCCGCCCTGATCGGGGTGGAGCAGGCGCGCAAACGATGCCCCTCCTCGGTCCAGATCCAGCAATCCTGACACGCGCCCATCAGGCAAAAACCGGCCCGTTCTTCGGGGCCGAACTCTGCATGGCGCACCGCCCGACGCGACATCAAGATCGCGGTCAGAACGGTGTCCCCCGCCTGTGCGACAGCGGCCGTGCCATCAATATAAAACGTGATTTCGGGCCGCGCGCCCTCGGCCAGACGGATTGCACGGCCCTGTCCAAGGGCAGGGCAATCGTGTTGCAAAGGGGACGCTTGGGTCATTCGGCGGCCTCTTGCATCGCGCCATGATAGGGCAGTTCCGGAAAACGCGCGCAGGTGGCCGCGAAAGCCGCATCAACCGCATCCGGCCCCGACCCGTCGATCCGGCGGAAGATCTCGGTTTTGGTGAAAAACCGCCAGTGGATCGGCAGCGCGGCGAGGATATCGGTCAGCCGGTCATAGGCGGCATCGGTCCATTGCGCCTCATACCCTTCGCGTTCCGGGCCGAAGTGGAAGAACGCCTTGGACACTGCCGGTTGGGCCGCGCGAAGGGCCTGCGTTGCGGCCACATCTACCGCACCGCCCGCAAGCACCACGCCATAATCGCGCCGTGCCGCCTGCACCGACACATACCCGCAGGCGACATCGCGCGCCACACGCGCAGGATCACGCAACATCGGATTGCCGCGCCCGCCGCCCCCCGCAGAGCGCACCGCCAGCACATCGCCCGGCTGCAAGATCGCCGTATCCTTGGAACCCTGACTATGCGCCTGCGGTGTATCCGGGTTCACGGTCATCGCCGCCAGACCCGCGGCACGCCCGCCGCCGGTGCCCCACGGCCGGAAGAAGCTGCGGTCCCGGTTGCGTGCGGTGATCCGGCTGTCGGGGGCAAAGACCTTGAACGCCATTTCGGTGGCAAGCCCGCCACGCCACAGGCCCGGCCCGCCTGAATCCTGCGCCAGACCGTATCTGACGAACTCCACCGGTACTTCGGTCTCGGTGATCTCGATGGGGGTGTTTTTAAGATAGGCCGCATCCGCACCCGACCCGTTGGTGCCGTCGCGATGAGGCATGCCGCCGCCGCCGCCCACCACCGGATTGATCGCCGCGATGACGGTTTTCTGTGTGCGTTCGTCACGCGTCATCACATTGATGATGCAATTATTGCCCGCAGGCGCGGCCGGCATCTTGTCGGGAATGGCCTGCGCGAAAGCCCCGAAGATGACAGAGCGCAGCCGCGCGCAGGTGAGCGAGCGCATTCCGACCGCCGCAGGGGCCACGGGGTTTAGCACCGTGCCTTCGGGTGCGATACAGCTGAACGGGCGTGTCAGGCCCGTATTAAGCAATATCTTGGGGTTGAGCGTGTAGAGCACATAATACACCCCCACCAGCAAGATAGTATGGCGCGGATCACCGCCCGAGGGCACATTGAGCGACGAGCCAAGCTGCGGATCGGAGCCGGTGAAATCCAGAATGGCCGCATCATCGCGGATTTTCAGTGTGAGTTTCAGCCGGCAGGGGTTGGCCTCATCACTATCTTCGTCGGCATAATCGGCAAAGACATAATCGCCATCGGGGATCTGTTGCAAAATCGCGCGGGCCTGTGCTTCGGCCTGATCCTTGAGTGCGGCCACACCACTGACAAACCCCGTCTTGCCGAACCGCTCGATCATCGCATGGACCTTGCGCTCGCCGGTATTCAGCGCGCCCACCAGCGCCTTGATATCGCCGGTATTCAGGTCGGGTTTGCGCACATTGGTCGACATGATGCGCATGATCTGTTCGTCAAACACACCTTCGTTGACCAGTTTCATCGGCGGAAAGCGCAGCCCTTCCTGGTGTATCTCGGTGAGCGAGCGCGAAAGCGACGCAGGCACGGCCCCGCCCATATCGGTGTTATGGATATGCCCGCCCGTCCATGCCACGATCTCGTCTTCGGCAAAGACCGGTTTCCACAGATGCGTATCGGGGGCATGGGTCGCGACATGGCCGCTGTAGGGGTCATTGGTGAAGGCCACATCCCCCGGACGGTAATCCTCGACCATATCGATCGCGCGCCCGTAGGTCAGACCCGGATACCACGTCGCCCCCAGATCCATCGGCACGGCAAAGGTATCGCCGCGCCGGTCCATCAGCATGACGGTAAAATCCTGCGTCTCTTTTACAAAGGCGCTGTGGGCGGTCCGGTGCAGGGTGTGGGCCATGTTCTCGGCGGCTGCACGGGCATGGTTGGCCAGTACCTGAAGGGTCATTTTGTCAAACATGGGGATCACTTTGCAAATTCAAGGTGGATGTTGAGGGTGTCGTCGACCCGCGCCACCGCGCCCGGCGGAATGGCGAATGTGGTGTCTTCCTGCGTGACGATGGCAGGGCCTTCAAACGTCGCAGCCGGTGCAAGGCTCGCGCGCGTGTACAGCGCCACATCGCGCCAGCCGTCGATATACACCGACACAGCGCGTGGGTCGGCGGGCACCACATCGGCGGCCTCGCCCAGATCGGGTTTGGGCGCATCACCCAACGCCGAAAGACGCAGGTTCACAACCTCGACACGGCCAGCGGGATCATCGAAATCATAGATGCGGGCGTGGGTCTGGTGGAAGGCTTGTGCCATTTTGCTTTCGTCGTGCAGCCAGTCGGGCTCTAGCGCGACCTCTATCTCGTAGCTTTGGCCGCCATAGCGCATATCGGCCGACAGCTTCAGATCGACCGCGCCGGTATGACCTTGTGCCACAAGCCACGCATGGCCTTCTTGTGACAGGGCGCGGAAGTGATCTTGCAGCAGGGGCAGTGTGTCCCGATCAAGGCCCGCAAAGACCGTGCGGATGAAATCCCCGCGCAGATCGGCCACAAGCCCGCCAAGCGCCGAGACGACCCCCGGACGGCGCGGCGCGATCACCCGCGACATTCCTATCTCGCGCGCCAGAAACGCCCCCAGCATCGGACCACCGCCGCCAAAGGGCATCAGCGCGAAATCACGCAAATCCACACCGGCGCGCGACGAGAGCTTCTCGACCTCCACAAACATCTCGGAGATCGCGATATCAAGGATGGCCTGCGCGACCTCCTCCACCGAGCGGCCCATGGCCTGCGCCAAGGGGGCCACGGCATCACGGGCCAGATCAGGTGTCATCTGCAACTGGCCATAGGCCATTTCGCTATGGCCCAGCCAACCGCACACGACCATCGCATCGGTCACGGTGGGGCGCGTGCCGCCACGACCGTAACAGGCAGGACCGGGGGTAGACCCTGCACTTTCAGGCCCCACACGCAGCAGACCTTGCGCATCCACACTGGCAATAGAACCTCCGCCGATCCCGATGGAACTGACCGAAACCGACGGAATATGCAGCGGGAATTCCCCCACCAGCTCATCAGAGCCGAACTGAACCGCCCCGTCGATGATGAGCGCGAAATCCGCCGATGTGCCACCGATATCCAGCGTCAGGATACGGCTTTCACCCGCCTGACGGGCCAGCCACGCCGCCCCGATCACACCCGACGCCGTGCCAGACAACAGCATCGACACACAATCGCGCCGCCCCTCGTGCGCGCTCATCAAACCGCCGTTGGATTTGGTCAGCATCGCACGGGCGGGCACGGCCTTGGCCGCCAGTCGCGCCTCGAGTGCGTTGAGATATCCCGAAACACGCGGATGCACATATCCGTTCAGGATCGCCGTTGATGTGCGTTCGTATTCGCGGATCACCGGCCAGACCTCGGCCGAGGTGAACACGAACAGATCGGGGGCAAGGGTTTCGATCTGGGCGCGTATCTCTGCCTCCTGACGGCTGTCGCGCCATGCATGCAGCAGCGCCACGATGATCCCTTGGGCACCGGCTGCGCGCGCCTGCGCCACCACACCTTCTACCGCATCAGGGGCGTCCACACGCGTGCCGTCGGGCCGCATCCTGACAGGCAGGCCAAAGATCATATCGCGCGGGATCAGGGGCTCGGGCCGGTGACAGAACAGCGAATACATCTCTGGCATGCGCAGCCGTGCCAGTTCGATCACATCCTCGAACCCCGCATTGGTCAAAAGCGCCAGCTTGGCGCCTTTGCGCTGGATGATCGTATTGATCCCCACAGTCGTGCCATGCACGAACCGGCTGACACGGGACGGGTCCAGCCCCTCGCGCTCGGCCAGCAAATCCAGACCACGGCTCAGTTCGGCGCCGGGATCATCAGGGGTGGTCAGCACTTTCAACGATGCCATGCGCCCCGAATTTGCTTCCAACGCGCAGAAATCCATAAAGGTGCCGCCAATATCGACACCAATCTTCCAGTCTTCGCCCATGCTCTGGCCGTCCATCCGATCCACCTTCTCCGTTCGTTTTGCCCAAACGACCAGAGAGGGCGCGCCATGTCCAAGTCGGATCGCGCCTGAGGTTATAGGTCGGACTTATGGGCGGTCTCGCGCATCTGGTCACAGATCAGGTCCTCGGCGCGCGACAGGATCTTTCCGCGCAGGGTCATCAGCGACAGCGGCAAGCGCGGCGCATCGGCCAGCGGGCGGATTTCCAACCCCGAAAACTGCGCCCATGGCAACATCGTATCCACGACCGCCACACCCAGACCCGCCTGCACGAACCCTACCGCCGAGATTGATGTGTCAATTTCCAGCTGCGGCACGAAGCGGTGTCCGGTGCGCCGTGCGACGGCATCCAGCTCGTCATAGGGGCGTGTCGCGGCGCGATATGAGATCACGTCATGGGCGGTCAGATCCGGCAAGCTCACCTGATCTTGCGACGCGAGCGGATGTCCTGACGGCAGCAGGCAACAAAAACCGGTATATCCCAGAACCTCCACCGCGATATCGGGCGGACACAGATCCGTCAGCCCCAGCGCCACGGCCACATCACCTTCGCGCAGCATCGCATGCAGCGACTGCAAGGGCGCGACATTGCAGCGCAGCACGATATCGGGGTGGCGACGGCGGAATTCGACCAGAACCTGCGGCAGCATGGACATCGCAGGCGGGGTGGAACATCCGACCCTGACCAAGCCCGCACGCCCCAGCTTCAGGTCCGCCGTTTTGCGTCGCAGCCCCTCCAGCTCGCCAAACAGACGCTCCGCCTCGGGGTAAAGTTCCTGCGCCTCGGGGGTGGGATGAAGCCGCCCCTTTTCACGATTGAACAGCGCGAACCCCAGCTCGTCCTCGGTGTGGCGCAAAATCTGGCTAAGCGCGGGTTGCGAGATATTGAGCATCCGAGCGGCCTCGGTCACCGTACCTGCCCGCATAACGGCGGTGAAAACTTCCAGTTGGCGTGCGCGCATGACCCATCCATAGGTTGAACTTATGACACAAGACGTTTCCGGTCTTTGACATCGCGTGTCAAGGCAGGGTCTTTTAAGCCCACTGCACAGCGCAACCGATCAAGGAGCAGGGGCATGAAAACGATCGTTCTGGGCGGCGGGCTGATGGGCAGTGCCACGGCTTTTTTCCTCGCACAGCGCGGCCTGCCGGTGTGTTTGATAGACCGCGGTGCAATCGGTGCAGGGGCCACGGTTGCGTCGTTTGGAAACATCCGGCGCACGGGGCGCTACCTGCCACAGCTGCCACTGGCGCATCGCGCGCGTGCGCTTTGGGGGCGGGCCGAAAGCCTGCTGGGCCGTGATGTGGAATTTCGCGCCACAGGCCACCTGCGCCTGATTTTCGATCAGCCCTCCTTTGACGATATGACGACATTCGCGCAAGCCGCCCGCCCATGGGGCCTGTCGCTGGAGGTGGTTGAGCCTGCGCAACTCCGCAAACAGTTTCCCGGGCTTGGGCCAGATGCAATCGGTGCCAGCTTTTCACCCCAGGACGGCAGCGCGAACCCGCGGCTGGTCGCGCCCGCATTCGCCGATGCCGCCGCACGTACGGGGGCGCAAATCGTCGATCAGGCAGGCCATGTGCAGGTCCATGCGCAAAACGGAAGTTTCACGGTGCGCACCGCGCGCGGAGATTTCAACGCAGATGTCGTGGTCAATTGCGCAGGCGCCTGGGGCCGCGAGATTGCCGCACAGTTCGGCGAAGATGTGCCCTTGCGCATGGCCGGACCGCAAATGGGCGTGACCGAGCCCCTGCCCCATCGCATCGTGCCGGTTGTGGGCATGTGGAGCCAAGACCGCGGCGCCTATCTGCGTCAGGTCGAACGCGGCAATGTGGTGTTCGGTGGCGCGGTGGCGCAAGTGCCGGTGGCCTGCGGATCTTTTGCCAAGATAGATCCGTCGCTGACCGCCACGCAATTGGCCCAAGTGGTGCGGCTATGCCCCGCGCTGGCAGATGTGGCCGTCATCCGGCAATGGTCGGGCTGCGAAGGCTATGTGTCGGACGGGTTGCCGGTGATGGGGCCATCCACAACAACGCCGGGACTGTTTCACGCCTTCGGGTTTTGCGGCCACGGCTTCCAGTTGGGTCCGGCGGTCGGGGATGTGATGGCGGAACTGGTGGCCACCGGCCAGTGCACCACACCCCTTGCCCCCTTCGCGATCAGCCGGTTCGCATCATGCCCCTAGAATTCGGCCACCTGCCCCCACTGGGTGCTGTCAAAGCGCGCCAGCTTGTATTGCCGGGTCTGGGTGATGGGCTCGCGGCCCAAGATCATGTCGGCGATCAGATGCCCCACCCCCGGCCCGATCCCGAAACCGTGCCCGGACAGGCCCGCCGCCAATGTCAGCCCCGGCAGGCCCGTATCGGTGTCCAGCACCGGCACACCATCGGGCGTGCTGTCGATATAACCCGCCCATGTTGCCTGCACCGGCAGACCTTCGAGTGCGGGCAGCAACCGGTACGCCGCCTGCACTGTTTCGCGGATCAGGCGGGCGGAGGGCGCGGGGTTCAGGACGCGCATCCGCTCCATCGGGGTGATCTGGTCGAGCGCCCATTTCCGCCGCGTCTCGAAGCCCGCGCGCCACGCTTGGGTGCCACCGGGCGACAAGGCACGCCAGCGCTTGACGGCCATCGGCAGGAAATGCCGCACCCCCATCAGCGCCGCCGGCGTAAGATCCAGATTGGCGCGGCCGGAAATGGCCAGAGTATGCGCCCCGTCACCGCGGCGGGTCACCGAAACGGCCTTGGTATGCATCGCAGGCGGCAGGCCTTCTGCGCCAGGCGCCACCGACAGGATCGAACTGCGCACCGCCGTTTGCGGAAACCGGATGCCTTTTTGATGCAGAAAGCTGCCCGCCCAGACCCCACCTGCCACCACAACCTGCGTGGTCGCGATCCGCCCCTTTTCCGTCACAACAGCGCACACCGCACCGGCTTGGGTTTCCACACCGCGCGCGGCGCAGTTCTGCACCACCACACCGCCATGTTTGATCACACCTCGGGCGATCAGGGGCGCGGCACGCGACGGATCGGCGATCCCGTCGGAGGCAGACCATACGCCCCCCTCCCACGTCTGACCGGTGGCCGCACCGCGCTCGGTGGCCTGCGCGCGGGTCAGCATGCGGGTGTCCACGCCTTCAGCGCGCGCAAACCGGCCCCATTTCGCCCAGCCTTCGATTTCGGCGCTATCGTTGGACAGATACAGCAGGCCACAGCGGCGAAAGCCCAGATCCTCGCCTATATCGCGGCTCATTTCTTCCCACAGATCAAGGCTTTTGGTGGCCAACGGCAATTCGCGCGCATCACGGTTTTGTTGTCGGCACCAGCCCCAGTTCCGGCTGGACTGTTCCGCACCGATCTGGCCTTTTTCCAACAAAACCACGCTCTGGCCTGCACGCGCCAGCCAATATGCTGTACAAACGCCCGTAATGCCCGCCCCGATCACGACGCAATCTGCGGCCTGTGGCAGGTCTGTTTGTGTAGTAATGCGTTTAAGGGGCGCGTTCATGTTTTCATTCTCCACCATTTGCGTCAAACGTATCATCGCGCTACCAGAGGCTTATGCCTAATCGCTCCGCACGACAGCATATCCTTTCGTCTGCGCACCGCCCATCGCAACACGAAGGCCCCTGCCGGCCTTTGCCACATCTGACACGGAAACGCACCGCATGAACGCGCCCTATAAGTTGGATCGCATCGACCTGAAAATTCTGGCCGAATTACAGCGAAACGGACGGATTACAAATGTGGAGCTGTCAGAGCGGGTCGCTCTGTCGCCATCGCCTTGCCTGATGCGGGTCAAGAAGCTGCAGCAGGCCGGCTATATCACAGGCTACAGCGCCCAGATAGATGTGCCCAAACTGGGCGAGACGCTGACCGTATTCACAGAATTCACGCTTAAAAACCATCGCCAGATCGATTTCGCGCGATTCCAGCAGGCGCTGGAACAGATCGACAGCTGTGTGGAATGCCATCTGGTTTCGGGCGGCTATGATTACCTTGCGAAATTCGTGACCAGCAGCATTTCGGATTACCAAAACATCATAGAGGCGCTGATTGACCGCGACGATATCGGGGTGGATAAATATTTCAGCTTTGTCGTGATCAAAACGCCGTTTGCCAAAACGCAAATCCCGTTAAGCCGGCTGTTCGAAGATAAACTATGACGCAAAAAGGGGCCTGCGGCGGCCCCTTTTGTAAGGCACCGAACGGATTTGCCAGCGACGGCCCGGCAAGCCGTCGCAAAACTCAAAGGGCCGTCGCAAAGCTCAAAGAGCGGCAGCCCTCCTCAACGGTTGGCAAACCGCGCAATCAGTTCGGGGTCCTGCTCCAGCCCTGCCAGCCAGCCGGTGTCGAGCTTTGGCACCGACGACACCAGAAGCCGTGAATAGGGATGGCGGGCATCCTCGCTCATGCGGGCCGCGGGCAGCGCTTCAACGACCTCGCCTTTATACATCACCAGAACATCATCACAGATCGCCTCGACCGTGGACAGATCATGACTGATGAACATATAGCTCAGCTCCAGCTCGCGCTGCAGCTCCTTGAGCAATTCGATGATTGCCGCCCCCACGACCGTATCAAGGGCCGATGTGATTTCGTCGCACAAGATCAGCTTGGGGTCGGCTGCAAGCGCGCGGGCCAGATTGACGCGCTGTTTCTGACCGCCTGACAATTCGCCCGGCAAGCGGTGGCGCAGGGCTGCAGGCAGTTGCACCATGTCCAGCAGCTCGATCACGCGGGCCTCGCAGGCCGCCCCCCGCATATTGTGGTAAAACCGCAAGGGCCGCGCCAGAATGGCCCCGATGGGCTGGGCGGGATTAAGGGCGGTATCGGGCAGCTGGAAGACGATCTGGGCATGGCGCAGTTGTTCTTTGCTCCGCTGCGCAAGGCTTGGCTCTTGGACCACACCATTGACCACAACCTCGCCCTGATAGGGCGGCAGGATGCCCGATATCGCGCGCGCCAGCGTTGATTTTCCCGATCCGGATTCACCGATCACCCCGAGGTTCTTACCCGGTTGCAGACGAAAGTTGATATCTTTGAGGATCTTGGCCGCAGGCTCGCCATTGCGCACAGGCCCGTAGCCCGCGCTCAGGTTGCGCACCTCAAGGATCGGCTGGCGGGACGCGTCTTGGGGCACATCCAGCGGCACATGCGGCACCGGCTCGAAGGCGGCCAGCAGCTCGCGCGTGTAGGGATGGGTGGGCGCATCGAGAATTTGCTGGGCTGTGCCCTCTTCCTGAATCTCGCCGCTTTTCAGAACGATGATACGGTCGGCGATCTGGGCCACAACGGCCAGATCGTGGCTGACATACACCCCCGCCATGCCACCTTTTTCCATCACCGAGCGGAACGCCCGCAAAACCTCGATCTGGGTGGTCACATCCAGCGCGGTGGTGGGCTCGTCAAAGATCACCAGTTTCGGGTCTCCGATCAGCGCCATCGCCGCCGACAATCGCTGCAACTGCCCGCCTGAGACCTGATGGGGATAGCGCGCCCCGATCGTGTCGGGATTGGGCAGTGCCAGCGCACGAAACAGCTCGACGGCCTTTTTTTCAGCCGCATCGCGATCCAGCAGCTTGTGGATGGCCGTCACCTCGATCACCTGATCGATGATCCTCTGGCTGGGGTTGAACGCCGCCGCCGCCGATTGCGGCACATAGGATACTTCTGTGCCGCGGATGCGCGCGCGCTTGGCCTCGGACATGGCGGTCACGTCATGCTGGTCAATGCGGATCGTGCCCGCGTCGATGCCGCAACCGGTACGGGTATGGCCCATAAGCGACAGCGCGATCGTGGTTTTGCCGGAGCCGGATTCACCGATCAATGCCACGATCTCGCCGGGTTGGATATCGAAACTGACGCCACGAATAATCTCTACCCTGCGGCCCGCATCCGTGGTGGCCCCGATTTTCAGATCGCGGATGGATACCAGTGGTTGGTTCGACATGGCTCAGCTCCTATCGCGGATTTTGGTGGGCAGGTTGTCGATGAACATGTTCACCGAAATGGTCAGGGACGCAATCGCGACAGACGGGAAGATGATCGCAGGCGCCCCGAACGACAACGCACCGATATTCTCGCGCACCAATGCCCCCCAGTCGGCATAGGGCGGTTGCACGCCAAGACCCAGAAACGACAGCCCCGACAGAACCAGCACGATAAACACGAACCTGAGCCCCAGATCCGCCAGAACCGGCCCGAGGATGTTGGGGAAAATCTCGCGCAAGATCAGATAGGGCGTCTTTTCACCCCGCGCCCGCGCCACTGTCACAAAATCCATCGTGTTGACATTGACCGCAAGCGCACGGGCAAAGCGATAGGCACCGGGCAGGTAGATGGCCGCAAGCGTCATTACCAGAACCGGAATCGACGAGCCCACCGCCGCCACGACCACAAGCCCGAACAGCAGCGAGGGAATGCCGTTGAACGCATCGAGAAGGCGCGACAGGATCATGTCGAACCAGCCACCGATAACAGCGGCCACCATCCCCAGTACAACCCCGCCCGCGCACGCCAGAAACACCGACACAAGCGCGATGCCAACAGTATAGCGCGCCCCCATCAAGATACGCGACAGCACATCGCGCCCCAGATAGTCGGTGCCCAGCAGATACTGGTGGGTCATCGGGCCGAAATAGTCCCAATCGACGATTTCGCCCGGTGAATAGGGCTGCAACATCGGCCCGAAGATTGCCACCAAGGCCCAGAACACGATGACCGCAAGACCGATACGCCCGACCCAGTTGAACGAATAGCCCATCTGGCGCGGCGACATGAAACGGAATGGAGAGGTTGTGGGTTTCATCACTTGCGCAGCCTCGGGTTGGAGAGAATTGCCATCAGATCTGCCAGCGTAATAAGCGACAGGTAGCTGACACAGAAGATCATCGCGCAGGACTGGATCAACGGCAGGTCTCGGGTGGCCACGGCATCGACCATCAGCTTGGCCACACCGGGATAATTGAAGATTGTTTCAACGATGATCACACCGCCCACCAGATACGACAGCGACAACGCGATCGCATTCGCAATCGGACCCAGCGCATTTGGCAGCGCGTGGCGCAGAACCATTCGCGACCGGCGGGCACCTTTCAACAGCGCCATCTCGACATAAGGGGTATTGATCGTGTCGATCACAGCGGCGCGGGTCATGCGGATCATCTGGGCACAGACCACAAACGACAGTGAAATCACCGGCATCGCATAGGCTTTGAGCATGGCCGAAAACGACGATACATCCGCACCGTAACTCAGTGCGGGCAACCATCCCAGCCACACGGCAAAGATCAGCACAGCCAGTGTGGCCACCATGAATTCAGGCACGGAAATGACCGAAATCGTCAGGACGGTCACGATACGGTCGAACAGTGATCCGCGCCACATCGCAGCCCCGATCCCCAGACACAGCGACACCGGAACAGACACCAGCGTGGTCACGCCCGCAAGCCTGAGCGAGTTTACCAACCGGTCGCCGATCAGATCGGCCACGGGCATGTTGTTGACATAGGAAATACCGAAATCACCATGCAGCAATCCTGCAAGCCAGCCCAGAAAGCGCAAAAAGGCAGGCTGGTTCAGCCCCATTGCCTCTCGCAGGCCGGCCACGGCCTCGGGGGTGGCCGCTTGGCCCAAAAGGATCTGGGCCACATCACCGGGCAAGAGTTCGGTCGCGAAGAACACCGCGAAAGAGACGATCACGAGTGTCAAAAGCGCAATAGCCAAGCGCTGCAAAACCAGAATTGAGGTTGAATAGGATAAAAGCAATGGCCACCTCTGCATTTATTGAATGGATAGTCGGGCGCACCACCAAAGGGCACGCCCGGCGAGAGGGTCAGTCTTTCAGCCAGACATACTCTGCAAAGGCATAGCCCATCATACCGCCCAGCGGGTTGGGTTTCAGCCCGCCCACCTTGGACGAAAGCGCGTCGACGTTGGAGATATAAACGGGGATCGCGGTGCCCGCCTCATTGGCCACCATTTCCTGCATTTCCCAATAGATCGAGGTCCGCTTGTCTTCGTCAAGCGCGCCGCGTGCCTCCGAAAGCATGGCATCGAATTTATCGGATTTATAATGGCTTTCGTTCCACGGCGCGTCGGATGCGTACAGCAGAGAAAACAGGATATCAGGCGTGGGACGCGGGTTGATATTGCCGAAATGCACCGGCGCCTTCAGCCAGTAATTCGACCAATACCCGTCTGACGGCACGCGCTCGACTTTGAAGTTCATCCCGACATCACGGCCCGCTTGCTGGACAATCGTCGCCATATCAACCGACGATGTCGCTGCATCAGAGGCCACAATCGGAATTTCCGTGCCCAAAAGGCCCGCTTTGTCGAACAGGGCTTTTGCCCGCTCGGGATCGAATTCGCGCGCTTTCAGATTGGGGTTGTGATAGCGATCGGCGGGCGAGACCGGCTGGTCATTGGCCACTTCGGCCAGACCGCGGAACAGCGATTTCTGGATCGCCTCGCGGTTGATGAGATATTTCATCCCCTCGACAAAGCCGGCCTTGTCACCGGGATCAATATCAAGGCGCATGTTGAGGTTGGAGTAGTTGCCCGATGTGGTGACCGATGTCTTCACGCTATTATTGCTCTCCACCAGACGCACCGAGCGCGGATTGATCGCGGCGGCAAGCTGGATATCGCCAGACAACAGTGCGTTCACACGGGCGTTATCGTCGCTGATCGCGATGAACTCGAAACTGTCGAGATAGGGGCCTTCGGCTTTCCAGTAATCGGGGTTTTTCTTGCCGACAGAGCGCACGCCCGGCTCGAACGTCTCGCAGATGAACGCGCCCGTGCCATTGGCCTTGGCAAAATCGGTTGTGCCGTCGGCGATAATCAAGAAGTGGTGCAGCGCCAGAATGGCGGGCAAATCGGCATTGGCCTGATCCAGAACGATACGCAGGTTCAGGTCGTCAACCTTGGTGATTTCGGTCATCTGCTTGGCAATGGAATTGACCTTGGAGCCGACCGCCGGATCCAGATGCCGGTTGAGCGAGTAAAGCACATCATCACTCGTCAGGGTCTTGCCGTCATGGAACGTCACGCCCGAACGCAGGGTCACATTCCATGTTTTGGCGTCATCGGTCTCGATCTTCTCGGCCAGTTCCATTTGGACCTCGCCCGCTTCATCAAGGAAGGTCAGGCGGTTATAGAACGCACAGCAGCGCACATAATCGGTCGAAAGCGAGGCTTTGGCCGGATCAAGCGTATCGGCGGTCGAAGACGACCAGCCTGCCGCGCGCAAATGCCCGCCCGATACCGGCGTTTCGGCATGCGCCGCCCCTGCCCGCATCAGCAACGATCCGCCTGCCGCCACGCCGACGCCAGAGGCCATCAGCATCTTCAGCAACTGCCTGCGGGTTGCCCCGCGCCGGATCATGTCTTCGACCATGGCGTCGTCGCGGCCGGTCCAATTGGTAGGTGTCTTGGTCATGAATGATCTCCCTGATCAAATGGATATGTGAAGTCTGATTCCGGCGATCTTTAAGCCGCCTGAAAAGAGGATCACATCGTGGTGGAATGAGCGGTCTCGGTTGCCTCGGCCAGTTCGGACAGCGCGTGGAAATGGTAATCGGGCCGGGTGAAGCTTTTGGGTTCGATCGTGCCCCCGTACCCATCCTTGTCATGGCGGCGCTGGATCCACGCATTCGTCATGCCCAGTTCACGCGAAATTCCGATGTCATGATACTGGCTTTGCGCGGTGTGCAGAATTTTATGCCGGTCGGCACCATCCTTTTGCACGAACTCGAACACCTGATGGAAAAACGCAGGGTTCGGTTTTTCACAGCCTGTGTCATCGGTCGTGAAACTGGCCCAGAACGGCTGGCCCAGCTTTTCGGCAAACTTGTCAAACGCCCAACGACGGGCGTTGGTCATGGCAATCAGCTTATAATGCTTTGCAAGCGTCGCCATGCTGGCCACGGAATCCGGGAACGGTTTGGCCTCGCCTACCGTATCCACCATAATCTGCTGGTATCGGGGCGTGTCAGGCAGACCAAGGGCCGGTGCCATCTGGCTGTAGCAGCGCGCCAGATCATCAGGAAACAGGCCAGCATCAGGGGCATACCGCGCCTCGCGATACAGTGCCAGCGCCGTTTCGCCATCCACTTGCACACCTTCTGCGGTGGCGATTTCGCGCAAACCTTCAATGATGGCACCTTCGAAATCGATCAATGTGCCAACCACATCGAACGTCACATACTCGAATGTATCAAGTGGTTTTACGGTCGTGGTGCTTGCCATCGCGGGCTTTCCTTTATGTTTCTGACCGCTTCACATGCGCGGCGCTGTCGTGTCGGGCGGGCGCTTTACGGTGGGGAGGAGACCGTATTGCCCTGACGTGGATCGTATGCGCCGCCTCGATGCGGTGGATCATCGCTTGATCCAGTATCACCGCGAAAGGAGGGGTGCCTCACACCATAATCCATGCCTCGCACGGCAGATTATTCTCTATTACAGGGGTGCGCAGCAGATCCGGTCGCGCACCCCCCCGTGTTCAATAGCCTTTGACAGGATCCACGACGCCCGGAACCGGGGCACCGGTGCGTGTGGCCTCTATTACCGCAAGCGCGTGGCGCGCGCCCTCTGCGTGATCGGTATACGATCCGACATGCGGGGTGATCATCACGCGCGGGTCACGCCATGCCCAGTGATCGGGGGGCAATGGCTCTGGGTCGGTCACATCCAGCATGGCGGATTTTACCTGACCTGCCTGCAGCGCGGTGCGCAGATCATCCAGCACCAGCTGCGCGCCGCGCCCCGCGTGTACGATATGCGCCCCTTGCGGCAACTGGCCGAAAAACGCGCCATCCATCATGGCACGGGTTTCGCCGGTCAGCGGCAAAAGCCCGATCAGGATATCGCTACGCGCCAGAAATGCATCGCGTCGGGCGGCATCGAACACCTCGAGCCCTGCGACGGGCCGGCCGGACCGGCTGTAGCCCGACACCTGAAACCCCAACGATTGAAGGGAACCGGCCACAAGCTGGCCGATGCGACCCGTCCCCATGATCCCCACTCGCCGCGTGCGGGCCAGTTTCGTGGAATGGGCCTGCCACTCGCCACGTGTGCCCTGATCGATATAGGCGGGCATGTCGCGGTGCAGCATCAAGGTGGACATCACCACCCAGTCGCGGACCATTTCCTCGATCCCGGGCGCGATGGTGCGCGACAACTGCACACCCTTTGGCATGGGCGGCAGATGGTCGACGCCTGCGCCTGCGCAGATCACCACTTTCAAATTGGGATAGATGCTCAGATCCTGTGGCGGGGTCCAGCACAGGATATGGGTGATGGCGGCGCGGTCGGTAACCGCCTCCGCCCCGATGATGATCTCTTCTCCGGCCGCATCGAACACCTGTTTCCACACAGCCGCCCGCTCAGGCGTTGATAAAAACAGCAGCGCCATCAGCGCATCGCCGCGCGGATTTCCGGATCGTCCAGCGTAAGATCCAGCACCTTGCGGGTGCGCGCCACGATCTGGTCGATCTCTTCTTCAGTGCAGCACAAAGGCGGTGCATAACCAAAGATCCCTTGCGCAAAGGAGCGGATGATCAGCCCTTCCTGCCACGCCCGGTCAAACAGACGGGTGGCGGGTTGCAGCTCTGCCGGCAGGGGGGTCTTTTTGTCCTTGTCGGTCACCAGTTCGACCGCCGCCAACATCCCGCGACCACGCACATCGCCCACAAGCGGGTGATCGCGCAACCCTTCCAAGCCCGCCATCAGGCGCGCGCCGGCCTTGCGCCCGTTGTCCAGCAAGCCACCCTCGTAAAGATTCAGCACCTCCAGCGCCACGGCCGCTGACACCGGATGGGCGGAATAGGTGAACCCGTGACCCACGGCCTTGGCCCCTGCCCCTTCGGCAATGGTCTGGTAGACATGATCGCGCATGAACACAGCCCCCATCGGCACATAGCCAGAGGTCAGCCCCTTGGCGACCGTCATCAGATCGGGGACCACGCCCTCTTCCTCGCAGGCGAAAAGCGGCCCTGTGCGGCCAAAGCCCGTGATCACCTCGTCGGCGATGAACAGGATATCCAGCTCGGTGCAGACATCGCGCATGGCCTTGATCCAGCCCTTCGGCGGCACCAATACACCGCCCGACCCCTGGATCGGCTCCACATAGAAGGCGGCAACGCGATCCTCGCCGATATCGGCCACTTTGGCGCGCAATTCCGCGACAGACGCCTCAATGATCGCCTGATCGCCCTCCACCGGATTGCGATAGCGATAGTGCGACGAAATTTTATGCTGCCATGCGTAGGGCACGCCAAAACCTTCGTGAAAGCCCGGCAGCGCGGTCAAACCCGCGCCCATCGTGGTGGAGCCGTGATAGCCCTGCTCGACCGAGATGAACTGGTCACGGTTCGGCTGGCCTTTGGCATGCCAGTAATAGCGCACAAAGCGGATCGTGCTGTCGACCGCATCCGATCCGCCCAAGGAGAAATAGATATGATCCAGATCGCCGGGGCTACGTTCCGCCAACGCGGCGGCCAACCTGATCGGCGGCTCGGCCCCCAGATCGAAATACCCCGTGGCATAGGGCAGACGGCGCATCTGTTCGGCGGCGGCTTCCACGACACTTTCATGGCCGTAGCCTGCGTTCACACACCAAAGCCCCGCGAAACCGTCCAGCAGTTCGCGACCCTCGGCATCGGTGACGGTGGCCCCTTTGGCACCCGTCAGCACACGCACGCCGCGCGCCTCGTGGCCGTGAAAGGACGAAACAGGGTGGATAAGGTGTTGGCGGTCCAGTTCAACAAGCGAATTTGTCAGCATGATTAGCTCCCGTTCATCCCAAGGCTTGCGAAGCAAGCGCGTAGGTTTGGTAATGTGTTGTGATATGCGGCTGGCCATTGCGGGTCATTTTCACACCGCCACCGGCATGTGTCAGGCCGAGGCTTTCAGCAAACGGTCCCAGTTCCCGCTCCTGCGGGAAATCGACGCGCAAAAACTGTCCCGCGTGGCTGGTGGCTGCGGCCGCGATCAGTGCCCGTGCGGCCTCGGGGGTGCGGGCGACCACGGGGCCTACGACATAGCCGCGACCAAACGCGCGCAAAAAGCCGAAGCCCCCCTTGGTTGTCAAAATCTTGCCGTCTTGGGCGATATACTCGAGCAGCTCTGCGCGGCTCATGCCGGTCGCGTCCAGATCGGCGTCGCTGGCGGCGGCCAGATCTGTAGCAGTGCCGGTGCGGACGTCCTGCTCGGGCGTCATCGCGCGGGCAGTCCCCTGATATTGGACCACCTGACCTTGGGCGACAAAGCCGAGTTTTTCGTACAGCGGCAGCCCGTCTGCCGTGGCCGTCAGGCGCAATTCGCGTGCCCCCCCTTCGGCTATGACCCGCTCCATCAGGACGCGGCCCAGACCTTGGCCACGACACGTCGCATCCACGATGATCAGGCTGATCGCCGCGACATCGCCCATTACCGAACACAGTGCCGTGCCCACGACCTGTTCGCCCTGCATGGCCACATATCCGCGCGACACCGACAGCATCAGCGCCCAGTCCTCGGCGCGATGCGGCCAGTTTGCGGCCTGTGACAGGCGCAGTGCACCGGCGATATGATCTGCCTCGAACGGCACGATCTGGATATCGGGCTTGGTATCTGGCTGGGTATCGGGCGCGGAACGGAGGGGAGCGTTATGGGACGCAGGAATCATACGAGAGGCCTCGCTTTGCCGTGGAATGTTAGGGATATGCTACGGGGTCGAAAGCGGCATGATCCGCCTGATCATCGGACCCCGCAGCAGGTTTGATCCTGCGCAATGGTGGCCACCGCAGGATCTGCTGCGATCATGCGGCCTGCTGGCCCAGCCGTTCGATCATCGCGACCGTGGCCGACAATTCGTCGAGGGTGATATATTCCTCGGGGCGGTGCGCCCGCGCGATATCGCCTGGACCGCAGATGATTGCAGGCACGCCCGCTTGCTGGAACAGACCGGCCTCGGTACCAAAAGAGACCGCCTGCAAGGGCGCATGTGTACTGACCTGCTCGCACAAGACTGCCAGCGGGTGCGTGGCGGGCAATGCAAGCGCGGGATAGCTGGAAAGCCATTCGCATTGCAGCCCGTCCAAGGCCTTGATCGGGGCCAGAATTTCGCATGGATCAACCCCTGCAATCGCGCGCGCCTCGATCCGCATCTCCGCAAATTCTGGGATGATATTGATCGCCTGCCCGCCCGTGATGGTGCCCACTTGCAGCGATGAATAGGGCGGCGCGAACCGCGTATCTTGTGGCCCGTCACGCAGTGTCTGCGCCTGACGGATCGCCAGATCCAGCGCCGGATGCAGCGCGTGGATCGCGTTCACCCCCAGATCGGGGCGCGAACTGTGGCCCGAGCGTCCCTGTGCGGTCACCTTCAGCGCGGCCTTGCCTTTATGGGCCAGCACCGGAACCAGCCCTGTAGGCTCTCCGATGATCGCCCCCAAGGGCGGCGCACACAGATCCGGCAGCGCCGCCAGAAGATGGGGCACGCCCTTGCAGCCGGCCTCCTCGTCATAAGACAGCGCGATATGGATGGGCGCCCGCAGGGCCATTTTCGCAAGCTGCGGGACGGCCGCCAGAACGGCGGCATCGAAGCCCTTCATATCGCAGGCGCCGCGCCCGATCAGATGCCCGTCGTGATTGCGTAAAACAAACGGATCGGCGCGCCATTCTGGCTCTGTCGCGGGCACGACATCGACATGGCCCGACAGCACATACCCCGGCACCGACGGATCGCCCAAGGTGGCGAACAGATTGAACCGGTCCCCTTCGGGACCGGCAAGCAAATGCACTTTTGCGCCGTATGATGTCAGATAATCGGCCACATAGCGCATCAGCGCCTCGTTCGAGGTACCGACCACTGTAGGATAGGCCACCAGCCGCTCAAGGATCTCTGCGGCGCTGCTCATGATGCGATCACGAAGATCTTGCGCAAGGTCGATACGGTCTTCCATGTGCCAACAAAACCGGGCTTCATCACGAAATTGTCGCCGGGACCGAAGCTATGGGTTTCTCCGCCGTCTTCGCTGATCTCGCACTGGCCCGAAAGAATATGGCAGAATTCGAATGTGTCACCTTTGATCGAGCGCGATGTGCCAGGCGTCGCCTCCCAGATGCCGGTTCGGATCTTGCCCCATTTCGCGGCCTCGCCAAGCGCTGTGTCCAGCTCCCAAGTCTTGAAATGCGGTGCGCCTTCAATCAGGCGGTCGGGGGCGGCGTCGGCCTCGGTGGGGGTAAATGTCGGGGTCGCATTCAGCGGCACAAGGCAGGTCATGGCGGTCTCCGTTCCAGATATCTGTGTCTATAGGGCTATTGTGGCCGACTGCTCAGCAATGCTGGCACCGAATGCGCCAACAGCACGGCACGGCCTGCCGCTCTGTGGCGGAGATACGCAATTTCCTGCGCTGAAATCGCCAAACGCGGCAAGCTGTGTCGCGGTGTCTGGGCCACGATAAGCCTATCCTAGATGTTCGGAGTAAGACATGACCTTCCGCCCCAAATTCATCACCTTCGACTGCCATGGCACGATGATCCTGTACAACATGGCCGATGCCGCGCGCGATCATTATGCACACCAGCTTGACCCCGCGCAGATGGATAAATTCATCCGCGATTTCTCGGCCTACCGCCTGGATGCGGTGCTTGGTGCGTGGAAACCCTATCTGGACGTCGTGCACAACGCGCTGGAGCGGACCTGCAAACGCAATAATATTAGCTTCGATCCGGCTGTGGCGCAGGCGATCTATGACCGCGTGCCCACATGGGGACCGCATGCAGACGTGCCCGCAGGCCTTGCCAAAATCGCCGGAAATATTCCGTTGGTGGCCCTGACCAACTCGATGAACGCGCAGATCCCGCATAACATCGAGAAGCTGGGCGCGCCGATTGCGCATGTGTTCACCGCAGAAAGTGCCGGGGCCTACAAACCGCAGATGCGCCCGTTCGAATATATGTTCGACGAGCTGGGTTGCGGCCCCGAGGATGTGCTGCATGTCTCATCCAGCTTCCGCTATGATCTGATGACCGCCCATGATCTGGGCATCAAGAACAAGGTCTGGGTCAATCGCGGACACGAGCCGGCCAATCCCTACTATGGCTATACCGAAATCAAGGACATCTCGGAACTTCCGGGCGTGGTCGGACTGTAAGACAGGCACAATGATGCAATTCACATCCTATTGGCACGCCACCTCCGATCCATTTGGTTCCGCACAAAAGGGGCCGGTACAGGGCAAAGTTGATGTGGTCGTGATCGGGGCCGGTTTTACCGGCCTCAACGCGGCGCGCAAACTGGCCCGCGAGGGTGTGAGTGTCGCCGTGCTCGACGCCCGCCATGTGGGCGCAGGCGGCTCCGGCCGCAATGGCGGGCACCTCAACAACGGTATGGCACACGGCTTTGGCGAGGCGAAATCCCACCTCGGGGCGGAACGGGCCAAACAGTTGTGGCAGGCCTATGACCGGTCCATCGACATGATCGAAGATGTCATTGCCGAAGAAGGGATCGCTTGTGATTTCCGCCGCTCGGGCAAGCTGAAACTGGCCTCCAAGCCCAGCCATGTTGCGGGTCTTCGCTCCAATTTCGAACAGATCCACCGCGAGGTCGATCCCGACACCCGCTTTTTGGAAAAGGCGGAACTGGCGGATGAAATCGGCTCTGAGGCCTTTCACGGTGGCATGCTTTATTCGAAATCGGCAATGATGCATATGGGGCGATATGTGAACGGTCTGGCCGCAGCGGCCCACCGCCATGGCGCCCTGATCTGGGAAGACGCCCCCGTGACGGGGCGCACGCGCGACGGGGCGGGATGGAAGATCACCACGCCCAAAGGCACGCTGCATGCCGAACGCGTCATTGTGGCCACAGGCGCGTATTCCGGTGCGGTCAAGGAGGCGCCCCTGTCGTATTTCCGTAGCAGGATCATCTCTGTGGGATCGTATATCATTGCCACGCGCCCGTTGAGCGCGGGCGAGATTGCCGCCACATTGCCCGGCAACCGGACCTATGTCACCTCGATGAATATCGGCAACTACTTCCGGCTGTCACCGGACAACCGGCTGATCTTCGGCGGGCGGGCACGGTTTTCGGCCCGCTCTGATCAAAGCTCTGACGAGAAATCGGGCAAGATCCTGCGCGCATCCATGGCGCAACTGTTCCCGCAACTGAAATCGGTGGAGATCGATTACTGCTGGGGCGGGCTGGTTGGCATGACCCAAGACCGCTATCCGCGGGCGGGCACGGTTGATGGCATGACCTATGGTATGGGGTATTCCGGCCACGGGGCGCAGATGTCCACGCTGATGGGGCAGGCCTTGGCCGATATGGCAATGGGGCGCACGGGCAGCAATCCGCTTGATGGGCTGGAATGGCCCAAAGTGCCGCTGCATTCCGGAAAACCGTGGTTCTTGCCGTTTGTGGGCGCGTATTTCAGCCTAAAGGACCGGATTTCGTAACCTCAGGCATTCTGCATAGCAACAAAAAGGGCCGGACTGGCCCTTTTTTTGCATTCGGTCCGCTGATCGTTTTTGTGGCAGGGTTCACCCCAGCGATTGCATGGCCAGACCGTAGGTCAAAGGCCCCGTGATCGCACGCCGCAACCGGCCAAGGCGCATTTCGGTGACTGTGTCAAACACACCCATCCCTGCGGCGGCAAGAAACGCGCCAAAACGCTCGCTTTGCACCAAAGTATCAAGGCGGATGAACTGCCCCGCGTTCTGCATCAGGAAATGCGCGGCCAGATGCATGGCCATCTCGTCCTGTTCGGCCACCAGCGGCCCGATCACCTTGCCCTTGCCGAAGTTGCGCATTGATCCAAATCCCGCCATCGCGCCGTCGCGCCATGCCACAACAGTCTCAGAGCGCGCCAGAAACGCATCCATCATCACATCACGCGCAGCACCGTATGCATGCGTATCAAGCGCGCGAAGCGCCGCCAGATCGGTGTGCGGATCGAAGGGCCGGATTTCCAGACCCGACATCGGCGCGGGCGCGTGGATCGGCCGCACCACCCCCTGATGCTGGTAGATCAGACCGACCGGCACGAAACCCGCATCCTGATACAGCCTGTAGCCGGAGCGCGTGGCCGACAGGCGCAGATCGCGGCCCAGACAATCGGCCATGACGCGACGCAGCAACCGCCGCCCCGTACCTTGGGCCTGCAAGCGCGGGGTTGTCACCATCATCCCCAGCATGGCGTAATCATCGCCCACCCGGCACGACATGGCCGAGCTCAACGGGCGGTCGATCTCGTCAAGCGCCACATAGCCTGTGCCCAGCTCCAGCATCAGATCCAGATCAGCGGCACGATGCGGCCAGAACACCCCCACCGTCAGCTCGTGCAGCCGCGCCGTCATGGAGGCATCCAGCTTTTCGATACGCGCCTGATATGCGTCGATTTGAAGCAGCTCCTGCTGCAATTGCGTGACCTTACGCTGCATGAACGCGCTATAGCGTGCCTGTGCCTCGGGGGGCATATCAGCTGCAGCGCTCAACGGCATTTCGGACATATGCTTGTCTTGCTCGCGCATCTCATTTTCCCGTGGTTGTCTGCGCAGCCTCCATGCCACGCTTTCGTCCAGTATCTGTCTGATGCTCAAAAGCATTGTGCTGATTGTTGCCGCAACCTCCGCAGTTTCTGCCGTTCTGCTTCTGCCGTTCTGCGCAACCTCGTGTTCAGATAGCACAGCTTGCCGCAACGCCAACAGGCCCGGATGCATTTCGCACGCCAGCAGGGGCACAATGGCAACGCATCCCCTCTGGCCAAAGCGCAGTCGCGGCCTGCAAGCAGGCGCCGGTTTCACAGTGGTAGACGACGCGTTTCAGGCGCAAATCCGGGACCAACGGGCATTTACCCCGCGCCTATGGCCCCTCGCCCGCAAACGCCTGACCTCGCCAATGCCTGACAGGGCCGGTCTGGCTGAAACAGAACCGGCCCGGAATATCCGCCCTCGTGTCCGGCCAAAAAGCCGGTCGCATCCCGATGCGCTCACTCGGTGGCAGGCGGCTGTCCGTTTTCCAAAACAACAACCGGATTGATCGCGCCATCATATGTCGGATCAACTTCGTAGTCGCTCAAAACATAGCCGTTCGGCGTCAACGCCCAATGCCCCGAGGCGCTCGCATCGCCTACGCCACGCCATTTCTCATACGAGGTAATCTCGCCCGTATGTTCGTCCACGGAGGGGTTTGCCAGCATCATTACGGTTTTATACCCCGACACATCCATCCGCTCCAGCGACGCTTGCGCGGAATCTTCGGTACTCTCGCCAGTCTGTTGATACTGGATATCAAGCTGCGGCACCGCAAAGCCCAACGGGCGCAAACCCTGATTTGCATCGTAAATCAGAAAGGCCGAGATCATATTATAGGCCCCCGTGATACAGGTGAATTCGAACGTCGTCACGGTTTCAGGGCCGGACATGCCATCAATAGTGACCTCGCGCCGCGTAGGGGCAGAGGTGCTGGCGTCATAGCTGAAGCACTGGTCCTTGGAATAGGTGGCCTCGAACATCGCGACGGCCTGCGCATCAAGATCGTCGGCCGCCGCCGGCATAGCCGCGACAAGTGCAAGCATCGTGAAAATGGATAACCGCATAAGGGACCTCATCTTGATGATTGTGCGGCCAAACGACCGCGCGGGCCACATTAGGCCATCGCAGGTTGGACAACAATAACCGCACAGATCACCATTGCGGGGGGGCTCAGCCCCCTGCCGCGCCGGCCCGCCCGTCCAGCTGGTCCGGTTCACCCGATATCGAACACCACGCCTTGCGCCAAAGGCAGCTCTTTGGAGTAATTGATCGTATTGGTCGCGCGCCGCATATAGGCCCGCCATGCGTCAGATCCGCTTTCACGCCCGCCGCCGGTTTCCTTCTCGCCACCGAAGGCACCGCCGATTTCAGCCCCCGAGGTGCCGATATTGACGTTGGCGATCCCGCAATCGGACCCGCGTGCAGATAAAAACACCTCCATCTCGCGCAGGTCGGTGGTGAAGATCGCAGACGACAGCCCGCCGCCCACCGCATTATGGGTTTCAATCACCTCGTCGAAATCGGTGTATTTCATCACATACAGGATCGGGGCAAAGGTCTCGCGCAGAACCGGCCCTGCGTGCTCGGGCATCTCGACGAGCGCGGGTTTGACGTAATAAGCCGCCTGCGTTTCGATGGGCACACGCGCACCACCCGTCACCACACCGCCCATTTGTGTGGCCTCTTCAAGCGCCTGTGTCATGTGCTCGAACGCCACCCCGTCGATCAGCGGTCCCACAAGCGCGTCCGAGGACAGTGGATTGCCAACCGTGACAGAGCCATAGGCCGTCTTCAGCGCAGGCACGATCTGGTCATAGACCGAGGCATGCACAAACAGGCGACGGGTGGTGGTGCAGCGCTGGCCTGCCGTTCCCATGGCGCCAAAGGCCACCGCGCGCAGTGTCATATCCAGATCCGCCGACGGGCAGACGATACCTGCGTTATTGCCCCCCAACTCCAGAATGCATTTGCCAAACCGCTCTGCCACCTTCGGGGCGACCATGCGCCCCATACGGGTCGAGCCTGTGGCCGAAATCAGCGCGACCTTGTCGCTGGCCACCAGCGCGGCACCCACCTCCGGTCCGCCCACCAGAACCTGACTTAGCCCGTCAGGCGCATCCGCACCGAACCGCGACCGCGCCCGCTCCAGCACAGCCTGACACGCCAGCGCCGTCAGCGGGGTTTTCTCGGACGGTTTCCAGATGACCGGATCGCCGCACACCAACGCAAGCGCCGCGTTCCAGCACCATGGCGCGCATGGAAAATTGAAGGCCGTGATAATCCCGACTACGCCCAAGGGATGCCATGTTTCCATCATCCGGTGGCCGGGGCGTTCGGTCGCGATGGTCAAACCGTAAAGCTGGCGCGACAGGCCCACGGCAAAGTCGCAGATGTCGATCATCTCCTGCACCTCGCCCAACCCTTCGGACGGGGACTTGCCCGCCTCGATCGAGACCATGCGGCCCAGATCGTCCTTCGCATTGCGCAGTTCCTCGGCAAACAGCCGCACCAGTTCACCGCGACGCGGGGCCGGCACACTGCGCCAGACCCGAAAGGCCGTGTGGGCGGTGGTGATGGCCTCCTCTGCCTGCGCCAGCGTGTGCACCGCGAGAGTGGCCACACGTTCACCGGTGACAGGCGAGATCACCTGCAAGCCCCCCGACATATCCAGATCAAGGGTCACACCACAGGCCCGCATCGTATCTCGGGTCACTTCAGGCAAAGGCGTCGTGGTCATGGATGGTCCTTTCGGTGGAAGGGGTCGTGTGCGCCATTGGCCCACCTGCCCGTCAATTTTGAATGTCCGTCAGTTTGGAATGGGGCCCGCGCGTTGGAATGGGGCCCGCGCGCGTAAGAACGCCCCCCCCGTGTCAGCTGCGGGCCATCGTCATGCGCGCCTGCGCCAGAGAGGCCTCTTGCGTTTGTGCGTAACCGCTATGAGGGTCGATCACCTGCGCGCCCAAAGCGACCTCGAAGCTGGCACGGCTGGGATGGGCGTCAAAGGCCTGTGTGGCCGCGTCACCCAGATTGGACTGGAAAATTCCCGCCGCCGAAACGGGCAGGAAGTCTTCGTAGATGATCGGATCGGCGCGCAGCACACCGGCGCGGATCAGGACCTCGGGGTCGGCCTCATCCGCATCTGCCGGGGCCGCACGACCGGTGGGCGTATAGCGGAAATACCCCAGACCCTGCGCACGGATCGTTTCAAGATCATCGGGGAAAGCCGCAAAGACCTGCGCAAGATGCGCCATATACGCCGCGCCATTGCTGCCATCCGCGCGCGGCGACACGGCCGCGCGGGCCTCGTTCAGCAACCTGTCATACAGTGCCTGACCTTTGGGCGTCAGCGCCTGACCGCGTTGTTCGATCTCGCCAAAACGTGCGGTGTGATGGCCCGTCACCGCCTCACCGCCATCGCTGTAGATCACCGGTTCCTCAAGCGCCTTGAACGAGGTCTGGCGCAGCAGGATCGGCACGCGGCGGGCGGGCGGGCCCTCGATCACCGCTTTGGGCACGATCCCGCGCTGGGGCATTGTGCGCTGAACGGTGTCGATATCGAGGGTGCGCGGGGTCAGGTGATTGATATGCGGGCCCTTGAAGGCCACCACATCTGCCACCAGCCGGTGCGCGTCATGCAAACGCCGGTAGAACGCATGGGACACATTGGCATGGGCATGCCAACGGAACGTTTCCAGCGCCTGTGCCACGAATGTCTCGGCGTCGGTCTGCCCCAATCCGCCCTGCCTTTCTGCCTTGGCAATCAACTCAAGGCAGCCAGCCGTGTAGATCTGGCGCGTATCCAGAACGCGCGCCGCCTCCTGTCGCAAGGCCGCATCATCGAGCAGATCAAGGCGCAAAAGCGACGTGAACACACGGAAGGGATTGCGCGCAAGCGCTGCATCCTCCAGCGGGCGGAACGCTGTGGAATGGACGGGAACGCCCGCCACAGACAAATCGTAATAGCCCACCGGATACATGCCCATCACACCAAACAACCGGCGCATCGTCGCAAGCTCTGCTGCCGTGCCAAGGCGAATGGCCCCGTGACGTTCTTCGCTGATGCGCTCGAGCTGGTCGAGGTTTTGCAATCGCGCACGCTCCTGCGGATCAGCGGCAAGAACGCGTGTATTGATCTCTTGGACCAAATCAAGAAGCGTGCCATAGGCAGGCACCTCGTTGCGATACATCACTGACATTGCACGGGAAAACAATGTGCGGATTGCATCTGTCGAAAGGAAAGCATCGGTCATTTCATGTTCCTCTGGTGCGGGTCGATCACGCCTCCCCCTTGCCCATCACACGCAAGCCTGCCTGCGCATAAACGGGCGGGGCGTTTGCCCGTATCGATGAAAGCATATCAAGCGCGCCGCATTTGTCCAAAGCCGCAATGGAGGATCTGCCTATAAATACCCCGCCCCGCTGCATGTGCAGATGAAATCGTGTAGAACTCACGGTTTTGCGGGCAACATACGTAACGGCACACGGTGTCTGCAGACAGGCCTCACCGCCAACCGTTCTCGCTGTAAAGCCGCCCGTGCGACCTTCCTGTCATGGCCGACGTGGCGCGGCACCCGGCGACGTTACAGCCCCGTGCTGGTCTGATCGAACGCGATCAGAGGCCTCCGTTTACCAAGGCAAAAGCTCTGGCAGTCCACGCAGACGATTGCGAGCCCCCTCACCGGGACATGGGGTTCATCCCTACCGCAAGGACAGCCATAGTGGCATGCCGGCTCTCAAACCAGATCGTGCTGGCGGGCGCCAGCAGATGATCGTCGGTGCCTGTCAACGCCCGCCCACACGCCGCAATAACAATCTTGGCGCTCCGCTCTTTCTTGCACGTCACGCATGAGGTGTCATACGCGGGTGCGCTCCCCCAGCCCCTTTGAAAACCGCGGTGATCGCAAGGAAAGAATGCGCTTTGCTTGATACCGTTGCCATTTTCAGGATGGCCAGATCCGTGCCCCTCGGCCGAAAGGGCAACCCGATATCATGGTTTCGCGTCTGCAAGGCCTCGTTCCGAGCAGATCTGACCCCGTCAGCCAATGAGGCCGTCTCCGAGCGGCGCGGCCTGTCCGGCGCCTTGTGGACATGCGCGACATCGCGGCCATGATCCTTGGCAGGCCAGATGTCGTGATGGCGAATGTAGGCATTGCAAGCCCCCATCGACCGACTGATCTGGAGGTGGCGGGCTGCAACACCGTGGTCGACGGAGATCTGCGCTGGGGGGCATCATGCTGCGACAGCAAGATGATTGGCCACAAAGAATTTGGCACGATCATCGGGGTGCCCCCTGATCGTTGCGTATCCCCCGTTCGTGATTTTGGGACCCTATCCCCCCTTCAAATGGAATGTCTGGCCTGACACAGGCCGATGCACTGGAACGGGCCAATAACTAGATTGCTATCAACGCCTGTTGCCCGCGCATTGTCAGCACCGGAATGTGAAACTTGATCGATGCGAAATGTGTCGCGTGGGCACAACTGACCTTGGGAAAAGTGCTTGGGATACATGCTGAATGGATCATGATTGAACGTCTCTCGACATCCCGAAAACAGGACCGGCGATGCGGCCAATCTCGTCTCCCCGGCTTGCAATGCCCTGCCCGACACTATCATCATGGCGCAGTATGGATATACTCCCCCCCTGCCCAAGTGCCCCTGCTCGCATCCACGATACGCGACCTATTGCTATGGAAGGAGAGAGTAGAAAAATTGTGCACAGTATGAATTGCGTGAAAGACGAAGCGCAATCGGGGCACTTTACAATGAAGCCTGCGGTCTGAATGTCGCGGAGCGTCTCGCATCTGATCATTTCACAGGGGCCTGTCTGGCCAACAACGAAGCCGATTTCGCGTTAAAGCTGGCCACTGCCGCGCGCCGGTTGCCTATAACCTTGGCGCGGGTGATAGGCACGCGGCTTGTTTGGTGGGCGGGCAACCCCGCGTTAAGGCCAATGAGATGCGGACGGATAATTTTCCCAGCGCGATGACTGCGGCGCGTCTGCTGCATATGCGGGGAGTGGGGTCGATCCCATATCCTTGCGATCATGCGGCACGCCGAAGGCGGCGTGCCCGTGGCTGATCTGCACCGCGCGCACGGCCTGAGCGCGGCATCCATCCATAAATGACGCGCGAAATGCGCCATGCAACGTCATTGACCCGTGTGACAATGGCGCGCGCGGCATGGATGCGTCCCTGATCAGCCAGTTGACGCCCCTGAAGGACAAAAAATGATTGCGTAAGTTCTACGATGACATCGCGTTAAAAACAGGAGGATTACCCGGTCATTCTCGAAAAAGAGAACATGTTATCCCTTCGCCATAGCGATGGAGCAAACTCGTATAGATGCGATCAGGCGTTAAATGCCGTGCCGCCTTACAAGACGTTACAAAAGACTATTCCCATCGGGGGCATAAGGATATGATGGCGACAAGCCTTCCAAATGTGTGCCCGTCATTCCTATCTGGCGCGCTTTTGTCAGGACGATATGGCACAAACGGATCATCAGACATAGCAGCTGACCCTCGCACCGGATGCAGCAGATGTCGACTGCGCGCCGATAATCGAGTTCGCCCGTTGCGCGACGCATGCCCCCCGACGCGATGTCCAGGCCGATCCCGGCACGGATTGTCTGCCCCCCCCGAAAGAGACGTTCAGCGCCGCCATGTGCAGGACCTGCTTTTGAGTGATCACGCCCCGCCATTTTGATTAAAGTCGCACAATCATTATAGTACCTAACATCAATTACTTTGATGAATTTGAGGCCACTTATGTACGAGGCGCGGTTAACGCCATCGTGCTGGCCCTACGACGCCCTGTAGACCGACCCCGTGTACACTGCGCTCAGAGCGCGGCGGTAATATCCGCGGCGGCCACGCCAGAGAGGGGCTTGTGGATCGAAAACCGACGTTCACGTAAGCCGAGGTCGACGACGCGGACTTCGATCGCCGGGCCAGGACAGTCCCGATCCGTGCAGACCGTCTCGCAAACGAAGACGAGGCAGGGCGTCCCCTGTCCGAGCCGGGATCGGACCAAGCGCTTGACCCGCTGTTTGTGCCAGAGGGTTTTTGCGGTCTCTACAGCGTTGGTATTGGTCAAAATATCCTCGCACTATTTGGTCCAACCTTATCGGGAAGCCCGCGTGGAGCATCAGATCATTGCGCGCAAAATCTGCCACTTCCTTGGCGGTATGGGGCGCACCTCTCCCTTTGCGAGCCCGAGACGCTACTCGGAGGCACCATCACAGTCGGGTCAGGTTCGCGGCATCACCCTACACTGCCACCGGATCGAAGGTCTTGCGATCTTCGACGAAGCTCAACGCTTGATCCACTTGCCCGCCATGCGGCACGGCCCGGTAAAAGCACGACCGGTAGCCCACATGGCAGGACGCGCCCGAGCCACTGATCGCGACCCGCAGCCAGAGCGCATCCTGATCGTCGTCGATACGCGCCTCAATCCCCTTTTGGACCAGTCCGGAGGTCACACCTTTGTGCCAAAGCACCTGCCGGGCACGGCTGAAATAATGCGCCTCACCAGTCTCGAGTGTAAGGCGAAAGGCCTTTTCATTCATCGAGCCAAGCATCAGAACCTCGTCACTTTGTGCATCCGTCGTGATGCAGGCCATGAGGCCATCAGCACCGAACTTGGGCGCAAGCTCGGTGCCTTCCTCGACCTGTTCAATGCTCTGACGTGCGCGAAACTCCAGTCCTTCATCCACCCTCCATCCTCCTCTCTTGCATAATGTAATGATATTACATAACATACTGTGAACGCGAAACACGAAATGTACAGAAATGAGCATTCCTATGGCAGCGCCAGACAATCGTATTCCCGTCACCTTGTTGACAGGGTTCCTCGGGGCGGGGAAAACAACGCTGCTGAACCACCTTATTCGGGACCCGGACGCCGGGCGCATTGCAGTCGTTGTGAATGAATTCGGCGATGTCGGTCTAGATCATGACCTGATCGAGGACGCGACGGAAGAAACCGTCCTGTTGTCCTCTGGCTGCCTGTGCTGCACCGTGCTCGGGGATCTGTCTGAAGCACTTTTGGCCCTGTGCAGGCGCCGGCAGAACGGCGAGATCGCATTTGATCGCGTCGTCATCGAAACCAGCGGCATCGCCGATCCCGCTCCGATCATCCACACGCTGGCGTCGGACCGGCAGCTGGCTCAGGCCCTGCGGCTGGACGGCGTAGTGACGCTGGCAGATGCAGCAACAGGCGCGCGCACGCTCGATGCACAGTTCGAGGCGGTGCAGCAGGTGGCCATGGCCGACGTGCTCATCCTGTCCAAGACCGACATCACGGACGCGCTCACCTTGGGCCGTTTCAAGAAGCGACTGGACGGGATCAATGCTACAGCCCGGCGCATTACGGCAAACCATGGCCAAGTCCCTACAGGTACTTTGTTCGGACTGTCAGCGATGCGGCTTGGGGCAGACGCCTCGGAGATCGACACTTGGTTGGGGCTGAAGGCTGCATCGACGAGACCAGACCCACTCGTCGGGCTATCGGGCTTTGGTGCCCCCTCCGTCGCACCAAAGGCGGTCGCCACAGCGAACCTCGCTCCGGCGGCAGGGCCTCGCCACGCCGGGCACGATCACCGCATTATCTCGGCCTCCATCTCGGTCGTGGAGGCTATTCCGGCAGAGATCTTTGATCTCTGGCTGGAGACGCTGATCGCGCTCAAGGGGCCAAATGTGTTGCGCATGAAGGGTATCGTTCATGTAGAGGGGCTGAACCATCCGTTCGTGTTTCACGCAGTACAGCACATCTTTGACGCGCCGGTGCCCGTCAAGAACTGGTCGGGAGAGGACAACACCAGCCATATTGTGGTGATCGCACGGGACATGAATGAGGCAGAGTTGAAGGCCAGCCTCGGGATGCTGCTGGCCAAGCCGCAGGACGATAAAAACAGCTCGTTTGCCGGCGGTATGATGGTTGAAACCATCGAAATGCCGTTCTGATCGGGTGCCCCAATGGGACTGCGGCCTTGCACGACGGCTCTGGCACGCCAGTGTGCCGCCCTCCCGGCCGGGCGGTGTCTGGCGCCGGATCCTGCCGAGTGGGGCTCGCGCCTGCTTTGCTCTTCTTGGGTGAGGCATGGCTGCCAGTCACAACCCACCTGTTCCAGCTACGCCATCGAAGCCCTTGATCGTCATGGACTGCTTCGCGGAGCGTGGCACGAAGCAGACCATGAGGCGGCACACGCCACGCCCCGGTGCCGCCTGCATATCAACGAAAGACCCGTGAATGAGACATGTCCACCTGCCTGAGAGGGCCACCCGCCCACTTGCGCCATCCAGCTCTGCCACTGACCTTGCGAGCGCCATCAGCCCGCGCCTCGCAAAGCGCACGGTTGCGGCAGTTGTCGACGGCACGCTCTGCGACCTGTCGGCACCCCTGCCGGACGGCGCCTCCGTCGTGCTTCTATCGCGCGATGATCCTCGGGCAGTTGAGCTGATCCGCCACGATTTGGCCTATGTTCCGGCCGAGGCGGTGCAGGCGCTCTGGCCCGACACAAAGACTGCCACCGGCCCGGCGATCGAGGACGGCATTCACTACGATTTCGAGCGCGACACGCCTTTCACGCCCGAAGGCCTTCCCGTGATTGAAGAAAAGATGCACCAGATCATTGCGGCCAAGGTGCCCTTTATCTGCGAAACATGGAACCGCGAGGACGCCCGTGCCTATTACGAGGCGGCGGGAAAACCCTACAAACTGGCGCTTCTTGAGCGCGATATCAAAGGGCGAGCCGGTGACAATCTACCACCAGAGAGATTGGCTCGACCTGTGCCGGGGGCCGCACATGCGCACCACCGCTGATGCGGGCGCGGCGTGCAGGCTGCCCCCTGTGGCCGGTGCGTATTGGCGTGGCGACAGCAATTACAAGATGCCCAGCCGGATCTCCGGCGTGACCTTTGCCGACAAAACAATGCCTGATGGGCACATGATCATGATGGCCGACGCCGAAAAACGCGATCACCGCAGGCTGGGGCGCGAGATACCTCTCGCCCACCTCGAGGAGGTCGCGCCGGGGTCCATGCTCCGGCATCCCAAGGGCTGGCGCCTGTTCCCGACACTGACCGGCTACATGCGCGACCGGCAGGAACAGGCGGGATATGTTGCAGTGGACTCCCCCGACATCATGGTTCGCGCCTTGTGGGAGATCTCTGGCCACTGGCAGACCTACCGCGCCAACATGCTTCTGGCCGAGACGGTGGACGATCGCAACTATGCCCTGAAACCGATGAGGTGCCCCGGTCACATGCGGATCTACGGGCAGGGCTCGAAAAGTTACCGCGATCTGCCTCTGAAACGCGCTGAAGTCGGCAAGGTACATCGCGACGCCCCCTCGGGCGCGCTGCATGGCCTTCTGCGCCTGCGCCGCTTCCCCCAAGACGATGCACATATCTATTGCACGCCCGACCGGCTGACCGACGCATGTCTGGCGGTCGACGACCTCGTCCTGTCGATCTACCGCGACTTCGGCGTCGAAGATGTGCGCATCAAGCTGTCGCCCCGCCCCGAAAACCGGATCGGCAGCGATGAAAGCTGGGGCGGGTCGGAAGGCGCGTTGCGTGACGCGCTGGACCGGGCGGATCATCCCTACACGATCTTTGCGGGCGAAGGCGCTTTCTACGTGCCGAAACTGGAACATGTGCTGCGCGATGCCATCGGGCGGGGCTGGCAGTGCGCCACGCTGCAGGTGGATTTCAACCTGCCCGAACGCTTCGCCACCACCAATGTGGCCTCTTCAGGCGAGAAGCTGGCCCCCGCACTGCTACACCGCGCGCTGTTCGGCTCGGTTGAACGGGTCAGCGGCATTGTGATCGAGCACCACGCAGGCCACCTGCCGCTATGGCTCGCGCCCGGTCAGGCCGTCGTCGCCATGGTGACGGGGCCCGCAGATGACCGGGCGCGCAACGTTGCAACGCACCTGACGGCCGCCAGATTGCGGGTGGGCACCACCCTGCGCGACGAAAAGATCAGCGACAACGTGCGCGAGCGCGCGCTTACCAAGAGTCCCGTGCAGATCGCCCCGGGCGGGCGGGAGGCAAAGGAGCGGACGGTGTCCCTCCGCCGCTATGGCGCGACCAGCACCCCGACGCTTTCGCTGGAAGCCGCCGTCGCGGCCCTGCAGGCAGAGGCAAAGCCCCCCGCGCTGACTGAGCCAAGGCCCCCTGACCGACACTCCCCCAAAAGGATCCCAACATGCAGATCACCGAAGAAGAAATAGAGCAGGCCCTCGTGACCTGGGGCAATGGCAAGATCGCCATTTCCAAGGCTTTCGAAGAAGGCGGCATCAAGGCCGCACGCCAGATCGCCTCGGCCAACCTTGATGCCTACTACGGCTACAACCTCGGGCCGGTTCTGTTCAAACCGACGATGACGAGCGGTGAACAGACCTTCCGTCCGACGAAGGCTGGCGCGCTGGCCTATTTCTGCGGCCATTGTGACGACTATCCCCTCGACAACGGCTTCGCGATCAGGGGCTGGCGGACGACCGAGAGCATCACCGCCGCCAGTTTCATTCAGGGTGACATCGCGATGTGGATGGGCCGGATACGGCTTTTCGACAAGGACGGTGCGCTCACCACGGTCGACAAGAGCTTTGGCTACAAAAAAGACGATGATGGCAGCTTGCGTATCGTCCTGCACCACTCGTCGCTGCCCTACCAGCTAGCGGAGGCATGAGGATGATGATGGGAACCGCAGAGCTGAAGCGATGCACGCATGTCGCGTCAGGCCCCGAAGGTCTGGCCGCCGTGCACCAGCCCGGCATCGCCGCCACACTCTGGCAACGCACACCGCTTAGTCGTTTTCAAACCTGGATCGACGCCCTACCGCCAGAGCAATTGCCCCGCGCGCGCATCATACTCAAGCCCGAGGCGGTCTGCGATGCGCTGATCGAAGTGGTGCGCGCGTGCGGCACGCCGGAGTGCCCTGAGCGCAGCATGTTGATCGAGGATGTCTCGGCGTTGGCGGCGATCTTTGCCGATGTCATGACCTGCGCCTACCTGCAGCTGCGACTGGATGTCATCCAGACCAACGCCTGTCGCAGGTTCCATGTCGACGCGGTAACTGCCCGGCTGATCTGCACCTATCGGGGCGCCGGGACGCAAGTCGGAATTTTTGGCACTGGCGATGACCCCACCACCGCCCTGAGCGTCCCAACCGGCTCGCCCATCGTGCTACGCGGGACGCGCTGGCCCGAGACCCCACTGTCAGGCCTGCTGCACCGGTCGCCCCCGATCGCCGGCACCGGTGAAACACGCCTTTTGCTTGTGCTTGATCCGGTCACAGACCCAAAACAGGAGGCCGGAACAGGGTATATTCACTGAGCGCTCTGGCCTCGGGGGACCGTGCGCGCCAGCGGCGGTCACTCGGCCGGGTTGCCAGAGGTTGCAAAGCGTGCCCGATACTCGCGCGGTGACAAGGAAAACCGGCGACGGAAGGTCTTACGCATCTGCTCGTCCGTACGGAACCCCGCACGAAAGGCCACCGTCTTCAACGGCAGATCGGTATCAAGCAGCAGCGCCTTTGCCCGCTCACACCGCAGGCGCTCCAGCGTCGCCATGGGCGAGGCACCGAAACCGGCGGTGAAGGCGCGCGTCAGGCTGCGCACGCTCATGCGATGTTCGCTGGCGATTTCTTCCAAAGTCAAAGGCTGGTCCAACCGCGCACTCATCCAGGTCAGCACGTCGCCCAAACCGCTTGGACCGGACATCTGTCCGGTCAGAAGCGTACTGAACTGGGATTGGCCACCGGGTCTTTTGAGGTACATCACCATGTCGCGGGCCACGGCCAGCGCAATATCGCGGCCGTAATCCTGTTCAACGAAGGCCAGCGTCAGGTCGATGGCGGCCGTCACTCCGGCCGACGTCCAGAAACGGCCCGCCTGCACGAAAATCGCATCGGCATCCACGTCGATATCGGCAAAACGCCGACGAAGCCGGTCCGCGTAATTCCAATGCGTCGCGGCGCGTTTTTCGTGCAGCAATCCGGCCTCGGCCAGAAAAAACGATCCTGTGCACAGGGCCGCGCAGCGCGACACATTCTGCCCGTTGTCGCGGCACCACGCCACCAGATCCGGTTCCTGCACCAAGGCTTCCTCAATGCGGGCCGCCCCGGCAATAAGCACCGTATCGGGCGCCCCGAGATCACACAGCGCGACGGACGCCTGAAGCGACATCAACGTGTCAGACGGAATGTGGCCAGCCTTCGGCGCGGCGATGACAACATCGTAACCACCCGCCCGCCCCGCGGCAGCCAGATGTTGGGACGCATATCCCAAAACGCTGAGCGGCCCGGTTGCCTCCAGCGTCTTGAAGCCGGGATAAACGATCAGCGCGACCTCTCGCCTCTGATCCATCCGGTGCGCAACCCCTTGGTCTGTCGCCATCCCTACCCCCTATGGTGGCCAATATAGCCGGTTGATTGGCCAAATGGCGCGGGTCAAAGCCCTCGCGCCAAAAGTGTTACTATGTAACATTATCACTTGGCATCACAACAAGGAAACGCATCATGAAGATCCGCGCCGCTGTCGCTTGGGAACCCAACCGCCCGCTCGAAATCGAGGAAATCGATCTGGATGGTCCGAAGGAGGGAGAAGTCCTGATCCGGATCGTTACCACCAGTCTTTGCCACACCGACATGTTCACCCTTTCGGGCGCGGACCCAGAGGGGCTGTTTCCCGCCGTGCTGGGGCACGAGGCTGTCGGGATCGTCGAGGAGCTTGGCGCAGGTGTGACTTCTGTAAAGCCCGGTGATCACGTGATCCCGCTCTATACCCCCGAAGACCCGAACTGCCCCTACATCAAGTCGGGCAAGACCAACCTTTGCCAGACCATCCGCAAGACCCAAGGCGCAGGCGTGATGCCCGATGGCACGTCGCGCTTCAGCTACAAAGGGCGCAAGATCCATCACTACATGGGCACCTCGACCTTTGCGGAATACACGGTGCTGCCTGAAATCGCCGTCGCGAAAATTTCGAAAGAAGCGCCGCTGTCAAAAGCGAGCGTGATGGGCTGCGCGATCCCTACCGGTATGGGTGCGGTGCGTAACACCGCCAAGGTCGAGATTGGTGCGACGGTTGCTGTCTTCGGCCTTGGCGCCGTCGGTATGGCGGTGATCCAGGGCGCAAAGATGCAAGGGGCGGGCCGGATTATCGGGATCGACACCAACCCCGAGAAATTCGCGCTGGCACAGCAGCTTGGCGCAACCGAATGCATCAACCCCGCCAGTTTTTCTCAACCGATACAGGACGTCATCGTTGAGATGACGAACGGAGGTGTAGATTATAGTTTCGAATGCATCGGCAACGTAAATGTCATGCGGGCGGCGCTTGAATGCTGCCACAAGGGCTGGGGTGAATGCACCGTGATTGGTGTGGCTGGCGCGGGTGAAGAAATCGCCACGCGGCCGTTCCAGCTGGTCACGGGCCGGGTCTGGCGCGGATCTGCCTTCGGGGGGGTGCTGGGTCGTAGCCAACTGCCGGGCATGGTTGACGAATGGCTGCGGGGCGAGTTCGACGTTGATCCCTACATCACCCACAACATGACGCATGAACAAATAAATACAGCCTTTGATCTGCTGCATGCGGGCAAGTCCATCCGTTCGGTCATTCACTTCCAGCCGAACGAAACGATGCTGAATAACAATGTGCCGGGCGTGATCGTCCGCGCATGATAGACGCCTGAACGCACAGGGTATCAGCCCCATGACATAAAGGGGCCCGCGTCTGTCGAGGGCCCCTTCGCATGTCAGCCGCTGATGTCCATGCCCAAGCAAAGCGGCATCCGGCCTATCGGCCCGATCGCAAGTTTGTAGGCCCGCCGACACACCTACTCACGCATAAGCGCACACACCAAGAAAAAGGCCCACCACTGGCAGGCCCTTCAAACAGGGTTGAACAGCCCCCCGTCAATGCATCAGGCCGCTGCCTCCGACGGCAAGGATGTTGTATGGCAGCCCCTCGACCGGAATGGTCGCTGTTTCTTCAAGGCTGACGGGATCAACCAGTCGTACCAAGCTTTGCGCCGGATCGGTAATCGCGATGCGGTCCCCTGCCATAGCCAACCTTGGGCGCGGATCACGCCAGTGACCATCCATGGAATAGGGCTGGGTCATGCTCTCGGCGGCTTCGATCCGCGCGGAAAGCATGTTCAGCCGGTGCAATGTCCCGTCCTCGGTAAGGATATAGGCGTATTGCGGCATGGCAGGATCCAGGACAAAGTCAACACGGCGGAAGGGCAGCTCTACACGGGTGAAGTAGGGCGCCTCCGTCGGGTCGATGATGACGACCGAATCGCGGCCGTAGTCACCAAGAAACACTTGCATCGCCGCAGACCCCAGCAACGTACCGGTCTTCTCTTCGGGGAAGCTCTCCGGGTAAGGGAGCATGGTGAAATCGGCCCCCTCATCGGCTTGGGTTATTGCAATCACCCCCTCCTTGCAGCCTGCCAGCAAGTAGCGGCCCGAGAAAGCCTCGCCATGCAGGTCGGTGCAGGTCTGAACCTCTCCCACCCGTTCTCCATCGGCGCGATAGGCTGCAACCCCCACGCGCTGCGGTGCGCTGCCCTGTTCAATCTCTTCCTCGGAGGCAACGGAGCTGATGATCACATCCCCCAGCTGTGCGGCAAACCCGTGATGCGCGCGGTTCTGCGAAAACGTCTCGACTTCGAGCGTTCCGTTTTTCAGCGCGCCCTCGGCCAAAAACGAAGCATAACCACCGCGGTCGAAGTTAATCGCAGTCTCGTAGCCATGGGTCACGACATGGAACGGCCGTGGCCCGGTCAGATGCATCCCCGTCGCTGCAGGATCGTTGATCGCGATGTCGGAATGGTCACCATGTTGCTCCAGCGCGATGCCGCTGTGCAGAAAATCGACCCGGTCGTCATCAGACTGCACCGCGATCACCGTCTGTCCGGAGGGAGAACCATAAAGCCGTGACGGCCCGGAGAAGTCAAAGCTCCATCGCTGATCCGGCGCGTCACGATCTATCACGGTCACCGTGCCCTTCGCCTGATCTGCAATGAAAAGCCTCCAAGCGCTATGATCTTCGTCGGCGGCCGCCCCTTGGGCTGCGGCAAGCGCGAGCAATGCAATGCTACCTTGCGCTATCCGTGTCCTTAGCATGTGGTATGTCCTTCCTTTTCTTTTGAGCTGATGGGTCTGGCGACGTGCATGAACGGTCGCCAGACCCAGATCCCGGTTTAGAGGTCCTTCCCGCCTTAGTAATGAAATGATATAACATATCAATACGTGAAAAGTGATTAAGGTGCCATTCAGCGATACCCGCCTGCCTGTGAACGTCCCCTTGGGCGGCTGTTCAGAAGCCAGGCTCAGGGCTCATCGCCAACAGAAAACGATTGGGGCGAGAGCGATGGATAAGAAGACCTCCTTTGATCACAGGAGGTATCTGGTTGCCATGTCATCGTTTTTTTTTGGCGAGCCGTGAACCATGCAGCCGCCCCGAAACATGGGTCCTGAGCCTAGGTAGGTATCGCGATAGAACCCACAGCGGTTGTCCACCCGATGGTCGCTTTTCTCACATACCTCCTGCATTCCAGCTTCGTGCTCTTGGATCATCTTTGCTGCCAGCAGATAACCAAAATGTTATGGTATAACACATACGGATACATTGAACCGATGCGACCGTCAGAAAATTCAATGAACTTTCGAGGTTCCGGACAGTACTCTCTTCGGTCACAGCCAGCGCCTTCTCATGGATGGCGTATGACAAGCACACCGCGGTCCATCACGTATCAGGTGTAGTTGTTCCGGGCAGAATGGCTGCGATTGCAGGGCCGAACGGCGCTGGCAAATCCTCACTACACAAGGCGCTTGTGGGCGCATTGCGTTCTGCAAGAGGCGTCATTTCTGGGGGTGGGCTCGCGGCGCGGAATGTCATCTATTTGCCCCAAGCCGCTGAGATAGCGCGGCTTTCCACGCAGTGTCGCCGGACACCGTCTTACCGGGCGTCTGGCGCCGCACAGGCGCCTTCGGCGGGGCAACCGCCGCCATCATCACTTAGATGCACGAGGCCCTGTCGGCCGTCGGCATGGAGGATGTCGAAAAGCGCCCGATCAGTGCGCTTTCCACCGGGACATTTCAGCACGTTCTCTTTGCCCGCCTGTTATTGCAGAATGCGCGGGTAAGCGTTCTGGACGGACCCTTCACGGCCATTGACGCCCGCACCACGCGCGATCTTCTGGCTCTTGCGACGCGACGTCCGTACCGTCATTGCGGTGTTGCACGAGTTTGGACAGATGCGCGCGTGGTGTCTACAAGCCCTACTGTGGGCACGCGAGATGAGCGCATGGAGACCGACCAAGTCCAAAATGTCATCGCAGAACCTTCTGGCTGCCCGCGCCATGTTTGAAGCGTCGGACGAAACTGCCGATGTGTGCCGAGCCCATTCGATAGCCACGGATCAGCCCTTGTTCCTTTATTATCGAAACTTTTGCTGACTATGGCGTCAGGCTCTTTCTGCCTCATGTGCTCTGGGTGTGCGTTCAGGCCCCGCTGGCGTTCTGCTGATGCTGCTTCTTATGAGCATGGTCAGCGACGCCATGCGCCATACTGTCCTGCCTGATGCTGCAATCGGGTGTTTGATCGTTGGCAACCTGTCTTTGCCGGCGATGGAGCCCGGCGGTTTGGTGGCGGGTCTAAGCGTGGCGCGAGTGCCCGGAGTCGTCACTCGTACGCCCAGCGTGAATGAAAATGCACGCTTTGCCAGCTTCTATCTAACGTCTCTTGCACTAGGGGGAGTGATTATGTTGCGACGCGGATCGAACATCGGTCTGCTGCATATCCTTTCGGGCACCATTCTGGCGATTGACGCGCAAGCGCTCTATCTCCTCGGAGCCATCGCATCATTCACATTGATCAAGCTGCCCCTTGTCTATCGCCCGTTGGTGGCCGAGGGCTTCGAGCCCCTTTCTTGCGCGTGAGTGGGGGATTTGGATCTGTATATCACGTTATTTTCCCGATTCCGGTCATTTTCAATCTGGTCGCAAGCGTCCAATATCTTGGCACCTTGATGGCTGTGGGACTGATGATGATGCCCTTTGGTGTTGAGCAGCTATGGTCGCGCAGCCGTGTCGGAATGTTCCTAATTTCTGCTGTAACGGCTGCCGGTTCTGGCTTCGGCGGGCTGCTGATCTCCTATTATCTGCGTCTTACCACGAAGCCGACGCTCGGCCTCACCCTGAAACGATTGGTTCTGAGACGGACCAACTCAATAGCGCTGACCCTTGGCCTTTCAGCCGCATCCGGTGCAAAAACGATTGTTGTCGTCGCCAGTTATACCCTTCTTGCGGACGTGATAGAGAACGTGGACAGTAACCGTGTGAACATTCAAAGCCTGGTGCTTGCCAATGGCGCCCGCATGAGTACGAGCCCTCTCCCGAGGATGCCAAGGCCCTGAAATCCGGCAGTTACTTTCTTTAACGGCGCGGGGCTCGCAGCATGGTTCAAGAGGCGTGCCAAAGCATCCGGTGCTGATGTGCAGCCTATCGTCCTCTCGAAAGGGCCCCAGACCCGCAGCTTTAATGAAGACGGCAAGACAGTCACTGATCCCCATGTATGGCACAGCGTCACGAACGTTTGGGTGTGGGCCAATAATATCGAAGCCGCGTTGATCAGGGCTACTGCCGAGGCCTCTGCGGCCGATGCGGCAAAGTTGTTCGATCAGATCAAGGCCGAGGGCATGAACGTCTGCTTTCTGGAAAAATACAATGATTCCAGACAGTTTTAACAGATAGAAAACGCGGCCGGTGCCAACCCAAGTGACGAGCTACATCGCTCTGATGGCGTTTAACACCAATCAGATTGTCATTGCGACCTCGCAGGAATGCCCCGCCCCTGCGCCCGGTAAGGGACGGGGCAAGCCGTCGTATGTAAGGCTGCATCTATATATGTGCGATACACATGCTGAAGAGGTGTTCGACGGTGTCGATTGCAGTACCACACTCGCCGCGATGAAATGGTAGCGCAGAGCAGAAAGCGGCGGATGTTGATGCGCGGGTATGGGGCCGGCGCGGCACTGGCACGCTTTAGCCTTGGCTCAGGGCCCATTGATGGCAGGTCTGCCGCATGTCTCACGGCGTGTCAAAAAGGAGCGATGACATGTCTACCCTTTTTTGCTGACCGAAGCGCAGCTCGCGCGCTTTAATCGCTATTTTCCGAAGCCCCGCCGCACGCCTCGCATGGATGATCGGCGCGTACTGTGCGGCATTATACCCGTCAACCGCGATGGCGGACTACGCCGAAAGAGTATTGGCCGCACAAGACGTTCTACAACCGCTGTAAGCTATGGCAGGGTAAGGGGCTTCGTCTCTGCCGGGCAGGTCGGCGATTACATCGGGGAACGGCTCAGCATCCTGCCCGCTGGCGGCTGGCGGCTCGGGGACGGGGCTAAGATGCGGACTGGTTCCGCGACGCCTTGCAAAACAAAGCGATACGCGCCTGCATCCTTATCCCAAAAAGCCGCAAGATAACCGTGAAATATGACAAGCGCCGCTGCAAACGCCCTAACCGTATCAGGATCACGTATGACAGACCCAAGGACTGGCGGCGCGTGGCAACCCGATGCAACCGGCGCCTAAAGGTGCTCCTCTCAGCCATCGCTCTCGCCCCAAGTGTCCTTTATTGGCTATGGGTCCTGCGCCTTGGCGGAAATTGTTGCCTTCGATGAAAATGAAACACTGTCAAATTCGTAAAATTTCCAGAAAGCTGCCTTTCTTCACTGGTGTGCGCTAACGAGATTTTTTGTCATCCAAAGCGCGTTTTATGTCCTCTCGCTGATGGGTAAGCCAGAATAGGGCAGCGGGGAAAAATATTGCCGTGATGCTGTAGATCGAAAATGCGGCTGGAACGGCAATCATTCCCCACTTCACCACCGGCGCCATAGAGGCGGCAAACTCCGCATCCTTGAGCATCAGCACGACGATTCCACCAGATAAAAGCGCCGCGGCGCCTGCTTTATACCCCTCACAGACGCGCCTTCCGTACCATTCCTTCACATAGAGATTGAACATTTTCCGGTTCTGCAAGGCCATCCTCAGGTTGACCTTCATAGGTCTCCCGCGCGGATTTCCAGAGCGAAACCATTGCGAATTACGCCTCATCGCCACACCAGTCATATGCTGTTTTCAAAATCGAGAAGTTGCATTGTGTCATTAGGGATGTCCGGCCTGTTTTTGATGCGGGACAGTATGTCGAGGCTCATGGAAGCTGACAATCCTCCCCCCTCTAGACGGCAATAACACGCCGATGCATGCGGCATTTATCCAAGAGGCCACTGCAACCAGACGCGCGACAGGAATGCCATGGCCACTTCGCCCCACTGATGCCGGTTGACAGCCGATGCTCGTTTTAAAGCGAAGCGCGTTCAACAAGGGCTTGATACGGACTTGCGGCAGCGCGACGACCACGGGCGATACCTGCGGCGAGGGGCGCAATCGCTCCCGTACGAGATTGTCCGAAAACGCGACCAAACCTGGCTCGCATTAGGACAGTATTCTACAGCGGTCGTACATATGAAATTTTGTCCCGATGCAAAGGGACCAAAAGCAGTCAATCGAGGAAACCGTTCTTGTGGAGTCGAGAAATGAGAATGGCCACACAGCCTTGGCCGATAGCCGACGTTTGGAGGCTTGGAGGCTTGGAGGCTTGGAGGCTTGGAGGCTTGGAGGCTTGGAGAAAGGCTCCCTTTTCGGTCATTCGTCTAGTGTGCAGCATGAGGACCGTGCAACAATCGCAGGCACGATCTCAATGAATTTCAGGGAGCGGATCGAAAACGCATATCAGCGGAGTGGTCAGCCCCGTGGGTGGCGCTGTCGCCACAGCCCTTCCAAAACTCTCGCGGGCGTCCCATTAGCCTTCATAGGCCTGAACCCGGCACGTAAGGTCGAAGAAGACGCGCTGTCCGTCGTCATAAAAATGGGACACCAGAGCCGTTTGAACATTGGAGGCTCTGGCCCGGTAAAATGCGGGGTGCGAAATGCCCATTATATTAAGGGTCTTCTTGGTCGATAGGGGCGTTCGATTTACCACTCTGACCGGAATACCCGTTCAACCTTCGGCCGCATCCCAGTGCCGCGGCCAAGGGTTCAGGACGGTGTGGTGTCATCAATGCCCGGCGCCAGCGCTGAAGGCAGCAGACCTTTGCGCAGCCGCACCGCAAGATCTTCGATGTGATGCGGCATCTGGCGATTTCGACGGGCCAGAATATGGACGTAGACCGATTGAAGGCGCGGCGTTAAAAGCGGAATGGCGCGCACTTCCCCCTGCGACAATGGCGCTTTGGCGCTGAATTCGGGTAGCACGGTCATTCCGTGGCCTACGCGGGCCATGCGGATCAGCATGGCAATGGAATTACTGGTGAACACCGGCGCGATGATACGCCCGATGTCGGCAGCCGCCTCATCCAGCATCTGCCGAATCCTGAAACTGCTTTCCATCAGCGCCAGCGGCTGGTCGCACAATTCGGCAAGCTCGATACTGTCTCGTTTGGCCATCGGATGCGACGCTTGGATGATCGCCATCAAAGGAACCGGCGCGCGATAAAGAGACACGACCTGCGGATGCGATGCGGGATGGAACCCTACGCCGAAATGCACGGCATCATCCAAGAGAAGTTTGATCATGCGTGTTGTGTCGGTCACCCGAACCGAAAGCTTGAGACCTGGATAAGCCAACATGAAGTCGTCGAGCGTATCGTCCAGTGCCGGACCCAGAAAACCTTCTCCGAGAACCAGCTGCACGTTTCCGGTGCGGGCTGCGGCCAAATCCTGCAGCTGCGCGTCAAGGCTTTCCAACCCGGTCTGTCGTGCGCGGTAGTATTCGATCACAGCATAGCCCGCTTCGGTCAGGCGCAGTTGGCGCGCGCCGTGTTCGATCAGTGTCGCGCCGATTTCACGTTCAAGCTGCGCAATCTGGCGGCTGATCGAGGATGGCGCCACATCAAGGACGTCGCTGGCCGCTCGCATGGAACCGCTGCGCCACGCCTGAAGGAGCACCCCCATTCGGTTTTCATTGATTTTGATGACAGGCTCCTTTCACGGGCGGTGCGAGACATGTGGGATGCCATCGCCATGGTAGCAGCCGTGTTGCAAAAACCGCAACGCTTTTTGCACCTTCATGCCATTGAGCGCAGCGTGGCGTTCCTGTGACATAGACCGAGGCGTACGCGCCACGGCTCTTGGCCATAGTCACGGCGTGGCGTGCCGATACCAGCTGCGGAAAAACCGCAGATACCAAAACCAACAGAAGAGGACACCACATAATGCAAACCCGCGAGATTAACCCCTGGTCCTGGCAGGACAGCTTTGCCTTCGCACACGGTCGCGAAATCACCGATGCCACCCGTGTTCTGACCTTGTCAGGTCAATGCGCCACAGATGCGAATGGCGCACCGCAATGTCCCGGCGACATGGCCGGTCAGCTGGCCCTGTCTGTTGCGAACCTTGGCGAAGTTTTGAAGGCGGCCGGCATGGGCTTCGAAAATGTGCAGGGAATACGCATCTTTACCACGGATATGGACGCGACCCTTGCACACTGGGAGTCGCTGATCGCCCCGTTCAGAAATCTGGGCTATCGCCCGGCCAGCACACTGGTTGGGGTGAGCCGCCTTTTCTCACCGGATCTCATGGTCGAAATCGAAGCAACCGCAGCGAACTGAGGGCAGACATGATCCGAGGACTTCACCACCCCAGCATCACCACCGGCAACCTCGAGCGGCTGCTTGGCTTTTACTGCGATCTGCTTGGACTGGAGCAGGTTTCTGGCTTTGGCTGGGAGGCGGGCACCGAGATGTCGGAGTTCGCCGGCCAGATCACCGGCATCCCCCGGTCGACGGCAAAATCGGTTCTGCTGAAGGCCGGCAACGCGTTTGTGGAGATATTTGAGTACAGCGTGCCTGTCTCGACCCGCGCAGATGACCGCGCGCTGTTCCAGCAAGGCTGGTCGCATGTATGCTTTGACAGCGATGACGTGATGGCCGACCACGACCGGCTGGCCGCTGAAGGCGTGGTTTTCAACGCGCCACCGTTGGACGTAGGCCCCATGCGTGTGTGCTATTGCCGTGACCCCGACGGAAACTTCGTCGAACTGCAGCAGATCACAGATGTCACAAGCGGCATGGCGCTTGCGACTGTCGCTGGATGATCCGGAAAGGCGCCCCTTGCCGACGGGGGTGCCCGGTCTGACCGGTCGGCCAATACAAACAAACCAAATGGGAGGTTCCCGGTGAACCAATCAACGCTTCAGTTTCGCGGCGGGATCGCGATGGCCTTCGTGCCACCGGCGATTTTCCTGCTTTGCACCATCCTGTATTTTGTCGTCTTCAAAGCCTTCGACATGAGCGCGCTTGCCATGGGTGGCTTCGTGTCGCTGCTGATCGGGGCGCTGTTCGCGCGCGACTACACTCGCTTCTGGAATTCCGCGATGGAGGGGATCGGCAGCGAAACCTCGGTCGCGATTGTCGTGATCCTGTTCATCGTTGGCATGATCTCGGCGCTGATCAAGGCAACCGGCGTGGCCACGGGCTTTGTCTGGCTTGCGCAGGAAATCGGCCTTGATGCGGGCTATTACACGGTCTTCGTCTTCGCCGCAGTCGGGGTTATCGCCATGGCGACAGGATCGTCCATCGGCACGATGTTCACGGCCTTCCCCATCTTCTATGCGGCGGGGATCGAGATCGGCGCGGCACCGGCACCACTGGCCGGCGCGATCCTGTCGGCTGCCATCATGGGCGACAACCTCGCCCCGATTTCAGACACGACAATCATTTCATCCTCAAGCCAACGGTTCCGAAACCGCAATGCGGTGGCTGATGTGGGCGGCGTGGTCAGGCACCGGCTGCGCTATGCTATCGTGGCCGCCCCGATTTCGGCGATCCTGTTCTTCCTCGCGGGTCGCTCGGGAGCCGCGGCCCCGGCCGTGGCAAGTGACTATGCCGCCAGCGCATCGCCACTGCCGCTGCTGATGCTTATCCCCGTCGCCGTCATGCTCTTTATTGCGATGTGGACGCGCAACATCTTCCTTGCGGTGACCGTCGGGTTGGTGCTTGGCTCTGCCACAGGGCTGGCCACCGGCCTGCTGAGCGTGTCCGACATCGCCGGCGTGATCGACGGCAGCCCCGCGGGCTTTCTGTATGACGGTGTGAACGGAATGCTTGGCACGGTGGCGCTGGTGATTTCGGTCTTTGGCATCATGGGTGTACTGCGCGGGGCCGGCATCCTCGAGATGATCGTGAAAACGCTCACTGAAAGCCGCATGTCGGCCTCTCCGCGCGGGGCGGAGCTTGCCATCGGCCTCGGGATTTCGGCGACTACGGTGCTGTTCGGCGGCGTCAACTCGGCCGCTATGCTGACCTTTGGTTCGATCACCGACGAACTGGGGGCCCGCCTTGGCATTCACCCCTATCGCCGTGCCAATGTGATGGACTGCTTTGCACTTGGCCTTGCCTCGGTCGTGCCGGTGCTGAGCGCCTACCTGTTCATCGGCGCCCTGCTGACCTCTGGTTACGAAAACGCCCCGGCGTTAACCACCTTCGCGCTCTTCCCGGTCACCTTTTACCCGCTGGTTCTGACCGGGGTGATGATCGTGTCGGTCCTGACCGGATGGGGCCGCGTATTCGAAGGTCCTGATGGCGAGCCGACCCCCACAAAACCTTGAAATCACACAAGACCTGCAGGCACCACGCCTGCAGGCAAGAAAGGATACCGCAATGGATAGAAACTCTGTCGAATGGACAGGCTATATTCCCGCCATCACCACGCCCTTCGACCGCAAGGGCCGTCTTGATCTGGAAGCGTTTTCCGGACAGATGGATTGGTTGGCTGCCGAGCGGATGCACGGGGTGGTCCTTGCCGGAACCAGCGGAGAATGGTTCAGCATGACTGCCGCCGAGCGCGCCGACCTGTTCGAGGCCGGAGCGCAGTATCAGAAGGCCGGGCTTTGGGTGATCGGGGCGTGCAATGCGTTCACCGCCGCCGAGGCCATCACCCATGCCAAAGCCGCTGAAAAGGCAGGGCTGGACGGCATCCTTCTGACGCCGCCGCCCTATGTAGTGCCGAACCGTGCCGAGATCGTGAACTTTTACCGCACCGTTTCTGATGCGACGCAGATCCCGATCACTGTCTACAACTGGCCGCGTGGCTGCGTGGTCGATATGGACCCCGATCTTCTTGATGAACTGGCCGATATCGAAAACGTGGTGGCCATCAAGAACTCGACCGGCAATTTTGCCGGATTCCTGACCGGCATGTACCGTCTGGAGGATCGCGTGCGCTATTTCGGCCTGCCCACCAGCGCACTGGGGGCCGATCTGGCGCTGCTTGGCCACGGCGACGGATTGATGGGCTCGGGCGGTGTGCTTGGCGCAGATCATCCGGATTTCTGGCGCGCCATCGCGGCCGGTGACAGGGACAGGGCCGTTGCGCTTGGCGAGCGTGACAGGGTCGTGATGACCGAGTGGTTCCGGCCCGACTACGGGGTGCAGTTCGGCAACCAGCAGGCTATCATGAAGACCGCGCTGCGGTTGCGGGGCGTGCCCGCGGGCTTCGTCCGTGATCCCCTGCTCGAGCTTGCTCCGCAAGACATCAGCCGCATCGAGGCGACCCTGCACAAGCTGGGCATTGAAACCCATACTCTGGATTGAGATTATTATGACCGCACATTTCGACACGATCATCATCGGCGGTGGGCTGCTGGGATGCGCAACCGCGTGGATGATCGCGCGCGAGGGCGGTCGCGTCCTGTTGCTTGAGCGGGACCAGATCAACCAGCACGCGTCCGGCAGCAATGCCGGGAGCCTGCATTTCCAGCTTGAATACCGCATGATCGAAGGCGGACTGGACAAGGCCCGCAAGGCCGCCGAGGCCATGCCGCTTCATCTGGACGCCGCAGAGCTTTGGGCCGACCTTCCGCGCCTCACCGCAGAGCCGATCGTCGTAAAGCAGACTGGCGGCCTGATGATCGCCGAGACCGCTGACCAAGTACGCCTGCTGGAACAGAAGACCGAGATCGAGCGCGCATGGGGGCTCGACAATCGAATGATCGACCGCGCCGGGATTGAGCGCATCGCGCCCTATCTCTCTGATCGGGTCATCGCGGCGGCCCACTGCACCACAGAAGGCAAAGCCGATGCCCGCACCGCCGGCCCGGCCTTCGCGCGGGCCGCACTGGCTGCCGGAGCCCACATCCGCACCCGTAGCGAGGTACGCGCGCTCTCGCGGCGCGGGCGCGGCTGGAGCGTTGTCGCCGGCTCGGACGAGAGCCCCCAAACGTTGCAAGCGGATACGGTGGTCATCGCCGCGGGCGTCTGGACCACGAGAATGGGCCAGATGATGGGGGCGGATCTTCCGACGATACCGCTGGCGCTGATGATGACGGTCACGCAGCGGATGGCGCCGCTCATTGGCCATCTTGTCCAGCACGCGGGCGGGCGGTTGTCGCTCAAACAGGCGCTCGACGGGAATATCCTGATCGGCGGCGGCTGGCCCGCGCGGCTACTTCGCGATGCCGAGGGCACCCCCGACTTCGATGCCAAGCCACAGTTGGAGGCGTCTTCTTTGGCAGGCAACGCGCGGATTGCCATGGGCGTGCTGCCTCGGCTGGCCGGGGTTCCGGCGCTTCGCAGTTGGGTCGGCACCACCACCATCACGCCCGATCAGCTGCCTTTGGTCGGACCTGTCCCTGGATGTCCGGGGGCCTTTGTCGCCACGGGCGGGTCGGCCTTCACACTTGGACCAAGCTTCGCGCAGGCGCTCGCGGCCCTTGTGGCGGGCCGTCAGCCGCTGACTGACCTGCGCAGTTTCGATCCAGCCCGTTACGCGAAAGGATAAGGCATGGCCAATTTCCACAGACTGCCGGTGGCACGAGGCCGCCCCGTGCGCTTTACGTTCGAAGGTGCCCCTGTCGACAGCTTCGCGGGAGAGACGCTGGCCACGGCGTTGCTGGCCGCGCAGGTCGGAGCCTTTGGCCACACCCGCGAAGGCAATCCCCGGCTGCCATTTTGCAACATGGGCACCTGCTTTGATTGCGCCGTGCAGGTCGACGGTCGCGGCTTGGTGCGTGCCTGCCTGACGGATGTCGTCGAAGGCATGGTCGTCAATATGCAGGAGATCAAGTGATGCACGATGTTGCAATTGTCGGAGCCGGACCAGCCGGCATGGCCGGCGCGCTTCAGCTTGCCCGTGCAGGGCTGTCGGTGGTGGTCATCGACGAACAGGCCCGTGCGGGCGGACAGATCTTTCGCCGCCCGCCCGAGGAATTCGGCGTCCGGCACGGGCAGTACCGCCCCTACGGCTGGGCCCGGGATCTCATCGAGGACTTCGAGGAGCATCCGCTCATCGAAACCCGTTTCCGCCAAACTGTCTTTGGCATCTTGCGCGACCCCGAGGGGCAGATCAGCCTCGCTGTGAGCGATGGGCAGCGCGGCACGCGCATCAAGGCACGCCGTGTGCTGCTGGCCACGGGCGCCTATGACATGCCGGTCGCCTTCCCGGGCTGGACCTTGCCCGGCGTGATGACGGCCGGCGCAGTCCAGTCCCTGCTGAAAAGCCAGAAACTGCTGGCCGGACGCCAAATCGTCGTGGCCGGGTCGCACCCGATCCAGCTGATCCTTGCGGCGCAATTGCTTGAAGCGGGGGCCGATCTGGCCGCCATCGCGCTGGCGCGTGACCTGCCGGGGTTCCTCGAGATGGCGCGGACTTTGCCAGCCATCCCCGGAAATGTCTCCATCTTCACCGAGGCCTTGCGTGCCATGGCGGTGATCGCGCGGCACCGCGTGCCGCTTTTGCGCCGCACTCTGATTTCGGCGGTCGAACAGACCGGCGAGGGTCCGCTGCGGATAAGCCTTCGCAAAGTCGATGCCCAGTGGCGACCCGTGGGGACTGCCCGCGAATTCGAGGCCGATGTTCTGGCGCTTGGTTACGGGTTCACGCCGTCGACCGAGCTGGCCCGGCAGGCAGGTTGCGCCCTGTCTTGGCACTCCGCCGGCGGCGGCTGGACGGTGCAACACGATGATAACTTCCGCACCGGTGTGCAAGAGATCTTCGTGGCGGGTGAACAGACAGGGGTTGCCGGCGCTGGACGCGCCCATGCTGAAGGGCTGGTGGCCGGGCAGGCCATCGCACACTCTTTGGGGGTCGGGGCCGATCCTCTAGAGGTCAACCGGGCGCAGGCGCTGCTGAAAAGCTCCGAACGATTTGCCGGGGTCATGCAAACCATGTTCGAGCCGAACCGCACCGCGCTGGCCGATCTGTCGCATCACAGCGCCACGGTCATTTGCCGCTGCGAAGAAATCACCAGCGGACAGCTGGAAGACGCCCTGACCTGCAATCCCTTCCTGACCTCTGCCAGTGCCGCCAAGCTGGAGTGCCGCACCGGAATGGGCGTCTGTCAGGGGCGCTACTGTGAAGGCACGGTGGCCGCGCGGATCGCAATGCACCACAACACCCAGATCGCGCAAGCCGGTCATTTCAACGCTCATCTGCCCGTAAAGCCGGTGCCGTTGGGGGCCTATGGCGATCTTGACCACTGATGCGCGACTTGATCGCCAGCGGGCGAACCACGCGCAACCGTGCCGATGGGTTCACGCAGCTGGACCTGCCGCGGGTCGAGACTGCTTTGGCAATTCATTTACGCGTTCCAGATCGGTCGTGTCCGCCAGTCGGTTGGCAAACCCGTTTAAGAGCAGTCGGCGCCAGAGTGTGCTTCGACCAGATTTCGGAAGCGATCTCGCCAAGTGCTATCCGTCGCCTGCTTGGCGATCATGTGAAGCAGAACGCCCGGTATGGTGGAGAGCCGATTATCATTCTCTTCTTGCTTGCCTTCGCTCACCAGCACCAAGCCATCTTTGACGCGCTTGGTCTTGGGCCGTTGTTTGACCGTCTTGCGGTTCCACAGCCGTCCGTGGTGTGCGCAAATATTTCTGCTCAGCCCCAAGACCTGTTAAGGTCCTTACACGATCTCCTTGGATGGCTAGCCTAGATCCCCTCCCACCCGCGGCATGACTGAATTGTCCTTCATGGCCCGGAACCACTTTGAGAGTTCGCCACGCATCGTCAATTCGGTTGCCGCGCAAAGGGGCGGTGAATATGCAGAAACTGTCGCCCGACGCACGCGGCCTGTTACGAACAAAGCCCGACCAGTTCGAGTGCCCTCCTCGCCCCGTATCGTGATCTGCTCGAAAAGTTGGACCGCATTTTGGCGCAGACCAAACGCGATCATCAAAAGCTGGTGGGCGCGATGATTGCAGGTGTTCCGGCGGCGCAGGTCACGGACCCGATGATCGCGTTGGACCATCAAAGGCGAGAGCTGGCGCGTGCACTGGTTTTTCGTCTCCCCTGCCCCGGACCCGATTGTGATCCACCCGTTGATGGCGGTGAGCTGCCGCGAGCGGGCGGCGGGATTGATTGCGGGTCTGGTCAACAGCACAGGTATCCCCGTCGCGAAAGACGCGCTGCAGTCTTTGGTGGAACGCCTTGTGCTCATGCCGGATGCGGACATTGGCCGTCTGAGCGTTGATCTTGAGAGGGCTTTGGCACGCCTGCTATGGCTGACGGTTGAAGCGGAAGGCCGGCTCAAACGCAAAAACCCGCCGGAGCGGGTTATGAGGATACTGCTGATTTTGGTAAATCAATATTGGTTGCGGGATCAGACGACCGTCGTAACCTACCAACTCTTTCGGCTGCAATTTAATGTGGCTGCAAGCACGACAAACATTAGCAACCTATACAGTTCTAAACAACAATGGCTGCACCTAGACCCAATCACGACATTCGTTCTGCATCTGCATCAGCTGGCCTCACCTGCAGGGAGGGCGGATTGCGGACTTTCTCTGCCTCTGAAAACGCGATCTTACCGGAACATTGAAACGGACATTCCGGCACGATCACGCCGCCGGACTCGGCATGACATGCAAAGGGGGCGGAAAGAGGCCCTCACTGCGACCAACACGAATGGCAGCGATGCGTAGCCAACGAAACGTTGCAAAACTTGTGAGCATTTTTTATCGCGGTGCAAACCGGTGCTCTGCCGTGATCGAAGACCGATGAAAAATTGATGATCTCAACTGTTTCTGGCAGCGCGACCTGACAGCGCGTTTCGACTTTCGCAACGTCTGGTTCACCCACGCCCAAAGCTGGCCGCGGCCTGCGCAAGGTGGCTCCGACAAAGAGTGCATTGAAGTCGTGTCGACGGGTCGTTGCGGTATAAGCAGGATATATTGCCGCCTTTGGTTTGGCACGTGGACAAGGCGGTTGATGAAAGATATCTGTTTTTAAACTTAAATTTTTAGCGCTTTTAGTTAAAAATAATAAAGGTCATGATCGAACATCCGGTGGGAGGCCGGACTGCAGGCCACACATTGACGCGCCGACGGCCAACAGGTTTCCAGCCGACCACCACAGCCATCGGCCAGCACTTTCGATCCTTGGGAGGATACCATGAGATACACACGCCGTTCGACCCTGGCCCTTTTGGCCGGGTTGGCGATCACGCCGCTTGCCGCCGTCGCGCAGCAGGAGTACCCGACCCGTCCGATCACCCTCGTCGTGCCCTATGGGGCGGGTGGCACCACTGATATTTCGGCGCGCCAGATGGCGACAATGGCCGAAAAAATCCTCGGCCAACCCATCGTCGTGGAAAACCAGCCAGGCGCCAGCGGTACCAATGCGATGCGCTCCGTGGCATCTGCCGAGCCCGATGGCTACACGCTGATTGCGACGACCTCGTCGCCGTCCTTCGTCACACCGGCGCTGCGCGATGTGGGCTATGACCCGCAGGCCGACTTCATCCCGATCCTGAACTATTCAGGCCCGTTCCACGGCGTCGTGGTTCCGGCGAACAGCCCCTACGACACACTCGACGCGCTGATCGAGGGTGCCAAGTCCGGCGCCGTGACCTATGGCACCGCGGGCGCCATGGGCGGCGCGCATCTGGCTTTCGCCTCGGTTGCCAAGGACACCGGTGCGATGCTGCAGCACGTGCCCTTCGACGGTGCCTCCAAGGCGACGGCGGCGGTGCTGGGCGGCCACGTGGACGCGGCACTGGTTCCGGCCTATCGCGACCTTGTTCAGGACGGTCAGCTGCGCCTTCTGGGCGTGCTCGACGGCACGAACGACCCGGACTTTCCGGATGCACCGACGCTGAAAGAGGCGGGGCTGGCCGTGGAATTCCCCTCGATCGTCGGCATCATGGCCCCTGCCGGCACCGATCCCGCGATCATCGCCAAGCTTGAATCCGCCTTCACCGAGGTGGCCTCGTCGGACGACTTCGAGACATTCATGACCGATCTCGGCCAACCGGTGCGGATCATGTCGGGCAAAGATCTTGCGGCAACGATCCAAGAGAACCTCGCCGCCTACCGCGAGATCGCCAAGGATCTCGGAAATTGAGCAGCAACGGCCAAGGGGGCGGGATCGCCCGCCCAGGCTTCCGGACGCTGACCACCGGCCTGTTACTGGCGGCAGCGGCCTGGGGTCTTTACAGTCTCGACAGTCAGATCCAAGTGTTCGGTTTCGGCGCCTCCGGACCGGATGCGCGCACCTTTCCTCGCCTCGCCCTGTGGCTGCTGGCGGCGGCCGTGGCGCTCCGCCTTGTACTAAGCCTGCGCGCCAAGGATTTCCCGCTTGGCAACCCCGTCCGGCTTGGTCGCGTCCTGACCGTCACCGCGAGCAGCGCAGCGGCGCTATGGGCGATGCCGCAGGTCGGGTTCTTCTTCGGGGCCGCCGGTGCAGGTATCGTCGTGGCCCTCATGCTGGGTGAACGCCGTCCCCTCTTGCTGGTTCTGCCGCTGATCGTGGCAGCTGTCGTGACCTTTGGCGGACGGCATGGGCTTAGCATCCCCCTGCCCTGAGCCTGCCCATCCATTCCAGACCTCAAAGGAGCGCAAGCCGTGCTTGTCGATGCTTTTCTCGAACTTCTGAACCTCTGGGTGCTGGTCGCCGCGCTTGTCGGGATCGTCTCGGGGATCATCATCGGCGCGATCCCCGGCCTCGGGCCCACCATGGCCATCGCGCTGCTGATTCCGGTCACCTTCTCGATGCAGCCGATACCGGCGATCATCCTGCTGCTTGGGGTCTATCAGGGCGCGATCTTCGGCGGGTCGATCTCGGCGGTGCTTCTGAACGTGCCGGGCACGCCGTCATCCGCAGCGACGGCCATCGACGGGTTCGCCATGGCACGCCGTGGCGAGGGCGGGCGAGCGCTGCGCTTTGCTCTCTATGCCAGCGTCATTGGCAACATCTTCAGCTGCCTTGTCCTGATGGCGCTGGCCGAACCCTTGGCGCGCTTCGCACTGGATTTCGGCCCGGCCGAGATGGCGATGCTGATGGTGTTCGCCCTGCTGGTCATCGTGCTGTTCGGTGGCGGATCGAAGCTCGACGCACTTATCATGGTTCTCGTGGGGGCCTGCGCAGGGATCGTCGGGCTTGACCCGATCAGCGGCACGCCGCGCTTTACCTTCGGATCCTTCGCCTTTGAAAACGGGTTCCAGCTGATCCCTGTGCTGATCGGCCTCTTCGCCATGTCAGAGGTCCTCTTGCAGGCGTTCGACCGTGAACCGCTGGTGGGCGATGCCGAGGTACCGCCCCTGAAAAGCTCTGCGGTGAGGTTCGTCGAACTGTGGCGGATGCGGATGACGCTGTTCCTGTCCTCGCTCATCGGCACCTTTGTCGGTATCCTGCCGGGGATCGGCTCCACCGTACCCGCCTTCATGAGCTACAGCCTCGCCCGCTCACGCTCTGCCGATCCGGACGCGTTCGGCAGGGGCGCGCCCGAAGGTGTCGCAGCCCCCGAGGCCGCCAACAATGCCGTGACCGGCGGCGCGCTGGTGCCGACGCTGGCACTGGGGATCCCCGGTGATGCGGTGACGGCGGTGATCCTTGGCGCCTTCATGCTGCACGGGCTTGCGCCGGGGCCGTTCCTGTTTCGCGATCACGGGCTGGAGGTCTACGCCATCTTTCAAGCACTTCTGCTGTCGTCCATCCCGACGGTGATCCTTGGCCTGCTCTTCTTCCGCGTGGCGATCCACGTCACCCGCATCCAGCCGCGCCACCTGCTGCCCGCGATCACGATCCTCGCCATCTTCGGCGCGTTTTCCGTGAACAACAGCCTGTTCGACGTCTGGGTGATGCTGGGTGCGGGCGTGCTGGGCTTTCTGTTGCGGCGCGCGAACTTCCCCCTGCCGCCGCTGCTGATCGGGCTGATCCTCGCCGCGCCGTTCGAACAAAGCCTGCGGCAGGCCCTTCTGACCTCGGGCGGTGGCTATGGCATCTTTGTGGGCTCACCCATCACCATCGGGCTTGTGGCATTGACCGTGTTGTCGCTGGCCATCAGCCTGTTCTTCAGCCTGAGAAAGCCCCGCATATGATCACCGATTGCCACATCCACTCCTTTGCCAAGACCGAGGCACCGCAGACCGGCGCCTATGTGCCGCCCGCCCGTGACATCCGCGACTATATGGACGAGGCCGCGCCGCTGGGCGTGCGCCGCGCGGTGGTGGTGCAGGCCTCGGTCGACGGGACGGACAACAGACGGCTGGTTGAGGTTCTGGGCACCGACGGACCCGTCGCGCTGCGCGGCGTTGCGATGATCGACGCCGATGCCGACCTGCAAGCGCTGAACGCCGCCGGCATCCGCGCGACCCGCATTCAGGACCGTGCAGGGCTTGGGCACAGCGCGCTTGATCAGCTTCCGGAACTTGCAAAACGCGTGGCCGAGGTCGGCTGGCATATCGAGCTGAATACCGAGCAGCGCAGCTTTGACCGGCTTGCCGATATGGTGGCCGATCTGCCAGAGGGACTGCGGCTGGTTCTCGACCATATGGGCCATGTCGATCCTGCCGCACCGGCCCCCCTGTTCCGTTTGCTCGAAACGGGACGCGTCTGGGCCAAGCTTTCGCCCACGCGGGTCAGTCGCGATATCGGGCACTACGGCGACCTGAGCGCGCTGATCGAACGCCTTGGCGCTGCCTTCCCCGACCAGATCATCTGGGGCAGCGACTGGCCGCATGTGATGACCCCCGAACCGGTGCCCGAAATTCCGCCGATGCTGGAGCTGTGCCGCGGGGCATTGAGCCAGGATAGCTTCACGCGATGCATGTGGGGCAACCCTGAAAAGCTCTACGGTTTCTGATGCGTCTGACTCTGGATGACTTCGAACCTGCCGCGCGGCGGCGTCTGCCGCGCCCGCTTTTCGGCTACGTCTCGGGCGCGGCTGAGACGGGCGCGGCAAGGCAGGACAACCGCGATGCGCTGGACGTCTGGCGACTGGTGCCGAACGTGCTGCGCGGGGTCGAGGGGCGCTCGACCGCCTGCGCTCTTCTGGGCGAAAGCTACACGGCGCCCTTCGGCGTCGCACCGATGGGGCTTTCGGCGCTGATGGCCCGCGACGGGGATGTGGCCCTCGCCCGCGCGGCGGCGGCGACAGGCCTGCCTTTCGTGCTCTCCGGGTCGTCCCTCACCCGCATGGAAGACGTAGTGGCCGCCAACCCGAAAGCATGGTTCCAGGCCTATCTGCCCGGCGAGGAGGACCGCATCCGCGCCCTGATCGCCCGCGTGCGGGCGGCGGGTTTCGGCACGCTGGTGCTGACCGCCGACACTGCCGTACTGGCCAACCGCGAAAACAACCTGCGCGCGGGCTTTTCCACACCGCTCAAGGTCACGCCCCGGCTGATCTGGGACGTCGCCATCAAGCCCCGTTGGGTGCTGGGCACCTTCCTGCCCACGCTGATGCGGGGCATGCCGCATTTCGAGAATTCCGATGCCGTGCGCGGCGCGCCGATCATCTCGAAACAGGCGGCGCGGGATTTCGGACGCAAGGATCACCTGAATTGGGATCACCTTGCGCTGATGCGCGACCTCTGGCCCGGCAAGCTGGTGCTGAAAGGCGTGATCGCGCCCGCCGACGTGGCGCAGGCCCGCGCGCTTGGCTGTGACGCGGTGATCCTGTCGAACCACGGCGGCCGACAACTCGATCACGCCATCTCGCCGCTGCGCATCCTGCCCGAGGCGCGGGCGCAGGCGGGAGACATGGCGCTGCTGATCGACGGCGGCATCCGGCGCGGCACCGATGTGATCAAGGCGCTGGCGCTCGGCGCGGACATGGTGCTGGTAGGGCGGCCGTTTCTCTATGCGGCAACGCTGGGCGGCCAGCCGATGGTCGAGCGGGCCATCGACATTCTGAAGACCGAGATCACCCGCAATCTGGGCCTGTTGGGCTTGCGCGGCCTGTCCGAAATCGGTCCGGACGTGCTGCATCGGGTCTAGCGCTCGTGGCAATCAGTCTGCGGAACGCAGCGCGCGAATAGCCAAACGGGCGTGTCAGGGTGTCCGTGAACCACAAAGAGCACCGCCATCGGACGCATGCGGTATTATAAATGGTGCGTTTTTTACATTCCCCGGGCGGCGCGACACCGCCTGGGACGAGGTATTTCAAGCCATCATCTATTCCGGGAGCGCGCATTTGAAGCTGGACGCGTCAGTCTCGTCTCCCTCGCCCGAATATCTGGCGACCTGCGGATAGGGGCAAAGCGGGCGGCTGCGCAGGGTTTCACCGTCCTTGATCTGGCGTGCGACGATCTGCTCGGGGGCCTCGCCGGTTTCAACCCACTTGATCAACGGCACCATGGCATCGAAGCTGTCCGGCCCATAGCCTGCGCGGCAATGGAACATGCCCGGCGCCATGAACAGGCGGTAGAACGCGGAGGTGCGCTCCGCCCCCATCGTTTCGCGAACGTCCTCGTAGTAGTTCACGCCCATCATCGGATTGAGCGCCGGATCGGACCAGCCGAAATAGGAGATCATGCGCCCGCCCTGGCGCTCGAACTCGGACAGGTGAGGCTGGTTGGCGTCCAGCAGGTCGCGGGCCATCTGGACATCCCCGAAGTTCGCCGGGATGTCGAAGGACCGCCAGTCGATATCGGTGCCGCGTTTTGGCAGCAGCGCAATGTTCTGCACGTAGGTTTCACCATAGGCGAGCTGGCGGCTTTGGCCTTCTTCCGTGACCATCCAGGCCTTCCAGCCACTGTTGCCGTTGGTGTCGATCCCTTCCACACCCCATTGCACACCGGGGTAGACCTGTTCGCCGTCGACAATGACACCGTCATGCAGACCTTGCACGGCGGCAATCTGATCATCCGTGAAACAGGTCTCTCCTGCCGCGCCTTCGCAGCGCGGCAGATCTGTCGCCGGGTCGAAATTGCACTGACGCGGATCGGTGATCAGCCCGTCTTCCAGCCCATCCGCTGCGTCGCATTTTCCCATCACGGCTTTGGCCAGGACCGGAAGCTGGTCATAGGACAGCGGGCCCTTCAGAAGTTGCTGCGCGTTGTAGACGTTCCACAGCTGGGTGTTGTTGAATTCCAGCACGGGTGCGCCCGCCACAATACCATCGAAATCCGTGGGGTAGCGCTGCGCGGACATCAGGCCCTGGCGCCCGCCGGTCGAACATCCATCCCAGTAGGAGTAGGAGGGACGGTCCGAATAATAAACCTCGGCCAGCGCCTTGGCGGTGTTCACGGTGACGTGGACGGCGCGATGCGAATAGTCCACGAGTTTTTCAAGATTCCCGTCGGCAAAGGTGCCCAACGGGTCGGTGCGCTCATCGTGCCCGGTGTTCTGTTGCACCGACATGAACCCGTTCTTTACGGCAGCGTCCCGATTGGCGACCCGCTGGGGGCTGGACAGATCGCGGCCCGCGTAGCCGCCGTTGCCGAACATGTAGAGACGCCGGTTCCACGTATTGGGCAGCGCGATCTCGAACTTGATCTCGGGGCGAATGATACCCTCGACGCGGCAAAAGGCGGGGGCGTCGCCCGTGTCCACGGCGGTGGCCTTCAGGAATGTCACCTCGTCAAGGGCAAGCCTCTCGATCGAAGCGCAATCCATGGCCGGGCTGACAGGGGCAAAGCTGAACCAGGCGCCCTGCGGAACCTCTGAAAAGCTGGCCCGGTTCTGCGCGTGGGCGGTTCCCGCAGCCAACGCCAGCAGCGAGGCGGCGCCAACGACCCCTCGAAAATTGTCTCTCACGGTTTCCTCCTCACCGATCTCGTTTCTTGCAAGGTCTTATTCTGATGCCCCGTATCCCGAGAACATCGGCGCGCCCTGTATCCCAAGGCCGGCGGGAAGCTCTGCTTTCAGAATGCTGCCGCTGTCACTTTCGGTGATGAAGAGGGTCCGCCCCTGCGGCCCGCCAAAGGCGCAGTTGGTGGTCCCCAAACCGCGCGGGCTGCGCACCACGGCGATGGGCCGTCCCAGCACATCATGCACCCAGACAAGGCCCATGCCGGTCTGACACACCACCACGCCGCCATCAGAGGTCAGCGCCAGCCCGTCCGGCCCGGCACGACCGCCCGAAAACTGGATGAACAGCCCTGCCTTGTTGACGCGCCCCGAGGGCGAGATCGGCAGCCGCCAGACGGCATTGGCCCGCGTCACGGCCAGAAACAGCACGTGTTCGGCAAGGTCCAGCACCAGCCCGTTGGGGCTGGGCACCTTGTCGATCAGGCAGGTCAGCGCGCCGGTATCGGGCACCCACTTCCAGACCCGACCCGTGGGGTCCTGCAATCCGGTCTGGCCCTGATCGGTGAAGTAAAGCGCGCCGTCGCGCCCGAAATGCAGATCGTTGCAGCCCTTGAAGCTTTCGGTATCCGCATCGCCAAGCGCCTTGGTCACAGCGCCGGTTTTCGGGTCGAGCAACATGATGCCGTTCTGGTAGTCGGCCAGAAAGATCCGCCCGTCGCGGTGGATCTTCAACCCGTTGGGCTGGCCGTCGTATTCGGCGATCTGGCTGATCTCGCCCGCAGGATCGGCGCGGAAGACCCGACCGAAGGGGATATCCACGAACCACAGGTTGCCATCGCGGTCGAACGACGGCCCCTCGAGAAAGCTGTCCGCAGGTGCACCGCGCCGGTTCTTTTCCGCCCAATAGGACGGCTGGCCGGTGCGGCGCAGCGTGTCGGGCAATTCGGTGAAAATCTCGGCGTCGATGATGACCGGCTCGGGAAAAGGATAGGTATGGGTCATCCGAACGTGAACTCCGGCAGGAACAGCGCGATGTCGGGCACGCCGATCAAAAGCAGCATGAAGGCGACGATGATGAGGAAGAAGGGCAAGGTGCCCATGATCACGTCCTCGACTTTTACCTCGTCCGACGAGGAGGCCACCACGAACAGGATCACCCCCAGCGGCGGGGTCAGCTGGCCCAGCTCGACAAGGATCACCACAAAGACGCCGAACCAGATCGGGTCCACGTCCATCGCCATCAGCGCCGGGAAGATCACCGGGACGATGATCGCGATCATGCCCAGCCCTTCCATGAAGCAGCCCAGAATCGCAAAGACCACCATGATGATCAGCAGGAAGGTCAGGCGCGAGACATTGGCCTCTTCCAGCATCCCGACAAGGTCCTCGCCGACGCCCGATAGTGCGGTGGCATAGGCAAAGATCATCGAGGTGAAAACGATGAACAGGATGTTGCCGCTCATCGAGGCGGTGCGCGACAGCGCGTCCTTGAGCAGTTTCAGGCTGAGCTTGCGATAGATCCCGGCGATCAGGATGGCGCCGACGGTGCCCACGGCGCCGGCCTCGGTCGGGGTGGCGAAACCGCCGTAGATGCTGCCAAGGACGATGAAGATCAGCATCAGGAAGGGCACGATGTCCAGAAGCGCGCGGCCCAGATCGCCTGCACTTGCCTTTGTCTCAGATTTTGGTGCCAGCTTGGGGTTGATCAGCACACGCGCCATGATGAAGCCCATGTAGCACAGCGCCAGCACGATCCCCGGCACCAGGCCGGCGGCAAACAGGCGCGCGATCGAGGTTTCGGTGAAAGTGGCGTAGATGATCATGGTGATCGACGGCGGGATGAGGATCCCCAGCGTGCCGCCCGCGGCGAGCGATCCGGCGACGAGGCGCTTATTGTAGCCGCGCGCGGACAGTTCCGGCAGAGCGACGGTGGACATCGCAGCGGCCGTGGGGGCGGAGCCGCCAGAGATCGCCGCGAAGATGCCGCTGCCCGCGATGTTGGTATGCAGCAGGCCGCCCGGCAGCCGCCGCATGAAGGGCGCGACGCCATTGTAAAGCCGCGTCGACAGGCCTGAGCCCAGCAGGATCTCGGCCATCAGCACGAAAAGCGGAATGGCAGCAAGGGTGAAACTGTTGGCCGCGCCCCAGCTGACGAGGCCAAGCGCCTTCCAGCCGCCAAAGCCCTTGAGCAGCCAGATATAGGTCAGGCCCGCGCCCGCCACGGCGAATTGCACCCACATGCCGCCCAGGATCAGGCCGATCAGCAGGCCGAAGGCGAGGATCGCTTCCATGTCAGGTTTCCTCGGATTTGCGGAAGGTCAGCAGCAACTGCTCGACCAGGAAAAACGCCAGTACGGAAAAGCCCGCCGGCAGCATGATCTGCGGCATCCACAGCGGGGTGCGCAGGACGGTCGGGGCGAACTTGCCGCGCGAAAAGGACGACAACGTCAGGTCCTTGGTCTTCCACGCAAGGATCACGCAGATCACCAGCGCGATCAGCACGAAGGCGCGGATCAGCCAGCGGCGTGTGCCCTCGGGCCAAGTGTCCAGCAAGAAATGCACTTGGAACATCGCATTGCCCCGCAGCGCGAGGGCCGCGCCGAAGAAGGTCACGAAGACGACGCCGTAGCCCGTCAGCTCTTCGGCAAAGCCCAGCGAGTAGTTGAAGCCGCCGCGCAGCAGCGCCTCGAGGCAGACCAGCGAGACGAGCGCGACGAGAACCAAGCCGGTTGCCGCGCCCGTGATCCGCGCGGCAACGTCGAAAATGGGGCCGGCCGATGCCGGCCCCGTTCTGCTATGCGTCTGCATCTTACTTACCGATGGCTTCGCGCACGGTGGCGAGGGCGTCGACATACTCCGGCCCGTTCTCCTCGGCCCAAGCTTCCCAGTACGGCGCCAGCTTTTCGCCCGCCATCTCGGCATCGCCCTCGGCCGCATCGACCAGCGTCATGCCCGCCTCGGATTGCGAGGTTTTCTGCGCTTCCTCGTCTTCGAGGAAGGCCGCGGTGGTCGCGGGGCCTTCTTCGGCGACGATCTCGCGCAGCTTGGTCTGGGTGTCCTCGGAGAGCGCGTCGAAGCTGTCGGCATTGGCGATGATCATCGAGTTGCCGTAGTTCACCGCGAAACGGTAGTTGTAGGGCAGGAACTCGTGCCAGTTCTTCGCCCCGCCCGCCGACGCCGTCAGCACGCCCTCGATCACGCCGCGCTCCAGCGAGGTCGGCACTTCGGAGCCCGACAGGGTGATCGGCGCGCCGCCGAACATCTCGATGAACTTGCCCTGCTCGGGCGAGGTCACGCGGATTTTGTGACCTTCGAGGTCTGCAAGAGAGTTTATCTCAAAGGTGGTGAAGATTGTCTGTTCCGGGTAGCGGTAGCTGCCCAGCAGCACGACGCCCTGCTGTTCGAAAGCCTCGACCAGCGTCGGTTCCATCGCTCCGTAGGCCTTGGCCCATTCTTCGTCGTTTTCGATCAGCATCGGCAGGTTCAGCACCCGCGCGATCGGTACGCTGCCCGAGAAGAAGAAATCCGCCGCCATGTCGATGATGCCATCGCCCACGGCCTGCGTGATGTCTGCCGAGGCGATTTGCAAGGTCTTGCCAAGGTGCAGGTCGATGGTCAGGTCGGTGTCTTCCGCGACGCGCTCGACGATGCGTTTCATGCCCTTGACGGCGGACGTCGTCGAGACGGACGAATAGGTGTAGGCGGTCCAGTCGTCGGCATGTGCGACGGTGGCGGACGCGGCGATCAGCGCAGCAGCGCCGAGGGTTTTGATGGTCATGATTTCCTCCGGTTTCAAAGTGTCGGGACGGGCTTTGCGGCCCGTTCCGTCTTGTTTCAGTCGGCTGGAACGGCCTCGGGGTCGAAGCTTGCCAGCTGCGCGGCAACGCAATGGCTCATCGCTGTAAAGGCCCGCTCCACCTGGTCCGACCCGATGACAAACGGATTACCATCGGCCCCGGCCTCCATGGCGTCGAGTTTGGTGTAGGTCGCATCAAGGGTCTTGTGGTTCGACAGGAACACGTCAAAGCCTTCCTCCCCCGCCATCGCGGCAAGGCGACGCTGCGACCCGATCATCTGCACGAATTGCGCAGCGTTCGGCCCGAAGTTCAGCCCGTTGCCGCCCCAGATGATCGCCTTGTGTGCCTCGCCATCGTCCGTCAGCGGAACGATGGTCGACAGCGTCCCGGGCGTGTGGCCCGGCGTTTCCAACAGGGTGATCGTCGTGTCGCCCAACGTCACCGTGTCGCCATCGCCAACGCTCACATCGCGCTCGGGCGGACGGCCCCACAGCGGATCATCGAACTGAAGTTCGTCCTTCTCCAGCTCCTGCCAGTCGGTGTCCGACATGATGATCTCGGCGCCGTATTTTTTCTGCAGATAGGCGGCACCGCCGTAGTGGTCGCCATGCGCATGGGAGACGACGATCTTCTTGATGTCGGCCGGATCAAGCCCGACCTCGCGCAGCCCGCCCTCGATGAAGCGCTTGGCCTCGTCTTCATTGTTGAGCGCATCGATCAGGATGATGCCATCGGATGTGGGGATCGCCCACGTCGTGGTCCAAGACGTGCCAAGGAAGACCAGGTTGTCGAAGATGGCCGTGGAACGCACATCGCCCTTGCCGACCAGACGCTCCAGCATCTCGTGCCCTTTGTCATGGGGAATGGTGAAGGATTTGCCGATCTTCTTGCAGTGGCCCAGCACATGCGCGAGGTCTTCTCCCGCGGCGGCCTCTGCGGCGGCCACATGGCGCGCCGACATCTCAGGATCGCTCTCGGCGGATGCCGGCAGCGCACCAAGCAGCAGCGCCGCCGCAAATACGGTGCCCGTCCTGTGTTTCATGCTGTTCTCCTCCCGAAATCCAGTGGTTTCTTTCTGTTGCGGCCTTATTTCCAGGGTGTTTCGGCCCAGATCTGCGCTGCAATGCCGTCCTGTTCGGCGGCGATGGCCGCGAAGTCACCCCCGACCTTGAAGGCGATCGGGTTGCCCTGCTCGGCCATCATCGCCTGGAAGTCGGGGTTCTCGTTGACGGCGCTCAGCGCGGCGCGCAGCTGATCGGTCGTCGCGTCGTCAAGCCCCGCGGGGGCGACGATGCCGCGCAGCGACGACATCTGAACGTCATAGCCCAGCTCCTTGGCGGTCGGCACATCCGGGCGGAAGGGCGAGCGTTCGTTGGCCAGTAGGGCTAGTACGCGCAGGTCGTCGGGGAAGTTCGAGGTCTGGCCCAAAGTCATGGTTCCGGCGGCCACATGCCCCCCCATGATCGCGGTGCGCGCGTTCGATGCGCCTTTGAACGGCACCAGCGTGAATTCCGCGCCGCTTGCGTCCTGCATCATGTTGGCTGCGAAATGGTCGTTGCCGCCAAGGCTCGACAGACCCAGCGTGATCGCGCCGGGGTCGGCTTTAGCCGCATCGATCAGCTCGTCCAGGGTCTGGAATGGCGACGTGGCCGCGACGGTAATCGTGTTCGGGTCCTCGACGAAATTCGCAAGATAGGTGAAGCTGTCCACGTCGTAATCCGCCGCGCGGTCCTTGGTCAGGGCAAGGGCCGCAGGCAGGTTGAAGGTGCCCAGCGTGTAGCCGTCGGGCGCAGCCTCGGAAACCTCGGTGAAGCCGATCTGGCCACCGGCGCCGGGCATATTCTTGACCACGACGGATGCACCATCGCCCAGTTCCCGCTCAAGGAATTGCGCCACGGTGCGGGCCATCACATCGGTGCCGCCACCGGCGGAATAGCCGACGACCACCTCGACGGGTTTTTCGGGGTATTCGGCGACTGCGGCGGTGGCCATGAGGGCCAGCGCAAGCGCGGTAAGGGGTGTTTTCATGACAGTATCCTCCCAGTGTCATGTGCGAAAATCTGGTCGTCGATGCCGTAGGCGCGCGTCGCGCTGCGCCAGAACAGGTCATCGCGCTCGCCCGCGCTCAGCGGAGCGGCAAGGCGTTTGAAAGCGTTCCACAGCGTCCGGTAGCTCACCTGCCCCTTGTCCACGGGGAAGTTGCTTTCAAACATGGCGCGCCTCGGCCCGAAGAGGTCGAGGCAAGTTTCCACCCAAGGGCGCCAGTCCTCGGCCAGCGTCTCGGAATGCGGCGGCAGCGCTGCGTCGGCGTAGCGCCAGCCAAAGACGCCAAGGCCGAAGCCGCCGATCTTGATGCGGGTGTTGGGAAGCGCTGCAACAGGGGCCAGCGCGTCGCGCCAAGCGCGGAAATTCTGTCTGTCGAAGCGATCATGCGGGCCAACGCCAAGCGGGCCGCCGCAGTGATCGACGATGACGGTCAGTTCCGGCACGGCCTGAGCCAGGGCGCGGACCTCGTCCAGTTGCGTCTGGTAGGCCCAAACGTCGAGCGTCAGGCCATGGGCGGCCAGCGCCCTTGCGCCATCAATGAAGGCGCGTGTCTGCAACAGGCCCTCGGGCGGCGGGTTGGGATTGGAGCGCACGGCCGGATCTGCGTGCCAGGCGGTGGTGTTGCGGATGCCGACCACCCTGCCCTGCCCCGCCTCGGTCAGCGCGTCGAGGACCGGGCGCGCATCGTCGCCCAGTTGCAGGTCCGCCATGGCGATGATGCCCGCCGGAAACCGATCCTGACCGCGCGTCCAGTCGAGCACGGTTTCGACTTCGCCCACTGGGCGCAAGCTTTCGGGGCCGTGATCGCGGTAGCCGGTGCGGCATTGAACATAAAGGCTCGCCCGCACGTCATGGCCCGCGCCCACATCCGCCATCAGCTCCTTGGCCCGGTAGCGTCCTTCGGGCCGGTCCCAAAGATGGTGATGGCAGTCGAAGATCGGCTGCTGCGGGGCAAGAGTCTCCTCCTGCCCCAGCGCCAGCCAATCCTCGCGAACCCTATGATGCGGGCTCGCGGTCACGCTTTCTCGCGGCGGTCGATGAAACGCTTCTTCAGCGTCGGGCCGACAACCACGGCGACGGTCAGCGCCACGAGGATCAGGCTGGTGGTGTTCTGGAACAGCACCATCGGATCACCGCGTCCGATCCGCAGCGCAAGGCGGAGGTTCTCTTCCGCGAACCCGCCAAGGATCAGGCCCAGCACGACGGGCGGTAGCGGGAACTTAAGCCGGTCCATCACCCAACCGATCGCCCCGAAGCCGAGCATCAGATAGACGTCGAACATGCGGCCATGGATCGAATAGACACCGATCAGCATGAGCACGATGATCACCGACCCCAGAAGCGGGCGCGGCAGATTCAGCAGGCGTGCAAACGAGTTGGTCGCCAGCGAGCCGCCCAGCAGGACCAGCAGGATCGCGCCGAACAGGAACTGCCACATGAAGCCGAAGACGATGTCCGGGTTATCACGAAACAGCATCGGCCCCGGTTGCAGGCCATGCACCAGCAAGCCACCCAGCATGACCGCAGCCACGGCCGTGCCCGGGATGCCCAGCGTCAGCGCGGGGATCAGCGCAGATGCGGTGTCGGCGTTGTTGGCGACCTCGGCTGCGGCGACGCCCTCGGGTTCGCCCTCGCCCCATTTCTCGGGGTGCTTCGAGGTACGGCGCGCCTCGTTATAGGACATGAAGGCCGCCATAGAGCCGCCCGCGCCGGGCAGGATGCCGATCCAGATACCAAGGAGCGAGCCGCGCAGCCATGTCTTCCAGTAATTCATCCGCGGCAGCGCCTTCCAGATCGGCTCGGTCCCCAGTTTGGAACTGTTGACCCCATCGGTCTTGAGCGGCGTTTCCAGCAGGTCGATCACCGGCGGCAGCGCGTAAAGGCCGACCAGCAGGATCACGATGTTGATGCCGTCGAGCATCTCGAGCTGGCCAAAGGTAAAGCGGTCGTTGCCATAGATGGGGTCCGAGCCGATGACCGACACGAAGACTCCGAAACAGGCCGAAATCAGACCCTTTACCGGGTTTCCGCCCAGCAGAAAGATGATCGAGGCGAGGCCGAAGACCGCAACCCAGAACACCTCGGACGGGCCGAACAGCAGCGTCACCTTGCTGAGCGGCGGCGCCAGCAGCATCAGCGCAAAGGCCGAGGCGATGCCGCCGATCGACGAGGACACGACCGCGACCTGAAGCGCGAAACCGCCCTCGCCTTTCTGCGCCATCGGGTAGCCGTCGAACGTGGTGGCGACGGCGGCAGGCGTGCCGGGAATGCGCAGCAGCACGGCGGGAATGGCGCCGCCGTACATCGCGCCGTTATAGATGCCCGCCATCAGGCCGAGCGCGACAAGTGGCTCAAGGCCGAAGGTGAAGGGCACGAGGACGGAGATCGCCATGGTGGCCGAAAGACCCGGCATGGCGCCGACAACGATGCCCGCGATCACGCCGATCACGACAGCGGCAAAATTTGTCCAGGCAAAGACATCCGGCAGGGCATGGAAAAGATCAGAATACATTGTTCAACGCCCCCAAAGACGGCCAGTGGGGAAGTCCTGCGACATCCCGAAATCAAAGATCGCCCAGATCGTGCCGACGACGATCACAGTCGCGATCAGCAGGCCCACCGGGCTGCGATAGCCGAAGGTCCACGCGACCAGCGGGATCGTCACGGCTGTGCTGACGTAGAAGCCGACGAAATCACAGGCCAGCGCGTAGCTGACGATCATCAGGAAGGCCCCGATCACCCGCTTGGGCGCCTTGGTCATGGGCGCGGCATCTTCGCCGGCGCTGGCCTTGCGCTGGTCGGCAAGCAACAGGAACACCGACAGCACGATCAGGCCGATCAGCATGGCGGCGGGCAGCAGCGCGGAAATCGCGCGCAGATCATAGGTCGGAACAAGGAACCCGGCGGCGACCACGATGATGCCGACCGCAGTCAGGGTCTCGGGCCTTGTCAGGCGGGATTTACGGCTCTCGGTCATGAGATTGCCTTCGGTATGAGGGGTGAGATGTCTGAGGGGCGACGCCCTCAGGGACTGGGCGGCGTGAGGGAGGGCTCCCCCCTCACGCGCGTTGGGCTCAGTTCCAGGGGGTGGTTTGCCACACGCCGTCGGCGAGGTCATAGAGATCGGACGTGAGCTGCTTGAACTCCTCGCCGGTCACCACTTCAACCGGGTTCGCGGTCGCGGCCATGGCGTCAAGGAACTCCTGATCATCGGACAGCTGCGAGAAGGCCTCGATCAGTTTGGCCTGGACGTCCTCTGGCAAACCGGCAGGCGCGATAAAGCCGCGCATGGAGCCGTTCACCAAGTCAAGCCCCTGCTCCTTGAAGGTCGGCAGGTCGGGGGAAAAGGGCGAGCGTTCCTTGGTGGCAACGCCCAGCACGTTCAGCTGGTCTTGGAATTCGGCCACTTCCGAGATGTTCAGGATGCCCATGGCAACATGGCCGCCAAGCAGCGCGGTGCGTGCCGGTGCAGAGCCCTTGAACGGGACGATGGTGAACTCGGTATCGGTCGCCTTCTCAAGCTTGATCAGCGCGAAATGGTCATCGCCGCCAAGGCTCGACATTCCGACGGTGATCGCGAGGGGATTGGCCTTTGCCTCTTCCAAAAGCTTGTCCAGCGTATCGAGCCCGCTGGCCTTGGAGGTCACGATGACGTTGGGATCGTTCACCACGTTGGCCAGATAGGTAAAGCTGTCGCGATCGTAGCCGGCCTCGCGGTCGATGGTGCGGGCCATCATGCCCGGCAGATTGAAGGTGCCAAGTGTGTAGCCATCCGGGTCGGCATTGGCCGCCTCGGTGACGCCGATCTGGCCCGAGGCACCGGGCATGTTCTTGACGACAAGGCTTGCGCCGTCGCCAAGGTATTTCTCGATGAAGGGCGCGGCGGTGCGCGCCATCACATCGGTGCCGCCGCCGGCCGAATACCCGACGATCACCTCGATCGGCTTTTCGGGATATTCGGCCAGCGCTGCCCCTGCGGACAGGATCATCGCGCCTGCAATGGCGGTTTTCTTGAAAATATTAAGCATGTTACTCCTCCGTTTCATGCGGGTGTGTCAGGCTTCCGGCAAGGCGCAGCCACGCTCTTTCAGGGCGCGGTCGACCCAGGTCCGGTCGTTTGTGCCCGCTTCAATGGCGGCCATCTGTGTGATTTCTTTCGCAGACTTGTCCTGAGTTGCTTTCAGGATTGCCTCGGCCCCCTCAATCGGCACGCAGAGCACACCGTCGCTGTCACCGATGACGATATCGCCCGGGTGAATCACCATGCCGTCAATGGCGATGGGCACGTTCACCTCTCCGGGGCCGTCCTTGTAGGGGCCACGATGGTTGACGCCCGCCGCCCAAGTGGGCAGGTTGGTTTCGCGGAAATTGTCCAGATCACGGATCGCACCGTCGATGACAAAACCGACGACGCCCTTCTTGATCGCGTAGGCCAACATCAGCTCGCCCATCAGCGCGTTGTCCAGCGCGCCGCCCGCATCGACAACGATCACGTCGCCGGGCACCGCCCGGTCGATGGCCGCATGCAGCATCAGGTTGTCGCCTGGGCGCGCTTTTACGGTGAGCGCAACGCCCGCCATGCCGCCGGATGTGTGCATCGGGCGCAGGCGCGATCCGGCAGCGGTCATGCGCGACATGCTGTCGGAGACATTGGCGACGGGCAGCTTGGCGAATTCGGCGACGATCTCAGGATCAGCGACGCGCTCGCGTTTGAGGATACGGAACCCGGTGGTCATGGTCATTTCTCCATATTGGCAGGCTCGGCCGTTGCGGCGGCCAGCAATTTGCGGTTGATGATGCGTTCGGGAGCGACAGGCTGCCCATCGAGGATCTGAAATATCCCGCGCACGGCATCCACGCCGACCCGCGCCCCCGCCTGGCGGGTGACACCACCGATATGCGGGGTCAGCACGATTTCCGGCACGGCGAAAAACGGGTGGTCGGCCTCGGGCGGTTCGACCGCGAAGGTGTCGAGACCGGCGCCTGCGAGATGTCCGCTCTGGATCGCGGCGACCAACGCTGCCTCGTCGATCAGTCCGCCGCGGGCGGTGTTGATCACGTAAGCGCCCTTGGGCATCTGCGCTATGCTCTCGGCGTTCAGAAGGCCGCGCGTCTGCTCGGTCAGCGGGCAATGCAGCGACAAGATTTCGGACCCGGCCAAAAGGTCCTCGACCGTCTCGCAGCGTGTGACGCCCAGCTCTTCGAAGGCGCTGTCGGGGGCATATGGATCATAGCCCAGCAGATGAAGCCCCAGTCCCTTGGCGATGCGACCCGTGGCCTGTGCAATAGCTCCCATGCCCATCAGGCCCATGGTCGATGCGGCAATCTCGCGCCCGGAAAAGCCCGGCTTTTCCCATCGCCCGGCCCGCAGACCAGCATCCAGCGGCAGGATACGCTTAACTGTCGCCAGCAGCAGCGCGATGGCATGTTCGGCAACCGACACCGCGTTGGCGCCGGTCGCGACCAGCACCGGGATCCCCCGATCGGCAGCGGCCTGGATGTCGATATTATCGACCCCGACACCGTGCTTCGAAATCACCTTGAGCTGCGGCGCCGCGTCCATAACGGCGGCGTCCAGACGCCCCATGCGCGATACGATCCCCTCGGCGCCAGTCTCCTGAAGATACTCGGAAATCACCGCGCTGTCGGCATAGGGCGGGGTATGCACCGTCTGGTAACCGTGGTCTGCCACCAGCCGGGCGGCGGACGGATCAAGGTCGGGTCCCGTTACCAGGATTGTCTTGCTCATCGCACATATCTCCATAGCGTCCCGAAGCCTCGGGGCGCGCCATTTCGTGTCTCTGTTTTTCGATTGGCCCACAGCGGTCTCCCGAACCGGCTATGGGTGTCCTCCTTGGGTGGATACCGTACTGCCAAGAATGACTTCACAAAAGCGCGTAATTCTGGTTATTAGATTTAGAAAAACTGGATAAGATCATGGACACACGGCAACTCAAGACCCTTCTGGCCATTCAATCCCACGGCACCTTCGCGCAAGCGGCAGACGTTGTCGGCTTGACACCTTCGGCCGTCAGCCAGCAGGTTCACGCGCTAGAGGATGAACTGCGCGTGACCATCTTCGACCGCACCAAACGACCGCCCCGGATCACGCCAGATGGACTTCAGGTCCTTGAAATGGCCGGGGATATCCTGCGCCGCACCGAGGACGCCAAGGCCAGCTTGCGCGGTGACCAAATCGCCGGGACGCTGATGCTGGGGTCGGTCCGCTCAAGCGCGCTCAACCTGCTGCCGCGCGCCATGGTGCAGATGCGCGGGCGCTATCCGGATCTGAAGCCAAGCTTGCGTGTGTCCCTTTCCTCGACCCTGATCGCGGACGTGGCCGGCGGACGGCTCGACGCCGCTATCGTCGCGGAACACCTCGGGATTCCCGGCACCTTGCGCTGGAGCCCCTTCCTTCGTGAACCGCTTTGGCTGATCGTGCCGCGAGGTATGGAAGCGAGCGACCCGATCGAACTGTTGAACACGCGACCCTACATCCGTTTCCGAAGCGCCGTGCCGCTGGCGAACCTGATCGATACCGAGTTATCCCGTCTCGGTGTCGTAACCAATGACGTGGCCGAAATCGACACCATCGGATCAATCGTCACAGGCGTTCGGCAAGGTCTGGGTATCTCCGTCGTGCCGCATGTTGCTCTGCAGGAACCCGAGGATTCGAACATCATGCGCCTGGCCTTCGGTGTTCCGCAGGTGACCCGCCAGATCGGCATTGTCGAAAGGACTGCGGCGCCGCGTGCTGAAATCATTGCCCTTCTGCATGCAGTCCTCGCGGACCTCTGCGGTGACTACGGAGTGGTCAAGCCCACACGATCCTGACCGTATCCAGGTTTCCGGTCGCCATAAAGAAACGCCGGGCCCCTGTTTCATTGAAAGCGTCAGTTGGCAAAAGGCCACAGTGCGATTTCACAGATCTCTGAACCTCTCGACGTGAATGCCATCACTTTGGACAGGAAGTGGTCGCGATCTTAATTGGCCGAAAACGGCCATCCGATTGTCCTCATGCGCAGGTCGGCTCTGGACAGAGAGCGACGCCGCATGATGCGCGGTCAGTCGTTTGACCCTGCGGCGCGGCGAAGGTCAGGTTCGAGCCCAAAGTGAGGCTGACCTGCCACGGGATTTTTCCTCCACGCTCGATTAGAGTCCGGCCCAACCTGAGGACGGATAATGAAGCGAACGAGATTCACGGACGTGCAGATCATCGGCATCCTGGCCGAGCACGAAGTGTGCGGACCTGTGTCGCAAGCACGGCATGTCGGAAGGGACCTTCTACACATAGAAAGCCAAGTTCGGCGGCATGACGGTGCCGGAGGCAAAGCGGCTGAAGACGCTCGAAGACGAGAACGCCAAGCTGAAGAAGCTGCTGGCCGAGCAGATGCTTGATCTCGCTGCGATGAAGGAACTGGTTTCAAAAAAGTGGTGACGATGAGCCATGTCACGCCATTGGTCCGAGAGACAATGGCGAATGCGTGAAGCGCGAGGCGGTCGCGCATCTGAGGTCCCTGCTCGGGCTCTCGGAGCGGCGGGCGTGCCGGGTTGCCGGGGCGGATCGCAAGATGGTCCGCGATCAGGCGCGAGCTGGGCACCGGATACGGAGCTGCGTGGCCGTCTGCGCGAACTGGCCAACGAACGCAGACGGTTCGGTTATCGGCGGCTCTTCGTGCTACTACGGCGCGAGGGCGAGCCTTCCGGCATCAACCGGATCTATCGGCTCTACCGTGAGGAAGGGCTGACGGTGCGCAAGCGAAAGGCCCGGCGCAAGGCTATAGGGACACAGGCACCAATCCTGGTCGAGGCGCGACCCAACGCACGCTGGTCACTGGATTTCGTCCACGACCAGTTCGCCAGCGGCCAGCGCTTCCGGGTGCTCAACGTGCTCGACGATGTTACCCGGGAGTGCCTCGCCGCCATCCCGGACACTTCAATTTCGGGGCGCCGGGTGGCGCGCGAACTGACGGCTCTGATCGAGCGCCGCGGAAAGCCAGGAATGATCGTCAGCGACAACGGCACGGAACTGACCTCGAATGCCATCCTGCGGTGGTGTTCCGAGCACCGGATCGAATGGCACTACATCGCGCCGGGCAAGCCGATGCGAGACACGATTTCGTGGAGAGTTTCAACCGCCGAATGCGCGACGAGCTACTCAACCAGACCATGTTTCGTCACTTGGCTCATGCGCGCGTCGTGATCGCCGCTTGGGCTGCCGACTACAACACCGGGCGTCCGCATTCGGCCTTGGACTACCAGACCCCGGCTGACTACGCGCGGACCCTAACCACCGCAATCGCCCGCCCCGGCTCACGCGAGATGATAACCCCACGCTTCGGGCGATTGCTCAACCTGCGCCGATCGGCGTAAACACCAACCGGGCTCCGGTCGTGGCTGGATGACAGACCTATGACAGGTCAAGCCCACCAAAGTGGTCCTCACCGCAATCATGGGGAGGCTCATCGTCATCCTGATCACGGTGCTTAAGATTGGAGAACCTGCGGGGCGAACTCATCCAGCACAGCTGGTAGCGGGCCATTCATTCGATTGACGAAGTTCGCGTATCAGAAGCTCAAGCTGGCTGCGTATCGCCTGATGGACCCAGTCAAGGTGCTTGCGCCGATGATACGTCAGGCAAACTATCCGCTGATAGCGCGGGTTGAGCGAGATGGCACGGACATCACCCTTGTTCAACTCCGTGGCGAAGGCACTCTGAGCGAAGATGCCAAAGCCCTCCCCTGCGCTGACCATGCGGACGAGCTGGTGACCGGCATCGATCTCCAGCCGGATGTTGAGCTTCAGCCCGCGCGCCTCGATCTGGTTCTCGAGATTGCTGCGCAGCGTGTGCCGTGCAGAGGTCATGATCAGCGGCAGCTCTGGGACCCGCTCGATCGGGAAAGGATCGGGGAGCCCTTCCATCTGTTGTGCCGCGCCGATCAGCATCATCTCTTCCTGGAAGATCGGGCAGGACCGGACGGTCTCGGTATCGCTCCCGTTGAAAGTAATGGCGATGTCGAGTTCCCCCGCCTCGACCCAGTCGTAGAGATAGCCGCTCATCGCCTCGACGAGCCGGAGTTGGACCTTGGGAAAGGCATCGCGCAGGCTGCGCAACAAAGGCTGCGTGAGCACCACCGAGGCCGAGGGTGGCAGGCCGATGGACAGCTCCCCCGACGGCTCGGTTGTTGTCTCTCCCAAGGTGGCGCGCATCGCCTCGAGCCGACCGAAGACGTCATAGACCTGCGGAAGCAATGCGCGACCATGGCGCGACAGGGTCATGCCACGCGGCAGCCGGAAGAAGAGCGAAACACCGAGATCCTGCTCCAACCTCTTGATTGAGGCCGAAAGCGCCGGTTGCGCCACACCGAGCTTTCTGGCGGCCAGAGTGATCGAGCCCTCCTCGGCGACAGTGACAAAGCCGCGAAGGCGAACAAGGTCAAAAGAGTGCGTAATATCGGCCATCTGGTATAAACTATTTTATATGTCGGAATAGATTAACCCTATTTGAGATTTATGCCAACTGTCCTTACCAAAGATCTAAGTCATTTCTGGGAGGACAACATGACGAAACTCACCCTCATCGGCGCGACCGCACTGGCGACCACCCTGTCCGTCGGCGCGGCCTTTGCTGCCGATCACACGATCACTGTCTCGCTCGACACCAGCCCGCAGCATGTGCGCAATGTCTGGCTCAAGGAATTCGCGGCGGCGGTCGACGAGAAATCCAAGGGTCGGCTCGAGATCGAGATCTTCGAGGCCGCCGCCAAGTACAAGGACAGCGAGGCCGCTGCTGCCGTCGCGCAAGGGGCCATCGACATGGCGATCCCGCAGTATCAACTGGTCTCGCGCTTCGTTCCCGAAGCCGACTTCGAACAGCTGCCGATGTTCTATGGTCTCGGTCGTGACCAGATCTACGCCGTGGTCGACGGCACCGTCGGCGACGCCCTGCACGAGCGGATCGAGGCCAAGCTGCCCGTCGAGGTACTCGGCCGTCCCATTGACCTCGGGTTCGGCACCGTGTTCTCGACCGATACCGAGCTCAAGACGCCGGGCGATCTCGCCGGGCTGAAGGTGCGCGTTCCGGGCGGCCCCGCAACCGTTCAGCGTTACGAGGCGATGGACTCCGTTCCGGTTCAGATTTCCTGGCCCGACGTGCCGCAGGCGCTGCAGACCGGCACCGTGTCCTCGCTCTGGGCGACGCAGGAATCCGTCGCCTCGGCCAAGCTCTGGGACGCGGGCGTGAAATACGCCATGGAGGACCGCCAGGCCATCGTCCAGTACGTGCCGCTGGTGAACCGCCGCGCCCTTGAGGCGCTGCCCGAGGATCTGCGAACCCTTTTCGTCGACACTTGGGACGAAATGGTGGATGGCCAACGTGACTTTGCGGCGCAGCGTCAGCAGGACGCCCGGGACCTGAATGCCGAGAATGGCATCGTCACCGCCGTTCCCACCGACGAAGATCTCGACGCCATGCGCCAGCGGCTGATGGGTGTGCAGCCCGCGCTGGTCGAGGAACTTGGCATCGATCCCGAGTTCATCACCCAGCTCTCCGACGCCATCGGCGATTGAACATCATGGGCAATACGATGAAGACTTTCCTTGTCGGGCTGGAGACCGGGGCCACCGGCCTCCTCGCCCTTGCCGCCGCGCTGCTGACGGTCAGCGAATCCGTCCTGCGCTATGTTGCGCCGATGCGCCTGCCCGACTGGGGCGCCGAGGTAACGGTCTACCTCGTCGGCTGGGCGGTGATGCTCTCGGCCAGCCGCCTGATCCGCGACCGGATGCATGTCGGCGTCGACATGCTGGTCGAGCGCCAGTCGCCGCGCGCGCAGGTGGCGCTGCGGCTGTTTTCCTGCGTCTTCGGCGTGATCGTGTCGGGCTTCATCGCCTACGCGGGCTGGCTGATGGTCGATTTCGCCGTGATGCTCGGCGAACGGTCGGACAGTTCGATCCGCTTCCCGATGTGGGGCTACTACGCTGCAATTCCGGTGGGCTTCGTCCTCTGCGCCGCCACATACCTGTGGCAGATCGTTGAGATCGCCACCGGTCGCGGCCCCGCGGCGGAGGTCTGAGCCATGCTTCTCACCGTCGTCCTGTGCCTTTTCTTCCTTCTCCTGCTGCTCGGAGTGCCGATCTTCCTCGTCCTGTCCGGCCTCGCGGTCATGGTCTGGGTGGTCGAAGGCGACCCGCTGGTCTCGCTCGGGCAGCAATATGCCAACCATCTGAATTCCTACACGCTCGTCGCGGTCCCGCTCTTCGTGATCGCAGCAACCTTCATGCAGCGCGGCGGCGTGGCGCGCGCGTTGATCGACATGGCTTCGGCCTGGGTCGGCCGCACGCGTGGCGCGCTCGGCATCGTGTGCATCCTTGCGACCGCCGTGTTCGCGGCGATCTCCGGCTCGTCGGTGGCGACCGCACTGGCCATCGGCGCGGTGCTCATTCCCGCGATGAAGCAGCGCGGCTATCCGATCAGCTTCGCCACCGGGACCATCGGCGCGGGCGGCACGCTCGGCATCTTGATCCCACCGTCGCTCGCCATGTTGATCTACGGCATCATCGTCGATGAATCCGTACCCCGCCTGTTCCTTGCCGGCGTCATCCCCGGGCTGCTTCAGGCCGCGCTTCTGGTGGTCTACGTGCGCTACTACGCCGTGCGCCACGATCTGCCCGTCGAAGATCCGATCGACCGGGGCCAGTTCATGCGCGCCAACCTGCAAGCCCTGCCCGCGCTGCTGGTGCCGATCATCATCCTCGGCGGTATCTATTCAGGGCTGGTAACGATCTCGGAGGCCGCCGCACTCTCGGCCGTGGTTTCGCTCGTCGTGTCGCTGACCTTCTACCGCGAGATCGGCCTGCGCGATGTGCTGCCGATCCTGGCGGAAGGCGTCCGCCAGACCGGCGTCATCATATTCATCGTGCTGGCGGCGCTGACCTTCGCGCACTGGCTGACCGGAGCGGGCGTTACCCGCGCACTGGTGGGCTTCGTGGAAGGCATGGAGCTGAGCGCCTGGGAGTTCCTGATCATCGCCAACCTCATCATGTTCGTGCTGGGCATGTTCCTCGAGGTGATCTCGGTGATCCTGATCTTCGTTCCATTGGTGGTGCCCGTGCTGTTGCAGCTGGGGATCAACCCGATCCACTTTGGCGTCATCTTGGTGGTGAACATGGAGATCGCGCTGCTGACACCGCCGGTAGGGCTCAACCTTTTCGTGCTGAAATCGGTCGCCGACACCGGCATCGAGAAGGTCATCAAGGGCGTGGTTCCCTACATAGGCCTGATGCTGGTGCTGCTGCTACTCATCACCTTCGTTCCGGCCGTGTCTACTTGGCTGCCGGATCTCGTCTTCGGTGCAAGATAAGGAGGCCTCCATGCCCATCGCACATATCATCGTGGCACCGGATCTTACCGGCGCCGTCACGGACCAGGGGCTGGAGCTGACCTCGGCAGTCCGGGACATTCTGGTTCGGGATCTCGGGGCGAAACCCCAGCTGGTGCAGGTGATGATCACCGCAGCGCTAACTGCCCCGGCAGGCTGTGAGGTGCTGTGCCAAGTGCAGCACCGAGCCTCGCCTGCCCGCGACGCCACCACACGCGCCCGTGCCGCGCAGAACCTGCACGACCTGCTGCACCACGTGACCGGGCACAGCACGCGGGTGCGGCTCATCGCACTCGACCCCGATCACATCACCGCTGCCGATACACCGGAGCCCCAGCCATGACGACTTCCACGATTTCCCTGCGCGACATCCGTTCCTTCCATGTGAGCGGACGCACCGTCAAACTGTCGGGCCAGCCGACCCAGACCGTGAAGGTCTCGCCAGATTCCGCGCCGCGCACAGTTGATCTGAACGGCCATTACGTCACCGGTCAGCTCTACGCGCAGCACTTCATGCTCGAGACGCCGCAAACCGATATCCCCGTGCTGTTCTGGCATGGCGGCGCAATGACCGGCGTCACCTGGGAAACAACGCCCGACGGGCGCCCCGGCTGGTCGCAGCTGTTCCTCCGGCAGGGACATGACGTGGTCATCTCGGACGCGGTGGAGCGCGGGCGCTCGTCGTGGTCACCCTATCCGCAGATCTACGACAGCGCACCGCTGTTCCGCACCGCCGAGGATGCTTGGTACCTGTTTCGCATGGGCACTGCCGAAGGGTTCTCGGAGAACCCGGTGCTGCGCAGCCCCTTCCCCGGCCAGCGATTTCCGACTGGACAGTTCGACCAGCTTTGCGCGCAATTTGTGCCGCGCTGGACGACGAATGCGGTCGCCTCTGTCGCGGCTTATGCCGAGCTTGTCTCGCAGTTCGACAAGGTAATCATCGTCGCCCATTCCCAGGGCGGCTGGTTCGCCCAGTCCGTTGCCGCGCGCATGTCGGACCGGATCGCCGCCGTGGTTATGCTCGAGCCGGCCGGCGCGCCCGAAATGACGCCCGAGCAAATGGCCGCTAGCGCGCGTGTGCCCCATCTTTACGTATGGGGCGACAATTGCGACGATCATCCGGCTTGGAAACCCTACAAGCAGGACGCGCTTGCCCATTCCGAGCAGCTGCAAAGCCTTGGTGGGGTGGCCGACCACATGGATCTTCCGAAGCTCGGCATCACCGGCAACTCCCACATGCCGATGATGGACGACAACTCGGACGACATCGCCGGGATGGTGCAGGACTGGTTACATACCGCCCTGACCCTCCGGAACGAGGACTGATCCGTCGCGAAGCGGTCCGCTCTCGCAGGACCGCTTCGCGTTCTTCCCTGAACCGCGCCCTTGATGGACAGCGTCAGGCTCCCGACACGCGCGTGAAAATACAGCTGCTCAAACCGACTTCTGTATGCCTGGCCGCTAGTATCAGTGTGTTTTTACGACAGCGCACATGCTGATTTCGTCCGCGTCGGCGGCGCTACGACGAGGTGCAGCCCTAAATGGACGCCCTCGTGATCTGCGCTGCAGTGTAAGGGCTCAAATACTGCCGCCGCGATCTCCTCTACTGTTATGGTGCAACAGGACACTGTTGCACAAATCGGGTGATGGCCGAGCCCCCCCTTTCCCAGACGGACGTATCCCACAGCTTCCGTGACGGGTATGCCGAGGGCGGTGTATCCGTTCAGGACGGCGGCGATGCGGACCTGGAGTTCGGCCACCTGACGGTCGAAGTCCCGCGCCATAAGGCGCTGCCCCAGCAGCTTCACACAGGGCATCTTTGTCTCAGCGCGGCTTCGGCGGTGGTATCCGCTCCATCGTCGCCAGAGCGCGCGGCCCAGGTAGTTCGCCGCGCGCACGGCCTCGTTTCGCGGCAAGCCTTTGTCCGCCATTGGTCCGAGGGCAATGGCGAGCGCCCCGGCGGTGATGGTCTTCTAGGGCTTCGCGTTCTTGCGGGGCGGGATGACGGCATGGGCGCCACGGTCCGCAATAGCGTCGTGGCATTTACGTGTGGTCCTAGGCACCGTCGGCGGTGACGCTGCCGATCCGTTCGTCCGCCGCGATCTGGCCGAGTAGGTCGGGTCGCACCGGGGCATCACCGATGTGGCTCCCGATGATCTCGACAGCGCGGACCCCCAGTGTTTCCTCATCAATCCCGAGATGGATCTTGCGCCAAACGCGCCGTTTGGGACCGCCATGCTTGCGGGCGGGCCATTCGCCTTCGCCCTCGACCTCGACCTCGACCTCGACCTTGATGCCGGTGCTGTCGATCAGCAGGTGCAACGGCCCCTTGGAGCCGCGATACGGGATATTCACGGCTAGGGTCTTCTGGCGCCGGGACAGGGTGCTGAAGTCGGGCACCGTCCGGTTGAGGCCAACCAGCCGCAGCAGGCTCTCGACGAACCCGGTCGTCTGCCGGGTCGTCATTGTCGCTCGGACCAATGGCGCGATCAATGACGACCATGCCAAACAACACCCTCATGGAAAGGCAGGTCTGGATGGCGGCATCGCCGTAGGTCTGCTGCCGGCCACGCCTGCCTGTTGGCACGGCCTCCCAACTCATATTGAGGTCGAACCAGATCGTCAGCGAGCCCCGGCGCTTGAGCGCTTCATTGTAGGCTGGCCAGTTCCTGGTCTTGTAGGTCGGGGGCGTAGGTCTGCTCATGCACCCCAGCGACCACTCTGGATTCATAAGATCAATCCTACTCGGGATTTGTGCAACAGAGCCCTGCAACAGCATCAGTTGGTCGCCGAATGATCCAAAAGTCCCTCTCCTCGCTGTGCAATGGCCTAGAGATGAAAGTCCGCTTCATCGTGCAGGGCAACTCGAGAGGAATATCGAGTTTGGGAATGATAGCGGACGGATGCCCTCAGCGACGCTCCAGCACCGCCAGGACCACTTTGGGCGCAAACCAGATCTGCGGCGGCGCGACAGGCATGCGGGCGCTCCCGGCCCGAAGCCGTCATTCGCCAAGCTGGCCTTCGCTGCGCCGCAGCTTCCCCGAAGCAGCCGTCCGAACCTGCGTGCGGCAACGTTTGGGAATTCAAAGCAGCGCTGGGGGCAAGCAGCACTTTGCGGTCAGTCTGCTGCGCGCACTGACATCTATGACAGTGCCTGAGGCGCACCTGCAACGAGAAGCGGCGTGAAGTCGTTTGCCGCGACCTCCTTGCGGACGCGCGACGGATAACAGTTTCCGAGCCCCTTCGAGACGCGGTGCGTCGCGCGTGCTTGGTCGTTGGTCAAAAGGTAGAATGTCGGTGAGAGCGTTCGAAGATCGAGCTCAACAAAGAGGAAAAAGTCGGCGTCGCCTTTCGTAGCCATGTCGACCGGCCAGCGCGAAATCTCGGTCGGCCGTTCGAGGAATTGACGGGTCTTCACCTCGATCGAGCGCGCCATTCTACCCACCACGGCTATAAGGTCGTGTCCCGGTGCCCCCTCGGGGCTGGAATACGCCGCGACCCCTAAGGAATTAAGCTTTGCGAGCGCAAGGACCTCGCCGAGATTGCCGGATTGCTGGTGGGAGAGTTTCTGCATTTCAAATATTTCGTCACACGCCCCTAATTTCCCCTACTGTGCAGCGATAGAGATGATCTCTGCAAGATGCGCGTTGCGAGTGGAAGCAAAAGTTGCCAACATACGCCCTCAATCCGTTCTGGCCCATTGCTGCCGTTGACCAGTAGTCCTAGCGCTGCATTGCAGCTTCCCTAAAGCAGCCGTTGGACACATCGTGCAGCATTTTAGTTGACCAAAGAGAAGCTGTGCGGGACTTTCCTGCCGTTCACCAAGGTGTCGTGCCTCCAGGCTCGACAAAGCGACCGCTTACCTTTGCATCCAAGGCATATTCGGACGGAAGCCGCGCGCCTTCTTCCGGTGTCATCTCGCCATATCCTCCGGTTAGGTCGGTTTTGACGAAGCCGGGGCTCACCGAATTTACCGTAATGCCGGTGTCCTTCAGTTCCTCGTGGAGCTGGATCGTCAGCATGTTCAACGCCGCCTTGGACGCGTTGTAGCCGATGAAGCGTTGCGAGTAATACGGTGCGCCGGGATCGGCGTTCTCTGTTAGCGAGCCCATCGAGCTCGACATGTTTACGATCCGCGCATTCGGCGCGGCGCGTAGAAGGTGCAGCATGGTCTGCGTAACTGCCAGAGCTCCGATGAAGTTGACATCGATGACCCGGCGCACAGCCTCTATCGAGGCCTTGCCGGGCGCCGCATCGCCGACATCGAAGATGCCGGCGTTGTTGACGAGGATATCCAATCGGCCGAACCGCGCCTCGATCGTGGCCGCTGCGGCTGCGATGGTCTCTGCAGAGTCGAGGTCGAGGTGCAGGCCTTCGGCAGCAAACCCCGCCTCGGCCAGACCGGCCGCTGCCGCGTCGCCGCGGGCCTTGTCGCGGCTGCCAAGCAGCACATGAACGCCAGAGTTCGCCAGCTTGCGGGCGATCTCAAACCCGATTCCCTTGTTGGCGCCGGTTACGAGGGCGATACGTGAATGTGTCATAAGTCTTTCCTTTTTGTGACTTACCCTAGTTATATGAAGGAAAATTCATATTTTGGATTCGCATATGCCGCCGACCGTGACGAAAGCCCTGAAGCCCCGGAAAACACCGTCGCAATCGCGCTCCCGCGTGACTGTGGATGCGATTTTCGAGGCGACGATTCAGGTTCTGCTGTCACAGGGCATGGTGGGGCTGACGACCACCGGCGTGGCTGAACGCGCAGGCGTTTCGGTCGGCTCGATGTATCAGTATTTTCCCAACAAGCAGGCGCTCGTCTACGCGTTAAATGACCGCTTCCTCACGCGGCTTGCCGAGCGGGTCGAAGAGACCTGCGCCCGGATGCTGGGGCGCCCGATCGCTGAAGCAACCGACGCCCTGATCGATACATACTGGGCGGTTAAAACAGAGCGAGCCGAGCTGACCCAGGCGCTTTACCGCTCCGTGGCTGAGTTGGACAATGATGCGCTGATCTATGCCTTTGCCGCACGCGTGGACAGGGCGACGACAGACATGTTCCGCCATGCCCCCGACATCCCAGACGATGAGGTCAAGCAGACAAACTTGCTATTGACGACCGTGATCTACGGCTCCGTGCGCAACGCATTCGAGCGTGGGCTCGGTCCACAAGAGATCGCGGTGTTGAAAACCGGCCTCAAAGCAATGTGCCAAGATCACCTGCGAAGTATTGGAAGTTGATCGCGCCTGATTGAGAGCGTCCGCTTCAGGTCTCGGGTTCCAACGGCGAGCCTCAAGATTCCTCAAATGCGTGGGGCGACCACAATGGGCTCGGAGCCGACCTGCGGCGATGCGGCGAACACCGCGCTCTAGCGTGCCAGGCATGCGGGCTCTGACGGCCCAAACCTGCCATTTGCCAGGTCACACTCCGCTACGGCGCAGCTTCACCAGAGCCGCCATCCAAGACAATGTTGCGGCATATTCTGGCAGTCTAATATCCGGCAAGCGGGACTTTACGATTTTTCGCTGCGGGTGAACCAATGCCTGCATTGGCGAACTGAAAGTTATCTTGACAACGCTTGGTATATCGAGATATTTCGATTTATGGACATTGAAAGGTCAATCTCAGCGCTGAACAATCCGATGCGCCGCAGGATTCTGGAATGGCTCAAGGACCGTTCCAACTTTCCTCCTGCCCTACCGGGACACGAAGATCTTGAAGGTGTTTGTGTTGCATACATTCAGGAGAAGGCGAAACTGTCTCAGTCCACAATCTCGAACTACATGGGATTGCTGAAACAAGCGGGATTTGTGAAGGCAGAACGACACGGCCAGTGGACGTTCTATCGGCGCGACGAAGAAAATATTCAAGCGTTCCTTGCCGCAGTCAAAGACGAACTTCTAAAAACGTAGATTGCAACCAATGAAATTGATCAAGGTTGAGCCTTGTTAAATTGAAACGATATATCGAAATATTCCGATGGAGAGTAGATATGAACAAGATTGGCAACGATGCGAAGAACCTTCTTGGTCAACCACTGGACCTACCCTGTGGTATGCGGTTGAAGAACCGTCTTGTGAAGTCTGCCATGTCCGACTCCCTTGGTGATGGCGCGGGCATCCCACCGAGGTGCAAATGCGCTTGTATGAGCGATGGGCCGAAGGAGGTGCAGCGCTATCGCTGATCGGTGAGGTGCAGATAAATCCACACTATCCGGAAAAACCCGGCAATCTCGTGCTGGTGCCAGACGCAGACCTGACTGCACTGAACGCATTGGCGACACGCGGATCGGCCAATGGTTCAAATATCTGGCCACAGCTCGGTCACGCCGGAGCATTGGCGCACGGGCCGATCAGCAACCCGAAAGGGCCCTCTCCCCTTGATGTCGAAGGACTTCGCTGTGACGGCATGTCATTGGAAGACATTCACGACCTGCCCCACACGTACGCACAAGCGGCGCGCCTCGCACAGCAAGCTGGATTTGGCGGCGTTCAGATTCATGCCGGTCACGGGTTTCTGTTCAGCCAGTTTCTATCCCCCCCTGTTCAACCATCGGACAGATATTTATGGTGGCACGGTCATAAGACGTTTTCGCATTATTGGCGAGGTTATCGATGCCGTTCGGCAAGCCGTCGGACCAGCTTTTCCGATTGGCATCAAGATCAACTCGACGGACAAGCTTAAAGGTGGCTTGACGACGGACGATGCGTTGCAGATCGTTCAATTGCTCGACGAAACATCTGTGGACCTGATCGATATCAGCGGAGGCACCTATTTTCCCGGCGCTGCATCAAGCTCAGAAGGGACGTCCTCTTCCGACCCCTACTTTATCGACTTCGCTAGGCAGGCAAAGAAGATTACGTCCATTCCGATCATGCTGACAGGCGGATTTAAAACGAGGGATCAAGCAACAAAAGTCTTGGCAGATGGGTCTGCCGATGCGATCAGTCTTGCCCGTGCAATGGTGCTGAATACATCTCTCGCCAATGCTTGGTTGAGCGATGCGGGCGGTGATCCTGAATTCCCAACATTTGATGCTCCGCCGCGCGGAGGTGCCACCGCATGGTACTCAATGCGCCTGACAGCACTTGGTGAAGGCCGCGAAAAGCAGTTTGTTCTCAGCCCTGCTGATTCCTTAGAAGCCTATGACACGCGGGATGCGCAACGTTGTGAGACTTGGCGCAATCGGTTCAGTTGAAAGAAGCAGCCATTCGACGCTCCGTAGCATGTTGGTAAGTAGGGCTCGAAGCGGTCATGCGGCAGCGCGGCGTGAAGGACGCCCGGATGAGCGGGTCTGCCCGGCAGAGACCGGCCCACACCGGTCGTTGACCACGATCACCATTGCCGCAGCGCGGCTTCCCCATATCGGACCTTCATGGCACCGCGCAGCATAGTCCAGAGCCTTAAGGTCAGCAGTAGCGGGACAAAGCCGCCGTCCCTCACAACCGACAGAGAAAATGGTCCGGGTGCTTCTTAGCTCCGAACGATTTGCGACAAGAGCCTGTCCCAGTTTCCAGCGGCGAAGCAGCCGCGTTGTTCATCCGAGACTTCGGAACCATTCAGGAAGCCGCTCACGACATCCCCGGTCACGGACTGGTAGGGGTAATCGGTCAAGAAAAGCAGATGATCGGGGCCCACGATCCCGAGGGCGCGGCGCATGTGCTCGTATGACAACATACCGCTGGTGCCCAGATAAAGATTGCGGCGCAGGTAGGTCTGAAGCGGCTGCTGAAGACCGGAACTGCGATCAAGGGACTGCAAGCGGTCGACGTAATACAGAACAAGCTCGCCCCAATGTCCGAGGATGAGCGGTAGGTCAGGATTTCGGTCTAAGACACCCGACAGCAACAGCCTCAGGAACTGGACCCCCGCATCCAGATGCCAGCCGATCGCATAGCCCGAAAGCGCTATTTCCACGCGATCCCCGAGGCCATGGAACCAAGCGTTGCGTACCCGTCAGGAGCCACGCGGGGGTGGAGCAGCAAGGGGACGCGGCGCCGACCGGCAAGATCGAAGATTGGTGCAAAGCCAAGGTGGTCGAGGTTGCGAGCGCCGACGCGCCCACAGAGCATGGCTCCCGAAAACTTCCGATCAAAGATGCATCGCTCCAGTTTCTGGGTCGCGGCCTCTAGACAGGCCATCGGCAGGGTGGCCATGGCCTCGAACCTACCCGGATGGCGCGTGATCGCCGCGGCCATGGCGTCATTGACCCGGCGCGCCATGTCGACGCTGTCCGGCCCAAGGTCGTGCAGGGCCGGGGTTGTCAGCGACAGGACCTGAACGTCGATCCGGGCCGCGTCCATGTCGGCGATACGGCGTTCGGACAGGTCCAGCAATCGCGGACCGATGTCTCCGACTTGCTGGTAAGCAACGCCTGGGTCGCTTTCTTCGAGGCCGAGCGCCTGCCAAGCCTGCCCAACCTCGGCCGTCATCATGTGTTCTTCGGTGGCAATGATCCTCATGGCGTCACCACGCGACCGCGCGACCGTCGCGGTCCTCGAACCGCAGACCGGGCCTGCCCTTTTGCGCCAACAGCAGATCCACCAGCTTCGGCGCGGATTCGGCCAAAGTGTAGCGCGCCTCCGCCCCGCCCAGCTCCGTCTGGATCCAGCCGGGCGCGATCAGCAGCATGGGCCGCGCGCCCCGAGTACGGATCGCATAGCAGCGCATATATTGGTTCAGCGCCGCCTTGGATCCCCGGTAGACTTCGCGCCCGCCGCGGGTGTTTTCGGTGATGCTTCCTTGGCCGGAAGACATGACCGAGATCGTCCCCTCCGGCGTCACCAGTTCGGCCAGCGCCTCCACCGCCTGCATGGGGCTGAGGGCATTGGTGACCATGACACGGGAGAATTCCTCGGCCGTCGTTTCGGCGATCGTTTCGCTCTGATTTGCGTTCGATGTTCCAGCGTTGACCAGCAGGATGTCAAAGCGCCGGTCGCGCAGTCTGTCGTGCAATGCGGAGATTTGCTCAGGCATATTGATGTCTACCTGTACGATGTCGACCGCCGCGGGGTGTTCATCCTGAATGGCGTGCAGCGGCGTGCCGGCTTGCTTTCGGGCCGTCCCCGTTACGTGCCATCCGCGGGTGACAAACTCTTGGGCGAGAGCGTTACCGATCCCGCGCGTGGCACCAATGATCAGAATACGTTGCATGAAGGCGCTCCATTTCCGGTGGATTGCAGGTGCTTTTCACCTAAGGGGCGCCCTTTGTTTGCGCCAGGCGCGCTGCCTTCAATAAGTTATTGCGTTTGTCGCAATGACCATCCATCAATTGGTAATGACCGGACCGGACCTGAACCTTATTCGCGCGCTCGATGCGCTTCTTGCCGCGGGGAGCGTGACGGAGGCGGCCGCACGTCTGGGGCTGAGCGTTTCTGCCATGAGCCGCTGCCTTGGAAGGCTTCGCACGATCACAGGGGATCCGTTGTTGGTAAGGGCCGGCGCACATCTGGTTCCGACGCCACGCGCAAAAGCACTGGCCACCCGGGTGCCAGGCATATTGGCCGATATCGAATCTGTTCTGGTGCGGGATGAAGACACCTTCGACCCGGCGACACTCGATCGTACCTTCCAGCTGCGTGCGAACGAAGGGTTCATTCACCGCTTCGCTGCCCCGCTGATCGCGGCGCTGCAGTCGAGTGCGCCGATGGTACGGTTGCACCTTGCCCCGAAACCTATCAAGGATGCGAACGCCCTGCGCGATGGCTTGGCCGATCTTGAAATCGGTGTTCTCGGCGATTTCGCTCCGGAGGTTCGCACCCGAAAGGTTTTCGAGGATGACTTCATCGCAGCTGTGCGTCCCGGGCACCCTCTGCTTGCGTCGCCCGTCACGCCCGAGCGTTACGCCACGGCCCTTCATGTGGTTTCCTCCCGTCGCGGACTGGCTGTCGGGCCGGTCGATGCGGCCCTGACCGCTCTTGGCCTAGCGCGCCAGGTGGTGGCCGTCGTGCCCGGTTTTCCCGACGCGATGGAGGTGGCGAGCCGGTCGGATCTTGTCGCACAGGTCCCACGCTCGGTTCTCAGGAGGGATCTCGTGGGGCTGTCTTTGCCGGTCTCGGTTCCCGGGATTGCCGTGTCGGCAATGTGGCATCCTAGATTCGAGGCCGATCCGGAACAGAGATGGTTCCGCGAAACGGTTATCACCACGATCCTGCGGATCCAGACTGATGGCGACTGACCTCTGTGTTGGGACCGTGTTCCGGGTCAAAAAGCCCGAGCCGCTTTGGGCTCCAAGCCGTCGTGCGGCGGCGCGGCACGGGCAAGCCCTTGGTCGCTCTTGGCGCGACGTTAATTTCGGCCCTGAGCAGGCCTTTGTCACAGTCTATGTCGCTGCACTGCTGCTTTCCCAAAGCAGGCGTCCTGCACATTGGGCAACATTTTGTCCTCCGAGGGGCCGGTTAGCAGGTCTAAATTACTTTAAATATTCATTTTTATATCGGCCACTTCAAACAGTGTGCCACTGCCCAATTCGCTAAACCTTATCGTCAACAAATCTCATCCGATCCACAGGTATTGGCGTAAAACGCCAATACCTTGGCGTCTTGTGGGATAAACTTACGGCAGGGGTTTGTTTAGATCTGACCCAAGTCAGACAGAAGGAGTTGACCTCATGACCAATCAAGTTGCTCTCATTACCGGTGGTGCCAGCGGGATCGGGAAGGCCACTGCAAAAAAACTTGTCGCGAAGGGCATCAATGTCGCTATCAGCGGGCGCCGCGTCGATGTTGGCAATCAAGCGGTGGTCGAGATCGAAGCCGTGGCAACCGATGGCGCACAAGTCAGGTTCATCCGTAACGATGTGACCGATGAGGCGGCGATGAAGGCGCTGATCGAGCAGGTCGTAGGCGAATTTGGCCGTCTCGATATGGCTGTGAATAATGCCGGCGTCTACAATGAGGCCGCAACCATCGACCTTTCCGACACGGACAAGTTTCGGGACATGATCGACACAAATGTTCTGGGACTGTATTACGGAATGAAGTACCAGATCGCCCAGATGAAGCGACAGGGCGGTGGCGCTATCGTCAACCTTGCCTCAATCGCCGGGTTGAACGGGGTTCCATGGACCGGAACATATGTCAGCACGAAACATGCCGTGGTCGGGCTCACCAAGTCCTCGGCGCTGGATCACGCAGCCGAAGGGATCCGCATTAATGCAGTTGCGCCCGGCGCAATCCGCACCAATATTATCGCACAACAGATCGACGCTGATGAAAGCGGGCTTGCTGCCATGCACCCGATCGGCCGTATTGGCACGCCCGATGAAATTGCGAACGGTATCTGTTGGCTACTGTCGGATGAGGCCAGCTTTGTCGTCGGTCATATCCTGAATATCGACGGAGGATTTCAAGCCAAGTGACCACACCTGACCGCATCAAAGTTCCGGCCATTTTCTGGCTGGGAACGGACCGCCTTAATATCAGGCGGTCCGAGCTGCTGCGCGCCGCACGTTTGCCGGTCATGGCAGGGCGCGACGATGCGATCATGACAACCGCCCAGTTCTTTGCACTCTGGCACGGGCTCGAGATATTGAAGGGTCCCGATGTTGGTCTGGCGATGTCGACAGGTCTACACGGGGCGAACATGCCGCCTTCTTTTCTTGCCGCTTATTACGCGCGCGATCTTGGCGACGCTCTGGCGCGGGTGGCGCGGTTCAAGACACTCTGCGCGCCCGAGGAGATGCGGATCGAGGTACAGGGTGAGGCATGTCATGTTACCATCCGCTGGCTGCACGCGCCCGACGCCGTGCCTGAGGCGCTGACCGATGCCACCATGGCGGCACTTCTGGATCTGGCGGTCACCGGCACAGGCATGGCCATCCGCCCGCTGCACATGAAGAGGCGCGGGGCACCCAATCCATTTACCACGGCGCATTTCCAATGCCCGATCCACTGGCACAGCGATGCTGATTGCATCACCTTCCATGCGGCCGATCTTGGCTGCGAGTTCGCAAGCTACAACAACGACTTGCTTGCCTTGCTGGATCAGGGGTTACTGCAGCTCGACAAGTTGCGGGTTTCGGCCACACTGACCGATCAGGTGCGCTGGCTGCTGCGCCGCAACCTCACGGCCGGGCGGCCCGAACTGTCCAGCATCGCGCAGGAACTGTCGATGAGCCAGCGCTCGCTGCAGCGCCACCTCAGCGAGCAAGGCCACAGCTTTCAATCGCTTTTATCGGATGTGCGTCACAAGCTGGCCCGCGACTATCTGACTCAGCCAAGCCACGAAATCGCTGAAATAGCCTATATGTTAGGTTACAATGATCATGGATCGTTTTATCGTGCCTTCCGGAAATGGGAAGGCAAGCCTCCGGCCGAATGGCGGGCCACTCAGAGTGCACCTTGTTGCTCCAGTTCGAAAGCAGACGCTGAGTTCGTCCACGGGAGTTAGCAAGTAGGGCTCGAGCCAGACCTTCGCTGCGCCGCAGGGGCAAGCACCTGGTTGCTCCTCGCGCGGCGGCGCTGCCGGCCCAAACGGGCCATTGATCCCGCTTTCAATCGCTGCGGTGGGGCTGCAGCAAACCGGCCATTCCTCCATCGTGCAGTATTTTCATATGGTGAAGGTCGGTAGAGCGGACGAAGCTGCCGTTCACCGAAGGGGTGCTGGCGTCTGCATTTTGCGGGGCCGGGACTGAACGCCTATCGCTCCGATCAACGGGAGGTCCCGGTTCGTCAACCTGTCAGACGCCTACATGAGGCAACTGCGATTTGAGATAGTCAAAATGTCGGTGCGCCATGCCGCGATAGGCAATCCAGCCGTCAGCGGTGTTCTGGGCTACCGCATCCGACAGTACCGCCAGTGGCTCGCCAGTCGAGCGCGCGAGGATCAGCGTCTGTGCGGCCTTTTCAAAGAAATAGAGGTCTTCGAAGGCTGCCGCAACCGTCTCGCCAACGATGGTGACGCCGTGATTGCCCATCACCAACACAGATTTATCACCGAGGCTGTCCGCCAGTCGCTCGCCTTCCTCGACCGCATCAGCAATGCCGCCAAAATCGAGGTCATACGCGGTCCGCCCGTAAAACCGCGCGGTGTTGTTGTCGATGGGCACCAGCGTCGGGTCCTTGAGGCAGGCCAGCGCAGTCGCATAGGGCGAATGCGCGTGCAAGATCACCTTGGCGTCGGGCTTGCGCCGGTGCAGCGTGCCGTGGACACACCAAGCGGAGGCATCTGGCGCACCTGTGCCTTCGATCACCCGTCCATCGCGGGCATCGATGCGCAACAGATCCTCGGGCCGGATCGTCGCGAAATGCTGCCAGCAGGGATTCAGCAAAAACTCATGCTCTGATATGGCGGCGCTGAAATGGTTGCCGACCGACTCGCTCCAGCCCATCGCGTGACAAATACGAAAGGCCGCCGAGAGATCCTGCCTCAGAGAGGCAGTCTCTTCGTTAACCGGGTTCAACTCATTCATTTGAAACGTCCTTCGCTGACCAGCGCACGGTAGTTGGAGCGCATCTCGGCCCGGTCGGTGTAGCAGCCGCGCAGGTAGCGATCGCCGCTTTCGGCGGTATAGGCGGCGCGGCCATGCACGATGCGATGGTTGTCAAAGACCATGCATTCGCCCGCTTTCATCAAGAAGGTCATCATGTATTTCTCTTCCTGCAACATCTTCCCGAATCTGCAGAAAGCCGGATACCAGAGATCAAGCAGCTCCTGATCGAGGTCTGAAATGTCCAGCATGTGCTGGCTGATCGTCAGGCCGGACACTTCGCCGTGCTGGTCCAGCTCGATGATCGTCTGGCGCGACCGCATGTCGTAGCTGTCATGTTCGCAAAAGAACGGCACCTTGGTTTGCGCGAGGATCTTGAACCCCTCGGGATCCCGTGCGCGAAAATCGTTCGCCACCGCGACGCCATCGGCATAGACGCTGTAGCCGCCCTCTACCGTGTTGGCGCGGCAATGCAGGAACTGCACGCCGGGCGCATTCTCCTCGGCGGGGGTGTCGGTGTGGAGCTCCAGCGCGGCGGCTGTATAGGCGGTGTTGGTCGGGTTGATATGGGTCTTCACGTCGAAATAATCGCCAAAGAAGGTGGGACGGATCTGGCCAATCATCTCGGCGGTCTCGGTGAGGCCCTCGTTGCTGTCGGGCATGTCGGTGATAATCACGAAGCCCTTGACCAGCATCATCTCGATCCACTTGGCGCGCAGCGCCGGGTCCGCCTTCAGCGCGGGCTGGCTGAAGCGCGGAACGTTCGGGTAATCGTCGCCATACCACGGCTCGCGTGCGAGGTCGGCGGGATCGGGGCGCCGCCCCGTGGTCTTGTAGGATTCAAGCCAGGCCAGCGGGAAGCGGGTGACATGATCCTCACCTGCCCATGTGATCTCGAGTGCGTCGCCGACGACCTCGGCGCTTGACGCCTTGGGGTCGTTTTCAAGGTGGAAGATGTCAAAGCTGCGCTCGCGGGTTGTGCTGTTGAACGAGCTGGGGCAGTTGTCGCGAAGCCAGTGATAGTTGAAGTAATGGCTTTGGCCGTCGGACAGGGTGATGCGCAGGCCATTGTCCTGCAGGGTTGGGTCAACCACGGGGGAGGTCATGAGGTTCATGTTGTATCTCAGCTTGTTGTGAGGGATTGAGGAGCATTTCTGCAAACAAGCATTCCACGCCTTTCTTTCCCGAAACAGGCGGATTCACCTGATAATATCTTAAGCAATGGGTTAATTTGATGGACCGTCTTCCACCGCTGCGCCTGCTTACCACCTTCGAAGCCGTCGCGCGGCACGGCTCGATGCGGCTGGCGGCGGCGCGGCTCAACGTGACCCAGCCGGCTGTGAGCCAGACCCTCAGGGCGTTGGAAGAGCACGTAGGGGCAACGCTTTTCGACCGCGCCACGCGGCCAGCGCAGCTGACCGAGGCGGGCGAGCTTCTCGCCCGCGCGGTGCGCGACGGACTGGGGCAGATCTCGGCCGCGCTCGAGGATATTCGGGCACTCAGCGGGCAGGACGGGTCGCAGGTCACGGTGTCCTGCACACTCGGCATGGCGACCTACTGGCTGATGCCGCGCCTCCCCGAGTTCTACGCCGCGCATCCGGAGATGACGGTGAATGTGCAGGCCCCCGCAACCGACCTGCCGCATCTTTCTCCCGGCATCGACATCGCCATCCGCTACGGTACCGGTGGCTGGCGCGAGGGCACAACGCTCAAGCTCTTCGACGAGCGGGTGTGCCCGGTGGCCGCGCCCGCCCTGCTGGAGCGGTTGCAGGCCGAAGGCATAGGCCTCGACCAAGCACCGCTTATCCATGTGCGCAGCCCGCACAACCAGCACTGGGCGGGGTGGGAGGACTACCTTCGCGCAAAGGGCATTGCGCGGACGCGTCTTTCTGGGCAGACCTTCAACAATTACGTGCAGGCGGCGCAAGCGGTGCTCGACGGGCGCGGCGTCATGCTGGGCTGGCGCTCCATAGCAAGCGGTGCGGTGCGCGACGGGGGGCTGCGGATGTGGCCTGAGGGCGAAATAGATTTAGGGACGTCATATTTTCTTACCGCAAGGTTACCAAAGTCTCAGAGCACAAAAGTGTTTCAGGACTGGGTCGCGACATGCGGCCAATTCATTTGAACGACCAAAGTCCCGTCAGGCTGCGCGCTGTACAATCGCAAGGCGGACATTCGCGAATACTGCAGCATCACACGGATCGGGCTCGAACCTGACCTTCGCCGTGCAAGGCACCAAGGTCCGGTGAGCCGGACGACACCTTCGCCGCAAAAAGCGGCAATGTCCGATACGCGGATTTTTCGACCTTAGGCCCTTAAATCCCGATTTGCCAACCTCTGGCACCGTTACTTTTAGCAAAGAACGGCCGCTGTCAGAGTGGCCACGCTCTGGGCGTTACGAGAAGGAAACAGCAATGGCGATCTCAAAATCGCCATTGCTGCTAGACTAGTTAACGTGACGGTTTGTGCAGAGGTCAGATCTCACCAGTCGATCGGACCCTCGGCCTCGCGGACCTTTCGGATTGTCGGGCGGGCTTCAATCTGCTCCATATACCTGCGGATGCTCGGATAGGCATCGAGTGGGAGCCCAGCCGGGACAGACCAGTTCAGCACGATCAATGCATATCCATCAATGACAGAGTATTCGCTGCCAAGGATATAGGGTTGGCCGGCCAGCCGCTCTTCCAGCACAGTCAGGCGTCGCGCCACCCGGTCTTCGTAGAACGCGACCAGACGCGCCCGTTCAGCATCCGTTTCACCGAAGCCTTTGTAGATGTATTCGATGATTACGGGATGGAGGTCGGAGGCTACGAAGGCCATCCAGCTGTCCGCTTGGGCCCGCGCACGGGTGCCAGGTTTCGGCAGAAGCGCCTTCTCTGGCGCCAGATCGGCTATGTAGGAAAGCGTTGCCGCATTCTGGGTCAGCACTTCGCCATCTTCGAGCACGAGAACCGGCGTCATTGACATCGGGTTCAGCTTACGCACCTTCTGTGCAATGGGGTCGTCTTTGCGATCAAGATGTACTTCGATGGCCTCGTAGGCGACACCGGCATCCTCTAGGGCAAAATGGTTCGAGGTCGAACAGGCGCCCCTGTGGTAGTAAAGAGTAATCATCTAAGTTTTCCTAATTATCGAAGAGGGAATGCGTGTCTGCTGGGTGCCTAAGCGACAGCAGGTCAGGCCACCGGCACGTTCGGCATGTCGATGCGAGCATCTTGTCCGGCAGTGATCAGGCCCCGTATTCTGGGGTCGTTCAGAACCGTATGTGGAAAGACGTCAGGGATTGCGCTGACCTGATCAAGTCGGGCAATCTGTTCTGCCGACAAACACAGATCGGCGGCGGCCAAATTTTCCTTGAGCTGCGCCATGCTGCGCGGACCAATAATCGGGAAAATCCCCTTTGAGGCGACCCACGCGATGGCGACCTCGCCAGGCGTGACCTCGTGCTCCTTGGCCACTGCAATCACGGTATCCAGAATTGCGGTGCGTTGTGCGGTGTCCTCTGGGTGGAAGGCGGCCCCGTTCAAGCCTTCCTCGCGACCCGTCTCGCGCATCGGCTTGCGATACTTGCCCGTCAGGACACCCCCACCAAGCGGCGAGAAGGCGGTGATCCCGAGGCCCAAGCCGCGGCCCGCGTCGATCAATTCGGCTTCGGCGGTGCGGGCGACAAGGCTGTGTTCAAGTTGAAGGCCCGCGACCGGAACGGTCCCGCGCAGTTCCGCCAGGGTCGCCGCGCGCGACACCCGCCAAGCCGGGAAGTCCGAAAGCCCTGCGTAGAGGATCTTGCCTTGCCGCACGAGGTCTTCGAAGCCGCGCATAATCTCGTCCATCGGGGTCACACTGTCTGCAACGTGGACCCAGTAAAGATCGATCCGGTCGGTCCCCAGACGCTTCAGGCTCGCCTCGACCGAAGCGACCATGGCTTGTCGGCTATTGCCTGTTGTCAGCACATTTGCCGTCTCGTCGGTAGCAACCGCGAACTTCGTGCCCAGTACGAACCTGTCGCGGCGGCCTCGCAGCATGTCACCAAGAAATTCCTCTGACTGGCCACTTTGGTAACCATTGGAACTGTCAAGGATATTGCCGCCTACTTCGGCGTAGGCATCCAGCATACTTCGGGCTTCTGGCAATTCGGTGCCATGCCCCCAGCGTGTGCCGAAGTTAGAGGTGCCGAGCACCAGTTCGGACACCCTGAGCCCGGTATGTGCCCCAAAGAGTTTGTATCGCATTGTCGTCTCCACGCTCATATGGCGACACCACCCTTCTGGGCGGTCTGGCCTTTCCAATCCAACGCAGACTCGCTACAATCGGATCACTGCTCCGATTTATATGTGGATCAGTGATCCGTTTGTCAACAGGAAGACGTTGAGGCCATAAATGCGTGCAGATGCAAAGAAGAATTACGAAAGCCTCCTCGCCATCGCGCGCGAGGTCATCACCGAACAGGGGGTCGATGCCTCGCTCCGCGACATCGCGCGGCGCGCCGGGGTCGGGCTGGCAACACTCTACCGCCATTTTCCAACCCGCGAGGCCTTGTTGGAAGCACTGCTGCGCAAGGCGCTCTGCGACCTGATCGCGCGGTCAGAGACCCTTTCGCGTGACCATCCATCCGACATCGCTCTGACGACGTGGTTCATTGAAGCGACGACATTCGTCCACGTATTCAACGGGATCGTCGACCTGATGGCGAAGGCGCTCGCTGATCCCGGCTCCGCTCTGCACGACGATTGCAAGAACCTGCGCAGGGCGGGGGCAGATCTCCTGCGCAGCGCACAGCAAGACGGCGTTGCCCGCAACGATGTTGATGGAGAGGACCTTTTCGCCCTCATCGGCGCGGCCGGTTGGATAGGCGATCAGCCCGCCTTTGCAGATCGGGCCGATCGACTGGCCAGCTTTCTCGCCAGCGCTGTGATGCGTCGGCGGCAGGAGAGCTAGAGTTTCGAGCGCTCCCGAACCGATGTTGTCAAAGCCCAAACGAGTCGCTCAACCCCGGTCGACTTTGAGTATGGCACCGTTCATCCATCCGTTTGTGATCAGGACCATTACTGTAGTGCCCCAAAGCTGCCGTTCGACCACGTCGCAGCAGCAAAATCGGACTCTCTCCCGACCCTCGATGCAGATGCACCCCGGAAAATAGTGTGCGGCGGCCCAGAGCGGCCGCTTTGTTCGCCTTCCCCAGTTTAGTTTGCGGGCGCAGCGAAAGTCTCCTTTCCCGCCCTTGGTGTTAATCAAGGAGAACGGCCCGAGCCGACTTTGTGTTCGACGCAGCGGATGGCCTGTCTAGACCTGACTGCTGAAAAAGATGGCGCGTGAGTGGTGCCAGTGGGATCATTCTATGGGACTTTTCAGGTCGGGTGGTCAACGTCCAGAGCAACCGGAATGCAGTCATCGAATTTGGCCGCGAAGCACCCTCGGCTGGCACGATGCTCGGCTCTCAGGTCTGTGCGTCACGAGGAAACCAAAGACAAAACGTCGTCCCCTTCTCGCTCGGCACGAGATCGACGCGTCCCGCGTGTCTGACCATCACCTGTTCAACGATGGCAAGCCCCAACCCGGTCCCTTCGCCGTGCTGCAACTGCGAAAAACGGCGGAAGGCCGTGCTGACCTTGTCGGGCGGGATGCCGAACCCGTCATCTGCGACCGTGATCATGACACCCTCCTTACCAGAAGATGTCCGGACGTTGATCGCGGTCATCTCTTCTCCGCCATGCTTCAGCGCATTCTCAAGGAGATTGATCAAGGCCTCGCCAACAAGTACGGAATTGCCAAAAACCAAAAGAGGTTCCTTGGACGGTGAAAAAGTAAAGTCCAGATCGCGAGACAGGGCCTTGGCGGCGAAGCCGCGGCACACATCCTCGACGACCGTGTTCAGCTCGAAAGACGCCATCCCTGTGCTTTCATCGTATCGCAGGCGCTCCAAAGACAGCAACTGTTCGGAAAGCCGCGCGGATTTGCGAGCCGCATCTACCAGTTGCTTTTCGCAATGTGCCCGCTCTGCCGTGTTCTGCACGTGCGGAAGCGTTTCGGCCAGTGTCAGGATCGCTGCTGCGGGATTGCGCAACTGGTGCGCCGCATCCGAAATGAAGGCCTGATGCGCCTCGAAACTGTCCTGAACCTGACCCAGCAGACGGTTTAGCGTCGAGACGATACCAGACACTTCATGCGGCACCGCACGGCGGATCGGGCCGAGATCGTCTGGCGACCGCCGCCGGATCGCGGCCTCCAGATCGTTCAGGGGGCGCAGGCCGATCTGCACACCGAACCAGATAATGAGCGCGAGCGCCGCCATCAAACCCGCCATCAATGCCGCCGCGCGAAAGGCCAGCACTTGGGCAAAGGCCCGGCGGTCGCTGACGCGCTGCCAAACCGTTACGACCGTGTCGCCGGTCAAGGTCCCGATGGTGCGGTTTTCGATCATGCGCAGAACGCGCATGTCCTCGCCGCGATAGTTTGCGAAATAGTAGAATGGCAAATCCCGTGCGAGGGTGATCTCCGGGCGCGGCGGATAGGCGTAGCCGGTCACGTAAACGCCGCCGGGGCCGGTGACATGGTAGAACACCTCGCCGCCTCCGGCATCCGAGATGACCTGCCGGGTGCTGGGCGACAGCGCATCCCCTTCGGAGATCGCCACATCGCGCGAAATCGCCAAGGCCGCAGAGAGCAGCGAGCGGTCGAACAGCTCCTCGGAGGTGTGCTGTGCCACCTCGAACCGCCACCACCCCAACAGGGCCGAGACCACGAACAACGGCGGCAAGATGACGAGGAACAGCCGCAGACGCAGCGACATCGACTTCATGGAGTGTCAATCTCCAGCATGTAGCCCAGACCACGCGCGGTCTTGATCCTGATGCCATAGGGTTCGAGCCGCTTGCGCAGGCGCGAGACATGCGGCTCGATGGCGCTGTCTTCAGCGTCGGAGCCGGTGCCGTAGACATGGGTGATCAGCTCCGACTTCGACACGATCCGCCGCCGCCGTTCGAACAGGCACTCCAGCGTCGATATCTCCCGGCGCGGAATGTCGAGCGGCTGATCGTCCTTCAGCACCTGGCGCGCCGTCCGGTCGAAAACCAGCGGCCCCAGCGTATCGCGCGACGCGAATTCGAGGTTCTTGCGTCTGGCCATGGCGCGCAGCCGTGCTTCCAGTTCATCCATCTCGAAGGGTTTCGTCAGGTAGTCGTCCGCTCCGGCATCCAGACCGGCGACGCGCTCTGCCGTCTCAGAGCGCGCGGTCAGCAAGATCACCGGCGTACCATCGCCACGCCGCCTCAATGCGCGCAGCAGATCTATCCCGTCCATGCCCGGCAGGTTCAGGTCCAGCACCACCAGATCCGCACCTTCGCGAGACAGGAACGCGTCCGCCTCGCGTCCATCGTGCAGCAGGTCCACCGCATGCCCCCTGCCGCGCAACCGAAAGGCGATTCCCTGCGCCAATGCTTCGTTATCTTCGATCACCGCAATACGCATGCCTACATCTTTGTCATGATGCGCAAGTTTCGCGCAAGGTTTAGTCGGCATGATACCGGTGTTGGAGGAGGGAATCATACCCTGAATATGAGGAAAATGAACCGTCGGGCCTTTGTCCCGGCGCGACAGGTTTACGGGAGGAAACCAATGACCATCAAGACACTCGCAGCCTCGGTTGCAGCAGCCGCTTTTCTGGCATCCCCGGCGCTCGCTGAAGTCGATTTTTCCGGCAAGACGATCGAATGGGTAATTCCGTTCTCGGAAACCGGGGGCTCGGCCAAATGGGCCAACTTCTTTGCACCGCTTCTAGCCGAAGAGCTGCCGGGCAGCCCCACCGTCGTGGTAAAATTCATGCCGGGCGCAGGCTCCACCAAAGGAGCGAACTGGTTTCAGGAACAGGAATATGACGACGGCACGCTGATTTTCGGCACGTCCGGGTCCACCCAGTTCCCCTATCTGCTGGATGACCCGCGCGTGCGTTACGAATATTCCGACTGGGTGCCGGTCATGGCCTCCGGCACCGGCGGTGTCGCGTACCTTAACCCCAAAGACGGCGAAAAATTCGACGGCTCCGCAAATGCCCTGAAAGACACTGCGTTCATCTATGGCTCGCAGGGCGCGACGCGCCTTGACCTTGTGCCGCTGCTGGCGTGGGAAATGCTGGGCATGAACGTCGAGCCGGTCTTTGGTATCAAGGGGCGCGGCGACGGCCGCCTGATGTTTGAACGCGGCGAGGCCACCATCGACTACCAGACCTCGTCGGCCTATCTCGGCGCCTCCGCCGATCTGGTCGCGCAGGGCAAGGCCGTGCCGATGATGACTTGGGGCGCTCTGGACGACGCGGGCAACATCGTGCGTGACCCGACCTTCCCGGACATTCCGACCTTCAAGGAAGTCTGCGAGGCCACTGATGGTTGCGAGACCTCGGGTGAAGCGTGGGATGCATGGAAAGGCTTCTTCGTCGCCGGTTTCCCGGTGCAAAAGATCGCCTTCCTGCCCGCAGGCACCCCCGATGACGTGGCAAAGGCCTACTCCGACGCGTTTGACGCGGTGCGCAACCGTCCGGACTTCCCGGAAATCGCCACCAAGCGCGTTGGAAAATACGAGGTATTCGTCGGCGAGAACGCCAAGAAGGCCACCGAAGCCGGCACCAGCGTTTCGCCAGAAGCGAAAGCTTTCGTAAAAAACTGGCTGCAAGACTCCTACGGCGTTTCGCTGAAATAAGCGGCGCCCCGTACCCCCCCGTCTGACTGGCGGGGGGCGTTTCCGTTCCTTTTTCAAAACTTCAAAATCGAAAGCCGGTGCGATGGATGTTTTCGCGACCGCCCTGCCTGCGCTTGGCCAGGCATGGGCCCTCATTTTACAACCTGAAGTCCTGGGATACCTCGTTCTCGGCGTGGTGATGGGACTGGCCGTGGGTGTGTTCCCGGGCCTTGGCGGTATCGCCGGGCTTTCGCTGCTTTTGCCTTTCATGTTCGGCATGGACCCTGTTCTGGGCCTTGCACTGATGGTCGGCATGGTGGCTGTTGTGCCAACCTCGGACACCTTCGCATCCGTGTTGATGGGCATTCCCGGCAGCTCGGCGTCACAGGCCACGGTGCTTGACGGCTTTCCGCTGGCCAAAAAGGGACAGGCGGCACGGGCACTTTCGGCCGCCTTTACCTCGTCTCTATTCGGCGGATTGGTCGGCGCAGCATTTCTGACGTTGTTTATCATCGTGGCGCGGCCACTGGTGCTGGCATTTGGTTTGCCGGAAATGCTGATGATCTCGATCCTCGGCCTGTCCATGGTGGCGGTTCTGGCGGGGCGCGTCGCGCTCAAGGGGCTGGCGGCGGCGGGCCTTGGTATGTTGATCGGCACCATCGGCGAGGCAGACGCGGGCGGCTCGCTGCGCATGGCCACCTATGACATTCCGTATCTGACGGACGGGCTGAAACTGGTGATTGTCGGCCTCGGCATCTTTGCCATACCGGAAATCGTCTCCCTGCTGCGCCAAGACCGCTCCATCGCCAAAGACGCCAAGTTGGGCGCGGGCTGGGGCGCGGGCGTGAAGGACTGGGTCGCCAACAAGTGGCTCTCGGTTCGCTGTTCGCTGATCGGCGTTGTTGTCGGCGTCATCCCGGGCCTTGGTGGCTCGGTTGTTGACTGGATTGCCTATGGTCACGCCGTCCAGACCACCAAGGACAAGAGCCAGTTCGGCAAGGGTGAGATCCGCGGCGTGATCGGGCCGGAAAGCTCGAACAATGCCAAGGAAGGCGGCGGGCTGGTGCCAACGCTTCTGTTCGGCATTCCAGGCTCCGGTTCCATGGCGATCTTTATCGGTGCCATCGCACTGCTCGGATCGGGCGACATCGAAGTCGGCCCGTCCATGCTGCGCGACAACCTCGACATCACCTATTCCATCGTCTGGCTGCTGGCGTTGGCCAACGTGGTGGGCACGCTACTGTGCATCGCAGCCTCGGGCGGCATCGCGAAGCTTACCACCATCCGCTTCACCTATCTCGCGCCGTTCCTGTTCATGCTGATCTCTTTCGCGGCATTCCAGTCGGGCCAGAACTTCGAAGACATCCTTGCGCTGTTCGCAATCGGCCTGATCGGCATCTTCCTGCGCCGCTTCGACTGGTCGCGCCCGGCCTTCCTGATCGGTTTCGTGCTGTCCAACCCGGTCGAGAAGTTCTCGAACCAGGCGTTCCAGATCGCGTCCTTCCGGTTCCGCAACTCCTTCGAAGCAGGCATGGACTACATCTTTTCGCCCATCGTGATCGTGCTGCTGGTCATCACCGTTGTCTCGGTTGTGCTCGGCCTGCGTCAGGCTAAATCCATCATGGCGGAGGGCGATGTGAAATCCGGCTCCAAGCGCGCGCCGATGGTATTCTTGCTGCTCATCATGGCCTATGTGGTGGCCGCGCTGATCAACGCGAACATGATCCCCGACTACAACATGACCGACAAGATCGTGCCACTTGTCATTGGGGGCATCACCTTGGCGGCGCTCCTGATCTTGCTGGTGCAGATGATCCTGCGCCCCGAGACCGATGCTGTTTTTGCCGACAAGGAACTGGCCGGAGAGGATGCGGATGCGCCCTACGGCCTGTGGGGCACGCTCGCGTGGTTCCTGGGCCTGATCGTGGCGACCTATTTCCTGGGCTTCATTCTGGCGCTTCTGGGGTTCCTCGTGTCCTTCCTTCGGATCCGCGCGCAAACCCCGTGGCTCAAGACGCTGATCCTCACGGCTGCTGGCATCGCACTGATGTGCGTCATGGCCGGTGCGCTGAACCGTGATTTCCCGCCGGGTCTGCTGCAGGGCGTCACCGACCTGCCATGGCCACTGAACTGATCTCTTGGAGTGAATAATATGACACAGACAGGCATTCCGTTCGTCTTCATGCGCGGCGGCACTTCACGTGGGCCCTACTTCAACCGCGCCGACCTGCCCCAAGACCGCGAGACATTGGCCGAGGTGCTGATCGCGGCCGTCGGATCGGGCCACGCGACCAACATCGACGGCATCGGCGGCGGCGTAGCGGTGACCACCAAGGTTGCCATGCTCTCACCCTCTGACGATGACGGGGCAGATGTGGATTATTTCTTTGCACAGGTCTCGGTTGAAGATCGGCTGGTCGACTTCAAACCGACCTGCGGCAACATCCTTTCGGGCGTGGGTCCGGCAGCGATCGAGATGGGGCTGGTGACCCCCACTGGCGACGAAACAGAGGTAAAAATCCGCGCCGTCAACACAGGCGCCAAGGTGCTTGCTCGGGTTCAGACACCCGGTTACGCCGTGCGCTATGATGGGGACGCGTCAATTGCTGGCGTGCCAGGCACTGCGGCGCCGATCGCTCTGAACTTTATGGGCGTCGTCGGATCATCGACCGGCGCCTTCCTGCCCACGGGCAATTTGCGTGACACCTTCGACGGGATCGAGGTCACCTGTATGGATGTCGCCATGCCCATGGTCATTGCCCGCGCCGCCGATTTCGGCCTGAGCGGCTACGAGACCGTGCAGGAGCTGGATGACAACCGCGATTTCTTTGCACGCATGGAGGCGGTTCGGCAGCAAGCAGGTGCCGCGATGGGCATGGGCGATGTCTTGCAATCGGTCACTCCGAAATTCGGCCTTCTGGCTCCGGCGCGCGATGGCGGCACCATCGCAACGCGGTATTTCATGCCCTGGACCACGCACCCGTCGATGGCAGTGACAGGATCGCAATGCCTTGCATCTTGCGCGCTGACCCCCGGCACCGTGGCCGACGGGCTGCTGGAGCGCCCGACAACCGGCCCCGCCAATGTGGTTCTGGAGCATGCCTCCGGCACGATCGAGGTACTGGTTGATTTCGAAATGAAACCCCAATTCACGTTAAACTCTGCAGGTCTACTCCGAACAGCACGAAAGCTGGCCGATGGGATGATCTATGTACCTGCTGCGGTTTGGAAGGGACACTGACATGCCCATGATGAACCTACTGGTGGCTTTCAACGGGTCCGAAGGATCCGTGTCAGCCCTGCGCTATGCGGCATCCCTCTCGCAGCGGTTTGGTGCGCATGTCACCGCGATCTTGGCACATACCGGCCATGAAGTCATCGACAAGCGGTCGCGCTGGATCCCGAAAGAGGCGCGGGCGCTGCTGGACGCTGCCAATACCGGCATTCTGCGCGAGATCGAAGCTCGCTTCGAGGTAGAGCGCAAGAGCTTGGGTCTTGCCAATGCCTTGCAGCTTAAAGAGGTCACGGGCCGTGTTGATACCGTTCTTTCCGAGGCCGCGCGCCATTACGACATGCTGATTGTCGGTGCCCGGTCAGAGACCGATGACGAACACGTCACACTGAATCCGGACCGCATTGCGCTGTTGTCGGGTCGGCCGGTTATCGTGGTGCCCGCCGGATATGATGCCGGTGCCACACACAGCCACGCGGCACTCGCTTGGGATGGGGGCCGGGCCGCCGCGCGGGCGCTCTCCGACAGTCTGCGCCTGCTTGAAGACGCGGGGCGTGTCAGCGTTCTATCTGTCGGGCCGCGCACCCCTTGGCCGATCGAGGACTTGATGCTGCACCTGTCGCGTCACGGGGTCGAAGCGACCCACCACGAGTGGCCAAAGAGCCATCCGGTGGCCGAGACCCTGCTGACATGGTGCGACAGGCACGCGCCGTCCTTGCTGGTGATCGGCGCTTACGAGCATTCGAAATTCCGAGAAGATTTCCTCGGAGGCATGACCTCCGACATCCTATCGCGCACCACGATCCCCGTTCTGCTGTCTCATTGAGGAGGCGACCATGACCGACTACGAGAAACTCGCCCGTGCCCGTCGCGATCTTGAAGAGACGCGCAACGACCTGTCGGAACGCATCTCCGCGGATGCGCCGGTCAAGGCGGATCTGATCCTATTGCACGAGCGGGTCTGCCGCGCGATCAAAGCGCTTTCCGGAAGCTTTTGAAAGGGCCCCGCATGAAGGTCCATATCCTCGACGACTGGTTCGACACACTGCGCGGACTGCCCTGTTTCGACCTGCTGGTGGATCACGACGTTACCGTCTGGACAGATCATGAACCCGATCCTGCAGCCTTGGCCGCGCGGCTGGTTGATGCGGAGTGCGTTGTGCTGTTCCGGGAGCGCACCCATGTCACCCGCGATCTGCTCAAACGGCTGCCAAACTTGCGGCTTATCTCGCAGCGTGGGGTCTGGCCGCATGTGGATGTGGACGCCTGCACCGATGCGGGCGTGTTGCTGTGTTCAAACAAGGGCGCCGATGGCGCGAATTACGCCGCTGCCGAGCTGACTTTCGCACTGATCCTTGCTGCCATGCGCCAGCTACCGCAGCAGATGGACAGCGCCAAAGCGGGCGGGTGGCAAATGGGCGTGGGCCGGACGCTGCGCGGTCGCACGCTGGGTTTGTATGGCTATGGCCGTATCGGTCGCGTCGTCGCCGGTTATGCCCGCGCCTTCGGGATGGAGGTCGTGTGGTGGGCGTCCGAGGCGGGCCGTGCCCGGGCGCTGGCCGATGGCGAAACCGTTGCCGCCAGCCGGTCGGAATTCTTTGCCGAAAGCGACGTGCTCTCCCTGCATCTGCGGCTGACGCCGGAAACGCGCGGGATCGTTTCGGCAGAAGACCTTTCCAAAATGTCCCCGAGGTCGGTTCTGGTGAACACCTCACGCGCGGGGCTGATCGCCCCCGGCGCACTGCTGGCAGGGCTGAACGAGGGTCGGCCCGAGATGGCAGCCATCGACGTCTTTGACTCTGAACCGCTGCGCGACCCCGCCGATCCGTTGCTGGCGCATCCGCGCCTGATCGCAACGCCCCATATCGGTTTCGTCACCGAGAACGAGTTCGACAAACAATTTGCCGACATCTTTGCACAGGTGAACGCCTACGCGACCGGCACGCCGATCCACATGGTCAACCCGTCTGTGTTGGGGCCTTCCGTCTACGGGCGATAAGCCTCGCCACCACCGGCGCGCCGACGATCACGATCACGATGCGCGTCAGGTGGTGGGTGATGACGAACCCAAGGTCCGCGCCGGTCACAATAGCAAGCACCGTCATCTCGGCCTGTCCACCGGGCGCAAAGGCCAGAAAGGCCGGCACCGGATCGCCCAGCCCCAGTGCGGTCACCAGACCGGAAAACCCGGCGGCCAGCACCGCCAGCACCAGCACATAGGCCACGCCCGCCGCGACCACACGCGTCAGCTCGCCCCATGTGACACCCAGAAAATGCACGCCGATGCCGCAGCCGATAAAGAACTGCGCGGCCAGGATCGCCTCGGCGGGCGGGCGGAAATGCACGATCCCCGCCAGTGACAGCGCCGCCGTCACGATCATCGGCCCAAGGATCGACGCGCCGAACAGGCCCAGCCGCTCCCCGCCTTTCCAGCCGATCCACGCGGCGGCAACCATGATCAACAGCTCGTACCAAGGCAGGTCGGCCACCGGCGCGCCGATGGGATTGGTCAGGGGGGCACCGTAGAAATGACTGAGGATAAAGGGCGCGAGGGTCACGATGATCAGCACCCGCGTCGCATGGATCAGCGACAGCGCGCGTGGATTGCCTCCCGCCTCGGTACCGAAGATCACCATATCCTGAAGGCCGCCGGGCATGGCCGCGTAATAGGCCGTGGGCGCGTCAAAGCCCCAGATCTTGCGAAAGAACGGGACTCCGACCAGGGCAATCAATGCGATGAAGATCGGGATCATCGCCACCGACAACGCCATGCGTGGCAGCTCTGCGATAACCTGCGGCGTGATCGACGCGCCCACGGCAACCCCAAGGATCGTACGTGCCGCCACCGAGACCTGCCCGAACCCGTTCAGCGGCAAATGCGCCAAAGCGCCCGCCAGACAAAAAGCCAAGGGGCCGAACAGGAACGGCAGCGGCAGATCCAGCCACCAGAACAATGCCGTGCCCATCGCCGCCAGCCCAAAGGTCAAAGCGCGCCGCGCATGTGGATGAGATAAATGTTTGCGCAAACCGGCCTCCTACATACCTTGACGCCTAGTGCATACCATTGTATCCACCCGGATACAATATTTAACCAAGGGCCGATGACCATGGATGACGACAGCGCCCCGCAGGGCAACGGTGCCTATCTGCGCCTGCTGACCGAACTGCGCGAAGGCCGGCTGAACCCCGGCGACCGTTTGCGCGAAACCGACCTGGCCGAGCGGCTCGGCGTTTCCCGCACCCCCGTGCGGGAAGCCATTCGCCAGCTCGAGGCCGACGGCATCGTCACCCATGTGCCGCGTCACGGCGCCACCATCCGCAGGCTCGATTATGCCGAGGTCATGGAACTCTACGAGATGCGTGCCGTGCTTGAAGGCACCGCTGCCCGACTGGCGGCGCGCGCGGCATCTGACATCGAAATCGAGGAATTGATCGACATGAACCAGCAGATGGCCACGCTGGGCAATGCACCAGAGGCGTTCACCCTGAATCGTCAGTTCCATGCAGCACTTCTGGACGCGGCCAAGAACCGCTTTCTCGCCCGGTCCATCCACGCACTGCAAAAGGCGCTGATGATCCTCGGCCCGACCACACTGACCGAACCCGACCGTGCCAAGAAGGCCGTCGAGGAACATTTCGGCGTGCTCGACGCGATCAAGGCGCGGGACGGCGCATTCGCCGAAGCGGCCATGCGCGCCCATATCGAGGCCGCCCAGCGTGTGCGCGTCCGCGATCTGCGCGCCAGCAGCCAAAAGCCCCCCAGCTACGACGGAGACCTGTTGTGACCTCCCCAGACATCGCCATTATTGGCGGCGGCAACGCGGCGCTTTGCGCGGCCATCACGGCCGCCGAGGCCGGAGCGCGCGTCCTGATCCTCGAGACCGCGCCAAAACCCTATCGGGGTGGCAATTCGCGCCACACCCGCAACTTTCGCTGCATGCACCATGGCCCGCTCGGGCCGCTTGTGGACAGCTACACCGAGGAAGAATACCTCGCCGACCTGATGAAAGTCACCGGCGGCAAGACCGACGAGGGGCTGGCGCGGCTGGCCATCCGCACATCACAGGAGTGTCTGCCCTGGATGGAAGCACACGGCGTGCGCTTTCAGCCGTCGCTTTCGGGCACGCTGTCGCTGGCGCGGACGAATGCCTTCTTCCTCGGGGGCGGCAAAAGCCTCGTGAACGCCTACTACCTCACTGCCGAAAAACTGGGGGTAGAGGTGGAATACGAAGCCGCCGTCACGCATCTGGAACTGGACGATGATCGCGTGACCCGCATCGACTATACCCAGAATGGTCAGACACATACGATCACGCCGAAGGCGGTCGTGGTGGCCTCTGGCGGGTTTCAGGCCGATACCGATTGGCTCGCCCGCGCATGGGGGCCCGCGGCCAAGAACTTCCTCATTCGCGGCACGCCCTACAATCGCGGCGTCGTGCTGGCCGATCTTCTGGATCAGGGCATCGAGCAGGTGGGCGACCCCACCCAATGCCACGCCGTCGCCATCGACGGGCGCGCGCCGAAATTCGACGGCGGCATCGTCACGCGGCTCGACTGTGTGCCGTTTTCCATCGTCGTGAACAAGGACGCGCAGCGCTTTTACGACGAGGGCGAGGATGTCTGGCCCAAACGCTATGCCATCTGGGGCCGCCTTGTCGCGGCGCAGCCCGATCAGGTGGGCTATGTCATCATCGACGCCAAGTCGCTGGAGTTGTTCATGCCTTCGGTCTTTCCGCCGATCAAGGCGGACACGCTGGAGGAATTGGCAGGCAAAATGGGCCTGCCCGCCGATGCACTGGTCCAGACGGTGAGCGAGTTCAACAATGCGTGCGGCGACACCTCGGGCTTTCACCCGACCGAGCTCGACGGCGTCACGACCACCGGCCTCAACCCGCCCAAAACGAACTGGGCCCGCCCGATCACTGAACCGCCGTTTTATGGCTACAGCTTACGCACCGGCGTGACCTTTACCTATCTCGGCCTGAAGGTCGACGAGACCGCGCAATGCGCCATTGGCAATCGCCCCGTCACGAACCTCTGGGCGGCGGGCGAAACCATGGCCGGGTCGATCCTTGGCCAAGGCTACCTTGCCGGATTCGGCATGACCATCGGAACCGTCTTTGGACGCATCGCAGGCAAGGAGGCCGCAGCCCATGCAAATGCAAATTGATTTTCTTCAGGAAGCCCGCCGCCAAGCCGAGATCTGCAACGCCTGCCGCTATTGCGAGGGGTACTGTTCGGTGTTTCCCGCCCTGCATGCCGAACGCGCGTTCAGCGATGGTGATCTGACGCAGTTGGCGAACCTGTGTCACAATTGCCGGGGCTGCTACTACGCGTGCCAGTACACCGCCCCGCATGAATTCGACCTGAATTTACCGCAGGCGCTGGCGAACGTGCGGCAGGACAGCTGGGAGGAGCTCGCCTTCCCCCGCGCCGCCGGGAAGGCCTTTCAGAAGAGCGGAGTGCTGATTGCTATTGCCACCGTTATCGGCTTCGCTGTGCTGTTCTGGGCGGCCCGCGCTCTGGCGTCTGCGGGGGGCGAAGGGTTCTACGCGGTGCTATCGCATAACGCGATGGTGGCGATCTTCCTGCCGGCCTTCCTATTCCCGCTGCTCAGCATCGCCATCAGCCTGCGCCGCTATTGGCGTCACATCGATGCCGGTCCATTCCGACCCGCGCATCTTGTCGCCGCGCTGCGTCAGGCGGCCAACATGAAGAACCTCAAGGGCGGCCATGGCGACGGCTGCAATTTCGAGGACGGGGATCGGTTCACCCACGCCCGGCGCGCGGTTCATCAGGCGGTCATGTACGGCTTCCTGCTCTGCTTTGCCTCCACAAGCGTCGCAACCATTATGCACTACATGTTCGACATGCCTGCGCCCTATGGGCTGTTTTCCTTGCCAAAGCTTCTGGGCATTTCCGGCGGGATGCTTCTGGTGGTGGGATGTGTCGAGATGATCCGATTGAAGCTGCGTTCGGACCGGACGTTGGGCGCTGCCGGTGCTTTCGGCGCAGAGATGGCCTTTATCGGGCTGCTGGGTTTCACCGGTTTTAGCGGTCTTGCGCTATACGCATTTGGTCAAACCGCATTGATGCCTCTCCTCCTCGCGATCCATTTTGGCGCCGTACTGGCTTTTTTCCTTCTCATGCCATTCACCAAGATGGCGCATGGCTTCTACAGGCTAACCGCTTTGACTGCTGACGCGGGTCGAAGCAGTTAATATGAAGGCCGACCGGCAATTCTCCATAGCTAAAATTTAATGTGTGGGGCTTGGGGGGAGGAGCGAATTTAACGGATCGACGCAAAACTTTAGTCTTTTTGGAAAGATGGAGTGTAAATCATGGCCGATCGACCGCGAATTTTTTTCACGGAAAAACAGACATCAGCGATCGGTGGCAGTGCGAGGAGTCAATGAGCGCGATCAGACGTGTATTCGACTGCGGCTCTTCGTCGATCTATCCTCTACGCGAACACACAGGCGGCATACGGCCAACCAAGCGACGGCGCTCTCGTTTGGCGCTGCCGCTATTTGGTCAATTGCCCGCAAACTGCGCCCTGCCCCTTAGAGGCACGCGAAGAAGGGCGCGGCTTACATCTGGACTTTCACCGCCGGCATCGCTCAGAATGGTAAAGGGGTCATCGCTCGCAAGCGGGCCAGCCGAGGCGTAACGGAACATGAGGTTATGCGCGAGGCACATCTCGAGCGTGCGACACAACCAGCGGCTCTATCTCCCTATATACCCTATGACGCGAGGCGGGCGCGGATCATCGCTTTCGCCGCGCAGGCAGATCGGGCAGCCTCGCATAATCGGGTGGCGCTCAGCGCGGGACACCATAATCTCATCGCGGACACATATACGGACCTCGCCAACGCTCTGCCCCGTCCCTGCAAGGAGCTGGGCAAGCTGGTTATCCGCCTGACCCGCCTTGGCTACAAAAATTTTGATCGCGTCCGGATCATACTCCATGATCGGTCTGAAATTAATGTCGATATCCAGCGCAAAACCGATGATATCCGTCCCTTGAAGCGCCGCAATTCCCGAGGAGCGAGGAGAACGAGGGCAAAGTCTCGCGCTCATGTCGTGCGACAGTCAGTGAAAAATTCCGGGTCAATGGTCTGGACCAATGCGGAGCTTTCCTACGACATGCTTCGTGAGGCCGGAAGATCGAAGCATACCGCTGCGTCCACTTTGGCGCGTACTTCACCCGATGGCGTCAATATCCGAGCCGGTATTCTCGCCCCAAAGCTTGTAACCTGTGGGTCATTTTTCCGTTTTCAACTGGAGGAGTACCCGCGGATCAGAGACCTTTCCCCGACCGGGGAACCGCCCTTGGCTGCGGCTTCTACGAAGACCTGCAAAACGCAAGACGCAGACGTGACTGCAGTATCATCCATGCCTTGGCTTTCCGGAACTTCCGGCCCACACCGGTCTTTGATTGCGCTTTCAATCGCTGCGGTGCGGCTGCACCAGACCGGCCATTCCTCCATCGTGCAGCATTTTCATATGGTGAAGGTCGGTAGAGCGAACGAACCGGTTATTCATCGTAACTCGAAATCTCTATCAGGTTATGGTCCGGGTCGCGTATATAGACCGACAGTATAGGCCCTTGGGCGCCGGTACGTGTGATTGGCCCAGCCTCTATCGGAACAGCTGCAAGCTTGAGCCTTTCTACAACGATGTCCAAGGCGAGCGACGTTATCAGACACAGATCCATCGACCCTGGTGTGGGGCGTAGTGCCTTTGGTTCAAACTCCTGACCTGCCTGGTGCAGATTGAACTTTTGTTTACCAAACGCCATCGCCCTCCTTCCTTGCCCGAAGGTGGTGATCTCGAAGCCAAGAACCTTCTCATAAAACGCGCAGGTCTTGTCTACGTCAGAAACTGTAAGAACAAGATGGTCCAGATGTGAAATTCCCAGCATTCGGTTTGCCTGACACTCAATTTCTATTCTCTGCCCTCATTGTCGCGACATGGGAGAATGGGCGCAAGGGACGCGAAGCCGACCTCGGACGCAACGCAGCATCATGTGCTATAATGTCTTGTCAACGTCGGGGTGTCGATGTGGGAGGGCGTGGTGGATCGGAGGATCCATCATGGAAACACCAAACTTACCCGCCATCCGCGCACTGCGTCCAGCCTGGAACAAAGGCCGGATCGTCGGTCAGAAAAGGCCGCTTAAGCCCAAACATGTCTGGGCTATCAGGGTGCGGCTGGAGCTGGCCGAGAACCACCGCGATCTGGCCCTTTTCAATCTTGCCATCGACAGCAAACTGCGCGGCTGCGATCTGGTGAAGATGAAGGTGGTCGATGTCATGGCGTCAGGTCATATCAAGGAACGCGCGTCAGTTCTGCAGAGCAAGACCCAGAAACCTGTGCGCTTTCACGAACGGTTTCACATCTCGACCCGCCAGTACGCGCGTCTTGTCCGTGACTGGGTAACATCCATCGGTCTGGAGGCCAGCGCCTACGGCACACACGCAATGCGGCGAACGAAGGTGACCCAAATCTGCAAAAAAACGGGCAACCTTCGGGCAGTCCAGCTGTTGTCGGGCCACACCAAGATGGACAGCACTGTCAGATACTTGGGCGTTGAGCTTGAAGATGCGCTGGCTATCGCAGAAGCTCTCGAAATCTAAAGGAATGGGCCGTCTTCACGGACGGCCCGTATCGGACATTTATGCAAATCGAAGCGAAGGTCGGCTCCAGGCCAAAACGACCGACACCGCCAAGACGGTAGATATCCGCTCTCTTGGTGCTGTGGTCTGGATCGACGCTGGGGTGATGGCCGGGCCCTGTAACGGGTCCCGGCAGCTGTGGCGTCAGCTCTGCACGAAGCTGAGCAGGTCCGGGTTCACCAGATCAGGGTGCGTGGCAAAGAAGCCATGCGACAGCCCCTTGTAAACCTTCAGCGTCCCGTTCGGTAGAAGTTCGACCGCCTTTTCGGCCGAGTTTGCGATCGGGACGACCTGATCGTCATCGCCGTGCATCACCAGGGTCGGCACGTTCATTGCCCTGAGGTCCTCGGTCTGGTCGGTCTCGGAGAACACCGCGATGCATTGGTAATGTGCGGACGCGGCTCCCATCATGCCCTGACGCCACCAGTTGTTGATCAGACCTTGGCTGACATCCGCACCGTCGCGGTTGAAGCCGTAGAAAGGGCCTGACGGAACATCGAGGTAAAACTGCGCGCGGTTTGCGGCCAGTGCGGACCGGAACCCGTCGAACACCTCAAGCGGCACACCGTTCGGGTTGGCGTCGGTCTGCAGCATCAGGGGCGGGATGGCCCCCAGCAGCGCGGCCTTGGCGACACGGCCGGGCTCGGCCTTGGCCACGTAAGCCGCGACTTCACCGCCGCCTGTGGAATGGCCGATATGGACCGCGTTTTTCAGGTCAAGCGCCGCGGCAAGATCGGCAACGTCGTTTGCATAGGTTGCCATATCATGGCCAAGGTCGGTCTGGTCTGACCGTCCATGTCCACGCCGGTCGTGTGCGATCACGCGGTAGCCGTTGGCGAGGAAGAACAACATCTGGTTGTCCCAGTCATCGCCGCTTAAAGGCCAGCCGTGGTGAAAGACGATAGGCTGCGCATCGCGCGGGCCCCAGTCCTTGTAGAAAATCTTGGTGCCGTCGCGTGTTTCAATGGTGGACATGAGGATGTCTCCTTTTTGCTGAGTAAGGGTTTGAGCCGCAAGCGCGGCGGGCATCGCCGAGAGCAACGCAGTTGCTGCACCCACCTGCAAAACGGTGCGTCTGGTGGGGTCGTATTGGGTCATGGTCATTGGCTCCGCACTGCTTGTTCGATGAGGCCAATGTTGCAATTTGGAGGGCAATCCGCGATTGTCACAAATGACAGAAAGAGGTTCAAAAGTGACAATTGAGAAAAAAGAGTGGGTCTGCGAGATCGGACTGCTGATCTACCCTGACTGCCAGATGTCCGCGATCTACGGGCTGACCGATCTGTTCCGGATTGCGGGCGAATGGACAGACGGTGACACCACGCGACAGGTCCGGGTTTCGCATTGGCGCGCCGAGGAAGACGGCGAGCTCATCTGCGTCTGGGACAGCCATCCAAACACGCTCCATCGCTTGGGGTACGTGATCACACCTCCCAGCGTCGTCATGCCCGAAAAGATGCAGTCCATGCCAAAAGAGGCCGCGTGGCTTCGCGCGCAACACAAAGATGGCAGTCGCGTATGTTCGATCTGTGCTGGTGCCTTCGTTCTGGCTGAAAGCGGATTGCTCAAAGGCAGGCGTGTCACAACGCATTGGGCTTTCGCCAGACACCTTGCAGAACGCTACCAAGAGATCGAGGTTGCCGACCGAAATCTGGTGCTGGACGATGGTGACGTCATATCAGCGGGCGGCATTCTTGCCTGGACCGATCTGGGCCTGACCCTTGTCGAACGTCTTTTCGGGCGCAGTACGATGCTGTCGACGGCCCGATTTCTGGTCATCCAGCCACCGCGGGCCACGCAGCTTCCCTTTACTGAGTTTATTCCTGATTTCGATCATGGGGACCAGGCGATCTTGCGGGTCCAGCACCATATTCATGCCGATCTGACGGCATCGCTGAACCTGGACGATCTGTCTGATCTTGCTCATCTGGGAAAACGGACCTTCATGCGCCGTTTTGCCAAAGCGACCGCGCTCACCCCCACCGAGTACATTCAACGGGCCCGAGTGGCCAAAGCCCGAGGTATTCTGGAACTGACCAACCGTCCCTTGGATCAGGTGGCGTGGGAGGTCGGATACAAGGACCCCTCTGCCTTCAGCAAGATTTTCCAGCGTATCTCTGGAATTTCAGCCTCAGAATATCGGCACCAATTTGGTGTCTAGTCAAAGCTGCCGTAGCCTTCAGCCAAGACAAAAGCAGACCTTGTATCTTAAATGGCCCCGCCGCATCAGGCGGTCGCCATGGCCCTAGAACCGTGAGCCAAATCGCGCCTTCGCGGCATCGGTCGCGGGCATGTACAGGCTGACGAGGTTCCCCTCCGGATCCCGCAGTTGGAACGTCCGATTTCCCCAAGGCAGTAGTTTGGGGGCATGGACCAGATCCAGCGTCTTCAGGCGCGCGAATTCAGCGTCGAGGTCCTCCACCTGAAGCTCGATGATCGAGGTCCGGTTTGCCCCGGCTTCGGCACTCCCTTCCTGAAAAAGCGCCACGGTCTCTTCCGAGCCGATGGCCAGCGATGCGCCCGTCGTCACGATCTCCGCGAAAACGGGTGCCAGCCATTCAGCCTTCCTGCCGGTGACAGTTTCATAGAAGGCCACAAGGCCCCGGACATCCCGCGCAATCAGGCGCACAGAAGCAAGTTTCATTTTCCATTCCTTTTCCGCCGGCACTTGACCGGCCCCTGGCGCTTGTAGAGGGGTGCTGCTGACAGCATTGTGGCAACAGGAAACAGGATGCGCAGCACCGACCGTCTTTTCCAGATCATCCAGATCCTGCGACGCACGCCCCGCGCCGTAACCGCCGCCGCCATCGCGGAGGAACTCGAAGTGTCGCGCAGGACAGTCTACCGCGATATTGCCGACCTCATCGGTCGCCGGGTCCCGATCCATGGAACGGCGGGATTCGGCTACACGCTCGACGATGATTACGAGATGCGCCCGCTGGCGCTGTCACCCGACGAGACCGAAGCCCTTGCCTTGGGCGCACAATGGGTGAGCCGCCACCCCGATCAGGCGCTGGCCCGCCTTGCCCTGGACGCCTTGTCAAAAATCCGGCTGTCACTGCCCGAGCCCAGCCGCACAGTGTTGGAGCAGCCCGCCTTGGGTGTGAAGTCGATTGCAATCGCCCCGGGCGCGACGCTCGACACCACTTCCTTGAGGGAGGCCATACGTCGATGGCGCGTGGTGACATTCAGCTATCGAGCGCTCGACGAGACATTCAGCCAGCGCCACGTCTGGCCGATCCTGCTCGGCTACGAAGATACCCGTTGCCTGTTGATTGCCTGGTGCGAGAAAAGGCGCGCCCTCCGCCATTTCCGCTTGGAGCGCATATCCCACATCGAGGTTCTCGAACGAAGGCCGGCCAAACGGCGGGCGGATATGATGCGCCACTGGCATGCGCAACGTGAAAGCGAGATGGAGGCCGGGAACCGCAAGGTGTAGCGCCCTGATGGACACGTCGGCTATACTAATGTGCTTGATTGAGCGACAACTTCTGGGGCAGGAAGCGGTCATTGACGGTGATCGCGCACGCGGCCGTAAGCTTCCGCGATGCGGACCTTTTGTGGAGGCGCAACTAACGACCGCTCTCCGCCTTTTACGAAGGCCCGGTATCTGTGGCCTGCGAGCTCTTCGCCAGTCGAGCCTAGGCCTCTGGCTCGCACTGCTCTCGCAGGCGACAGACATACTCCGCATCGTCCTGTACCTTCCGGCGCTCTTTGGCCAGAACTCGTTTGGCGCTTGGATTTTTTCGAGCCTTATCCCGAAGAGGGCATCGTTTGCGCCGAGAGACGGAGGGCGGGAGAGCGTCTTTTGACCGCCCTGTGGCGCGGACCAGACGCGATCATGGCAAGCTGGTGGGCGCGATGATCGCCGGTGTTCCGGCGGCGCAGGTCAAGGGCCGCATGATCGAGCTGGATCAGCAACGACAGCAGCTGGAGCACAGGCTTTCCGTCTCCCCCTGCCCCTGCCCCGATCGTGACCCACCCGTCGATGACGGTGAGCTGCCGCGAGAGGGCGGCGGGATTGATTGCGGGTCTGGTCAACAGCACAGGTATCCCCGTTGCGAAGGACGCGCGGCAGTCTTTGGTGGAATGCCTTTTACTGCCCCCGGGGAAGAACGACATTGGCGTCGAGATCCGGTTGGAGGAGACTTGCGGCTCAGGTCAAAAACAAGGTGGCAGAGGCAAACCGCGAGAAGGCCGGTGCGTTGATTGCACGGCTGCAGGACCCGGACAGCATGCCGGACGCGAAGGACGCGCGGCGGGGGTTGGTTGAACCGGCTTGTGCTCATGCTGGATGCGTGTGGCGGGGGACTTGCGATCGATCTTCACGGAGCACTTGGCGGTTTGCTTCGCCTTGCGACGGGGTCGTCAGGGGGTCAGATGCAACGCTTACGGGCTTTGGCGGTCTGCTGTGGCTGACGGTTGAGGCGGAAGGCGGTCCCAAACGCAAAAAAACCCGCCGGAGCGGGTTATGAGGGTACTTCTAATTTTGGTAGATTAGTATTTGGTTGCGAGAGCAGACAACCGTCGTAACCTACCAACTCTTTCGGCTGCAATTTAATGTGGCTGCAAGCACGACGAACATTGGCAACCTATACAATTCTAAACAACAATGGCTGCACCTAGACCCAATCACGACATTCGTTCTGCATCTACATCAGATGGCCTCACCTGCAGGGAGGGCGGGAAGTGGACCTTCGCCGCGGTCGCGAAGGCAGTTCGGCCGCACCGCGGAAGCGGACATTCAAGCGAGAACCAAGGCGGGAACCTGCCCGATCGACACAAGGGGCGGAGTGTGGACATTCGCTGCAACCTTCATAGGTGTCTGCTCCTCCCCGCCGCATAGGGCCTTGGCAGCTATGCGGCTGAATTGTTCGACAGAATTCTCTTTGTGGTGAAACCTATCCACTGCCCAGAGATATCAAATTGATTGTAACCGTCATTTCCATTTTCGACAAAAAAAGAAGTCCATCGACCACTTAAGTCGAAGCCGTTTATATTCTTGTCGGCAAGCACGCAGAAACCGTCAAACTCGGAGCTCATGTCAAACTGCAGAGCAACCTTTTCGCTTGCTCGTATAAAGAAACCTTTCGGACTACTCTGCTGATTGAATAGAAAAGCTCCATCCCAGACGCTGTTTCGCGCTGGGTCAATGAGTGAGTTTTTTTGAGGATTGATCATCGAATTCCTGCGAGGATCGATCATCACGTTTCGATTCGGATCGATCATCATATTTCTACGAGGGTCGATCATCATATTCCGGCTCGGGTCGACCACCATGTTTTTTCTTGGGTCGCTACCATGTGGGATATGATGTTTACCTCGCGACCCGTCTCCAAAGGGCGTTTCGCTCGGCAAAGCCAGGTCGACCAGAAGAATATACTCTTCGCCTGAATTTTCCCCGAAGGTGAGGAAGATTCTCAGTCGCCCAGCCTTGAAAACAAACACTCCGTTCTCGCTGGAAACTGGAACAAGAGAAAGGTCAAGCTCACTACGCGCATTGCTTTCCATCTGGCTGATCGCTGCTGCGACTTCTTTCTTAGACTGGATGGAAAGGCTACTTACCTTTTCATTGAATGATGGTGTCGCTATGACCTTCATTTCAGAGAATCTTTCATTTTGGACATAGCCTCTTCGAACTGGGCGAGATTTCCTGCTTCAATCTCTTTTTTGTACGCTTCTACCTGCGACGGTATCAACTGACTCCTGACATAGGCTAAGCAATACTCCGCGTCCTGAAACGCTTGTATGCTATGCTCATGAAGGTGAATATTTCGGTGAAATAGTTAAGTGGCCAAGCAAATTAATATCAACAACCAAAATGACCAGGTTGCATGCGCTGTGCCCCAAGCAATTCCAGAAGGACTTGCTATTTCAGTGGATAAAGTGCTTGTACCCCCCCCTGAGACAGTGAGGAGAATGGAGATTGCAGTCTTCAGCCGTGCAGACTGATATATTAATTTTCTAAACCCTTCGAGTTTAGCCATGGTATGCTTGCTCTCCACCTTGTCCACTATTAGCCTTGGTCAGGCTTTCGCGGCAACCGAACATGGAGCTGCCTACATGTTTCTAAATGAAAAGTGATGATCTGCACAACCTCGTCTGTTTCAGACTGATCCCTGGGCAGGTTTACACACATATGGCTGCTAAGACGGGCTGCAACGCAGAACCTCGAACGACTGGTGAACGGCAGCGACGTGCAGACTGAGCGCCTTGAGCCTATCGCGCAAGGGTCGATCAGTCGCTTGGGTCTGCGGCGCGGCGAACGGCGGGTATGAGCCCACACTACCGATTTTCTGCATGGTAGCGAACTGCAGGTTTTTTCGTTCCGCTTACAGCTTCACGCCAAGCTTTCCGAAATGATCTAATGCTGCCCGCACACGCGCCGTGTGACGAAGGTCAGGATGGGTCAAGAGCCATAGGTCCACAGCAACATCATCGATCGGATTTCCAATCCGTACCAGGTCGATGTCGCTATCAGCAAGATAGCAAGGTAGAACCGCAACGCCCCTCACGGATCTAACCGCCGCATACATGGCAAGCACACTGTCCATCCGGCAAATGCATTTTTCGGCGCAGTCGACCTTTCGCATCCATGCGTGAAGCTGGCCATACGGCATTGACGGACTTGGCCCGATCCAAGGTAGTGCTTTCCACGGTGGCGCAGGTTCATTCTCAAGATCAAGTCTGCGATGCGCGTAGACGGCTTGCTGGATCAGGCCCAGTTTTCGACCGATAAGGTGATCGTCTGGTAAAGACGCAGGCCGAATCGCGATGTCGGCCTCGCGGAGCGAAAGGTTGGAAACCTCGTTCGACACGGCGATATCCAAGGTAATGTCGGGCTCTAGTTGCCGGAAAACCACGACCTCTGGTGCGAGTAGGCCGGAGAGCAATGTATCGGTCGTCGCTATGCGCACCACACCGGAAGGCCGCAGGTCCTGCCCCCACAGGCGTCGCTCCATGTTGTTGGTTAATTCGGCGATTTGTCGGGCGACCGACACAAGTTCTTCACCGGCAGCGGTCGCCTTATATCCCGTCCTGAAACGCTCAAAGAGCCGCACGCCGAGCTTTTCTTCCACAGCATTTATTCTACGAAACATGGTCGGATGGCTTGACCCCAACATCTGAGCGGCCCTGGACAACGAACCGGCGTCCGCGATCCTGAGAACAATCTTATAATCATTCCAATCGAGCGTGTCGTTCATTTTTGAAAGGCCAAGTTACCAGATCTTCTGAATACCTATCATGAATGAACGATTAAAGTCAGGTCGAATGAGAACAACCGGCGGAGACCAATAGATGCAGACCCATATCGTTCATGTTCACCCCGAGGTCACTTCCTACAATGGCGCACTCACGCGAACCGCAGAAAGCGCGTTACGCAGTGCAGGTGGCGCGGTGACGGTCAGTGATCTCTACCAATCAAGGTTCGATCCAGTTGAGCGCCCGGAGCACTATGTGAACCGGATCGACCCGGGCCGTTTTGCGGCCTTGGGCGAACAGCGCAACGCCTGGGCGACCGGCACGCTACCCGACAATGTCGCCACCGAGATTGACAGGCTGGAACGCGCTGATCTTGTCATCCTTCAATTCCCCCTCTGGTGGCACGGACCACCAGCCATGCTGAAAGGTTGGATGGACCGCGTGTTCGTGAGCGGTGGCCTCTACACCAGCAAGATGCGCTATGACGCTGGCTATTTCAGGGGCGGCCGTGCGCTAGTCTCTGTCACGACAGGGGCGCCTCAATCAGCCTTTGGGCCGGGTGGTCGAGGAGGTGACTTCGACACCATGCTCTGGTCGGTCCAATACTCGATGCATTACATGGGGTTATCGGTCCTGCCGCCCTTCATTTCCTACGGTGTGCAAGGGCATGGCTATAGCTACGATGACGAGAGCAGCCTGGGAGACAGGCTCAAACGCAACTTGAATAATTGGTCTTCGTTCCTGTTAAAACTGGATGATATCGAGCCCCTCAGTCTTGCGAGCTGGACTGATTGGAATGAAGACGGCAGCGCCGTCGCCTGATGCCAAACTGACCATGGGACTCAGCCCGAACCCGGGCGCGACAGCAAGAAATAGGACTGCCAAGAGCCGCCATTTGGCGAACGGCAGGAAGATCCGCAGTGCCGCCACTCGTCTTCCGATTTCGCGTTGATTTCGTGTGCAGCCGCAGCGAAGGTCGGCAGTGAGCCCATGTTGTAAGATTTCTGCTTCGCAGCGAACGTTGGCTGTCAGGAGACGGTCAAAAACCTTCAACAAGGTCTTGGGTTTGAAACAGGGTTTGTGGCAGCGTCAATCGAGGTCGTGTACGCCTGTTCCAAAACCGAGCGTTTTTGAACGACCTCGGTTAAGAATTTGTCGAATTCTGTGGATTGAGCCAATAAATCGTTTCCGGCTTTCACAGCACTCACCCATCTTCTCCATGACAGTAATGGAGGTTTTCTATGTCTAATAGTTCTAACATCAATCTCACTCAGATTAGTTCTGATCTTGGCTTTGCCATTACACTTTCTACCGCATCCAGCGGCGCCATGCTCATAGGACTACAAGTCGCTGCCGACTTTGCTTCTGTGCCTGCCGCGATAATCCTGATCCTAACTGGACTGATTGCAGCGGGGCTCTTTGCCATGGCCGGTCCGTTTTATGGTCGTGCCGGGGCCGAGTTCTTTCGACACTTTCCAAAGTGGACAGGGTTCTTATTCGGCTTGTTCATCGCTCTCGCAATGACTGGAAGCTGGTATTATGCGACAAAACAGGCTGAGGTCGCCATTCAAGATGCGCGTCAGCCCACTCGAGAATGAAGTTTCTCCAAAAACCACCGTTTTTGACGTACTGGTTGTGGTTGGGGGTTTATGCCCAGCGTGCTGCGATAAACCGGGTTCCGCTGCGCGGCCCATTAAGATCCGACCTTTTTTGCATAATGTAATGAAACGCCCAAAACATTTCTTTGGGAAGTTGTCCGGCGAGATAGGGCAACTGCGATCAGGAGACACGAGTGTTAGATACCCAAGCCGGTAAAACGACAATTGAGGCAGGTCAAAAGACCCTGAAGGACATCTTCCTGAGCGATACCTATCGCTTCGAGATTCCATCGTATCAACGGCCTTACTCATGGACGACACGAGAGGCGCGCGAGCTTCTCGATGACGTAGTTGAGGCTATGGAGGATGATCAAGACGACTATTTCCTTGGCAGCTTCGTCCTCGTGAAGCAGCCAAATGCTAAGCATGCCGAGGTAGTCGATGGTCAGCAGCGGCTGACAACGCTGACAATCCTCTTGGCGGCTCTGCGCGATCTCAGCGAGACCGACGAGATCCGTAGCTACCTTGATCAGTTCATCACCGTAGGTCGCGACCCCATCGGCAAGAAATCTTCCGGCGAACCAATCCTACGGGTCCGGGATAAGCCCGGGGAGCGGCTGGCCTTCGAACGCGTCGTACAGAAGGACGGGGCTACCGCGCATGAGGGCAAGCGGAATGCTGGGGAGGCGGAGAGCGTCAGACACTACATCCGCAACGCCGCACTCTACCGCCGCGCCCTCTACGAGATGTCGGATGACACGCGCCGCAATCTGATCGCCTTCCTGCGCGAGCGCTGTCTCGTCGTCGTTGTGGAGGTGCCGACGGCGACCGCGGCCCGACGCATTTTCCAAGTCCTCAACGCAAGAGGTTTGGACCTCCAGCCCACTGATATTCTTAAAGCCCGCCTGCTAGACAAGATCGACACCAAGCGGGTGGAGGACTACGCGAAGGCATGGGAGCGCCACGAAGAAGACATTGGCAGGGCGGCGTTCGCCCAGCTCTTCGCGCATATCCGGATGATCCACGCGCAGAAGAAGCCGAAGACCGCCTTGGAGGACGACTTCGAGAAGGACGTGCCTATGTTCGTCGAGGCGCCGGTCACCTTCATGGATGACCTCTTGACGCCGATCGTGGACGCCTACGTCGCCTGTCGCGACGATATTATCGCCCGGGACCGTTTCGGTGATGAGGCCGCCGCGCTCCTGCGCGCCCTTTGGCGGGTGGACAACTCCGATTGGTTGCCCCCCGTCCTCTCCTATCTGCTCAAGTTTGGGGAAGAAGGCGAGTTCGAGGCGTTCCTCCGGAAGTTTGAGCGTCTCACCGCGTACCTTTTCGTCAATCGCGAGCGCGTGAATGAGCGCATCAACAGGTCGGCCAGCGTCCTGCGAGCGATCGCGAAGGCAGATTCACATAAGGAGGTTATGAAAGGCCCAACACTTGATCTCTCGAAAGCGGAAGTGAAAGCCTTTCGGGAGGCACTCGACGGGGATCTCTATCTCTCTACCCGTGTTCGGATGCCAGTACTGCTGCGCCTCGACGAAGCGATGGCCGACAACGCAGTCACCTATCACGGGAGGGAGACCATTGAGCATGTCCTCCCACAAGGTCCTTCATTGACATGGAGAAAAGCGTTCAGCGAGGATGAGCGTGATCAGTGGACCCATCATGTGGCCAACCTTGTCTTGCTATCCCGGATCAAAAACAGCCAGGCGAACAACCGAGCTTTCTCCGACAAGAAGGTCGGATACTTCTCCGACAAGAAGGGCAAGACGAAGTACGTTCTGACCCAAGACGTTCTACAGGAGGCAGACTGGACAACTGAAGTCCTGAAGGCCCGTCGCAAAAAACTTCGCAAGAAGTTGGATGAAATCTGGCAGCTGAAGTGAGCCGACAAGAAGCAGCGTCTAATGTTCTGTACGGTGCAGCCCAACCGAACAGCGGCGTGGAACGGTTCGAGTGTGCCTGTGAAGTCGACAACGTCGTTCTGAAACGCGGCTAGAGCTAGGTCTAAACGCTGATGGCACCGACGGGACCATCCGAGCGAAGCTCGCCAGAGTTGCAGGATGTTCTAAAGCTCACCCGTTTTTGTCATCGGCGCAAACGACCCTTTGTGAGACGGCCCAGATGGTCTGCGCCGTCTCACACACCTGTTCCAAAAACGAGGGTTTTTGGAACAGGTGTTATATGGCAACCGTTTCGATCCCTTGCTCCCGTTGACACGATCACAAAATGCTATCAAAATTGAGATATGTGCATGAACGTTAATAATTTTGTGAACTATTACCGCCGCCTCATTTGAGAGCGGTGCATTTCAACATGATGCCGCCGTATGGTGGCATATGGTACAGCTCCTGCGGCGCAAAGGAGCTTTTGAATGAAACAAGATACCCCACTTTTGCATACGCCTTTCGGAATAGTTAGGGACGCGCGCCCATCAGATACGGATAGTATCGTGCAGTTGGTGGGCAAACTCGCAGCACATAACGAAGATGATGCTTCGCTAACGTCAGAAAATCTTGCGCGAGATGCCTGCGGAGAAAAACCCTGGATTTATGTCCTTGTCGCTGAAACGGATGGGGAATTGATCGGCTATGCTGCCCTATGCGGTCTGATCTAGCTTCAATTAGGGGTGCGTGGTTTAGATATGCACCACCTGTTCACCGAGAAAGGGTTTCGCGGGCGCGGCATCGGAACCGCCCTCGTTGATGCCTGCAAGACCAAGGCGAAAGCTCTATCTTGCCGCTACCTGATGGTAGGAACGCATCCTGACAATAACGAAGCTCAAGTATTCTACGAAAACTTGGGCTTTATGCGTCGAGACGGCCTTCCTCCAAGATTCTCGCTGCGATTTGAAGCTTGATGGATAAGGGAGTTCCAGTTGGTCATTTTATGCGTGCGTGTAGCCTCCCAAAAACCACCATTTGTTGAATGGTCTTGAAGTCCGCACTGCCGACCTTCAGGACCGTTCAACAAAGGGTAGTTATCGCCGGTGACAGAAACGGTTGAGTTTTGGCACACACTGCGGTGCGGAGAAAGTCCGCTTCGAGCTCAAAGTGGGCGAGGCGCGGCCCGTCACGCTCCAGTCTCGCACCATAGATCGGCAAGTAAAATGACGCGCCGAGGGAGCCGGCGCGTCACGCAGGGTGATCAGATCGTCTGGCCGCCCGACACCTCGATGCGCTGTGCGGTCACCCAGCGATTGTCGTCACGAAGAAGGCTGGCGATCATCGGACCGATGTCGTCCGGCAGCCCGACGCGGCCGAGCGCCGTCATCTCCGCGAACTGAGCGTTTACCTCGGGGTTGTCGCGGACCAGTCCGCCGCCGAAATCCGTTTCGATGGCGCCCGGCGCGACCGTGTTCACCGCGATGCCCCGCGCACCGAATTCCCGCGCCATGTAAACCGTGAGCATCTCGACCGCCGCCTTTGCCGCCGAATAGGCCGCGAAGCCGGGGAAGGAGATCCGCGTCAGGCCGGACGAGAAGTTCACGATCCGCCCGCCGTCGGCCAGGAGCGGCAGAAGGGCTTGAGCGAGGAAGAAGACGCCCTTCACATGGACTGCGAACAGACCATCGAACTGCGCTTCGGTGGTTTCCTCGATCAGGGCGAACTCGCCATGCCCGGCATTGTTGACAAGGTGGTCGAAACTGTCACGGCCCCATATGTTGCGCAACTCCGAGCGCAGGCTCTCGACGAAGGCCTGGAAACTTGTGGTGTCGGCAACGTCGAGGGGCAGCGCCACGGCCCGGCGCCCCATTTCGCGGATGAGGGTCACGACCTCCTGTGCTTGACCGGCGTTCGACCGATAGGTGACGATGACGTCGCCGCCTCTTTCTGCGATGGCGAGAGCGGTATTGCGACCGAGGCCGCGATTGGCGCCGGTGACGAGAGCGATCTTGCTCATGGGACTGTCCTTTCAGGGTGTCATGGTGTCCCTCTGAACTAAAAGAGCGCCGGCGCCCGTCGTTGCCTGAACCTCGCTATCGCTTGCCTATTTCCATTATTCCCTTCCCTGATAGGGCAATCGTGACCATAAGATATGGTATGACCATTGCCCAAAGCAGCTCATCCCTTGCTCGGTTGCTCGTCCATTGCCGCCGGTTCGCCGACGCCAATGCCGGGCCAGACGGTTCGGCGCCGACCCTGGCCCGGGGCCTCACCTTAGTGCGTGCCCTGCACCCGGGAGAGCTGATGGTTGCCGTGCAGAAGCCCGTGATCGCCATGCTGCTGCAAGGGAGGAAGCGTGTAACGACGCTCGGCGCGAGCTTCGAATACGCGCCGGGGGAGGCGATGGTCGTCGCGGCGGATATCCCGACAGTCAGCCGGATTACCCGCGCCAGCATCGCGGAACCCTACTACGCGCTCGTCCTCGAACTCGATCCCGCGATCCTGCGTGCCTTGCGCCCGGCCGTTTCCGTGCGGTCGGGCAAAGCGCCGCCCGTGAGGGTGGAGCCGATCGACACAGAGGTCATCGATGCCTCCCTTCGACTTGCGCACCTGCTGGATCGGCCCGAGGCCCTCTCGGTGCTTGCCGACGGCCTGCTGCGCGAGCTACATTACTGGCTTCTCATGGGGGTTCACGGCCCCGCCATCGCCGCGCTCGGGGTGCCGGACAGCCACGCTGGACGGATCGCGCGCGCCATCGATATCCTGCGGCGGGAGTACGCCCGTCCGATCAGGGTCGAGGAACTCGCGGAGGCCGCCGCAATGAGTGAGCCCGCGTTCCACAAGCACTTCCGCGCAATCACCACCCTGTCGCCGCTCCAGTTCCAGAAGCAGCTTCGCCTGATCGAAGCGAGGCGGCTCATGCTGGCAGAGGGCGCGAAGATCGCGCAGGCAGCCCACACGGTCGGTTACGCTAGTGTGACGCAGTTCACTCGGGAATACGGCCGTCTATTCGATGCACCTCCTGGGAGGGACATACGCACCGCCAATGCCGTCGCCTGAGTGCTCGGCATGCACTTCTGCGGATAGACCAGCGTCAGTTTCGTCCCGCACTGCTGACCTTATGCCCCCGCCAAAGTTCGCACGCGCGGCGAACTGCAGCTTTGTAGGAATGCACTGCATCATTCTGATCCAGATCTGGAGGTCGGCTCTGGGCAGAGGCTGTGTGAAAAAGGAGCGTGCATGATGCGCCATACTACTCAGGAGTTGGAGCCTCAGGCAAACTCGGGGCGGCTTATTCTCCGAACTCGAAGCTGGTCGTCACGACAATCGAGGTGCGCTCGTACCCAAAGCAGCATCAAAGCCCCACGTCGTTACAGATGTCCATTTCAACGCTGGATGATCCCCGCCATCGGCGAGATTTTCGAGCCATCAGAGAAGCGATGCAACCGGAACGGGGTCGGGTCAACACAAGGGGGGCGCCCCATAATCAGATCCGCCGCCAACAGCCCTGCCCCAGTGCCAAGCCCAAAACCGTGGCCGGAAAACCCTGTCGCTACGAACAGCCCGGGAATACCGTTTTTCACACCTTCCGTCGATGAAATCACGGGGATCACATCGGGCAAGACATCGATATAACCCGCCCAACGCTGCGCCACCTTGGCCTCCTTGAAAGGAGCATAGACTAGCTTGACTGCTCCTAGCACCCGATCGATCATCGCTATATCGGGTTCGGGATCCAGGATGCGCGTTTTCTCGAATGGCGTGACATCACTCGCCGTCCAGCGGCGCGGCATCCGCAGCGCCCCGAAGAAGGCAGGGCCGATACCGAGACTGACGCTGCGCCATTCGTTTTTTAGTGTGGGCAGAAACGCTTTGAACAGTCGAAAGCTGTCCGGCGTCAACTGGTAACGGCTCGGATCGGCCGAGGCGATGGTGTAGCCCCCATCGAGCCGCCGACGCATCGTGAAATCGCGAAATTTGATCGTGCCTTCCGGACCGTCTGGCACGGGCTCGGTTCGAATGACCGTGCCCTTGGTGCGCAGCTGGGGCAACTCGATCCCCAGATTTCCAAGGAACAAGCGCGACCAAACTCCGCCCGCGACCAATACTGCCGAACAGGTGATAACGCCCTTCTCGGTCACGACGCCGGACACCTTTCCATCCGTCGTTTCCACGGTGCGTACGGCACAATTCGTATGCACCGTGCCGCCCTGCGCCTGAACCGCACGCGCGATGGCTGGCGCCGCCTTTTGCGGCTCGGCGCGCCCGTCATGAGGGTTATACAGCGCCCCCTTGATATCGAGGTCAAGGCCGGGAAAAGAACTCAGTGCCTCATCGCGGCTCAAGATACGCGCCGGGATTTGGTAGGCTTGCAGATCGTCAACCGACGCGCGCTCGGCCTCCAGCGCCGCGTCGCTGGCCGCCGTGTAGGTTACGCCGCATTGGCGATAGCCGGTTTCCGCGCCGGTGCGTTCGTTCATCGACTTCCACAGGCGCACGGATTCGACCATCAGCGGCATCTCGCGCTGATCACGATGGGTCAGACGCACCCAGCCCCAGTTCCGGCTCGACTGCTCGGCACCGATTTGCCCCTTTTCGCAAATCGCGACCGTCTTGCCGCGCTCGACAAGCTCAAGTGCTGCGCAAACGCCCGCGATTCCGCCTCCGACGATGACGACATCGACATGTGAGGGTAGATCCGGGTTGTTCTCAACCGGATCAAGCTGCGGTCCTGGCATGATAGTTCTCCTGTTGTTGGCAGCTCACTGCCGTATCTTCAGTGACATAATTCAGGCGTGGGGCGGCAAGAGCGCCCCTTGTCGCAGAGCCCTCAGGTTGTCGCGCAGACGATATCCGCGCAACGCCGCCTGCGGGGCGACACTCATATACAGCGGCTGACGGCTGAGCGGCTCGAGTTTCAGATCGAGATCCTGCTCAGCAAGCCCCATTGCCCAATCCGAAAGGATGCCGCCAATCATTGAGCCGGTCGGCACGCCGCGTCCCGAAAGCCCCGTCATGGCAACCACGCCCGGGGCAAGGCCATAGAGACGCGGCACGGTGCGGCGTTGCATGTCTAGCTCGCCATACCAGAAAAATTCCCACTGCAGCTCTTCGCGCAGATCGGGATGGAGCCATTTCAGACGATCCGACAGGATCTGACGCGTGAGCGCTGGGTCACGCCCCCGCGCCCCCATCGGAAACATGGACGCGACAATGCGGTTTTCGCGATTATATTTATAGACATAGATATCACCGCGCCCGTCCTGAATCGTGGTGCGACGCGGCAAGACGGCCGCCTGGGACTCAGCCGACAGGGGTTGGGTAGCGGCGACGAACACACGCATGATGCGAAAGGTCTGCTCCAGCTTTGGCCAACCCGCCACCGTATAGGCTCCTGTGGTGTAAATCACCTTTTCGGCGCGCACAGATCCGCGCGGCGTCTGCACCACCCAAGCGTTTTTTTCGCGCACGCACCCCGTCACACCCGATTGTGTGAAGATCCGCCCACCCTCGGTTTGCACGGCCCGTCCAAGCCCGCGCGCATAGGCCAGCGCGTTCAGCCCGCCCGCCTCTTCATGCAGCCAGCCGCCATAAAAACGCGGCGAACCGGTGATCTCGCGCGCTTCTTCTCGATCCAGCATCCTGGTGCGTGCTCCGACCGCGTTATAGGCCTTCATTTGGGCGCGCAGCGTCTTGAGATGCGAGGGGAACAGTGCGCCCTGAACATAGCCGTTCCGTTCCCATTCGCAGTCAATACCGTAGCGCGCAATCATCTCGCTGACCTTGTCATTGGCGCGGGTCTGACGCCCAATCAGGCGTTCAGCCCAAGGCGCGCCCAGCACCTTGCGCAACTCAGGCAGGCTGTAATGGGTGAATGTCGGCGTGCAATGCCCTGCATTGCGCCCCGATCCGCCAAACCCGATTTCTTCGCGTTCAAGAACCACAACGGACACGCCTTGGCGCGCCAGTTCCAGTGCGGTGGTCAGCCCGGAATAGCCCGCCCCAACGATGCAGACGTCCGCCACCGTCTCGCCCTCCAGTTCAACGGTCTCGGGGGCATTCGGGGCCGTCGCGAACCAAAGCGTATCCTTGAATTCAGAGAATTTAACCGGCATGTCCCTGCCCCCTTCACAGCGCATCGCTGCGACTGTCAAACGCATCGCGCAGCCCATCGCCGATAAAGTTGAAACCGGTCACAGCAATGGTGATCGCCACGCCGGGCACGATTGCCAGCCATGGCGCGGATGCCAGATATTGCTGCGCACCGTTCAGCATGTTGCCCCAGCTCGGAAGCGGCGGCTGGATTCCGTAACCCAAAAACGAGATATAGGCCTCCAGCAGGATCGCACGCGCCACCGTCAGGGTGGCCGCGACGATGATCGGACCGATCGCATTGGGCAAAAGCTCGCGGAACATGATCCAGCGGTTAGACAGTCCAAGCATATGCGCTGCCTGCACAAAATCTTGATTGCGCAGCGATTTCACTTCGGATTCTACTATGCGGGCGACTTCCATCCAGCTGGTGGCCGAGATGATCAAAGCGATCATCACCGGCCCGGGCTGAATGAAGGCCGCTAACGCCAGCAGCAGAAACACTGAAGGAAAGGACAAAAAGGCATCAACGATGCGCATTAGCACCGCAGCCACCTTGCCCCCGTAATATCCTGAGACAACCCCTACAACCGAACCCACGCTCGTCGCAATCAGCATCACGGCGAACCCGACCGCCATAGATATCTGACCGGCATGAAACAGGCGCGCAGCGATATCGCGCCCCAGCGGATCGGTACCGAAGATATGCCCCCCCGTCCCCGGAGATGCAAAGCGCGCCATCAAATCGATATGCAACTCGTCATAGGGCAGCAGGTGCGGTCCGACAAAACAGGCGACGGTAAGGCTGAGCACCATCACCAGCCCGACAAGAGCGAGCTTGTGGCTCAGAAAGCGGCGCAGCGCGCGCGATCTGATGAAAGGAAGCGGCGTATTCGTGGAAGCGGTGGTCATGGCGGAGTGTCCTTCAATCAAGGCGAATGCGCGGGTCGATCAGCGCGACGGTGAGATCGGCGATCAGATTACCGAGCAGAACAAGCATGGCCGATGCCATCAGCAGCCCCATAACGACGGGGTAGTCGGAATAACCCAGACTATCGAGAAAAAGCCGCCCCATGCCTGGCCAGGTAAACACGGTTTCCGTCACCAGCGCTCCTCCCAGCACCATCGGCAGTTGCAACCCCGCAAGCGTGATCATCGGCACCAGAGAATTGCCCACGATATGGCGCAACAGCACCCGCCTGCGCGTCAGCCCTTTGGCCCGCGCTGTGCGCACGAAATCCTGATTGATGACGGTAAGCGTCGAGGTACGCATGTAGCGGCTCCAGATCGCCACATCCACAAGCGCCAGCACCGCGGCGGGCATGATCAAGTGCCTTATATAATCCAGCAGCGAGCCATCGCCCACGCTATACATATTGCCCGCAGGCAACCAACCGAGGTTGAGCGAGAATATGTAGATCGCGATCAACCCGAACCAAAAGGTCGGAATCGACAGCGCCACCATTGCAAACACTGTCATCGCATAATCAAAGCTAGAGCCGCGTTTCAGGGCACTGAAAATTCCGATTGTGCTGCCGAGGGTGACGGAAATCACCGTTGCCGTGCCCATTAGAAGCAACGTTGCGAACAGGTGGCTTGCGATGACATGCAGCACGGATTGCCCGTCGCGATACGAGATGCCCCAATCGCCCATCACAAGATGGCTCAGCCAGTCAAAATATTGCACGACAACGGGGCGATCGAGCCCCATCTGCGTGGCGATCTTGTCAATCTGCTCTTGTGTCATGCCGGGGCTAAGCGCGAATTGCGACAACGGCCCTCCAGGCGCAAGAGTGAGGACAGCAAAGCCTATGAAAGAGACGATCAGCAAAAGGATCAGGCTCTGACCGAGCCGGGACAGGATATAGCGCAGCATTACAAGGCCCTATTTTGTGCGATTTAAGGATGGCCAGCCGCAAGGAAAACGGCTGGCCGGGGCACGCAGCGGCGCAATGTCACCGCATGTCCAAGCAAGGGGCCACGATCAGGTCCGCGCCCAGTCGCGCACGTTCCACGAGTCGATGCGGTTATTCACATTCGGCGCTGGACCGGTGACATCGTCTTTCCACCCTTTGATGACCGCGTATTGGAACATCGGCAGAAAGGGCAGATCCTCGCGTATAACCGCCTGAATTTCCTGATAGATCGCCTTGCGCTCTTCGGGGACGAAATTCGCAGCTCCCTTGATCAGCAACTCGTCCACCTTTGGGTTCTGATAGGCAAACGTGTTCTGCCCCGAGCCGCCACGTACAGGCGACATGGTGGACATGAAGTAATCCGATGTATCTGGATCGGCACCCGCCAACGCATTGAGCCCCACCACAACCGAGTCAAATTCCGAGTTCATCCAATAATCGCCCCACATGACAGCAGGGGGCAGGTTTTTGATCTCCATCTCGACGCCGATCATCGCGAAGGTCTGCTGGATAAATTGCTGTGCCTGCTCGCGCAAATGATTGCCAGCGGTGGTCGAATTGGAAAACGCAAGCCGCACACCGTCCTTAGCGCGAATGCCATCCGACCCTTTGGCCCAACCCACCTCGTCCAAAAGAGCGTTGGCCTTTTCGATGCTGAACTCGTGCTTGGGCAGGTCGGGATTGAAATAATAGGACTGGCTGGGCATGTAGGTTTCGGTCGGGGACGGAACGCCGTAATACAGCGCATTAATGATTGAGGTCTTGTCGATCGCCATATACAGCGCCTTGCGCACGGCAGGGTCCTGAAATTGCGGCCGCATCATGTTAAACCCGACGGATTCGAACGTTGCCGCGCCGGTCACCTGCACGACCTTCCCCGCAAGCCCCTTTGCCTCGGCCAGATGGTCCGGCGTGATCCATTGCAGGCCGACCACATCGATATCGCCAGATTTGAACTGGGTATACATCACGTTGAGATCAGGGACATATTTCATGATGAGGGTCTGCAGGAACGGACCGTCGAGATGATAGGTTTCGTTGGCTTCCAGCTCGATATGATCGCCCGCCATCCGAGTCTTGAACTTGAACGGTCCGGTGCCAATCGGCGCGGTGTTTAGGACCGTGTTGTTCTTGTCCGCGACCCCGTCAAAGGCATGTTTGGGCACAATAAAGGTCGAAGCAAGGATCGCGGCCATTGGCGCAAACGGCGCGCTCATTGTCCAGGTCAGTTCGGTATCGGAAACGACCGTGATCTCCTGCATCAACTTGTAGCCCGTCGAACGGAAAGAGCGGAAGTCGGGATCAAGCAGCAGTTCAAGCGAGAATTTGACATCCTCCGCAGTGAACGGTGTACCGTCATGCCACATGACCCCCTCTTTCAACTTGAGCCGCCAGTTCAGACCATCTGCGGAAATTCCGCCATTGGTGACAGTGGGAACCTCGGCGGCAAGGTTGGCAAAGAATTCGCCCTCAGGATCGAAATCAAACAGCGTATCATAAACGGCGTAGTGCAGCCCCTCATCCACCTCGATATGCGGCATCAGCGGATTGAACACGGTGGGCTCTTGCGAAAAGGCCAGCACCAGTTGCCCCGAGGCATCGGCATTGGCCGCGAAGGCGCTATCGCGACCGATCGCCATCGGTCCCATCAGTCCCGCAGCGCCCGCCGCTCCCATCATCATCAAAGCCTGACGGCGGTTGAGATGCGCGGAATTCTTATTCTCGTCAGTCATCTTGATCTCCCTTTCATGCGCAAGCCGGAGGAGGAATCTGGCTCACGCCTGCGCGTCACGAACCAGCTGGGGGCCGCCCGCACGAAGCGGGTCGCCTCGCATCAAAAACCGCTGATGATCTTGATCTTTGAACCATCGGAAAAGCGGCCAAATCGAAATGGCGTCGGATCGACCAAAGGCGTGCGCCCGCTCACCAGATCCGCCGCGAGACGTCCCGCTGCCGGACCGATCCCGAAACCATGTCCCGAGAAACCAGTCGCGATATGAAAGCCGGGGATAGATGCGATTGGCGAAATCACCGGGATCGCATCGGGGGTCACATCAATCATCCCCGCCCAGCGTTGCGCAATCTCGGCCAGCTCGAAGACCGGAAACGCTTTGCGCAGATTGGCCAGCGACTTGTCTTGCAGCTTGAACGCGGGCTTAGGGTCGAGCACGCGGTTATATTCGAACGGGCTAGCCTCATCCAAGGACCACGCGTTGGGCACGCGTAGCTCGTCATAAAACTTTCCGCCAAATCGCAGCATCAACGAGGACCATTGCGACCCGAGCGCAGGAAGAAAATCGCGCATATAGCGGAAGCTGTCAGGCACGATATCAACGATATTGCGGAACCCGTCGGCAATCGTGTAGCCGCCATCTTGGCGCTTGCGGATCGAGAACCCCTCGGACCAGATCGCATGCTCTGGCCCGCCCGCAAGGGGCTTGGTGCGGATAACAGAGTTCTTCACCTTCAGCTGCGGCAAGCGCAGCCCGGTGTTGCGCGCAAACAGGCTCGACCAGGCACCGCCCGCCAGCACCACCTGCTCACAAGCGATTTCACCGCGCTCGGTCACCACGCTGCAGACCTGTCCGGCCTTGGTCTCGATGCCGCGCACCGCACATTCCGTCAGGATATGCGCACCGCGATCGCGCGCGGCTTCGGCAATGGCGGGGGCCGCTTTTTGCGGCTCCGCGCGCCCGTCTGCGGATGTGTACAGCGCGCCCTTGACCGGCAGGCGCGTGCCCGGGGTCATCTGCGCATATTGCGCAGCAGACAGCATCTTGCTGTCGATCTGGTAGTCTTTCAGATTCTCGAGCCAGCGCTCATGTTCGGCAAATTCCTTATCAGTGGCGCAGACAAAGGCGATGCCGGACCGTTCGTATCCAAGGTCACGGCCCGTGCGCTCGGCCAGCGTCGGCCAGATGCGCAAAGCCTCAGCCATCAGGGGCACTTCGCGCGGATCGCGGCGCGTTATACGCACCCAGCCCCAGTTGCGGCTCGATTGCTCATGGCCGATCCCGCCCTTTTCGCAAAGCGCGACCTTGACCCCCTGATCGGCCAGCTCAAAGGCCGTGGACGCTCCGACTATACCGCCCCCGATTACGACAACATCGACTTTCTTCGGAAGCTCTAGATCCCCGTGGACGGGAACGACAAATGGGCCAGGCATGTCAGAAGCTCTCCTCAAGCTGGCAATTTACGCAAAATTCGGCAACACTGGCCTCATTGGGCAGATCGATCAGCATCGCGATAACGCGGGCAAGGTCTTTAGGCTGGGTCATCTGTTCGCCCACCCGATCGGTCAGCCCCATCGCCATATCCGTCGCAACGAAGCCCGGGCAGACAGCCGTGGCGCGAATACCCATGTCAAAACCCGCATGACGCAGGGCATGGGCCAATCCAACGGCGGCGAATTTAGAAATCGCATAGGCGCCAGACCGTGCCGATTTAACCCGTTTGCCCGAAAGCGAACCGAGGATGATCACGCGCCCCCTGCCCGCGACCGCAAGCCCATCCCAACAGGCCGCAGCAAGCCGACGCGGTGCCTGGACATTCACCTCCAGCAGTAATGCCATCTCGTCATCACTGATTTCGACTACCGTTTTCGGAATCGAGATACCGGCATTTGCAATCACGGCATCGATGCGCCCGAACCGGTCCATGACCGCGCCCGCCCATCGCTGCGGGCTTTCGACTTCGACGGCATCATAGGCAAACAGATGAACCCGCTCGGGGGCAGCACGCGCCCAATCGGGCAGATCGGGATCGCGCATCCCCAATGACACGGTCCAACCCGCCTCGAACATTGTACGGGCCGTAGCAGCTCCGATACCGCGACTGGCGCCAGAAATTAAAGCGATGCGTCTCTGAGTCATCCAAGTTTCTTTCTCATGTTCAAATAGGCGCGCTTGAGCATTCCCATGAATTGGGCGCGGTCTTCAGGTGCGATGAAGTCGAAGAACTCGTCTTCTTGGGCGCGCACGATCTCGCGCACCGTCTTGGCCAAGGCGTGACCTTGCTCGGTGATGAACAGCGCTTGGGCGCGCTGGTCCTCGGCCTCGGTTTCGCGCCGGATATCCCCGGCCTTAACAAGCATGTCGATGATGCGCCCGGTCGCGGGTCGGTCGCGCATGAGCACCTCAGCTATCTGCGAAGGCCGCACGCCCGGGTAGTCGTCTACCAGCAACAGGGTTGTGATCTTGCCCTTGCCCTTAGCTACGTCGAGATGGGCCATGCGGCGATCGAGATCGCGCGACACCACCGAGTCGAGCGAGCGGATATACCAACTAAAAGCGCCGTCGAGCACATCGATATGCAACCCGGCAATGGTTATCGGCGCATCAAGGCTGTCATCTTGGGGGGTGTCGGCCATCTTCGCGATCTTCATTTGGCTGTTTCCTTGATGATTTTGAATGGATCGGCTGGAGCGCAAGAAAGAGGTTGCGCAACGCAACTATTTGGTTGTGAAAAGCAACCATCGGCGTTTTCTAGAGCAGTTCGAGTGCGCAATCGCCCCTGAAAGATTAAACGGCGGGCAAAAAGAAAGGGGCAGCAAATCGCCGCCCCTGACCCAAGATCTGCGAAACGACTCACCTCATGCTGCGGCACTGCCCGGAATCGAGGCCACCAGCGAACGTGTATAGGGGTGCTTAGGGTGCTGGAAAATCTGTGAGGGCGGCCCAGACTCCACCATCTTGCCGCGATGCATCACGATGATCTCGTCGCTGATTTGGCTTGCCACCCGCAGATCATGGGTGATGAACACCATCGCCAGCTTGCGCTCATGACGGATTTTATCAAGCAGTTCAAGAACCTGCGCCTGAATAGAGACATCCAAAGCCGAAACGGCCTCATCCGCGACAATCACTTCGGGATCAAACATGAGCGCGCGGGCAATCCCAACCCTTTGACGCTGCCCGCCGGAAAACTCATGTGGATAGCGATCAAAGGCTGACGGATCGAGCCCGACAAGATCGAGCAACCCCTCGGCCTTTTTGCGCGCGTCGTCCCGCGTCAGCAAGCTATGGGCAGTCGGTCCCACCGTCAGCGCCTGACCGATAGTGAAGCGCGGGTTCAACGAGGCGTAAGGGTCCTGAAAAATCATCTGGATGCGCGCGCGCAAAGGGCGGAAATCGTCTTCGGACAGTGCCAAGGTGTTTTCGCCCCGAAACCGGATTTCCCCGCTATCGGCTGAGATCAGCTTCATCAGCACCTTACCCATCGAAGATTTGCCCGAACCGGACTCTCCGACAATCCCGATCGTTTCCCCCTTGTGAAGGGTGAAACTAATGTCATCCACCGCCTTCACCTCACGCATTCGACCAAGGAAACCGCTTCGGGTGCGATAGGTCTTGTTGAGGTGGCTTACTTCTAGCGCGACGGGGCGGTTCTCGGCACGTTTGCGATCCTGCTCGCGCATCCGCGGTACAGCAGCGATCAGCTTTTTGGTATAGGGATGGTTTGGCGCATCCAACACCTGTCGTGCCAGCCCCTGTTCAACCAGATGCCCTTTCTCCATCACGATGACCCGATCCGCGATCTCTGCCACCACGCCAAAATCATGCGTGATGAGCATGACGCTCATGCCTTTGCGCTGTTGGATACGCGCAATCAGGTCGAGAATTTGCGCCTGCGTGGTCACATCAAGCGCGGTCGTCGGCTCATCCGCGATCAGGATGTCGGGATCCAGCGCAAGCGCCATCGCGATCATGACACGCTGGCGCTGCCCGCCTGATAAGCGGAACGGGTATTGATGCTGGATAAGCAATGGATCGGGCAGCCCCACCTCGGTCAGCATTTCAACGACTTTACCTGATCGGCTTTCGCGCGTCCCGACGGCATGGGCATCCAGCACTTCGCGCACCTGATCGCCAATGGTCATCAGCGGATTTAACGCCGAAAGTGGATCCTGGAAAATAATCGAGACAGCGCGACCGCGCAGCTTGCGCAGCTCCGATTCCGGCAACTCCAACAGGGCGCGGCCCTTGAAATCAATCTGGCCGCTCTCGATCGTCATCACATCGGGCAGCAGCCCCATCACCGTATTTGCGGTCACGGATTTTCCGGAACCGGATTCACCGATGATGCACAGGATTTCACCGGCCATCAGATCAAAGCTGATATCACGCACCGCATAGGCGCGGTCATGCTTGCCGGGGAGTGCGACAGAAAGATTGCGCACGGAAAGAACAGGCTTAGCGCCCGTGGTCTGGTCGGTCATGAGTTTTCTCGTCGGTTGTTGTTATTATGCTGATCCAGAAAACCGCCTGCGTGATCGAACGGAAAAACTTTCCACTCGCCGCCGAACGCGACAGAGCGTTTGCAGAAAAACCATGCGCAAATTCGGCATCAATGCTGCTTTATTGGGCGCAAACAAAGAGTGCCCCCAGAAATGGCAAGGTCGCTCGTCAAGGGTCCTATATCGGTCTCTGATACGTCTCGCTCTAGGTGCTCATGCTGCGACATCTCCCGAGCGGCCGCTTTTGAGTATGCTACTGCGCAGCATCAGGCGAGGTCGACTTTGCCTCGGAAAGCGCCTTCACCGCCGCCTGCAAACGCGTGACCGACCAGACGCCGCGGCGATACCGGCGGGCATCCGAAGCACGGCCCGTGTAGCCTTCGTCGCCCGCGCGGAGATTTCGGCCGTGCCCATGCCCTCGGGCGCCTCGAATACGTGAAGGGCCGCGCGCGCGATGTCCCGGGCGATGCCTTCGCCGATCCCGCTGGAGGCGCCCGTTATGGGGATGACCTTGTCCATGACGTGCTCCCTTGCATCTGGCCCCCCACCAAGGGTGGAGGCCGGGGCGCATTGCCGGTAGCCGCCCCCTCATGGGCGCAGCGGTTAGCTTTGCTTGACAATTTCGGTGCCGCCGGGGCTATTGACAAGACATCCAAGCAAGGAGCCAGCATGGACCTGAACCTTCTGGCCTTCTTTCAGGCCGTTGCCGAGGCGGACAATTTCCGGGCCGCCGCCGACCGTCTCGGTGTGACGCGGTCGGCTGTCAGCCAAGGCATGCGCCGGCTGGAAGACATGATCGGGGTGACGCTGGTCACGCGCACCACCCGCGCGGTGCGCCTGACCGAGGAGGGAGAGCGGCTTTACGCGTCCCTTTCCACGCCGCTTGCGGAGATCTCCCAGGCACTCGACGTGGCATCCGGAGATAACCGTCCAAGGGGCGTTCTGCGCTTGGCCGTGACATCCATCGCCGAAGCGGTCCTGTCCGGGCCGTTGCTCGTGAGCTTTGCCGAGGCGCATCCGGAGGTCGTTCTCGACGTGACGGTGACCGACGCGGAGGTCGACATCGTTGCGGCTGGCTTCGATGCGGGGATCCGGCTGGGCGAGGTGATCGAGCAGGACATGATCGCCGTCCAGGTCACCGCGCAGGAGCGCGAGGCCGTCGTCGCCGCGCCGGCCTATCTGGCCGCGCATGGTGCCCCATCGCATCCGCGCGACCTGATCGCGCATCGCTGCATAGGTTGGCGTTCGTCACCGGACGCCGCGCCCTACCGGTGGGACTTCTCCGATAACGGCGTCGCGTTTGATGTCGCCGTGGCACCGCAGATCACCACCAATGATCTGCGCCTGATGCTGCGTGCGACCCTTGAAGGCGGCGGGATCACCTTTGCCACACGCGAGACGTTCCGGCCTTTCGTGGACCGCGGCGAACTGGTCTGGCTGCTGGAGGATTTCCTGCCGCCCTTCCCGGGCTTTTCCCTCTTCTATCCGCATCGGCGCAACATGGCCCCGAAACTGCGTGCCTTCGTGGACCACGTGAAAACCCGACGCCTTTGAGGGGCGGTTCTGCCGTGACTGGTTAGCCAAGCTAACCACTATGTCCATCATTCGATGAATACCGGCGACAGTGCAAATGGCTCATGTTTCTCGGCATCGGGCCAGCGGCCCACATGCAATGAAGGATATGGACATGAAGACCACTCTCGTAATGCTTGCGATGCTCATGGCAGGCTCCTCCCTCTCCGCAGCGCCCTGCGCGCAAAGCGGACCGGACTCTCCCGGCGCGCTGCACGCCGACTGGATCATGGAGGGCTGGGAACGCCGCGAGGGCGATCCCGACTTCGTCTTCGAAGAGAAGATGGCGCGCTACTACGATCTTCAGGATACCCGGGGCGTCTTCTACGATAACTTCGCCCCCGGCCAGGCGCAACTGTTCCGCGATACAGCGGTCTATGGCAAGAACTGGGAGGATCTGCAGAACGCGGCGGGCAGCGTTCTGCACGGGCTGACGGAGGCCAACGAGGCGCTCGTAGGCGACGCGGTTGCCTCGACAACGCTGGGATTCGTGGGGCAGATTAACCGGCTCGACGGCGAGGTGATCGCCTTCGACGGTCGATCGCAGCTTGGATGGGCCTGCACCGGGGAGGGCTGGAAGATCCGGCACGAGCTGAACTACGCCTGGATTGTCGACCCGAAGGAGATCGCCGACACGCTCGGCCAGCGCGGGACTGCGCAATGAGCGACGCGTCGGCCGACTTTACCGGTCTCTGGATCACCGATGACGGCCATGTCCGCCACGAGCTTCTTCCCGGCGGGCGGTATGTCGAAGCGCGCGGCGGTCGCGAACACGCCTATCAGGGCCGCTACGAAGTAAGCGGCACCCATATCGACTACTGGGACGACACCGGGTTCACCGCCGACGGCACTTTCATCGACGACGTTCTGCACCATGCGGGAATGATCCTCCGGCGGCACTGAAGAGCATGCCGGGCCATGGTGGCCCGGCACATCCCGATACTATGAAAGGACATACATCATGACCCGCGAAACCAGATTGGACCGTGGCCGGCGCATGCTCGACCGGATCGACGGCGAGGCCGGACAGAACGTCATCAACGCGCTCGAAGACATCGCGCCCGACTTCGCGACGTACCTCTTCGAGTACCCTTTCGGAGACATCATGTCCCGTCCGGGCCTCGGCCTGCGCGAGCGTGAGATCGCGACGGTGGCAGCGCTTTGTGCCTTGGGCACCGCCGAGAACCAGCTCAAGGTCCACATCCAGGCCGCGCTGAACTGCGGCGTGACCCGCGATGAGATCGTCGAGATCCTGATGCAGATGTCGGTCTACGCGGGCTTCCCGGCAGCCCTGAACGGGCTGATGGCCGCCAAGCAGGTGTTTGCGAACTCACCCAACTGAACGTTCGATTAGCGGACCTGACCGGACATGCCCGAGTGGCCCCGGCCTTGCGCCGGGTCCTTCGCGCCGCAAACGCCCAGATGGCTGAACTGAAAAGCGCCGGGGATCTTTGAGGCCCGCGCCGATCATGCGGTCGAACGCTATGTGCGAAAGCCAGATCAGGCCGACATCCAATGCGCTCGCGGAGCAGCCGAAGGAGGCGTCTCCAAACAGGCCAAGGGGCATGCACTCCCACTGCGCGGCATTGTCCTGTGTGGATGACTCCCTTATTGCAAGTACCTTTTTCGTGCTTGGCGGTTTGTCAGAAGCAGTCTTGTGTTCGGCCTGTTAGCGCGACGCACATCGCCGCTGGCCCTGATGGTTTCCACCAACCAAGTCCCATTCCGCACATCGAATAGCACGCGTTCTGGACAAAGCTCGGGGTGCCTTGATTTTTGGGCTGACAAAGTTCTATCACTTCATTGGTCTCGCAAACTCCTGTTTTTACGTTGATTTGTTCAGACGCTTCTCACTTTGTATGGCTCATTTCGGGTCAGGACGGCCCAGATCATGTGGGCGGTTTTGTTTGCCATGGCAACCGCTGCCACTCTGCTTGGTTTGCGCGATAAGATGTCCGCGAACCACGGATCGAACCTTTCCGGCTCCGACCTGATGGTGCGGATGCGGGACGTCATGCCCAGGACCAATAGGCGACGTATATATTGATCACCCATCTTCGATATGTGCCCCAAGCGTTCTTTTCCACCGCTCGATCTGTTGATCGGGGTCAATCCCAACCACGCAGCGAATTCTCTACCATTGTCGAACTGCTCGCCGCTGCCAACCGTCGCAACAATTGCGGAGGCTGTGATCGGTCCGATGCCGGGTATCGTTCGAAGCAGCGCGACCCGTTTCTCGCGTTTGGCAATCTGCGTCATTTGTCGTGCCAGACGTAAGATCTTTGTATGCAAGAACAGGATTTGGTCGCACAAATCCACGACGATTTCTCGGGCATCGTTTGGCAGCTCATGCAGTTCTCCATTCGCGCAGTCCTTGGCAAATTGGAGCGGGTGGTAAACGCCTTGAGGCAAGATGATACCAAACTCAGCCAGCTGTGCCCGTAGCATATTGATGGTTTGCGTACGCTGTCTCACGATCAAGTCTCGCGTGCGGTGAACAGCAAGTATCGCTTGTTGTTCAGGTGTCTTCACCTCAACAAATCGCATTGTGGGCCGCGTAACCGCTTCGCAAATGGCCGCAGCATCAACAGCGTCTGACTTGCCCCGTTTGACGTAGGGCTTCACATAGGCTGGTGGGATCAGTTTCACATTGTGACCCAGTCTGATGAGTTCTCCCGTGCCCAATGGTGACTGGTTCCACAGGCCTCGATCCCGACCATACATGGCTCAAGACTTTCAAAAAAAGGCCAGAACTTGTGCCCTTCTCAAAGCGCGATTGAACGCGACCTCGCCTTCGTCATTGATGCCGTAGACCTGAAAAACGTTCTTAGCCAAATCAAGGCCGATTGTCGTAACACGCATTAGGTGGCTCCTCTCATGGACAGGTTGTGACGCCTGCATTATGGCGCATTTCGACGCCGAGTAATGTAGGAGCCATCCACCCCATCCGCCCTGCGGGAGCCGGACGCCTCTGCTGCGGCGCGTAAACTGACAGTGCTTCTGGCGCCCACGGCCAATACCTCTTCCGACATGACGCTTGAGGAGATCGGCGGTGATACGCCCGCGCATCAGGTCGCACGGGATCTTGTAACGGATCTGGTCGCATGGCGGCGCGGCGAGGCGCAATGGACCGAACTCAGCGCATCGCTCCTCCTTGAGGGCGAACCCGGCAGCGGCAAGACGCTCCTCGCCCGCGCCATTGCCGCCTCGGCCGGAGTGCCC
>SDAL01000002.1 GCA_004153385.1 Paracoccaceae bacterium | reverse complement strand
AGCACCACCTAAATCGCTTCAGGTGCTAACCGCCAACCTACCTTCAAAATTTCCGTTTGCTTCCAGTCCCTTGCAGAACCTTCCGCCGTCCCGCTGCGTCGTTTGCCGCTGCGGTGAAGCGGTGTATAGGCAAAGGTATCTCAGGGCGCAACATAAAAAAGACATTGATTTGAAAAAAAGCGACAAGCCCTTGTTCTGTTGCGTAAATTTTACACAAAGAATGTAATGGCGGCGTCCCTACCCTCGCCCTTTTCCAGATAACCACGCCATAAAATCGCCCCTAAGGGCCGGTTCGCCCGACTCGGAGAGGGGCTGGGAATCAAAAAGCGGGCCGATTGGCCCGCTTTTTGATAGCAATCGGTCGATTATAACAAACGGCCCTTGGATTTGAGTATCGGGGGAACAAGGAGCGCCACGTAGATCAACGATAACACCACCATCAGCAACCAGAACCGGGTGAAGATCATCCCCATGGCCACAACGACTGCCAATAGAAGGAAGGCAAAGGCACCTTTGGGCACCCGCATTGCCTTTGGCGAAATGGTCTTGATCCGCGAGATCATCAAGATCCCGATGAACCCTACCCAGATAGCCACCAGAAAAGGGACATTCCGTGTCTCAATGATATGCGCGAAACTCAGGAACACGGGCAAAAGGCACAAACCTGCGCCCGCAGGGGCTGGCACGCCTGTAAAATGGCGCATGGAATCAGGCTCTGAGCGCATCACGTTAAATCGTGCCAGTCGCAGACACCCTGCTGCTGCGAAGACAAGCACAAAGACCCAGCCTAGTGAATTGGTTTCTCCCAATGCAAAACGATAGACCAGCAAAGCCGGTGCCACGCCAAAGCACAGAAAATCCGAAAGGCTATCCAGTTCCGCCCCGAAATCGGACGTTGCGCGCAGCCGGCGCGCCAAAAGCCCATCCAGCCCATCAATCAATGCGGCAAGCACGATCAGGATCACCGCGGTCTCATAGCGCTCCACCATTGTGAAGCGGATCGACGTCAACCCGAGGCACATGCCGGAGATCGTCACCAAATTCGGCAATAGCTGGATAAGCGGCAGTTTATCTTCGCGTTCAGACATCAGGGCCCTCCTAGCGGACACTACCCAGACGGGGCGTCTCTTGTGATTGCAGATCTGCGAGCACCGTCTCACCGGCGACCATCGTCTGACCGATGCACACAAGCGGGCTCACACCGTCGGGAAGATAAATATCAAGACGCGAGCCGAACCGGATCATTCCGAAACGCTCGCCCGTCATCATCTGCTGCCCCTCGTCAACCTCGCACAAAATCCGACGGGCCACGAGGCCTGCGATTTGCACAACACCATAGCTGCGCCCGTCAGCCATCTCGACGGCCAGACCATTGCGCTCGTTATCCGAGCTGGCCTTGTCCAAGGAAGCGTTCAGGAATTTGCCTTCGTGATAGGCGATGCGGGTTATCCGGCCCTGATGCGGGATCCGGTTCACATGGCAGTTGAAGACATTCATGAACACGGACACGCGGGTCAAGGGCGCATCGCCCAGCCCCAATTCGACCGGCGGCACGGCGGGCTCAAGCAGAGAGATCACCCCATCGGCCGGAGACACCATCAGGCCCTCTCGCACAGGGGTCGTCCGCTCGGGGTCACGGAAGAAATAATAACACCACACTGTCAGCCCGACCCCGATCCAGCCCAGCACATCGCTGATCAGAAACAGAACAAGGGTGACGGCCGCGAAAATAGCGACAAATTTACGCCCCTCGCGGTGCATGGGTTTGATAAAGGTAGAGAGCATAGATACGGACATGACGGCCCTTTCAAACAGTTTTCCAACAGCTATGGAAAAACCGGGGCGGATGCAAATCCGCATCTACATCACACACCGATTTCAGCATGCCTCTCGCGATCAGGCGCAGACCCGATGCTAGCGCGTATCGCGTGCACAACATAGCCCCTGATCGGTGCGCCGCGATCCATACGCAAAACCGCAGCGGTAATGTCTGCTTCAAACCCGGCATGTGCCATCAGATCGGTGAGGTATTTTTGTGTATGGGCATACCGGCGACTGTCTTGCAGGCGAAACGGCTCGGGGCCGTCATGCGCCTCGACCGTAAAGGCAAACTGGCCCTGTGGCAGCAGAACATGCCCGACCCATGCCACCACCCGCTCTAATGCACCGACATAGGCAAATACATCCGCTGCGGTGACCAAATCCCATTGCGGCGGCGCAGGTGTCAGCTGCGCTACGTCGCATTTGTGCAGCGCATCATAGAGCCCCTTGGCATCAGCCGCCCGAAGCATTTCGGCAGAAAGATCCCAGCCTTCCATATAGGCGGCACGCGGGCGCATGACCTCGCCCATCAATCCGGTACCGCACCCCAGATCCAGCATCCGCCCGTAGCCCGCCCCCAAACTACGCGCCATCAGGCTTGGCGCGCGATAGTCCAACTGGCCGCACAAATGGGTATCGAAACTGGTGGCATACTGGTCGAACAATGCCTCGACAAACGCGGCGGGCATCGCATCGCCCAACGGCTTGGGGCGCAAAAGATCACGCTTCAATCCCGCACCAAGGCGGTCAGCGGGATCGGCCGCGATCGCTTGGCCAAAAGCATCTGCGGCACCATTGATACCGGCATCCGCGCGGATTTCCCCCAGTCGGAACCAGCCTGCCGCCCAATCCGGCGCAAGCTCCAGCGCTTGGCGATACAAATCGCAAGCCGCTTCAGGATTATCGGGTAAACAACTCTCGCCATATTCGGCGCGGCGATCTGCCAGCAGATCGCCAGAGGACATCACAAGCGGAATCATGAAAACGCATGGCCCAAAAAAACCGGACCTGATGTCCGGCCATTTGCCATTACGCCCTATGGGGGCCAAGTCAAGCCTGACGGATCACCCCCACGCGCAGACGTGATGGCACCACCGGCTGACAAACGAAAAACGCGACCCCGAAGGGCCGCGTTTTCCAAAACCAGATGTCGCGAAGATTAGCGCTTCGAGAACTGGAACGAGCGACGTGCTTTACGACGACCGAATTTCTTACGCTCAACCACACGCGAGTCGCGGGTCAGGAAGCCTGCGGCTTTCAGCGAGGAACGCAGGGCGGGATCGAACAGCTGAAGTGCTTTCGAAATGCCGTGCTTTACCGCACCTGCCTGGCCGGAAAGACCACCGCCGGTGACGGTTGCATAGACGTCGAATTCGCCTTTGACGCCGGACACGTCGAACGGCTGGTTCACGATCAACTGCAGAACGGGACGTGCAAAATATTTGCTCATCTCTTTGCCGTTGACGCTGACCTTGCCAGTGCCGGGCTTGACCCAAACGCGGGCAACCGCGTCTTTACGCTTGCCGGTCGCATAGGAGCGGCCCAGCTCGTCGCGCACCGGCTCGCGGTTGATGGTCACTTCAGCAGCATCAGCGCCTTCGGTGCCGGATACGGCCGACTTCAGATCGTCGAGGGATTTGAGTTCTTCAGCCATGATCAGCTCCGGGTGTTCTTTTTGCTCAACGACTTAACGTCGAGAACTTCGGGCGACTGTGCCTCGTGCGGATGCTCGGTGCCTGCATAAACGCGCAGGTTCGACATCTGCTGACGGCCCAGACGGTTACGCGAGATCATACGCTCAACGGCTTTCATCACCACACGCTCGGGGTGATTGCCTTCGAGGATCTGACGTGCGGTACGCGACTTGAGGCCACCCGGGTGGTTGGTGTGCCAGTAGTATGTCTTGTCGTCACGCTTCTTGCCAGTCATCTGTACCTTGTCGGCGTTGATGATGATGACGTTGTCGCCCATATCCATGTGCGGCGTGAAAGTGGCTTTGTGCTTGCCACGCAGACGCATTGCGACGATCGAAGCAAGACGGCCCAGAACGACGCCTTCAGCGTCGATCAGGATCCACTTCTTCTCGATCTCCGCCGGTTTTGCGGTGTAGGTGTTCATTTGTTCGTCCCTTGACGGGTTGTGAATTCAGATGAGGGCTTTTCCTTCATCCCACGTTAAAAATCAAGCCCCACGAATTGTAATTTATCGATCTAAATCAATTGATTAGAAGTTCGGTATCTAAATACCCCAATAAATTCGGTCAAAAGAATCGATAAAGCCCCTGAAATATCGGCGCGCGCCGCCGCAGCGGTATCTATGCGCCCTCATGCCGGCTGCTTTCACACGAAAACGACAACGCGTTTCACGTGCAACGGTATCGCCAACGCGGTGGCCCTGTTCTGTCAAGGCCCGGCCCGCGCCCGCCCGCCACGGATTTCGCCCAAAGTCCGGCTGTGGCAGGCATCAGTATGAACGCGGCAAAGGCGCGGCGCCTTTGCACCGGCCTTTGTAGGGACTTTGGCAGATCAGCCCGCGCGGGCGGCCTCCACAGCAAGGTTGGCCATCTGCAAAATGGCCTCCCGGCTATCTGCCACAGCGATAAAGCGACCATTGTGGCAGAACTTTGCGCCATTTACACCGCTTGCGGCCTCAAGCGCGGCATCGGTCAACCCCGCCCATGCCTGCGGCAGATCGGCGCGCTGCTCGAACCCGTCATCGCGCAACCTGATACCGGTCAGACACCAGTCCGTGTCCCGCGGGCTGATAACAAACAACAAATGATCCGCGCCCGCCTTCACCACAGCCGAACGGAATGGCATACCGGTTGGCAGTTCCAGCACCTGCGATTGCCCCGCATCCGCTATGGCTTTCATCACCACAGCCTCCGCCCTGCGTTTGGCGGCCTTGCGCGCAATCGATGCCTCGATGAAGGCGCGCGCCACCGGCAGCGCGGCATGAAACGCACGATCTTCGGCATCGTCTTCGCGTGCATCGAATACGGGCTTCAGGCTTTCCAGCAGCACCGGCAAGGTCAGATCTGCCAAGGCGCCCGCGCTTGCGGGACTTAGCGCCCCGTTGTCCACAAGGTCCACCGGCACCACAAAACCGCGATCAAACGAGGCGTGAATGTCCTCGACATCGTGTTCCGGCACATCCAGTGCCTGCAGATACTCACGCCCGTAATGACGCCAGATCAGCCCGAACGAGCTGAGCGGCTGGCCATCCTCTCGCTGCGGTGCGGGCCGTTGATGGTGATCGAAGATCTGTACCTCGGGATCATATTCGCGCCCCACATCATAGATGATGCGATCCGATGACGGGGTCAGCCACTCCGGCTCTCGGGTGCGGCACAGCTCGGCGTGCGGAAACAGCCGCGTAAGAATGACAGATGAAAGTATCTCGTCGGCATGGAACCCACCGGAGTGGGTAATCAGATAGGAAATGCTCATATTCGGACCTTTTAAATCTGTCTATGCCCCGCGCATGCGGTGCGATCTGGCAATGTGTCAACGGATGTTTCGAAACACCGGGCCGTTCACAAAGCCCATGGCGGTTCTTCGCGCCCTTAGGATGAAGAACTCGCCCCCCGAATTCAACATGCCATTCATTCCCCGCCCGATTGTAGCGGGACGCCGCCACCCCATGATGGAGCTGTGTCAACAAAGCTTCGTGCCTGCGTCATCTTCGGGTTACAAACTGCGCCCATCTGAGCGCCTTGGAAACACCACCAAGGAGCCTCAAGGCCATGCAGCCCAACGTCGAGATGCCGCCCCGAACGCCCGATGCCAACAGTCCGGCACTCCACCTTCAAGGGATCGGCAAGTCATTCGGCGGCAGTACCGTTCTCAAAGGGATTGATCTGTCGGTGAAGCAGGGCGAGTTCTTGTCGCTCGTCGGCATGTCCGGTTGCGGCAAATCGACCCTTTTGCGGATCATTGCCGGGCTGGAAACACCCGATTGCGGCAGCCTGAGCATCGAAGGTCGCGATGTAACGGATGTGGATCCTTCAGATCGCAACCTTGCAATGGTGTTCCAGTCCTACGCGCTTTATCCACATATGACGGTGCGCCAGAACATCGCCACGCCGCTTCGGATGCGGCGTTTGTCGCAAGCGGCCCGCCTGCCTGTGTTGGGGCGTCTTTTGGGCGCACGGGGTCCGGAACTGCGCGAGATAGACGCCGCCGTATGCGCGGCGGCAGAGGTTTTGCAGATCACCCCCCTGCTGGAGCGCCGCCCCGCCCAGCTTTCAGGCGGCCAACGCCAGCGTGTGGCGCTGGCACGGGCGCTGGTGCGCGATCCGGTGGCGTTTTTGATGGACGAGCCGTTGTCCAACCTTGATGCCAAGCTGCGCGCCCATATGCGCGACGAACTGGCCGCGCTGCATGCAAAGCTGGGCACGACATTCATCTACGTCACCCATGACCAGATCGAGGCGATGACGATGTCGGACCGGATCGCATTGATGGAGGGTGGCACGATCGCGCAGCTGGGCACACCGGCGCAGCTTTATGAAACACCCGCCAACCTTACTGTGGCCCGTTTCATCGGCACCCCCCAGATGAACCTGCTACCGGTGGAGGTCGATGCCGGCGGGAGTGTCAATCTGCAGGGACGCGCCACAGGGATGCACACATCACGATCACGCGGGCCTGCCGTACTGGGCCTGCGCGCCGAGGACCTGCACCCCGACCCCGAGGGCTGGGGGGCGCAGGTCGCGCGCATCGAACAACATGGCGCTGATCGGTTCGTAACACTCGATATGCCACAGGCCGAGGGCGGACGGATCATCATGCGCCAGTATGCGGGCGCACAGAACGCAGCCCCCGGCGACACGATGGCATGGAGCTTTGCCCACGCCCGCGCGCATCTTTTCGATGCCGACGGAAACCGGCGCGCCCTGCATCAGCGCGATCAGGTGGCCGCATGAGCGTGATCGATCCTCCCCTGCCCCGCACATCCGCCGTGCCGATGTCGCGCCGGACACGGCGCATGATGTGGCGCGGGTTTCTGTTTGCCGCCCCTGCAATGGGGCTTCTTCTGGCAATCTATATCATTCCCGTGCTGGTGCTGGCCGGCTTCAGCGTCACCGATTACCAGCTGGGCGCGCTGTCTTGGGGCTTCACAGGGTTTGATAATTTTGCACGCGCCTTTTCCGATCCGGTATTTTTGCGCGCCTTGGGCAATACCGCGCTTTATGCCGCGCTGGTTATTCCGCTGGGCGTCGGGCTGGCGCTTGGCGTGGCGCTACTGGTGCACGGGCGCAAACGCAGCCGCGCACTGTGGGAAGTGGCCTATTTCCTGCCCGTCACATCGACACTGGTTGCAATGGCCACGGTCTGGCAGTTCCTGCTTCATCCGTCTTTGGGGCCGGTCAACGCGGCATTCAGGGCGTTGGGCCTTGATCCGGTGGCTTTTCTGGCCGACCCCCATTTGCTGATCCCGACGATGGCACTGATGGGGATCTGGCAGGTCCTGGGCTTCAATATGGTCCTGTTTCTGGCCGGTTTGACCGCTATCCCCAAAGACCTGTTGGAGGCCGCGCGGCTGGACGGCGCGAAGTCCCCTCTCGACCGGTTCCTGACCGTGACATGGCCGATGCTGGGGCCCACGACGATGTTCGTGCTGGTGACCACATCGATTTCCGCCTTCAAGGTGTTCGAGCAAGTGGCCGTTCTGACCAAAGGCCGCCAAGGCTCCGAGACGCTTTTATACGCGATCTATCTGGAGGGGTTCGAATATGCCGAAACCGGCTATGCCTCGGCACTTACCCTGATTTTCCTTGCCCTCGTGCTGATCGTGTCGATCGGCCAAACCTTCAAGCTTGACCGGAAGGTGCATTACTGATGCCGCGTCTGACCCGATATCTGCCTCATGTGATCCTGACGCTCGGGGCCTGCGTGATGTTGCTGCCGTTTTACTGGATGGTGCTGACCGCGATCCGTGCCCCTGCCGAGATCTTCAATATCTCGCTTTGGCCGATCCCCGAGACTTTTTCGGCGGGGCGCAATTTTGCCAAGGTCGGGGAACGCGTGCCGATGGGGCGCTTCATGCTGAATGGCGTGATCGTGTGCGGTGGCATCTTGCTGGTACAGGTTCTGACCGCCGTGCCTGCGGCCTATGCGCTGGCCAAGCTGAAATTTCCGGGCCGCAACCTGATGCTGGCGCTTGTGATCGCCGCGCTGTGTGTGCCGATGCAGGCGCTGGCGCTGCCGTTGTTTGTGGGTCTGGCCAAGGCGCACCTGCTCAACACCTATTTCGCGCTGATGGCCCCGTTTTTCCTGTCGGTGTTCGCAATCTTCCTGTTCCGGCAGTCGTTCCGCTCCTACCCCGATGAAATCATCGAGGCGGCGCGTCTTGACGGGTTTTCCGAAATGGAGATCTGCTGGGGGCTTGTCTTGCGCGCCTCCCTGCCCGCGCTTGCCGCCTTTGCGATCTTTTCGGTCGTGGCCCATTGGAACGATCTTTACTGGCCGCTGATCGTGGTGCGCGACACCGCGCTGGCCCCGCCACCGCTGGGAATGCTGTATTTCTCGGACGCGGAATCAGGGGCCGATTACGGCGCCTTGATGGCAGGGGCCACGCTGGTCACCGCCCCGATGGTCATCTGCTTTTTGCTCGCCCGACGTCAGTTCATCGCGGGCATTACCATGACCGGCGTGAAATGACCCCTTTTGCCCTTTCGCGCCGGTTTCTCTCTCCTCCTCCTCCTCCCACTGTTTTGAAACGGAGTTTTCAATGACAATTTTCACCCGATTGATTGCAGGGACGCTTGGCCTTGGTCTGCTGCCCATGGCCGCGCATGCCGAGCAGGTCACGCTAGACGTGCTGTATAACCTGCCGGGATTTACCCGTTTCCATCAGCCGATCGCGGATGCGTTCATGAAGGACAATCCCGATATCAAGATCGAATTCCTTGCCCCGGCTGTGGCCTATAACGAAGGCCACCAGCAGGTGCTGCGCTCTGCGGTGACGGGCGATCTGCCGGATGTGTTCTTCTCGGGCTACCATCTGCTGGGCGAACTGGTCCACACGCTGGAGCCGCGCGGCGAGATCACCGATCTGGCCCCTTTCATCGATCAAGAAGACGCCACATGGGTCGATGACAACTTCAGCCCGCAGATGTTCGCACTCGGTCAGGTGGACGGCACGCAGTTCGGTCTGCCGGTGAATGCCTCATCGCCGATCATGTATGTAAACGCCGATCTGGTGCGTCAGGCCGGTGGCGACCCCGAGCATATGCCCGACACATGGCCCGAGCTTCTGGATCTGGCAGTCAAGATCAACGCGCTTGGCGATAATATCGCGGGCATGGCCTATGATATCGGCGGCTGGCCGGATGACTGGCTGTGGCAGGCAATGATCTATCAACAGGGCGGTGATCTGATCGATCCGGACACCGGCAAGGTGGCCTTCGATAACGAAACAGGGCTGAATGCACTCAAACTCATGCGGGCGTTTGTGACAGACGCGGGCCAGCCAGTGCTTGATTGGGACCAGTCGCGCCAGCAGTTCGGCGCGGGCATGACGGGCTTCATCTTCTCGACCCCCGCCCATGTTCAAACCATCGAGGAACTTGTCGGGGACCGGTTCGAACTGACCACAACCACCTTCCCGCTGGATGACAAGGAAAACGGCGGCGTGCCCACGGGCGGAAACGCAGCCGTGATCCTGACCCAAGACAAGGCCAAACAGGAGGCCGCCTGGAAATACCTCAAATGGGTGACCGGCCCACAAGCCCAGGACATGATCGTGCGTATTACCGGCTATCTGCCCACCAACAAGCGTGCCACGGGCGAGGCGTTTCTAGCCCCCTATTATGTCGAGCATCCCAACGTGGAAACGGCCTCCCATCAAGCGGACCGTTCGCGCCCCTGGGCGGGGTATCCAGGTGGGGATTCCGTACGCATCTGGCGCACCCAACGCGATATTATCGCCTCTGTGATGCGCGGCGACACCACGCCCGAAGACGGGTTGGCGCAAATCGTCGAGCAAACCAACGCCTTGATGGACTAACCTCGCCGCGCCCGGTCTGCCGCCTTTGTGCCGGTGGATCGGGCCGCTTTTTCTTGCGGGCGGGGGCTTCCCGCCCGTTCCGTTGCAAGGTTTGTGCCATGAAAATCATCCAAATCACCGACACCCATCTGCTGCCCCCCGGAGAGGCGCTTCACGGGCTGGATCCCGCGCGCCAGCTGGAAGGTGCCATAAGCGATATCTGCGAACGACATGAAGACGCCGATCTTTTGGTGGTCACGGGCGATCTGTGCAATGACGGCGATCCGGCCGCCTATGCGGTGCTGCGCGATATCCTGTCGCCCGTGCGCTGCGATATCCGCCTGCTGCTGGGCAATCACGATGCGCGGCCTGCGTTTCGCGCAGCCTTCCCCGATCATCCCGTGGATGCGTCCGGTTTCGTGCAAGATTACATCGACACCCGTCATGGCCGCCTTCTGTTTCTGGACAGTCACGAGCCAGAATGGATCGGCGGGCGCTATTGTGAGGCGCGGGCACAATGGCTGCGCGATCATCTGGCAGATGCCGGCGATCAGCCCGTAACAGTCTTCATCCACCATCCGCCGGTGCCCGACGGTCTGGCCCATTTCGCGCACATCGGGATGCATGATGCCGGCGTTGTGCTATCGGCACTCGCCAGCCATGCCCCGGGTGTACGCCATATCGTATTCGGTCATATCCATGTGCCGCTGTCAGGCACAAGCGCCGAAGGCATCGCCTACAGCTCCGGTCAGGCGATGTCGCACCGCTTCATCACCGATATCACCGACCCCGCTCCGTGGTGGACAGGCGGCAACCCCTGCTATCGCATCATCGAAATCGATGATCTGGGATTTCGCGCCTATAGTGCCGAAGTCGGACAATCCCCGATGGCACGCGCGCAGTTGTGCGAAGGCCCCTGACCGAGCGGAACACGGACACCCGCCCTGCCGAAAAACAGGCCATCCACGCGCGCCTGACAGCTCTCCCCCGTTTGCCAAAGCGCACACGGGGGTTTTGCGTAAGCAATGCACCTGTAACCTGCACCTCCCGTCCCTTTGACAATTCAGCGGTGTGCGCTGGCCTATAAAGGTGCGCGCTGGCCTATAAAATTTTGGCGCCAAGCTGCTGTTCCAGATGGATATTAAATCTGCTCATGCAAGCCGCCCTGCAGATTGCTGCATAAACCGCTTGACAGAATTTTGTCTGCTCGTTCATTTTGTAGTACAAATAGGAGGAGGAATCTATGAAGGTTACTGCGGCGATCCATCGCGCATTCGAGATCGGGAAGATCGACGACCGTCTGTATTCTGCATTTATCGAGCATATGGGCCGGGCGATTTATTCAGGCATCTATGAGCCGGGCCACCCGCAAGCAGACGCACATGGGTTTCGTCGCGATGTGGCAAAGATGGTGCGGGACCTGAACATTCCGGCAATTCGTTATCCCGGGGGGAATTTCGTTTCCGCCTATAACTGGGAAGACGGGATCGGGCCGAAAGAAGATCGCCCCACGCGGCTTGATCTGGCGTGGCGCAGCAAGGAAACCAATCAGGTCGGGATCAACGAATTCGCCATCTGGGCCGAAGATCTTGGCATTGATCTGATGCTTGCGGTCAATCTTGGGTCGCGCGGGATTTCGGATGCGCGCAATTTCATGGAATATGTGAACCATCCCTCGGGCACCTACTGGTCCGATCTGCGCCGCAGCCACGGGGTGGAAAAGCCCTATAACGTCAAGATGTGGTGTCTGGGTAACGAGATGGACGGCCCTTGGCAAATCGGCCAGAAAAAGGCCTCGGAATATGGCCAGCTTGCCAACCAGACCGCCAAGGCCCTGCGCCAGCTTACACCCGGAGCAGAAATGGTGGTGTGCGGATCATCCAATGACGAGATGCCCACATATCCTGATTGGGAGCGTGGCGTGCTGGAAGAGTGCTACGAGAATGTGGATTACATCTCGCTGCATAAATATTTCGGCAACTCCAGCCGCGACACGCTGAACTATTTCGGCAAGGTCGAGGAAACGGGGCGCTATATTCAGGCCATCGGCGGGGTGATCGATTTTGTAAAGGCCAAGAAACGGGCCAAGAACGACATCTACATCTGCTTTGATGAATGGAACGTCTGGTATCACAACCGCGAAGAAGACGCGAAAAACTGGGGCAGCTGGGACTGGCCCGAAGCGCCCGCCCTGCTGGAAGAGGATTACACATTCGAGGATACGCTGTTCATCGCCTGCTTGATGAACGAATTTATCCGTCGCAGTGACCGGGTGAAAATCGCCTGTATTGCGCAGCTGGTCAATGTGATCGCGCCGATCCGCGCCGAGGCAGACGGGCCGGCGTGGCGCCAGTCGATCTACTGGCCCTATCAGATGGCGTCACTCTACGGGCGTGGCACGGCATTGCGCGTCTCGGTGGATGGCCCGACCTATAACTGCAAGGTCGCAGATGATGTGGCGTATCTGGATGTCGCCGCTGTTGAGAACCACGGCGAGGTGACCGTGTTCATCGTCAACCGCCACCTGACGGACGCCGCCGATTTGCGGATGTCGATGACGGGCTACGCCAATGCCACCTTGATGGACCATCAGGTGATCGAAGGTCACGATCTGATGGCGCGCAACGGACCTGGCAACGAACAGATCGCCCCTGTTGCGGGCAAGGGGATCGGGGTCGAGGATGGTGAGCTGGGCGGCACGATCGCGCCGTTGTCCTATCACATTGTGCGACTAAGGGTATAAGCTATGTCATCAGGGGTAAAACTGACCAATATACGCAAATCCTTCGGTGCGGTGGATGTGATCAAGGATGTCTCGCTGGAGGTCCCCAAGGGCGAATTCGGTGTCTTCGTCGGCCCCTCGGGATGCGGCAAATCCACGCTTTTGCGGATGATTGCCGGGTTGGAGGACACAACCGGCGGCAAGATCGAAATCGGCGGGCGTGATGTCACGGGTGTGGAACCCGCCAAACGCGGCGTGGCGATGGTGTTTCAAAGCTACGCCCTCTACCCCCATCTGACAGTTGCCGAAAACATGGGTTTTTCGCTGCAACTGGCACGCGCGCCCCGTCAAACCCGCGAGGATAAGGTGCGCGAAGCCGCCCGTATCCTGCAGCTGGAAGACCATCTGGACAAAAAACCGTCGGCCCTGTCTGGCGGTCAGCGCCAGCGGGTGGCCATTGGCCGTGCAATCGTACGCGAGCCGGAAGTGTTTCTGTTTGACGAGCCTTTGTCTAATCTGGATGCGGAACTGCGTGTCCAGATGCGGCTGGAACTCACCCGGCTGCACCGCCAGATCGGCGCGACGATGATCTATGTGACCCATGATCAGGTCGAGGCGATGACGCTTGCCGATGAGATCTTCGTGCTCAAAGGCGGGCATGTCATGCAGGCGGGCCACCCGCTTGGCCTTTATGATGATCCAGATAACCGGTTCGTGGCCGGTTTCATCGGCTCGCCCGCAATGAACTTCATGAGCGCGGTCGTGTCGCAGACCGACGAGACCGGCCTGACCGCGCACTGCGAAGAGGGCACATTACATGTGGCGCTGAACGGTCCCAAACCCGGCCCCGGCACCAAAGTGGTGCTTGGTGTGCGCCCCGAACATCTGACCCCGTCAGAGGACGGGGGCCTGCCCGTCAAGGTAGAGATGGCAGAAGAACTGGGCGGCAATTCCTATATCCATGCGCGCGCGGCATCGGGGCAGGATCTGGTGTTTGAACGCCACGGCGCACGCGACCGGCTGGAGGGGCAGAGCCTGCATCTGAACGCGCCGGCAGACAAGGTCTTTGCCTTCACCCCGGACGGGATGCGGTTGCGATAAACAAGCCCCCCTGCCCCGTCGGCAGGGCGGACATGTAGAAGGGCCGCGCGGGGGGCGTGGACCGGTTCAAGGAGGAGAACCAGATGAAATTCAGACGATTTGCACAGATTTCCATACTCGCGGCCTGCGCAGGGCTTGGCGCACCCGCCATGGCCCAGCAGCAAACCATCACATGGTGGGATTTCTTCGCAGGCGGCGATGGCGTGCGCATGAAGGCGTTGATCAAGGAATTCAACGACGAGCATCCCGATATCCAGATCAACGCCACGACACTGGAGTGGGGCGTGCCGTTCTATACCAAAGTGCGCACCTCGGCGGCGGTCGGGCGCGGGCCGGACCTGATGACCTATCACCTGTCGCGCATGCCTTTGGGACTAAGCGAAGGCATCCTGACACCGATCACCCAGCAGGATCTGGACACCGCCGGACTGGCACAGAGCGACTTTTTCGAAAGCGCGCTCGAGGCAGGCAAATCTCCTGATGGCACGCTTTATGCGCTCCCGTTCGATATCCATTCGATCGTGCTGTATTATAACAAATCCTATCTGGAAGGATCGCGCTTCCTCGACGATCAGGGCGCATTGACGGGTATCGAAAGCCTTGCGGATTTCGAAGAGGTGATGCAGACGGCCGCAGATAACGGCGCGCAGGTGCCGCTGACCTATGCCACAGGCGACGACGGCGGGGCGTATAGGGTGTTTTATACTTTGCTGGCCCAGCAAGGCGGTACGCTGATCTCGGACGACGGGGAGATCCTGCCCGGCGACAGCACCGAAAAAGCCATCAAGGCGATCGAGATAATGACCCGCTGGCACGAGGAAGGCTGGCAGCCGGAACAGGCGCTATACGAGGCGTCGGTGGCGCTTTTCACCTCCGGCAAAAGCGCATTCCAGCTGAATGGCGTGTGGGAAGTCCCCACAATGAAAGACCTCGAGGCCGATGGCAATCTGGGCTTTGAGTGGAGCGCGGTCGAAGTCCCCAAGCTGATGGACACCCAAACCACATGGGCCGACAGCCACGGCTGGGCCATTCCGGTGCAGGGCCAAACGGAAATGGACCCCGAAAAACGGGCCGCCGTGATGACTGTGATCGGCTGGATGGAAAAACACTCCATCCAGTGGGCAGAGGCCGGACATATTCCCGCCTACAAACCTGTGGCCGAGAGTGACGCGTTCAAGCAGATGCAGCCCAACGCCACCTATTCCTCGCTGGCCGATCGCGCCACCTATGATCCGCGCAGCGAATTGGCAGGGGTCGCATCCCCTGTGTATGACGCGGCCCTCAATATCGTGTCGCCGGCCATGCATGGCTACCTCTCGCCCGAGGACGCGGTCGAGCAGATCAAGATGGAACTGCAAAGCCGCATGCGATGACATCGGGCCACCGCACACGCGCACCGGGCAAATACGCTCGGGCCAGTGCGGTGGCACGCCGATCTAAGGGAGGAGACCTACATTCATGGCCATGATCCGCAACAAGCCGCGTCACAGGCTGATCGCTTTTACGCTGATCATCCCCTTTGTCGCGATTTTCGCGCTCGTCTTCGCCTATCCGGTGATAGAGGTGGTGCGCATGAGCTTCACCGATGCCCCGCTCATCGGGGGGGGCAACTGGGTTGGACTGGATAACTACAAGCGCCTGTTCAGCGATAACCTTTTTTATACTTCCATGAAGAACAACGGCTATTTTGTGTTGCTGACGGTTCTTCCCACCACGATCATAGCTTTGGTGATTTCTCTTGCGGTCAACCGTTTGTCCGGGCGCATGCAGGCGCTGGCATTGGTGATGTTCTTCACGCCCTATGTCTTGCCGGTCTCGGTTGTCACGCAAATCTGGGCATGGATGCTGGATTTCCAGTTCGGCATCCTGCAACCGGTGATCGAAGCGGTCACCGGCAAACCCGTGCCGGTGTTCAAAAACCCCTATTGGGTCATGCCATCTGTCGCGGTTGTCACCATCTGGTGGACGAACGGATTCAATGTGCTGCTGTTCATCGCAGGGCTGCGCAACATCCCAGAAGACCTCTACGAAGCCGCGCGCCTTGACGGTGCCACGCGGCGCCAGCTGTTTTTTAAGGTGACATGGCCGCTTTTATGGCCGGTAACCGCGTTGGTTTTGACATTGCAACTGATCTTGCAGCTCAAGATTTTCGATCAGATCTATCTGCTGTCCGACGGCGGGCCCTTCAACTCCAGCTATGTGTTGTTGCTGATGGTCTACCGCGAGGCGTTCCAGCTGAACCACGGCGGCTATGCCGCGGCCATCTCGTTGGTCCTGTTTTTGCTGATCGTGGTGATATCGGTGCTGCAGTTCCAGCTTTTGCGCATGGGAGGGAGAGATAAATAATGCTCCGCAAACGTATCGAAAACCTCTCGCTTACATGCTTCACGCTGGTCGCGGGGCTTATCTGGATCTTTCCACTTTATTGGGCGCTTGTTACATCGTTGCGCTCGGAAAACCGTGTGGTGTCGGACGGGGCGGGCTTCTGGCCCGACGAGTTCAACCTCAGCTCCTACGCGGATGCCCTTTTCAACACCAGCTTGATGGACTGGTATATCAACTCCATCGGCACATCGCTTATCATCACGGCGGTGGTTCTGGTCACCGGCATGATGTGCGCCTATGCCCTGAGCCAGATGCAGTTTCCCGGCCGGCGGCTGTTATACGGGATCGTTCTTGCCAGCTTCATGGTGCCCGCACAGGCCTTGGTGGTGCCGCAGTTCATCTTGATGAACGAACTGGATCTGATCAACCGCTGGGGCGGGATTATCCTGCCGCAGCTTGTCGTACCGGTTGTCATCATCGTTTATAAACAGTTCTTCGATGCCGTTCCCAAAGAGATGAAAGAGGCGGTCGTGCTGGATGGGGGTGGCGATTACACCCTGCTGTTCAAGGTGTTCCTGCCGCTGAACTGGGGCATCACCACGGCGCTTGGCATCATCACGTTCATCATGTCGTGGAACGCGTTCCTGTGGCCCTTCCTTGTGATCACCTCAGAGGACATGATGACAATCCCTGTGGGCATTACCCAAGTGAACGATGCGTTTGGGGTGGCCTATGCACGCATCATGTCCGTGGCCCTTCTGGCCGCAGCGCCCGTGGTGATCGCCTATCTGATCTTCCAAAAGCGGGTGACAGAAGCCGTGATGATCTCGTCAGGTGTGAAAGGCTGAGTGCAGCCCCAGCATGATGGCACAAACCTGAAAAGGCCCCGCAGGTTATGGCGGGGCCTTTTTTACACCGTGCATTGGGCAGCAGCCCTGCGCGCGCACAAGATCCGGTCAGGGTTTGAGGGTGGGCAGGCCCAGATCGAAAACGGTTGTGCCTTTTGAATCCAGCAAGGCGGTATCGACCAGTTCGGTCATCAACCGGCGCGCCCCTTCGGGGTCACGCGCCTCGATCAACGCGAAGACCGCTGCATGTTCATCCACCGGATTGCGCGTGTGCGGATTGGCCATATCACGATAGCGAAAAGCGGTGGTATAGGCGACGGCGGCTGTAATTCCGGCCTCCAGCGACAACAACACCGGATTATGCGAGCTGATCAGGATCGCGCGGTGGAAACTGGCATCGGCATTGTGCCAGCTGTTTTCTGTCATATCGCAATAGCGCATCGCATGCAGCGCCTCGCGAAACAGTGCCAGATCCTGATCCGTGCGCCGCTCTGCGGCAAAGGCGGCCGCCGGCGGCTCGATCATGGCGCGCATCTCATAAAGTGCACGGATATACCAATCGGGTGGCGCGCCGCTTTCGAAGCTCCACCGCACAACATCCGGATCCAGCAGCGACCAGCTTTCATGCGATGTCACACGGGTTCCGCTGCGCGTGCGCGTGACCAGCATACCCTTTCCAGCCAACCGGCGCACCGCCTCGCGGTAGGCCCCGCGCGAAATGCCGGTTTCCGCCAGAAAGTCCATTTCCTTGGGGATCGGTTCGCCACAGCCAAACACGCCTGTCACAATCTGACGGCCCAGCCAATCCGCGATCGACTCGTTTATACGCTTTTCAGAGCGGGCCATCGGGTCGAATGACACAGGCGTGACGGTGGGTTTTTCAGACATGATTTGTGTGTAGGTATTTCAGGGCGCAAGTCAATCAAATCACTCTATGCGGCGTGGATTTAAACGGGTGCACAGGGGCCTGCCCCCGTCTACACCAGCGCGCATTTCAAGCCATATTACACCTTCGCACCGTCCCTTCGTTTTGCGGCGTGTTTTGTTGAGATAAAGCACAGGGAGGCGGACTGAGATGACGGGATCAACACAGGAAGCGCACCGCAATACGAATTCCCGATCAATGCGCATGCCCGGAGCGAGCACATATATGGCGCGGTGAACCGGCGTCAGGATCCCGTCGGCATCCGGCGGCCTCTGGCACTGTTCTTCAGCTGCACCGTTCTTCAGTTGCACCGTGCGACGGCCTGCGGGTCCCGAATGAATGATCAGGATGCGGCTGGCCGGTTATATCATGTGGCCCCGCTCGCAACGGCGCCGTTGCGCGGACGTCCATCCCGACCTCGTATGCCGCTGGTTCTGCCGTCTCGATCTGACCGCCGCGGTGCCGGACCATCCGAAGTTTCCCAGAAACCGGCATCGTCGCTTCCGTGACAGCGTTGTGCTGCGCCATCTGGTCCAGACGGTCGTCGCGCGCTGCATCACAAAGGGAGTAGCAGGCGGCCAGTGCTTTACAGCCGACGCCAGTCCCATTCAGGCAGAGGCACACAGGCAGGACCCGACGCCGAAGTCGGATGGGTGCGCACAATGATCGACAGGGTAAGCGATCGCTTGGACCACTTAGTACACGATCCTCTGCAACCTGCGCAAAAAGGTTGGGTTGCTGTTCGCCCCATCTGATGCGGATCTTGGGGCTGAACCACCTTCGATTGCGCGGGCCTCTCGGCGCCCGTGAGAAATGCCACCTCGTAGCCACCGCCCAGAACATCCGAACGCTCTCAAAGCTTTTGCCTACACCATGATTGCCGGCCGAGCGGCGGGGCAACGCGCACGCAATCTCGTGAGGTATTCCACGCAGCTACCGAGGCGCGTTTTTCAAACCGGACAGGCCTGACGCCCGCACCGGCGCAAAATCGCGATTGGGCAGGTCGCCATTCTCTTGCAGCAGCAAGGATGCATGCTAGACAGATCCTATGATTACACAGAAAATGAAATACGCGCTGAAAGCCGTGATGGTGCTTGCAGACGAAGCCAACGGCGAAAAACGCCCGCTTCGCATTGAAGATATTGCCCAGCGATCCGGCGCGCCGAAGCGATTTCTCGAACATATCCTGCTGGAGGTCAAAAAAGCCGGCATCGTCGCATCATTGCGCGGGCGGTCGGGGGGCTATGTCATGATCAAGGACCCTGCTGCAATTTCGATCATCTCTCTGGTACGGTTGATCGACGGGCCACTCTCGCCCCTGCCCTGCCTGTCACGCGGGGCCTACCGACGCTGCGATGATTGCGCCGACGAGCCGACGTGCCGAATCCGTAACGCGTTTGCGGATGTATATTATGGCTATCTTTTGATGTTCGAGGGCATGACTTTAGCCGATATGCTTAAAGGAGAGGCACGCGGCGAGATGTCAGAGGCGATTTCCGCCGAGGCCCCTACCAACATCAAGTAATTGATTATAATACCAAAAATTATTAATACCTGAACCTCCTCCTTAAAACACGACAAAGTCGATAAAGATTTATGTTGTAAAAGACGATAAAGTCTATCGTATTACACGTGTTGGCTGTTTTGCCTTCGCTCTAGGAGGAGATGACAATGACTATCGAGATTTCGATCAGGATCGGTGCATCACGTGGATTGCCGGGCCATATGGCCGGTCGGACATCCGCCCATTACGCGATCGCCCCCGTTGTGACCGCGCCACGGCGCAGCCTTGCAAAGCGCACGGTTGCCGCTGTGATCACAGGCGCGTTGGTGCTTGGTGCGGCAGGCGCGCTGAACGCGCAGACCCTGCTCAATGTCAGCTATGATCCGACGCGCGAATTCTACCGCGAATATAACACGCAGTTTGCCAACTGGTGGCAGGCACAAGGAAACGCCGCCCCTAAACTGGAAACCAGTCACGGCGGGTCCGGCGCGCAGGCGCGTGCGGTGATGGACGGCTTGAATGCGCAGGTGGTCACGCTTGCGCTTGCCTCCGATATCGACAAGATCGCGCAGATGGGCAAGCTGCCCGCCGACTGGCAGTCCAGACTGCCCCATAACGCCTCGCCCTACACCTCGACCATCGTGTTTCTGGTGCGCAAGGGAAACCCCAAGCATATTCAGGACTGGGATGATCTGACAGGCGACGGGATCGAGGTGATCACTCCCAATCCGAAAACATCCGGCGGGGCGCGCTGGAACTATCTGGCCGCGTGGGCGTGGGCCGAGAAAAACGGCAAGGATCCGAAAGCCTTTGTACATGATCTTTATGCGCATGTCCCTGTGCTTGATAGCGGCGCCCGAGGAGCCACCACCACCTTCGCCCAGCGCGGGATCGGTGATGTCCTTCTGGCATGGGAAAACGAGGCGTATCTGGCGCTGGAACAGATGGGCGATGACGCGTTTGACATCGTCGTGCCGTCAGTGTCGATCCGTGCCGAACCGCCCGTGGCCATGGTCACCGCCAATATCAAGGATGACGACCAGCGTGCGCTGGCCCAAGCCTATCTGGAGCATCTCTACGCCCCCGAAGCACAAGCGCTTGCTTTCAAGCATTTCTATCGTGCGTGGGATACCTCTGCAGCCGCCCCTGAAGACGTTGCCCGTTTCCCGAAACTGGATCTGGTGGGCATCGAGGATTTTGGAGGCTGGTCGAAAGCCCAGCCCGATCATTTCGGTGACGGAGGGATCTTTGACCAGATCTATGTCCCGCAATGATGGCGGCCCTGCGTCCACGCCGCTCTGCCATGCCAGGATTTGGCATCACCATGGGTGTGACCCTCACGATGCTGTCGCTGGTCGTGCTGCTGCCCATCGGCGCCCTTGTCATCAAGGGCACCGCTTTCGGCCCCGAAGCTGTCTGGGAAGTGGTCAACCGCCCCCGCACATGGGCAGCCCTTTGGTTGTCATTCCGGCTTTCGGCCTTGGCTGCACTGTTTAATCTGGTCTTCGGTGTGCTTCTGGCATGGGTTCTGGTGCGATATCGCTTTGTGGGGCGGCGTCTGTTTGATGCCGCGGTCGATCTGCCCTTTGCCCTGCCCACAGCCGTGGCCGGCATCGCGCTGACCACCCTTTATGCGCCCAACGGCGTCTTCGGTTCGGTTTTGGCCCATCTGGGCTGGCGCGTTGCCTATACCCAATGGGGCATCTTTGTGGCGCTTGTGTTCGTGGGTCTACCGTTTGTGGTACGCACCGTGCAGCCGGTTCTGGCCACGATGGACCGAGAGCTGGAAGAAGCCTCCGCCACACTGGGTGCCAGCCGCACCCGCACCATCTGCAAGGTCATCTTGCCCATGCTGATGCCAGCAGCCCTTACAGGGGTCGCGCTGGCGCTGGCGCGCGCGGTCGGGGAATACGGATCTGTCATCTTCATCGCTGGCAACATACCGATGCGCACCGAAATTGCGCCGCTTCTCATCGTTATACAGCTTGAAGAATTCAACTATGACGCCGCCGCCGCCATCGGCCTGGCCATGCTGGCGATATCGTTTGTGCTGTTGCTGGCCATAAACCTGCTTCAGGTCTGGAGCCGCCGGAGGATTGAAAATGCCTGACACCGTGCCACACGCATTTGCACGCCATGCCGTCTCGCCTGTCACAGAACGCGCATGGGTGCGCCACACCTTGATCGCCTTGGCCGCAACCGGTCTGGCTGTGCTGGTCTTCGCCCCCTTGTGCGTAGTCTTTCAAGAAGCTCTTGCCGGAGACTGGCGCACGGCACTTGCCAACCCGGATGCGCGTTCGGCCATCCGGCTGACCCTGACCGTCACCGCAATTTCCGTGCCGCTAAATGCGATTTTCGGCATTACAGCCGCGTGGGCTATCACGAAATTCGAGTTTCGCGGCAAGGCATTACTGATCACGCTGATCGATCTGCCCTTCTCGGTCTCGCCGGTGGTGGCGGGCTTGTGCCTTGTGTTGCTGTTCGGGGCCAATACAGGCATCGGCGGCTGGATGGTGGCGCATGGTCATCCCATCATATTCGCGTTGCCGGGGATCGTGTTGGCCACATTGTTCATTACGTTCCCCTTCGTCGCCCGCGAGCTGATCCCGTTGATGACCGAACAGGGTCGCACCGAGGAAGAGGCCGCGCTCAGCCTCGGGGCTTCGGGGCTGCGTACCTTTGCAACGGTCACCCTGCCCAATATCCGCTGGGCGCTGCTATATGGTGTTTTGCTCTCGAATGCGCGCGCCATGGGCGAATTTGGCGCGGTGGCCGTGGTGTCGGGTAAAATCCGTGGCCAGACCGCAACCATGCCGATCACGATCGAGATGCTTTATAACGAATACCTGTCGGTTGCCGCCTTCACGCTGGCTGCTGTGCTGGCCTTGCTGGCGCTTGTCACACTGGCCCTGAAAACCGCGCTGGAACTGCGCCATGCCGATCAGCTCGCCGCCATCGGCCATCCTTGAAAGGACACATCCGCCATGCATATCCGCATTGACCAGATCGCCAAGGAATTTGGCCAGACCACCGCATTGCACCCTGTTTCGCTGAATGTGCCCCAAGGTGCGCTTGTAGCATTATTGGGGCCTTCCGGCTCTGGCAAGACCACGCTTTTACGGATCTTGGGCGGGTTGGAATTTCCGACCGCGGGGCGTGTAATGTTCGATGCCATCGATGTGAGCGCGATGTCGGTTCAGGACCGCCGTGCGGGGTTCGTATTTCAAAGCTATGCGCTGTTCCGGCACATGACCGTGTTCGACAATATCGCCTACGGGTTGCGCGCGCGGCCACGTGCGACCCGCCCGCCCAAAGCAGACATCGCGCGTAGGGTCAGCGACCTTTTGCGCCTGATCCAACTGCCCGACATCGCAGCACGCTATCCCAACCAGCTTTCCGGTGGCCAGCGCCAGCGGGTGGCACTGGCGCGTGCCCTCGCCATCGAGCCGCGGCTTTTACTGCTGGACGAGCCCTTTGGCGCACTGGACGCGCAAGTGCGCAAGGAACTGCGCCAAGGTTTGCGTGACATTCACAACCAGACCGGGCTAACCACGATTTTCGTGACCCACGATCAGGAAGAGGCGTTGTCGCTTGCAGATCTTGTGGTTGTGATGTCGATGGGGCGGATAGAACAAATCGGCACGCCGAACGAAATACGCACGGCACCCTCTACCCCTTTTGTGCGCAACTTCATCGCGGCCTGAGGCGCTAGAGCGGCCCGTCGGGCAGATCAGGCGTCATCGCGCCTGTTCCTGCCCGACAGGCGACCAGCGCGCCTAATAAATATGCGTTCGTTATAGATCTAGGAAATCTTTTGCAGGCGGCTTTGTGTCCTAACGGCAGTGAAGCTCATCCACTTCAAGGGCTTCGCGCATGAACCGCGCACATCTACACGATGCCCCCCCTCCTGTGCGGCGGAACCGAACGCGCCGGGACTGCTTACTCCTACGCCGGACAGATATACCGGCAGTGGTCCACAAAGGGGCAAAGCCATGTATAGCTATCTCTTCAACTCGACCGCTCAATGGCAACGTGCCGCGTTTAGCACGATGCAAATGTCAATGGCGGCGGCCACAGTGATCCAGATCCGTATGATGCAAATGTCGCTTGGCGTCATGAAACCCGAAGAAGCCACGCGGATGCTTCTGGAAAAGCCACAGACCTTCATGCGTGCCACGGAACTGTCGGCGCGCGCACTTGCCGCCAATAAAGGTCTGGCCTCGGCTGTCATCGCCGGACTGAATCCCATCGCGCGTGCCACGCGAACAAACGCGGCACGGCTCAGCAAAAACAACGGTCTTTCCGGCACCACACGTAAGGGGCGCTAACCCTTCCATGCCCCCTTGGCCCCGCATGTGGCAAAGGCCGCCGGGATGTGATCGCATGTCAACCATGATGAACCGTACGGCACGACCCTTCATCGTGTAAAGCAAACTTGACAGTTCTGTCCTCGGCGCCCTATGTAAAGCTCACTTTACATAGGGGAGGTTTTCATGCGGAATTGTCTTTATCTTTGTCTAGGTCTTGCGGCGTATGTGGCCACATTGATCGTGTCACAAATAATCCTTGCCCATCTTGTAGCGTCCCACGCGACCAACAACCGGTTTCCAGCCATCTGTCTTACGCTTAGCCCCATGGTGCCTGCTGTTTTTGTGTGTGCAAGTCTTGTGCGCACCATTCGGCGGATGGATGAAATGCAGCGTCAACTGCAATTAGAAGCGCTCGCCATTGCGTTCGCAGGCACGGCGTTTTTGACATTCGGATATGGCTTTCTGGAAGGCACAGGCATGCCGCGCCTGTCGATGTTCGTCATCTGGCCGGTCATGGCGGGGCTATGGTGCTTGGGTCTTGTGTTCGGCCAGCTGCGGCTCAGATGAAAAATCGCATTCAGGAACTGCGCCGACAGTACGAATGGTCACAGGCCGATCTGGCCAGCCGTCTGGGCGTGTCGCGCCAGACCGTCAACGCACTGGAACGCGGGCGGTATGATCCCAGCCTACCGCTGGCGTTCGCTGTCGCACGTCTGTTTTCCCTGACACTAGAGGAAATATTCACTCCAGATCAGCCGGTGTAGAATGCAGTGCGCATCTTGCACCTCGGTCCTGTGATTGCAGGGCCATTTGTCTACACAGTCATGCGTGGTATATTGATCGTTCTGTGGCAGCAATCCGATGGCCAGCTTCTTACCCGGGCACAAACGATTTTCGTCAATCCCGACGCCACGATCTGGACCGAAATCACAGGCTTTATCGCCATCATCGGCACGATGATCTCCTATTTTTGGCGGTTTTGTTGAATTTCCCGGACTTTTCGCGCTATGCCAAAGACAAGCGGTCGATGATATTGGGCAACTTGGCCGGCCGGCCCCTCAACATGATCATCTTTTCGGCACTGGCTTTGCTCATCACGGCAGGCGCGGCCGTGGTCTATGGCAAGGCGATCATCAACCCTACCGAAATCGTTGAAAAAACAGACAGCGTCATTTTGTCGATCATTGCCGCAATTCCCTTTTTTGCGGCGACTGTCAGTATCACCACTGCTGCGGTGTTTTCGATTGCAACCATCTGGATCCCGTTTCTTGGCTTCCTGTCAGGTTATGCTTGGCTGATCGGTGCAGCCCTTGGCGGAGTGGTGCAGCCCTTGGCGGAGTGGTCGACGATGGCCTTACAAAAGACAAAAGGAAAACTGATGGTGTGATACAAAAGGGCGCGCACGACAGGCAAATCAGAAGGGTCACACTCGGACGCAATCCAGTCTGCGCAATAAACGCGCGACATCAGCGGCGATTTCTTCTTCGGAATGGAGCGGGCGGCGGGCTACCCGAAAACAGTATTTGTACAGCTAACTCAGTGCTATCCGTGTCCCATTTGAACGAGAATATGTCACCAACATCTTCAATACGTTATTGAACGTGTGTCCCATGAAATCTAGCAAAACTTAAGCTACAACCTGTTTCACATTCATCATTTCAGAAAGCCGAACGTCTATCTCGACAAACACGTTTTAAATGGCCCCTAGCCGGCCTTGGGGCTGGATGGCCAAGCTGCGGCGCAGCTTCGCCAGACCGATCATTCGCTACGCCTGCGAACCCTGAAAAGGGCGGAAGGTCAGCTTTGCGCAGTAAATCAGTGACCTGCCCCCCTTGGGTCCCTCGTTCATAACAAGAGTCTGCAGGTTTGAGATTGGTAGTCGGGTCGGTTTCTGTGGGCAAGCGCGCCGGGCGCGGAGCCCTCAAATTTCTCAAGCGCCCGGCGCGCTTCGAGCGGCGTCTGGTTTCCCAGAGACGAGTACGGTCTGACGGCGTTGTCGTCGTAGCGCCAGAGCGCCAAACTGCGCCGGGCATCGTCCAGGGTGTCGAAGATCTCCTCGTTTAATAATTCGTCGCGCAGGCTGCCGTTGAAGGACTCGATGAACGTGTTCTGCTGCGGCTTGCCGGGGTCGATGTAGTGCCACGGAATGGCGTTCTGGTCGGCCCATCTCAGGATGGCCCGGCTGGTGAACTCCGTCCCGTTGTTGCTGACGATGCAAGCAGGCTTTCCGTAAATCCGCACCAGCGCATCCAGTTCACGGGCAACACGCGTGCCCGATATGCTGGTATCGGCGACCAGGCACAGGGTCTCTCTGCAACAATCGTCGATCACGGCCAAAATACGGAACTTGCGCGAGGCGCCGAAGCTATCTGCCAGGAAGTCGAGCGATCCCGCTGACCGGCGGCGGTTTGCCAGCAAACCGCGAGAGGGGGCGGGCATTGGGATGTGCCGCCCCCGGCATCGGCGTGCGTGACCCGCAAGCCCGCTTGCGCCCGCGCCGTCGCTTCACCGACAGCCCTTCCTCCCGGTAGAGCCGATACCGCGCTCCGCCGGGGAAACGATCCCCCAGATCGTTTCCTGACCCGGCTCCGATGTGGTTCATGAACATGCCCTTGCGCTCTAGCAGGATGCCGATCCGGCGATAGCCAAACCGGCGTCGTTTCCCGGCGATCTCCTTCATCTCCTCGCGGATCTCGGGGCAGTCCGGCGGGCGTGTGCGCCGGACCGTCTTGGGGTCGACACCGACAAGCTGGCAGGCCCGACGCTGCGAGATGTCATGATCCCGCATCGCCCTGAGCGCCGCCTCTCGCCGCCTGGTTAATGTCGTCAGGGTCGGCCTTGCCCTCGAACCGATGGCGGGCTGGCGGCCTCCATTCCCAGCAGATCCTTCAGAACCGCGTTGTCGAGCGTGGTGTCGGCCAACAGACGCTTGAGCTTGGCGTTTTCGTCCTCGAGCGCCTTCAGCTTGGCCGCCTCGCAGACCTCCATGCCACCATACTTGGCCTTGAACTTGTAAAAGGTCGCCGGGCTGAGGCCATGCCTGCGGCACACATCAGCTGTCGGCATGCCTGCCTCCTGCTGCTTGCTCATCCCGATAATCTGCGCCTCGGTGAAACGGCTTTTTCGCATTCGTCTGCTCCTTCAGAGTTGGCGCAGACTCTACACTACGTTGAGAGATCCCGCGGGGGGCAGGTCAGCGCCCCGATGACCCCGGTCTGTTCCCCGAGGTTGGACATCCAGACCTTGGCAGATATCCGTCGGCACACGCTTTTGCGCAGCTACCGGGCCGATGAGTGGCCCGCCTGGTTCGCCCAGACAGGAGAGCTCTGTCCGCCCCTAACCGGGCCGATTCTAGACAGCTCGATCGGACTGGCGGATGTTGCTGCCGAGGGTTTTGGCATCGCGCTGCTGCCGGTGGCAATGTTCGAACGTCAGCTTCTTTCAGGTCGGCTGATACGTCCGGTCGAAACGACCGTGACACTCGGGAGCTATTGGCTGACTGTTCCTAAGGATCGACGGATAACGACTGCCTCACAGACGCTGCTGGACTGGCTGCGAAATGTCGTGGCTGATCACTAACTTCGAAAATGAAGAAGGCCAGTTTGCACTCCCTGCGGACCTTCGCCGCGCCGCAGGGACACGTGCTTGGCGCCCCCTCGCTCAGCGTCGCTCCCCGGCCCCATTGCTGACCTTGGGTACGGTCTCCAGATGCTGCCGTCACAGGCCACCTACCGGAGATCGGTGTCACGCGCAGCATTCGGGATCGTAGACGTCCGCATCTGCGGACTTTCCCGACTTTCGCCGTATTTGGCTATCGGTCTGCGTCAGTTGTCCTTGCAGAAGGCCTCGTAGAGCGCCGCCATCAGAACCCCGAGGTCTGGGTCGCTGATCCGGTAGTAGATCGTCTGGCTTTCCCGGCGGGTCTCTACCATGCCGGCTTCGCGCAGCTTGGCGAGGTGCTGGCTCAAAGCCGACTGGCTGAGCCCCACAGCCTCCTGAAGGGAGCCGACCGACCGCTCGCCTTTCACCAGTTCGCACAGAATCAGGAGCCGCTTTGCGTTTGCGACAAGCGTTAATCGATCAGCGACGTAGTCGGCCCGCTCCTGAAGTGCGACGACGGGCTTACTTTCATTCAGCTTCATTATATTAGCCTTGACTCATTTAGACATATCTAATATATAGACGATAAGGCCGGTTGATGCAAGCTCATGGCTGCAGAATGGAGATGCGTAATGGAGATTGATTTACAAACGGGTTTCACGCCGTGGGCCTCGCTCTGCGGCGGGATCCTGATCGGTATCAGTGCCGTGATGGTGATGGGTCTGTTCGGAAAGATCGCAGGCATCTCTGGCATCACGAAGGGATTGCTGGGCAGCATCCTGCCGACACCTGGCACACGGGGCGACAGGGAGTGGCGGCTTGCCTTCCTACTCGGCCTGATGGCCGCGCCTCTTGCAATCATGCTGGTCGGCGGACCTATTTCACAGACCGTTTCCACAAACCTCTTCGGCATGGCCGTCGCTGGGCTCCTCGTGGGCTTTGGCACGGCGCTCGGTTCCGGTTGCACATCAGGGCACGGCGTTTGTGGCCTCGCCCGGCTGTCCCGGCGCTCGCTCGCGGCGGTCGTGACCTTCATGAGCGCCGGCTTCGTCACGGTCTTTGTGCTGCGGCACATACTGGGGGGGGCGTGATGCGTGTAGCACTCGGGTTTCTCAGCGGCCTCGTCTTCGGGCTGGGCCTCATCATCTCGGGCATGTCCGATCCGGCAAAGGTTCTGAACTTCCTCGATCTGGCCGGGACATGGGATCCGAGCCTCGCCTTCGTCATGGGTGGGGCAACCGTGACCGCCTTCATCGGTTACCGTCTTGTGTGGCGGCAGAAGGCTCCCGTGCTGGATACGACCTTCGACGTTCCCACGAGCACCCTTATCGACCGGCCACTGATCCTCGGGGCGGCGCTCTTCGGCACCGGGTGGGGGATCGGCGGCTTTTGCCCCGGCCCCGCCTGGACGGCCCTGCCGCTCCTCGCCCCCGGCACGCTCGTCTTTGTGCCGGCCATGCTGGGCGGGCTCTGGTGCGGCGCGCGCGCCAAGTCTCTCAACATCTTCTCTACGAAAGGAGCAACTCAATGAGCACCTCCAAGCTGCACCAGCGGATCGTGCGACACTCGGCCTCTCGTGGGGCCGCAAGCCCCGACGTCTGGGGCATCTACGAGCCCGACACCGGCTCGATCCAGTATATCTGCGCCGACCCGGCCACGAAGAAGGCCGCGCTCATTGATGTTGCCTGGAACTTCGACCCGCAGCAGTACCGCTTCTCGACCGAAAGCATGGATCAGGTGCTGGACCTTGTGCGGGAGAACGGCCTGACAGTGGACTGGGTGCTTGATACCCATCCCCATGCCGACCACGTCATGGCCTCGGCACATCTGAAGGAGCGAACCGGTGCGCCGAACGCGATCGGCGACAAGGTCCACGAGATCGCGGCTCTCTGGGCGGAGATCTACAACCTGCCCGACGCCTTCGCCCCCGCGCGGGACTTCGACCGGCTCCTGGCGGAAGGCGAGACCTTTCGACTCGGTGAACTCGAGATGCGGGTGATGCTCTCACCGGGCCACACGCTTGGCTCGATCACCTATGTCTGCGGCGATGCCGCCTTCACCCACGACACGCTGATGCAGCCCGATGTCGGCACGTCGCGCGCCGACTTCCCCGGCGGGGATACCGAACAGCTGTGGGACTCGATCCAAGCCATCCTCGCGCTGCCTGTCGACACCCGCCTTTTCGTGGGCCACGATTACGGGGCCGAGGGGCGCGACGAGCCGATGTGGGAGGCCACTGTGGCCGCGCACAAAGCCCGCAACCGGCACGTGAAGGACGGCACGAGCCGAAAGGACTGGATCAAGCGCCGCGATGAGCGGGATGCGACACTGCCACTGCCCGATCGCATTCTGGCCGCACTCCAGATCAACTTGCGCGGTGGCCGCCTGCCACCGGTCGAGGAGGATGGCCACGCCTACCTGAAACTGCCCGTCAACCGCTTCTGAAGGAGAAAACAGATGACCATGACCATGAAGGATCTCGTCGCCGATGCCCGCAGTCGCGTGGCCGCCGTCTCTCCGCAAGAGGCAGAGACCGCAGTGCGAAAGGGAGATCTGATCCTTGATGTGCGCGAACCCGCCGAGCTTGAGAAAGACGGTCGCGTCGCGGGCGCGCTGCATATCCCGCGTGGCATCCTCGAGACGCGGGCGGATGCGACAGCACAGACCGCCGAGGCGCGACTTGTCGACACGCGGGGCGCAGGACGTGTCCATGTTCTTTGTGCCTCGGGAGGCCGTGCTGCGCTGGCGGCGGACACGTTGCAGACGATGGGCTACAAGGCCGATCTCATCGAAGGCGGACTCGGCGGGTGGAAATCTGCCGGCCTTCCGGTCGAGAACTGATCATGGAAAGGCTGGCTGGATATCTTCCGGTCCTCGACTGGGGGCGCCGCTACGACCGGCAGGCACTGCTGAGCGACGGGATGGCGGCCTTGATCGTGACGATCATGCTGATCCCGCAATCGCTGGCCTATGCGATGCTGGCCGGCCTGCCGCCCGTCGTCGGGCTCTATGCCTCGATCCTGCCGCTGATCGCTTATGCAATCTTCGGGACCAGCCGCACCCTCGCCGTCGGCCCGGTGGCTGTGGTCTCGCTCCTGACCGCGACCGCCGCCGGCGCCGTCGCGCCGCCCGGAAGCGCGCAATACCTTACCGCCGCGATCACCCTGGCCTTCCTCTCCGGGCTGATCCTTTTCGCCATGGGGATCTTTCGCTTGGGGTTCGTGGCGAACCTGCTGTCCCACCCGGTCATTTCCGGCTTCATCACCGCCTCCGGCGTGTTGATCGCCGCCAGCCAATTGAAACATATTCTCGGGGTCGAGGCCGGCGGCCACACGCTGGTCGAATTGGGAACAGCGCTGCTTCCGGCCCTGCCGGATACGAACCTTCCGACGCTTGTGATCGCCAGCGCTGCGACCGTTTTTCTCTTCTGGTCGCGGTCAAAGCTGAAGCCGACGCTCCAACGCATCGGGCTGGGCGCGAGGGCGGCGACCCTGCTGGCCCGCACGGGTCCCGTGCTCGCGGTTGCCGTGGCGATCATGGCGGTTGTCGGGTTTGACCTAGAGGCACGGGGCGTGGCCGTGGTGGGCGACGTGCCGCAGGGGCTCCCGCCGTTTGCGGTCCCGGCGTTCGATGCCGCGCTCTGGGGCACGCTCCTGCCGGCGGCCTTCCTCATTTCGATCATCGGATTTGCCGAGTCCGTCTCGATCGCCCAGACACTCGCGGCCAAACGGCGGCAGTCGATCCGCCCGGATCAGGAGATGATCGGCCTCGGCATGTCCAACCTCGCGGCGGCGTTCTCGGGCGGTTATCCCGTCACTGGCGGCTTCGCCCGCTCGGTCGTCAATTTCGATGCCGGCGCCGAGACACCGGCCGCCGGTGCCTATACGGCTGTCGGCATCGCGCTCGTGTCGCTTTTTCTCACGCCGCTCATCTTTCATCTGCCACTCTCGGTCCTGGCGGCAACAATCATCGTCGCCGTCCTGAGCCTTGTCGATCTGGGCGCGTTGCGCCGCACATGGCGCTACTCGCGGTTCGACTTCGCGGCGATGGCCGGCACGATCGTCCTCACACTGACCGCGGGGGTGGAGGCCGGCATCATCACCGGCGTCGCGCTCTCGCTGCTTTTGCATCTGTGGCGCAGTTCGCGGCCCCATATCGCCGAGATCGGTCAGGTGCCCGGCACCCGGCACTATCGAAACACTCTGCGCCACGACGTGCTGCGGGCGCAGGACGTCCTGTCGCTGAGGATCGACGAGAGCCTCTGGTTCGGCAACGCGCGTGCCGTCGAGGACGTGATCCAGCGGTCGGTGGCGGACCGGCCCGGCCTGCGGCATCTCGTGCTGAACTGCGCCGCGGTGAACCATGTCGACGCAAGCGCCCTGGAGAGTCTGGAACTGGTGACCCAACGCCTCGCCGACCAAGGCGTCGACCTGAATCTCTCTGAGGTGAAGGGCCCGGTGATGGATCGCCTGGCCAGAGCCTCCTTCTTGGAAGCCCTGACGGGGAGGGTGTTCCTGTCTCACCACGAGGCGATGGAGGCCTTGGCGCCGGATGTCACCGGAATGGCCGATCGCGCGGATCCCCTCGCCAAGGATGCCTCCAGACCATTTCCCGAGCGCGGATCCGTCACCGGATAATCTCGTGAGGCCAATAGTCATCGCCATAGTGTCATCAGTTGCACTTCCATTGGAGATTTGTGCCAGACGTCATGGAAGGGCTCGAACCTGCCGTTTGCCGCTATCGCCTACCGCAGGATTCCTGAGCGCCTCCTTGAACGGCCGCATACGTTGTGCAGTCCATTTGAGTTTCCAAGCGCCGCGAACTTCTGGTTTTTGCCCTTCCTGTCGGCGCCCAACCTTATGAACTGCGCCGAAACCACACGGTGCTGCATGCCGGAAAACCACCAGTCGACGAAGCGGATGCCATGCGTCGGAGTGCTGCATTTGACTTTGGTCCGCCGAAAGCTGGTTTTTTTTGGCTCTGTCATGATGACGGGCTGGTGGCTCCATCGGGAATGTGCAGCTCAATTGGAGCAGTATGCGCGATGCAGCGTAACGGGCTTTGTGGCACACTATCATTGACATCGCCCCGCCCCAGACATTTAAGTTCCTCCCCCTCCAGGCGACCGGTTGAGAAGTCGAGCTCCATACCGTGAGGGGGGGCTTGTTCTTAAAGCCAAGACTTCGACAACGGGCACTGCTCGCCCACGGATTTCAGTAAGCCGATATGATCGCGCTGGCGGGCCGGTCCGGCACAATCGCCTAGTTGCCGCTCTCCCGATAGCCACGTGTCCAATAAACGGCCATGCCGGTGCTGCGATCGTACACGGACAGTATCAGCTAGAATTTAGATGGGACCATCTCGATTGATAACCGTCATTTGTCACCCTACCGTCGACCCATTAGCAGGAGCTGACGTGACCCCTCCGGGTGTCCTTGTTCGCCAAGAATGTCTTGATCCCAACGGCCTGTCCGTGACCGATGCCGCACAGGTGCCCGGATGCAATCAACAGACCCTGAGCAACCTTCTGAACGGGTGATCCGGCATTTCGCCGGAGATGGCACTGCGCCTTGAGAAGACGTTCGGGACCTCCGCCCGCGCTTGGATGGAACGACAAATGAACCACGAGCTGGAGACGTTGATGGCGCGTGCCCATGAGATCAAAGTCCAGCCATGTACGAGCCAGACCCCATGAACCCCGTTGAAATCAAGCAGGCCATTTCCGACCTCGCAGAGGCCCCCTTTGATGCAGGGCATCGAGGTCGAGAAGAAAAAGCAGGTCACGCGGACGCCCCGCGAGGAACGGATCATCGCGGGCGTCGAAGACATCCGGAAAATCGTCGCCGGGCATGGACGCCTGCCGCAGCCTTCCGAGGACGGCGATATGTCTCAACGGCTTTATGCTGTGCGCCTTCAACGGCTGCGGGAGCTGCCGGAATCCGCTGATCTTCTTGCCGATCTGGACGCGGATGGCCTGCTGTCCGGAGCCGAGGTGACACCCGTTGCCGACGATCTGGATGACGATGCGTTGCTTGCCGCGCTTGGCGTCGAGGTCGAGGCCTCCCCTATCACCGAGCTGAAGCATGTCCGTTCGAACACCGAACGCAAGGAGGCGGAGGACATCGCGAACCGTCAGCGGTGTGAGGATTTCGAGACCTTCCAACCGCTGTTCGAGAAGGTTCAGCGTGAGCTGGAGCCGGGCAGCGCGAAACACGCCCCTTCGAGCTGAAGGCCGAGATCCAGAAGGGGCGCTTCTTCATCGTGGCGGGGCAAAAGGCCTATGTCGCGGAGATGGGCGAGGAGACGCTTACCGATCAAGGTCGGACAGATGCTCGTCTGCGCGTGATTTTCGACAACGGAACGGAAAGCAGAATGCTGATGCGTTCGCTTCAGCGGGCTTTGAACAAGGACGCAACCGGTCGGAGGATCACCGAACCCGTCGCGGGGCCGTTGTTCGCGGACGCACCCGAAGAGGGCGATAGCACCACCGGTACGATCTATGTCCTGCGCAGCAAGTCAGATCATCCAATGGTGTCCGAGAACCGGGACCTCGTGCACAAGATTGGCGTGACCACATTGGGTGTCGAGAAGAGGATTGCCGGTGCGCATCTTCAACCGACCTTCCTCATGGCGCCGGTCAAGGTCGTGGCGACCTATGAGCTCTACACCATCAACCAGACCCGACTTGAAAACCTGATCCACCGGATTTTCGGGACTGCACAGCTCGACATCGAAATTCCGGATCGGTTTGGTCGTCCGGTAACGCCCCGAGAGTGGTTCTTGGTGCCGCTGTTCGTCATCGACGAGGCGGTTCAGAAGATCAAGGACGCCACGATTACCAAGTTTCGCTATGCCCCGGAGAGGGCCAGCGTCGTCGCCAACTGAAACCTATCGCGCACGACAGCAGCCTCGCATCGTCTGTGTCAGGCAGGCCAGATGTGCATGGATTGCATGACGCCGCTGGTCCATATCCAAATCTGAATGCCCCGATGCGTCCCTGTCAGCTTGCTGGTACATGCCCGGGGCGAAGTTTTTCAGCCGTGCCTTGTCGCCAAAGGCACAGTACTTACTGGCGCATCGCCTATCCTGCATTCGCAGCAAACCTATGATGAAATGTGGTCCGGGACGACACCTGTGGACCGTCTTCGCGAAGTAGTCATGCTAGCTGCAGCGGTGTGACGCCTGACTGTCTCGAGTGGCCATCACCTAAGAGCTAGCCAGTCGCTCCTCACAAATGTGCATGCTCGGCGCTAATTTTGATTTCTGGTCAACATTTTATCGAATCTTCGAGATTCATTCGTGACGTGAGGCGGGAAGCTTCATATATTGTTTTAACACGAACAATTTAAGTGGCAAGGCGCGCTCACAAGGACGCAAAACCAACTCCTCATCCAAGATCTCGCAAATAGGACTATGGTCCATATTCCTTCAACGAACGGCCTCGAGAAACAGTGACAGCTTTGCTCACTCGTTATTGGAAATGGGATTTCGGTGGATCGATCAAAGTGTCGGGAAAGACAAGCAATTGACTGAGCTTATGGTAGAATTCATGTATGGCTTAGGCTTGATGAGCATGTCAGGGATAGCGTACGGCGTTATTCACCGCAGAGGGAAAAGCCGAGCCTTCGAGTCTCTAGCCGTTGGCGTAACATTCAGCATTATGGCAATCTTTGCGATGCTGAACCCTCTTGTACTAAGCGAGGGAATTATTTTGGACCCTCGAGCCGTAATTGTGGGCTTAGCATCAGCATTTGGAGGTTTTCCCGCAGCCATCGTTTCCACCCTATTTGTTGGTTTATTTCGACTGTATGTAGGAGGGGTGGGCGCAATCGCCGGGGCTACAGGAATTGCAGCTAGTGCGGCATTAGGTTTAGTCTGGCGTCGATATTTATATGGTAGAAACAGCACGACAAAATTACACTTGATCGGCTTGGGGGCTCTACTTTCGCTTCATACCCTCACCCTATTTTTGCTGCCTATGCAGGTTGCAATAGAACTCTTTGCGACAATTGTGCCTGTCCTAACTGTAAGCTGTGTGCTCGGTTCTCTCGTGATGGGGTCCATCATAGACCGTGAAAGACACTACATCCGTACAGAAAATTACTGGCGTAAAACTGCAGGCACGGACAGTTTGACCGGCTTGGCCAATCGTCGCTCTTTTCTTGATAGCATTCAGGAACGGTCCCCTATCCGGAACGGCGTGGTGATGATTATTGACATCGATCACTTCAAAAAAGTGAATGACACCTTTGGGCATGATGCCGGAGACATGGTTTTGAAGCGTGTTGCCGATGTTTTAAGAAAAACCTCCACTGCTGATGAATTGGTTTGCCGCTTGGGAGGAGAAGAGTTCGCCGTTTTTTCCTCAAACATGTATCATGTCACCCCCTTCAGTCGCGCGGAGGCCTACAGGGCAGGTATTGAAAGACAACTTGTTCGATACGGCAATGAAACTATACCTATCACCGCAAGTATTGGAGTTTCCTATTGGAAAAATACGGTAGTCGCGGACATAAGCAGCAGGTTGCGTGAGGCAGATATCGGGCTTTACGACGCAAAGGCAGCAGGTCGAAATCGCGTTACCGTAAGTTCTAATAACGACGAAGATGGTGAGAGGCCTCTGGTTTTTTAGACGTTGGCTCATTCCTTTTCTGTTGTGTGATTTCACTTTCGTATCGTTGGATCACCTGCGCTGCCGAGAGGACCAGCGCCGCATCTTGCCCTTACCCTCTTCATCTTCACCGCATGCCGGATCGGCGATACCGTCCTTCTGGGGCGCATCATGAAACCGTTATTCAGCGTGTGAAGGCGATCCGCTGGCAGCCGGGCACACAGGGATCTGCGCATGTACCCCCCTGCTCCCTCCGCTTTACAAAGCCACGCGAGCGATGACCGTGACGGGCGAGACCAACCTGCTGAATGCCCGCGGCAAGCCGTTTTCTACACCCGACTCTTTGGGCCGGATGCTGCGGCGCCGGTGCCATGCCGCGTGCATCGAGAACCGCTCCGCGCACGGGATACGCAAGGCAGCCCGTCATCTTCTGGCACAGGAAGGGTGCTCGCAATACCAGATCATGACCATCCAAGGCCACACGCAGGCCAATACGTCAGAGATCTACACCAAGGGTGTCGAACGCTGGAAACTGGCGCAGGATGCGATGGCCACGCTGGAGGGTATGGATTGGCAAACTGTCCCACGGGCGATTCGCGTGTGGGACACATTCGATCCAATAGGCTGTGATAACTATATTAATTTAGGAGGATGGAGCGGGCGGCGGGAATCGAACCCGCGTCATCAGCTTGGAAGGCTGAGGTCTTACCATTACACAACGCCCGCGCTACGGGTTTGTAGATAACGCTCTCTCTGCCGGGCTGCAAGCCCCTAGGACGGAGATTTTTTCTAGGCTATTGTGACTGACAGTTTTTCATCAGACGATGTCACGCGTTTTCGTAACGCACACGGCCTATGCCCTGCTACAAACGATAGTTTTTTAACACGGCAGGTTTGGCCAAATGACCAGCCACCTCTCAGGCGTGGTAAGAAAAAAGTAAAATCTCCTTGCCGCGCTGTGATGGAATGTTATCCCTAGAAAAGTAAAGGGACTTCGTGCTTGCGTGACAATATGGCGCATAATGCCCGTCATTCCTTTGATATAAATACAAAATTTGGAAAAAAATATGCCAAAAACGTCTCTTACTGCGTCACGGCGCGGTTTTCTGAAGGCGGGCGCTGCGGGTTTCGCGCTGAGCCAGGTGGTCTCCCCAGCCGGTGCGCAAACGACACAAGTCCCCTCTCTCGATGAGTACTCTCCGGTGTATTTCACCGCTGAGGAATGGGCCTTTATCATGGCCGCAACGGATCGTCTGATCCCGGCCGAGGGCGATGGCCCCGGCGCGCTGGAAACCCGTGTGCCGGTTTTCATCGACCGCCAGCTTGCCGGTGATTACGGACATGCGGCGACGTGGTACATGGAAGGCCCGCATGATCCGGCAGCCGACCCCTTGCTGGGCTGGCAATCGCCACTGACCCCCGCGCAGGTCTATCGTAGCGCCATCCCGCAATTCGATACATGGTGCGAGGCCCAGTACGGGGCCCCCTTCCGCGAGTTGTCGGATGCAGACAAAGACGCAGCCCTGAGCGCTTTGCAAAAAAACGGTGCCACCCAGCAGGGCGGCGGACGTGCCGAGATACTGCCCCCGGAAACCCGTGATTTCTTCACCATTTTGCTGGCGAACACCAAAGAAGGTTACTTTGCCGATCCGCAATATGGTGGCAATTACCAGATGGCCGCATGGAAACATATCGGCTTTCCGGGTGCGCGGGCGGCCTACACCGAATGGGTCGAGATGAAGGACCAGCCCTATCCGCTGGGACCAGTATCGATTTCGGGAGAACGGGGTTAACCATGGCACGCGAAAACAAGAAAAAAGACGTCGTGATCATCGGCCTTGGCTGGACCGGATCGATTATGGCGATGGAGCTGTGCAAGGAAGGGCTGGATGTTCTGGCGCTTGAACGCGGCGACGACCGCAACACGGTGCAGGATTTCAAATATCCCGAAGTGGCCGATGAGCTGAAATACGGCATCCGCTACGGCTTCATGCAAAAGCCCAAGAAATCTACCCTGACGATCCGTCGCACACTGGAAGAAACCGCCCTGCCCTACCGGCATCTGGGGTCATTTCTCCCCGGTGACGGCGTTGGCGGCGCAGGCATCCACTGGAACGGCCATACATGGCGCCCGCAAGAGGTGGAATGGCGGCTGAAATCCTATGTCGAGGAAACCTTCGGCGCGGAGATCATTCCCGAAGGCATGCAGATCCAGGACTGGGGCGTAACCGCCGAAGAAATGGAGCCCCATCTCGACCGCTTTGAATACCTGTTGGGCGTGTCCGGTCAGGCTGGCAACGTCAACGGCAATATCATTGATGGCGGCAACCCGTTCGAGGCACCGCGTTCCAAGGAATATCCGCTGCCGCCCATGACGCAGAACCTCGATGGCGACATGTTCGCCGACGCGGCGCGCAAAATGGGCCTGCATCCGTTCCCGCGCCCCGCAGGGATCGCGACGGCGGCCTATACCAACGAATACGGCATGCAGCTGGGCCCGTGTAACTATTGCGGTTTTTGTGAACGTTTCGGCTGCCTGAACTATTCCAAAGCCTCACCGCAGACCTGTGTGCTCGATGCGCTCAAACGCAAGCCGAATTTCGAATACAAGGTTAATTCCGAGGTCCTCAAGATCGAGAAAGCCTCCGATGGCCAGACCGCAACCGGTGTGACCTATTTCGACGAGACCACGGGCGAGGAGGTTTTCCAGCCCGCCGATCTGGTGATCGTGGCCGCCTATTCGCTGCATAACGTGCATCTGATGCTTCTGTCGGAAATCGGCCAGCCTTACGATCCGGTCTCGGGCGAAGGCGTGATCGGGCGCAACTATGCCTATCAGATGAACGGCGGCACTTCGATGTTCTTCAAGGACCACGATTTTGCACCGTTCATCGGCACAGGCTCGACCGGCGTTTCGATTGACGACTATTCCATCGGCCAGATCGATTTCGGCGCCGAAGGGTTTATCGGCGGCAGCTATATCACCGCAGGCCATTCCGGTGGCCGGCCGATCCAGCAATTGTCGGTGCCACCGGGCACACCGTCATGGGGGGCAGAATGGAAAACGGCCGCCAAGGACTGGTATGCGCATAAGATGTCTATCGGCAGCCATGGCTCGAACATGGCATATCGCGATGTCTGTCTGGATCTTGATCCAACCTATACCGACACCCACGGGCGCCCGTTGATGCGCATGACGTTCAACTGGAAAGACAACGACATCCGCATGACCCAGTTCATGAAATCCAAGATCGAGCCCATTGCCGAAAGCATGAATCCCGACATCATGGCGTCGAGCTATAAAGACAGCGGCGCGCAATACGACGTGCGTCCCTATCAAACGACCCATAACACCGGCGGCGTCATCATGGGCACAGATCCCAAGACATCCGCGCTCAACCGGTATCTGCAAAGCTGGGACTGCCACAATGTGTTTGTGATGGGGGCGTCCGCCTTCCCGCAAAACATTCAGTACAATCCCACGGGCACCGTCGGTGGTCTGACCTATTGGGCAATCGATGCGATCCGCAAAGACTATCTGCCCAATCCGCGGCCGTTGGTGTGAGGAGCATAAAAAATGGTTAAATTCCTACGCATCCTGGCGTGGCTCGCGATTATTGCGATCATCGTCATCGCGGCTATCATTTTTGTGCCGCAAAAACGCACGTCGGCAGAGGATCTGGCCGTCAATGCGGACTGGCTGCCCGCCGCGCATGACGACACCGGTGAATATGCCGCACGTGCAGGCGACTGTGCGGCCTGCCACACAGCAGAAGGCGGCGTGCCCTTCGCGGGCGGTCGCCCGATTGAAAGCCCCTTCGGCGCGATCTACTCCTCCAACATCACCCCCGACAAGGAAACCGGCATCGGCGACTGGACGTTGGACCAGTTCCGTGCGGCCTTGGTGGACGGTATCGACGAGCATGGCGCCAACCTCTATCCCGCGATGCCCTATGCCAACTATCGCAAGCTGTCGGAGCGCGATATCGAAGGCCTCTACACCTATTTCCACGATACGCTGGAGCCGGTCAAAAATGAGGTCGAGGAAACCTCGCTCACCTTCCCGTTCAACCAGCGCTGGGGCATCCGCGTGTGGAAATGGGTGGGTCTGCCGGACGCAGGCTTCACACCGCGCTACGACGATGCAGACCTCAATCTGGGGGCCTATCTTGTCGAGGGTCCGGGCCACTGTGCGGCCTGCCACAGCCCGCGCAATCTGGTATTTGCCCAGAACGGCACGGATGCGCAAAGTGACAGCTTCCTGACAGGCGGCGAAATTGCCGGATGGGCTGCGCCCGATCTGCGCACGAAATCATCGTCACTTGCCAGCTGGAGCGCGCAGGATCTGGACCTGTTTCTGGCGACAGGCCGCAATGCACATGCGGGCGTGACCGGCGAAATGAAGCTCGCCATCGAGGACTCGCTGCAATACCTCACGGACAAAGACCGCGGGGCGATGGTGAAATACCTGCAGCATATCGCGGAATATGACGCGCCGAAGGACGCAACATTGCCTGCGGCGGTCACGGCCTATCCCGAACGGCTGGACATGTCGAACCCGACCGATACGGAAAAGCTGCTGCTGACCCCGCAAGACCAGCCGCTTGGCGCACGTCTTTACATGGACAACTGCGCGGCTTGCCACTTCGTGAATGGTCAGGGGGCAGACGAAGTGTTCCCCGCCCTTGATGGCAACGGTACCGTGACCGCAGATGCGACCACGGGCCTGATCGACACGATCTTGCATGGCGCGTCCATGCCCTCCACCCAGATGCGTCCGATGACCTTGGCCATGCCGGGATTTGGGGATCGTTTGTCCGATGACGAAGTCGCCGCTCTGGCCAGCTTTGTGCGCAGCGCATGGGGCAATGATGCCCCTGCGGTGAAGGCGGATGCCGTGCGCGCCCTGCGCTGATCCGCATCGCTCACAACGTCATGTAGACAACCAAAAGGGGCCCACGGGCCCCTTTTTCATGCCCTCTTGCTACACCGCCAAGAGATGCCCGTCACACCAGCCTTGCAGGCCGCCTCCGAATTGAGTAGCTCGGCTCTTTGGCCCTGTCCCGCCACCGGAGTTTCCCACATGACCGATCCGATTCTTGCCGTTGATTTCGGCACCTCGAATTCGGCCGCTGCCATTTTGCAAAACGGGCAGCCGCGCCGCCTGCATGTCGAACAGGATGCCGACACCCTGCCCACGGCAGTGTTCTTCCCCGATGACCATCCCGCAATGCTGATCGGGCGCGATGCGGCGCGCGCGCTGATCGACGGGGAAGAAGGCCGGTATATGCGCGCGCTCAAAAGCGTGCTTGGCACAAGATTGTTTCACGAAAAACGTCTGATCGGTAAAACGCGCCGGACCTTGGCCGATATTGTCACAGCCTTCCTGATACGGCTGCGCACCACGGCCGAGGCCCAGACCGGCATGACGTTCAAGCGTGTCATCTCGGGGCGTCCGGTCGCATTCCACACCGCAGATCCCGATCGCGATGCCAAAGCCGAGGCAGACTTGCGCGCCTGCTATCATGCGGCCGGCTTCCAAGAGGTCGTGTTCATGCTCGAACCGGAGGCCGCGGCCCTAGCAAGCCAGCACGGCCAGCCGCGTGCAGAGACCGGGCTGATCGTCGATATCGGCGGCGGGACATCGGATTTCACTGTCTACCGCAGCCATGACGACCGGACCGTGCCGCTTGATATTCTGGCAAGTCACGGGATCCGTCTGGGCGGGACGGATTTCGATCATGCGCTGTCGATGGCGCAGGCGATGCCGCTTCTGGGATTGGGTGGCACATTGCGGCGCGCCTTCGGGGACGGCCTTCTGCCGGTGCCGCGTGCGCTGTATGTGGATCTGTCGACATGGGCAAAGATCCCCTTTGTCTACGGGCCCGAAACCGAACGGCAGGTTGTCGACATGTCGCGCCATGCCAGCACGCCGGCCCCCTTTGCGCGGTTGTCGCGCGTCATCAAGGAGCAACTGGGCCATGAACTGGCGTTTGCGGTGGAAAGTGGCAAGATCGCGGCCAATGCCCATGCAGATGATGCTGCAATCGCCATGGGCTTTATAGAACCCGGCCTGTCACAGCGAGTCAATCGCGGTGCGCTGAACGCCGCATTGGCTCCCTATCGCGAGGCGCTGCGCATAGCGATGTTCGAAACCCTCAAACAGGCCGGTATCGCGCCAAGCGATCTGGACGCGGTGGTATTGGTGGGGGGATCAAGCCTGATGGACATGATCGAAGAAGAAGCGCAGGCCATCGCACCACATGCCGCCCTACGTCGTTCGGATGCGTTTACCGCCGTAATCGACGGGCTGGCGCTGGCCACAGCAAGATAACGCCTTTTTTCGCATGCGCCCGACCCTTGTGCGTCCGGCGCATGTGATCGATCTGTGCCGCACATCCACGGGGCATGGCGGGCGCATCAAACCAATATCTGCCGCATTTTTGCGATAAATTAAGTAGCCCACACTTTTATAGCGTTACCTAATGCACATCCCTTCTGCATTTTTTTATACGTCAGAAAGGTGGATCTTTGATATATCCGCCCCTAGTTATAAGCTTGCTTATGATTAGACACGCAACCCAGAGATCACATGTCCCGTATTGACGACTCCCTCGTGCTGAACAATCTCATCTTGCTCAACCGGCGGTTGCGCAAGGCCTTTGACGCACGTGCAAGTGCGCTGGGGCTGACATTTTCCCGCGCGCAGGCTTTGCTGATGGTCGCGCGCAATGAAGGTAAAAGCCAGACCGAGCTGGCCGAGATCCTGCATATAGAAACTCCCACCCTCAATCGCGCGCTGGACGGGTTGGAGAAGACGGGCTTTATCGAACGTCGCGCACAGGCCGATGACCGCCGGATCCGGCGGGTTTTCCTGACCGAGATGTCGAAACAGAAAGCCGAAGAGATCGTGACCTTTTCAGCTGATCTGCGCCACGATCTGTTTCACAGCCTGCAAAACGAGGAACTGGATCAGTTCAACACGTTTTTGCAGCGCCTGCACCTGAACCTGGACGATATTGAAAAGAATGGCTGATACATCGCATCTTCATATTCCGGGTGTGAATCCTAATCCCAAGGACCCTTCCCCCAAAGACCCGCCATCGCCGCCACCGTTTGTGCCCAAGCCCAAACATCATGTTGCGGCCTATGTTGTGGCGTCGTGCACTGTGGCGCTCGCGATGTCGCTGTCGCAGGGGTTTGTCACATTCAACGCCCAACGCGTGGCCGGTGATATCGGCGCAAGCCAGACCGAGTCCCTTTGGCTGACCGCGGCCTATATGGCGCCGCGCGCATCGCTCAGCCTGTTGTTGGTGAAAATCCGCACTCAGGTGGGGTTACGTAATTTCGCCATCGCCAGCGTCGCCCTTTTTGCGCTCGTCAATTTCGCCACGCTCTGGATCAACAGCTTCCACAGCGCCGTAGCGGTAGAGTTCCTGTCGGGATGTGCGGCCGCGCCGCTGGCGTCGGTTGCGGTGCTTTATATGCTCGAGGTTCTGCCCATCCAGAAAAAGATGACGGTGGGCCTACCGATTGTCATGGCCTTTATCTTGGTGGGCACACCGCTTGCCGGGGCGATTTCGGCCCCCCTTTACGACCAGTTCGGCTGGATCACGATCCGCATACTGCAGTTCGGTCTGTCGCTGATGGCGGTTGCGATGATTTCGTTCATTCCGCTGACCCCGATGCCGCGTGTGCCTGTGATCGCCGTCACCGATGTGCTGACATTTACATTGCTTGCCTGCGGTTTCGCCATGATCAGCGTGCTGTTCACATGGGGCACGACGCTTTGGTGGACAGACACCCAATGGCTGGGGTTTCTGGCTGCGGGGGCCGTCGTTTGCCTGTCGCTATTTGCCGCCATAGAATTGCAGCGCGAGCGCCCGCTGATCGATTTGCGCTGGTTGATTACACCGCCCATCCTGCGGCTGGGTGCGGCGATGTTTCTGGCCCGGCTGCTGCTGAGCGAACAAACCGTCGGGCTGCGCCGTTTGTTGCAGGTTCTGAACTACGGGCCCGAACAACAGCAGGTTCTGTTTGCAATCATCGCTGTGGCCACGTTGGCAGGCGGGATATTCTGCGCCATGACGTTCAAGCTTGAACGGATGCCGGAAATGCATGCCATAGCGCTTGCGCTGATCACCACAGGGCTGTGGATGGACACGCAGGTCACCCCCCTTTACGGCCCCGAACAGTTCTACCTCAGCCAAGCGATGATCGGGTTCGGCAGCACTATGTTTCTGGCAACCGCGATGGCCAACGGGGTGTTTTCGGCCTTTCGTCGCAGTCCGACCTATCTGCTTAGCTTCATCGCGGTGTTTCTGGCCAGCCAGAGCCTTGGCGCGGTCTTGGGGTCGGGCATCTTGCTGACCACAGTCCAGATCCGCACCACCTTCCACACCCAGCTGATCAATGAAGAACTTGCCGCATCCAACCCTGCCGTGATCGAGCAGATCAAAACGCTACAGGCGATGTTCGCCAACGGCGCGACCGATGCGGGTACGGTCAAGGCGCAGGCGCTGTCCTCGCTGTCACAAACCGTCAGCACCCAATCACAGATACTGGCCTATGCCGACGGGTTCCATGCGCTGAGCCTGCTTGGCGTGTTCACCCTAACCTGCCTTATAATCCACTATATCTGGATGAAGCGCCAAGAGCGCCTCCAGTCACAAACCGCCTGAAGGTCCGCTATGTCATTGAAACGTTTCATGCCGTCTATTGTCGCCCTTGTCATCGGGTTCGCTGGTCTTTGTTTCGTGCTATACGCATGGCAGATCCCGCCATTCCAAAGCTCCATCGCGCGCACCAACGATGCCTATATCCGGGGCCGGTTGACCCAGATCTCGCCCCAGCTGTCCGGCTATATCACCGAGGTGCCGGTACAGGATTTCCAAACCGTCAAGAAAGATGACGTAATCGCACGCATCGACGACCGGCAGTTTGTGCAGGCGGTTGCACAGGCGCAGGCAGCGCTGGATTCAGCGCAAGCCGCGCTTGACAACAACGCCCAGGATATCCGTTCCGCCGAAGCCACCGTGCAATCGCGCGAAGCCTCGGAGGAGGCCGCCAAGGCAGGCCTCGCCACAGCCGAGAAAACATGGGCGCGCGCCTCGCAGCTACAAGACAAAAGCTATCTATCGCAAAGCGATGCCGATGATGCGCAACTGTCCTTGCAACAGGCCCAAGCGACCCTGTCGGAGGCCACTGCCGCACGGCATGTGGCCGAAGAAAACGTCAAATCCACGCAGATGAATGCCCAGACCCTGCGTGCGGATGTCGAAAGCGCCAAGGCCGCGTTGAGCCTTGCGGAGATTGACCTTGAGCACACGGTCGTACGGGCCCCCATTGACGGGCGGCTGGGCCAGATCGGGGTGCGTGGCGGGCAATATGTGGGCGCTGGCACAACCTTGGTAAGCGAGGTGGCCAACGAGGTCTGGGTGATTGCGAATTTCAAGGAAACAAAGCTGCGCGGAATGGATATCGGTCAGCCGGTCAGCTTCAGCGTGGATGCGCTTGGCGGGCAGAGCTTTACCGGCAAGCTGGAGAACTTCTCGCCCGCGACAGGCTCCGAATTCTCGGTGATCTCCAGCTCTAACGCCACCGGCAACTTTACCAAGATCGCCCAGCGGGTGCCGGTGCGTATCACGATCGATCCCGATCAGGCCGATGCGGATAAACTCGTGCCGGGCCTGTCGGTCGTGGTCGATGTGCCACGCGATGCGCAATAACCAAACCAAGTGCAACCGGTGGCGGGCCGATCAGCCCGCCCTCACAGCAGATCATTGGTTTCAAGACGCCGCAGCCCACGCACCGGGTGGGGCCTGAGCCACGGCATCCTCACCATCGCCGTTTTCCGAACACTCCGGTGGACGTCTCCTAACGCAGACCACGCTCCACCACCAAGCGCACCGGAGGGACCGTGAATTCGATCAAACATCGCGATCTTCCGCCCGCATCCTTTTTTCGGCGCGGGGACCCTCCGGCGCGGCGGCCACCATCTCACATTTCCCAGCCCTGCGTGACACCGCCCCTCCCCTGAGATTGCGCGCCATGATGTGGCCCCCTGCTCCAGCATCGCACCCGCGCGGTCGGATGCAGCCGTACCGTTGGCCGCCAACGCGGTTAAACTGCACAGCCAGATATCTATTCGGCACCATCCCAAGCCCGGCGCGCTACATGCCCAGCGGCCGGAGGTTGTCTTTGAAAGTCGTTCGGTGAGCAGGGCGGATCCGGCCGTAGCTTTGTATCAATCGACCATCATGTCCAACCCGACCCAGCACACTGCGTCCCATCGACCGCGTGATCATATGGCCTTGCCTACAAATGCAAAAAACGCCCCGCTGGCTGGCGGGGCGTCTTTTGTGAACCGCGTTAAAACTCACGGCTGGCCGCTTCGGCCTGTGGGTCAGGCGTTGAACAGGAAGTGCAAAACGTCGCCGTCTTTCACCTGATAGGTCTTGCCCTCGACGCGGAACTTGCCTGCCTCTTTGGCACCAGCCTCGCCGTTGCACGCCACGTAATCGGCAAATGCCACCGTTTCGGCACGGATGAAGCCGCGCTCGAAATCGCCGTGGATGACGCCCGCGGCCGCAGGCGCAAGGGTGCCATTGGGAATCGTCCAGGCGCGGGCCTCTTTCGGGCCGACGGTGAAATAGGTCTCAAGGCCCAACAACTCGTATCCGGCGCGGATCAACCGGTCGAGGCCCGCCTCGTCCAGCCCCATCTCGCCCAGAAACATTTCTGCTTCCTCCTGGTCCAGCTGGCTGATCTCTTCCTCGATCTTGGCAGAAATCACGACCGTCCCTGCGCCTTGGGCCGCGGCCATCTGTGCCACTTTGGCAGAAAGTGAGTTACCGGTGGCCGCCGAACTTTCTTCGACATTGCACACATAAAGGATCGGTTTCGCCGTCAAAAGCTGCAGCATACGCCACGCCTTGGCATCCTCGTCCGACACCTCGACTGTGCGCGCAGGCCGTCCCGCTTCCAGCACTTCTTTTGCAGCCAACAGCAGTCTTTCCTGCTCTTTGGCCTCTTTATCGCCACCGCGGATTTTACGCACAAGGTTGGCCATGCGCTTTTCGATCGACTCCAGATCCGCGATCATCAACTCGGTCTCGATCGTTTCGGCATCTGCCACCGGATCGATACGCCCGTCGACATGCGTCACGTCGTCGTCCTCAAAGCACCGCAAAACCTGTGCAATTGCGTCGGTTTCACGGATATTGGCAAGAAACTGGTTACCAAGCCCTTCGCCTTTGGATGCGCCTTTGACCAGCCCCGCGATATCGACAAATGTCATACGCGTGGGGATGATCTCCTTGGAACCCGCAATCGCGGCCAGCTGTTCCAGCCGCGCATCCGGCACAGCGACCTCGCCCACGTTCGGCTCGATCGTGCAGAACGGGAAATTGGCCGCCTGCGCTGCTGCGGTTTTGGTCAATGCGTTAAACAGGGTCGACTTGCCTACGTTCGGCAGCCCTACGATACCCATCTTGAAGCCCATGTCGCCCTCCTGAAAGCTTTGCCGCTTCTTAGGCACGCGCGGGTTGTTAAGCAAGCACTGCCAGCCGCCTTTGGTCAAACTCTGCCGGATCGGGGCGAATGCGCGCCCCTTCTGGACAAGCCCGCAGCCATGGGCCAAAAGGGACCGACTGCCAAGGGAGGCCCGAGATGACCAGAATTGACGCCAAATTCGCCGCACTCAAAGCTGAGAACCGCAAGGCCTTCGTCGCCTATATCATGGGTGGCGATCCTGATGTGGAACGCTCGCTTGCGGTGATGAAGGGGCTGCCCGAGGCAGGTGTGGATGTGATCGAGTTGGGAATGCCGTTCACCGATCCGATGGCCGACGGCTCCACGATCCAGCTTGCAGGCCAGCGGGCGCTCGATGGCGGGATGACACTGAATAAAACGCTCGATATGGCACGGGCTTTCCGCGAAACCGACACGACGACACCGATTGTGATGATGGGCTATTACAACCCGATCTATTCCCACGGAGTGCCGCAATTTCTGCAAGATGCGAAGGCGGCGGGCATCGACGGGCTGATCGTGGTGGATCTGCCGCCGGAAGAAGATGTGGAGCTGTGCCTGCCAGCACAGCAAGCGGGTCTGAATTTCATCCGTCTGGCCACCCCCACCACCGATGCAAAACGCTTGCCCAAAGTGCTCGAGAACACATCGGGCTTTGTCTATTACGTCTCTGTCACAGGGATCACCGGTTCGCAGGCCGCGCAGGCCAATGATGTCGGCCCCGAGGTGGCACGCATCAAGGCCGCCACCGATCTGCCGGTGATCGTGGGCTTTGGCATCACCACGCCAGAGGCCGCCGCGACGATCGCAGGGACCGCGGATGGCTGTGTTGTAGGCTCTGCCATCGTCAAGCAGATCGCTGAAGGAAAACCGGTCGCAGATATCCTGAAATTTGTCGCATCATTGGCCGAAGGCGCGCATTCGGCCTGATGCACGGATCTACCGGCGCGCGTCACATCGCGCGCGCCGGAAGGGCGCCGTCTCGGGCCAGTGATCCTGATACCACTGACACGCTCCCCCTTTCGGGCGCTGAACGCGTCGGATCGATAAACAACGGCTTTCAAAGGACCTTCGCCCGCAAGGACGGGCCTTTAAAAAGACAGGGCTTTAATCTGGCTGGATAATCGCTAAGTTGTCCTACAAGCTGAAATTGGAAAGACTCAGCCCGCCCCTGTCACCATAGTCCGGAGATCCCAAATGCCCGTGATCACTTGTATCGACGACCTCAAACGTCTGCACAAACGGCGCACTCCGAAAATGTTCTACGACTATGCCGAAAGCGGCTCGTATACCGAGCAGACGTTCCGCGAGAACACGACCGATTTCGAGAAAATCCGTCTGCGCCAGAAAGTGGCCGTGGATATGGAAGGGCGATCAACCGCGACCACGATGATGGGCGAGGATGTGGCCATGCCGGTGGCGCTGGCCCCCGTCGGCCTCACGGGAATGCAGCGCGCCGATGGCGAGATCAAGGCGGCGCGCGCTGCCGCCAAGGCCGGTGTGCCCTTTACCCTGTCGACCATGTCGATCTGCTCCATCGAGGACGTCGCAGCCCATTCCCCCGCACCGTTCTGGTTCCAGCTTTATGTGATGAAGGATCAGGATTTCGTGGACGCCACGCTGGAGCGCGCCAAGAAAGCCGGCTGTACCACGCTGGTTCTGACGCTGGATCTGCAAATTCTGGGCCAGCGCCACAAGGACCTGAAAAACGGGCTTTCGGCGCCACCGAAACTGACCCTGCCCGTGCTGCTGGATCTGGCCACGAAATGGCAGTGGGGCCTTGAGATGCTGCAAACCAAACGGCGGTTTTTCGGCAATATCGTGGGCCATGCCAAGGGCGTCACCGATGCCTCCAGCCTTGGCAGCTGGACCGCCGAACAGTTCGATCTGAAACTCGACTGGTCCAAGATCGCGCGTATCCGCGACCAATGGGGCGGAAAGATGATCCTGAAAGGTATTCTGGACGAGGAGGACGCACTGATCGCAAAGGATTTCGGGGCCGATGCGATTGTGGTGTCCAACCACGGCGGGCGCCAGCTGGACGGTGCACTCAGCGCCATTCGCATGTTGCCGCGCATCCGGCGGGCGGTGGGCGACGATATGGAAATCTACATGGATAGCGGTATCCGCTCCGGTCAGGATGTGCTCAAGGCGCTGGCGCTCGGCGCGGATTCGACCTTTATAGGACGGGCTTTCATCCACGGCTTGGGCGCTATGGGTGAAAAAGGCGTGAGTGCCGCACTCGAGGTCATCCGCAAGGAACTGGATGTGACAATGGCGCTGTGCGGCGAGAAAAACGTGCACGCTCTGGGGCGTCATAACCTGCTTTTGCCGAACGGTTTTCTGGACGAATACAGCTGATTATAAAGGCTATGGCCGCATTTTTCCTTGCCTTTCGGCCGGATTGACTTTATGCGCGCAACTTCAATGGGCCGCACCCTTGGAGGCGGTCTGATTTTTATATTTGGAGATAAAAAATGGCGAAAGAGATCGAAACGATCGAAGCCACCGTGCGCACGGGGACGGGCAAGGGGGCCGCTCGCGCAGCACGTCGCGAGGGCCAGGTGCCCGGTATCGTTTATGGCGATGGCAAAGAGCCGGTTGCCCTGAACTTTGACCACAACAAACTGTTGACCCGCCTGCGCAAAGGCCGCTTTATGTCGACCCTGTTCAACCTGAAGGTTGAAGGTCATGATGACGTGCGCGTGATCTGCCGTGGCGTCCAGAAAGATGTGGTCAAGGATCTGCCGACCCATATCGATTTCATGCGGACCCACCGTAACTCGCGTATCTCGCTCTTCGTGCATGTTGAATTCATCAACGAAGACAAAGCGCCCGGCCTGAAACAAGGCGGCGTTCTGACCACAGTGCGCCCCGAAGTCGAGCTGAACGTTATGGCAGGCGACATTCCGGACCAGATCGTGGTCGACCTCGAAGGCAAGAAAATCGGCGATGTGATCCACATCTCCGAAGTCAACCTGCCCAAAGGCGCGAAACCCACGATCGATCGTGATTTCGTCATTGCGAACCTTGCTGCACCGCGCGGCCTGAGCACGGCCGATGCGGAAGAAGCGGATGAAGAAGCCGCAGACGCGGAAGAGTGATCCTTTTGCCCACGGGCAATCGATAATTGATAAATGCGCGGGGCCTGATGGCTCCGCGTTTTTTTTTAAGGGGCCACCAAAGGAGACGCCCCCCGCGCCAACTTCTACGCAAGCCCCCCCTTTTCACGACGCCTTGCGTGCCATATCCCGTAACAGCGTGCTGTCGGGCACTCCAGCCTGAGGGCGCTCGGGCGGACGGCGACGACACAGGCCGATGGAACGGATCAAAGGATAGCGGGCAATGCAACTTTGGGTGGGGCTGGGCAATCCCGGCGCGAAATACGAAGGCACACGTCATAACATCGGGTTCATGGCGCTGGACCGGATTGCCGCCGATCATGGTTTTGCACCATGGCGGGCCAAATTTCAGGGCCAAGTCAGCGAAGGTCGCATCGGTAGTACCCGTATCATCCTGCTCAAGCCAGAAACATTTATGAACCTGTCGGGTCAATCGGTTCGTGCAGCGGCCGATTTCTATAAACTCGACGTGCAGGATATGACGGTGTTCCATGACGAACTGGACCTTGCACCGGGGAAATGCCGCGTCAAGCAGGGCGGCGGCCATGCAGGTCACAACGGCTTGCGGTCGATCCATGCGCATATGTCGCCCGAATATGCCCGCGTGCGGTTGGGAATCGGCCATCCGGGCCACAAAGACCGCGTATCGGGCTATGTGCTCTCGCCTTTTGCCAAAGCCGAGGAAGACGGGCTGGATGATCTTTTACGCGGGATCAGCGATGGGGCCGCGGATCTTGCCAACGGCGATAGCGGCAAGTTCCTGAACGCCGTTGCCCGTAGGGTTGCGCCCGCGCGCAGCTCCACCGGACAACGCGGCCCGGACGCAGCGCCTGATGCGCGCGCAAGCCAGCCCCCCGCCGCAAAAAACGCCGCCAAAACCACCGCAAAACCCGTGCAACCGTCACAGCCTGAACGCGAGGATGATCCGCGCAGTCCGCTTGAAAGACTGGCCGACAAATTCCGCCGCTGAAAACCGATGCCCTTTGAAAGGCAAACGGCAAGGGGGCGGTGCCACATAGCACCGCCCCCCTTGTAGAAAAATCGTCAGGCAAACGTGGGTGCCGACTTACCAGGTGCCCTTGTTTTCCATGCTTGCCCAAGGCTCCTGCTCGGGCAGATGCTCGCCCATTTGCAAAAGCTCGATAGACACATTGTCAGGCGAGCGTACAAAGGCCATGTGCCCGTCGCGCGGCGGACGGTTGATCACCACGCCTGCATCCATAAGCTGCTGGCACATCTCGTAGATATTTTCGACCCGATAGGCGAGATGCCCGAAATGGCGGCTGTCGGACGGAAGGCCGCTATCGCCATCCCAATTCCACGTCAGTTCCACATCGGCACGGCCATCGTCCTGATCTGGCGGGCACATGAACACAAGGGTGAACCGTCCCGCTTCGCTTTCCTTGCGCGTGCGCTCTTTCAGGCCCAGCATCTTGTAAAATTCAATGCTTTTCTCAAGATCCAGAACCCTGACCATGGTGTGAAGATATTCAACTTTCATCGCGCCCCTCCTTTGCACATACATATGCCCCACAACCTAACCCACGCGGATCAAAGGACAAGCCCGCCCAACGCCCGTATCCGCCGGATTAGATCGGCCCTGCGTGTTGTCGGCTGGGGCCCACCCTCTTATAAGAAGCCATCGAATCCTTGGAGGCCAATATGTCGCTCACCCCCGAACAAGCTGCAGAAATCGAGGACCAGCGCGCGAACCTGTCCAGCACGCGCCGTGTTGTGTCTGCAGGGATGGAAGAGCGGCTTTATACCGCGCATCCGGTGCTGGACCACGGACTGGTGCGTGTGATCGATTATATGGGCGATGACAATGCCATCACCCAGGCCGCACGCGTCAGCTATGGCCGTGGCACCAAGAAAGTCTCCGATGATCGCGGGCTGATCCGGTATCTGATGCGGCACTGGCATTCCACACCGTTCGAAATGTGCGAAGTGAAATTCCACGTGAAACTTCCGGTGTTTGTAGCGCGGCAATGGATCCGCCACCGCACCGCCAATGTGAACGAATATTCAGCGCGCTACTCGATCCTTGATCGGGAATTTTACATCCCCGAGCCAGAGCAACTGGCCGCGCAATCCAAAAGCAACCATCAAGGCCGTGGTCTGGTCCTGCAAGGCGACGAGGCCGCGCGCGTTCTGGATATTTTGCGTGAAGATGCGATGCGCGCCTATGACCACTACGAAGACATGCTGACACCTGATGACGAAAGCGGGAAACAGGGGCTGGCGCGCGAGTTGGCGCGGATGAACCTGCCCGCCAATATCTATACCCAATGGTATTGGAAGGTGGATCTGCACAACCTGTTCCATTTCCTGCGGCTGCGCGCCGACAGCCACGCGCAGTATGAAATCCGTACCTATGCCGACACGATGTGCGATATCGTGCGCGACTGGGTCCCGGCCGCCTATGAGGCGTTCGAGGATTACCGCCTGGGGGCCGTCAACATGTCTGGCCGCGCGGTAGAGGTCCTTAAACGGCGTCTGGCCGGCGAGGAGGTCACCCAAGAAACATCTGGTATGTCCAAAGGCGAGTGGCGGGAGTTCACCGCCATCTGGGGCTGATCGTGATGCCCGATGGGATCGGTCTGGACCGGTTTCTAACCGCGCAGGCGCGCAGCTTCGACACGGCCCTGGCCGAGCTGCGCGCAGGCTGCAAACGCACACATTGGATGTGGTGGATCTTTCCGCAACTGCGGGGATTGGGCCGCTCGGATGTCGCGCAGTTTTATGCGATTGAAGATCTGGCAGAGGCAAAGGCCTATCTGGCAGAACCGGTTTTGCGCGACAGGCTGGAGGCCGCAGCAAATGCATTGCTTTGCAATACGGATTTAAGCGCTGATACGATCCTGGGATCAACCGATGCGCTGAAACTCCGCTCGTCGGCCACATTGTTTACGATCGCAAGCAATGGCAAAATGCCATCCCAGCCGCTGATTTTACAGAAATTCTTCTTGGGGCAGGATTGCGCATACACGCGAAATATCATCAAAAATCAATAAGATCAGAAAAACCCTAATACGAACGGGCCTCAAGAAATGACAGGCATCAGGGTCCAACCATCCGAGGATCGCGACGGAGCACAACTGGCAACACAGCACTCTTTATAAAACATCTCCGCCGCTGCCCCGGATAGTCTCGCCAGCCGGTATGTACAATAATTACACCACCTCACGCGCAGGTGTCCATCATTTCTTAATATTATTGCGCAAAAACATAAGTACACAAACATTAATTGCCAAGACGGGCCACCCATTCGTGTAATGCGGCCAGCGCGTCGGGTTCATCCAGAAACGGGATGTGGCCTCGGTCGGGAATTTCCGCATACACCATATCCGGCCTGCGCCTGCGCATTTCTGCGGCTGTCTGCACGCTAAGAAGCGGAGAGTTTTCACCCCTGATCAGGCAAAGCGGCAACGGTTCGATCGCGTCGAAAAAAGGCCAGGCTTCGCGAAGATCACCACTAAAAGCCTCTACAAACGGGGCACGCAATGCCGGATCATAGCGCAGATCCAGCCCCGTTTGTGTTTCGCGATACTGGTTGCGCACCTCCTGCGCCCAGCGCGAGGCAGGCACATTATCGAAATCTACCATCACCTCGGGCAGCTTTGCCGCCATCTGATCATAGGTTTTGGCAGCCGGCCGCCGCCCGAGATAGTCAAAGATATGGGTCAGCCCCTTGGTCTCGAGCTTGGGGCCCACGTCGTTAAGACAGATGCCGGTGATCCGGTTCTTGGCGACAGCTGCCAGATACATCGCGATCAGACCGCCGCGCGATGTGCCCAATATTGCGGCCTTTTCAATGCCCAGATGATCCAGAAGCGCAAGCGCGTCCGCCCCTTCCTGTGTCACGGTATAGGTTTGTGCGCCGGTGTAGTCCGATTGCCCCCGCCCGCGATAGTCCATCCGCACAAGCCGGATGCCTTGGGGGTGCATGTTTGCCAGATGCGGTGCAACATAATCGAAATCATGCATATTTCTGGTCAAACCGCTGAGGGCCAGAACCGGCACACCTTCGCCGTGATCACGATAGGCCAGTCGCGCCCCGTCAGAGGCAATAAAGGTGCGTGTATCCATGGGACATGGTCTCCGGCAAAGCTTCGATGTCTTTACGCTAGCGCATATTGACGGATTGACCATGGTGGGCACCCCGCCTTCATGGATGCCTCAAACGATAGTGACCCGAGGGCCCTTCCCTTTTTCAGAAAAGGCCCCCCGTGATTTTTACTTCCCGGCTCAATCGCCTCGCGGGAACCGCTTGTTGCTCTCCAAGACATTAAGATCCATATGGTTTCGCATATAAGCCTCTGATGCATCTTTCAGCGGTTGGTAATCCCACGGATAATACCCGCCCTTGCGCAAGGCATCATAGACAACCCAACGCCGGGCCTGACTGGCACGGACCTCTGCATCGAACTTCGGCAGGTCCCACTGTGCTGCAGCCTCTGCCTTCATCTGCGCCAGAACGGTGGCATGGGCCGGATCGTCTGCCAGATTGACGAGCTCGTGCGGATCTGCGCCAAGATGGAACAGCTGATCGGGATCAAGCGTGCACAGGTTGAGCTTATACTCCCCCTTGCGCAATGTGACGAGCGGCGCATAGGACGCCTCGGCCGCATATTCCATCTTGACGGAGGTGGTTCGCGCCCCACCCCGCGCCACGGGCATCAGGCTTTCACCATCCAGCCACGGCGCAATTTCGGCCAGATCGACACCTGCCAGATCGGCCAGTGTAGGCGTCACATCAATGGTCGAGACCGGATCGCTTACCAGATGCGGCTCCAGATCAGGGGCGCAGATCATCAGCGGCACTCTGGACGAACCTTCGAACGGCGACATCTTGAACCACAGCCCCCGCTCGCCCAGCATATCGCCGTGATCTGACAAGAACAGGATGATCGCCTCCTGCCCCGTCGTCTCAAGCGCCTCCATCACCTCGCCGATCTTGTCGTCGCAATAAGAGATATTGGCGAAATACGCCTGTCTGGACCGTTGGATATCCTCCTTCGTGATATCGAAACTGCGCCAGTCATTGGCATCGAAGATCCGTTTGGAGTGGTTATCTTGGTTTTCGTAGCCCAGATCAGGCACCTCTGGCAGAAGATGGGCACAATCGTCATACAGATCCCAGTATTTCTTGCGGGCGACGTAGGGGTCGTGGGGATGGGTAAAGCTGACCGTCAGCATCCACGGCCGCGCGTCCAGCCCCCGCGCCAGATCATAGACCTTCATCTTCGCCTCATGGGCGACATTATCGTCATATTCCATCTGGTTGGTAATTTCGCTGACACCCGCGCCGGTGACAGACCCCATGTTATGATACCACCAGTCGATCCGCTCGCCCGGCTTGCGGTAATCCGGTGTCCAACCGAAATCGGCGGGATAGATATCGGTGGTCAGGCGTTGCTCGAACCCGTGCAACTGATCTGGGCCCACGAAATGCATCTTGCCCGACAGGCAGGTCTGATAGCCCGCACGTCGCAGATGGTGGGCAAATGTCGGCACATCGGAGCGGAACTCTGCCGCGTTGTCATAAACCCCGGTGGTCGAGGGAAGCTGCCCCGACATGAACGCCGCCCGCCCCGGTGCACAAAGCGGCGAGCCGGTGTAGGTGTTGGCAAACCGCACCGAGCGTTCGGCGAGTTTTTTAAGGTTGGGCGCATGTAACCACTCCGCCGGACCATCGGGAAACAGGGTACCATTGAGCTGGTCGACCATAAAAATCAGAATATTGGGCTGGGTCATGCGAGGCTTCGCTCCTTTGTCGACGTGAAACTTGGCCGCCCCGGCCACCGGGGCCAGACAAGACTGGCTAGAAATTGCACTTTGCCCCCGCATCCGGCAGATTATGCCCGAGGGTCTGTCAAAAAACAGTTGCAGGCTTACCGTAAGAGTGACCTAATTGACTCGTCAATCAAAAAAGAAACCAACAGGAGTACCCCATGAAAAAGACTGTTCTTCGCGGCCTGACCGCCTCTGTCATCGCGCTTGGTGCCAGCCAAGCAATGGCCAATTGCGACACGGTGCGGCTTTCCGATGTGGGCTGGACCGATATCACCAGCACCACAGAAACCGCCAACCAGATCCTGACGGCGCTCGGGTATGATGTGGATGTGCGCGTGCTTGGTGTGCCGGTGACGTTCTCCTCGCTGTCGTCGAATGATATCGATGTGTTCTTGGGCAACTGGATGCCCGCGCAAACGGCGGCCATCGGCCCCTATACCGATGACGGCTCGATTGAGGTCGTACACACAAACCTGCAAGGCACGAAATACACGCTCGCCGTACCGACATATCTTTACGACAAGGGGCTGAAGACCTTTGCCGATATTCCGAAATTCTCTGACGAACTGGACGGCAAGATCTACGGGATCGAGCCGGGCAACGAGGGCAACGGCTATCTGATGAGCCTGACCGAAGATGGTGGCCTGCTGGAAGGCATGACCGTTGTCGAAAGTTCCGAGCAAGGCATGCTGGCTCAGGTGGGGCGGTATTATCCCAAAGAGGAAGCCGTGGTTTTCCTAGGGTGGGAGCCGCACCCGATGAACGCCAATTTCGATATCAAATACCTGACGGGCGGAGAGGATTTCTTTGGTGGCGAGGGTATTGTGCGCACGGTATCGCGCAAAGGCTATGTCGAGGAATGCCCCAACATCGGCAAATTCCTGACCAATCTGGAATTCACCTTGCCAATGGAAAACGAGATTATGGGCGCAATTCTGGATGACGGACAAGATCCTGACGAGGCGGTCTCGGCATGGCTTGAAGCGCATCCGGATGTAATCAAGCCCTGGCTTGAAGGTGTCACGACCATTGATGGCAAAGAGGGACTGCCTGCTGTGCAGGACGCATTGGGACTGTAAGAGCCCCCTTCCCTATCTGGTCACACAGCGAACGGCCGCGCCCTTGATATCCTTGGGCGCGGTCTATTTTCAAGATAAGGCGACCGGACGCCTGACACGTGGCGTGAACTGCATGCGCGATCGTTGGCTGCGCGCCATTTTGCGGCTGGTCGGCGTTTACTGCGATCACACCCCTGCCGACGATGGTCTTGTCTAACGGCGTTGGTCGCGCATCTGCCCTTGGGGTTTTGGCGAGCGCGGGGTTGTCGCCGCACATCGCCCCGTCCGCCCGCCCTGCGATGGCCCCGATGTCGCAAACCCGTAGGCAAGACGTCGCAAATGCCACCTCATTTATAAAGATTCGAATTTAATCTGGGTGGATCAATTCACCAGCCGCGCAGTTGCTGCGCCACGGAGACCGGCCATGAACACCCCCTCCTCCCTGCCAGAGCTTATTGCACGCCAGAAACCCGGCCACGCGCTAGAGCAGGCCTTCTACACCTCGCCCGAGATTTTCGATGCGGACATGGCGCAGATTTTCTATCGTGAATGGCTTTTCGTAGCCCCGTCGTGTGAATTGGCGAAAAAAGGCTCCTATATTACACACCAGGTTGGTGCCTATACGGTGGTCATCGTGCGCGGTCAGGATGATGTGATCCGCGCATTCCATAACAGCTGCCGCCATCGTGGCTCGGTCATTTGCAAAAACAAGTCCGGCCAAGCGGCCAAACTTGTGTGCCCCTACCACCAATGGACCTACGAGCTGGATGGCCGCCTGCTTTGGGCCCGTGACATGGGTCCGGATTTCGATCCGTCCCAGCATGGCCTGAAACCGGTGCATTGCCGTGCGGAATTTGGTCTGATCTATATCTGTCTGGCAGATGAGGCACCCGATTTCGATACATTTGCCGAAACCGTGCGCCCGTATGTCGAAGTGCACGATCTGGCAAATGCCAAAGTGGCCTATCAGTCCAGTATCATTGAAAAAGGCAACTGGAAGCTGGTTTGGGAAAACAACCGCGAGTGTTACCACTGCGCCGGCAACCATCCCGATCTGTGCCGCACCTATCCCGAAGACCCCTCGATCACCGGTGTGTCTGCGGATGGCACCTTCCCACCCAAAGTCGAGGACCACTTCAACCGGATGGAGGCCGAAGGCGCACCCTCACGGTTCAAAATGGACGACAACGGCCAGTTCCGTGTGGCCCGCATGCCGCTGCTGGACGGGGCCCAAAGTTATACACTGAACGGCAAGATCGCGGTTCAGAAACGTCTGGGCCGGATTTCCAGTCTTGAGGCGGGCACACTGGTGTTGTTCAACTACCCCACAACATGGAACCATATGCTGACAGATCACGCGATCACCTTCCGCGTGACCCCGATTTCCCCGACCGAAACGGAAGTCACCACTTTCTGGCTGGTGAACAAAGATGCGGTCGAGGGCGTGGATTACGACCGCGAGCAACTGACCGTGGTTTGGGAACACACCAATGACGAGGACCGTCGTGTGGTCGAGGATAACCAGCGCGGCATCAACTCGCCAGCGTTCCAGCCCGGCCCCTACTCACCCACTCACGAAGACGGCGTTTTGCAATTCGTTAATTGGTATTGCCGCACCATGTCCCAGCGCATGGCCCCCACGTCTCTCGCAGCGGAGTAATTGAATGCCATCCACTACCGAAAAATCTGCGATGCGTTTTTGGGACGATTCCGAACATCTGGAATGCGTCTCGGTTCTGCCCGAAACCCCCAATGTCCGGACGTTCTGTTTTCAGGCACCTTCGGGGCGTATCTTCGACTATAGCCCCGGCCAGTTCCTGACACTGGAACTGCCGGTGCCCAGTGGCACCTTGCACCGGACGTATACAATCTCGTCTTCACCCTCGCGGCCGATGTCGATCACGGTCACCGTAAAGGCGCAGGCCGATTCCATCGGCACACGCTGGATGCTGGACCATCTGCGCCCGGGCATGAAGATCAAGGCCATCGGCCCTGCGGGCAGTTTCTCGATGGGCAATTACCCGTCCCCGAAATACCTCTTTATTTCGGCGGGGTCCGGCATTACGCCGATGATGTCCATGACGACCCATCTTTATGACCTTGGTCGTGATTGCGATATCGTGTTTGTAAACTGTGCGCGGCGTCCGTCGGAGATCGTGTTCCGCGAACGGTTGGAGCATATGGCCTCGCGTGTGACGGGGATCGACCTGAAATGGGTCGTCAATGATTCCGACAAATACGAGCCATGGACCGGCTATAAGGGCGTGCTCAACCAGCTTATGCTGGGGTTGATGGCGCCCGATTATCTGGAGCGCGAGGTGTTCTGCTGCGGTCCCGAACCGTTCATGACCGCTGTGCGCGAGGCGCTTGCCGGCCTTGGCTTCGATATGGATCACTATCATCAGGAAAGCTTCCACGCCCCTGTCACCGAAACCCGCGAGATACCCGAGGACGAACTGCCCGATGAAGACGTCACGGCAGAGATCGAGTTCGCCCTTTCCGGCGTTACCCAGAAATGTCCCGAAACCGATACTGTGCTGAACGTAGCGCGCGCGGCAGGGTTGAACATCCCATCCGGCTGCACCTTCGGTGTGTGCGGAACCTGCAAGGTCAAGAAAACCTCTGGCGAGGTGCATATGGTCCATAACGGCGGGATCACCGACGAAGATATCTCGGACGGCTATATCCTTGCGTGTTGCTCAAACCCGCGCGGTCAGGTCGTCATCGAGGCATAACACCTCCCCCTGTCTTGCACCACGCAGCGCAAGGCAGGGCGGATCATACAGGTAGATCAAGGGGGCCAGTCGGCTCCCTTTTTTTTGCATTCCGCCCGCCCCGCACCCCTTGCGCGCGTCCAGCGATCACAATTGCTGTTTCACGTTCACTTTTGGTCCACACGGCAGTTGCCATGCCTTGCCTGTGACCATCGGTGCTCGATATTGGGGGAGAACCGAACCAATCCGTGATTGCATACTGCGCGCCCGATGCGGTCGCGCACGGCGGCACTGTATCGCCGAAAAAGCATCCGTATCATGGGCTTGTGCTGAAAGGGGGCAGACGCGTGAGAAAGATATCCAACCGTATCGCTGCGGCCCTAGGGCTGCTCGGCGCAGCAATGCTGCCCGCCATCGCCAGCGAACCTACGCTCTATCCCACCGCTCAGGAAAGCGCCGAGGTGCTCGGCCAATTGCAAAAGATGCGTCAGGACCGGCTGCTTGCCCGCCAGCCCAATGTGCTGGATTACATGTTTGCCAATGGCAAGCGCCAGTTCGATGCCCATGTGACCAACAATGACGGTGATCTGAAATACGGCAGTCGCAAGGGCACAAACACATGGACCCAAGCCAGCACCACATGGACCCGCAGCGACGACACCCGCCTGCAATATGTGTTTGCCGCAATAGGCCACCACATTGCGACCGGCGCCAATTTCTATTGGGGCGCGATGGCGCAAGCCGATGCGACCCAGCGCAGCCTTGACGGCCATACCAGCGATGGCTTGGGGTTTCTTGTGGGCCCCTATGTTGCAGGCCGTATCCCCAATACAGAACTGAACTGGTCGATGCGTTTGATGCATGGCTATGCCAGCAACCAGTTTTCGCCGGACGGCTCGATCCAGCGCAATGCCGGATCACAGCGCAGTCTTGTTCAGGCGCGTCTACAAGGCCGATACGATGCGGGCGACATGACGCTGACCCCGAATATCTTCGCAAGCCACGTTCAGGAAAACGGTGAAGGCTTCATGTTGAGCAATGGCCAAAAGGTTTCGGGCCAAAGGCTAAGCCTGTCACAGCTTTCCGCCGGGATCGAGTTTGATCGCCCGCTTGAGGCCTCATGGGCGCAACTTGGCCTGAACGGCGCATTTGCCGTGGTGGCACAGCATTCCCAAGGCAGCGGTTTACTGTCAGACTCCATGCCATCCAATGACTGGTTCACCTCACGGGTGGAGCTGGGGCTGAAAGTGGACCGCAAGGGGTTTGGCAATATCAACACCTCCATCGGGTTTGACGGCAGTGAAGGCGCGATGTTCGATCAGATGCATCTGTCCTTGATGTTCGAGCGCCAGCTGTGATCGAGCGCCGCGCCGCTTTGACGTGCAGGCCTACCCGATCAAACATTCCGGACCGAACGCTCTGATGGCTCACAGATCAAGCGTAACCAGATGGTTGTCCCATGCAACATCCGCCCGCGCAAACGGGATCAGCGTCTGATCTGCGATCTGCGCCACGAGCCCCTGACCATCGGTGGCCGTAAACCCGCCACTGGCACAGGGGCCAAGCCCGCAGACATCCGCACGCCTGACCGACCACACCGGCGCGCCCGTATCCGCATCATATACCTGCACCATTCCGCCGCGTGGCGAGGTGATGCCCACCTCGCGACCACCGCGCGCAAAGGCCACCGATCCGGCATATCCGTTCATTGCCAGAATTTCGGCAGGGGCCGGATTGGCCAGAACGGGCGCGCGTGCGCCAAGCCTGTGAAGCCCCAATAACGGCACAGGCTCCATCAGATCCCCCTGCCACTGCATGCAGAACGCGACCAAACCATCAGACCGGCGCGCCAGATGGCGGATCGAATTCTGCCGCAGGTCCTGGGGCAGTTCGACCACCTCGATCACCTCCCCCTGCGACGAGAGATAGCTCAGATTAGGGCGCATCGTATCGATATTCAGCTTTGTGCGGTCCTGTGGATCGGTTTGTATGCCACCATTTGCAACCACCAGAGTTTCCGTGCCGGGCAGGCGCAAGATCTCGTGCGGGCCGATGCCGTTGCTGGAAAATTCGCCCACCCGCACATAGCCGCGCGCCACATCCCACACCCCGATCCGCCCGGCGGAGCCATCGGCCACTACCTCGGATGTGTAAAGCCGCATCCCGTCGCCCGAAAACGCGCCATGCCCGTTGAACTGGCGTCCTTCGGGCGGCGTCAGCTGCGCGCGCAGGCGGCCTGTGGCGCAATCGATCACCAGCGCAAATGTGCCGGGGCGTCTGGCAAAGGCCACGGCCTCGGGGCGGGTGGGATGCGCGGTGGCGGCATGCCCGCGATCCGGCAGGGGCTGGGAAAACAGCCGCGTGCCGTCGGCCGCCAACCCCCAGATCGCGAACCGGCCATCGCGGTCACGGGCGGCGGCCAGAAAGGCGGGGTTGCCGGCATCAGCCCAGCTGAGCGTGGGCGCTGCGGTGGCGGCGGCAAGTGTGGCTAGAAACCGGCGTCTTTGCATGGGTCAGTCTCCGTCTGCGGCGTTGAAACCCGCACTTACACCCAGCAGCGGGCCAAGTTCCTGATCGACCGCCTCCACCGTAAGGGCGATCTGCTGTTGCAAGATTTCCACCCGCAACCGCTCGCCCGGGCTGGCGACACCTGCAAACACCGGATCCTCCAGATCAGCGACCAGTTCATGGGCGCGCGCAAATGCGGCGGTGGTATTGGGGATCGGCCCCATGCCCTGCGCCAGCGCCTGTGCGAACCGCTCAAGCGACTGCAGCGAGCGATCCAGATTTTCGGCAGACCGTCCGGCCTCTATCATCTCGGCACGTTCGGGCCTTGGGCGATCAAAGCTGCCTAAAGGACGGCCCAGACGTTGGTCCTTGTTGAACTCCAGACCCGAAATCAGCTGTGTATAAAGCGCCTGACGTGCCTCTGCCTCGTCCAGATAGCGGGTCTTGCCTTGCGCGCCGGGATTGAGCAGCTGATCGGCGAAACCGTTCTGCCAGCCGATCTCGGTGGCCATCGCCATCTGCGCGAGATCTTCCGCCTGCGCTTGGCGCAAAGCACAGCTGAATGCATCGTCCTGCGCCATTTCGCCGTAAAGCAGATGGTACATTCCGAAAAAACCGCGCGTGGCGATCGAGCCCTGCGACATGGCCTCGGGCGTGATATGGTCGCGGTCGGCGGTTTCTTTCAGCGCTTGCAACTGCCGCCGCCCGATGGCTTTGGGATCGGGCCAGAAGGCAAAGGCCAAGGCGCGCCCCTCCTCCTCCACCGGCCCCAAACGCAGATAGGCCACATCCAGCCACGCATCAAAGGCGGCGTTCCATTCGGGCTGCATCGCCGCCACAGTGCAATCTTGCGCGCCTTGCTCTGCCAGTTTGCGGCTGGCATCGGTCAGCGCGGCATAGCCGGGCAGGATCTGGTCGCGGATCGCGGCGCGCACATCGGCGCGCGCGACACCACCGCCAAGGGCGGCAAAGCTCATCGCCGCAAGCGGCAGGGACAACAACAGGCAACGCATATCTAAAGACTCTCCAGAAAACGGATCAGATCGGCACGGGTGTCGGGGGCCATCTTGCGCACATGCTCGCGCGCAGGCGCCGCCTCGCCGCCATGCCATAACACGGCTTCCAACAGGTTGCGGGCCCGCCCATCATGCAAAAACCGCGCCGGATGGCCAGTGTTTTGCGCAGTCAGCCCGATCCCCCATAAGGGCGCGGTACGCCATTCGGTGCCGGTGGCAAGGCCTTCGGCGCGAGTATCTGCCAATCCCGGCCCCATGTCATGAAGCAAAAGATCGCTATAGGGCCAAATCAGCTGGAAACTGTGCGCAGGCGCATCGCTCCTCGTGGCCGTAACAAATTTCGGCACATGGCAGGCGGGACAACCTGCACCGTAAAATGCCTGCTTGCCGCGCAAAACCGCCGGTGAGCCAACATCGCGGCGGGCGGGTACAGCAAGTGCGCCTGCATAGCTGCTGACCAACTCAAGGGCCTCTTGCGATACCTCAACACCGTCGCGCAGGCCCACATCCACGCCATGCGGCGCGCGGCGGCAATCGGTTTGCGCCGGTGTGCAATCGCCCCAAGGGTGCGGAAATAATGGCGTAGACAGACCCATATCTTGCGAGAAAGCCGATGCGCTCATATCCACAAGGGTGGCCGCACCCGCCTTGTGGCCAAAGCGTCCCATACGCCAGCCCCCTGCGTAGGGGGAGTAGACCTCCGCCACACGCCCAGAGATACCGTCATGATCTGCATCATCGGGATCGGCATTGGCGCGCAGGTCTGCCGCAGGAATCGCGGCCAGCAAGCCAAGGCCGATCATCTGCGGTGCGATGCGCAAAGACGTTGCCGTTCGGGGGCCAATATCTGCATCGCTGTGCCAGACCGGCCTGCGCAGGCTGACACTGCCGCCGGTCAGTTGCACAGGCTCCTCGACCCAGTCGAGCCACAGCCCCCCTTCGCCGGACAGGCCTTGGACCGCGCGATCTTGCAGCTGCGTGCCAAGCATCCGATCAGGCTGCATGGGATGCCAGCCCGCAGGTGCCCCGTCGGGCAGCAGCCCGCCCGGTTGCGACAGTTTCAGGACCTGCCCCGTAATCGCGCCCGGCTCGACCGGCCTGCCCCGCCCGCCACCGGGATGACAATTGGCACAGGCACGTGCATTAAAAAGCGGCCCAAGCCCGTCGGATGCACGGGTGGAGGACGGCGCAGGCACCCAGAGCTTTTCAAACAATGCCTCGCCCAGAACAAATTCCATGCCTTGCCTATCAGGCAGATTGGCCAGCGGCTGGTCAAACCGGGCCCCTTGGAGCGTGCCCGCACCAGCGGGGCGCGCCTCATAGGGTTCGGGGGTGGTGAAATCGTGGGTCGGGCGCGTGACCGTCGCCACGCGGGCGGCGTCGCGCATCGTGCGCGCAGGCTCGGCCATCACACCTGCCCCACACGCAACCAATGCCACAACCCCGCCCAACGCCATGGGCCACCGGCAGGATCGGGCCTGTGGAGCGATGGCGATGCCTCTGGGGGGTGTGGGTAAAGTCACGATGAAATTCAGTCCGGTCGGTCAAAAGGCCCCGCGTTTTGTCGCGAGGCCCCTTTGTGTTGTCTAGCGTTGGCAAATCACTCGGTCCCGGGGGACACTTCTGTTTCATTTGCCGGGTCGGCATTCAGCATGCCATAATTCTGCTCGCCGATCTTGCTGAACAGTTCCAGCTGGGTCTCGAGAAAATCGATATGACCCTCTTCATCAGCGGTCAGCTCGTCGAACAGATCTTTGGTCACGAAGTCACCCACCTCGGCACAATATTTGCGTGCCTCGATATAAAGCGAACGCGCTTCGTGCTCTGCTGCCAGATCCGACTCGAGCGTTTCTTTCAGCGTCTGGCCGATCCGCAGGGAATCGAGCTTTTGCAGGTTCGGATGGCCTTCCAGAAAGATAATCCGTTCGATCAGCTTATCGGCGTGATGCATCTCTTCGATGCTTTCCTCACGCGACTTGCGTGCAATCTTGCCAAATCCCCAGTCTTCTTGCAGCCGGTAATGCAACCAGTACTGGTTGACTGCCGTCAGTTCAGACCGAAGCGCGGCGTTGAGGTATTCGATGACCTTCGGATCGCCCTTCATTCATCTCTCCTGTGTTCACATTGCGCCTGTTAAGGTTGCGCAATTCCATTGGAACTTCAAGGTGATCGCTTTTGCGCATGGTGGCAAGGAAAAGCGGCATACATCCGCCGCAATCCGCCCGTTTGCCCAAGGCACGGTAAATCTTGCCCGGTGTAATGATCGTGCGCATATCCGACTGTCGCATCCAGTCTATGGCGGCGTGAATGTCTTTATCCGAGATATTTTGACAGCTGCACACGATCATGTATCACCTCTCGTTATTGGAAAACCGCATCAGGGTTATCAAGGCTGTCGGAGCCTTCCACCTCGATATCGCTGCCAAGCGCAGCCACCGCGCGTTCGATCCCGCGGGTCTGGGTGACAAGCGCGTCTACCAGCCCTTCGACCAGCTCTGCGCCGTCGTCATTGCCCACAGCGATCATCTGGTCATAGGCCATACCGTTTTCAGCTGACGTCTTGATCTTTGCCGCAGCCGCCACGGACGCATCCAGATCGGCACGCAATTGCGTATCCACCTCGGGGGCGGCATCGGCCACCAGATCCGAAATCGACGGCCCTTCGACCACCTGACCATCCGTGCGGGTATATTTGCCCTCGTAAACGTTACGGATGCCCATCGCGTCATAGTAATGCGACAGATGGGTCATGTCGGAGAAGCAGTCATGCTCCTCCTCCGGATCGTGCAGCATCAGGCCAAGCTTCGTACGCTCGCCTGCCAGCTCGCCATAGGACAACGACCCCATACCCGTCAGGATGATTTTGATCCCGGCCTCGGGATCTTCTGCCAATGCCGTGCGGGCAGCGCCGTCCTCGGTCCAGTTGCCAACCATTTCTTCCAGATCATCAACCAGCAATGCCGATGCAGCGGTCAGATAGGCGGCACGGCGGTCACAATTGCCATTGGTGCAGCCGTCATCTTGCAGATAGTCGGTGTAGGAGCGCTCGCCTGCGCCCGGGCCTGTGCCGTTCAGATCCTGCCCCCACAGCAGAAATTCGATCGCGTGATAACCGGTCGCCACATTGGATTCGATCCCTTCGGCTTCTTGCAGGGTATCGCTTAGAAACGCGGGCGTGATCTCGCTTGCATCCACATCCTGACCACCGATGCTCAGGTCGGGATTGGCGATCACATTCGCCTGCGCCAGATCGTTCTCTTCATTCACAGCCGTGTCGGGGGCGACATAATCGATCAGCCCCTCGTCCAGCGGCCATGCATTCACACGGCCTTCCCATTCATCCACAATCGCATTGCCGAAGCGGTAGGCCTCTGTCTGTTGGTAAGGCGCGCGGGCGGCCACCCATGCGGCCTTGGCCGCGTCTTGAGTGTCTTGTGTGGGGTCTTCCACGAATGCGTCGATGGCCTTTTGCAAGGCCTGCGCGGTGCTCAGGCTGTCCTCGTATCCGGCCTGTGCAATATCGGCATAGGTTGCGATCACATCCTCTGGCGAGGGCGTGGCGGCCTGCGCCATGAAGGGCGCACAGACAAGGGCAGTGGTGGCAACATAGGCCTTGAGCATTCGGGGCATGACGATCCTCGGTCAGAAACAGGTGTTCACGTATTTCTGATTTATTTGGTCAGAAAAGTAAACTTGATTCTTTTACTAGGTCAATATCCCGAGCCATCACGACAGCGTGCCCCCCAGCCGTTTCGCAAAGTCGTGATCGTTCAGATCAGAAACAGAAGCCACAAATGCAAAAAGCCGCACCTTTCGGTGCGGCTTTTGAACAGTCCAAAGACGAAGATCTTACTTGATCTTGCCTTCTTTGTATTCGACGTGCTTACGCAGGACCGGGTCGTATTTTTTAACAACCATTTTTTCGGTCATGGTGCGGGCATTCTTCTTGGTCACGTAGAAGTGCCCGGTGCCCGCCGTCGAGTTCAGACGGATCTTTTGCGTCGTCGGCTTCGCCATGTTTCATCTCCTGAGCCGGGCCACTGCGGCGCTATGCACGCAAGCCCTCTTAATCCTTGAACCCGCCTTTTAGTCACGCTGGAACCAGAGTCAACAACGAATCCCGTGCGGCTGTTGGAAAATCACGAGTTTTATGACCCACGCGCCGGATAGCGCGCATATGCGGGCTTCAAACCGGCAGATGGCGCTAAAAACCGCCCCCCCCCTGAGCCCCGCCTGCTAGAAAGACGACCAGACAAAAAGCACAACCGGCAGCGTCACAACAACCGCCAGCGTCTGCGATGTAACGATCCCTGCCATGAACGGCGCATCGCCGTTCATCTGGCGTGTCAGCACATACGCGGTAGCGGCGGTCGGCACGGCGGAAAACACCACCAACACCATCGCCTCGGCCCCTGTCAGGCCGAAAATGGCAATCACCCCTATGGCAAGCGCCGGCATCAGCAAAAGCCGCCCCGCCCCGACCCACATCAAGGCCGCCATATCCTGACGCAACCGCCCCGGTTGCAACGCCGCGCCCACACATAGCAGCCCCAAAGGCAGACTGCCCTGCCCCAAAAGGGACAGAAACTTCCCCGTGCCATAGGGCAGCCCCACACCGGATAGCGCAAGCGCAATACCCGCCAGACAGGCCAGAACAAGCGGATTGCGCAAGATACCACCTGCCAGCCTCATCGGATGGCGCAGGGCCGCAGCCCCGCTGAGCGCCCCGATAGACAACACATTGACCAGCGGCACCGACACGGCCAGAAACACCGCCGCCCGCTCCAGCCCCGCCTGTCCGGCAAACATCGACACCAGCGCCAGCGCCAGATAGGTGTTGAAACGGATCACCCCCTGCAAAACCGGCCCGAAGCGCGCCGCAGGCATAGGCCGCGCCCAGAGCACAAGCGCCAGCCCGATGGACGCGATCACGATGGTTGCAGCCGCAGCCCCCCCCAGCCGCAGCACGGCCGGATCATACACAGGCGCATTGGCCAGACTGGACACCAGCAACGCGGGAAACAGGATAAAATAATTCAACCGCTCCGCCGCAGACCAGAACTGGGTGGAGGGGAACGCCCGCCGCATCAGTACATATCCAGCACATATAAGCCCGAAGATCGGCCAGATCGTGGTATAAAGCATATCAGACATTGGCCTCCGCCGAGATTTCCAGCACAGCTAACATCGCGGCGTGAACGCTGTCCAGCATCAGCCAGCGCGCATAAGGCGCGCTGCTCGCGGTGCCCGCGGGCCTTGAGGGCTCTGTCCGGTTATGGCAGATCAGTCCTCGCCTGGCCCGTCATATCTCCCTGCGCAGAATCCGCCCAAATCCTGTTTTGATGAATAATGCGCGAGTGTTAGCGTTCACAGACTTGCCCTGCTGCGATGAACGGGTTTTGGTTACCCTTGGCCCAATTCATGCGCATTCGCGCAAAATATCAGGACAGACTATGACCAAACCCGTAGATTTCAATGATCGTATGCTTTCGCTGGGTCTTGCCCGCGTGTCGGAGGCTGCAGCACATGCAAGCGCCGACCTGATTGGTCGTGGAGACGAGAAAGCCGCCGATCAGGCCGCCGTTAACGCGATGCGCGACCAGCTGAATATGCTTGATATCCAAGGTGTCGTGGTGATTGGCGAAGGCGAGCGCGACGAGGCGCCGATGCTGTTTATCGGCGAGGAAGTCGGCACCGGCACCGGTCCGGCCGTAGATATCGCGCTGGATCCGCTGGAAGGCACCACGCTCACCGCGCTGGATATGCCCAACGCCCTGACCGTGATCGCGATGGCGCAGCGCGGCACGCTTTTGCATGCCCCAGATGTCTACATGGAAAAACTGGCTGTCGGCCCAGGATATGCCAAGGATGTGGTGTCACTGAACATGAGCCCGCGCGAACGGGTCGAGGCTTTGGCCAAGGCACAGGGCGTATCCTCGCGCGACATCACCGTGTGTATCCTTGATCGGGATCGTCATCAGGACATGATTGCCGAAGTTCGCGCGACGGGGGCCGCAATCCGCCTGATCACCGATGGCGATGTGGCGGGCGTGATCCATTGCGCCGAGGCCGAGACCACCGGCATCGATATGTACATGGGCTCCGGCGGCGCGCCAGAAGGCGTTCTGGCCGCATCGGCGCTGAAATGCATGGGCGGACAGATGTGGGGCAAACTGCTGTTTCGCAATGATGACGAACGGGGCCGTGCCACCAAGGCAGGCATCACCGATTTCGACAAGATCTATTCACGGGACGAACTGGTCACCGGCGATGTTATCTTTGCGATGACGGGGGTCACCAACGGCTCTATCGTGAAGGGCGTGAAACGCGAGCCCGATTACATCGAAACCGAGACCGTGCTCATGCGCTCCAAAACCGGCTCGGTGCGCCGGATGCTGTATCGCAATCCGGTCAATCGCAAGGACTGATCGCGCAGAGCGCGAGATCGCCCTCGTGCAGCCCTTGCCCGATCCGGGCGTATCAGCGCTGAGGCCCCGTGCTCGTGTGGTGCGGGGCCTTTTCCATGCCCACTGGCGGCAGGCAGGTTTTTTGGATATGGCAGAGCCATGAGCGCTTTTTTCAACGTCGAACACTCCCTGACCCACCGCCGCTGGATCGGCCCCAGCCCCGAGGCCGATCGTCTGGCCGAAGCGATGGTTCAGGATACACGCCTGCCCATGCCGCTTGCGCGGATCTTGGTGGCCCGTGGCGTGGCACCTTTGGACTCCGAAACCTTCTTGCAGCCGACATTGCGCGAATTGCTGCCCGATCCACGCGAGATGCTGGATATGGACAAAGCCTCGGCACGCTTTTTGCAGGCGGTCGACCGGCGCGAACGCATTGCCATCTTTGCCGATTACGATGTGGATGGCGGCGCGTCGGCGGCCTTGTTGATGGTATGGTTGCGCCAGATGGGTCTGGAACCCACGCTGTATATTCCCGACCGGATCGACGAGGGCTATGGCCCGAACGTGCCCGCGATGGCGGCGCTTGCGCGCGATCATGATCTGATCGTCTGCGTGGATTGCGGCACACTGTCACACGAGCCTGTGGCCGCAGCCAACGGGGCCGATGTGATTATCCTCGATCACCACTTGGGTGGCGAAACCCTGCCTGACTGCGTGGCCTGTGTGAACCCCAACCGACAGGACGAAACCAAGGATCTTGCACATCTGTGTGCCGCCGCAGTGGTGTTCCTGATGCTGGTGGATGTGAACCGGCGCATGCGCGAGGCGGGACACAAAGGGCCGGACCTGATGGCGCTTCTGGATCTGGTCGCACTGGCAACCGTGGCCGATGTGGCGCCACTGGTGGGCTGCAACCGGGCTCTGGTGCGTCAGGGGCTGAAGGTTATGGCGCGACGGGAACGTGTGGGCCTGCGCGCATTGGCCGATATTTCGCGTATGGATCAGGCCCCGAATACCTATCATCTGGGGTTCCTGCTCGGACCACGGCTGAATGCGGGCGGGCGGATCGGGGCGGCCGATCTGGGCGCACGGCTGCTGTCCACCACCGACACGGCCGAGGCAGAGATGCTGGCCGAACGGCTCGACCAGCTTAACACCGACCGCCGCGATATCGAAAATGCCGTGCGCGCGTCAGCCATCGCGCAGGCGGAGGCGCGCGGACTGGATGCGCCACTGGTCTGGGCAGCGGGCGAAGGCTGGCATCCGGGCGTGGTGGGGATCGTTGCCGCCCGCCTGAAAGAGGCCACCAACCGCCCCGCCGTCGTCATCGGACTGGAGGGGGGCATCGGAAAAGGGTCTGCACGCTCGGTTGCGGGCGTCGATCTGGGCGCAGCCATCCAACGCATCGCCAGCGAGGGGCTGCTGATCAAGGGCGGCGGTCACAAAATGGCTGCTGGCCTGAGCGTGGAGGAGTCCAAACTGGAGGCCGCGATGGCGCGCTTGTCGGAGCTGTTGGGCCGTCAGGGCGCAGGGGCCGGTGGTCCGCGCGATCTGCATGTGGACGGGATGCTGATGCCGGGGGCGGCCACGCCGGAACTGATCGACCAACTCGAACAGGCCGGCCCCTTTGGCCAAGGGGCCCCTGCCCCGCGCTTTGCCTTTGCGGCCATGGAAATCTCTGGCGTGCGTCAGGTCGGTGAATCACATTTGCGATTCTCGTTTTCCGACGGCATGAGCCGTAAGATCGATGCCATTGCCTTTGGCGCGTTCGACAGCGCCATCGGCCCGGCACTCGCCAAGCCGGGGGCCACACGGTTTCATCTGGCAGGACGGCTGGAAATCAACAGCTGGGGCGGACGAAACAAGGTGCAGCTGCGATTGGAAGATGCCGCAGAAGCGATAGAAAGCGTTTGAACCTCTGTAGTTAACGAATTTCCGTTACGATAAGTGAAAAACTTTCAAAAAACCTCTTGCGTGGTTTGGAATGCTGGATTATCAACCGCCCACGCCGCAAGCATGGCCCGTTCGTCTATCGGTTAGGACGCCAGGTTTTCAACCTGGAAAGAGGGGTTCAATTCCCCTACGGGCTACCATTGCTAACGCGTGTGCCAGAGTGGCCCGTTCGTCTATCGGTTAGGACGTCAGGTTTTCAACCTGAAAAGAGGGGTTCAACTCCCCTACGGGCTACCAGGCATCACTCTTCAGAAATCTAGAAAATATACCCCTCGGGGGGCCCTGATCCTCCCATCCCGATTCCGCGCATGGTGAATGGATGCAAAAGGTCGCGCCCTAGCATGAGGCGCGCTTTGCCCAAGCCCCCTCTGCTGGCAACTTTGCCACAGTTAGCCCCAACCACCCTCCGCACCATGGCTCCACGTGTCCGGCCAGGCGCTATCAGAACTTGGATGGTCAGGATCCCTGACATGCGCACCGCGCCCAATCCGCTTTTACCACGACGCGTGTGAAGGCGCCTCTGCCGCTCACGACACAGCGCAAAAGCCGCGCTCCATCACGCAGCGAACGCATGGCTTTGTATCTTGATGACGGCATAAGATGACGTGGCATAAAAGACAAAACCCCCAAGCCAGAATTGGCGGAGGTTTCAAATCTTTAGGGAGAGATGGTACCGCCTCCCCGGCTTGAACGGGGGACCTCTGGATCCACAATCCAGCGCTCTAACCAACTGAGCTAAGGCGGCATCTTGAGAGGGGATTTAGACTGAGTGCGCGGTGAATGCAAGAGGGTCTACGCCACCTTTTTGGCATTTTCCTTGCCTCTTTTTACAATCGGGTCTACGCATCCTTGCCCAAGCACTTCTGGAGACCCTTATGAGCATCAATAGTGAAAACGATATCGCCGCAAACCTGCAAATCGGCCCGACCGATCAAGGCATGGTGCGAATCTACCTTGAAGGCAATGGAATCGACCTGCCGCTGGATTTTGACCCCGAAGAAGCGGAAGAAATCGCAGAAGAGCTACAGGCCGCAGCCGAAGCAGCCCGTTTGGTGGGCAACGCCAAAGCCCCTAAGAAAAAGCGCTGACTCAGCCGGTCAGCGCCGCCACGCCAGGGTCGCGCAGTCCTTGCAACCGCAAGGCGGCGCGACGGGCGAAATCAAGCGTGAGTGCCTTGCGGCGCGCGGGGGGCATCCTGTCCTGCGGCGCCTCGCGGATCATGTCCGCGCCATATCCGTCGGCAATGAAAAGCCCGCTGTGTTCGGGCAGAAGGTCGGTCGGAAATGCCGCGTCCACCGCCCAATAGTAGCGGTCACACCACTCCAGATATCCCTGCCATTTGCGATCGGATGTGAAATCGGCACGGCTTGATTTGCATTCCACGATCCAGATTTCGCCCTTGGGGGTCAACACCATAAGATCAGCGCGCAAGCGCGGGCGAAGCGGCATCTCGAGCACGCTTGCATGCCCCATCTCGGCCAGCGCGCGCGCCATACCACGGGCCAGAATCTGCCCGGGCTGCATATCGGAAAGTGGAACCGTCTGTGACATGGCCCCATTATGAACGAATGCGGAACATCCGTCCAGTGAAGGGCCGATCACAAGTTTTCCGAAATCTGCCGGGGTGGGGGCTTGTCAGCGCCGCACCGACTGCCTATCTCGTGGGGTGACGGTTACTGCTCTTCTCGTGCGAGACGTCTTTCCAGTGGCCTATACCGATACCGAGGGAGCTGGCTCTGTTTGAGCCCTGGTTCATTTATCTGGCGCCCACCTGAACTTTCAGGTCCTCGGGAAATTCAACACCTTCACGGTTGCTGTGGTTTCCGTCACTCAAAATACAAAAACGCCCCGATCATCGCATGGTGACCGGGGCGTTTTTGTTAAATGCTGTCGCGATGCGCGTGCTACAGGTTCTCGGACTGCGGCATGCCCAGCACGTGATAGCCCGCATCGACCTTGACCACCTCGCCAGTGGTGCAATTGCCGTAATCAGATGCCAGCCACACAGCCGTGCCACCCACCGCCTCCAGCGTCGCATTATGGCGCAGGGGCGCGTTATGCTCGGTGTGGCGGTAGGTCTTGCGCGCACCGCCAATCGCCGCACCTGCCAGCGTTTTCATCGGGCCGGGTGAGATCGCGTTCACACGGATCGCATTGGGCCCCAGATCATTTGCCAGATACCGCACAGCGGATTCCAGCGCCGCCTTGGCCACACCCATCACGTTATAGAACGGCGTCACACGGTTCGATCCGCCGTACGTAAGGGTGATGATCGACCCGCCCTCCGGCATCAGCTCTTCGGCGCGACGTGCCACGTCAATCAGGCTGTAGCACGAAATCGTAAGCGAGTTCTTGAAGTTCTCGCGTGTGGTATTCACGAAGCGGCCTGCAAGCTCCGATTTGTCCGAATAGGCAATCGCGTGCACGATAAAATCAAGCGAACCCCATTCGGATTTCAGCTTTGCAAACGCCGCATCCATGGACGCGTCGTCATTCACATCGACATCGACCAGAAGCTCCGACCCGACGGAGGCGGCGAGCGGCGCCACCCGCTTGCCGAATGCCTCGCCCTGATAGGAAAAGGCCAGTTCCGCCCCTTCCGCGGCAAGTGCCGATGCAATGCCCCACGCGATGGAGCGGTCATTGGCCACTCCCATAACAAGCCCGCGCTTGCCCTTCATCAGATCCGCCATGTCTTCAGGTCTTCCTTGAACTATCAGTCGTTATATTTACTCATGACCAAAGACGCATTGGTCCCGCCAAAACCGAAGCTGTTAGACAGCACCGAGTCGTGATCGACATTGTCAATCAGGCTTGTGGCGATCTCGCCTTCGTTGATCGCCGGATCCAGTTCGGTCACGTTGATCGAGGGGGCAATAAACCCGCCCTGCATCATTAACAGCGAATAGATCGCCTCGTTGACACCAGCAGCCCCCAGCGCGTGGCCGGTCATGGATTTGGTCGACGAAATCGGAGCGTGATCATCCCCCAGAACGCGACGGACGCCTTCGACCTCGCGCACATCGCCCACGGGTGTAGAGGTGCCATGGGCATTGATATAGGTGATCTTGCGGCCTTCGGGCAGAGTTTCCAGTGCAAGGCGCATCGAGCGCTCTCCACCCTCGCCCGACGGCGCGACCATATCATAGCCATCAGAGGTTGCGGCATAGCCGGTCACCTCGGCATAGATTTTCGCGCCGCGGGCTTTGGCGTGCTCCAGCTCTTCGAGCACCAAAATACCGCCGCCGCCGCCAATCACAAACCCGTCGCGCGTGGCATCAAAGGCCCGTGCTGCCTTGTCCGGCGTATCGTTATATTTCGACGACATCGCCCCCATCGCATCAAACAGGCACGACAGCGACCAATCCACCTCTTCGCCACCACCGGCAAAAACGATGTCTTGCTTGCCCATCTGGATCAGCTCCGCACCATTGCCGATACAATGCGCCGAGGTCGAGCAGGCCGAGGTGATGGAATAGTTCACGCCCTTGATCTTGAACGGGGTTGCCAGACAGGCCGACACGGTGGACGACATGGCCTTGGTCACCATGAAGGGGCCCATCCGTTTGGGGCTGCCTTTTTCCTTGGTGATCTGATGGGCCTGAAACACGCTTGAGGTGGACGGGCCGCCAGACCCTGCCACCAGTCCCGTGCGCGGGTTGGATACCTGATCCTCGGCCAGACCGGAATCGGCAATCGCCTGTTTCATCGCGATATAGGCATAGGCCGCGGTCGGCCCCATGAAACGCAAAACGCGCTTGTCGACATGCTCTGCAAAATCGATTTGCGGCACGCCAGCGATCTGGCTGCGAAAACCATTATCGGCATAGTCTTGCTGGAACGTAATTCCCGAACGGCCCGCGCGCAGGCTCTCGGTAACTTCTTCGGCTGAATTGCCGATCGGGCTAACAATCCCCAGCCCGGTGATGACGACACGGCGCATATGCACCTCCTTCGGGTTTCGCAGATCAGCTCTCTGACAGAGCGACCTTCATGTCCTTGACCTGATAAATCACTTCGCCATCGGCCTCTACGATGCCGTTGGCCACGCCCATCGTCAAACGACGGGTTTGAATCGCTTTGGTGAAATCCACCTTGTAGGTGAGCATCTTACGCTCGGGGCGCACCATGCCGGTCAGCTTGACCTCGCCCACACCCAGCGCATAGCCGCGCCCCAGCCAGCCGCGCCAGCCAAGATTGAAGCCGGTCAACTGCCACAGACCATCAAGGCCAAGGCAGCCGGGCATGATCGGGTTGCCGGGGAAGTGGCATTCGAAAAACCACAGATCGGGTGTGATGTCGAACTCGGCCCGGATATGGCCTTTGCCGAACTCGCCGCCATCAGCGGAGACCTCGGTGATCCGGTCCATCATCAACATCGGCGGTTCAGGCAATTGGGCATTGCCCGGACCGAACAATTCGCCCCGCGCACATTTCAAAAGATCATCCCGATCGAAGCTCGACGGATATCCTGCCATGGGTCGTATTTCCCCCCCTTGGGTCAAGTTTTGTTCCCTCTAACACCCGCGCGGGCGCACACGCAAGGCTGCAAGCAGTTGACCACCCCGACGGCGCGATGGCAAATCATCTGTATCACACCTTCCCCCTGCGCCCCTATTGCGCCGCGCGAATGCGACAATTGCGCCCGATACTACGCATTTTACACCCCATGTGCAGCCTGACGATTGAAACTTCGGTCCGTCAACGGCATATTGGACTGCAGGAGTTGGCATAACATGACAGTATCGACACATGAGCGCGGCCGGGAATGGCTGACCAAGGGCGGCTTGCGCCCGACCAAACAGCGCCTGTCGCTTGCGGGCTTGCTGGTGGGCGATGGTGAAAACCGCCATGTCACGGCAGAGGGCCTGCATACGGCGGCCCAGACAGCCGGTGAAAGCGTCTCGCTTGCGACCGTCTACAACACACTGCGTGCATTTTGTCAGGCGGGGTTGATGCACGAGGTCACCGTCGACGGCACGCGCAGCTATTTCGATACGCGCATGGACGACCATCCCCATTTCTTCTGGGAAGAGGAAAACCGCATATCGGATGCACCAGCGGGCGAATTGCATATCACCTCTGTGCCGACACCGCCCGCGGGCTACGAGGTTGCGGCCATCGATGTCGTGGTGCGGCTACGCAAGCTTTGATATTCACAGGGCTTTAATATTTCCGCTTTGATATTCACGGGGCTTGGCGGCCACATGTCACGGCGTGGATTTGATATACAGCCGTCCCCCGCCGGATTTTTCGCCGCTATCGCGAACGCCCTTGATATCTCCGCGCTGCACAAGCCTCAAAAACTCCCGGCCAAGGCGCACCTGATCGCCCACATATAGCGCATCCCATTCACCGCCGTAGATATCAGACAAATGGAACGCGCCATCGGCTCGCTTCTTGATCGTAGCCTTGATCTGTTTCAACAACTCGCCATTCATCATGGCATGCCTCTTTTTGCTAAAGTTCAGGCAGGCCGCAGGGCCGCACCCCCCTAAAGTGATGCCGCCCCGCAATCCGGCAAGCCCTAGATCGAGCCGGCTTCGACCATATAGTTATTGGCTGTGCACATCGCTGCATCATCGGAGGCCAGAAACAGCACCATCCGCGCGACATACTGCGGCTGGATCAGATCCGGCAGGCATTGCCGCCGCAAGTGGCCGGCGAGCGCCTCCTCGGAGGCCCACAGGGTTTTTTGCCGCTCTGTCATCACCCAACCCGGCACAACCGTGTTCACCCTGATCCGGTGCGCGCCCAGATCGCGCGCCATGCCACGGGTCAGGCCGTGGACAGCCGCCTTGGCGGTCGTGTAGGCGGGCATGTCGCCAGAGGCTTCCATCCAGCTGTTTGACGCCATATTGATGATCGACCCCTGCCCCGCCTCGATCATATCGGGGGCCACCGCCTGAATGGCAAAAAACATGTGGCGTAAATTGGTGGCCTGCCGTTCGTCCCAATATTCCGGCGTCACGTCCTGCCAGTCATGGCGGTCATCGCGCGCGGCATTGTTTACCAATACGCCCGCCGGACCGATGCGCGATTTCAACGCGCCAAATGCCGCGCGCAACGCATCGATATCGCGCAGATCCGCGCGTTCGAAGGCGGCACCGGTTTCCTCGGCCAAGGCCGCGCCCTTCTCGGCATCCAGATCCAGAAACCCGACCCGCGCGCCTTGGCTGGCAAATCCGCGCACGATCTGCTCTCCGATACCGGAGGCACCGCCCGAAACATAAACCACCCGCTCTTGCAAACTGGGGTATGTGGCAAATTCTTGTGTCATCGTTATTCTCCTCTTGGCGGGAGGATGACGCCCAATGCGCGGGCAAACAATCTAAAAATGCGAAAATAACCCGAGGTCGGGCATAAAAAAGCGCCCCGAAACAGGGCGCCTTTCCAAAATCACAAGACCAAAACCGTTCAGCTTTTGGCGCGTTCTACATATCCCAGATCTTCGGTGGTGATCACGATACGCGTACCCGCCGAGATATGCGGCGGCACCATCACGCGCAAGCCGCCTGTGCATGTGGAGGGTTTGTAGGACGACGACGCCGTCTGCCCTTTCACCACCGGTTCGGTTTCTTCCACTTCCACCGTCAGTTTTTGCGGCAACTCGATCGCGATCACGCTCTCGCCATGCAGCTTGAGATAAACGCGCAGACCGTCACGCAAAAACACTTTGGCATCGCCGATCACATCTTCGGCGACAGCGACCTGTTCATAGGACTGCGGGTCCATGAAGTGATAGCCTTCGCCATCATCATAAAGGAAATCGAATTCCTTGTCTTCGACATGCGCGCGATCGACCGTATCGGTTGTTTTCCAACGCTCGGAGACCTTGTTGCCGTCAGAAATCCGGCGCATCTCGATCTGGGTCACCGGTGTGCCCTTGCCGGGATGGAAGTTTTGCGCGGTCAAAACAACATAAAGCTGTTCGTTCAACTCAACGACATTGCCCTTGCGCAGCTGCGAGGCGATGACTTTAGCCATGGGTATTCCTTTAACAAAACGCCGCGATACGGGCGGATGATAGACAGGCTCTGGCGCCCGGATGCCTCGTCGCCTAAACTATTTGCTGACCGAATTCCAGCTTAAAGCCCCAAGGAGAGACGGATCGATGCGCGAAACAGCCTGGTGGGATCCATCGCGCCACGCCGACAGGCGGCCCCTGCTTCTGGCGCGCAACCGGATACAGACGGCCATCCGCACGTGGCTGACCGATAGGGAGTTCATCGAGGTGGACCCCGCCTGCCTGCAAACCAGCCCCGGAAACGAGGCACATCTGCACGCCTTTGGCACCACGATGATCGGCAATGACGGCCAACCCCATCCGATGTATCTTCATACATCGCCGGAGTTTGCGATGAAAAAACTGCTGGCCGCCGGCGAGACGCGCATTTTTGCGCTGACCCATGTATGGCGCAATCGCGAACGCGGTGCCCGCCACAGCCCCGAATTCACCATGCTGGAATGGTACCGCACCCACACGCCCTATACGGCTTTGATGGACGATTGTGTGGCCTTGATGCGTCTTGCGGCCAGCACCACGCATGTGGCGGAGTTTTTCCACAATGGCGCGCGCTGCGATCCGTTCGCTCAGGCCGAACGCCTATCGGTGGCGGATGCGTTCACCAGATATGCAGGTATAGATCTGCTGGCCTGCCTTGGTGCGGATGGTGCGCCGGATCTGGCACAGCTTCGCACGCGTGCACAGGCCATCGGTTTCGCATTTGCCGCAGACGACACGTGGTCAGACCTTTTCTCGAAACTGCTTGTGCATCTGGTAGAGCCGCATCTGGGCCATGGTCGGCCCACCCTTCTGGACCGTTATCCCGCAGTGGAGGCGGCGCTTGCACAGCGCTGCAATGACGATCCGCGCGTGTCAGAACGCTTCGAGCTTTATGCCTGCGGGGTAGAGCTTGCCAATGGCTTCGGCGAATTGACCGACCCCGCCGAGCAGCGTCAGCGGTTCGAGGCGGAAATGACTGAAAAGCAGCGGATCTACGGCGAGACCTATCCGATTGACGAGGATTTTCTGCACGCTTTGGAAATCATGCCCGACGCCTGTGGTATTGCACTGGGGTTTGATCGGCTCGTGGCCTTGGCCACGCATGCCCCCAGGATCGACGATATCATCTGGACCCCGGTCGCAACCTGTTAATTGTGCACGACATGCGTGTTTGAAGGCGCGGCTTCGCAAGGACGTGCCCCCTTTTCAAGTGCACCACAAGCCTCTTGCGCCCCTTTGCTATGTGCCCCCGTCGCCCGGGGGCACATAGCACAAATCATAGCCTTTGATGACGCGGTGGCCGGTGCCGGCCACGCGGCCCTTATGTGATATGTCCGGCCAGTACTGCGGATCGGTCATTCAAATGGCGACAGATACCGGTGCAAACGCAGCACATCCATGGAGATCACATCCAATGCCCGTTGATGGGTGGCTTCCAGCACAAGTTGCGGGGCGCACCCTTCGTCATGGGCCTCCATGAACCGGCCCGCACACAGGCACCACCTGTCCCCCGGTTTCAGCCCGGCAAACCCGAACTCCGGTCGTGGTGTGCTCAGATCATTCCCGATATAGCTGGACCATGCGAGGAATTCTTTCGTCATCAAGGCACATACCGTGTGGCTGCCCCGATCCTGCGCGCATGTATTACAATGCCCATCGCGAAAAAAACCGGTCTCGGGGGCGTAGGAACATGGCTCCAGCGGCTGACCCAACACATTGATCGACGCATCTTTTTCCATCGCATCCTCCTGCCATTCGATGCGAAGCCTGCGATCAGATACCCGCGCTGTCAACGTGCAAACCGTCTGGTCTGCCGCGCACGCCCCCAACCGTCAGGGAAAATGCAGTAACTTTGACAAGGTGTAGTGCTGGCTCTCGGCCTGTTGATGAAAGACCTCAAAATCCAAGGGAGGTGATGCGCCATCCTTTCTGCCTGAATGACGGGCAGATGGTACGGTCGGGTGCCATAGTCTGCGCAAACCAGCACGCCAATCACAGGCGTGTGCTCGGCGGCGACATTGCATAATCGCAACGGCTTGCACTGAAGTGGCCCTCAAAAGCAAGATGACCACCCAAAGCCCCACTGGCCCCGATGGCAGAATATCGGAGCTTGCACGGCCGATCATGGCGGGAGCGGCGTCATACCCCTATCAGACGGCCAGCATGCGCGGCGCGATCTGCCATGGCGCGCGTCCTAAGGCATTCGGCCCGCGGTATCGATAAGGTGGCCTTTCGGGCTGATAGGGCGCGTGAAAGGCGACATGCAGAGACCTGCCACAATCAACGCCCCCCGATCCGCGCCTTTGTCACCGAAGATCAGGTGAGACATTATACCGTTGCCACGGGTTTGGTGACGCGCCTGAACCATCAGCAGATCGGGTACCGGAAAATCCGGGGCTTATGCCGGCCGCGCCTGCGGACCCTTGATCGGGACCGGGATCACGCGGGGCAGCCGTGGATGAATGTCGCCCGAAAAATTCGGCAAAAAACGCGCCATCGCATCGGGTCATGTCGCATCGGGTCATGTTCGGACGCCGTAAAGGCTGGCCTCGCATTGCGCCCTGCCATAACAGATCGCCGCAGGTCTTGCATTATGCGGTTACGCGCGCAAAGACCCTCGGTTCCGGCTCTAGACCAATCAGTCTGGCGCCTAGTAAATATAGCGGATCTGCTCCATCCAATAGCGTTCCAACCCGTGCAAACGGGTGTTCAGCATCGCCAACTGCGCCTCATCGGCGACTTGAGTGGCCATGACCCCCTCGGCATGACGAAAGAACAGATCGCGCATTGTATCGTGCAAACGCTGCCCCTTGGAGGTCAGACGTATGCGCACAGTGCGCCGGTCCTGCTCGCTGCGGTGGTGATGCAAAAATCCGGTCTGGACCAGTTTTTTAAGGTTATAGCTGACATTCGAGCCCTGATAGAAACCGCGGCTTTTCAACTCGCCCGCCGTCACCTCGTGGTCGCCCACGTTAAACAGCAACAAGGCCTGAACGGCGTTGATCTCGATAATCCCCAGCCGTTCGAACTCGTCTTTGATGACATCCAGCATCAGGCGGTGCAAACGTTCCACCAATGCGAGTGTTTCAAGATAACCTGCCAACATCTCCGGCCCCGCGCGGGGCCGGTCATCGGTCATCTGACCTGCATGGGGATCTATTCGCATTCCGCCCTCCGTGTTCGGCCCTCTAGGTCCGGATCACAGTGACGCAATTCCCCAAATAATCGGTAAACAAATGCACGGCCCCTGCGGACGGGGCCACATGTTTACGCGCCCGGGCGCCGTGTACGGGCAAATGCGGCGATAATTGCAAGCAAATCGAGGTATTCCGGCGGGCAAGGACGCGCGCCCGACACCCACAAATACAGATCGGGATCATATTCATCGAGCAACGCATCATAAAGCGTCAAGGTGGCCTCGTCCATCTGCGCCAAATTCGCATCGGCATAGGGGCCCAGCACCATATCCATTTCCTTGGTGCCACGCCGCCAGCTGCGCATCCGCAGCCGCTTCAGCCGTGCCTCTGGGGTTTCGATGACGTCGCTCATGGGGTTTCTCCTGACTTGATCTTCCGCTCCAACCGGTCAAGGCGCGCATCAAGCTCCTCGACCACGGAGCGGATTTCACGGATTTCGCGCACAATCTCGCGTTCCCGCTCTGCCTCTTCCACCGGACCGGGCGGGCCGTCAAGCCCATCGCCATCGCCGGTGAGCAACCACATCAGCGAGACATTCAAAATTCCGGCAACCATCTGCAGCTTGTTGGCACGCGGATCGGCCACGTCATCTTCCCACGCGCTGAGCGTATCCACACCGATCCCCAGTTTGACCGCCAGCTCGTCTTGACTGAGCCCTGCGGTTTCGCGCGCACCTTCCAGCCGGTCGCCGAACGTTGTCGCATTGCCACTATACCAGTCCTCGGCCATCTGCGCCTCCACTTGATAGGATTTGTGACCAAGCGTATGACAAGGTCGTGCAAGATACAAACGTCCCTTTGGATAACGGAGCCTTACCGCATGGCCTTTCTTTCCGACAGCCTGACACGCGTCAAACCCTCCCCCACTGTCGCTATGACAGGCCTTGCCCAAGAGCTGAAAGCCAAAGGTCATGACATCATTGCGCTTTCCGCAGGGGAGCCTGATTTCGACACACCGCAAAACATCAAGGATGCGGGCATGCGGGCGATCACTCAAGGGCAGACGAAATATACCACCGTGGACGGTATCGCCGAATTGAAACAGGCAATTTGCGACAAGTTCGCCCGCGAAAATGATCTGCGCTACAGCCCGTCGCAAATCTCGGTGTCTTCGGGTGGCAAACAGGTTCTGTTCAATGCCTTCATGGCCACGCTCAATCCCGGTGACGAGGTGATCATCCCCACGCCGTATTGGGTGAGCTATCCCGATATGGTCAAAATCGGGGGCGGGACGCCCGTCTTTGTGCCCGGAGACCCCGCGCGCGGCTATAAAATCGGCCCCGATGCGCTTGAGGCCGCGATCACCCCGCGCACCAAGTGGTTCTTGTTCAACTCTCCGTCCAACCCGTCCGGCGCGGGCTACAGCCGCGCGGAGCTGTGCGCGCTGACAGAAGTATTGCAGCGTCACCCGCATGTCTGGGTGATGAGCGACGACATGTATGAACATCTCACCTTCGACGGGTTCGAATTTACAACCCCCGCACAGGTCGCCCCCGCACTTTACGACCGCACACTGACAGTAAACGGCGTCTCAAAAGCCTATGCCATGACAGGATGGCGCATCGGCTACGCAGGCGGCCCCGAGGCCCTGATCGGCGCAATGCGCAAGGTGCAGTCACAATCGACATCGAACCCCTGCACGATCAGCCAGTGGGCTGCGGTAGAGGCGCTCAATGGGCCGCAGGAGTATATCCGCGACAGTTGTGCCGCCTTCAAACGCCGCCGCGATCTGGTGGTGGGCGCCCTCAACCAGTGTCCCGGCATTTCGTGCCCTACACCCAACGGGGCATTCTATGTCTATCCCTCTATAGAAGGGTGCATCGGCAAAACCACCGCTAGGGGCGTTGAAATCACCGATGACGAGGCATTTTGTACGGCGTTGCTGGAAGAAACAGGCGTGGCCACAGTGTTCGGTGCCGCCTTCGGATTGTCACCGAATTTTCGCATCAGCTATGCGACATCGGACGAAATCCTGACAGATGCCTGCGCTCGATTGCAAGCGTTCTGCGAACGCTTGCGCTAGCAGCATCCGACCGGCGCGGCCGTGGAACGCCTTATGCCTACCACGGCGGCGCCGGTCAGCTTGCAATGCGTCGACAGGTGTAGGGTCCAGATCACACCGGCACGCCCACGCCCCCGACAAAGGCGCAGGGTATCAGCTGACTGACTCCATAATCCAGTTGCGCCGCCAGAAGCGCCACGACAGCATCACGCTTGCCGCACCCAGACCGATTGCCAGACCCAGCCACACACCGACCGCTCCGAATGGCCCGATCACGCCCAAGCCATACCCCGATGGCATGCCGATCAGCCAGTAGCTGGCCAATGCGATCCACATCGGCACACGGGTATCTTGCACACCGCGCAGCAGCCCCATTGCAATCACTTGCAGCGAATCAAACAGCTGGAACAGCCCCGATACGGCCAGAATACCAGCCCCCAGAAGGATGATTGTGGCCGCCTCAGGCTCCGAAGTGTTCAAAAACAGGCTGATCAATTGTTCGGGGATGGTCAGGAACACGACAAGCGTGACCGCTACGATCACCAGCGCCATCAGCGTCACCACAATCCCGCCGCGCTTCAGCCGCAGACTGTCGCGCGCGCCATGTGCACGCCCTGCACGCACTGTGGCGGCATTGGCCAGCCCCATGTGGAACATAAAGGCCAGTACCGATATCTCCATGACGATCCCGTGCGCAGCCAGCGGAACCGTGCCCAGCCAGCCGACCATAATGGTGGCCAGCTGGAACATCGACGCCTCGGCCATGATCGTCATCCCGATGGGCAGGCCCATCTGCGCCACGGCGAAAAAGGCCGACCAGTCGGGACGCCAGAACCGCTGTAATAGATTAACCTCGCGCAGGCCCCGCGCACGTGTGGCATAGATCACCAGCAAAACCGCCCCCGCCAGTTGCACGATAAGCGAGGCAAGGGCCGCCCCCTCGACCCCCATGCGCGCAAAGCCAAGATTGCCGAAGATCAGCACCCAGTTCAGCGCCGCATTCAGCGCAACCGAACCAAGCGTGACCCAAAGCACCATCTGGGTGCGTTCCTGGGCCGAGAGATATCCCCGCAAAACCGCAATCACCAACATCGGCAAAATGCCGAAACCCGCGATGCGCAGATAATCCTGTGCCATCTGCGCCAGTTCTGGCGGTTGGCCCAATGCCAGCAGGGCGGGCGCGGAAAACCACAACGCGGGCAGGCAGATCACGCCGAACAGCAACGACAGCCACAACGCCATACGCGTATCGCGCCGCGCCTGCGTGTCGTCATTGGCGCCTAGCGCCATAGACACACGCCCGATCACCGCATTCGCAAAACCGGTCCCGAACAGAAAGAAAAAGAACAGATAGTTGGTGCCCAATACCACCGCCGCCAGTTCCGGCACACCATACCAGCCCAGCATGATCGTATCTGTCACACCAAGCGCGGCTTGGGCGATATTGGACCCGATCAACGGCAACCCCAGAACCAAGATCGCCCGTGTATGCCCTCCCCAGCTCATTGCAGGCGAACGGGTGGGGGCATTCGGGGTCGTCACGGCCTCTGGTTGGGTCGAAGTGGTATTATTGGGGCTCATAACGAAAAACCTTGATCAAACGGTCAAATGAATTTGCCCGTCGCATGGTGCATGAAAACAGTCAATCGGCCAGTGGAAACTGGCGTCCCCCCGGGGCCAACCTGTCACCCGAAGGCCCCTTTTATAGCGTAAAAAACCTGTGTGCCCAAGCGCGGGATCACAATCGGGTGCGCGGACATGATCGCGCGCGGGGGCACGGCATGGCTTTTTTCATCACATGTCTTGCCTGTGCATGGGGGCTGCGGCGCATCAGACATCTGGCACAGCCCATCGGGCCACCCTGCCCCCGAAGGCCGTATGATCTGGGCTAGTTTCGTACCAGCGCGACAGATCACCTTGCCCCACGCCCCTTGGGTGCTGTATCCCTCAAGACCAATCCCCTAATGAAGAGCGAGCAGATGGCCGACGATCTTTTGTCTACCCAGTCCGAATCTACCTATGACGCTTCCTCGATCGAGGTGCTCGAAGGGCTCGAACCTGTTCGCAAACGCCCGGGCATGTATATCGGCGGCACGGACGAGCGCGCGCTTCACCATATGCTTGCAGAGATCCTCGACAACTCCATGGACGAGGCAGTGGCAGGTCATGCCAGCCGCATCGAGGTCGAGTTGCTGGAGGATTATTCGCTGGTCGTGCGTGATAACGGCCGTGGCATCCCGATTGATCCGCATCCGAAATTTCCGGGCAAATCCGCGCTAGAGGTGATTTTATGCACCCTGCACGCAGGCGGAAAGTTTTCGGGCGACGCCTATGCCACATCGGGCGGCCTTCACGGGGTGGGCGCGTCGGTGGTCAATGCATTGTCCGATCTGATGGTCGTGCAGGTGGCCAAAAACAAGGAATTGTTCGAACAGCGCTTCATACGCGGCGTGCCACAAGGACCGGTCGAGAAAATCGGCGCCGCTCCGAACCGGCGCGGCACCCAAGTGACCTTCCATGCCGACGAACAGATTTTCGGCCATCACCGGTTCAAGCCCGCGCGGCTGATGAAAATGGTGCGCTCCAAGGCCTATCTGTTCTCTGGCGTGGAAATCCGCTGGAAAACAGCCATTGACGATGGCGAGACCCCGACCGAGGCGGTGTTCCATTTCCCGGGCGGATTGGCGGATTATCTGAACGAAACCATGGGCAAGGCCAGCGTCTATGCAGAACGGCCCTTTGCCGGCAAGGTGGATTTCCGCGAGAAATTCAAAGTGCCGGGATCGGTCGAATGGGCGATCAACTGGACCCCCTCGCGCGATGGCTATCTGCAATCCTACTGTAACACCGTGCCAACGCCCGAAGGCGGCACGCATGAGGCAGGATTCTGGGCCGCGATTTTGAAGGGCATCCGCGCCTATGGCGAGTTGGTCAGCAACAAGAAAGCCGCCAATATCACCCGTGACGATCTGATTACGGGCGGCTGTGCGCTGGTATCATGCTTTATCCGCGAGCCGGAATTCGTGGGCCAGACCAAAGACCGGCTGGCCACGGTCGAGGCCCAGCGGCTGGTGGAAAACGCGGTACGCGACCATTTCGACAACTGGCTGGCCTCCGACACGAAATCCGCAGGCGCCATCCTCGATTTCCTGATCCTGCGTGCCGAAGAACGTCTCAAGCGGCGTCAGGAAAAGGAAACCGCTCGCAAATCGGCCACAAAGAAACTGCGCCTTCCCGGCAAGCTGACCGACTGCACGGCCAAGAACCGCGAGAACACAGAGCTATTCATCGTAGAAGGGGATTCGGCTGGCGGCTCGGCCAAAGGCGCGCGCAAACGCGAGACACAGGCGCTTTTGCCGCTCAAGGGGAAAATCCTGAACGTCTTGGGGGCGGCCTCGTCCAAGCTTGGCTCCAACGCAGAGATCAACGATCTGTGCGAGGCCTTGGGCGTGGGGCTTGGCACCCGCTTCAAGGTGGATGATCTGCGCTACGACAAGATCATCATCATGACCGATGCAGATGTGGACGGGGCGCATATCGCCTCGCTCTTGATGACGTTCTTTTTCACCCAGATGCGCCCGCTGATCGATCATGGCCACCTGTATCTGGCGTGCCCGCCGCTGTATCGCCTGACCCAAGGCGCCAAGCGGATGTATGTGGCCAGCGAAGCGGAAAAAGAGGAATGGCTGGCCAAGGGCCTTGGCGGGCGCGGCAAGATCGATGTGCAGCGGTTCAAGGGTCTGGGCGAGATGGACGCCAAGGACCTGAAGGAAACCACCATGGACCCCGCCACCCGCAAGCTGATCCGCGTGACGATCGACGATGATCTGGGCGGGGAAACCTCCGATCTGGTCGAGCGCCTGATGGGTAAAAAGCCGGAGTTGCGGTTCCAGTATATTCAAGCCAACGCACAGTTTGTCCAAGAATTGGATGTCTGATACCAACGGCGGGCCATGTGCCCGCCGTTTTTTGATAAAGACCGCCAGATGCGCATAGCCGGTTGCCCGGATTTCATCCTCCCCCCCGTGCAAACTCTGCCGGCGGGTGTCGGGACCGCCGGCCTGAAAAACAAGGTCGCCCTGATCAATATACAGGCACAGTCGCTGTCCTCCGGCGGCACGGAACCCCATCGGTCCAACCGCGCGCATCGGGCACGGCTGCATGGGGCCCGTGCGCGCTTTCGACCTCTCCAGACCATGACGGCCATGAAATTACGGCGAAACGGGCCCTGCGGCTGGCCACCAATCCTGCGCGTATTGCCAATCGGTTGCCATCGGACGCTGGCGGGGTCGACGACTGGCGCAGATCCAAGACGCCCGAACACGGATGCCGCGCCTTTAAGCGATGGCCCCCCCTCAAAGGCGTGACAGCCGCCACCCTTGAGGCCGCGCGCCTTGAAAGAAGATCTGATCGGGGCGATCTTGCGGCTATCACCGATCAAATTCGACCGGCTGATCGTTGATCTGTGACCACCATAGTCCATGGCGGCGACGATCAGACGGGGCGCAAAGATGCACCCGGCTTTTGGTGATGGCAGAAGCAATGGCAGGATTGACGAAGATGTGTCGGGGCTGGATACCCGCCATAGTCATGCGAAACGCGACACTCCACCCAGAAAGATGAACCGCGCCGCCGTCCAGCATTTTATCTGGTCGCTCCCCTGCGCGGGGGCATATAAAGGTCTGTTCGTGACCCCTGCCCGATGTTTTGTGACAGGCGCGGGCGTTTATCCGGCGTGGACCCCGCGACGGTTCTGGCAGAGACTACGGCCAGTGGTTGGCAAAGCTGATGGCCCGACACGATATCGGCGTGCATAGGCGTAACACCGATGCACGCAAATCGCACGACACTGATTATTTGGAAAGCTGATCTTATGACAACAATATCATCGACCGATCTGCGCGTAACCGTGTCCGACCTCGGGGCAGAAATGCAATCGCTGCAATGTCGTGGACAGGACTATCTATGGCATGGGGATGCGCAATGGTGGACCGGGCGTTCCCCCATCCTGTTTCCCATCGTGGGCCGCGCGCCCGACGACCGGATCGAGATCCGCGGGCAATCCCACCCCATGGCGCAACACGGGTTTGCCCGCCGCCTGCCATTTACCTGCGTGGACAGCGGTGCCGATTTCGTAACCCATGAACTGCGCCCCTCGGAAGATATCGAAAGCTATCCCTACCGCTTCAATCTGCGTGTGAGCCACCGTGTAACGGGCACAACGCTGGAAGTGGCGGCCAGCGTTATCAATGAAGACGATGTGCCCATGCCCTTCAGCCTTGGCTTCCATCCGGCCTTCCGCTGGCCGCTGCCCGGCGCCCAAGGTCCGCATCTGATCGAACTTGCCAATGGTGGCGAGCCGAAGATGATGCGCATTCATGACGGGCTGATTGCTGATGGCCTGAACCCCAGCCCGTTTCAAAACGGCACGCTGGAACTGGATACGCAGCTTTTTGAAAAGAACGCCGCCCTGTTTCCCGAGGGCGCCGGAGAGGCCCTGCGCTACTGCGCGCGCACCGGCCCGAGCCTTGATTTCCAGTTTGCCAATCTGCCCAATCTGGCGCTGTGGCAGCCACCCGGCGCACCGTTCGTATGTGTCGAGCCATGGCACGGCATGGCCGCGCGACACGGGCATGGCGCGCGCATCGAGGACCGCCCGAACATCGTTGAGCTGGCCCCCAAGGCCACGGCGCGGTTTGCATGGTTTGTAACGATCACCCCCTGAGCAGGGCATGATCGTTGGGTCATCGCATGATCAGCCGAGTGCGGCCTCCCAGTCGCGCTCGGCCTCTAGCGCGGCCAGATCGCGGTTGCAGGTCAAAAGCGCGCCATTGTAATGCACAGCGAAATCCTTGGCCGCCAGATCCCCGTCGATCCGCGCACCGTCTTGGGCGGTGCCATACCCGGTATAGCGCAACTGGGCATCGCCCTGCTTTGTCCAGAAAAACGGCACGCGGTCAAACGCATCGCCCGTCTCGCCCAGCAGGACACGTGCCAGATGCCGGCCTTGATCTGCGGCATGGGCCCAATGCTCGATCCGGCGGCGCCCCGATCCGTCGGGGGCGGGATAGTTGGCGATATCGCCCACCGCGTATATCGAGGCATCAGAGGTCTGGAATTGCCCGTTGACCAAAACGCCATCGTCCCCTTCGGCCAGCGTTAACCCGGCCTGAGTGGCCAGATCCAGCGCAGGACGCACCCCGATGCCGATCACCACCAGATCGGCCGCGAGCTCGTGCCCGTTATCCAAGCAAACCGTTTGACCGTCAAATGCACTGATCTCGCGCCCCATATGGAAGCTGACCCCGTTATCTTTGTGCTGTTGGGCCACAAAACCGCCGACATCCGGCCCGAGAAGCCCCTCCATCGGCACGTCTTCGCGGCTGATCACATGAATTTCGCGCCCATCCCCTGCCAGAGCGCCCGCAGCCTCCAACCCGATGAAGGACGCGCCCAAAATGGCGACTGATTTGGCTTTGGATGCCGCCGCGCGCAGGCGGCGGGCATCCTCCATCGTGCGCAAACTATAGACTTCGGAACGGTCGGCGCCCGTGAACGATGGCCGGCGCGCGGTGGCACCTGTTGCCAGCACGAGCGTATCGTAGGCCAACACCTCGCCGTCCGACAGCTTCACCTGTTTGGCAGATGTGTCGATTTCCTCGACCCGGACACCGGTGCGCAGATCGGGGTGCGGGTTTTGGGGATGCGCAAAAGGCAACGTTGCATCCTCGGGTGTGCTGGCGCCTGCAAGCACCTGCTTTGAAACATAGGTACGTTCGTAGGGGGCCTCTGCCTCGGCCGAGATCAGGGTCACGCGCGCGCCTGCCCCCGCGGATGTGAAATGATCCGCGACCGCATGGCCCGCAGCCCCTGCGCCGACAACCACCACGCGGGGTTGGGCCTCCCGCGCAGGGGCCCGCATGGTGTCCCCGGAGATTTTGCCCGAAACGCGCACCACGCCGTCCGCAATTTCGGTGGTGTAGCACCCCAAGGGCGACACCGCCGGCGCGGATACCGCATCACCTGTCTGCAGATCGAACCGCGCATGGTGGAAGGGGCAGCGGATCGTACCTTTCTCCACCAGCCCGTCGCCCAGATCCGCGCCCAGATGCGTGCAGCGGGCCGCCACCGCAAAGATTGAAGAGCCCTGCCGCACCAACGTGACCTCGTCATCGCCATACAGTCCTGTGAGCGGCTGACCGTCTGACAACTGATCAAGGGGAATACCGGATTGGAAATCGGGCGTATTGGTCATGGCGCGCTCCTGCAGGGCTGGCTGAAAGGGTCATTCCCCGGGTCAACGCGACCGCGACACGCCCTGTTCCAACATCCATCCGCCGCGATCCCCTAAACCCCCGACCCGCCTGCCCCATGGCTCATGGCTCATGGCTCATGGCTCATGGCTCATGGCCCATGATAATGGCAAAAGGTTTGGGTGACGACCAAACCAGATACGGCGTCTGGCCATATACCCAAACGCCTTGCGCGCACCGCACAGCGCTGCATCCGCCAGCCCTGTGGCACGTGATGCCCTCCAACGCGTACCGATCGGCACACGGACCCCACGCGCGCGCAAAATCCGACGTTGGGAGATCAACACCAAGCGGTACACCCCGATGCCTGCCGGCCCCGCAGCCCTGCACATCATACGGTGGTGTATGAACGGTTTTCGTCGCGCAGACTTTGCCGAACCAAAAGGCGGCAAAGACCTGGATCAGCGCGGCCGGCAAAGCGACAGGACACAAGATCAGGATGGTAAAAGCACCCTTCCCCTGAAAGCGTCGTGGCACAGGGTCCGGTCACGCTTTGCGCATTCAAAAATGCCCCGCTAAAGGAAGGCCGGTCTCAGAAACAATGCCCAAAAGACGGCACCGCGAGAGACGGGAAAGGGGGGTATGCGGCATCTCACCGCCGCATACAGGATTTGGCACTGCCTGCCCCGGACAGACCTAGCGCGATGGCCATCCGACAGGCCGACACGGCGATGTCATCGGGTACAGGCCTTGCGGATATCCGACCCCGCCCCGACTCTGACCACGCCCCGAAAATGCACCGCCAGAGCCGTTATGCAACAACCCTGCCGATGGATATAAAAGCTATCTGAAAAAGGCTGATCGGCATTGATTACTCGGCCGCAATGAAACGTTCCATCAGAAGCCGAACAAATCCGCTACGGTCCTGCACCTGCTTCACACCGATCATGTAGGTTCCAGCCAACACACGGGCGCTGATCTGGGCGTCGGTACTGCTGCCATTGTCGTCGTTCAACGCGATCTGGCGACCAAGGTCATCGTACAGCACCATCCAGGGATCACCTTTTCCGCCCACCGAGTTTGCCTCCGCCAGGATCAGGCTCGGCTCCTCGAAGGTAACTTTAAACCACTGCGCGTCGCTGCCCAATTGTACGTCGCGGTGCAGCCGGTTTTGCAACACCCCCAGATCGGCAACCGGCACGACCGTCCCGTCCAGCGGTGGGGCGGCCTCCCCCAGCTTGTACAGCGCCTGCAAGGCAGCAGCCTCGTCGTAAAGGCTGACCTCCACCGCGATTGGCAAGGCCGGATCGCTGATCGCGCCGACATTCACGCAATAGCTGCCGGCATCAAGCGGCGTGCTCTGGTCGATGCGTGAATTCAGACCACTGAAATCGTCATTCTCCGCCAGCATACCGCCATTGGCATCCAACAGCGTCAACGTCGGGTCGGCCTCGCTGTTCGTGGCGGTGATGCTGATTGCCTTCGCCGCATCCAGCGTGAACCGCGCGAATGGTGTCTGGCTCGCACTGGAATTTTGCGTCAGCGGCGCCTCGCCCAGAACGCCAAGGTCTGGCCCGTTTTCACAGTTTTGACGCACCTGATCAGGCGTGGCGTCCGCATTGCCCGACGCCGCATCGGCACCGGGGGTCAGCGCCTCCATCTCTGTCCGGCCGATGCGGACGAACGCGTTCAGCGACGTCTCATTATAGCCGCGCACCACGGCGCAATAGGCCCCTGCCTCCAGCTCCGTCTCCAGACGTGCCGCACCATTGCCGCCCGAATCATCGTCGCTGCCGATTTCGGTTCCCTCGGCGTTCAACAGGCTCAGTGTGGGATCGCCATTGCCGCGGTCCGCCGCCTCGATCCGAACGCTGGCGGCGTCGCTCAAAGCGAACATTGCAACATATGTGCTACCGCCCGCCACCGACGCCGTCTGCTCACCATAATTGTCCCGCGTCGATATGTCAGACGCATCCGCATCGCCACCGATCCACTGAGCGCCTTGGGCTTGGGTGCCACAGGCAGCCGGCACATCGGCCGCTGGCGCTTCTTCCGCGAGGAGATTGCGGGGCACCTCGGAGGCTGCGGGTTGATCTGTGGCCTCCTGTGCGGCCAGCGGGCCGGCGAGGGCAAGGATAAGGCAGGGAAGCGGCAGAAGATGGCGGGACATGACAGTCAACCTTTCGAAAGGCGTTAAACAAAGATACATCAGCCTGCGCGCCGTGATGCCCGAACCCTGCCCAAACAAGGGCCAAATTCCGACGTTCTGGCACGGCCAAAGCCTACGTTGGGGCCATCGGGCCTTTATGCGTAACCACTGGCGGCAATGAACTAAAAGAACACATATGCGCCAAGCCATAGGAAACCCCCAATGGCGAGTCAACCAGCCTTCGGGTCTATGCAAGGCGCCCGCGCGCCAAACAGAACGAGCGCCGGAAAATGCGGGTTCGAGATGCAAGGGGGCCGACAATTGACAACACCCAACCCGCCATTTTAAATATCTGACAGTCTTCGGAGATGAAGCTTTTGTCCCGCCCTGCCCGACGGCTCTGGCGCTCAGGAATGTCCTTCTACCGCATTCACAACGGAGAAGGACAAAATGAACAAGTCGATCAACATGAGACACGTGCCGGGCCGTTACGGGGTTGCACGTCTTGCGCCCGATGCGTCGGTTCCTGAGTGGTTCGCTGGAAGCGGATTTGCCGCCCTTGTGCGAGCGGACGACGAGACCACCCTGGTCTGTGCTTATGACAGGATCCCCAGCGGGGTCGAGGTAGACGGACCGTGGTACTGCCTTCGCAGTATCGGGCCTTTTGCCTTTGATGCCACAGGGATCGTGCAGTCAATGGTGACCCCTTTAAGTGATGCCGGCATCGGAATCTTCGTGCTGTGCACCTTCGATGGCGAACATCTTCTGGTGTCAGAAAGTGATGCAAGCAGGGCCATCACGCTGCTGACCGCGGCCGGACACATCGTTCAAACGTAACTCGGCATCCCCCTTCTCTTTTTGTGTGCAGGCTCACTTACAGATATTGGTGACCGTCAGCTTTGTCAGGGTCTCGCGCGACACACAGCATACTGGGTTGAGGTTGCCACAAAGACCGGGATTTCCGTCTGCATCGGCGGCCCTACGACGAGGTGCCGTGGATGGTAGGCGCAGGCTTTCCGGGCCGTCGCAGCCCTAAACGGCCATTTCCGTGATCTGCGTCACGGCGCAGGATCTCAATGGCTGCCGCTGCCATCTTTTCTGCTGTCATTCTGCAACTGCATCAGTTGGTCGTCGAATGATCGGAAACCCCCGCGTCTCGCTTGTCCAAGAGTCTAGGGAGGAACGTCCGCTTCACCGTGCAGGGCATTGGGCTGGGGACAGGTCATCCGCAGCACTTGGCATGACGGTTGGCTTTGGGCCGAAAGCGAGGGTCGCCACGAGCGGCGAAACCCGGTCATTCGCTACGTTATTCACTAGCGTCCGGCATGCGGAGTTGGCTCAATGCGCTCCAAGGGCCGCTGCGGCGGGCCGTTCAACAAACGGCAGCTTTCGGAGCGCCTCCAGCTGTCCATGAAAAAGGTTTACCGCAAAGGTTTTGTGATAATCCTACGCTTGGCATCAAGCCGGATCATACCCCCCATCTGAGATGTGTCCCCAACCGTAAACTCCGCACCGGCTGGTAGGTAAACAAGCCAGCGATCCGAGGCAACAAACCCGTCGGTGTAAACGGTTCCATCTATCGCTATAATCTCAGCCCCTTTTGGCAAAGGTTGATTTTCAATGAGGTTTCCATCTGCCGCCATGCAGCTTTCGAAGTCTTTGATACTGCCATCACTGTGGGTTTTCAGGACGATCGGATGAGTAGCATCACATCGCCATTCATTTTCCAGACCTTCCCCATTTCCCGTCAGGCGAATATTGAGAGGAGTGTACCCCCGTGTGCGATAGTCTTCATCTGTTTCTATTGTCAGATAACGCTCTGCGCGCAGTGCATCGGTACCACTGATGCGAACCGGATAAGGAAATTCAGCCTCTCTGAAGGTTTCGAAGTCATAGGGGGCATTCACGACCAGCTTGGTACCGGCCGGCATGTTTATGCCCCCTATCAGGCTCCTTTCAGACAGTACCGGTTCAAACTTCATTTTAAACTCGGCAGTCGGCTGACGGAGGTCGTAATGATACCAGACTGTAACACAACTCATCGCCATAAAAATGACATAGACAACACTACGCCCCGGGCCCAACCGACGCCGCGCCTTCACGCTAAAAATGATGCGTAGCGTCCAGACCAGCCAAGCAAGAGTGGCTGCGTAAAACGCCAAAATGATCAAGATGGCTTTCAAAGACAGAATTGGGATTGGTATCATAAGAAGCTCCAAGGATAGACCTTATGGTTGGTCATCAGGTTTGCGTATCCTGTGCTTCACAAAGCGCACATGGCGCGACCATTAGCCTTAGCATTTTGAGATGACAAATCGTGTCTCAAGAAGAGCCGATAGCGTAGATACCAGAACCGGTGGTTTTCAAACGGCCCCGACCTGTCCGGCGCATCACGGCGTCGATCCCCGATCGTCCGATTTCCACCTCGCAAAGAAAGGCATCTTCTTGACGTCGAGAAACCGACCGTTATCCGATCTTCATTCTGGATGCGTTTCGAGAAAGCTTGGTTACATGCGCACGGTTCCTATTGCCCCACTCGCATAAAGGGATCAGCGCTTCGACAAGTGTCTTGCCGAAGGGGGTTAGGGAATAGTCGACCACCGGCGGCACGCGGTGATGGTCGCGCCGCTCAAGCACGCCCATTGCCACGAGGTCACGAAGCTGCTGTGCCAAGACCTTCTCGCTGATGCCACCGATCAAGCGCCGAACTTCGGAGAACCGCGTTGGGCCATCCTGCACATGATACAGGATCAACGGCTTCCATTTACCGCCCATGATCTCCAGCGAAACGTCCAGCCCACACGGCGTCTCAGACTGCTCCATGAAAAATCCCACACTTACCTTTTGGTATGTACTGCCATAAAGGTCAGCCGCAGTCTATATGCCATAAACGATAACGTCAGCCCCGACGCCATTCTTCATCAACAGGAAATCGACTATGTCAGACGACGCACCAGCCATCCTCATTTACGCGACTTATCGCGTCCAAGCGCACGATCTGGAAGCGTTTCGAGACGTCGCCACCCGCATGGCTGAGGCTGCCAGATCACGGGACGGCTGCACCTTCTTGGATGTTGCAGAAGAGGTCGGCGCGCAAGGCACGTTCCGACTGATCGAAGGTTGGCGAGATCAGGGAGCGCTGGACATGCATCTGTCCTCGAAAGACTTTCAAGCCATTCTCGCGGAAGCCGGAGACCTCGCGATCATCGAGCGTCGAGCCGACGCGTATTCCATCGCGTCCAGAACATCTCTCGACATGTCGTCGTGACCGAAACCAGCTGCGTTTAGGCGAAACACTGGTTGAGGGGCGTGCCACACGCAGGTGCGCTCTGTCTGCTCACCGGACCTTCGTACGGATCGCGGCGACGGTCCGGCTGGGCCGAAAATGCTTGGCAGTTGGGTCGGCATTGCGTGGCACAGCCTTCCAACAAGCGCCCGCGAGGCCCGCCCGGTTAGGAGCGGGTGGGGGGCCAATTGTTGCTTTAAAGTTTTCGGCTTTCATGCATGATCTCAGAAAGCTCCTTCATGCCCTGGTTCAACCTCAACCAAAGCTATGTGCTTTTCTTCGGCTAAACCACTTAACCAGTGACCGAAAGGGGGCTCTGGTCTGATCGGTTTGGCCCGGATGCACAGGGCAGTCTCCACCTGCCTCTGGTTTGAGCGACAGATACACATACCACCCGTCGATTATTGTTTGATGGGTGCCATGTTCTAAGATTTCCAAAGACACCTCCGCGTGCGTGCCTTTCACTCGGCGATGCTGCCTCAAAAACCTTTCTACAATGACGGACATTTCAGAAGGTATCTATGTTTCTCCTGAAATCATGCGGTCTAAACTACGCTTAACTAGAGTGAATTTTTGATCATCTCCAAACTTTTGCAGTTTGTGGACGTCTCCCCCTAGGCGGCAGCGCCGGTCAGCAGAGTTAACCAGCTTTCGCTTCACATGAAAATATTCCGGATTTCAGCTGGCTAACCGGCAAGACTGGTTATGACAAGATCATAGAAAAATATCCCCCGATCAACGCTAGAACTGTCGTCAGGGCATAGGCGACTGGGTAGGGCACAGCGGCGACGGAACTTCCTGATTCTTCCATGATCGCGTTCAATCCCGGCGTGCTGTTTCGCGCGCCAGTGGCCGCACCGTCAGAGATGATCGCATTCAAGCCGAAGAGGCGTATTCCAATCCAGAAAGCGATGAATGGCGGGATGAGTGCTCCTGCCAATCCAATCAGTGCAAGCCACAGAATAGTATCACCGCCAAGCGCCGCGATGACTTTTGGCCCAACATTTGCGGACAGGACGGCGACAAAGGCGTTCAATCCGAAATCCTGCAGGAAACTGCGTGCGCCTTCATGGACGGGGCCACCAAAGTTGGGGTTTCGACTACGGAAATAACTTACACCGACGCCTGCCATAATGACCCCGGCGGATGTCCCGAGTGCAAATGGAATGCCCGAAATGGTGACGGTGATTATGCCCACAAGATAGCCAACCAACATCGCCATGGCCAGATACAGAACTTCAGATTTCATCGTCGGCAGAATCATCTGCCCGCCCAAGTCCTTTGCGATGCTGCGAAGTGCGATGTCGGGCCCGGTCAGTCGTAGCACATCGCCAAAGCGCACGTCGCTTCTGGGGCCAAGTGGCAGTTCTGTTCCGGCGCGAAACAACGCCTGCACCGTAACACCACCCGACATGACGTGGCCAAGTTCCGCCAAGCTCTTGCCGCTATGTTTGTGGACACCAATATGCACGTCGGCCACTTCCAGCACCACATGTCGCGCGAGCGGTTCCTCGGATTCCGGACCAATCAGCTTGCCATCCGTGAGGATCAGATCATGGATGTCTCCACGCACGGTGATGATGTCGCCCTTTGCCAGAAAGGTCTCGGGGGCCATGTCCAGAACAACGCCGTCGCGCATGATCTGAAGAACAGGCGCTTTGGGATAATCAGCCGCCAGCTGCATGACCGTGCGACCGACAAAGCTGTCGTGTGTGACTACAAAAGCGCGCAGATCGTAAGGGGAAAAGCCTAAATCCAATGCGCCAGGAGCGCCAGGAACAGGATGTACAGCGCCGCCGCTGAACTCAGCTTCTGCCAGTTTGGCGTCCGCTTTGGCGTCGCGGCCGAAAATGCGCGGCAAGTAGCGGATCAGTAGAATGATCCCGACGGAGGACAGGACATAGCTGATTGCATAGGCCGCCGCCATATTGGCACCGACCTCCTCGATACTCATGCCTTCGGGGGGAACATAGGCACCGCTGGCCAACGCGCCCTGACCCACACCGAGGATCGCTGTGATCGTATAGCTGCCCGAGATCAATCCCGTTGCATAGCCAGGCGCGAGACCAAAGAACATGGCACCGAAGTAACAGATGAGCCAGTTCAGGCTCCAGACGATCAGGCCGATGGTCACAAATGCCAGCCCCCCCTTTCGCAGGCCCGAGAAGAACTGGGGGCCTACCTTGAGCCCAAGGGCGTACATGAACAACAGCAGCATGAACGAAGACAGTATCCCGGGGATCGCATAGGTGATGGCATAGGCTGCCTGCGCAATCATCGACAAGATCACACCGACAAGCAGGGTGCCTGCTGTGGATCCGAGCGATATCGTTTTGAAGCTGATTTGCCCGACCAGCGTGCCAAGCGAAAGCGCAAGCAGAACGAAAGCAATCGGCTGGTTATCCAGAAGCTGAAAGAAGCCATGCAATCCGGCCTCGGTCACGGGTTTGATCGTATCGAACACCTGCCCCACGCCGCCACCGACCGTCGTATCGCTCACCGCTTGGGCCGCAGCAGGGCCTGTGAATAGCAACAAAGAAAGACATGCACCCTGACAAACAGATTTCGCGCGGAGCCTATCCATGATGGAAGCCGGCTTTGGCAGTCGAGTTGGGGACCGGGTTTGCCGACAGATGCTCGATTGCGCGCTTCATGTCGTCAAGCAGGAGTCTCACCAGATCCCGGCTGACACCGTGACGGATCAGTATGCGCTGAACGATTGTATCATTCCGCTTTGAGGGTAGCGGATAAGATGCGATCTGCCATCCCCGCATCCGCATGCGTTCCGACAGATCATATAAGGTGTATCCGTGATTGGTGTCCGTCAACTTATAGGCGACGGCAGGAAGGCCTCCGTGCCCGTCATAGACCATTTCGAACGGGCCGAGTTCGGCAATCTCTGCGCCCAGCCATTGCGCTGTGTCGGAACAAGCTTGCTGGACCGCGGTATAGCCATCGCGTCCTAGACGCAGGAAGTTGTAATACTGCGCGATGATTTCACCGCCCGGACGCGAGAAATTGAGAGCGAACGTCGGCAGATCGCCGCCAAGATAGTCGACGTGGAAGATCAACTCTTCGGGTAGGTCTTCCTTGGACGCCCAAATCGCCCAACCCACACCGAGGGGTGCCAGACCATATTTGTGTCCCGATGCGTTGATGGACCGCACCCGTTTGATCTGGAAATCCCAGACAAGATCGCGCTGGATGAAGGGGGCGATGAACCCGCCGGAGGCCGCGTCCACATGGATCGGAATATCAAGCCCGAGATCGCGCTGGATTGCGTCCAGCTCGTGCGCGATCGCTTCGACAGGTTCATAAATGCCCGTGAAGGTCACACCCAGCGTCGCCACGACTCCGATCGTGTTTTCATCGCAATATTTCCGCAAATCTTCGGGGCGCAGTCCAAGGGCGTCCCCCTCCAGCGGCACTTCGCGGATTTCGACGTCGAAATAGCGCGCGAACTTATGCCAACAGATTTGCACAGGTCCGGTGACGATATTTGGCTTGCTGGTATCTTTCCCTTCCGCTTCCCGTCGCGCGCGCCACTTCCATTTGAACGCGAGGCCACCAAGCATGGCCGCCTCGCTCGAACCGGTGGTCGAGCATCCGACGGTCTCCCATGATTTCTGGGCATGCCACAGGTCAGCAAGTATATGGACACACCGGTTTTCCAACTCGGCCGTCTGGGGGTATTCGTCCTTGTCGATCATGTTCTTGTCGATTGCGTCAGTCATAAGCTGTTTGACTTCATCCTCCACCCAAGTCGTGCAGAACGTCGCAAGGTTTTGACGCGCATTCCCGTCCAGAAGCAACTCGTCGCGTATCAAAGCATAAGCAGCACTTGGTTCGGTGCGGCCCTGCGGCAAGCGATACTTGGGAAGGCTGTCCTGTGAGGCTTTGGTCGCATATATGTCCAGCAAGGTGGACTGGTCGCCAAGGTCAACGTGATGGATAGGCATGATGTCACTCCTCCAAGGGTCATTTACCGATAGCGGAAAAGCCGCTTCGGTCGTGATCGAACAGGCCGCGAACCATGCGCGCCTTTCCGAATTTTCAGGTGGTTTGGTGGTTGATTTAATACCAGCCGACACGGCGTTCCGGCACGCTGCCAGTACATCGAATCAATATAGGTTTCGGGGGGCGGCGTAGCTCAAAACACCTTTACCTGTCTGCTCTATCATGGCTGCGTGACAAGCGTGGATCTAATTTGGGTGCCACGCGCTGTAAGGTGGTAAAAGGTCGAGACCCGTTCTCGTCGGCATCGAAGAAGCGGGCATCGATGCGCTTGCCCTTCGTCATGGGGGGGCCTTTCTGGCGCGTCGCGCCATGCCCTCGGGCAGAGGCTCTGCAGGAGTGAGATGTTGGAAAGAACCCGGCCGGATTTGCCCTGAGGGATGCCGACAGAGCCGCTGGCCGTCAACGGCGTCCACCATGGTGGGGCACTGCCACGGCGCATCAAAGGCCGCAAATCAGGCAAACCCGCAAGTCATTGAAATAAAAAAACCACCGACTGCAGCGCAGCCGGTGGTCATTAATCCTGTGCCGGAATGGTCAAATTACCCCGGAAATGGACAAGTTTTAGTGAGTCCTACAACAACAACTAGTGATCCAAAAACAAGATAGGATCAAATTCCGTGAAATCAGCATATACACAAGGGTCACGACTGGTGCCCTATATGTAGATCTCGGGAAAACCTTGGCCTTCGTCGGGAAGAACTCAGGTTAGTTCTAAAGGGTCAGTGGGTCCAGTTTCCGCGGCGGTTCGACGCGAAATTTTCGCCATAGCCGCCTGCACGCAGATTGGCGCGGCGTTTATTGGGCTCTGTTACGGTATACTCCAGCCCCTTGTCTTTGGCGTAAGCTTCCGCCTCGGCGCGCGTATCGAATTTCAGGCGCACTTGGCTTTGCGTATCATCGGAGCTGGTCCATCCCATCAGAGGATCGATCTCGCGCGCCGTTTCGGATGCAAAATCCAGATACCAGTATTTTGTTTTCCCCACACCCGACTGCATGGCGGTACGGGCAGGCTGATAGATACGGGCGCGCATGAAAACCTCCACAATGTGACTGCTTCTGTCATATTACATGAGAACAAAATCGCAAGTCTTAACGCGGTCCGAAAATTCGCCCTGTGCCGTCTGACGTGCAATCGCGACCGAAAACTGCGCCCTGCCCCGAAGCTCTGCTACATTCAGGACTTGAAAGCGCGCGCCAAGAAGCCAAGTCTAGAAGATCGCCAAAGGTCAGGTCATGCCGCATAACAATACCAATCTCCCCTCCGAACGCCCCGATGTGCTCAAGAAACCCAAACTCGAAGGAGGGCGGCGCTTTGTGATGCATACCGAATATTCGGCCGCAGGCGACCAGCCCACCGCCATCGCGGAACTGTCGCAAGGCATACGCGATGACGAGCACGATCAGGTGCTGCTGGGGGCCACAGGCACCGGCAAGACCTTTACGATGGCCAAGATAATCGAGGAAACCCAGCGTCCGGCGATCATTCTTGCGCCTAACAAGACGCTGGCCGCACAGCTTTATGGCGAGTTCAAGAGCTTCTTTCCCGAGAACTCGGTCGAGTATTTCGTATCCTACTACGATTACTACCAGCCCGAGGCCTATGTCGCGCGCTCCGATACGTTCATCGAGAAAGAAAGCCAGATCAACGAACAGATCGACCGGATGCGCCACTCTGCCACGCGCTCGCTTCTGGAACGCGACGACGTGATTATCGTGGCGTCGGTCAGTTGTATTTATGGCATCGGGTCGGTGGAAACCTATTCGGCGATGACGCAGGATCTTGAGGTGGGCATGCTCTACGAGCAGCGCAAGTTCCTGCAAGATCTGGTCGCCCAGCAATACAAGCGGCTGGATGCGGCCTTCACGCGCGGCTCGTTCAGGGTCAAGGGTGATACGGTCGATGTGTGGCCTGCTCACCTAGAAGATCGCGCATGGCGGTTCTCGTTTTTTGGCGAGGAGCTGGAAGGTATTACCGAATTCGACCCCCTGACAGGGGCCAAAACCGATACGTTCGAACAAATCCGCATCTATGCAAACAGCCACTATGTAACCCCCCGCCCGACCCTGAATCAGGCCACCAAAGGTATCCGCAAAGAGCTGGGGCACCGGCTGAAGCAGCTCAATGACGAAGGCAAACTGCTGGAAGCCCAACGGCTGGAACAGCGCACGAATTTCGATCTGGAGATGCTGGAGGCCACTGGCGTATGCAACGGAATCGAAAACTATTCGCGCTATCTGACAGGGCGCGCGCCCGGCGAGCCGCCGCCCACCCTGTTCGAGTTCATCCCAGACAATGCGATTGTTTTCGCCGATGAAAGCCATGTGACCGTGCCGCAGATCGGCGGCATGTATCGCGGTGACTACCGGCGTAAATTCACATTGGCCGAGCACGGCTTCCGTCTTCCGTCGTGTATGGACAACCGCCCGCTGAAATTCGAGGAATGGGATGCGATGCGCCCCCAGTCGGTGTTTGTATCCGCGACCCCGTCGAAATGGGAGCTGGAGCAAACCGGCGGCGTTTTCACCGAACAGGTCATCCGCCCCACCGGCCTGATCGATCCGGCCATCGAAATCCGCCCTGTTGATACGCAGGTCGATGATCTTCTGGACGAAATCCGGGTGGTCGCACAAAAGGGCATGCGCGTTCTTTGCACCACATTGACCAAGCGCATGGCCGAAGATCTGACCGAATATCTGCATGAGCAAGGCATCAGGGTGCGCTACATGCATTCGGAGATCGACACGATCGAACGGATCGAGATCTTGCGCGATCTCAGGCTGGGGGCATTTGACGTGCTGATCGGGATCAACCTTCTGCGCGAGGGGCTTGATATCCCCGAATGCGGGCTGGTCGCGATTCTGGACGCCGACAAGGAAGGCTTCCTGCGTTCGGAGACATCGCTTATCCAAACCATCGGTCGCGCGGCGCGAAACTCCGAAGGACGCGTGATCATGTATGGCGACAAGATCACACGCTCCATGCAGGCGGCGATTGATGAGACCGACCGCCGTCGTGCCAAGCAGACCGCCTATAACGAAGAGCATAACATCACACCGCAGACCATTCGCAAGAACGTGGATGATGTTTTGTCCGGGCTTTATCAGGGCGATACTGACATGGGCCGCGTCACGGCGAAGGTCGAGAATGCGAAGATCGGAGCCAACCTGCAGGCCCATCTGGAGGCCCTGCGCACGGAAATGCGAAAGGCCGCCGAAAATCTCGAGTTCGAGGAGGCCGCCCGCCTGCGCGACGAGGTCAAAAGGCTGGAGGTGGTGGAACTGGCCGTCTCGGACGATCCGATGGCACGACAATCAGTGATCGAGGAGGCCACCGAGGAGGCGAGCAAAGGCCGCGGTCGCTCTACCGCCGGACGGCCCGGCCAGCGCGGCGGCAATGTTCAACGGCGCAAAAAACACGGCTAGATTCACCGAAGGGCGCCCACAGCCACGGGCGCCCTTTATCAAGATATGTGCCGGCGCGGCATCAGTCCAGAATCGCTTTGCCGATGGCCAGCACAATCACCGCCCCCACCAGCGCGGCCACCAGCACCGCCAGAATACCGCCCGCAGCCAGCGCCCCCAACCCCAGGGCCGCGATGATGAACGGTGTGGCAACAGCCCCCACAATGCCGATCAGGATATACCCCAAGCGGTGACGCCCGCCGGTCACCACGCTGGCCAGAAATCCCGCCAACGCACCGATAACGATCAAAACAAACAAAACAATTCCGCTAAGGGCCGAAAATAGATCTTCCATCATACTCTCCTTACACCCAAGGAGGTTCGCGGCTCCGTGGCGTGATGTCAAAAGATGCGAACGGGCCGCATTTTCCCACGCACCCGTCATGCGTTAACTTTTTAACAATAGAAGATCTTGTAAGGTTTGTCTTTGACGGATCGCGTTCCGATCTGGACGCTCACATGGGATATCTCCTTTATGTTTCGTGCGCTTCTTCTGCTGTGTTCGGCGGGATTGCTGTGGATTTTCGTGACGGCATCTTCCGCGCAGACCGGGCCCTGGATGCGCGCGCCCGGACAAAGCTTTGTCTCGGCCTCGACCGAAATCGCCAGCAGCGAGCGTAACTGGACCAGTATCTATGCCGAATACGGGGTAAGCGCGCGCAACACGCTCACCGTCGAACTGGGCAGTGATCTGCGCCATACGGAGGAATTCTGGCTGGGATGGCAGGTGCCGCTTACGCCCGAAAAGTGGCAGCATCGCGTATCGTTGACCGCGCTGCTGGGCGCGCGACAAAGCGGGTCGCACAGATATCCGATGTACGGGGTCGGCCTTAACTGGGGGCGCGGATTCGGGGCGGGGGTTTTACCTTGGGGCGGATGGATGTCCGCCGAAGGGCGGTATCTGACCATGCACGAATCAATGATTATCGATCCCTATTCGATCCCCGGTATCGATCCGATGACCCTGCCGGATGCGCGTCATTTTCCAGTAACGCATTTCTCGAAGCTCGATGTGACCTTCGGACTACATGCGACAGAGCAGACGATGCTGATCAATCAGTTGCGGTTTTACAAACCCGACAACGACGATCTGTCCAGCCGGTTGGCGACGTCGGTCGTGCACGATATGGGGCTGATGGATCTGGAGCTGGGGGCGACTTTCCCACTGAAAGACGAAGGCGACCCGCGTCTGATGCTTGGCAGCTGGTTCGAGTTTTAACGCCCTATGGCATTGGGCAATATCTTGCACCGGACACAGGTGGCGCTAGATCATAGGACATGAGCAAAACCTTTGCAGTGGTGTTGGGCGCGGCGGTCTGGTCCGATGGACAGGCCTCCCCCACGCTTGCGCGCCGCGTAAACCACGCAGCCCGATTGTGGCATAACGGGACGGTATCGGCGATCATCTGCTGTGGTGGCGTCGGACGCCATCCGCCAAGCGAGGCGACCGTTATGGCGCGGCTCCTTGAAACGCAAGCTGTGCCGCCAGAGGCAATCTGGTGCGAAGATCGTTCCACCGATACTATTTCAAATATCGAAATGGCGATTACCCTGTGTCCGCAGCTGAAACACCACCACGTGTTGATTGTAACGGATCGCTATCATGCTTTCAGATCTGTAATGATCGCGCGTCATCTGGGATTAAGCGCAAAGGCCAACTGTCCCGATCCACGTGGCCAACACAGGGCGCGGCTGGCGCGCGCCTATCTACGTGACAAGCTGGCCCTACTGAAGACCGCACATTGGATGGTGCGCCGCCGCCTGCCCTGAGCGCTGTTACAGGCCCAGTTCTGCGATTAACGCGGTAATTTCATCATGTGCGGGGCCTTTGCGGGCCTCGACCACACCAAGCCCTTGGCCCAGGGTTTCGGCGTAAACCACGCGGTGGGCGAGTGTCGTGTCCAGAACGCGGGCGTTCAATTCGGCGGCGGCCTGTGCAACCTCGCCCCCTAAACGCGTGTTCTTCTTGACACGGTTCAGCAAGATCAGCGGCGATTTATTGCACCGTTGCGCCAGATCCAGCACGCCTTCGGTCGCCCAAAGGTCAACATGGCTGCCAGCGACCGGAACGATGATCTGATCGGCCTCCCGCAAAGCCGGGCGCAGATCGCTGTCCACTTTGGGGGGCGTGTCCACGATCACCACATCGAACTGGCGTTTGAGCTTTTCGCATTCGTAACTCACCCCCCAAGACGACGATGTACCGAACTCCAGATACGGATCTTCCATCTTTTCGCGACGGGTCATGAACCAACGTCCGAGCGAGCCTTGCGGATCGGTGTCCAGCAAGGACACAGACCGCCCTGCCCGCGCCAAAGCAACCGCCAGATTGACCGCGACGGTGGTTTTACCCGCCCCGCCTTTTTGCTGCGCGATGGTAATCACCTGTCCCAAACCGGCACCTCTACCTTAACCATTTGCAAAACCGAGGGCGCATCGTGCTGCGCCGCAGCGTCAGCTTACGCAGATGGGCACGGCTCTGGCAATCGTGAATGATTTGTGAAGACGGTCCATACGACCGGATTGACAGGCCTTGCAGCCTGAAACGGGTCGCGCAAAATGAAAAAGCCGGAGAGCATTGGCTCCCCGGCTTTTCCGATTAGTTATCGACCTGATTAGTCGGCTGCTGCAACAGCAACACCGATCAGGAGCAGAACCGGGATCAAGATCGCCGCGTTCGAGGAGGAACCGCCTTCGACGACGACCGGCTCCGCAACGGGCTCCGGCTCAACGACAGGCGCGGTGTAACCACCAGCAAATGCGGACGATGCCGAAAGACCGGCGACGAGTGCGAGAGTAGCAAGTTTTTTCATAGTAATCTCCGTCATTACCGTAGAGTGCGACCGTGTATGGCTGCATCGTAGGCGACGTTCGCACAGCCACATGTGATTGCAAAGAGAGAATCAAACATACTGCGCGCGCGACTGTGACATGTGTTGCACTTTAGCACGCATTTTCGCGATCCGGCGGAAACCCGCGTGCACCCTATCACCACAAGCCACAGCATTTACCTGCTATTGGCCTGAAAATCCGGTTATTTTCGCAAAATGATGGAACCAGAACCAGTTTGACAATTTCCACACGGTTTTGTGCCTCAACGCGATTTGACTTAGGCACGCTACGCATTAAGCGCAGATGATTCGTGTCCGGTCATTGCCGCCGGCGCAGCGCCAGCGTTGCCACGAACACGCCTGCCGCCGCCACAACGATTGACGGGCCTGCTGGCGTGTCCCATTGCAACGATGCCCACAACCCCGCCAGCACGGAAGTCATACCGATTCCGCAGGCCCATGCCGCCATTGCCTCGGGGCTGCGCGCCAGATGGCGGGCAGCCGCTGCCGGCACGATTAACAGCGCAGCGATCAGCAAGGCCCCCACGATCTTGATGGCCACAGCCACGGTCAGCGCGAGTGCGATTGTCAAAACCATCTGCTCGCGCCGTGGATTGATACCGGCCGATTGCGCCAGCTCTTCGTTGACGGTCGCGGTCAACAGCGGCTGCCAGCGCCACGCAAGCAACATCATCACCGCAAGCGACCCCGTCCAGACGACGCCCAGATCCAGTTTGGACACGGCCAGAATATCGCCGAAAAGCCATGCACTCAGATCCACGCGCAACCCGCTTAGGAAAGAGGCCGCAACCAGCCCCGCAGCCAAGGCCGTATGCGCCAGAACCCCCAGCATTGTGTCCATCGCATGTCCGCGCCCCGAAAGTTGCGCCACCGTGATGGCCATGGCCCCTGCCACAACCAGAGTACCGATATACACCGAAAATCCGAAGCCAAGACTAAGCGCAACACCAAGAATTGCCGCATGCGATGTGGCATCTCCGAAATATGCCATACGGCGCCACACCACAAATGCCCCCAGCGGCCCGGTGGCCAGACACAGGCCAATCCCCGCCAGCGCGGCTCTGATCAAGAAATCATCCAGCAACATTATCAAGCCAAATCCTTTTGGTGCTCTGCGATATGATCATGGCCTGAACATCCGTCATGCGCATGATCATGATGGTGACGATAAAGCGCAAACGCCCCGCCTGTCCCCTCTCCAAAAAGCGCACGATATTCCGGCGCCTCGGACACGACCGCAGGCGTGCCTTCGCAACACACGTGACCGTTCAGGCAGATCACCCGATCGGATGCGGACATCACGACATGCAGATCATGGCTCACCATCAGCACCGCACAGCCCGCCTCTATGCGCAGCTCTTCGATCAGGCGATAAAATCCGGCCGTACCCGGCTGGTCGAGGCCTTGCGTCGCCTCGTCCAAGATCAACACATCCGGCCGCGCCAGAAGCGCGCGCGCCAGCAACACGCGCTGCAACTGGCCACCAGACAACCCCGCAAGCGGATGCCCTTGCAAACCGGGCACGCCGGTGCGCGCCAGAACATCGGCCACAGCGCCATCACTCATTCGTTTGGGCAGCGACAAGAAGCGGCGTACGGTCATCGGCAGGCTGGCATCGATATGCAGTTTTTGCGGAACATACCCGATACGCAGCCCGGGCTTGCGCCAGACCTGCCCTGTGGCCAGACGCTCCAGCCCGATCAACGCGCGGATCAGCGTGGACTTGCCAGAGCCGTTGGGCCCGACCACGGTCACGATTTCGCCCGGACGCAGCGCAAACCCGACATTTTTCAGCACGAAAGCCCCACCATGGGCCACGCCCAAATCCTCGGCCCGCAGCAGATCAGCCATGTGCCACGCCCCCTGCCTGTGTATGCGCGCGGCACTGCGGGCACAGCCCCACGGCCTCGATGCTTGCGCGCTCCACACTAAAGCCAAGTGCGATGGCCGCATCATCCAGCGCCGCGCGCACGGGCGCGCCCGCCGCCTCGGCCACGCTGTCGCAGACGCGACAGATAAGGAACGCAGGCACATGCGCCTCTCCCGGGTGCATGCAGGCAGTAAAGGCATTCAACCGCCTGATGCGATGCGCCAGCCCGTTTTCGACCAGAAATTCCAATGCCCGATACGCGACGGGCGGCTGTTTGCCAAAACCTTCTTCGGCCAGCCGTTCAAGCACCTCATAGGCCCCCAAGGCCCGATGCGCCTCCAGCAGGATCTCGAGTGCACGGCGTCGCACAGGTGTTAAACGCAGCCGCTGAACCGCGACCAGCGTTTCGGCCTGCGACATCGCATGGCCTTCGCATTGCGCATGATCGTGTTTGGCAAATGCGCGGGCGCCATCGTGATCAGCATTTGAATGCGAAACGTGCCCCGAGGGCACACGATGATCAGGTGTCTTTGTCATGTTACTATATCACATTCCACTTGACTTGTTATGATATTACATAAACAACGCCTCCCTTAAGAACAACCTTTGATTGGAGATCATATGCGCCTGCACGCCCTTTCCTTGCCCATTGTCCTCGGCCTTGCACCGCTCAGCGCGCTGGCTGATGTTCCCAAGGTAATCACCGGCACGCCTGTAACACAGTCGCTTGTTGCACAAGTGATGGGGGATCTGGGCACGCCTGACGTGATCTTGGATCAGGGCGGCGATCTGCACCATTACCAGATGCGCCCCAGCAAGGCGCGCAGCCTGCAAGAGGCAGATCTGGTCGTCTGGATCGGGCCAGAGTTGACACCGTGGCTGGAGCGCGCCTTGCGCAATACCGATGAGAGCGCACAGTTGAGCCTGCTGCACAGCGCCGGCACAAAGCTGCGCGCGTATGCGGATGGTGAACATGAGCATGAACATGATGCACACGAACACGAGCATGATGAGCACGAGCATGATGAGCACGGGCATGACCATGACCATGACCATGACCATGACGCTGGAGAAGAAGAGCATCATCACACCGGAACAGACCCGCATGCCTGGCTCAATCCCGAGAACGCTGTCACCTGGGTGGGCGTAATAGCCGACCGTCTGGCGAGTGCCGATCCGGACAATGCCGAGACCTATCAGCAGAATGCGGCCAATGCGGCTGAGAACATCAAGGCGCTCGATCAAAAAATCGCGCAAGAGCTGGCACCGGTGGCCGATAAACCTTTTGCGGTTTTCCATGCGGCCTATGGATATCTGGCACAGCGCTATGACCTGACGATCGCGGGTAGCCTGTCGCTTGGCGATGCGGCAACGCCCGGGGCTGCGCATGTGCAGGAACTGCGCGATACAATGCAAGACAACCATGTGGTCTGCGCCTTCCCCGAGGCCCAACACGATCCCAAGCAGCTTCAGCTTCTGGTCGATGGTACGGTTGTACATCTGGGTGGTGCGCTGGATCCCTCCGGATCGTCGCTGGATTATGGGGCCGATCTTTATCCCGAGCTGATGCAAGATCTGGCAGACACTCTGACGGAGTGCCTGAACAAAGCCTGAGCCTTGCAGTTTCCGGTGGCGCACGCCGCCGGAAACACTTGCCCCCTTTCGCCGCCCATGGTTTTAAGGCTGAAACGGAGGGAACCATGGAAAACTGGCTGGCAGGCAGTGCTGATAATGCCCAACTTCGGCTGTGGCACAACGGGACACACGCAAGCGAGGACATCGCCTTGCAGGGGGCCGCACCTGACGATCTGATGCGCACCCGCATGGACCGGTTGGGCATTTCCCGTGCCGTTCTGGCAGGCCCCGACGGCGCGCGCAGGCCATTGCCCTGCACCGCCATGGACCCCCAGCCCGCAGCCCAAGGGCTGCACCTTTTGCCCGGATTGTCCCAAGCCAGCACCGGCGAGTATGCCACTGCGACCGAGGCCACCACCATTGCAGGTGTGCTAAAGGCCCAGCCCCGCTTTGACGGTGCGATCTGCCTGACGGGCGACACCACGCTTTGGGCGCATATTTCCGCCCAAGAGGTCGTGTCCATCACCCGCACCGGCACCGGCAAACTCTTTCACGCGCTTTACGGCGCGATCCTTCCCGAAATCGATGCCGAATTCGACCACGCTCTGTCGGAAACATTGTCGCGCCCCGAGCGTTTGATGCGACTGACGGCCACCGCCACATCCGGCGCAGGTCTGGGCGCGCTGATCGGAGCAGAGCTGGCCGCGGCGCGCCCGTGGTGGTTGGGCCTTCAGGTTCTGGCGTTCGGTCCGCTTGCGCGGTTTGTCACGCATGCGCTGCAATTACAGGGCACAGCCGTCACCGAAGGCGCTTCTGACGCGGCACTTCTGGCCGGTTTGCAACACGCCGCTGGCTGAGCCATCGCAAAGACCTTCCTTCTCACCTTGATTTAGAAATTTTGAAATATGCCCCCCTCCAGCCCCAATCCGGCACCGCTGTCCCTTATTCTGTCCGATTTCGCCCAGCAGATCGGATTAAGTCGCCCTGCCGCGCTGTGTCTGGGCGCAATCTGGCGTGGGGCGCAAAACCCCTCGGCCGATGATCTGGTGGCAACTTTGGGAATTTCGCGCTCCAACGTCTCGACCGCGCTCAAGGAGTTGCGCGAGGTCGGACTGGTGCAAGCCGCCCGCACACCGGGCAGCCGCAAGGACTATTTCATTGCCCATCCCGATCCGTGGGTCTTGATCCATGCGCTGCTGCTTGAGCGCCAGCGCCGCAGCCTGACACCGCTGCTTGCGCGGCTGCGCGCTGACGAAAGCCACGATCCACGACTGCCGCAATTGCGCGAAGTGGTGGAACAGGCCGATGCGTTCATGACCGCGCTGGCGCAGCTTAGCCCACAGTCACTTGCTGAACTGGTTGCCACGACACCCGTGAAACTGGCCAAGAAAAAGAAAAAGCACCGCAAAGCCTGAGATCGCATTGATGGCCGTTATGGCCCCACCGATGACAGGTTTTGCGATGCAATCAGACGCGCGCGGCGCAGGCAACAGGCCACCGCCGCGCATGCCTGACCATTGCATCTACATGTCGACGCCAAGATGTTTGGCCACGGCGAAGATGTCTTTGTCGCCGCGCCCGCACATATTCATAACGATGATGTGGTCTTTCGGCAGATCCGGCGCGATTTTAATGACATGGGCCAAGGCGTGGCTTGGCTCCAGCGCGGGAATGATCCCCTCGCAACGGCACGAGAACTGGAACGCTTCCAGCGCCTCCTTATCGGTGATGGAGACATATTTCGCCCGACCGATATCATGCAGCCACGAATGTTCGGGCCCGATGCCGGGGTAATCCAGACCCGCCGAGATAGAATGTCCCTCAAGTATCTGGCCGTCATCGTCTTGCAAAAGATAGGTACGGTTGCCGTGCAGAACCCCCGGACGACCGCCATTCAGGCTGGCACAATGCTCCATCTTTTCGTCAACGCCATGACCACCGGCCTCGACCCCGATGATGTTCACAGACTTATCGTCCAGAAACGGATGGAACAGACCGATCGCGTTCGAACCACCACCAATTGCAGCGATCAGCGTATCGGGCAGGCGTCCCTCGCCCTCTTGCGCGGCCAGCTGCCAGCGTACCTCCTTGCCGATCACCGATTGGAAATCGCGCACCATCGCGGGATAGGGATGCGGGCCTGCGGCGGTGCCGATACAATAAAACGTATCGCGTACATTCGTGACCCAGTCACGCAGCGCATCGTTCATTGCATCTTTCAGCGTGCCCCGACCAGATGTGACAGGCACCACCTCGGCACCCAGCAGCCGCATACGGAATACGTTGGGGGCCTGACGCTCTACATCGGTCGCGCCCATATAAACCACGCATTTCAAACCGAACTTTGCGCACACGGTCGCAGTTGCGACGCCGTGCTGGCCGGCACCGGTTTCGGCAATGATACGGTCCTTGCCCATGCGACGTGCAAGAAGGATCTGGCCCAGAACATTGTTGATCTTATGTGCGCCTGTATGGTTCAGCTCGTCACGCTTCAGGTAAATCTTGGCGCCGCCAAGCTCCTCGGTCATACGTGGCGCGAAATACAGAGGCGACGGGCGTCCGACATAGTTGGTCCACAGATCATCCATCTGGTCCCAGAAGCTCTGATCTGTCTTAGCCTTCTCGTATTCGGCCTCCAGTTCAAGGATCAATGGCATCAGCGTTTCGGAAACGAACCGCCCGCCAAAAATACCGAACCGTCCGTTTTCATCCGGCACATTCATAAAGCTGTTGATCAGATCGTCGGCCATGGCACTCTCCCTCGCGCGAAATCAGGCCACATGTAGCCCTCCGCCCTACCAAGATAAAGCCCTGTAGGACCAATGAGCGGAATAGATCGTCCACGGGAGGGCGAATCAGGGGATTTCACGGCCTGCGAGAATATCCTCGGGTGGTGAGCCGCGCCCTGTCTCGTTTCGGGCATTTCCGATGAATGCGGCAATTTTACGGGCATCTTTCAAGCCGGGTGCCGCCTCTACCCCGGAGGAGACATCGACCTGACGCGCGCCGGTCAATTCGATTGCTTGCGCCACATTCTCCACCGTCAACCCGCCTGCCAGCATCCACGGCTTTTGCCAGACGCGGCCTGCGATCAGGCGCCAGTCAAAAGCAAGCCCGTTCCCACCGGGTAGATCGGCATTCGGGGGGGCTTTGGCATCCAGCAAAATCTGGTCGGCTACAGCTTCATAGGCGGGCAACTGGTCCAGATCTGCGGCGCTTGCCACCCCGACCGCCTTCATCACCGGCAAACCGAACCGGGCGCGAATCTGTGCGACCCGCTCGGGTGGTTCTTTGCCGTGCAGCTGGATCATGTCGATGGGAACATCGTTCAAGATAGCCTCGAGCGTCGCATCGTCAGGATTGACCACCAGCGCCACCTTGGCCGTGCCCATCGGCACCCCCAACGCCAGATCACGCGCAAGATCCTTTGTGACATTGCGGGGTGATTTCGAAAAGAAAACAAACCCCACATAGGCCGCGCCCGCCGCTGTCGCCGCAGCGATATCTTCAGGACGCGACAGCCCGCAAATTTTCACACGCGTTGACATGGAAATGCCTTCAGACGCGCCGCGCAGGCACGTTGGGGCTTTCCAGAACGGCCAACACATCATCTTTGGGCGCCTGATGCCTGTCGCGCAGCTGCTCGACCTCGCGTTCAAGCGCCTTGGCTTTACGCTGCTGGACACTTGCGGTTTTGCGGATGCGGCGTTCGCGCGCCCATTCCCACACAAAACCAACCAACAACCCCACCAGCACACTGCCCACAAGCGCAACAAAAAGCGGCACCTCGACAGACCAGCTTAACCCGAGCAGGCCTGCAGCTTCTTGCGGCAACAATCGCAATGTCACGATCTGGGTGTTCGACAGCGCGATAACGATCAAGATGATCGCCACAACCGCGAGAACCAAAAAACGCAGGGCACGAATCATATAAATTTATTCCTCTTTTCCGTTCAGACGGTCGCGCAAAAGCTTACCGGTTTTGAAGAACGGAACATGTTTTTCTTCGACCTCGACGGCATCGCCGGTGCGAGGATTGCGGCCGGTGCGCGCATCGCGCTTCTTCACGGAAAATGCGCCGAAACCACGCAGCTCGACGCGATCTCCGCGCGCCATCGCCTCGATGACCTCTTCGAAAATCGTATTCACGATCTTCTCAACATCACGCTGAAACAGATGTGGGTTTTCTTCGGCGATCTTGGCGATCAGCTCTGACCGGATCATTATGAATTCCCCCCAGACGAGAATAAGGCGAAACACTCGCCAATGCGGACTAGCCCTGACTATAGGGGGAAATTTCCTCATGACAAACAGTAAAGCACTGTAAAATATCGTGCTTTGTCGCTTGTGTGGCATAGCGGCAGAGAATTGTCCTGCAATCAGGCGCAAGAGCGCCCTTCCCGCATCACCAAGATGCCTGTCGCACGCGTTGCGCCACGAATCAAATGCACAGAATGCGCCACGAAAAAGCCCCGCCCGGCGCAGTGCCGGACGGGGCCAAATCACATTAAGTCACAAGACTTATTCGTCGCCTTTGAGGGCCGCGCCAAGGATATCACCCAAGCTTGCGCCCGAAGCGGAAGAGCCATACTGCTCGACGGCTTCTTTTTCTTCAGCGATTTCGCGTGCTTTGACCGAAACGCCCAAACGGCGGGTTTTCGAGTCAACATTGGTCACACGAACGTCGATGTGGTCACCAACCTGGAAACGCTCAGGGCGCTGGTCGGCACGATCACGGGCCAGATCCGAGCGACGGATAAACGACTTCATGCCGTTATATTCGCACTCAACACCGCCTTCTTCGATCGCCGTTACGGTCACGGTGATCACCGAACCACGCTTCACGCCATCAACCGCGTCGGAGAATGTGTCTGCATCCAGAGCTTTGATCGAGAGCGAGATACGCTCTTTCTCGATATCGACTTCGGTGACAGCGGCTTGCACCATGTCGCCTTTGCGATAGTTCTGGATTGCATCCTCGCCACGCTGGTCCCAGCTGAGGTCGGACAGGTGAACCATCCCGTCGATGTCGTTGTCGAGGCCAACGAACAGACCGAACTCGGTGATGTTCTTGACTTCGCCTTCGATCTGCGTGCCAACCGGATGGGTTTCTGCAAACACTTCCCACGGATTACGCATGGTTTGCTTGAGACCAAGCGAAACACGACGTTTCTGGGTGTCGATTTCCAGAACCATGACGTCGACTTCCTGGCTCGTCGAAACGATTTTGCCGGGGTGAACGTTTTTCTTGGTCCAGGACATTTCGGACACGTGAACCAGACCTTCGACGCCAGCTTCCAGTTCGACAAACGCACCGTAATCGGTGATGTTTGTGACGCGGCCGCTGTGCACGGAGCTGATCGGGAATTTGGATTCAACCGCATCCCAAGGATCGTCCTGCAGCTGTTTCATGCCGAGGCTGATACGGTGGGTTTCCTTGTTGATCTTGACGACCTGTACTTTAACAGTTTCGCCGATCGCGAGGATTTCCGACGGGTGGTTCACACGGCGCCATGCCATGTCGGTGACGTGCAGCAGACCATCAACGCCGCCCAGATCAACAAACGCACCGTATTCGGTGATGTTTTTGACCACGCCTTCGACAACCTGACCTTCGGTAAGGTTTGCGATGACTTCGGCACGCTGTTCGGCACGGCTTTCTTCAAGGATCGCACGACGCGAAACCACGATATTGCCACGACGACGATCCATTTTCAGGATCTGGAACGGCTGTTTGAGACCCATCAAAGGCCCTGCGTCACGAACCGGGCGCACGTCAACTTGGCTGCCGGGCAAGAACGCAACCGCGCCGCCCAGATCCACGGTGAAGCCACCTTTGACACGGCCAAAGATTGCGCCTTCGACGCGCTCTTCTTTCGCATAAGCAGCTTCGAGACGATCCCAAGCAGCTTCGCGACGCGCTTTATCGCGCGAGATGACCGCTTCGCCACGGGCGTTTTCAACACGGTCCAGATAAACTTCGACGACGTCGCCGATTTCGATCTGGGGCGCTTCGCCGGGGTTCGCGAATTCTTTAAGATCAACGCGGCCTTCCATTTTATAGCCGACGTCGATGATGGCTTGGCCTGCTTCGACAGCAATGACCTTACCTTTGACAACCGAACCTTCGTTCGGGGTGTCGATTTCAAGGCTCTCGTTGAGAAGCGCCTCGAACTCTTCCATGCTTGCGTTTTGCGACATGCGTTCAGTGTTTCCTTATACGTCTTCTATTCCGGCCAGGCGGTTGGCTCCGCCGGTCTTGTGATTGGATATGTCAAGATGGTCAGGCGGGCCTGACGCAAAGCTCGACCGCGCCCATATACGCGCGATTTGCCTTTAACACAAGGCTACAGTTCACCGAAGCGCCTGTGCGCAGGCAGTTAGGGGCGCTCCGGCACGCCACAAACCCGCGAAAATGTGCGGTGTACAGGCGCATCGGGCACCTGTGCATGTGCAAGTGTACCGATTCTTTCACTCAACGGCGCGCGCCCTACAGGATCGTCCGGCCGCTCCAGCCTGTCGCTTTGGCATATCGCCACCCGTCGTAGCCCCGCCTGATCCGTATCGCTGTGCAGATCGATCACCCAGCCATCCTTACGCGCCATCCCGTGGGTAGAAAACTCCAACGGGCCATCCAGTTCGACCGATTGGGTGTCAGGTCCAAAAAGGCGCGCGGGGCCGGACCACTCCCGCCCCTGATACAGATCAAGATCGAAGCGGCCAGGCGGCACAAGAATGCGAAACGGGGTCCCCGCCCGCCCGTAGGCCGACAAAACCCGCACGCCGTCACGAGACAACTCCAGATACACATCACGGTCGTCCGGCATCCGGATAATGAGCGGAAACACCCGTGGCAGATCGCTGTCCACCACCATCAGGCCGTTTGGGCGCACCTCGCCCGCACAGGCTTGTGCTGCCGCCGCAACCGCTCCGGCCATTATGATCGCAAAAAACCACCGCATGGTTCTTTATCTGGCGCGAGCGGTCTATGAAACAAGGTCTTCAGACACGGACGCTTGCAACCAGCGCACAGGCATAGGCCACCGCCTCTTCGATGCTCATATCGGATGTATCCAGAATATGCGCATCATCCGCAGGCCGCAGCGGCGCATCCTTGCGACCCATGTCGCGCGCGTCGCGGGCGCGTACTTCAGCCAGGACGTCCTCCAGATCCCCGCCGACCTCGCGCCAGCGCCTGTCGGCGCGCACCTCTGGCGAGGCGGTGACAAACAGCTTCACCGGCGCATCGGGGCAAATGACGGTGCCGATATCGCGCCCATCCAGAACCGCGCCTTCCGGCGCATCGGCAAATCGGCGTTGAAAGGCCACAAGGGCCGCGCGCACAGGGGCCATTACCGCCACCTCGGATGCCGCTTGCCCGGCCGCAAGACTGCGCAAATCGTCACGCGCCAGATCGGATGCACTTAGATCGCAGGCGGCCACAGGGTCCGCACCATCGGCCACCTTGGCCCCCACGGCGCGATACAGCAGCCCCGTATCCAGATGCGAGAACCCGAAGCGCTGCGCCACAGCGCGGCTGATGGTGCCTTTTCCAGCCGCAGCCGGCCCGTCAATCGCTACCGTGAATGCCATAGGGGTCGTGCTCCTTCATGGTGATCTTGAAAAGTCCCGCGCGGGCCGCCTTAATCCCGGCGAATATCGGCGCCAAGGCCATTGAGCAAATCTTCGAAAATCGGGAAAGAGGTCGCAATCGGCGTGCCATCATCAATACGCACCGGTGCATTTGCCGCAAGCCCCAGAATCATGAAGCTCATCGCGATGCGGTGATCAAGGTGGGTTTCGGCCAGACCGCCGCCAGCCACCCCGTCCGGGCCCGATCCATGCACGATCAGCGTGTCCTCGTCCTCCTCGACGCGCACGCCATTGGCCTCCAGCCCGCGTGCCATGGCCGAAATCCGGTCGCTTTCCTTAACGCGCAGTTCATGCACACCGCGCATGGTCGTGATGCCGGTGGCATAGGCCGCCACCGCCGACAGGACCGGATATTCGTCGATCATCGAGGCCGCGCGCGCCGCAGGCACCTCGATCCCGTGCAGTTGTGAGGCACGCACCCGCAAATCGGCGACCGGCTCACCGCCCTCTTCGCGCGGGTTCAAGACCTCGATCCGGCCACCCATTTCCTGCAAGGTGGTGATCAATCCGTTGCGGGTGGGGTTCTGGCTGACACCGGGCACAAGCACATCCGATCCCGGCACGATCAGCGCCGCACACACAGGGAATGCCGCCGACGACGGGTCGCGCGGCACAGCCACGACCTGACCTGTCAGCTCTGGCTGGCCCTGAAGGGTGATCCGCGTGCCCTCGGGCGTGTCCTGCACATCGACCTGCGCGCCAAAACCGCGCAGCATACGTTCGGTATGATCGCGTGTCGCCACCGGTTCAATCACGACCGTTTGGCCGGGCGCATTCAACCCCGCGAGCAAAACCGCAGATTTCACTTGGGCCGAGGCCATGGGGGGCGTGTAGACGACCGGCGCGGGATCAGGCGCGCCCACAACCGTCATCGGCAGGCGTCCGCCCTTGCGGCCATAGCTTTGCGCGCCAAACAGCGCGAGCGGATCGGTGATCCGGCCCATCGGGCGCTTTCGCAGCGATCCGTCGCCGGTGAATGTGGCGCTGATATCGCAACAGGCCATAGCCCCCATGATCAGCCGCACACCGGTACCGGAATTACCGCAATCGATCACCTGCTCGGGCTCGGCAAATCCGCCCACGCCCACCCCCTGAACTGTCCATGCGCCGGGGCCATGCCGGGTCACACTGGCCCCGAACGCCTGCATCGCTTTTGCGGTGTCCAGCACGTCCTCGCCTTCCAATAGGCCCGAGATCTTTGTCTCCCCCACCGACAGCGCACCAAGGATCAGCGCGCGATGGCTGATCGACTTGTCACCCGGCACATCGGCGGTGCCTGTAAGTGGTCCGCATTTCTGCGCGCTCATCCGGATCGGATCGCCATGGCTGGACATCGGTGTCTCCCCTAGAATATCACGGGATTTGTGCTAGCCTATCGCGCCGCTTTCGGCAACGCGGATTGCGGCCCCCCCGGTATGATCAGCCGAGTGGTTTGCGATAGGTCAGATAATGCGGCTTGCGCCCTTCGCGCAGGGCCTTTTGCTCGTATCGGGTCGAAATCCAGTCGTCCCACGGCTGATCCCAATCGCCAGAAACCTCCTGTGGATCATCGCGATCAAACGCGGCGGGCACCGAAAACAGTGCCTCGAACCCGGCTTTCGGCACCTCTTCCACCGCTTGGCGCACATAGTCGCAGATATCGGTCGCGATACGGAACTCCGCGCCCGGCGCAAGCACATCGAAAAGCGGCTGCAAATGCTCCTGAGTTACAAACCGGCGACGGTGGTGGCGCGATTTCGGCCACGGATCAGGATAAAGCAGAAAGGCTTTGTGGATACTGCCCGCAGGCAGCACATCCATGACATCCCGCGCATCGCCCGGATGCACGGCCACATTGCCGGCGCGCGCACGCCGGATCTTGCCCAAAAGCATCGCCACGCCGTTGATATAGGGTTCGCAGCCGATGATCCCCACCTGCGGATAGCGCCCCGCCATGTGGATCATATGCTCGCCGCCGCCAAACCCCACCTCAAGCCACACGGGCTTGCCATCAAACCGTGCGGCCACGTCAATAGGCCTACGATCGGGGTTCACGTCCCAATCAACGTCTCCCGGCGACAGGGCCTGAAGATCCTCGTTGAGGTACTCCTTTTGCGCCTGATTGAGGGTCGGGCCGTGACGGCGCCCGTAAAAGTTGCGCCAGCCGCGTTTGGGGTGCGCGGGTTTGGGGTTTTCGGGGGGTGTGGATGCATCGCTCATGGCCGCGCCATTAGCGGGAGAACGCCGCAGTGGTCAAGTACCAACATGCGCAATGGCCATGGCCTCTAGATCGGCATCCGCGCCGCCTTGGGAATGCCCCCGCGCGGCCACATGCGCCCCATAAGAAAGGGGCACCAAGGCGCCCCCTTCAACCGTTGGATGTCATGCGGCACAACACGGCCCCATTGCAGGACGCATCACACAGCTTTTTTAAGCGCCTCGATCAGATCCGTGCGTTCCCAGCTAAAGCCGCCATCCGCCTCAGGCGCACGGCCAAAGTGCCCATAGGCTGCGGTGCGCGCATAGATCGGCTTGCACAGGTCAAGATGGGTGCGGATGCCAAGCGGCGTCAGGTCCATGCACTGAACCACGGCCCGCTCGATCACCTCGTCATCCACCTGCCCTGTGCCGAACGTATCGACATAGACCGAGAGCGGTTTGGCCACCCCGATCGCATAGCTCAACTGGATCGTGCATTTCTTGGCCAGACCGGCGGCCACGATGTTTTTGGCCAGATAGCGGGCGGCATAGGCGGCCGAACGGTCCACCTTGGTCGGGTCCTTGCCCGAAAACGCGCCGCCACCATGGGGGGCGGACCCGCCATAGGTATCCACGATGATCTTGCGCCCCGTCAGACCGGCATCGCCGTCGGGCCCGCCGATCACGAATGTCCCCGTCGGGTTCACCCACCATTCCGTTTCAGGCGAGATCCAGCCTTCCGGCAGCACGTCGCGGATGTAGGGCTCCACAATCGCGCGGATATCGTCGGAGGTTTGCGCGGCATCGGCATGTTGGGTCGACAGCACGATAGACGTTACACCAACGGGTTTGCCATTCTCGTAGCGCACCGACAGCTGTGATTTGGCATCGGGACGTAGCGTAGGCTCTGCACCCGATTTGCGGGCCTGGGCCAGACGGCGCAGGATCGCATGGCTGTAATGGATGGGCGCAGGCATATATTCCGGCGTCTCGTCGGTGGCATGGCCGAACATAATGCCCTGATCACCCGCACCATCCTTATCCACGCCCTGCGCGATATGGGCAGATTGCGGATGCAGGAAATTCGCGACATTCAGCGTAGCCCAATGGAACTCGTCCTGCTCGTAGCCGATATCTTTCACGCAATCGCGGACCAGACCGTCGATCCGCTCCAGATATTCGGTAAGTTTGGCCTTGTCGGACAAGCCGACCTCGCCACCCACCACAACCTGATTGGTCGTCGCAAAGGTCTCGCACGCCACGCGGGCGTTTTTCTCTTCGGTCAGAAACGCATCCAGAATTGAATCCGAGATCCGGTCGCAAACCTTGTCCGGGTGGCCTTCAGAGACCGACTCGGAGGTAAAAATATAGTTGTTTCGTGTCATGGAAGACGTGCTCCGTTGGTTATATCCCCGTCACGCCAGGAAGCCGTTGTGACGGTTCGATATCGTTTGCTAGACCTCGGATCGAGGGCGGTCAATGCCAAACCGCCGCCTTATCCCTGATATACCCAGCAGACTTAAGATAACCATAACAACCGGCATATCCCCCCATCGTGCGTAAAACGTCGGCGCCAGGGCTTGCGGCACGTCCACATCCAGCGTGCCGATCTGGCCCAGCGGCACATACTCGATCAGCTGGCCATAGGGATCAATCATCGCCGTGATGCCGGTATTGGCCGCGCGCGCAAGCGGCAGCCCGAATTCGATCGCGCGCAGTTGCGACAGGCTCAGATGCTGACGGGGCCCGGACAAGGTGCCAAACCACGCATCATTCGTGATTTGCATGATCCAGTCGGGTCTTTGCGGGGCACGGCGGATATCTTGGGGAAAAACTGCCTCGTAGCAGATCAACGGCTGGACCCGGCCCGCCTGCCCCAAATCCAGCACCGCCTCCGCAGTGCCTGCGCTGTAGCCTGCGCCCTCCTGCGCGGCAAAGGCCCTGATCCCGACACGTGCGAACAGATCCCCGAGCGGGATGTATTCCCCGAACGGCACCAGATGCACCTTGTCGTATAGCGCGGTGATCCGCGCGTCCGCCCCGATGACCGCAAGCGAGTTATAATAGCGCCTGCCCTCGCTGCGCTGCACCCCGAATGCCACCGGCACACCATGTGCGGCGGCCGTGATCTGCTCCAGCCCGTCACCGGGATAATCCAGTAAAAAAGGCACGGATGTTTCCGGCCAGATAACCAGATCCAGCGGCTTGTCAGATGGTGCTGCCGTCAAATCAAGATGGCGTTTGAAAAAACGTGCGCGATATTCGGGCACCCATTTCAGCCGCTGCTCGGCATTGGGTTGCACAAGGCGTACATGCACGGGATCGGGCGCGTAACGTGGCGGGGCGATCCGCGCGTCGCCCCACATCCACGCCCCGACGCCCAGAATGGCGGCCCCCGCAGGCACCACCCACCGCCATCCGGCGGATCTGCGCATCACGACCCCAAGCGCCGCCGCGCAGGCAAGGCTTGCCACACTTAATCCGAACTGTCCTGTGACAGACGCGATTTGCGCCACCGGCGTGCCGATCCAGATATGGCCGAACAAAACCCACGGAAAACCGGTGAATACGTAACTGCGCACGACATCCATCACGGCCAGCATCAGTGCGAGTATCCAAAGACGCCCACCCGCGCTGCGCGACAGATGCCAGCCACACCATGCGGCCAACGCCCAGAACGCGCCAAACCCGATCCCCATCAGCCCCAAGGCAAAGGGGGCCATCCAGCCATAGACATCAGGCTCGACAAAGAACGGATCGGTGATCCAGTACATCGCCACAAAGGTATGGCCGATGCCCGCCACCAGAAAAAGCCATGCCGCCTGTGATGCATGACGGCTGCGCGCGGCCATTGCGAGCAGCCCCCCTAGCGCCAGAAGCGCGATCGGCCAGATACTTATCGGAACCTGACCGATGCCCACGCCGCAGCCAAGAATGGATGCCGCGCCCAAAGGCCGCCATGCCGGGCGTCCCGGCGGTCGAACAAACGCAGGCAGACGCACGTCGGATCCTTCATTAAGACATCGGTTTGTCGCGCAACCTACTCTGCCGGCGCCACCCCCGGCAAGCGGACCCGCAATCTTTTGATCCGCCGCGGGTCGGCATCCAGAATTTCGAATTCGACACCGCTGTCTGCCACAATGACCTCTCCGCGCGCAGGCACCCGTCCGATCTGCATAAAGACCAGACCCCCCATGGAATCGATCTCCTGCTCCTCGTCGGCATCGGCCAGCGACACCCCGATCTCTGCTTCGAACTCCTGCACGGGCGCGCGGGCCAGAACAACCCATTGTCCGGGTTTTTCCTGACGCCACAGACCATCCTCGGCCTCGTCATGCTCGTCCTCGATCTCTCCGATAACCTGCTCGATCAGATCTTCAAGCGTGAGCAAACCATCCACGCCACCGTATTCATCGATCACCAAGGCCATGTGGATGCGCTGGACCTGCATCTTTTGCAGCAAAACACCGATTGGCATGGAGGGCGGCACATAAAGCAGCGGCCGCAGCACGCTTTTCAGATCGAACTCGCCCTGCGCCCCCGCCCCGAAACCGTATTGCAACGCCAGATCTTTCAGGTGCACAAGTCCCACCGGCGCATCCATCGTTTCATGATAGACCGGCAGGCGGGAATATCCGTGTTCGCGAAAGAACGTCACAAGCGACTCGCATGTCACGTCATCGGGCGCTGCGATGATTTCAACTTTGGGGATTGCGATATCGCCCACACGCATACGTCGCAGATTACCCAGCCCGGGCGGATGGGCTGGTTGCGGGGTAGACTGAGGGTCCTCTTCGGCCCCTTCATCACTGCCGGATGCGTTGCCGAACAATCGTTCGAGAAAACCTCGCGATCGAGGTTCGGAGGTTTCGCCAGGTTCCTGATCGGCAACCGTGGCGTTGGCGGAGAAATCTCCGTCAGCGGCGTGTCCCATTCGTCCTTTCCAACTTAACACCGCGCAAAGGCGGCCCTAGATCTCATATGGGTTTGCGACCCCATGACTTTCAAGAATGCGTATTTCCAGCGCTTCCATCAAGCCCGCATCGCCATCCCGTATATGATCGTAGCCCAAAAGATGTAAAATCCCATGAACAACGAGGTGAAATACATGCGCCTGCGCGGTTTTTTGCTGCTCTGCGGCTTCTCGGACGCAGGTTTCATAGGCCAGCGCCAGATCGCCCAGCTCAATTGTACCAAAAATATCGGGCGCGGCCTGTGCGGGGGCGCCGCCGTCTTGTTCGGCCGCGCGCTCCTCGGCAGGCCAGCTGAGTACATTTGTGGCCTTCGCCTTGTCGCGAAACTCCGCGTTCAACTCGGCAATGCGCGAATCATCGCAAGCGAGCACAGATAGCACGCATAGATCCGCCTCCAGCCCTGCATGGGCCACAACCGCGTGCGCCGCTTGCTCAACCAAAGCGGTAAGGTCAATCGCCTGCCAGCGCGGATCCTCTATTTCGACTTCGATATCCATCACGATCCTCTTGATGTCTGACGGGGACTGGCCGCACACGGCCCACCTGCTGCAATCCCCGTGCCCGTCGATACGCGAAAGACCGGCATACAAAAAGGGGCAGCGCCTGTGGCACCGCCCCGATCCAGAATACTGTTGGAAGTCAGCCTACGATCAGAGCTCGGCCTTTTCATAGGCTTCGATCACTCGGGCCACCAAGGGATGGCGTACCACGTCCTTGGAGGTGAAATAGTTGAACGAAATTCCGCTGACATCGCCCAGAATCTTTTCCGCATCCTGCAAGCCCGACGGCATCCCCCGCGGCAAATCAACCTGAGAACGGTCGCCGGTTATAACCATACGAGAGCCCTGCCCCAAGCGGGTCAGGAACATTTTCATCTGCATGGTCGTGGCGTTTTGGGCCTCGTCCAGCACAACAAACGCATTGGACAGCGTGCGCCCACGCATAAAGGCCAAGGGTGCGATCTCGATCCGTTTGTCTTCCAGCAGCTTTACCAGTTGCTTGGCAGGCAAGAAGTCGTTGAGCGCATCGTAAAGCGGCTGCATGTAGGGGTCGATCTTGTCCTTCATGTCACCGGGCAGAAAGCCCAGACGCTCGCCCGCCTCGACTGCGGGGCGTGACAGCAGGATCTTGTCGACCTGACCGTTGATCAGCATCGTCACACCGACCGCCACCGCCAGATAGGTTTTGCCTGTGCCTGCAGGCCCGATGCCGAATGCCATTTCGTGTTCAAACAGGTTGCGCACATAGGCCTTTTGCGCCTCGGTGCGGGGCTCAACATGTTTTTTCCGGGTGCGGATTTCGTAAAGACCATTGGCAAACATTTCCAGCTGGTCGTCAACGCTTGTGCCCTCGCCAAGCTCGGTGGCACGCAAAGCGGCCTCGATATCGCCGGCTTCAATGGGTTTTTGCGCTTCAAGCCGCTGGTAGAGGTGTTGCAGCACACCGGCAGCCTGTGTTTGCGTCTCGGCGCTTCCCACCACGGCCAACTGGTTGCCGCGTCGCAGGATATGTACCGAAAGTTTATGCTCGATCTGCGCCAGATTGCGATCAAATTCACCGCAAAGGTCGATCAAAAGCCGATTATCTGGAAACTCAAGAAGCGTCTCGCGAGCGTCCTGAGAGCTGGGCGGGGGGGTGATCGCGCTGAAGCCCAAAAACATCCTCCTGACTGGGTGTTATATACATATGGTGCCCGCAAGCCGCGCATCAAGCAAGCCCTGGCGGCACTTGGCCCGCCAAGCGCCGCTTTTTTCATCAAACCGTAACGATGCCTTGCTCCGGTCAGTGTGATGGGGCCCGTAGGTAGAAGGCCAGTGTGGTGCGCCTGTGATAAGACCGGTGATACGACCTGTGATACGGGCCGTCAGATCAGACCAGCTCACCTGCAAGCGAATTTGTCACCGCCTCGATGATGCGCACGCGCGCCAGAGTTCCCGGCGCAAGCCCCTCGGCCTTGACGTGCACAGCCTGAAGGAAATCGGATTTTCCGACCCACTGCCCTGCCTGACGGCCCGGTTTTTCAAACAGGACCCAGCACTCGCGCCCGACCATTGCCTGCTGGGTTGCACGTTGCTGTTCGGTCAACAGGGCCTGAAGGCGCTGTAGCCGCGCATCGGCCACTTCGGCCGGGACCAGATCCTTGCGCTCTGCTGCGGGCGTGCCCGGACGGGCGGAATATTTGAACGAATAGGCCGCGCCGTAGCCGACCTTGCGCACCAGATCCATCGTATCCTCGAAATCCTGATCCGTCTCGCCGGGGAAGCCCACAATGAAATCGCCCGACAACACCAGATCGGGACGCGCGGCCCTGATCCGTTCGATCAACGCGATATATTGCGCGGCGGTGTGTTTGCGGTTCATCGCCTTGAGCACCTTATCAGAGCCGGACTGGACCGGCAGGTGCAGATAGGGCATCAGTTTTGGCTCGTCTCCATGGGCCGCGATCAGATCGTCTTCCATGTCGTTGGGATGCGAGGTGGTGTACCGGATACGCTCCAGCCCGTCTATTTTCGCCAATTCCCGCACCAGCCGCGCCAGCGACCAGTCCTCGCCTGCGGGGCCTGCCCCGTGATAGGCATTCACATTCTGGCCCAAAAGCGTGATTTCGCGCACGCCCTTGGCCACCAGCTTGCGCGCCTCTGTCATGATCCGGTCGGCCGGTCGCGACACTTCTGCCCCGCGCGTGTATGGCACCACACAAAACGCACAGAATTTGTCGCAACCTTCCTGCACCGTCAAAAAAGCGGTTGGGCGGGCGCTTGCGGGCCGCTCGGGCAGCATGTCGAACTTGTCTTCGACCGGAAACTCCGTCTCGATCGGTTTTTCACCGGCATCGACGGCTTTCACCATCGCCGGCAGTTTATGATAGCTTTGCGAGCCTACGACCAGATCCACCAGCGGCGAGCGGCGGCGGATTTCCTCGCCCTCGGCCTGTGCGACACATCCGGCCACACCGATCTTCATGTCGGGTTTGGCAAGTTTCAACGGCTTGAGCCGCCCCAGTTCGTGATACACTTTCTCGGCCGCGCGTTCGCGGATGTGGCAGGTGTTCAGCAACACCATATCCGCATCTTCCGGACGATCTGTCAGCACATAGCCTTCAGGGCCCATGGCCTCGGCCATACGCTCGCTATCATAGACGTTCATCTGACAGCCATACGTCTTGATATGCAGTTTTTTCGGCACAGCCGCTGCGGTCTGGGCCTCGGTGTTCAAATTTTCAGTATTGGACATGGCGGAACCTCGCATCGGCTGGATCGGCTGGAGTAGCCCGCCCGATACCGCAGTTATGCCGCACGGGCAAGCAGCGCGCGCCAAATGTGATACAGCCGCGCAGTTTACTGAGCATTTGAACCAGCGATGCCTTGAAATCGGCAGGTTCTTCACGGATCGTACAGAAAAACTTTGGATGTCGCATGCATTTCTCTCATCTTGATGCTCTCACCACAGATGGTGCCCCGATTTTGCAAAAAGGCCCGATCGCGCTGATTTTTATCGAAGATGCGGTAGAGGTCGAAAGCACGCTGCGCCATCATGTCGCTTGCGGGTTTTTGCAAGTGATTGCCTTCATGTCGAAAGACCTGCCGCTGCCTGCGTCGCTATCCAAAAAGGTGCATAGGGTTGATTACGACACCCATCAGCGCCACGCGACCGTAACGGCGGTGAATGCGGTCAATGACGCCTGCCCCGCAAAGACGTGGCTCTATTACTGCTACAACACCGAATATCTGTTTTATCCGTTCAGCGAAACGCGCCGCGTGGGAGAGATGCTGAGCTTTCACACCGAAGAACGCCGTCCGGCGATGCTCAGTTACGTCATTGATCTTTATACCTCTGATCTGGGGCGAAATCCAAACGGGGTCTGTCTGGACGATGCGATGCTGGACCGTGCCGGCTATTACGCGCTTGCGCGCACCCACCCCGAAGATAACTGCCCCAAAGACCGGCAACTGAATTTCTATGGCGGTTTGCGCTGGCGGTTCGAAGAACATGTGCCGGAAAAGCGCCGCAAGATCGACCGTATCAGCTTGTTCACCACAGCGCCGGGATTGAGGCTGCGCTCGGATCACACTTTCAACATCGAGGAATACAACACATATTCCTGTCCTTGGCATCACAACCTAACGGCGGCGATTGTCTCGTTCCGCGCGGCCAAGGCGTTGAAATCCAATCCCGGTTCCACTTATGAAATTCCGGGGTTTACGTGGTATAATTCCGAACCCTTTGAATGGCGCGCCCAGCAGCTGCTGGATCTGGGCCTGATCGAACCGGGTCAGTGGTTTTGACCCCACCACATTCCAAACCCGAAACATTCAAAAGCGGACCTGACAGGCACGATTTAAGCGGGCCCCCTTTACAAGGCGGGCGCCCCCGTCTGCAAAGGGTGGCGGGTTGTGCGCCTGCCGTTTGCCACGCCCCGATTGCGCCGCCCCGATTTGCGCTTGGCCCACTTCGCACTATAACAGGTGTCGGGGATAAAAGGTGATGGTGATGATACATCTGATCAAACTATGTGTCGGCGCCGAACGGGTCGAGGATCTGCTGGAGCGGCAGGCCGACCACTTCGGCAACGGGCCGGCAGAACATGTCACGCGGATGTGGCCCAAGCGCGCGGACGAGATTCTGGCCGGTGGGTCCCTGTACTGGGTGTTCAAAGGCGCGGTTCTGGCCCGTCAAAAGATTATTGCACTGGACGAACGACAGGGCGCCGATGGGGTTTCGCGCTGCGCAATCCGGCTGGATCGCGAGGTTGTTCGCACGGAGACCTTGCTGAGGCGACCGTTTCAGGGCTGGCGCTATTTCAAGCCAGAAGATGCGCCAAAAGACCTGTCAACCGCGCGACTTCGCGAAGAATCCCTGCCGCGTGAGCTAGCCACGGCGCTGTCACAGATCGGCTTGGTGTAACAGAAAAAAAGCAGGCGCCCTCAAACAGGCGTCTGCTTTTCCAGATGTTTGCGCAGTAATGCCACGTTCCGGCTGTTGGATTTGAACCCGAAATCCAACACATCCCCTAAAAGCGGCACTAGGCCGATAACCCAGTCCGCACCCGTGTTTCCAAGCATTCTGATCAGAACATGGGTCGGCACCCCCATGCGGCGCGCCGACCAGACGATATAGGCCGCAGGTGCCAAGGCGAGCGTGTCACCAATGCCCGGCACCAGCCCGATAATCCCGTCCCAGCCGATGCGATACTTGGTGCCCGGAATACCGAAGGCACGATCCCAGTGCCATGCCAGCCGCTCCAGCCGTTCAAGCGCTCTGGACGAAGGGTTATCCCCTTCTGCCGCAGCGCGCGGGGAACGGTTAGGCATGCGACGGTTCGCGTGCGATCACCCATACTGCATGCACGATGCCCGGAATGTAGCCGAAAATTGTCAGCAGGATGTTGATCCAGAAATGCTTACCCAGACCAACTTGCAAAAACACCCCAAGCGGCGGCAACAGGATCGCGACGATAATACGAATAATATCCATGATCTATCCCTTCACAGGGGCTTTGTTCGCCGGCCCCGTCATTAGATTATACGACCAGAACGAAAGGACAGGCCAAAAGGTTCCCGTTAAAGTGATCAATGCAGATGGCAACATTCGCCTGTGTCTGTCGCATGCAGTATCGTCGTGCTTCGGACCCATAGGGTCAGATCTCCTCGACCATCGACACACCCCTCAGCGAACGGATCGCCCCTTTTATCTGGGGATTGACCGGAAACTCCCGGCCCGTTGTCAGCTCGTAGCGGCAATTGCGCACGGCATCGAAAACGGTAAAGTTGATCGGCCCGCGCGAGCGGATCTTGCCATCGTGCTCCACCCGCGACAGCAGCTCTGCCACAGAGGGCACCGCCTCCGGCATATCGACATGGATCATCAGCCCCGTCGATCCCGCATCTGCCACGATCGCATCCACCGGCGTGGCCGAGTTGGCCACCATCCGCACACTTTCGCCGTCAACCTCGATCTTGACGTTCAACACCAGCAGGCGGCCGGCCTCCAGCACCGGCCGGCAGGCCTCGAGCGCCTCGGACCAGAACGCCACCTCGTAGGGGCCCGACGCATCCGAAAGCGCCACAAAGGCAAACCGGTTCCCCTTGGCCGATTTCTTTTCGCGCACCGTGGCGACCTCGCCTGCGATCTTGCCCACAAACGGCCCGTTAAGCGCCCTGTCATGCACCTCGTCCAGCGTCATGACCTTCTTGCGCCGCAAGGCGGGCATGTAATCTTCCAGCGGATGGCCGGATAGATAAAACCCGATGGCCTTATGCTCCTCGGCCAGTTTTTCGCCCGGCATCCAGTCATCGGTATCAGCCAGTCGTGGCGGCGGCAGGTCATCGCCCGCATCGCCAAACAGCGACACCTGTGCTGAGGTTTTCGCCTCGATCACAGCGCCGGACCAGTTCATCAATGTCTCAAGCGATTGGAACACACGTTTGCGATTGTCATCAAGCTGATCGAACGCGCCTGCCCGTGCCAGCATCTCGAGCGGTCGTTTGCCCACGCGCTTCAACTCCACACGACGGGCGAAATCGAAAATATCGCGGAAAGGGGTGTCGGTTCCGTCCACTTGACGGGCAGCCACGATCAATTCCATCGCCTCCACGCCCACGTTTTTCAACGCGCCAAGGGCATAGACAAGCTTCTGGTCGACCACATCGAACATCGCAAGCGAACGGTTGACGCAGGGCGGGATAATCTCCACCCCCAAGCCCTTCTTCACCTCTTGGGCATAGATCGCGAGCTTTTCGGTCAGATGGATATCGCAATTCATCACCCCGCCCATGAACTCTACAGGGTGGTTGGCCTTCAGCCATGCGGTATAATAGCTGACCACCGCATAGGCCGCCGCGTGGGATTTGTTAAAGCCGTAGTTGGCAAATTTCTCCAGAAGGTCGAACACCTCGGAGGCTTTTTTCTTCTCCACCCCGTTTTTCGCGGCGCCCGCCTCGAATTTCGGGCGCTCGGCGTCCATCGCCTCCTTGATTTTCTTGCCCATCGCGCGGCGCAGCAAATCCGCCCCGCCAAGGCTGTATCCCGCCATGACCTGCGCGATCTGCATCACCTGTTCCTGATAGACGATGATCCCTTGGGTTTCGGCCAGAATATGATCAATCGACGGGTGCACCGATTCCAGCGGTTTGCGACCGTGTTTCACCTCGCAATAGGTGGGAATATTTTCCATCGGTCCGGGTCGGTACAGCGCGACCAGCGCCACGATATCCTCGATACAGGTGGGCTTCATCTGGCGCAGCGCGGATTTCATGCCCTCCGATTCCACCTGAAACACCGCCACGGTCTGGGCAGCGGAATACAGATCGTAGGTTTTCTCGTCATCAAGGGGGATCAGGTTGATCTGGTCCTCGGCCCCCGGTGCAGGCGTGTAAAGGGTCTGGCCATCCGCGCCCACATGCAAGGGCCTGCCGGATTTGAAGATCAGGTTCATTGCGGACTGAACCACCGTCAGAGTTTTCAGTCCCAGAAAGTCGAACTTCACCAGCCCCGCGCTTTCGACCCATTTCATGTTGAACTGGGTGGCAGCCATATCAGAGCGCGGATCTTGATAAAGCGGCACCAGCTGGTCCAGTGGCCGGTCACCGATCACCACCCCCGCTGCGTGGGTCGAGGCATTGCGCAAAAGCCCCTCGACCTGCTGGGCATATTTCAGCAGCCGCGCGACGACCTCCTCGTTGCGGGCGGCCTCGCGCAGGCGCGGCTCGTCGGCCAGCGCTTTCTCGATGCTGACCGGTTTGACCCCTTCCACAGGGATCATCTTCGACAGCTTGTCCACCTGCCCGAACGACATCTGCAACACACGGCCCACATCGCGCACCGCCGCCTTGGACAAAAGCGCGCCAAAGGTGATGATCTGGCCCACCTTGTCGCGCCCGTATTTCTGCTGCACGTATTTGATCACCTCCTCGCGGCGATCCATACAGAAATCGATATCGAAATCGGGCATGGACACACGCTCGGGGTTCAAAAACCGCTCGAACAGCAACGAATAGCGCAGCGGATCAAGGTCGGTGACCGTCAGCGCATAGGCCACAAGCGAGCCTGCCCCCGACCCCCGACCCGGCCCCACCGGAATATCATGCGCCTTTGCCCATTTGATGAAATCGGCCACGATCAGGAAATACCCCGGAAAGCCCATCTGTTCGATGATGTTCAGCTCGAACGTCAGGCGCGCCTCGTAATCCTCAACAGGGGCGGCCGCCTCGATCACCGACAGGCGGTTGCGCAGGCCCTCCCACGCCTGACGGCGCAATTCCTCGACCTCGTCATCGGCGAATTTCGGCAAGATCGGGTCGATCGTGGCGGCGGCAAAAGCGCAGCGTTTCGCGATTTCGACCGTATTGTCCACCGCCTCCGGCAGGTCCGCAAACAGCGTGACCATCTCGGCTTCGGATTTGAAATAATGCTGCGGTGTCAGCCGTCGGCGCGGCTCGTTCTGATCCACATAAGACCCGTCCGCGATGCATAACAGCGCGTCATGCGCCTCATACATCTCGGGTTTCGGGAAGTGGACATCATTGGTCGCGACCAGCGGCAGATCCATCGCATAGGCCATCTCGACAAAGCCGCGCTCTGTCTTCATCTCGGCATCTGTCAGCTGCCCGCCCTCGTCGGGATGGCGCTGCAGCTCGACATACAGCCTGTCGGGATAGATCCCTGCCAGACGGTCCATAAGATCCTGTGCACGATCTTCCTGTCCGTTTTGCAAGAACTTGCCAACGGGCCCCTCGGCACCACCAGACAGGCAGATCAGCCCGTCCGAATGGGCGGCCAGCTGATCAAGTGTGACCTGCACCAGATCGCCGTGTTTGCCAACATACAGGCAGGTGGACAACAGCATCAGGTTTTCGTAGCCGCGCTCGTTTTGTGCCAGCAAGACCACAGGCGCGGGCAGTTTCGGCCGCTCTCCCGGTCGCGCCGGATCATAGGCCAGCGACACCTGACATCCGATGATCGGCTGCAGCCCGGCCCCCTTGGCCACGACCGAGAATTCCAGCGCGCCGAACATCGCATCACGATCGGTCACGGCGACGGCGGGCATATTTGCCGCGTCACACATCTTGATCAGCTTCTTGACGGGCAAGGCCCCCTCAAGCAACGAATATTCGGTGTGAACGCGCAGGTGTATGAATCGGGGATCTGACATGGCCCCAACCTACGCCGCCACGGGCCGTTGAAAAAGCCACAAATGCATCCAGCCTGTTCAAGTTTACCGAACGGGCTGCGGATGTTGGAATACCTTTGTGCTTAAAAATGCGGCAAACCCTGCCCCAAGCCGGACCGGACGCGCCACCGGCCTTGCCAAACACCTGCCATTACCGCTTTTCTGATGGGAACGGGCGGGCCGCAAGGCCACACCGCGCTGCCTGCTTTCCGCCACATCGGGCTGGGCTGCGCAAAGACCAAGGTATCGTGGCGAAAGTCGTTTTCATGGAGATATCGTTTCTTCTCAACGGAGAAACCCGACGGGCACCTGTCGCGGATGCAACCCAGTCGGTGTTGGACTGGTTGCGCGCCGAGGGGCTATGCGCGACGAAAGAGGGCTGTAACGAGGGCGATTGCGGGGCTTGCACCGTGATTGTCACCGATCCTGACGGCAGCCGCCCGATGAACGCCTGCCTGATGATGATGCCGCATCTGGCAGGCAAGGCACTGCGCACGGTCGAGGGGATCACTGGTCCCAAGGCGCAGCTGCATCCCGTCCAGCAGGCGATGATTGATCACCACGGCAGCCAGTGCGGCTTTTGCACACCTGGGTTTATCGCCTCGATGGCTGTGGCCCATCAAACCGGCAGAACCGATCACACCGATTTTCTGGCGGGCAACCTGTGTCGCTGCACGGGCTATGCGCCAATCTTGCGTGCCGCCCGCGCCGCAGCCCAGATGCCGGTGCCGGACTGGATGGATGATCCCGCGCGCATCAATGCGTCCACTTGCGCGCCCAGCGCCCCCGATCGCGAGGCCCGTGCCTATCTGCCGCAATGCGCCGATGATCTGGCCGCGTGGTATAGCGACAACCCAGATGCCACATTGATCGCAGGCGCCACCGATGTGGCTTTGTGGGTCACGAAAGGCATGAAAGATCTCGGGCGTGTGGCATATCTTGGCGGATGCCGCGATTTGCAACAGATCGAACAGACCCAGGACCAGATTGTGATTGGCGCGGGTGTCAGCATCGCACGGCTGCGCCATCATCTGGCCCACAGCCATCCGGGCATGGGCGAGCTGCTGCGCCGGTTTGCGTCAGAACAGATCCGGCAGGCCGCGACCATCGGCGGCAATATTGCCAACGGCTCGCCTATCGGGGACCTTCCGCCTGCGCTGATCGCGATGGGCGCGACGCTGACCCTGCGCCTAAAAGACACTCGCCGCACGATTCCGCTGGAGGCGTTCTTTATTGAATACGGCAAACAGGATCGCCAACCGGGCGAGTTTGTGCAATCCGTCAACATCCCGAACCACACCCCCGATCTTGCCTGTTATAAAATATCGAAACGCTTTGATCAGGATATTTCGGCGGTGTGCGGCTGTTTCAATATCACCCTTGATGGCGGTGTTATTGCCACCGCGCGCGTGGCGTTCGGCGGCATAGCGGGCGTTCCCAAACGGGCTGCGGCCTTTGAGGCGGCCCTGACAGGCCAGCCCTTGACCATGCAAACACTCCAGCACGCGCTGCCAGCACTCGAAACCGATTTCCAGCCCCTGTCGGATATGCGGGCAAGTGCGGCCTACCGTATGCAAACGGCCAAGGCGCTGGCCCAGCGCTATCTGGCACGACAACTGGGCGATGAAACCACACTTCATGATCTATCCACTGTGGCGGAGATGCGCCCATGAGTATTGCAAAACCGCTTCCCCATGAATCCGCCCGCCTGCATGTCACCGGTCAAGCCCGCTATATTGATGATCTACCTGTGCCTGCGGGCTGCCTGCATCTGGCATTTGGCTTGTCAAGCCAAGCGCACGCGGGCATTGATGCAATGGATCTGGCGCCGGTGCGCAACAGTCCAGATGTCGTGTGTGTGCTTACCGCAAAAGACATCCCCGGCCATAATGACGCCTCATGCCAGCGCGGCTGGGCGGAACCGCTGCTGGCAGAGGATGTGGTGGAATACATAGGACAGCCGGTGTTTATCGTGGTGGCCCGCAGCCATCACGCAGCGCGCCGTGCCGCGCGCCGCGCGAAGATCACCTATACCCCCCGCCCAGCCATTATCAGCATTGACGACGCGCTCGCCGCCAAAAGCTGGTATGAGGGCGGTCCGGTCATCTGGCAAAACGCCGATCCGGCGGAAGGCTTGGAACGTGCAGCACATATGGCACAAGGCACGATCGAGATCGGCGGGCAGGAGCACTTCTATCTGGAAGGTCAGGCCGCACTAGCCGAACCTCAAGATCAAGGCATGCTGATCCGATGCTCTTCCCAGCATCCAACCGAAATCCAGCACAAGGTGGCAGAAGCTTTGGGCCTGCATATGCATGATGTGCGGGTAGAGATGCGCCGTATGGGCGGGGGATTTGGTGGCAAGGAAAGCCAAGGCAACCAGCCCGCGATCGCCTGTGCGCTGGGCGCGCGCGCCACGGGGCAGGCCTGTAAAATGCGGTATGATCGCGACGATGACATGATCATCACCGGTAAACGTCACGATTTCCGCGTGGAGTACCAAATCGGCGCGGATGACACCGGACAGATCACAGGCGCCAGCTTCCGCCAGCTGGCCCGTTGCGGCTGGTCGATGGACCTGTCCCTGCCGGTCTGTGATCGCGCCATGCTGCATGGCGACAGCGCCTATTACTTCCCTGCCCTGCGGATCGAAAGCCTTCGTCTGCGCACCAACACCCAGTCCAACACCGCTTACCGCGGCTTTGGCGGGCCGCAGGGGATGCTGGGCTGCGAGGCCGCGATGGAGCATCTGGCCAACGTGATGGACATGGACCCGCTGGAACTGCGCCGCCGCAATTTCTACCCCGAAAAAGAGACAGCGCCCTTCTCCGCCCCCTCGCCCGTCAACGACACGCGGAATCCGGCCGAAGACGCCCCGCCGGAGGTATTGACGCCTGCGCGCACCACACCGCTCCGCCACACCCATTACGGCCAGCCTGTGCGTGATTTCATCCTGCACAGCCTGACAAAACGTCTTGGGCAGCAATGCGATCTTGCCGCCCGCCAAAAACAGGTGGCTGCATGGAACGCGCAAAACACGGTCTTCAAACGCGGGCTGGCGCTGGCGCCTGTGAAGTTCGGGATCTCTTTTACGCTTAGCCATCTCAATCAGGCCGGCGCACTTGTGAATGTCTATAATGACGGCACGATCCGGCTGAACCACGGTGGCACAGAGATGGGTCAGGGGCTGCACATCAAGATCTGCCAGATCGCCGCAGAGATATTCGGCGTGGGGCTGGAGCGGGTGCGCATCTCGGCCACCGATACCGACAAGGTGCCCAACACCTCTGCCACGGCGGCCTCGTCGGGGACCGACCTGAACGGTATGGCCGTACGGGCCGCGTGCGAGACAATCCGCGGACGGATCGCGCAAATGATGGCCGATGCAGCAGGTATGACCGCGCAGGATGTGCGCTTTGCGGCAGGCGAGGTGATCGCGGGCGACACCCGCATGACATTCGCCCAAGCCGTCGCCACCGCCTATGAGGCCCGCATCAGCCTGTCATCCACCGGCTATTATGCCACACCCGATATTTCATGGGACAGGCAGGCCGGACGCGGGCAGCCGTTTTACTACTTCGCCTATGGCGCCGCGGTCAGCGAGGTGGTGATCGACCGCCGCACCGGCGAGAACCGTGTCTTGCGCTGCGATATCTTGCATGATGCGGGGCATTCGCTCAATCCGGCGGTGGATCGCGGCCAGATCGAAGGCGGGTTCGTGCAAGGCATGGGATGGCTTACCACCGAAGAGCTGGTCTGGGACGACACAGGGGCGCTGCGCACCCACGCCCCCTCGACCTATAAAATTCCGGCCACTGCGGATGCCCCCGCACAGTTCAATGTCACGCTGTGGGACGAGGCCAATCCTGCGGCCACGATCTACCGCTCCAAAGCCGTGGGAGAGCCGCCGTTCATGCTGGCCAACTCGGTCTATTTCGCGCTTCAGGCCGCCTGTCAGGCCTGCGGCCCGCACTGGGCGGCCCTGCGCGCGCCTGCCACCCCCGAGGCGATCTTGGCGGCCATCTCGCGCGCAGAGGGCAGCGCATGAGCCTTGATCCCGAGCATCTGCACCGCATGACCTCTGCGGGGCCGGTGATCCGCGTTATTGTGGCCGAGGTCCATGGCTCCACCCCGCGCGAGGCGGGGGCAGAGATGTTGGTGGGGGACACCTTTTGTGATGGCACGATTGGCGGCGGGGCGCTGGAACATCTGGCCATCACGGCGGCCCGTGCGGGGCGCGAAGGGGTCGAACGGGTCGCATTGGGGCCGCAGCGCGGGCAATGCTGCGGTGGCGCGGTTACTCTGGTCTATGAACGCTTTGACCGTGCCGCCGTGGCCGCGATCACGGGCCCCGTTCATGCGCGCCCCGTGCCCTGTGCTGGAACGCCCGCCATACCGGCCCGCGCCGCCACGCCAACCGCCACGCCATTGGCCGTGCAGCGTGCGCTGGCGCGCCACCGCAACGGCACATCCTGCCTTCCCCTGATGGTCGCGGGCTGGCTGTTGGAGGAGGTCGCGCCACAGCGCCTGCCGGTCTGGATCTGGGGGGCGGGGCATGTGGGCCGTGCGCTTGTGTCCGTGCTGTCGCCCCTGCCGGACGTGGCGCTTAGCTGGACGGACACAGGTACGGACCGATTTCCCGAAGACAGCCCCCGAAACACCCGCCAGCTTGTCGCGGAAAATCCCGCCGATCTGGTATCGCTGGCCCCAGCGGACGCGCATCACTACATCCTGACCTATTCGCACGCGCTGGATCTGGAGCTGTGCCACCGCCTGCTGCATCACGGCTTTGGGGCGGTCGGCCTGATCGGGTCTGCCACGAAATGGGCCAGATTTCGCAAACGCTTGGGCGATCTGGGCCACACATCTGCCGCAATTTCCCAAATCTCCTGCCCAATCGGTGATCCGGCGCTTGGCAAACACCCGCAAGCCATTGCGGTAGGGGTCGCCTGCACGTTACTGAGGGCGAAAATAACGAACCACACAGCTCAGGAGATTGCGCGCGGTGAGTGACACGCTGCTGACTATCGATGGCCTTACAAAGGCCTACCCCGGCGTTGTGGCCAACAGTGATGTCAGTTTTGACATCATGCCAGGGGAAATTCACGCGCTTTTGGGCGAAAACGGGGCGGGTAAATCCACGCTGGTCAAGATGATCTACGGGTTGGTCAAACCCGATAGCGGCCAGATGCATCTGCACGGCAACCCCTTCGCCCCGCCCGAACCGCGCGCCGCGCGCTCCGCAGGGGTGGCAATGGTGTTCCAGCATTTCTCGTTGTTCGATGCACTAAGCGTGGCCGAGAACGTGGCACTGGGCATGGAAAACCCGCCCGGTTTGCGCCAGCTTGCCCGCAAGATCCGCGAGATTTCCACCCAATACGGCCTGCCGCTTGATCCTGCGCGCCGTGTGGCGGACCTGTCGGCGGGCGAGCGTCAACGCGTCGAGATCGTGCGCTGCCTGCTGCAAGACCCCAAACTGCTGATCATGGACGAACCCACAAGCGTGCTGACACCGCAAGAAGTCGAGATCCTGTTTCGAACCCTGCGCCAACTGTCCGCCGAAGGCACCGCGATCCTTTATATCAGCCACAAGCTCGAAGAGATCCGCTCCATTTGCAAACGTGCCACGATCCTGCGCGGCGGCAAGATCGTGGGGTCTTGCAGGCCGCGCGACAAATCCGCCCGCGAACTGGCGGAGATGATGGTCGGGGCGGAGCTGAAACTGACCGACCGCGCAGAGCGCCGGTTGGGGGATGTGGTGTTGTCCGTCACGGGTCTGGACCTTGCGCCCCTGTCGCAATTCGGCCCCTCGCTCAAGGATGTATCGCTTAACCTGCACAAAGGCGAGGTGCTGGGCATCGGTGGTGTGGCCGGCAACGGTCAGGAAGAATTGCTGGCCACCCTCTCGGGCGAGCGGCCTTCTGCCAGCGGCACGGTCACGTTCAACGGGCGCGATATCAGCACGCTTGCGCCCAATGCGCGCCGGCGTCTGGGCGTGCTGACAGCCCCCGAGGAGCGTCTGGGACATGCCGCCGTGCCTGCCATGAGCCTGACCGACAACACATTGCTGACCGGTTGCGTACGCCAGCCCCTTGCCCCTCACGGGTTTGTGGATACGCGCGCCACCAAGGCGTTTGCCGAAAAGATCATCGGGGCCTTCGATGTGCGCACCCCCGGCCCGCAGGTCGCGGCACAGGCCCTGTCGGGTGGCAATCTGCAAAAGTTTGTCATCGGGCGCGAGGTCTTGCAACAGCCCGATGTTCTGGTGGTCAATCAACCCACATGGGGCGTTGATGCCGCCGCTGCCGCCGCCATCCGGCAATCGCTTCTGGATGTCGCGGCCAGAGGGGGCGCGGTCATCGTGATTTCACAAGATCTGGACGAGTTGATGGAGATTTCCGACCATTTCGCCGCACTGAACGAAGGACGGCTGTCTGTCCCGCACAAGACCGACGGGCTGAGTATCGAGGATATCGGCCTGATGCTGGGCGGTGCACACGGGATGACGCCGGCCGACGCGCCTCATGGCACGCACGCCGCCCACGACGGAGGCCCGGCATGATCACCCTTATCAAACGCCCCGCCCCGTCTGCACGCTGGGCATGGGCCACGCCGCTGTTGGCGGTGCTTGCCACGATGATCGCGGGCGGGTTGCTGTTTGCAGCCCTTGGCACCGATCCGTTCGAGGCCATCCGCGCGATTTTCTGGGACCCGATACTGGGGCCAAATGCCTCGTATTTCCGCGGCCAGCTTCTGGTGAAGGCAGCCCCCCTTATCCTGATTGCCTCGGGCCTTGCGGTGGGCTTTCGTGCCGGCATCTGGAATATCGGGGCCGAGGGGCAGTACATTGTGGGCGCACTTTCGGGCGCGTGGCTTGCGCTGCATCTCTATCCCGCAGAAACGGTCTGGTTGTTTCCCGCGATGGTGGTCATGGGGGCGCTTGGCGGTCTGGTCTGGGGGTTGATACCGGCCCTGCTGAAGGTCGCCTTCGGCGTGAACGAGATTCTGGTGTCGTTGATGCTGGTGTATGTGGCGGAAAACCTTCTGGCCTATATGGCCTTCGGCCCGCTTAAAAACCCCGACGGGTTCGGCATGCCCGGATCGCGCAACCTGCAACAATACCCTTCTGCGCATAATCCCGAATTGCTGGCAGGTACCGGCGCGCATTGGGGGGTGGTCGCGGCCCTTATCGCGGTGATCTTCACCTATATCCTGATGCATCGTCATATCGCGGGCTTTCGCATCCGCGTCGCGGGCGAGGCCCCTCGGGCCGCGCGGTTCGCAGGCGTGGAGCCCAAACGGCTTGTGATTTTCTGCCTTGGTCTGTCGGGGGCTTTCGCCGGTATGGCGGGCCTGTTCGAGGTGGCAGGCCCCTCGGGGCAGGTCACCGACAGTTTCAATGCAGGCTATGGCTTTACCGCGATTATCGTGGCCTTTCTGGGGCGTCTGCATCCGGTGGGCGTGCTGCTGGCGGGCCTGTTGATGGCGCTGACCTACATCGGGGGCGATGTCGCACAGCTGATGCTGCAACTGCCCCCTGCCGCAATTCAGGTGTTCCAAGGCATGTTGCTGTTTTTCTTGCTGGGCTTTGATGTGCTGACCAACTACCGCATCCGCTTCGGGAGGCGCGCATGACCCGCTGGCCGTCGCTGCATATTCCTGTGGTGATCCTGGCAGGTCTGCTGGCGGGGCTCGGGGTGTATTATGTTTTGCTGTGGATCGGCATGGCCACGGTATTTGTACCTCTGGCCATCGCGCTGTTGCTGGTGTGGGAAGTGACCCGCGGAGTGTTGCAATGGTCGCGCCGCACATTCGGCGACCAAAAAGATCAACGCGGTCGCGCCCCCGCGCCACCGATCAGCGGCAGCCGGTTCAAACCGCGCCGTGATCTGACGCTGCTGGGTATCGCGTCACTGCTGGGCGTGGGCTTGGGGCATCTGTTCTGGGGCCCATTAACCAAGCCCGACCTTCCCTACGACATACAGACGGGCCAGCAAGCGGCCCCAACAGCCGAGAGGATCGCACAATGATCGGCGGGATCGATATCACCACACTTATCGCCATGCTGATGGTGGCCTCTACCCCCGTTTTGCTCGCCGCCACAGGCGAGCTGGTGGCAGAGCGCGCGGGCGTGCTGAACCTCGGGGTGGAAGGCATGATGATCTTGGGCGCGGTCGGCGGGTTCGCCGTCGCGGTCAGCACCCAGAACGCCTATCTGGGATTTCTTGCAGGGGCGGTCTGCGGCATGGTTCTTGCACTGCTGTTTGCGACGCTTACACAGATTTTTCTCTCCAATCAGGTGGCCACCGGTCTGGCGCTGACGCTTTTCGGGCTGGGCCTTTCGGCCCTGTTGGGCAAAAGCTACGAGGGGATGCGCCCGCCTGCGACACCGCGGCTGGATTTCGGCCCGCTGTCGGATATTCCGGTGCTGGGTCGTATTTTGTTCTCGCACGACTGGGTGGTGTATCTGTCGCTTGTGCTGGTGGCGTTGGTGTGGGGGTTCTTGCGCTTCACCCGGGCGGGGCTGATCTTGCGTGCGGTGGGCGAAAACCACCATGCCGCGCACGCGCTTGGCTATCGGGTGATCTTGGTGCGGTTCGCGGCGCTTGGCTTCGGCGGGGCCTGTGCGGGACTGGGCGGGGCCTATCTTAGCCTTGTGCGCGTGCCACAATGGACCGAAGGCATGACCGCAGGGGCCGGCTGGATCGCGCTGGCGATTGTGGTGTTTGCCTCGTGGCGCCCCGAGCGGGTTCTGATCGGCGCCTATCTTTTCGGCGGAATCACCGCGTTGCAGCTGCAATTACAGGCAGCAGGCTATGCGATTCCCGTGCATCTTTTGTCAATGGCACCGTATATTGTCACCATCGTCGCGTTGGTGTTGTTATCTATCGCACATCGCCACGGGGCACAGGCCGGGCCCGCAAGCCTTGGCAAACCTTTCCATGCCTCAAGCTGAGGCCGACCCGGGCCAGATCATGCCCACCTGCAAAGAGGATTTTCTATGAAACGCAGAGCATTCCTGACATCCACCGCAGCGCTTGCCGGTGTGGCCGCAACCGGCCTTCCGGCCTTTGCCCAAGACGGGCCGCTGAAGGTCGGGTTTATCTATGTCGGTCCGGTAGGCGATATGGGATGGTCCTATCAGCACGATCAGGGTCGCCAAGCGATCGAGGCCGAATACGGCGACAAGATCCAGACGAAATTTATCGAATCCGTCCCCGAAGGCCCTGATGCGGAACGCGCGCTGACGTCGCTTGCGCTGGAAGGCCATAAACTGATTTTCGCAACGTCGTTCGGGTTCATGGATTCGGTCATGAATGTGGCGGCAAAATTCCCCGATGTGAAATTCGAACACGCGACCGGCTACAAACAGTCCGAGAACGTGGCCACTTATGACGCGCGCTTCTATCAGGGCCGCGCAGTGCAGGGCCTGATCGCGGGCCGGATGACCAAATCGAACAAGATCGGCTATATCGGTTCTTTCCCGATCCCCGAGGTCATCCAAGGCATCAACGCGGCCTATATCCACGCCAAGAAGGCCAATCCCGACGTGAAGATGAGCGTCGTATGGGCCTATAGCTGGTTCGACCCCGCCAAAGAGGCCGATGCCGCCGCAGCCCTGATCGCCGATGGCGTCGATGTCATCATGCAGCACACCGATTCCACCGCGCCCCAAGCCAAGGCACAGGAAGCAGGCGATGTGATCACATTCGGTCAGGCGTCGGATATGGCAAGCTTCGCGCCCAAACCGCGCGTCACCTCTACGATCGACAACTGGGCCCCCTACTACATCGAGCGCGTTGGCGCGGCACTGGATGGCACCTGGACATCCCAAGCCACATGGGGCGGTATCGATAGCGGCATGGTCGAAATCGGCGAGATCACCGACGCGGTGCCTGCCGAGGTCAAACAGGAGGCCGAGGCCCTGATCGCCTCGATTTCGTCGGGCGATTACCATCCCTTCACCGGCCCGTTGAAAAAACAAGGCGGTGAGGCCTGGCTGGCCAAGGATGAAGTGGCCGATGACGGCACGCTGTCCGGCATGAATTTCTATGTCGACGGTATCACTGCCGAAATGCCGAAGTAATCTGTGCACACGCCCGTTCGGGGCGGCACGAACACACAAAGGGCAGGCCAGCAGGCTTGCCCTTTTTCATATAAACGGTCCCTCCTGCCCTTTGCGTTTTGGCACACCGGTGGCTAAGAGCTAACACCAAGGCACGAGGAACGGGAGATCAGCCATGCGCGCACAGGCCGCTGCCAACGAAGATGGCACCACCTTCACCCTGACAAATGGCGTGTGGTCCAACATCTACCCGCTGACAGAGCTGCAGGACTGGGCAATATTCTATCGCCGCTGCCGCGAAGAGCACCCCAAGGCACTCAACAGCTATGACGATACGATCACGGCAATCGAGGCGTTGCAGGCCCAATTGGGCCGATAGGGCGATGCGCCTCCATTAAAGCCGCTAAGCTTGGCCGCATAAGCCGCGCGAAGACCTGCCGTAACGGTCCTCGTTTTATGCGCACTATCGTGTTGCAACGGGGGGCAGTATCGCTAGTCTCACATTCATATTGTTATCGTCACCAACCCGAAACAGCTGCATTTCCATATTGATGCAGTGTCGCGATACCTGTCGGCCCGTGCGGACGGGATTGCAGGTGTGCAGTGGCCGGAACTTTATCCGCATCTGGGATCGGGGTGTGGATAAGGCAGCGTTTTAAAACGATCCCCGTGATCTTGGTTCAGTAAATAGTGTTCGGTTTTCAGTCGTAGGGGCCATCAGCCCGTCCCTTTGCGTTGCCTTCGGCGAACTGGAGCCTGCCCCATGGCCATCGAAATTGTTGACCCCGACACCACCGACATCGCCCATCTCTCGGCGGTTGATGTCAAATTCTCCGGTGTGCATATCGGCGGCGGGATATATTTCAGCGCCAACCATAACCCCGGCACCGGTGCCACAAAAACCGCCATCCCCCAGCGCGGCCTTGACGGCGAGGCCGAGGCCCATGCCACCGACGAGGTCAGCTATACCCTGCCCGATGGCGACGCACCGTGGACGGCCTATCGCGAAGGCGCGCAGTCCTATCTTAAAGCCGGCTACGACATGAGCATGCAGATCGGCGCGCGGCTTGAAAGCACGGGCGCGTTCTACGATGGCCCTGCGGCCTCGTTGTTGATCGCCAACAATCCCGATGATCTGTTTGGCACCGTGACAATCACGGGCTACCCAAACGCCAAAAATTCTCTGGATGGAACGGGCGGCACATTGCACAGCTCCACCGGAACATTGTCTGAAAACGGATATACCAGCCAGAACGTCGATGGCGATGCGGGCGGATATTTCACGATCCGCGGGGCCGAAGCCGTCGCCGGTATGAGCGGTGGTGGAAATTTCCTCGCGTATGATGCCGATGGCGATGGCCAGACAGAGACCTATCTTATTGCCACATCATCGCGCGCAGGCACGGCGGGCATGGGCGACTATCAGACCAGTTTCGTCCAGAGCACCTCGTTCTCGCCCCATTACGCGGATCTGGCCTCCACGATAGAGGCGCTGGAGGGCGACGACGCCCGCACAGCGGACGATTTTTCACGCATGACCCTGTTGTCGGCGCAAAAGCCTGGCGCGACAGACACCACCGTCTACGGCCAGTTTTTTCACGAAGACATCTATGGTGGCGTCAATGATGACACCCTGTATGGCGGCGGCGGTAACGACAGGCTGTTCGGGGGCGCAGGCAATGATATCCTTGACGGCGGCGCTGGCGATGACGTGCTGGATGGCGGGGCGGGTGTCAACGTTCTGACAGGGGGCGCTGGCGCGGATTTCTTTGTCGGGTCAAGCTTTGCCGGTGCCGGACACCACAACACAATCACCGATTTCGATGCCGGTCGGGATACGCTGGATCTGGGCGGATATTTCGAGAATTTCAGCGCGATGAAGGCCGCCGCGACGGATCGCGAAGACGGATCGATGCAGATTGACCTGCCTGCGCAGGCCGGTGGTGGCACGATCATTTTGCAAAACGTCCAGACGCAGGATCTGACTGCAAGCAGCGTGAATGTCATCTGCTTTTGCGACGGAACAATGATACTGACCGCTCACGGCGAGGTTGCGATCGAAACCCTGAAGCCGGGCGATCTGGTCATCACCCGACACGGCGTGGCGCGGCCTTTGCGCGCCGTCCAGCACCGGCGGCTGGATCACCCCACCTTGGTGGCGCATCCCAACCTGTGGCCTGTGTCTATCGCGCCCGGGGCATTGGGGCGCAATGTGCCCGCCCGCACACTGCGCGTTTCGCCACAGCATCGCATTCTGGTGCAAAGCCCTATCGCACGCCGCATGGCGGGGCAGGATGCGCTGATCGCGGCCAAGACCTTACTGGCGCTTGAGGGGGTGACCCAACACCGCCCCGATCACGGCACGCGCTATATCCATCTGGTGTTTGACGCCCACGAGATTATCCGCGCCGATGGCTGTTGGTCCGAAAGCTTCTATCCCGGCAAAATGGCCCTGCAGACCCTGCCGCAGGAAACCGCGCGTGAATACCGCGAGATATTCGGCCTTGTGAACATGTCGGCAGATGCGCCGCTGCCCCCTGCGGCCCCGTTGGTGGCAGGGCGCAAGGCGCGCCAGATGGTCGAGCGGCATATGAAAAACCAAAAAGACCTGCAGCACGCCTGAGCGCCAGCCCTGCGCCTGTCGCGGTGCAGGGCTGGGTTTTGATACAACGCCTGCCAGCCCCCCGAAACCAGACCGTTCTTACCGCCGCCGTTATTGCGCGGCGGCAGTCCGCTTTTGCAGGTGCTGGGGGTGATAAGGGCGGCGGTGGTCCGGGCGCGCGATGTGATTGCACCGTGCCGGTATGCGGTAGAGGCCACCCCCCCCTTAAGACGCATGCGAAAGGCAGACCGCTCACGAACGGCCCACGCCCCCCTTCCCCCGCCGCCCGCGTAATCGCGCCCGCGCAACGCCGCGCACGCGGGGCAGTGCCTTAGCCGCCGATCACGTTGAAGTCCGGCCCGAAGGGATATCGGGTGATGTTTTCATGTCCCTCTTCGGTGATCACCAGAATATCATGCTCGCGGTAGCCGCCCGCTCCTGCTTGCGTTTGCGGGATGGTCAGCATCGGCTCCATCGAGATCACCATCCCCGGTGCAAGGACCGTGTCGACATCCTCACGCAGCTCCAGCCCCGCTTCGCGTCCGTAATAATGCGACAGGATGCCGAACGAATGCCCGTAGCCGAAGGTGCGGTACTGCAGCAGATCGCGTTCGGCAAAAAAAGCATTGATCTTGTGGGTCACCTCGGCGCAGCTTGCCCCCGGTTTCAGAAGGCTCATACCATATTCATGGGCGGCCACGTTGGCCTGCCAGACCTTCAAGCTTGCAGGGTCGACCGCCTCCAGAAACATCGTGCGCTCCAGCGCGGTGTAATATCCGCTGATCATCGGAAAGCTGTTCAGGCTAAGGATATCGCCGTGCTGCACCCGACGGGCGGTGAGGGCGTTATGCGCCCCGTCGGTGTTCGGCCCCGACTGGAACCACATCCATGTATCGCGGTATTCGGCATCGGGAAAGCGTGCGGCAATCTCCAGCTCCATCGCATCGCGTCCGGCCATCGCGATGTCGATCTCGCGCAGGCCCACCTTCAGCGCCTCGCGCACCGCATAGGCGCCTGTGTCGGCCACCTGTGCCCCCGCTTTGATCAGGGCGATTTCAGCGGGCGATTTGAACATCCTTTGACGCATCGAGGCGGCAGAGACATCCACGCTTTCGACAGGCATAATGAACGCGTCCATCTGTGCCTTCTGGGCCAGCGTCATATGATCGGCCTCAAAGCCCACGGTTTTACCGGTGCCGACCACAGACCTGATCGCACGCCAGTAATTATCGCGCTGCCAGTCGGTATAGGTGATATTGTCACCAAACCCGCGCCGCCATGGCTGGGCTGCATCAATGCCCGCACTGAACGAGATACACTCACCCGCACTGACAACCAGCGCATAGGGCCGCCCGAAGCTGCAATACAGAAAGCCGCAATAATAGGCGACGCAGTGCATGGAGGTGAACACACAGACATCAATCCCGTGCTCTGCCATATGCGCGCGCAGGATTTTCAGGCGCGCTTCATATTCCTGCGCGTCAAACGGCAACTGCTTTTCGCCTTGGTGAAAACGATAAAAGTCTGAACGGTCCATCAGATGGCTCCTTCGGTATGAAGCCGCGACAGGTCGGGGAAACGCGGGATTTCCCCAAACCGTATTGCGGCATGGAAACGTCCCGGCGTTCAGGAAAGATAACGGGGTGTATGGTTCAGATTCGGCGACGCCATCGCCCACCCGGATCAAAATATGATCCAAGGGCCGTGAATAATCAAGCCAAGTCGCCAATGAAAAGGGCTGCCTTGGCTACCGGTCATCACGTAGGACAATACGGCGTTCTATAGGGGAAGTAGTGGTGGCGAGGGGGGGACTCGAACCCCCGACCCCACGATTATGAGTCGTGTGCTCTAACCAGCTGAGCTACCTTGCCACTGCGGCGGGTAATTACGGCGCAACGCCAATGGCGTCAAGACGTAATGCGTAAAATCTTGTGATTATTCCGCCCTGCCCGTGCGGCACCCTTCTAAGCCATGCGCAATCGGTGCTCTGGGCCGATGTGACGGCGCGACGCTGCACCGCCCACACGACACGCAAAAAGCGCGCCCCTGCCTAAAGGACGCGCCTCTTGCAACCCCATGCCAACCGGCCGGGGAACGCCAGCTTAGTAAACGGTGACCGGCGTGCCGATCGGCACCTGATCATAGAGCGCAATCACATGGTCATTGACCATGCGCAAACACCCGTTGGACACCGCATGCCCGATGGAGCTGGGCGAGGTCGTACCGTGGATACGGATCGCGGTGTCGTGCCCGTCTTGATAAAGATAAAGCGCACGCGCACCCAGCGGATTGGTCGGCCCGCCCGGCATGCCGTCGGCATATTTCTTATAGGCGGCGGGGTTGCGCTCGATCATATCGGGGGTGGGCGTCCAGCTGGGCCATTTCACCTTGCGCGCGATCTTGGCCTTGCCGCGGAACACCAGCTCTGCGGTGCCGACCGCCACACCATAGCGCATGGCCTCGCCCGGGGCCACGACGTGATACAAAAAGAACTTGTCGGACAGCACGATGATCGAGCCGACCTCAAGATTAGGGCGCACCCGCACACGGCGCGGATAATATTGCTGTGCAATCGGCCATGTGTTCTGTTGCGGCTGGGTCGCTGTTTCAATCGCGTTGCCTTCAGCCAGTGCCAGCATGGGTGCACCCAAAGCCGGCATGGCCGCCAATGACGTCAGCAGGGTTCGACGCTTCATCGCATCCTCCGGTTAATCAAATTTCTGTCCCGTCTGAGGGTCGGGCGCGTAGGCCGCACGGTATCGGGCGCACTCGACCCCTATGCATCAGGCGGGCTGTTGGCTTTGATATAGGGCAATACCTTTAAAAAGGGACCAGATCGCATAGATAATAGTAGAACCGTTTGATTTGAGACACAGCAGTCGCCCTGTGGCATTGCCTGCTGGCCCCATTTTATGTCCGCCGACGGCTTCACGCATTGCGTGGTAGTGTATTGAAGGAAATTACCATGACCGCCTCGACTGTCCGCTTCACAATTGATGGCATGCATTGCGGTGCATGCACCGGACGGGTGGAGGCCGCGCTGCGCCCGATCACGGGGGTAAAAACGGTCAGTGCCAACTTGATGGCACGTTCCGCGCAGGTCGACTTCGCCCCCCCCGCCGATACAGCCGATCTGACGCAAGCGCTGGAACAGGCAGGCTATCCGGCCAGCACCGCCACACTGCACCTTGAGATTGACGCCATGACGTGCGCCAGTTGTGCAGGCCGGATCGAGCGGGCGCTTTACGCCCATCCGGCGGTGATTCGTGCAAGCGTCAACTTTGCCACATCAGGGGCCGATGTCACCTACGCCCAAGGGGCCATATCGCCGACGGAGCTGATCGGGCTGGTAAAAGCCGCAGGTTATAGCGCAACCGCCACGACCACGCAGGAAGCGCCGGCAACCCTCAGCCACAAACAGCAGGCCGAGGCCCATAACCTGAAACGCGACATGTGGATCGCCGCCGCGCTGACAGTGCCGGTGTTCGTGCTGGCCATGGGCGCGCATATGATCCCAGCACTGCACCGGCTGATCGCCACAACCATCGGCATGTCCGCAAGCTGGTGGATCCAGATGGTGCTCAGCGCGATTGTTCTGGCGGTTCCGGGACGGGTGTTCTTCCGTCTTGGACTGCCTGCGCTGTTTCGGGGCCAGCCGGAGATGAACTCGCTTGTGGCTTTGGGCGCGCTTGCCTCCTTCGGCTACAGCGCCATTGTGACCATCGTACCCGATCTGGTCCCCGCCTCCGCGCGCGGTGTGTATTTCGAGGCCGCCGCAATGATTGTCACGCTGATCTTGCTGGGCCGCTGGCTGGAGGCACGCGCCAAAGGCCGCGCCGGCGAAGCGATTTCACGGCTGGTGGGATTGCGCCCCGATACAGCGCGGGTGGAGCGGGGCGATAGCGTGATAGACCTGCCGGTGGCCGATCTGGCAACCGGCGACATCGTGCAATTGCCCCCCGGCGGGCGCGTGGCAGTGGATGGCATCGTCACCGACGGGCATGGCTGGATCGACGAGTCCATGCTAAGCGGCGAACCCGCACCGGTGGAAAAAACCGATGGCAGCCCGATCACAGGCGGCACGGTCAACGGCCAGTCCCCGCTCACCTACCGGGTGACCGCGACAGGGGGCGATACGGTATTGTCGCGCATCATCACCATGGTCGAGCAGGCGCAAGGCAGCAAGTTGCCCGTGCAGGCGATGGTGGATCGGGTCACGCGGGTCTTTGTGCCGGTTGTCATCGCTTTGTCTGTGCTGACATTCGGAATATGGATGCTGGCTGATGCGGGATTGACCGCCGCGCTGGTGGCCGCGATTTCGGTGATGATTATTGCCTGCCCCTGCGCCATGGGCCTTGCTACGCCGGTCTCCATTCTGGTGGGCACGGGCCGCGCGGCGCAGGCGGGGCTGCTGTTTCGACGTGGCGATGCGCTGCAACGGCTGGCGGAATCGAAAACCGTGGCCTTTGATAAAACCGGCACCCTGACGCAGGGCCATCCCGATCTGACAGATCTGCTGGAGGCCGGTGGCCCGATCAGCGCCGAGGAGGCCCTCAGGCTTGCGGCCGGCGCCGAGGGCCGGTCCGAGCATCCGCTTGCCACAGCCATCATCCGTGGCGCACAGGCACGCGGGCTGGCGCCAGCACAGGCCAAACGGGTGAAAACCCAGACCGGTCTGGGCCTGACCGCGCAGGCCGACGGGCACGCAATCGTCATCGGCAACCTGCGCGCCATGACGCAGGCAGGCATCGCCACCGCCGCAATGGAACCTGCGGCACGGGCCTTGGCCGAAGACGGAAAGACGCCTGTATGGATTGCGGTGGACGGGCAACTGGCCGCCCTCGCCGCCGTCTCCGATCCGGTAAAACCTGAAGCGCGCCCCGCCATTGCGGCGCTGCAGGACCGCGGGATCAAGGTCGTTCTGATTTCAGGCGACACCGAGGCCACGGCACAGGCTGTCGGCAAACAGCTGGGGATTTCACATGTCATCGCGGGCGTCATGCCGGATGGCAAAGTGCGCGCCATCGAGGATCTCAAGGCGCAAGGCACACTGGCGTTTGTCGGTGACGGCATCAATGATGCACCCGCGCTTGCAGCAGCGGATGTGGGTCTTGCGATCGGCACCGGCACGGACGTCGCAATCGAGGCGGCGGACGTGGTCTTGATGCAGGGCGACCCGCAAGGGGTGGCCCGCGCGATCACCCTGTCGCGAAAGGTCATGCGCAATATCCACGAAAACCTGTTTTGGGCCTTCGCCTATAATGCCGCGCTGATCCCGGTCGCAATGGGGGTGCTTGTGCCCTTTGGCGGGCCGGGCTTATCGCCGCTTCTGGCGGCGGCGGCCATGGCGTTTTCCTCGACATTCGTGGTCAGCAATGCGCTGCGCTTAAGGCGGGTAAAGCTGTAGCCGGCGCATTTGCGGGCCATGTGACGCCGTGACGCCGTGACCCGCCACCGGCAATTTCCCGCCGATCTGACGCCACGTCGCCCAAGCATGCTTTCCCCCGCCACGTGCCATTGCTAGGGTCGGCGCGGTATATCCTTTCCGGAGAGTATTAGATGCTGTTGTCCCGCCGTGGTGCCTGTTTGGGGTTCTTGGCCCTTGCGGCTTGTGGATCATCGCCCGATGCAGATCGCATGAACTTTGCCGATCCGCGCGTTAAAGGGCTTAATCCCAACGAAACGGCTGAATTGCGGCGGTTGATCAACCGCTATTCCGACGCCTATGGCATGCCGCGCAGCCTGACCCATCGCGTGATCCAGCGCGAAAGCGGGTATCGCCCCAGCGCGCGTAATGGCCCCTATTTCGGTTTGATGCAGATTTTGCCGCAAACTGCCCGCACGATGGGGTTCAGGGGCAATCCTCACGACCTTCTGGATGCCGAAACCAATCTGAAATACGCCGGTAAGTACCTGCGTGGCGCGTGGATGTGTGCCGATGGCTCGCAAGATCGTGCGGTAAAGTGGTATTCCAGCGGCTATTACTATGAAGCCAAACGCCGTGGTATTTTGCAAGAAACCGGCCTGCGCGCCTGAGTGCGTGCAGGGTTTCGGATGCAGGCGCTGTGCGGCCCCATGCCCGCCATCTGAAAGCCTTGCCTTTTGTCGATCCCTCCTGATCCTGACCGGGTCGCGCAAGCGGGGGGTGCGCTCCCCGCGACGCGGTTTCGGGGGCTTGGCCGCCTCAGTCCCTTGCGCGCAAGACCGCCGCCGGACGCGCAGCCAGGGGCCGCCACGCAAAAACCAGACCTGCGCCCAGCGTGGCCAAGATCCCGCCGCCCACGATCGCAAATGCCACGCTCCAGTCGAACCTGAACGACAGATCCATAACTGCGCTTAGCACCGCCCAGCTGGCCGCCGCGCCAAAGCCCACGGCCATCAAACCTGCAGCCATGCCCAGCAGTGCCGAGCGCCCCGCAAAGCTCAACAGAATGGCCACGCGCCCTGCCCCGAGCGTTTTGAGAAGCGCCGCCTCCCATGCGCGTTCGCGCTCGCCTGCGGCGGCAGCCCCGATCAACACCACGAACCCTGTCAGCAACGTCACCCCTGCCGCAAGCGAAGTGGCCCGCGCGATTGCGCCCAGTGCCTCGCTCAGACGGTTGACGGCATCACGCACCCTGATGGCGGTGATATTGGGGAAGTTCCGCGCCAGATCGCGCAGGATCTGCGCCTCTGCCTCGGGTGGCGCGTAGATCGTGGCCAGATTGGTATGGGGCGCGGCTTGCAGTGCCGAGGGGTTGAATGTCACGACAAAGCCGATCCCGCCCGTCGAAAAATCCACATCCCGAAACGAGGTGATCGGCGCCGTGATATCGCGCCCCAAGATATTGACGGTCAGCGTATCGCCGATTTTCAGGCCCAGTTCTGCCGCCTCCTGCGCGGCAAAGCTGATCTGTGGCGGACCTGTGTAATCGCGCGGCCAATAGCTGCCTTGCGTAATCGCCTCGCGCGGGGTGGAGGAATAGGTCACCCCGCGATCACCGCGCAAGACCCAGTGATCGGGATGGTTCTCGCGCGCCGGACGGCCGTTGATCTGGGTGATGACCCCGCGCAGCATCGGCGTGGTTTCCACCTTGCTTACCTGCGGGGTGCGCGCCAGTTGATCCTCGAACGGACGCAGCTGATCGGGCTGGATATCAATCACGAAATAGGCCGGTGCCTGTTTGGGCAGATCAGTTGCAATCGCGCCGCGCAATCCTGCATCGATCTGACCCACCGCCGACAGGACCGAAAGCCCCAAACCCAACGACAAGATCACCGGCAGGGCCTCCGAGCGTGGCCCGCCTATGGCGGCAAGCGCCAGCCGGAACATGGGGCGCCCGCGTGCATGTTTGGCCCAGATCCTTGCAAGACGGCGCACCAGCCGCCCGATCAGCGCCAGACAGCCAAGCGCAAAAGCCACGCCCGCCAGCGCGCCCAAGGTCAGTTTGGGCAGGCCCGAAAATGCGACCGCTGCACCGAAAAGCAGCACGACCAGCGCAGCAATCACCAAAAGCGCGACCAGGCCCGGACGCCCGCCGCCTGCATCCGCATCGCGGTAAAGCCGCGCCACCTTCAGCCCCGACAAGCGCGACAACGGCCAAAGCGCGAAGATCGCCGCCACAAGGGACCCGAAAATGGCAGCCTCCAACAGCGGCATGGCACGCGGATGCAAATCGACCGCAACTGGCAGAATATCGGCCAACACCCCCGCGCCGGCCCAGACCGATACAATCGCCAAGGCCAGCCCCAGCCCTACGCCCAAAACGATCAACCCGCCCAGTTGTAACAGGAAAATCCAGCGGATCATGCGGCCCGTGGCACCGAGCGCGCGCAATGTTGCGATTGTATCAGCCTTGCGTTCCAGCCATGCCGACACGGTGGCCGAGATACCAACGCCGCCCACGGCAAGCCCTGCCAGCCCGACCAGCACCAGAAACGATCCCAGTCTGGTCACGAACCGCTCCGCCGCCGGCGAGGCGCGCCGACGATCTGTCCAGCGCATGCCCGATTGTGCAAATGCCTCGTCCGCGCTGGCACGCAGGGCATCAAGATCCGTATCCTCGGGTAACAGCACGCGGTATTCGCTCTCGTAAAGCGCACCGGGGGCCAGAAACCCGCTGCCTTCAATCGCATCGCGGGCCACAAGCGTGGGCGGCCCGAGCGACAGGCCCACACCGGTATCATCAGGTTGGCGCAGCAACCGGGCACGCATCTGGAAGGTGGTATCACCCAAGTCGAAAAGATCGCCCACCTTCAGACCCAGACGGTCGGCCAGAACAGGGTCGACAAAGGCGCCCGGATGGGGGTCACCTTGCTCCCCCGGCGCAAGTGCTGCCACATCCACCGGCGGATCAAGGGTCAACGCGCCCACCAGCGGATAGCGGTCATCTACAGCCTTGACCTGCGTCAACGCGGTTTCAAGATCCGCGCCGGTCCCGCGGCGCAACATGGAGCGGAATTCGATCGTCTCCGAAACCGCGTTTGCGCGGGTGTCGATCCAGTCATATTCTTCTGGCGTGGCGCGACGATAGGTGAATGCATATTGCGCATCGCCCCCCAGCAGGGCGGCCCCTTGATCCCCAAGAGCCTGCGTGATTGCCGCGCGCACCAACCCGACGGCGGCAATAGTTGCGACCCCCAGCATCAAACACAGCAAAAACACCCAAAATCCACGCACACCACTGCGCAATTCACGCCGTGCAATGGTCAGAACCGCGCTCATCGGACGGCCTGCGCAAGCGGTTGGGCCCCATCAGCATCTATCTGCCCGTCGCGCAGACGGATCACCCGATCACAGCGGGCCGCCAGATCGCGGGCATGGGTCACCAAAACCAGCGTGGCCCCGTGACGGTCGCGCAAATCGAACAACAGATCCATGATTTGCGTGCCGTTTGCCTCGTCCAGATTACCGGTGGGTTCATCGGCCAAAATCAGCGCGGGGCGCGGCGCAAGGGCACGGGCCAAGGCCACACGCTGCTGCTCGCCCCCCGACATCTGGCTGGGAAAATGCGCGCAGCGATGGCCCAGACCTACGGCGTCCAGCTCCGCCCGGGCGCGTTCAAACGCCTCGGATGTGCCCGCGATTTCCATCGGCAGCGCCACATTTTCCAGCGCGGTCATCGTGGGCAGCAGATGGAAGCTTTGGAACACGATCCCCATATTGCCGCGCCTGAAAAATGCCAGCTGGTCTTCGGACATCGCCGAAAGATCGTGCCCCAAGGCACCGACCTCGCCGCGGGTCGGCAACTCCAGCCCGCCCATCACCATGAGTAACGAAGATTTGCCAGAGCCCGAGGGGCCGGTCAGGCCAATGCTCTCGCCGCGCTGGACCTTGAGCGAGATACCGTGCAGAATTTCAACCGGGCCCGTATTCCCGGCAAGTTCTAAATGCACGTTTTGCAAGGAAAGCACCGTCTCTGTCATGATCAACCCAACGAAATTTCTAAAAACCTGTGTCCGATCAAACCGGTCCGGGGCGTGGAATGCACTTCACAAACTTGGCATCACGGGGGTACTGATGGCGCTGCCAATGGCCGCGCAGGCCGAGCAATACACACTTCTGGCGTTTGGCGACAGCCTGACACAAGGGTACGGGCTGGCCCCTGACGACGGGCTTGTGCCCAACCTTCAGGCGTGGCTGCGCGCGCATGGCGCGGATGTCACCGTTATCAACGCAGGTGTGTCCGGGGATACGACCGCAGGCGGGCGGGCGCGGCTGGACTGGTCGCTTGATGACACTGTGGATGCGGTGATGGTGGCGTTGGGCGGCAACGATCTGCTGCGCGGATTACAGCCCGCCGAGGCCCGCGCCAACCTTGAGGCCATGATGCAGACACTTGCGGACCGTGACCTGCCGGTCCTGCTGGCCGGCGTGCCCGTGCCTGCCAATTACGGCGCACAATACCAGCGCGATTTCACCGCCATCTATCCCGATCTGGCCGCCGAATATAACGCGGTTCTGGTGCCCGATATCCTAGCGCCCCTGGCCGAGGCCCGCGCCGGTGGCACAGCCCTGACCACACTCGTGCAAAATGACGGGGTGCATCCGTCGGCGCGCGGAGTTGATCTGGTGGTGGCGGCATTGGGGCCAAAAGTGCTGGAGCTACTGGCGCGCATCCCCGAGGACCACGACGCGGCAGACGCCCGCGGGCAAGGCGGCACGTCGTCCGGCGCGGGCATAAGCGCACGCCCCTGACGGCGCGGAGTGCCGGATGGGCCGGCGGCCGGATGCCTTCAAAATCCGGGGCGACGGCGGTCCATCACAAACAGCGCGCCTGCCGCAAATAGCGCAAGCCCCGCGCCCATCGCCGCGACCAGACCATAGCCCGCAAGCAATGTGCCAAGCGCGAACACGCCCGCCCCCGACACATCGCCGATCAACTTTTGCAGCGCCAATAGCGCAGCCCCCGCCCCAGGGCGTGCCGACAGCAGATCCTGCAGATAGGCCAAGGGCTGGGTCAGCACAAACGCGCCCCCCAATGCCCCGAACAGTGTCAGGCTCCAGACCCACGGGCTGGCCGCCAACACGGGCAAAAACGCCAGATGCACGCAGTAGATCATGGTGCCGATCAGGATCATCGTCACGCGGTTCAACCGCACGGCCAACACCGGCAGGGCCAGCATCAGCGGAACCTCCAGCCCCGCCACGATCCCCGCATAAATGGCCACATCACTCGCCCCGCGTCCGGGTGTGACCGCAAAGATCAGGCCGATCAGCACCAGATAAAGCACGACCGCCCCGTTCACCGCCCCCAGCGCCAGCACACGCGCGAGAATGCCCAGATCGGCCATCTCGCCCAAGGACTGGCGGAAATTCAGTCCCGATTTCGGGTCCGGCCAGCGGGTCGCCCCGTCTCGTGGCCAAAACAGCCAGACCAGCACCAGAACGCTAAGCGACAGCGCCAGACAGACCGGATAAATGACCGTAAGCGTGGCCCCTGCCTTGAACGCAAGCGACCAGAGCGGCAGCACAATCACCCATGGCAGCGCAAAAAACGCCCGCAGCGTGGACTGGATCGCCTCACGCTCGGGTTTGGGGTACATCGACGCGGCCAGCCGCCCCAATGCGAACAGTTGCCCGAACAGCGATCCGGCCAGCGGGATAAACAGCGCATGCGCCACGATGAACGCAGGCGTACTGGGCATCAGGGTCATACCCGCCGTGCCAATGGTCAAAAACCCCGCCGAGACCAGCGCGATACGCCGCCGGTTGGCGCGCTGGTCGGCCATGATACCGAATCCCACCGAGCTGGTGACAGCCACGACCGACGCCACGACCAGAATGACCGAATAGGCCCGATCATCCAGACCGAATACCGTCACAGCCATCGTCGAGGCTTGTGGCAAAAGCGAGGCCACATGCGCCCCGAAAAGCACCATAAGTGCCGCAGTCAACAGCAGCGCCGGGTCGGTCAGGATCATTTTTTTCTGTGGGCGCATCGCATTGGCTTCCGAAATCAGGCGTGCGAGCTGTGGCATCCGGATGTCAGCTGCACGAACCGTGATATGATCAACAAGGTTTCTCTCTGCCTGAACAAGACAGATACGGGCCACACCGCGCCCCCGGCTATATGTGTCATGCATCCGCACCAGCGACGCAAGACAGACCCAGAAAAACAGGTGACACTCTGTCGCGCTGCCGCTTTGTTGCGACACCCCCCTTGTGCAGCAGCGTGTCGCGGCGGTGCCCCGCCGGTCTTTGAACAGGCGCGCCCGCTCAATCCTTGGACGCAGGCACCGTTTTACCGGGATTAAGAATGTTTTTCGGATCAAGCGCGGCCTTGATCGCGCGCATCACCTCTAACGCCACAGGGTCTTTGTATTTCGCCATGGACCCCAGCTTGGAAAGTCCCACCCCATGCTCTGCCGAAAAAGTGCCCCCCATCGCGACCGCCTCTTGCGAGATCGCATCGCGTATCGGGGTCACCAACGCAGGGGCGCTGGGATACACGGTGTAATGCAGATTACCGTCGCCCAGATGGCCAATGGCCATGGCGCGGGCCGCAGGGTCCATCGTGACCAGCCGCGCGTTCATGCGATCAAGCCACGGCGCCACCAGATCCAGCGGCAGGGCGACATCCGTATCCACGATGGGATCTTCATTCAGCGTCACTTCGGCGGCGGATTCGCGGATGTGCCACAGTTTGGCGCGCTGCGCCTCTGACGAGGCGATGATCGCATCGGTGATCTCGCCTGCCTCGAGCGGTCCCGCCAACAGATCTTCCAGACGTGCCTGAGGGTCCTCCCCCGGAACGGTCGTGGCGATTTCCAGCAAGATATTCACCTTTTGCGGGGCAATCGGGCAGCCAAGTTCGGGTTTGTAGCGCGCCAGCCGGTCCCAGAAAAGATCGGGCAGGTATTCAAAGGCCTCCACCGCGCCGCCGGTTCCCGCCTGCAGCCGGTTCAAAAGCGCCAGCGCAGGGCCAAAGCCCGTCATCGCCAGCAGGGCTGTGGCGCGGGCGCGCGGCTCTGGCACCAAACGCAGCATGGCGGCTGTGATGATGCCCAGCGTCCCTTCTGCCCCGATCATCAGGTTGCGCAGATCATATCCGGTGTTGTCTTTGTGAAGCGCGGTCATCAGGTTCATGATCCGGCCATCGGCCATGACCACTTCCAGACCCAGACATTGCGCGCGCGCATTGCCATAGCGCACAACGTTGGAGCCGCCGGCATTGGTCGACAAGAACCCACCCACCATGGCAGACCCCTTGGCCCCGAACGACAGCGGAAACATCAGATCATGCGGCGCCACCGCATTCTGTAGCGTCTCCAGCACAACGCCCGCCTCTGCCGCGACCGTGCGCGCCGCCGGATTGATATCGCGGATCCGGTTCAACCGTGACAGCGACAGCATCAGGCGACCTTCGGCCTCGTGTCCTCCGTTCAGCCCCGTGCCCCCGCCACAGGCCACAACGGGTGTGCCGGTTTCATGGGCGATTGCCATAACGGCTGCGACCTCTGCGGTAGAGGCGGGACGCAAGACCGCAAGCGGGGTCCAGTGATAATGGCCGGTGTATTCCTCGCCAAAACCGGCCGTATCCGTGCCGGTTAAAACATACTGTGCACCGATGGCATCACGCAGGCGATCCAGAAGGGACATGGGGCGGGTTCCTTTGTGGCAGCCAAAGGTCACAAAGCCTCTGGCGGAGTGGCGTCAATACGGGGCGGGACGCGGGATCAGGCCTCGCGCCATGCGAAAAAATCCGCATCCGCGCGTGCCAGCAAACGCTGTGCAAGATCACGGCCCAACCGGGCGCCCTCGCTTGCGGGGCCGCGGATATCATCGGCGATGGATTCAGACCCGTCAGGGCGCAGGATCTCGCCGCGCAGCCAGATCGCGTCCCCCTCCAGCAGCGCAAGACCCGCAATCGGTGTTTCGCACGACCCGTCAAGTGTGGCGAGGAATGCGCGTTCGGCGGCCAGCCTGAGGGCGGTCGGCGTATCGTGTATCGCGCTCAACAGCCTTTCGGCACGCGCGTCATCGCTGCGCCGTTCGATCCCGATGGCCCCTTGGGCAATCGCAGGCAGCATATCCTCGGGGGCGATTGCCCCGCGCGCCAGTTCCGTCATACCCAACCGGTTGAGCCCTGCCATCGCCAGAAACGTGGCCGAGGCGACCCCGTCTTCCAGCTTTTTGCGGCGGGTTTGCACATTGCCACGAAATTCGACCAGTTTCAGATCGGGCCTGCGGTTAAGCAGCTGCGCACGGCGGCGCAGGCTGGATGTGCCCATCACCGCCCCTTGCGGCAAATCCGCGATAGCAGGCGCCGTCAGGCAGACAAACGCATCGCGCACATCTTCGCGCGGCAGGTAGCAGTCAAGGATCAGCCCGTCGGGCTGCACGGTGGGCATGTCTTTCATCGAATGCACCGCCAGATCGATGCGTCCGCTCAACAATGCATCTTCGATCTCTTTGGTGAACAAGCCCTTGTTACCGATTTCCTTGAGCGGCCGGTCGGCTGCGATCATCGCACGATCATCGCCCATGGTGCGGATCACCACGATCTCGAACGCCTCTTCGGGCAGGTCATGGGCGGCCATCAGCCGGTCACGGGTTTCGCGCGCCTGCGCCACGGCCAGCGGCGAACCACGTGTGCCAAGTTTTAGCGGGGATTGAGCATCGGGCATCTGTTTCATAGCCGATGCTTAGCCCCGCTGCGCGCGGCGTGCAAGATCGTGCGGGTTGACAATGCCCCCGCCCGCACGATCTAGAGAAGCCGAAAAAGGAGTGACAAACCCATGGCCGATAAGCTGATCTTGCGCGCCCTGCGCGGTGAAACCCTGCCCACACCACCGATCTGGATGATGCGGCAAGCGGGACGGTACCTGCCCGAATACCGTGCCACCCGTGCCAAAGCCGGTGATTTCCTGTCGTTGTGCTACAATCCGGAACTGGCCGCCGAGGTCACGATGCAGCCGATCCGGCGCTACGGGTTCGACGGGGCGATCCTGTTTGCAGATATCTTGCTGGTGCCGCAGGCGCTCGGCGCGGATCTGTGGTTTGTCACGGGCGAAGGCCCGCGCCTGTCGACCATCACCGGCCCCGAAGGCCTGCGCAAGTTGAAGACCAAAGACGATATACACACCACACTCAGCCCGATCTACGACACGGTGCGGATCCTGTCCGAAACCCTTCCAAAAGACACGACGCTGATCGGGTTTGCAGGCGCGCCATGGACAGTTGCAACCTATATGGTGGCCGGTCGCGGCACCCCCGATCAGGGTCCGGCACATCTGCTCAAAGACACCGATCGCGCGACATTCACCGCACTGATCGATCTGATCACCGAGGCCACAATCGAATATCTGGCGTGTCAGGTAGAGGCCGGCGCAGAGGTGGTGAAACTGTTCGACAGCTGGGCAGGCAGCCTGAAGGGGCAGGATTTCGAAGACTTCGCCGTGGCCCCTGCCCTGCGGATCATCCAGGCGCTGAAAGCCCGCTTTCCGGATCTGCCGGTCATTGCCTTCCCGCGCGAGGCAGGTGACGGCTATATCGGGTTCCATCAGAAAACCGGCGCCGATTGCGTGGCAATTGATAATTCCGTCAGTCCGCAGTGGGCGGCAGCAAATGTGCAAACCGCAGGCTGTGTGCAGGGCAATCTGGCCTCGCGCCATATGGTGACCGGCGGACAGGCACTGGTTGAGGAAACCCGCCACATCGTCGAGACGTTCCGCAACGGACCGCATATCTTCAACCTCGGGCATGGTATCACGCCGGATGCCGATCCCGAGAATGTCGCGCTGATGGTTGAAACTGTTCGCGCGACCTAAGGGAACCGATCTTCGCGTCACGCGTCTTATCTATAGCCTGTCGATCAAGGCGTCGTGAAATGGGAGAGTTAGATGAAAAATATTACATATACCGCCGCCGGATTGAGCAGCGCAAAAATCATTCTCGGGACTGTGCTTCTTGTGGGGCTGGCCGCATGCGGTAACAATGCAACCGAACGGGCCGCAACTGGCGGGCTGGGCGGGGCACTGGTTGCAGGCCCCGCGGGCGCGGTTGTCGGCGGCACAGTGGGCGCGGCCACGGCCAACTAAGGCCCGTCCGGCCTTATTTTTTCGCCTGCATTGCGCGATGCGCAGCGCACAGACCATGATCCATATAAAAAGGGCCCCGTCCGAGGGCCCTTTTCTTATATTTACGCTCGCAATCGAACCGCCGGTTATTTCTTACCTGCGGGCTTTGCGTATTTTGCTTTGGGCTTTTTGCCTGCATCGGGTTTGCCTGCGAATTTTCCGGCAGGTTTACCCTTGAATCCGGGCTTGCCACCGGCAGGTTTGTCGAACTGGCGCGGGCCGTCATCGGGGCCTTTGCGATGTGGTTTTTTGTTGAAACCGGGCTTGCCACCTGAGGGTTTGCGATCCCATTTGGCTGGGCGTGGCGGGGCTTGATCCAAGCCTTCGGGCGCACGGTCCAGCACATCGATGCCACATTTGTCTTCCAAAGCGCGTTCCGGTCCGACAGACGCCAAGAAACGCTCGGCTGCATCGGCATGGATCTGCACGAAAGTATGATCTTGCATAATGCGGATCATACCGATGTCGCGGCGGGTCAGGTCGCCCGCGCGGCATAGCATCGGCAAAAGCCACTTGGGATCGGTGTTCTGATCGTGTCCCATCGTCAGGCGCAACCATGTGGCCTTGTCGAATTCGACACGCGCACGGGGCTTGGGCCCGTCAACGGTGACACCCACCAGATCTTCGGGGGCCGAACGCTGTGCACGGAAGTGGCGTGCCACGGCAGCGGCCAGTTGCTCGGGCGGGAAACGCTCCAGCAATGCGGCCACGGTGGATTTTTCTTCCGGCGCAACCGGCTCGACCAAAGTCGGCTCTTCCAGAATACGCTGGCGGTCTTTTTCGATGATCTCTTCGGCGGTCGGTGCCGGTGCCCACACCGCATTGATGTTGGCCATCTTCATCAAACGCTCGGCTTTGGCACGCAGGTTCAGCGGTACGACCAAGGCCGAAACCCCTTTGGAGCCTGCACGGCCCGTCCGGCCGGAGCGGTGCAACAATGCCTCGCGGTTTTGCGGCAGATCGGCATGAACAACCAGTTCCAGACCCGGCAAATCGATCCCGCGGGCGGCCACGTCGGTGGCGATACACACACGTGCACGGCCATCGCGCATCATCTGCAGCGCACGCGAGCGTTCTTCCTGGCTCAACTCACCCGAAAGTGCCACCACGGCAAAGCCGCGATTAAGGAACCGCGTCGTCAGATGCGTGACCATTGCGCGGGTCGAACAGAACACAATCGCATTTTTGGCTTCATAGAAGCGCAATACGTTCACAATTGCATTTTCACGGTCCGAACGATCCACGACAAGTGCGCGATATTCGATATCGGAGTGCTGTTCGCGGCGGTTGACCGTGGACACGCGATGCGCATCGGTCTGGAATGCCCCTGCCAGACGCTCGATTTCCGGCGAGACAGTGGCCGAGAACATCAGCGTGCGGCGGTCTTTGGGGGCCGAGGACAGAATTGTTTCCAGATCCTCGCGGAAGCCCAGATCCAGCATCTCATCGGCTTCGTCGAGAACGGCAACCTCCAACTCCGACAGATCCAGCGCGCCGCGGCGCAGGTGGTCGCAAATCCGGCCCGGCGTACCGACAACGATATGCGCACCGCGTTCCAGCGCGCGGCGTTCAGCGCGGGCATCCATACCGCCCACTGCTTCGGCAATCACCAGCCCCGCCTCGGCGTAAAGCCAGACAAATTCACGTTTGACCTGCAAGGCCAGTTCACGGGTGGGGGCAATTACCAGCGCCTGCGGGGCGCCTGCGGGGGCCGCCCGCCCGTTCGACAAAAGCTGCGCGGCCATCGCCAGCCCGAAGGCCACCGTCTTCCCCGAGCCGGTTTGTGCCGAAACAAGCAGATCCTTTTCACCAAGGGCGGGGTCTCCCACAGCCTCTTGAACAGGGGTCAGCGTTTCATAGCCTTTTTTCTCCAGCGCGCGGGCTAGCGCGGGATGGGCGATCGATTGGATGGTCATGGCGGGACTTTCGGAACGGAGCTTTCGCGAGGGCGCGCGCTTTCAGGCGCAAAGAGCGGCTACTACGCTCTTTGCGGTTTCATGTATAGGGGGAATTTGCGCATAAGCTGTGTAATGCGTCAATACCACTTTGCGATTGGCGGCAAACTCATGAGCACCGCGTCAGGATTATGACCTGTTTCAAGGCCGAATTTCGTACCGCGATCATACACCAGATTATACTCGGCATAAAGCCCCCTATGGCGGAACTGCGTCTCGCGATCTTCCTGCGTCCACGGTTGGTTGCGCCGCGCCTGCGTGACCGGCAGATAGGCTTTCAAGAATGCGCGCCCCACATCGCGGGTAAAGGAGAAATCCTCCGCCCAGTGGCCGGTGTTCAGATCGTCGTAGAAAATGCCGCCCACACCACGCGCGCGGCCACGGTGGGGGATAAAGAAATACTCATCCGCCCATGCCTTGAACCGCGCATAATAGCTTGGGTCATGCGCATCACATGCCGATTGCAATGCGGCATGAAACTGTGCGGTGTCTTCGGGATATTCGATACACGGGTTCAAATCCGCCCCGCCCCCGAACCACCATGCATTCGGTGTCCAGAACATGCGCGTATTCATGTGCACCGCCGGGGCATGCGGGTTTTGCATATGCGCCACAAGACTGATGCCCGAGGCCCAGAACCGCGGATCCTCCTCGATCCCGGGCACACCGCGTGCGGCCATGGACCCTTGCGCCTTTGGGCTAAGCGTGCCCCACACGGTCGAGATGTTGACGCCGACCTTCTCGAACACGCGCCCGCCACGCATCACGCTCATTACCCCGCCGCCGTGATCCTCGCCCGCCGGGCCGGTGCGCACTGTGGGCGTCACCTCGAACCGGCCTGCGGGCAGATCGGCGGTGGCCCCGGCAGTCTGGGTGTCCTCCAGCCCCTCGAATGCGCTGACGATTTCATCGCGTAAATCCGAAAACCACTGGCTGGCACGGTGTTTTTCTTGCTCTGATGTGGCGTGTGGGGCCATGAGCGCCTCCGCAGGATGTGGATTTGCGCCTGTTTAACAGCCGCCCGCTTGCGGCGCAAAGGGCAAGCCGCAGATAGAGAACACATCCCGCTCAAATTGTCGGGGTTTGCACCCTATGCCTGCGCGTGCATTCGTATTATCATGTGGCCCGAACAAGGAGGATCCCCTGAATGTCCCGTATCGCCCCGATTGCCCTTGTATGTGTTGGTTTTCTGACGGCATGTGGCACGCCACAGGAGCGATGCATCGCGCGATCCACCAACGAATTAAGGGCGGTTTCGTCGCTGCTTGAGGATGTAGACGGCAATCTTGCGCGGGGATATGGCTGGGAAACCTATGAGGTCGACCGCTCCCGCTACGGGTTTTGCGGCTATCGCACGCATCGCAAGAAAAACGGCGATCTGGTGCGCCATCCTGTCAGTTGCTGGAAGGATTATACCGAAACCCGCAACCGACGCGTGGCTATCGATCCGGTGGTCGAGGCGCGCAAACGCGACGGTCTGATCAAAAAGCAGGCCCAGCTTGCAGCGCAATCACGTGTGAATATAGCAGCCTGCCGGCGCGCCTATCCGCAAACACCTGCACCCTGAAGCCTGTCAGGCGATGCGGTGGCGTCTTCCGGCGCGATGGTCAGAAAACCGCCTAGAACACCGGCACCTGCACCGCGTCCAACAGCCCACGCCCGCCGTCAATCGTGACAATCTGACCGGTGGTGAAGCTTGCCCCCGACGATGCAAGATATTGCACGGTTTCCGCCAACTCTCCCGGGGCGGCGATCCGCCCCATCGGCGTGCCGTCGATAATCGCTTCGCGCCAGTCCTCGTTTTCCTTGAGCGTGTCTTGCAGCGACCGGCTCATGACAGAGGCAAAACTGACCCCGTTCACGCGGATCCGGTGCGGTGCAAGCGCCACGGCCAATCCGCGCACCGCCTGATCCTGGGCGGCGCAGGCGATGGAATAGGCCAGCGTTTCGGGTTGACTGCGACAAGACGCAAGGGTGGAGATATTGATGATAGAGCCGATCTCTCCCTCGTCACGGCCATCTTTCTCTGCTTGCGAAATCATGCGCTTGGCGGTCATTTGCGTGACACGCAAGGATGATTTCATGTTCTGGCGAAGCATATCGTCCAGCACGGTCTGATCGGGGTCCAGCGGATCGCAGGGCGCAAAACAGCGGTTTGTGTTGACCAGAATGTCGATCCGGTCAAACGCATCAATCGTGGCCGACAACAAATTGGCCACGTTCAACTTCTGGCACAGATCGCCCGCAAACCAACGCGCAGGGCCTTCGGGATCGGCGACATCGGACAATTCGTCCCGCAGCCGGTTCTCATCAATATCGGCAAACATCACATTGGCCCCGCGATCCACGAAATGGCGCGCAACCGCAAGGCCGATGCCGTGGGCAGCACCGGTGACAATGGCCGTTTTACCGGAAATAGACAGCGACATAGCGGCTCCGTTCATGAAAAGCACAGGCTTTGACAGGCTGGATAAAGGTCGGGCTAGAGTTCGCAGGACAGGTGGCAAACACGACGCCTAGCGCCCCTGCCGTGCCGCGCGTGCGGATTGCTGCCCCTTGCTCACAGGTTTTTCGGCAACGAAAAGTTTGAACTGCCCGTCGCCATCCAGTTCGCGCACGGAATGGAACACCGTGTTCAGCGCGGCTTCATAGGGCAAATGGCGGTTGGCGACCATCCACATACGGCCAGACAGCGACAGCATACTGGCGGCGGCACGGATAAACGCAACCCCCAGTCCGGGATCGCCCGCGCGGCTGACGTGAAACGGCGGGTTCATGACAATACCGCCATAGCGGCTCTCTGGCATGTGGCGCGTCGCATCCGCCCAGACAAACCGGGCACGCGGATCGGTGATATTCAGTTCGGCGCAATCAAGGGCTGCGCGGTCCGCCTCGATCAGATCAAGCGCCTCGACCCCGTCGCGCGCCAGCACCTGCGCCGAAAGCCAGCCCCACCCCGCACCCAGATCCGCCATGCGCGGGGGCAGATGGTCAGGCAGGGCCGCAGCCAGAAGCCGCGATCCCGCATCGACCTTTTCGGCAGAAAATACACCCGGCACGGTGACAAAGCCGGGCTCGGGTGTGTAGCGGTCCAGAACCTGCGCATCCAGCCGCCCAGAAGCGGCCTCGAAACAAAAAATCTTGCCATGCGCCTTTGCGATAGGGGGGGTAATCTCCACCTCACGCTTCAAGCCTTTAATGATGGAATCAACGCCATTGCTTTTGGCGCCGTCCACCCAGACAGGCCCACCCTGCACCACCTGATTGCACGCCTGTGCCAGCCAGTTGCGCGCAAGCTGTTTCGAGCGGGGCAAAAACACGACAGCTGCCGCATAACGTGCATCTGCCGCGGTGCCGTTTGCGCGCATGGCAAAGCCGCGTGCAGACAGCGCGTCGTGATCGGGGGCAAAGCCCTGCACCAGCTCCAGCCTGTCTTGTGGCAAATCGCCCAGATCGGTGTCCTGATCGGCACCGATAACTAAAATTGTTCCCTCAACGGGAAGCGGCGCCGTTTCAAGCGCCAGAGATATACGCGGGTGTGTCATAGGGCTCCGGCGCGACGCGGCGCGCTCATTCCTTTTCCATCGTGCATTGCAGCGGGTGCTGATGGCGGCGGGCGAAATCCATCACCTGCGCAACCTTGGTCTCGGCGATCTCGTAGGAGAACACCCCGACCACGGCCAGACCCTTTTTGTGCACGGTCAGCATGATTTCGAAGGCCTGTGCGTGATTTTTGCCAAAGAACCGCTCGAGAATATGCACCACGAATTCCATTGGCGTATAATCATCGTTAAGCAGCATCACCTTGTATAAAGGCGGACGTTTCGTTTTCGCACGGGTTTTGGTGGCGAGTCCGGCATCGCCGTCATCACCATTGTCGTCATCGGCCATCATGTAGAGGGGCTCAACCACGCCTGTCACCTTCGCAATCTGCTTTTGTTAAGCATCGGTATGAGGCGAATATAGGAATAGATCAGGATATGAAAACCCTTTCCGCGTGATCTCTTGCCCACAGCCCGCATGAAACCGTAAAAATTGAGGAGATTTCGCAATGGCAACGACCGCCACCCCCAGCACGATCGGTTTTGATGCCGATGATACGCTTTGGCACAACGAGCGGTTCTTCCAATTGACCCAAGCCCGGTTCGAAACGCTTCTGGCCCCGTTTGCCCCGCCCGAACATCTGCGCGAACGCCTTTTGGCGGCAGAGATCCGCAACCTGTCGCGCTACGGCTTCGGGGTGAAGGGGTTCACCCTGTCGCTGATCGAAACCGCGCTTGAGGTCAGCAACCAGACGGTGGCCGCGCCGATCATCGCCGAACTGGTGGAGGCCGGCAAGGACATGCTGGACCATCCGATAGATCTTCTGCCCGCCGTAGAGGATACAATCGCTGCGTTATACGGGCGCTACCGCCTGATCTTGATCACCAAAGGCGACCTGCTGGACCAAGAGCGCAAACTGGCCCAATCCGGTCTGGGGACCTATTTCGAGGCGGTCGAGATCGTGTCCGATAAAACGCCCCGCCATTACCACGAGATTTTTGCCCGCCACGGAGACGGGGCCGCGCGCGGTGTCATGATCGGGAATTCGCTGAAATCCGATGTTTTGCCGATGATCGCGGCAGGCGGGTTCGGTGTGCATGTGCCCCATGCCGCAACATGGGCGTTGGAACATGCCGATCCGCCCTCCGATACGGAGCGATTCGCCCAGATAGGAACGCTTGCAGAACTGCCCACGCTGTTGGCAACACGGCGCGGAGAAAACCAAAGATAAAGCAATTTCAAATAGCTCTGCGCGCAAGTTAACGCCCATTGACCTTCGGGAATGCAACTGGGCAAAAACAGCACAAACACCACGGGTAGCGCTGCGGCTACATCCAAACACCATATGTTGAGGTATGGCATGAATGTCGCAACCAAGCCCCTTGAATCTTCAAGATTTTCACAGCCGTGCGACCGTGCTATTCTGATCACAATAAGCTCCATCTTCTAAAAAACCGGAGCACTGAGGCAGACATAAGGATAAGAACCGTGACCAAGCTATCACGCTGGGGCCGCGCAGGGCTGTATGTATTCCTTCTGATGATGATGCCGCTGGTCGCGAAAGCCGCGCCTTATGCAGCATTGGTGATGGACATGCGCTCGGGTGAGGTCCTCTACGAGACAAACGCCGACACACGTCTTCACCCTGCATCTCTGACCAAGATGATGACGCTGTATATTACATTTCAGGCCATTGAGGCCGGTGAAATCAGCCTTGATTCAGTGGTAACGGTATCTGCAAATGCCGCCTCTCAGCCGCCATCGCGATTGGGACTGCGCACAGGACAAAAGATCAAGCTGCGCTATCTGATCCGCGCTGCGGCAATCAAGTCGGGCAATGATGCGGCATCCGCTATCGGGGATGCCATTGGCGGTAACGAGGCGGCATGGGCCGCGCGCATGACCGCCACGGCCCGCGCTCTGGGTATGAAAAACACAACATTCCGGAATGCAAACGGCCTGACCACACCGGGCCATTTATCAAGCGCACGCGACATGACGCTGCTCGGGCGCCACCTGTTTTATGATTTCCCGCAGTATTATAACCTGTTTTCACGCCGCTCTGCCGATGCGGGCATCAAAACGGTGTATTCGACAAACCGCCGGTTTTTGAATGCCTATGAAGGCGCAGACGGCATCAAAACCGGTTATACCTCGGCGGCCGGCTTCAATCTGACGGCCTCTGCCAAGCGTGGCGATCAACGGATTATCGCGACCATCTTCGGTGGCACCTCGACCGCGCAACGCAATGCCAAAATGGCAGAATTGCTGGATCTGGGCTTCAAACGCGCACCCCACGCGGCCCCTGTGTCGCGTCCCTCAGCACCGGGGCTGGTGGCTGTGAACAGCCGCAGCGGCGGTGTTACGCGGGTTCTGACGGCGGTCAAGGCAAGCCCCCGCCCCGCCTCACGTCCAGGGTTTGCCACACATGATGCGGATGCGGTGGCGCTCGCCCTGGCCGCAGCCCAAGCCGCGCCTGCCCCTGATACAACGGCCGCGGTAGCCGAAGCGCTGACCGCGACCGCCTCTGCCACATCCGCGGCCGTGGATGCACTCGCCGTGAGCCCGCGCCCGATGGCCGCCCCCAATCGCGCCTTTGCCGCCGTCACTCAAGAGCAGGCGCGCGTCGATCAGCGACAGGCGCAGGCCCCTGTTGAAAGCCTTGAGGCCGAACCGGAGAAAACGGTTCTGGCCGCTGTGGATACCACCAACACCCCCGACGAGGACCGTTTTGCAGGCCAAGAGGTTCAGGGCGATACAGATCCCGGCGGCCCGGTTTTTGCCCAAACCACCGAGCCGCAGCCGGAAACGGCGGCGATGCTGAACGAAAACGACTCGAAAACCGTTATTCTCGCAGCGCTTAACCCGCCACAGGCCGATCCCACGAAAAAACAACGTGTGGTTGGCCGTGCCTCCAGTTCAGGCGGGCGCAATTGGGGCGTGACATTGGGCCTCAAGAATTCCGAATTCCAGGCCCAGCAAGCGCTTTTGAAAACCGCCATCATGGAAAGCGACACTTTGGGGGATGCCCTGCGCAAGGTCGGGCGCCGGACCTTGGGGTGGGAGGCGAACTATGTCGGCATGACCCAGACGGCCGCCACGCTGGCATGCGCACGACTGGCCGCCCGTAATATCGAATGCGGGGTTGTCGGGCCGTAAAGCTGGGCGCCTGTACGCGCCCTTCTTATCCGCCTGCCTATGCCTTTCTGGCCGCACCTTTTCGCGCAGGTGCGGCTTTTTCATATCCGGTTGGTGAGCCCCCTGCCCTGCCGACCCTGCCCAACCCGGCGCCTTAGGCCCTGCCACCGCACCTATCGCCACCTGCGGTGTTGATGTGACGTTGACAGAAACACTCTCATCGATAACCGTGAGCCTTGGCAAACTGGTTCCGCCAGACCGTGAACAGAAATATGCCCGATTTGATTTGCATCAGTGTCGGAGGCGGCAGGATTTTCTAGATTTGCCCCATATCCAACGACGAGGCGAAGCCATGTCTTACAAAACTATTCTGACTATTATTACCAAGCCCGAGGTCGCGACCGCGCAGATTGAGGCCGCGATTGCGATGACCGAACAGGAGAATGCACATCTCGACATCCTGTGTCTTGGAATCGATGTGTCCCAAACGGGATATTATTACGCCGGTGCGACCGCCTATGTGCAGCAAGACGTGATCGAACAGGCCCGTGCCGACGCCAAATCGGTCGAAGCTTTTATACAAAAGCGCATGGCAAACGAAGATATCCGCTGGTCGAGTGAGGCGCTTGTCACCCAGCTAGGCTCTATTTCGCCAGCCATCGCAATGCGCGCGCGATTTGCCGATCTGGTGATTATGGGCCAGCCCTACGGCGAGGGTCGCCAACAGGACGTAGAGGCCGTGATCGAGGCCTCGATGTTCGAAGGCAATGCTCCCGTAATGATCGTGCCCGACGATTTCAACGGCAAGCTGTCGGGGCGGCGTGTCGTGGTGGCGTGGAACCAGTCCATCGAGGCGCTGGAGGCGGTGCGCGATGCGCTGCCGCTTCTCAAGGCCGCGGAGCGGGTTGATATCACCGTCATTGATCCCCCTGCCCACGGGCCGGAACGCTCCGATCCCGGCGGGGCATTGTGCCAGATGCTGGTGCGCCATGGTGTGCAGGCCGATGTGACGGTGCTGGCCAAGACGCTGCCGCGTATCTCTGATATCATCAACCGTCATGTACGTGACACCAATGCCGATATGATCGTGATGGGCGCCTATGGCCATTCGCGCTTCCGCGAGGCGATCTTGGGCGGTGCGACACGTCATATGCTGGAAATGGCCGAAGTGCCGGTGATCATGTCGCATTGATAGACATACCGGCAGCCCCTCTCTGCCCGAAAGGCATCAGGGGGGCTGCCTGCCCTATCGGCATCTTTGCCAGAAGAGACAGATGATGCACCGCGTAGTCGCTTTATCCGGCCTATGGCTGCTGGGCCTTGCAGCCTGCGTTCCACAAAAGCACACGGCCACAGATACAATCCCACTGGTCTTTCAGGGCCGCTGGGCACTGACCCCTGCAGATTGCGAACCGGGGCGCGCTGACGCCAAAGGGTTGATGGTGGTCGATGACACAACGCTGCGGTTTTACGAATCGCGCGGACGTTTGCAGCAAGCGACATTATCCGCATCAACCCAGCTGCAGGGCACGTTCGATTTCAACGGTGAAGGGCAGCACTGGTTTTCACAAGAAACGCTGACAGTGCGCGATACCGGCCAGACCCTGATCCGCGAACCGTCAGATACAGCCGCCCTGCCTGATGTTCTTACCTATCAGCGTTGTGCGGCGGCACGATAAGGGCACCACGGCTGACCATCACCGCACCGCCAGACACATGCACAAACCGCAGTTGGCCTTGTGCCACCTCGATCCGCAGGCCAAGCGCAGAGGCGCGCCCCATCTGCACGCCTTGGAATAATCGCAAACGGGTTTCACCATCACCGATCGCCCCCATCCACAGTAACCGGGCTGCGAGAATCGCGGTGGCAGACCCTGTGGCCGGATCTTCGGGGATGCCGCCCATCGGATCAAACATCCGCGCCTGCCAGTCGCATTCCAGACCGTCCTGCGCCGGACCTTTGGCAAAAACATAAAACCCGTCCACATCAAGCTGCCTCTGGCAGCTATCGAAACAGGGCTGGGAAGGCCGCGCACGATCAAGCGCCGCGCTGTCGCGCAGCCCGATATAGCCAAAGCGCGGGCCGCCCTGCGCCACTGTGCCCCCTTGCGGCGCGATATCCTCCAGCTGTAATCCAAGCGCTGCGGCACATTCATCGCGCGCCAGATGGCCATCGCACATCTGCGGCGTGACAGGGGCCTGAAATTCGGCCTGTGTTTCGCCATCGCGCCGCCACACCCGCACAGGCACCACGCCAGCAGGTTCCTCCAGAACGATGTGGTGTTCGAAATCCCCCGATGGATTGCCCGCGCGGTTTTGCGTCACACAGGCAAGATAGATGGCACATCCGATTGTTGGATGGCCCGCAAATGACATCTCGCCTTGGGGGTAGAAAATCCGCACACGTGCATCATGCGCCGGGTTTTCGGGGGGAAATACAAAAATCGTCTCGGAGAGATTGAACTCGCGCGTGATGGTTTGCATCTGCGCATCTGTCAGACCACGCGCATCCGGCACAACCGCCAGCGGATTGCCCGAGAACCGCGTATGGGTGAACACATCCAGCGTTACAAAGCGTTTAGTTGAAGAACCCGCCATCACTGTCGTCACCCGCCTCCAGCAACAGTTTATCCATATCCGGCACCGTTACATGACGCTTGCCGTCCAGCACGATGACCCCGTCCCGCCTGAGCGCAGAGATCTGGCGTGATACCGTCTCGAGTGTCAGCCCCAGATAATCGGCCATCGCCTCGCGGGTCAGCGGCAGATCGAATGTCATCTGGTCGGCGGGTTTGCGCAATTGCAGCGCGGCATTGCGCTGCGCGATGATCGATAAAAGCGACGCAATCTTTTCGCGCGCGGTCTTTCGGCCCAAAAGCAGCATCCATTCGCGTGCCGCGTCCAGCTCGTCCAGCGTCATCTGCAATAACCGCTGTGCCAGATGCGGTGTGCGTTCCATCATTTTCTCGAATGGTTTGCGCCGGAAACAGCACATCAGCACATTCGTGGTCGCGGTGATGGTATAGGCAGCAACCTCGCGCCCCGGACGCCCCACGAAATCCGACGGCAGCAGCAGCCCCACCATCTGGGTGCGCCCGTCTTCCATCGTCTGGGTGATGGTGGCGATGCCTGTCACGACAGAGGCCACAAACTCCATCTGGTCACCCGCCCACACGATTGTCTGGCCAGCCTCGTAAGTACGATAGAACTTGATCTTCTCCAGCTCCGCCAATTCCTCGCCGCTGCAGCGGGCGCAAACGGCCCGATGGCGGATCGTACAATCACCACAATCGGAAACAGCGAATGGCAGGGCGTCTGTGGAAACGGTCATTTGATTTGGGTCAATTTCTGCTGCTCGAATTCCGACTAATACTATGGGCATGGAACACGAATCGCAACTCGCCAGACTGGGGTTATTTGACGCACGCGTCCCCCGCTATACCAGCTACCCCACCGCGCCGCATTTCAGCGGGCGCGTTGGCCGCGACACCTTCTCGAACTGGATCGAAGCCATACCGGCAGGGTCCGAGATATCGCTGTATCTGCATGTTCCCTTTTGTCGCAGGCTGTGCTGGTTTTGCGCGTGTCGCACCCAAGGCACCCAAAGCGCCGAACCCTTGCGCGCCTATGCCGAGGTTTTGCGCCGCGAACTTGCGATGCTGCAAGAGCGGCTGCAACCGGGTATACGCCTGTCACGGCTGCATTGGGGCGGCGGCACGCCCACCTTGATGCCCGCAGATATGATCGCGCGTCTGGCGGAAGATATCTTCGAGGCCGTTCCGCTGGCCCAAGGCGCGGAGTTCTCTGTCGAGATCGACCCCAACGAAATCGATGCGCCCCGTCTTGATGCGCTGGCAGCGGCAGGGATGAACCGTGCGTCTATCGGGGTGCAGGATTTCGATCCCCAGATTCAGGACACAATCGGGCGCAGGCAAAGCTACGAGGTGACGGCCCGCGCGGTCGAGATGATCCGCGCCCACGGCGTGCAAAGCCTGAACGCCGATATCCTGTTCGGTTTGCCGGGGCAGACCCCGCATAAAATCGCGGATTCTGTGCAAAAGCTGTTGTCGCTCGGACCGGACCGGGTTGCGCTTTACGGCTATGCGCATGTGCCGTGGATGGCGCGCCGGCAGATCATGATCCCCTCGGACCAACTGCCCACCCCGCAAGAACGGCTGGCCCTGTTCGACCAAGCGGCGGAACTGTTTCATGCAGACGGGTATGACGCCATCGGCATCGACCATTTCGCGCTGCCCGATGATGCGCTGTCACGTGCCCAGAAGGCTGGCGGACTGCGCCGTAATTTCCAAGGCTACACCGATGATCGCGCGCAAGCGCTGATCGGCTTGGGGGCCAGCGCGATTTCGCGCTTTGCGCAAGGCTATGCGCAAAACGATCCCGCAACCAGCCAGTATAATACGGCCATTAACACGGGCCGGTTTTCCACCACACGCGGGCATGTGCTGAGTGCCCAAGACAGGCTGCGGGCGCGGATAATCGAGGCCTTGATGTGCGATTTCAAAGTGTCTCGGATCGAACTGGTCACGCATTTCGGCATTGATCCGGTGGCCCTTGAAACGATGCTGGCCGATTGCGCCTCACGGTTCGAGGATTGCGTGCGCCTGAGTGCAAGCGGGCTGGAAATCGCCCCTAAGGGTCGCCCGCTGACGCGGTTGATCGCGCGTCACTTCGATGCCTATGATCTGTCCAAGGCAGGCCACAGCTCCGCAATTTAACGCACGCCGGCAGTGCTGCTTGGCCAGACCTGACCAGATACCACACGCCGCGCCTCAGGCCGATCGGTCTGAGGCGCGGCGTGTCGGGTCGGCGCGGTCAAGGACGCTCTTGGCCCTCCTCGCCCAAAGCCGCGGCCAGAAGCTGGCGCGTATAGGCGGTTTGCGGGTTCAAAAACACATCCTCCGATGTGCCGTGTTCGACAATATCGCCGCGTTTCATCACCATCACCTGATGCGACAGCGCCCGCACCACACGTAGATCGTGGCTGATAAACAGATAGGACAGCCCGTGTTTCTTCTGTAAATCACGCAGCAAATCAACGATCTGCACCTGAACGGTCATGTCCAGCGCCGATGTGGGTTCGTCCAGCACCACCACTTTGGGGCGCAAGATCATCGCGCGCGCAATCGCGATCCGCTGACGCTGGCCACCTGAAAATTCGTGCGGGTAGCGGTCCATTGCGCCAGCGGGCAGACCGACCTCGGCCATGATTTCGCTCACCATTTCGCGCCGGTTGCGGCCCGGCTCTACCCCGTGCACACCCAGACCTTCGGCAATGATCTGCTCCACGGTCATGCGCGGACTTAGCGAGCCGAAAGGGTCTTGGAACACGATCTGCAAATGCCGGCGCAAATCACGCAGGGCCTTGCCTGACAGCATCGAGATGTCGCGCCCGTCATAGAAGATTTTTCCCTCGCTTTCGATCAACCGCATGATCGCCAGCGCCAGTGTTGTTTTGCCGGAACCGGACTCGCCCACAATGCCCAGCGTCTCGCCCGCGCGCAGGCGCAATGATGCCCCGTTCACCGCCTTCACATGGCTGGTGACACGCCGCAAAAGGCCGCGTTTGATCGGAAACCAGATCTTCAGATCATCGGTGCGCACGATTTCTGGTGCCGTCTCGTCAATCGGTTCGACCAGTCCGCTGGGGGCCGCGGCCAGCAGCTTTTGGGTATAGGGATGCGCAGGCCGGGCGAAGATGTCTTCCACGGGCCCCTGCTCCACGATCTCGCCGTTTTGCATCACGCAGACCCTGTCGGCGATCCGGCGCACCACATTCAGATCATGGCTGATGAACAACAGGCTCATCCCCATCTCGCGCTTCAGCTCTGCCAGCAGTTCGAGGATCTGCGCCTCGATTGTAACATCAAGCGCGGTCGTGGGCTCGTCGGCAATCAGCAGATCCGGCCCGTTGGCCAGCGCCATGGCGATCATCACGCGCTGGCGTTGGCCGCCTGACAGCTGATGGGGGTAATCCTCCAGCCGCGTTTCGGGATCGGCAATGCCCACCTGATCCAGCAGCTCAATGATCCGCGCGCGCGCCGCAGGCCCCTTCACCCCCTGATGCAGAGCCAGACTTTCGCCCAGTTGTTTTTCCAGCGTATGCAGTGGGTTGAGCGAGGTCATCGGCTCTTGGAAGATGAAGCTGATGTCATTGCCACGCACCTTGCGCAGCAGTTTGTCAGACGCGCCGATCATCTGCTGGTCTTTATACAAGACCGATCCCGACAGCCGCGCATTCGGCCCCAGTAACTGGACCGTACTAAGCGCTGTGATCGACTTGCCAGAGCCGGATTCCCCCACCAGCGCCACGGTTTCGCCCTTGTTGACGGTAAAACTTACACCCCGCACCACATCGGGCCCGTCGCGAAAGGCGATTTTCAGATCACGCACATCTAGGATCGGCGTCATTTGAACACCTTTCTGGGATCAAACGCGTCGCGCACACCTTCGAAGATAAAGATCAACAGCGACAGCATAATGGCAAAGGTAAAGAAGGCCGACAGGCCCAGCCACGGCGCTTGCAGGTTCTGTTTGCCCTGAAGTGCAAGCTCTCCCAGACTGGGGGCAGAGGCGGGCAGCCCGTAGCCCAGATAATCCAGTGACGCCAGCATGGAGATCGTCGCCGTAATCACAAAAGGCAACATGGTCAACGTGGCCACCATTGCATTGGGCAGGATATGGCGGCGCATGATCGTGCCATCCCCCACCCCCAGCGCACGGGCCGCGCGCACATATTCAAAGTTGCGCGCACGCAGGAATTCGGCGCGCACCACACCCACCAGTGCAGGCCAGCCGAACAAAATCGACACAAACACCAACAGCCAGAAACTGCGGCCGAGAATCGCAAACAGGATGATGATCACATACAGTGAGGGGGTCGAGGCCCAGATCTCCAGCAACCGCTGGAACACGATATCGACCTTGCCGCCAAAATACCCCTGCACCGCCCCTGCCGCGATCCCGATAAGCGAGCCCACCGCCGTGACGATCAGGGTAAACAGGATGGATGTCCTGAAGCCATAGATCACCCGCGCCAGCACATCGCGTGCCGTATCGTCGGTCCCCAGCCAGTGCTGCGCATCAGGGGCCGATGGCGCAGTGCCCACGTTGTTGATTGTGCGGTAATGATACGGGATCACCGGCCAGATCATCCAGCCTTTATCGACGGCCTCGCCATTCACCGTGCCGGAGGCTTTCACCTGCGCCAGCACATCTTCGGGATCATCCCAGCATTCCTCGCGCCCGCCCGATTCAATCAGGCATTGTACCGCCGGATCGCGGTAGATCGCCTCGGTGCGGAAATCGCCGCCAAAAGCGGTTTCAGGATAGAAATTATAGGCAGGAAAGAACAACTCGCCGCGATAGCTGACCACAATCGGCTTATCGTTTGCGATCACTTCGGCGAACAGCGCGATGACAAACAGCACCATAAAAATCACCAGCGACCAGAGGGCGCGGCGGTTGGCACGGAAATTTTCCCAGCGGCGCTGGTTGAGCGGCGACAAAGCCATTTATCCGCTCCTTTTTTCGAAATCGATCCGTGGATCAACAAAAACATACATCAGATCGGACAAGATCCCGACCACCAGACTGATCAGCCCAAAGACATAAAGCGTGCCGAAAATCACCGGATAATTCCGCTCCACCGCGGCCTGAAAGCCCAACAATCCCAGCCCGTCGAGCGAGAAGATCGTCTCGACGATGATCGACGAGCCGAAGAACACGCCAAGGAATGTGGCCGGAAATCCGGCGATGACGATCAGCATCGCGTTGCGAAACACATGGCCGTATAACACGCCACGTTCGTTCAGGCCCTTGGCGCGCGCGGTGATCACATATTGCTTGTTGATCTCGTCGAGAAACGAGTTCTTGGTCAAAAGCGTCAGCGTGGCAAAGCTGGAAATCGTGATGGCAGCAACCGGCAGCACGATATGCCACAGGTAATCCTTGACCTGCCCGAAGGCTGTTAACTGGTCGAAGTTATCCGACGTCAGACCACGCAACGGGAACAGCTTGTAACAGGTGGGGTTCCAGCTGTCGGGCACAAACGGGATCGAAAAACAGTTACCCGAAACGAACAATACCAGCAAAAGCACCGCAAACAGAAATCCCGGAATGGCATAGGCGATGACGATCAGCCCCGATGTCCATGTGTCAAACGGCGTGCCGTCGCGCACGGCCTTGCGGATGCCCAACGGGATCGAGATCACATAAGCGATCAGGGTGGACCACAGCCCCAAGGTGATCGAGACCGGCAACTTGTCGGCCACCAGTTCCATCACGCTGGCCGAATGGAAATAGCTTTGCCCAAAATCGAAGGTCAGGTAGTTGCCCATCATGATGAAAAACCGCTCGATCGCGCCGATCTTTTCTGTGGTGCATTCGGGGGCTCCCAGATCGGGCGTGCCGGTGTAATCGGGCGTGCACACGATGCGCGAAAAGCCCATCTGTACCTCCAGCTGCGCAAGCTGCTGGGGCGATATCCCCCGCGCACCTTGATAGCTATCTGCCATACCGCCCTGCCCGGCACCCGCATCACCGCCACCTGCAATGTTGCGCAAGCTGTCAGCATCGCCTTCCACACGGGCCAGGATCTGTTCGATCGGCCCGCCGGGGACAAATTGGGTCAGGGTGAAATTAACGATCATGATCCCGAGCAATGTCGGTATCACCAGAAGCAACCGCTTCAGAATATAGGCACCCATTGGGTTGCGCCCCTTTCCGCTCGATCCGAGTGCAGCGCGTTACAGCGCGCCTTTTGCCTTGAGTGCTTGTGCTTTTTCGGCGTTGTACCACCAGAAGTCCAACTCGCCCAGTGCGTAGGGGGGCAGGTTTTCAGGGTGATCGAAGATGTCGTAATAGGCGACGGTGTGAATTGCCTTGTACCACTGCGGCACCCAGAAATGCAGCGCGCGCAGACCGCGGTCCAGCGCGTGGACACGCGTCGTCAGCTCGTCTTGGGTGCCGGCCTCCTCGACCAGCCGGATCATCTTGTCAATCGCCGGATTGGCCAGCCCCATTGCATTGAACACACCATCCACCGAGGCCGAACCGAAATATTGCTGCAACCCTGCGCCCGGCAGCAGATCCTGCCCGACATGGCCCGAAATCATGTCGTAATCATGGCTGCGGCGGCGGTTTTCATATTGCGCATCATCCACACGCTCGTTGCTTGCGTGCACGCCGATCGCACGCAGGTTTTCCACATAGGGATTGATCACCCGATCAAAGGTCTGGCTGTCATTGAGGATCGCAATCGTCAGCGGACGCCCGTCTTTGTAGCGCATACCGTCATCGCCCACCTCCCAGCCTGCCGCATCCAGAAGGGCGGCGGCCTTGCGCATATTGCCACGATCCAGCTGGCGCTTGCCCGATGTGGGGGGCGATACCGCCTCATCAGTCAGAATACCGTCTGGCAGGTTCTCGGCCAGTGGCGCCAGAATTGCACGTTCAGCATCGGTGGGCGGGCCGGACGCCTCCAATGGCGAGTTTTCCCAGATCGAGCCTACCCGCTCGTACAGGCCGTAAAACAACGTCTCGTTCGACCATTCGAAATTGAACATCAGCCCCAGCGCCTCGCGCACGCGGGCATCTTTCAGCTTTTCACGCCGCATGTTCAGCAAAAATCCCTGACCCGAGGCCACGTTGCCGTCGGGCAATTCGACCTTTACGACACTGCCGTTTGTCACAGCAGGGAAAGTATATCCCGTGGCCCAGTTGATCGAGCTTGCTTCGTTGCGAAACGTGTAGGCCCCGCTTTTGAACGCCTCGAAGGCGGAATTGTAATCGCCGAAATATTCGATGCGGATCTTGTCGAAATTATTGCGCCCGATGTTGAGCGGGTGCTTTGCGCCCCAATATTCGGGATTGCGTATCCATGTGATCGAGCGCCCGTCGCGCGACCCGCCGAACATATAGGGGCCGGTGCCGATCAGGGGTTTCTCGGATGTCTCGTCCAGATTGATCTTGTCGCGCTGGAATTGCGCCTTGCTCAGCACCGGCAACCCGCCTGCGGACTGGATGATATCGCGGCGCGGCGCATCCGGTACAAAGGTAAATTTGATGGTGTGGTCGTCGATCACTTGTGCAGATTGCACCTGCTGGGCGAACACCTTGCGAAAGCTCGACAACCCGTGATCGCGAAATGTCTCGTAGGAAAACAGCACGTCATCCGCTGTCATGGGCGTGCCGTCGGAGAATGTCACATCATCACGCAGATGGAAAATGACCCAGTCTTTTGTAGCAGGATACTCCATCGTGGTGCACAACAGGCAATAGGCCTCGCCCACGGTATCGGCAGTGCCGGCCAAAATGGCCTCGTGCGGGGCCGAGGACATCGCCGCAGCCCGCCCCTTGATCGTGTAAGGGTTAAGGTTGTCGAACGCGCCCATAGTCCATTCGGAAATCTCGCCGCCTTTGGGCGCATCGGGGTTCACGTAGTCCAGATGATCGAAGCCTTCGGGATACTTCGGATCGTTCAGCACAGAGATCGCCGAGGCAGTGATGATACCGGTATCGGGCTGCGCCTCTTGGGCCTGCGCCAGCGCGCCCGCCCCCAGACAGACCACACCCACCATGGCCGCGATCACGCGACGGATGCCGTCAGATGTGACGGGGGGCAAACCGGACCGGTGAAAGGCCTGCGGAAAACTTGTTATCTTTGCACGCATATCCACCCTCATATGAGCCATCCGGAACCCTTTGCCTATATGTTTTCGCACGATTAGAATAGCTTGCCAAAGCCACATGCGGAAGCCGAACAGACAGGTTTCGGGTGAAACCTCCGTGATTGCGGCTTTTTTCGGCGCAGCTATGGCAATGATCGTGCCCGTGCCCGCCTTTTCGGGTCAATCGACACCCCCCAGATAGGCGATCACGTCGGCCCGGTCCTGCGGGTCTTTCAGACCTGCAAATGTCATTTTATTGCCCGGTATCGCGGCGCGCGGATCTGCCAGCCACGTATCAAGCATCGCAGGGTCCCAGATACCGCCATGATTGGCGAGCGCGGGCGAATAGGAAAAACCGGCAACCGAGGCCACTGCCCGCCCCACGACACCATCCAGATGCGGCCCCAAACCGTTGCTGCCATCCAGCTTGTGACAGGCGCGGCATCTGGCAAAGACCCTCTCGCCCGCACGCGGATCGCCAGTGAGCGGATCGCCGGTGAGCGAGGCCGCAGACGCCAGATCATCGCCCGGTTGGTCTTCAAGAACCTGCACATCATCAGCGCCGGTGGGCAGCAGATCGCCCGGCGCGGCCGACATTTGCGCCTGCGCCCTGCCGTGTGGCGGGGCCTGCACCGAATAAAGCGCCCCTGACAGGGCAATTGCCGCGACCAGAACACCAAGCGCCCCGCCGCATGCGGCAATCACCATAAACAGGGATTTAAGCTTGAACATGGCGCATCCTCGGGTTGGCGGGCATTTGGCCAGAACTAAGCCGGTTTCCGGCGTCGCGATCAAGGGGCCGATGCGGATGACGCGGCGCAGGGCGCGATCAGGCCGCCCCTATCAAGCCCGGATCAAGCCCGGATCAAGATTGCATCGAACGTTTGCGCCTTAGGCGTCCGCCTTCCAGCAACCACGCCGCAAGCGTCAGACCTGCCACCAACACCAGCCATCCCCATTCAGGCAGGATCGGTAAAACGCGCAATCCGGTCGTCGCGCGGGCCTCGCGCGGTGTGATCGCGATCCAGCCGCGACCGCTGGTGGCGCGCCCCTCGGCCACCTGCCGGATTTGGGGCACGCCGTCCTCCAGTCGCGTCACACTGCCGTTCGAGGCGGTGATCGCGGGCCCCACAACATCGCCTGTGGCAATGGTATTTTCATATTCGCGCGGGCTGGCAGGGCCCAAAGCCACCACCCGATCCGCATCGGGCTGGTGCAAGCGGTAAAGGCCTGCCGCGGGCGCGGTAAAGCGCGCGGTAAACCGGCCCGGTTCCGTCTCGCTCAACTCCACCGTTCGGGTCTGGCCATCGGGTTGTTCGATTTCCACCGGATCGGCGGTCTCGCGCATGCTGCGCCGCACGATGGTAAAGCTCATGGAACCGGGCTCGACCTCGGCAAACAAGGCCTCTTCCTCCAGTTCCGGCTCTTTCATTTCCCAATGCGCGATGCGGCGCAGCAATTCCAGCTGCGGACCACCGCCGTCATAGCCGCGATCCCAAAGCCACGCCTGATCCGACGCCAGAAGCGCCACACGCCCCTCACCCACACGGTCCATCACCAGAAGCGGGGCCTCCTGCGCCCCTTTCAACACGGTCTCGCCGGTGACATCGCCCAGTTCCACCTGCCGCAACCAGTGACCCCAATGCGGTGCAGTGTCATCGGTTGCCGTCTGTCCGGCGCCGTCCCCCCCGCCCTGCGGCGGATCATCGCCGGACACCGGCGGCATCCCCTCCAGACCGGCGGTCACAGGATGGCGCAAACCCAGTTCGGTCGGTCTGGGCAGAAAGCTCTCGGAAAAGACGCGCCCCGTCGGACGGGCGGGCAGGATATCGCGCAGGCTGGTCTGCCACAGGCTTTCAACGGTGGCAAATTCCGGCCCGGCTGACAGAAGGAGCGCCCCGCCATCACGCACATAGCGCGCGATATTTGCAAAATACTCATACGGCAGAATGCCCCGCGCGGCGTATCTGTCAAAGATGATCAGATCGAACTCGTCAATCTTGTCGATGAACAGTTCGCGCGTGGGAAAGGCGATCAGCGACAACTCTGACACCGGTACCCCGTCCTGTTTTTCAGGCGGGCGCAAAATGGTGAAATGTACAAGATCCACCGCGGCATCGGATTTCAGAAGGTTGCGCCATGTGCGCTCGCCCGCATGCGGCTCGCCCGACACCAGCAGGACCCGCAACCTGTCGCGCACGCCGTTGATCTGCACGACCGCGTCATTGTTGCGCGCGGTCAACTCACCCGCCACCGGCGCAAGCGAGAACTGCACCACGTTCTGGCCACCGTGATCAAGCACCAGAGGCAACTCCAGCGCCTGCCCCACTTCCACCTGATAGCTTTGGCTTTCGGCCCCGTCGATGGAGATGGTCAACTCGGCCATGCTGCCGGCATCGTCGGGAACGGCGCCTTGGTTTTCGACTTTTAGCCGGATGCTCACCGGCTCGCCGATGATCCCGAAACTGGGAGCGGTCTGGATGACCAGACGCCGGTCCCAATCCGCGCGATGTCCGGTTTGCAACAGATGCAGAGGCGCGGGAAAATCAGGCATGGCACTGGCATCATGGGCCAGACCATCGCTGACCATAAGCGCCCCCGCGATCCGGTCGCGCGGCTCGGCGGCCAAGGCTTCTGCCATGGCGCCACCCAGCAGGCTGCCACCGTTTTCAGGCGCGTCATCGACGCTGATCCGGCGCAGTTGCGTGCCGGGCATCGCGTTGATCTGCGCACCCAGATCCGCAATCGCCCGATCGGTCTGAGTGCCACGGTCCGACAGGCGCTGGGAGGCGGTGCGATCATCCATCAGAAGAACGATATCATCAAGGTTTTCGGTTTCCTGCGCCTGTATCGAGGGCTGCGCAATCGCGGCCAACAGCGCCAGCGCCGCCAGCGCACGTAGCGCCCACCCCCGCAAGCCGCGCCAGATCGCAAACCCCAACAAAACCGCACATAACACGGCCGCCGCCGCAAGAAGCGGCCATGGCACCATCGGCGCCCAGATCAAAGACAAACCGTTCATCACTGACCAAGCCTTTCCAGAAGTGCAGGCACATGGACCTGATCGGATTTATAGTTGCCGGTCAGCACATGCATCACCAGATTGACCCCGAACCGCCGCGCCATCTCGCGCTGGCGCTCGCCGCCCATGCCACGGCCCACAGGGCGCATCGGACGACCGGCCTTATCCACGGCCCAAGCCCCCGCCCAGTCATTGCCGCCGATCACCACAGGGGTCACCCCGTCATTCAGGTTTCGAAACGGCATGCCTTGGGCCTGATCATCGCTCGGGGCAGCGGCCTCGACCCAGATCGGCGCATCGAACCGCCCCGGAAAACTTTGCAACAGATAAAATGTGCGCGTCAGCACGTGATCTTCGGGGATCGGTGCCAGCGGCGGAATATCCAGCGGCGCGGCCAACGCCTGTAGCCTGCGGCCCTCGGGGGTGGCCGTGCCCATACCAGACACATCCGCATCGCGCGTGTCGAACAAGATCATTCCGCCCGCGCGCAGATAGCGGTTCAGCTTTGCATAGGCCTGCGGACTGGGCGCGGGCTGGTCTGCGGTGACCGGCCAGTAGATCAGCGTAAACAGCGCCAGATCATCGGTTTCCAGATCCAGGGCCATGGGGGTCGATGGCTCGACCGTCGTGCGCTGGAAAAGGGTTTGTGACAATCCGGCCAAACCTGCCTGCGCGATCCGGTCGACCTCGGCATCGCCCGTCACGATATGGGCAAACACCACATTCGAGGCCGCCTGAATCGCGCGCCCCAACGGCATCGGGTCCGCGCCGCCATCGCCCGTGTCTTGCTGGGACTGCGCGGGGACAGGTTGTGATCTTGCATCGGCCTGCGCCTGCGCGGCAGAGTTTGCGCCCCACACCCACGTCAGCGCGAGCACGGCCACCGCAACGCCTGCCAACTGCGTTCCACGCGGCCCGCGAAGCCGTCCCGACAAAAACAGTGTGGCAAGAATATCTAGCATCAGCGCCAGAAAGGCGGCTGCCAGAAAGCTCCCCTCCAGATCGCGGGATGCAAGGCTCTCTTGCCCCTCGACAATCACCGTATCCGGCCATCGCGGCGCGTCCAGTGCACGTTCGGCCGGCACGGCATTCAGGGCGACGGCGCGCGATTGCGCGGTATAAAGCCCCGGCATAAGGTCGGGCCCCGTGACGCCGCGGGCAAGATCTTCGCCCGCGACCCCCGCCGCACCGCTGGCCCCCGACAGCGCACCGAACCCGTCCATCACCTGCTGGGGCACCCACGTAACCCCGGCCAAATCGGCCGCCTCGGGACGGTCGGGACTTGTCGAAATCGCCAGCCGTTCCAGCATTTGCGGAAACAGGATCGACAAGGGCAAGGAAGACCAGTCGGCATTGGCCGTCACGTGAAACAAGACCACCGCACCATCGCCCATCGGTGCACGGGTCACCAAAGGCGTGCCATCCACCAGCCGCGCGATCGTACGCGCGCCCAGTTCAGGACCGGGTTGGGCCATGACCTGCGCCTGAACGGTCACATCCGGGGGCACCTCCAGCCCCTCGAACGGCGAGCCTTCCGGAAACGGAGCCAAGGCACGGGGGTCTCCCCAACTCATGGTCCCGCCGATGGAGCGCCCGCCCGCCCTTAATTGTACCGGCAACAGCGGATCATACTGTTGCGTCGCGCTGGCCAGCCGGGGCCCGGCAAAGCGCACCAACAGCCCGCCTGCATCCACCCAGTTTTCCAAAGCGACCGGATCGGCGATCGATGCAACATCGGCCAGAATGATCACATCCGGATTGGCCACCAACACATCATCAAGCGTGCCGTGGATCAGATCGGTCGTAGGCTCCAGTGCCTCTTGCAGAAAATGCGCAGGATCCAGCAGCTCCAGCCCCTCGCGCGGCGTGCCACCGGAAATAACGGCCACCTTACGCCGCTTGACCGCATCATCGGTCAGGCTCACCGCACCGGCGGAACGCAGGCCGGCAATCTCGAACCGGGTCACGCGGTTACGCAACTCGGGCGGCAGATCGAACCGTGCCACAGCCTGCGCGCGCCCCCCCATCGCGACCGCGCTTCGGGCAAGCTCCCGCTCGATCCCAGCGGGATCGAGGCCGTTGGCCGTGACCTCGATGGTCGCGGACAACGGCGCCCCCGCGCGCACCGGCACCTCCACCGCGCGATCGGCGATGCGGCTTGGCCCCAACGCCAGCACGGGCACGCCGGATTGCCACACCCGCAAATGCCCCGCGGCCTCGACCGCCTTGCGCAGATCATCGCGGTCCTCGCGCGACAGCCCGTCTGACACCCAAAGGGTATCAAACGGCCCGTCTGGCAGGAACGAGGCCGGATCGAGTCCGGCCTGTGGCTCCCATGGCTTGGGCTGCACCCCCGGCAACGCCTGTGTAACGGCCTCGGCGGTTTTGAACGACACGGGTTCTGGCGGCGGATCGGTCAGCGCGACCAATGCAACGGGGCGTCCTGCCGCCTGCGCCTGCTCGAGCGCCTGTGTGATCCGCGCCTGCCGGTGCGCCCAATCGCGTGCCGATGCCCAGCTTGCATCCGTCAAAATCAACAGCGGTCCTGTGCCCGCCCCGCCCCCAGCCGGATGCAACACGGGGCCGGCAAATCCGATGATCGCCGCCGCCAGAGCCGCGATCCGCAGCACCATCAGCCACCACGGAGTGCGCGCCGCTTCGGCCTGTTTGTCGGCCAACCCCAACAATAGCGCCACCCCCGGAAAACGGCGCCGGATCGGCGCGGGCGGTACGGCCCGCAGCATCAGATACAACAAAGGCAGCGCCAGCAGCCCCGACAACAGCCATGGCGTCCCAAAGCCCAAAGGCCCCATCATCCACATCAGCGCCCCCGTTCCAGCGCATTATGCAACCACAGCAAGGCCGCTTGCGCCGCCTCGCCGGTGTGGTGGGTGGAAAACTGCCAGCCTGCCGCCTGCGCGATCCGCGCCAGATGCGCGCGCCGCCCGGCCAGCCGGTCGTGATAGCGCGCCCGCAAATCGCCAGCACTTCGGGTTTCAAAGCGCACCGCGCCTGCCATGGATTCAAACACCGTGCGACCGTCGAAGGGAAATCCTTCCTCGACCGGATCAAGAACCTGCATCATCACACCGGTAACACCCCGCCCGCTAAGATGGCCGATCCGTCTCTCGATGTCCTGTGGGTCCCCCAGAAAATCGGACAAAAGCACCACCTTGGATTGTGCCCGCACAGAGGCGGTATCGGGCGGATCATAGTCTGACTGCGCCGCTGCCGCCGAAAGGATCTGCGCCAGTGTCATCAACTGCCCTTTACCGGGTCTGGGGCTGGCCTGCGCGCCAGTCAAGCCGACCCGTTCCCCCGCGCGCACCGCCAGTGCGGCCAAGGCAAGCGCAAGCACCTGCGCGCGTTCTGATTTCATCGGACGCGCCTTGCGTCCTTCAACCATGCCCGAAAACTGCATCGATGCACCGCTATCCACCCAAAGATAAAGCGTCTGGGCCTGCTGCATCTCGCGCTGGCGTATATATTGTGTGTCCGACCGCCCCGACCGGCGCCAGTCGATAAACCGCGCCTCGTCGCCCTGATGGACCGGACGGTATTGCCAGAATTCCTCGCCCACGCCGGCACGCCTGCGGCCATGATGCCCCATCTGGACCGTGCGCGCCAAAGCTTGCGCGGCCAACAGCACGGGCGGCAGGGCTTGCGCCTCGGCCTCGGCCTTGCGGCGCAGGCCAAGCGCCGGACCACGGGGATCAGCCGCGGGTGGGGTCACGCCGCAACCTCGCGTTCCGAGGCACGGCGAACAACATCCTGCGCCACTTCGGCAATCACTTGTGCCAGATCATCGCCGCGCGCGCGGGCCGCGAAATTGAGCGCCATGCGGTGAATCAAAATCGGCTCTGCCATCGCCAGAACATCCTCGGCCGATGGGGCCAGCCGCCCGTTCATCAACGCCCTTGCACGCACCGTCAGCATCAGCGCCTGCGCCGCACGCGGCCCCGGCCCCCATGCCAGCGTATCGCGCACCAGATCATGGGCCTCGGCCTCACCCGGACGGCAGGCGCGTACCAGATCAAGGATCATCTCGACCACCGAAGTGCCCACAGGCATGCGCCGCACCACTTGCTGGGCACGGATCAGATCATCGGGGCTGAACACCTCATGTGCCTCGCCCAACTCCGCGCCGGTCGTCGCCAGAAGGATCTCACGTTCGGTATCGCGATCAGGATAGACCACATTGACCTGTACCAGAAACCTGTCCAGCTGCGCTTCGGGCAACGGATAGGTGCCTTCCTGATCAATCGGGTTTTGCGTCGCCAGAACGTGGAACGGTCGCCCCAGCGCACGGCTTTCGCCTGCCACAGACACTTCACGCTCCTGCATGGCTTGCAGCAATGCCGATTGGGTGCGCGGGCTGGCGCGGTTGATTTCGTCTGCCATCAGCAACTGGCAAAACACCGGCCCCTCGAGGAAACGGAACGCGCGACTGCCATCAGGGGCCGTCTCCAACACCTCGGAGCCCAGAATATCGGCAGGCATCAGATCCGGCGTGAACTGGATGCGCGAGGATTTCATTCCCATCACGGTTGCCAGTGTTTCGACCAGCATGGTCTTGCCCAAGCCCGGCAACCCCATCAAAAGCGCGTGCCCCCCCGACAGCATAGAGGCTAAAACCAACTCCACCACACGTTCCTGCCCGATAAAACGGGTGTTGATCGACGCCCGCGCGGCGATCAGCTTCGTTCCCAGTCTTTCGATTTCGTCGACAAGATCTGTGGGCTCGGTCATGACAAGGCTCCCTGAAAGGTATTAGTGTAGAAAAGCAGATTAACGCGTGAAACCAAACCGGAAATCGTGGAGGCCAGATGACACAGACACACAAGGCCGTGAAAGCCCCGTCCGCAGACGGCATTGCCGCAGCGGCAGGAAAAACCGCCAAAAAAGGCCCCGCGCCCGTCCATTTGTGGGATCCGCCGTTTTGCGGTGATCTCGATATGGAAATCAGGCGCGACGGTACATGGTTTTATCAGGGAACGCCAATCGGTCGTGCGCCCTTGGTAAAGCTGTTTTCCAACATTCTGAAACTCGAAAACGGATCGTACTTTCTGGTGACCCCCGTCGAAAAGGTCGGAATCCGCGTGCAGGACGCACCGTTTCTGGCGATCGACTGCGATGTCAGCGGCACGGGCCGCGATCAGACGCTGGAGTTCACCATGAAAACCGGCGAGGTGGTGGTGGCAGATGGTGATCACAAAATCCGTGTCACACGCGATGCGCAGGGCGAACCCTCTCCTTATGTGCATCTGCGCGATGGGCTGGAGGCTTTGATCGACCGCAAGACCTTCTACCGTCTTGTGGATATCGCATGTCCCGAATCGCATGACGGCACAGATTGGCTGGGCCTGTGGTCGCAGGGCGCGTTTTTCCCGATCATCCCCATGGCAGACCTGTGAGGGTCGGTGCCGCGCACAAAAGCCCGCCCGGTGCAGAAATGCCGAGCGCGGGCACCGGACCACGCACAAGGTGCGAGGCATTTTGCGCCTACTCGACGTGACTGGCCACCTCGGATAGGTATGTATGTCTGACAGGCTGATGCGCACGCAGGCGGCGCGCGGCTCTGCCCCCCCGCTGACCAAGCCCCCGAAGGCGCGGCTTTGGCAAACGCGACCAAGGCGAACAACGAAAGAGTAAGGCGATGATTAAACAGGTGATCTGCATCAACTGGGGCACACGCTACGGGCCACCCTTCATCAACCGGCTTTACGCGATGGTGGCGCGAAACATCACACCCCCGTTCAGTTTTACCTGTTTTTGTGACGATCCCACCGGCATCCGCCCGGAAGTAGACACACAACCCTTGCCCGAATTACCAATCGAGGTGCCAAAGACCAAACGAGGGAAATGGCCCAAGGCGCGGCTGTGGGGGCCGGAACTGGGCCCGCTTACCGGCAATGTTCTGTTCATTGATCTGGATGTCGTGATCACCGGTTCGCTCGATGATCTGTTCAGCTATGGCGATCCCGATCAGGTGATCTTGTCGCGCAATGCCGCCAAACCTTTCGAGCGGATCGGGCAGACATCGTGCTTCCGGTTTCCAGTGGGCAAGCTGGTGCCGCTGTATGAAAAATTCTGTGCCAATCCGCTGGATGTGGCCGAGGAATACGTGTTCGAGCAGCGCTTTGTGTCACAATGTGCCCCTGGCGGGATGGATCTGTTTCCGCGCGGCTGGGTGCAGCATTTCCGCTACCAGTGCCTGCCGACATGGCCGCTCAACTGGTTCAGGGCCGCGCCGAAGCCGCGCAACGGCCGCGTTGTGATTTTTCCCGGGGGCGTGCACCCGCAAACGGCCATCAGTGGTGGCTGGGTCGGACGTGAAGGGATCTCACTGCGCGAGCATATCGCAAATGTCGCAGACCGCCCTGTGGAAGAAGGCTCCGCCTTCCGGTATCTGCGCCATTACACCAAACCCACCGCATGGGTGGCCGATGCATGGCGCGAATAGGCCCACGTTTTTGATACATGTGCGGGCAGAGTCGTTCCCGCACATGTCCCTAGCTAGCCATCTGCCGTGATATCGGCGCAGCCAACCGCAGATGATTCCGGCTCGAGCGTCACATGGGTCAGGCCGAAATCCTGTGCCAGCATCGCCTTGGCCGATGCGATCACCTGCACGTAATCGGCCCCCTCCTCCAGCACCAGATGGGCCTCGAGCGAGGACCGCTTTTCATTGATTTGCCACAGGTGCAGGTGGTGCACCTGCGCGACGCCTGCCACATTGGCCAAGGCCGCCTCTACCTCTGCGCTGTCGCGGGCTGTGGGCGCGCCCAGCATCAAGATCCGTGTGACGGGTTTCAGATCCCCCAGAATATGCCACAAGATGAACACCGAGATCAGCATCGTCAAAATCGGATCGACAAGCCGCCAGTCCCAGATCAGGATGACCGCACCGCCGACAATCACCGCAATTGAAGCCCCCGCATCCGCAAGATTGTGCAAAAATGCGGCACGAATGTTGATGCTGTCTTTCGACAGTTTAAAGGTGAGCGCGGCCGTGCCCAGATCGACCACCAGCGCAAGGCCTGCAAGTATCAGAACCGTCCAGCCTTCGACCTCGGGCGGGTCCATGAGGCGGCCCACCGCTTCGGCCATCAACCATAAAGAGATCAGGATCAGGGCGATATAGTTGACAAATGCGGCCAGAACCTCGGCGCGTGACCAGCCGAAGGTCATCATTTGGTCGCGCCCGCGACGTGCCAGACGCCGCGCCCCGAACGCAAGGATCAGCGCCGCCGCATCGGAGAAGTTATGGACCCCGTCGGCCACAAGCGCCATTGAACCGGCCCAAAGACCGCCTGCCACCTGCGCGAATGTCAGCGCGATGTTCAGAGCAACGGCAAACACCACCATCTTGTCGCCGGAATTGGGATCCAGATGATGATGGTGGTGGTGGTGGCCTGCAACGTGCGAATGGTTATGCGCGTGATCATGCGGCATGTCCGATCACTCCTTTCCTGCGCGTGATGCGCGCGCAGCTGTCTAAACATACCCCACCAAACGCAGCGGGGACCGCGCGCCGGCCCGCCGTCATCGGGGCGCTGCAATCCGCCGCGTGTGAGCAACGGGTGTTCAGTGGGCCTCGGCCCAGCTTGCGCCCTGACCTGCATCCACGGTCAGCGGCACATCGAGTTTGACCACAGGCTCTGCTGCCCCCTCCATCACGTCGCGGGCGGCCGTGATCAACGTATCGACTGCGTCCTGCGCCACCTCGAAGATCAGTTCGTCATGCACCTGCAACAGCATGGTCGCATCGATGCCGGCAATTGCTTGCGGCATTCGGACCATCGCGCGGCGGATGATATCGGCAGCCGCCCCCTGAATAGGCGCATTGATCGCGGCCCTTTTGGCAAATCCCGCCCCCGGCCCCTTGGCATTGATATCGGGCGTGTTGATCCGGCGACCAAACAGGGTTTCGACATATCCGTGCTCTTTCGCGAAGGCGGTGGTATCATCCATATATTGACGAATGCCCGGAAAACGCTCGAAGTAGCGGTCGATGAAGCCCTGCGCCTCGGCGCGCGGAATACGCAGGTTACGCGCCAGACCGAAGCCGGAAATACCGTATATGACCCCGAAGTTGATCGCCTTGGCCTGACGGCGGATCATCGGATCCATGCCCTCAAGCGGGGTGTTGAACATCTCGGACGCGGTCAGTGCGTGAATATCTATGCCCTCACGAAACGCCTGTTTGAGCGTGTCGATGCGCGCCACATGCGCCAGAATGCGCAATTCGATTTGTGAATAGTCGAGGCTGACCAGACGCCGTCCTTCGGGGGCGATGAACGCCTCGCGGATGCGGCGGCCGTCCTCGGATCGCACAGGGATGTTTTGCAGGTTCGGGTCGGTCGAGGCCAGACGTCCGGTATTGGCGCCTGCGATGGAATAGGATGTGTGCACCCGCCCCGTTTCGGCGTTGACATGGGTCTGGAGTGCATCCGTGTAGGTTGATTTCAGCTTCGAGATCTGGCGCCAGTCCAGAACATGCGCGGCCAATTTGGCCGCCGCCGGATTGATATCTTCCATCGTGGTAATATCTTCAAGAACACTTGCCCCCGTCGAATAGGCGCCAGCCTTGCCTTTCTTGCCGCCCTCGACCTTCATCTGGTCATACAGGATCTCGCCCAGTTGCTTTGGCGAGCCGACATTGAATTTCTGTCCGGCAGCTTCGGTGATTTCGTCCTCCAGCTGGGCCATTTTCTGCGCAAACGCATTGGACATGCGTGACAGAACCGCCCCGTCCACCTTCACGCCCGCCATCTCCATATCGGCCAGAACAGGCACCAAGGGCCGTTCCTCGGTCTCGTAGACCGCGGTCACCTGATGACGGTGGAGTTGTGGTTTGAACCGCTGCCACAAGCGCAGCGTGATATCGGCGTCCTCGGCGGCGTAAGGGACCGCCTTGTCAATGGCCACCTTGTCAAAGGTAATCTGGCTTTTGCCGGTGCCAATCAGCTCCTTGATCGGGATCGGCTGGTGACCCAGATAGGTGTCGGAAAGTGCATCCATCCCGTGACCGTGCATACCGGCATGCAGCGCATAAGACAGCAGCATCGTATCGTCGATCGGGTCCATGCGAATGCCAAGACGTGCAAATATCTTGAAATCATATTTCATATTCTGCCCGATCTTCAAGATCGCGGCATCTTCCAGAACCGGTCGCAGGCAGGCGATGGCATCGTTGAAATCCATCTGTCCGTCGGCGCGTTTGGTCTCGCCGAAGAGATCATCCCCGCCCTCGCGGTGATCGAGCGGCACATATGCCGCACGCCCGGGCGCACAGCACAGCGATACGCCCACCAGATCGGCCTGCATTTCGTCAAGTGAGGTGGTTTCGGTGTCAATCGCCAGATACCCGATGCGGCGGGCCTCATCGAGCCAGCTTTGCAATGTCTCGCGGTCTCGGATGCAAACATAGGCCGACGGGTCAAATGGGACCTCTTCGACGGGGCTTCCCCCCGCCTCATCACTCCCGCTGGCTGCGCCAGCCGCCACGACCGCAGGCTCGGGTGCAGGCGGCGGCGTTTGGCCGGTCTGATCGGCCACCCGTCGCGTGAGCGTGCGAAATTCCATCTGGTTGAGAAAGCCCATCAGGGTTTCGGGATCGGGATCGCGCACTTCCAGATCATCAAGACCGAAATTGATCGGGGTATGCGCATCCAGTGTCACCAGCTGGCGCGACAGACGGATCTGGTCGGCATTATCGATCAGGGTCTGACGCCGCTTGGGCTGCTTGATTTCGCCCGCACGGGCCAAAAGGCTATCAAGGTCGCCATATTCGTTGATCAAAAGCGCCGCCGTCTTGATCCCGATCCCCGGCGCGCCCGGAATATTATCAACCGAATCGCCTGCCAGCGACTGGACATCGATCACCCGATCCGGGCCAACACCGAACTTCTTCTCTACCTCTTCTGGGCCGATCTGGATGTTTTTCATCGGATCAAGCATTTCGACACCGCCGCCCACAAGCTGCATCAGGTCCTTGTCCGAGCTGAGGATCGTCACGCGGCCACCGGCCTCCCGCGCCTGACGGGCGAGTGTGGCGATAATGTCATCGGCCTCATAACCTTCCTGCTCTTTGCAGGCGATATTGAAGGCCTCGGTGGCCTCACGCGTCAGCGGGATTTGCGGGCGCAAATCTTCGGGCATCGCATCACGGTTGGCTTTATACAGATCATAAAGATCGTTGCGAAACGTATGGCTGCCCTTGTCAAAGATCACGGCGGCATGGGTCGGCGCATCAGACCCCTTGGCATCTTCGATATACTTGAACAGCATATTGCAAAACCCCGAGACAGCACCGATCGGCAGGCCATCGCTCTTGCGCGTCAGCGGTGGTAGGGCGTGATAGGCGCGGAAAATAAATGCTGATCCGTCGATCAGATGCAAATGGCAGCCCTTGCCAAATCCTTCGCTCATGCGTGTTCTCCCGGCGCGTTCCGATATTTTCATCGCTCTTGCCATGATCGGGCGCTTTCTGCCAGTTCTAGCAGTAAATTCGCCGATCACATTGCAAGAAAATGCTCTAAATCCGCACGGAAACCTTGCCGGGCCTGCCAATACCGACCCGTTTTCGGACGCGCATCCTTGGTGGAGGATCACATCACACCGTGTTTCGCAACGCGGGCGCAAAAATAACGGTGCCCCGATAATAACGCCCTTATCCGTGCACAGGCAGTCTTCAACCAGCGCACATCCACCCTGAAATCACCCGAACATGGCGACATTGCCAGAGTTTGCGCGCGGTGTACGAAAGCTTTCGCCCGTAAGGGATTGAGCCCCACCCTAACCGGCATCGCCGCTCTCTGCGACGTCCTGAGGAAAAGCGCCCCACCTACGGCCCATTAAAAATAAGCAATTTCAATGCATTTGGAAGATATCGCACTTGTGGCGAGCCCGGCAAACGCCCCGCCGGGCCAAGGAATTTATCAGTGGTCGTCGTGTGCGCGCGCGCGATCAATCACGTATTTCTTGTCGCAATATCCACATTCCACAAAGCCTGTGTCACGCGGAATCGCCAGCCAGACCCGTGGGTGACCCAGCCCGCCTTCGCCGCCATCACAGGCGATTTTCCACGATGTGACGACCTCGGTCTCGGGGGCTTCAGGGGCTTCGGGCTTCGACGCGGTGGCGGTCATTGGCAGCTCCACTATATAGGGGGTGGGCGATAGTATACGCCCGGGGTTCGGGCCTCATGATACAGCGAAGCGAAAAGGACGGGCAAGTGGATCGACAGGCAATCGAAATCAAGGGACTGAAAAAAACCTATCAAGCGAGCAAGAACGAGCCCCCGAAACATGCATTGAAAGGGGTTGATCTAAGCATTCCTGAAGGCTCTATTTTTGGGCTTCTGGGGCCGAACGGCGCTGGAAAATCAACGCTTATCAACATCTTGGCCGGCCTTGTGCGCAAAACAGAAGGTCAGGTAACGATTTGGGGTTTTGATCAGGATGTGAACCCGCGCCAGTCCCGTGCCGCGATCGGCGTGATGCCGCAAGAAATTAACATGGATCCGTTTTTCACGCCACGTGCACTGCTGGAATTGCAGGCAGGGCTCTATGGGGTGCCAAAATCGGAACGTTGGAGTGACGAGATTCTAGAACTTGTCGGCCTGTCCGATAAGGCCGAAAGCTATGCGCGCCATCTGTCGGGCGGCATGAAGCGACGGCTTTTGCTGGCCAAGGCACTGGTACACAAGCCACGCATCTTGGTTCTGGATGAACCCACCGCAGGCGTGGATATCGAATTGCGCAATATGCTCTGGCGCAATGTGCGCAAGCTCAATGATCGCGGAATGACAATCATTCTGACAACCCATTACCTCGAAGAAGCGCAGCAAATGTGTGACGAGATCGCGATCATCAACCACGGCGAGCTGATCATCCGCGACAAGACCTCTGTATTGCTGGAGCGTATTGATACCAAAACGTTGTTGATCACCCCGCAAGGCTCAGCCCCCGACATCACACCGCCACAAGGCGTGCAGCTTACCCGCCGCGCAAACGGGCAGCTGGCCTTCGATTATCGACGCGGGACAACTTCTGCCGATGCCATTCTGGATGCGGTGCGCGCTGCGGGCATCTCCATCTCGGATGTGGAAACCACCCAAGCCGATCTGGAAGACGTTTTCATGGATCTTACCTCGGGACGCTAACGGAAAGCGGGCCCACGGGCCCGCTTGACCGAGCGCAGGCAGGTTCGATGCCTGCCTGCGCTCGCGCCCCCACAAAGGTTGGGGAAAATTCTGGTACGCCAAGCACGTTAGCCGTTCAGAATACTACGATCCAGTATCGGGCCCAGTGATTTGCCTGCGAGGATATGCAGGTGGAAATGCGGCACCTCTTGAAGGCCATGCTGGCCCGCATTTGCAATCGCACGAAAGCCTTTATCCTCTACGCCCAGTGCCTTACATACCTCACCTGTCATTCGCATCAGATCCACAATTTCCGCGTCAGGTGCGTGGCGGCAGAAATCGTCGAAATTCACATAAGCACCTTTGGGAACCACCAGCACATGGTCGGGCGCTTTGGGGGCGATATCGCGAAATGCCAGACTGTGCTGCGTTTCGTGCACTTTGTCGCAAGGAATTTCACCGCGCAGGATTTTCGCAAAAAGATTTTCCGAATCATAGCTATAGGGCATCTGTGCCTCCTTAATCGGCGAAGAAATGGGGCGTTTCTGCAAGAAACTCCGCGAAATTCTTATCGACCTTTAAGAACTCAGACAACGGCTCTGCATTTTCCTGAGGCGAATGCACTTCCCTGACGCGCCATAGCAACGGAAACTGTGCGTCTCGCAGGCGTTCACTTTCGAACCTCATATCATAGCGGATGGTCGGCAGGATACGCTCGTAGACCTCAGCCGGTGTTTCAGCCCCCGCCAACCCCACACGCTGTGCATGACCAATCAGATAATCGTCGGAGAACTCCGTATCGATCTCCAGTATCCGTGTCTCGACCTTGTCTGATGTAAAATCCTGAATAATATCGAAACCCGCCGGATCAACACAGATCAAGAGGCTATCTGTCTGGTGATAGTCGAACAGCATCCGAAGCAAGGCGCGGCGATGGCGGTTGCGCTTGCCCATCGTGCGCTCGATCCCGCCCAGCTCCGGCAGGGGTTCATCTTCATGAAACAGATAGTTTGCTGTCTTCAACTCCATGTTTTGGTGGATCCGTTCCACCAGACGCTTCGCGACATGCCATTTCTTGCATACAACTACATATAGAACGCGCTCGCGCCCCAGACTGGATTCCGTTTCCCAGAACCGCGGGGCAAAACGATGGCCTTCGCGCCCCTTTCCGGTCAAAAATTTAAACAGCGACCGCCCTTCATCCGAAATCGGAAAATGCACGCCCGTCTCTCCCCACAGCCGTCCAAGGCGGGCTTTCAGTTCTTTAGCCTCGGGGCTGATCTTTCGGGCAAACAGATAGTCTTGTGCCAGTAGCAAATCATAGTGATCATTATAAAAGGTCAACGGCATCCCGTAATCCGTAAACATCAAAAACGTCAATGTACGGGTTTTAATCTCACGATCCGCCACAACATGGCGCACCACAGTTTGAAAGAATGTCTCGTCAGGTATCCAGGTTGTGCGGAAAAACCGCATCACATCGGGGCGGTCTTTGCAAAACTGCAGCACTTTTTCCACAGTATCACGGCGCAGGCACCACCACTGCGACCCGATCATCATCTCGATATCGTCAGGCACCTCTCGGGTAAAACCAAATCGTTTCTGCCACTCGTAACTTTGATAAAAAAGCCATTTCTGTGTGCGCTCATTAAACCAGTGCCGATATATCAGCCTCTCTTCTTTAAATCCGGTTTGAATCCAATCCGAACTAAAGAAATCAAAACTCTCTATAAAATCACATTCATTTCTATCAAGAAAATCATGGGCGTATTCTGAGGTTTTTATTTGCATGCAATCACCTGAAAGCATGTAAAAATGGCTGGCATCAGGGAAGGCATCCACCGCCGCGCTTACAGCCTCGAGGGTTGCAGCCACAAGGCTCCACTCGCCCCAACCACATTTCAATCGCTTTTTTGAAAAGCAAACCGAGGGGTTACTGCCCAAGCCGTCCCGGATCTTTTGGAAGTCGGCAGGTTTTGCGCGTGCATCGAAATGAATTGAAACAAAATCACCGGCTGCGGTTAAACGGGCAGCTTGGCGGATAATTGCCTCGGGATCTTTATGCGTTAACAAAATAAAGGCGATTCTGGCCATTGTTTCCCAGACGGTTATGTCACTCTTGCCACTATTTCATCTGTTTGCACGAAGTGAGATTGAAAATACAGAGTATGTTTGCTTTTAAGAGTTAATTATTGCGTCGGGGTGACGGAATGAGCACCCGGTTTTAAGGAGGCAAACCATATGGGATTTCCCGGCACCTGGATGACGGAAAGCAAAAGCGTGGTCTACCGCGTCGTGCCGAAATGTGCATGCTCGTCTATCGGACAGATCATGTATTATTCCGATCATGGTGAATATTTTGATGGTGACATTCACGATGCAAAATCCGGACTGCACAAATGGTCGCTCGACCATAGCCAACAGCCCATCGAAACGGTTGTGAAAGCCCATGATGCCTATGCATTTACATGTGTGCGCAACCCGTATGGCCGGATATTGTCTTCGTTTTTTGATAAAATTGCAGGAATCCAGCGAAACGGCCGCAGGTATCGCGGCAATCTCGTGCCCCAACTGACACAGAAATACGGCATTGAGGTCGGCAGCCCCGAAGACGGGTTCGATTTTGATCAGATTGCATCGTTCCGGCGGTTTTTGCTGTTCGCGCGTGACACCATCCGCTGGCGCCGCCCGATGGACCCCGATATCCACTGGTCGGCCATGTCCGGCCATATTTCGACCTTCATCGTGAATGGCGGCCGGTATGACAAGATTTTCTTCACCGAGACGTTCAATGAAGGCATGCAAAGCGTGTTCGATGCGATAGAGACACCGGTCAAGGTGGATGTGGAAAAGGTCCCTCGGTTCAACGAATCCGAAGGGCATGGCCCCAAACGCGCCCATCCGATCAGTGACTATTTCGACGATTTATCGCGGCATCTGGTATGGGAAATCTACAAAAACGACTTCCAGTTGTTCCGTTATGATTTTGACAACCCCGACAACAAAATGCCGATCGGAGAGGTCGATCTGGACGAGGTGCATGCAAAACTCGGCAGCTGATTATATTTTTGAATTACCTGCTTGGAACCGGATAACATTCAAGGCAAATTGTACCGCATGTCCGGTTCCTTTCCCCCTCCCCCGCAAGCACCCGAAACGCCACCCTGGCCTTGGCTATCGCGCCAGGCCGCACGCCTTCCCGCGCCCGTAGGGCCGTGGCTGGCGCGCATGCTCAGCCGGCTGGAAGTGGATATGCTATTAAGCCTTATCCTGATCATCTGCGGCATATGGGCCTTTGCCGCCATTGCGGGTGAAATGCGTGAAGGCGACACCTCGGCTTTCGATGAAAGCATTCTTTTGTGGTTTCGCGATGCAGCAGATCCCAACCAGCTTAAAGGCCCCGCGTGGGTCGAAACGGTCGTGCGCGACATCACAGCGCTTGGCGGTGTGACCGTTCTGGGTGCACTCACACTCTTTACCGCGGGATACCTGCTGATGGAGGGATACCGTCGTCAGGTCGTTATTTTGCTTTCTGCGGTGATGGGCGGGCAAATCGTCTCTCATGTGGCCAAAACACTGTTTGATCGCACGCGGCCCGATCTGGTGCCGCATGGAACAGATGTGACCACGGCCTCTTTTCCATCAGGGCATTCGATGATGGCCACAATCACGTGGCTGACTTTGGCCGTGATGCTGGCGCGGCTGCGTCAACGCCGCGCCACACGCGCCTATATCATCGCCATTGCTGTCGGGATTTCCTGTGCCGTCGGGATCAGCCGGATCGCCTTGGGCGTACACTGGCCCACCGATGTTCTGGCGGGCTGGGCCATTGGCTCTGCTTGGGCGTTGTTTTGCTTCCTGCTGGCCGACTGGTTGCTTCCCGCTCGAGCCAAGCCGCCCCGCTGACCCAAACACCCCGCCCATGCATAAAGGCGCCACATCAGATGGCGCCTTTGTGTTTTTCAAGGATCGTCAGATCTTAGATCAAGCCGGCTGCGGCAAACTGTGCCTTGATGTCGGCTTGGGGTCGTGCCCCGTAATGCGCAATCACCTCTGCTGCCGCGATGCAGCCCATCCGCCCTGACACATCCAGGGGCATGCCTTGCGAAAGTCCGTACAGAAACCCTGCGGCAAACTGGTCGCCTGCGCCGGTTGCGTCCACTGGGGTCACACTCTGCACAGGCACGCTGACACGCTCGTCACCGCGGATCAGCCACACATCGTCGCCCGAACGGGTGCATACCACCAACTCGCATTCGCGGGCAGCCTGGTCCAGCGCGGCCTCTAGATCACATTGATACAGCGATGACCACTCTGCCGCGTTGCCGATCACATAGTTCATCTCGTCACGCACAAGCCTGCGAAAATCGTCACGATGGCGCTCCACACAGAAGGGGTCCGACAGCGCGATACCGGCTTTACCACCGGCACGGCGTGTGGATTGCGCAGCCTTCAGGAACGCGGCCTTACCCTTGTCCTTATCAAACAGATAGCCTTCCAAGAAAAGATATTGCGCCCGCGTCATCACATCAAGGGGCACATCCTCTTCGGACAGTTCCGATGAAATCCCCAGATAGGTGTTCATCGACCGCTCGCCATCCGGTGTTACGAAAATCATCGACCGCGAGCTGGGCAGCTCTGCATCGCTCACCGGTGCATTGGGGAAATCCGTGCCTTCGTCTGACAGGGCCGACTGGTAGAACCGCCCCAACTCGTCATCGGCCACGCGCCCGACAAACGCCGTTTTCAACCCCAGATTGCCCAGCCCTGCAAGCGTATTGGCCACCGATCCGCCGGGGGCTTGGGTGCGGTTGCCCATCGCATCGTACAGCGCCTCGCCACGATCTTTATCGATCAGCTGCATGATCCCTTTGTCGATGCGGTTTTCGGCAAGAAATTCGTCGCCGCATTGGCTGATCACATCGACCACGGCATTGCCGATCCCGACCACTTCGTAATTCGTCATATCGTCTTCTCCTCGAACTGGCACAGATCCCGGATCAGGCAAGCCCCACATTTTGGTTTGCGCGCAACACACAGATAGCGGCCGTGCAGTATCAGCCAGTGATGCGCATGGTGCTGGTATTCCACGGGCACGTTGTCCTCGATCGCACGTTCGACTGCATCCACATCTTTGCCCGGACATATTCCCGTTCGGTTACCCACGCGGAAAATATGCGTATCAACCGCCTGCGCAGGATAGTGAAACCACATATTAAGCACGACATTGGCCGTTTTGCGCCCCACACCCGGCAAGGATTGCAGCGCCGCACGCGAGGATGGCACCACACCGCCGAATTGATCGACCAAGATCTGCGCGGTCTTGATGACATTCTTGGCTTTCTGGCGATAAAGGCCGATCGTCTTGATATGCTCGATCAGCCCTTCCTCGCCAAGCTCCAGCATCTTTTGCGGAGTGTCCACAAACGCGAACAGATCATGCGTCGCGCGGTTCACGCCCGCGTCTGTGGCCTGCGCAGACAGCGCAACCGCGACCACCAGCGTATAGGCATTCACATGATGCAACTCGCCTGCAGGCTCTGCTTGCGCAGCCTGAAACCGTTTGAAAACCTCTTGCATCGACGCATAATCGAGCTGTCTTGCGCGTATCTGTCCCATCGCTTTGCTATGCCTTGCCTCAGCGGTTTGGGCAAGCAATCCATGCGCTCCGCATCGGATTTTTGCACAAGATACGGGTCGCCGGTCCGGAGCTGCGGCGCTATCATCGGGACGTTCGGCAAAAATCGCTTCAAGGAGGCCAAATGATGCAGGCGCATGAAGACAGCTACCACTACCAGACCATCGCCCGCGCATTGGCCATTATCGAAAACGCACATAGCGAGAAGCGCCATTTGAGCCTTGCCGAGCTTTCTGGCAGCCTTGGCATGAGCGAGTCACATTTCCATAAGGTATTCTCGGCGTGGGTGGGCGTGTCGCCCCAACGCTATGATCATTACCTGAGCATGATGCAGGCGCGTGATTTGCTGCGCCGCCGTCAGCCGTTGAGCATGGTCGCCCACACTCTGGGCCTGTCGGGTACGGCGCGGCTGCATGATCTGCTCATCCGGTGGGAGGCGATGACACCGGGTACGTATGCCGCCAAAGGTGCGGGCCTACAAATCTTCTGGGGCAAGTTCCGATCGCGTTTCGGGCCGGTTTTGGCCATGGCCACCACCCGCGGGCTGTGCGGCGTTGCGTTTTACACCGACATCGGCGAACAGGCCGCCTTTGCCGATCTGGCCAAACGCTGGCCTGCCGCACAGATCGATCACGCTCCCGATCAGGTCGCGTCCTTCCTGCGCCCCGTCCTGTCGCATCGGGGTGAAACCCATATTGTGCTAAGCGGTCGGCCCTTCCAGCTCAAGGTATGGGAGGCATTGTTACAAATCCCGTCTGGCGGCGTGGCCACCTATTCCGATATCGCACAGGCCATTGATGCGCCCAAATCGGTACGCGCGGTCGGCACAGCCGTCGGACGCAATCCGATCGCACAGCTGATCCCCTGCCACCGTGTGATCCGTACAACCGGTGAACTGGGAGGCTATCACTGGGGTTTAGGCGTGAAACGTGCGCTGTTGTTACATGAGGCCGCGCACACCAGCCCCGATCACGATCACGAAACACTGCAATTCGCGCAAAAACTCGCCTAGTCTCGCAGTCGTCATGGAACTTTTCCAGATTGCACCAGTATAGTGTGTAAGACGCCCCGTCTCGGGCGCAGAATAAAGGCGAAAACGAATGAACGTAAAAACATCCATCTTGTTGGCAGGCGTGGCATTGGTCGGGCTTGCAGGTTGTGTACAAACACCCGCAGACCCCAATGATCCCAATCGCAACTTGCGCGGCGGCGCCATCACCGGTGCATTGCTCGGTGGGGCGGCAGGTGCAATGTCTGGTGGCGACGAGCGGTTGACCAAAGCTGCTGCGGGCGCCGCAGTGGGTGGTCTGATCGGTGGCGCGGTCGGCAATCAGCTTGACAAACAAGCCGAAGAACTGCGTCGCGATCTTGACGCGCAAGGCACGTCGATCGTGAACAATGGCAACCAGCTGATGGTGACCATGCCGCAAGATATCCTGTTTGCAACCGATAGCGCGACCTTGCGCCCCGATTTGCAAAACGATCTGTACACGATGGCGGCAAGCCTCAACCGGTATCCGAACACGACGATCCAGGTGATCGGTCACACCGACAATACCGGCGAGGCGGGCTATAACCAGCGTCTTTCCGAGCGTCGTGCAAGCTCGGTCGCGGCGGTGCTGACCCAAGCGGGCGTGTCCCCGTCGCGCATCCGCTCCTATGGTCGCGGTGAAGACCAGCCCATCGCCTCCAACCTTAGCGTTGATGGCCGTGCGCAAAACCGTCGGGTAGAGTTTATCATCACGCCGAACAACTAATCTCGGTCATTTTTGTGATGCGTCAGGGCCGGTGCAACCGCATCGGCCCTTTCTATTTGCGCAAGATATTGGCAAAACTCGATTTTGACTTTTACACATAGTGTTACACAGGAAACCATCATGCCTTTCCAACGGATCGAATCCGAAAAGCTAGCGTCTGCAATTGTGCGCCAGATTGAGGAGTTGATCGTTCAAGGTATATTACGCCCGGGAGAGCGGCTCCCGTCCGAGCGGGATCTGTCCGAACGGCTGGGCGTATCACGCCCTTCGCTGCGCGATGCCATCGCCCAGCTACAAGATCAGGGACTGGTAAGCGCCAAAGTCGGGGCGGGTATCTTTGTGGCCGATGTTCTGGGGTCTGCCTTTTCACCGGCGCTGATCAGGCTTTTTTCTGCGTCTGAACAGGCCGTTTTCGATTATCTGGGATTTCGTCGTGATCTGGAAGGGCTGGCCGCAGAACGCGCGGCAAAATTCGCCTCCGACACGGATCTTCAAGTTATTGCAAAACTGTTCGAACGGATGGAGGCAGCCCATTCCAAACGCAACTATGCCGAAGAAGCGGCGCTTGACCCGCAATTCCACATGGCCATCATCGAGGCGAGCCACAATATCATCACCTTGCATATGATGCGCGCTATGTTCGAATTGCTCAATGACGGGGTGTTCTACAATCGTGGAACGCTCTTCAAAAACCGGGCGACGCGGGCAAAGTTGCTGGCCCAGCATCGCGCCATCAACGACGCCTTGCAAGCGCGCGACGGGCCGGCGGCCAATGCCGCTGTCGCCGATCACTTGCGATTTGTCGAGGTCGAGATGTCGCAGATCCGCAAAGCGGAACGCAACGAACATACCGCCCAGCTGCGATTGAAGCAGCGCAGCTAGGGCAGGCATGAAAAAACCGGCACGCAATTCGAATTGCATGCCGGTTTGATGTTTAACAACCACGCGAAACCACGTCAGTGAAGGCGCTGCGCGACCTCTTTGATGGAGGCATCAATCCGCGCGTTTTGCTCGGATGCCGTCATCTGTTTGGCAAGCACATCGCCTGCCGCGGCAATCGCGATGGCAGCGGCACGATCACGCACCTCTTTCACCGCAGCTTTTTCAGCCGAACCGATCTGTTCTTCCGCGGCGTTCAAACGACGCACAATGGAGTCTTCGAGATCTTTTTTCGCCTGCTCTGCGGCCGCTTCAGCGTCACGCTTCGCATTGGCGACGATCTCGTCGGCCTGGGTCTGCACTTCACGCGACTTGCGCTCATAGGTCGCCAGAATGGACTGTGCTTCTTCACGAAGGCTGCGTGCCTCGTCAAGATCGGATTTGATACCGGCTGCACGTTTGTCCAGAAGGCCACCCAATTGCGTTGGCACCTTGAAATAGAACAGAACGCCTACAAACGTCAGGAACGCCAGCGACACAACAAAATCGGTGTTGCGCAAGCTGAAGAACGGGCCGCTTGCCGCGAATGCCGGCTGTGCGACAAGAACCAGAAGAAGGGAAAGTTTTCTCATGAAATTACCCTTTCACACGCTTGTCGACGGCTGCATTGATCGCGCTTTCATCGGCCGTGCCACCAAGTGCCACAACGACGCTTTGTGCGGTGTCTTTTGCGACAGCTTCAATCGCGTCGATCGCGCCTGCCTGAATTTCGGCGATACGGCTTTGCGATTGTGCGGTTTTCGCCGCAATTTCGCTATCTGCTTTGGCAATCGCCGCATCGACATCCTTCTGAATATCGGCACGTGCTTCTGCCACGATCGCCTGAGCTTTCGTACGCGCATCAGCCAAAGCTTTTTCATACGCAGCTTCAGCGTCTTTTGCTTTCGCCTTATAGTCTTCGGCTGCGGAAAGATCGCCTGAAATGGTTCCCTGACGATCTGCGAGAACTGCGGAAATCCGCGGCAGAGCGATCCTCGAGAGAAGCCAGTAGATCACTACCAGCGACACCAGAAGCCAGAAGATCTGGTTCGGGAAAGTGTCGAAATGCAGCTGCGGCATGCCGACGGCTTCAGCGCCATTCGAACCGCCATGAGCAGCGTCAGCCGCGCTATGTGCCGACCCGGCGGCGTCAAGTTCTTCTGTTGCCATGTCGTCTACCCTTTTGAACCGCTTAGGCGGCCCTGTCTCAAACCCGGAAGGGCCCAGCAGGGCCCCTCCGTCCGCAAATTTGCGAGAAAAGGGTTCAGATGGCGAACATCAGAAGAAGCGCGACGAGGAACGAGAAGATCCCCAGTGCTTCTGCAAACGCGATGCCGATGAACAGCGTTGCGGTTTGACCGGCAGCCGCCGAAGGGTTGCGCAGCGCGCCGCTCAGGAAGTTACCAGCGACGTTACCAACACCGACTGCAGCCCCACCCATGCCGATGCAAGCCAGGCCAGCACCGATGTAAGCACCCATTTGAACAATATCGCCTTCCATGATCGTCACTCCTTGAGGTTGGAATTGGCTAAAGTAGATTAAACGCGACCGTGATCAGTGTCCGGGATGCAGCGCATCACGCAGATAGACACACGTCAGGATCGTGAAGACATAGGCCTGAATGAAGGCCACGAGCACTTCGAGCCCGTAGATCGCGGTAATCGCGAGGACCGACACAGGCGAGATGAGCGCCACGGCAGCAAAGCCTGCAAAGACCTTGATCACCGCGTGGCCCGCCATGATGTTACCTGCAAGCCGGATCGAGTGCGACACAGGGCGCACAAAGTAAGAAATAACTTCGATCACAGCAAGGATCGGGCGCAGCGGCAACGGGGCCGCCGTGACCCAGAACAGGCCGAGGAAATGCGTGCCATGTTTGACAAAGCCAAGAATGGTCACAGCAAAGAAAACGAACAGCGCCAGAAGCCCGGTCACCGCGATATGCGATGTTGTCGCGAAGCTTTTGGGCAGAAGACCGAGGAAGTTTGCAAATGTGATGAAGCAAAACAGCGTCATGATATAGGGGAAGTACTTCAACCCTTCACGACCACAGATATCCTCGACCATCTTGTGAACCATGCCGAAGGCCAGTTCCGCCATGGATTGTGCGCGGCTTGGTACGATGGCACGGCCACGTGAACCGACAACCAGCAAAAGCGCGATCCCGCCAATGGCAAGCGCCATCCACAGGGTAGCGTTGGTGATTGTGTACCAATGCACCGCGCCCTCGCCAAACAGGGGGGAGACGACGAATTGATCCATCGGATGGAAAGCCATCTCGCCGGACCCTTCGGTCAGCATCGCAATGATGAGCATCAAGATCACAACGGCGAACAGGATGAGACCAATCATCTTGGACGAACCGTCGGCGTTCGAACTGCTTTCCGCCACGTCTATTTTCCCTCTTCTTCGGATGCCTTGGCAGCCTCAGTTTGCGTATTTAACTCTGCCGCGGTGCGCATCATCACGCGCACGCCGGCGATCAGCCCCAGCAGGGTAAACACGACCATGAAGATCGGCAACGTACCTGCCAGAACGTCTATTGTGTAGCCGATACCAAAGCCGATCCCCAGCCCCGATACCAGTTCGATCACCATACGCCACGCCATTTCACCTTGAGCGAAATTGTCCCGGTCCGGTTTGGCAACATCGATCTTGCGATGTTTTGCCAGCTTGGATTCGAGCGCTTTCAACCGTTCTGGGTCTGGCTCTTGGGACATCACATGGCCTTTATCTCGATTGCAGACTTGATAGACGTCACAACTCGGTGAGTCAACGCAGTAAACGCGATGAAAGAAAAACGATAAGTCACTGTTATTGCTTTGAATTCATAAATGCCAAGCGATAGCGAACCCGTCATCTGGGCCCGTAGACGCCATGATCTGTCGCTTGCCTATATTCAACCAAACAGTTGACGATTGCCCCCTGCCCTGCCTATTCCAGCGTATGAACATACCCACCGCCGGTTCGCTTGACACCATCTTCGCAGCCCTCGCCGATCCGACACGGCGCGAGATTTTGCGCATGCTTCTGGAAGACGATATGGCCGTCACAGATGTGGCAGAGCCATTCGCGATGTCGCTTGCCGCAATCTCGAAGCATCTGGGGATCTTGTCTCAGGCCGGGCTGATCAGTCAGGAAAAACGCGGGCGGGTAAAATGGTGCAAGCTGGAACCCCATGCCATGCAAGGGGCCATCATCTGGATTCAAAGCTTCGGTCAGCTTAAGGCGATGGATTTCGATGCGTTCGAGCGGTTTCTGGATCAGGAACTGGGCGCAAACGCCCCGCCGGACGCGCAGTCGCAATAAACAAAAATCCCGCCACATTGACGGGATTTCAAATCTTGATAGCGGTAATGTTCAAATCATGCGGTGTCGATCACCCCACAACTATTATGCCGCGTAGTAACCGAACATCTGATCCAGCGCATCCTGACCTGTGGTGGATTGTGCTGTGGCAGGGGCAGGTGCCGATGCGCGCTTGGATTGCGGCATGTAATAGGCCAGTGCTTCTTCCTTTGCCGCTGCATCTGCAGGGGCCGCGTTGAATTCGACGATCTGGTTCATGGAACGCTCCTTGGCTGTTCGTCTGCCTCCCTAGTGATGCCCATATAAAGGCTTTCAGGCTGAAAAGAACTGCCGGAAATTGCAAGGCTCGCCTGCGCATACCGCAAGCCCCCGCTCCTCGGGCCAGAGTGGATCAGGCCTAAATGGAAAAAGCCTCGTGAGATTTCACGAGGCTTTCAGATGTGGGCAGATGTCGCGTCTTAAACGTGGCGATTGACCATCATCTTCTTGATTTCAGCGATGGATTTCGCCGGATTCAGACCCTTGGGGCAGGTCTTGGTACAATTCATGATCGTGTGGCAGCGATACAGTTTGAAGGGGTCCTCAAGCTGGTCCAGACGCTCGCCCGTGGCCTCGTCACGGCTATCGATGATCCAGCGATACGCATGCAGCAGCGCTGCCGGACCGAGATATTCATCGCTGTTCCACCAGTAGCTGGGGCAGGATGTGGAACACGACGCGCACATCACGCATTCATAAAGACCATCAAGCTTTTTACGGTCTTCGATAGACTGGCGCCATTCCTTTTCGGGACGGTTGGTTTTGGTCTCCAGCCACGGCATGATGGACGCATGCTGCGCATAGAAATGCGTCAGATCGGGAATAAGATCCTTGACCACCGGCATGTGCGGCAACGGATAGATCTTGACCACGTCGGTCTTGATTTCATCAATGCCGAAAATACACGCCAGCGTGTTGCGACCATCAATGTTCATTGCGCATGACCCGCAAATCCCCTCGCGGCAGGAGCGGCGGAAGGTCAGTGTCGGATCGATCTCGTTCTTGATCTTGATAAGAACGTCCAGAACCATCGGCCCGCATTTGTCGAGGTCGACAAAATACGTATCCACGCGCGGGTTCTCACCGTCTTCCGGCTCCCAACGGTAAATCTGGAATTTGCGGACGTTTTTACCGTCTGCAGGCTTCGGCCAGGTCTTGCCGACGCGGATCTTCGAGTTTTTGGGTAGGGAAAACTGAACCATGTTTCTACCTCCGATCATATGTGGGCTGGGGAGCGCGCCTCATTGCGTTGATTGCTTCCGTCACGAAGCGTCCCCGAAATCTTGCTTGATCGGTGTCCGATGCGGGGTCCGCACCGGGCGCCGGGTCACCTGTCGTAAAGCGGTCTGCGCGGCATTTCGCCCGAGTATTGGTACACGCAGCTTTGGTATATCTTGCTAGGGTCGCGGAATGTGTCGGTCGAGACGTTCACATCCAGATCCAGCCGTGTTGCCGGCTTGCCATCTGCCACACCCAATCCGGCAACACCGGACACGGGGCGCGCATCCTCGACACGCTTCAGGCAAATATTTTCTGCCTGCGCGACCGGGACCGGACCGCAGGAGGCAAGCATCAGTCCCGCCCCTGCCAAGCCTATGATCACCGGCCGCCCCTGCATCAATACACCCGCTTCTTGGGTTGGATCTTCGCCGTATCGATCCCGCCGTCTTCCAGCTTGGTCAGCGGATCGATATGCACCGGACGATACGTCAGTTCGACCTTCGCGCCGTCAACATGCATGATCGAATGCTTGCGCCATTCGTCGTCATGACGATCGGGATAGTCTTCATGCGCATGCGCCCCGCGCGATTCCTTGCGCGCCTCGGCACCGACGATGGTCGCCATTGCGTTGGGCATCAAGTTGGCCAACTCAAGGCTTTCCATCAGATCGGAGTTCCAGACCAGAGAGCGGTCTGTCACATGCAGATCATCAAGCTTGGAGGCAACATTGGTCATTTTCTCCAGCCCCTCGGCCAGCGTCTTGTCGGTGCGGAACACAGCAGCATCGGCCTGCATGGTCTTTTGCATCTCCAGACGCAGCTCTGCGGTGGGGGTGCCGCCCTTGGCGTGACGGATAGAATCGAACCGCTCGAAGGCTTTGTCCACCGACGCAAGATTGATCGGCGGGTTTTCCTTTGTCGGATCAATGGTCTTGCCTGCACGCAAGGCAGCCGCACGACCAAACACCACAAGGTCGATAAGTGAATTCGACCCAAGACGGTTGGCACCGTGTACGGAGGCACAGCCCGCCTCGCCCACAGCCATCAGACCGGGCACGATGGCATCTGGATCGTCTGCGGTCGGGTTGATCACCTCGCCCCAGTAGTTGGTCGGGATGCCGCCCATGTTATAGTGAACCGTCGGCAGAACCGGGATCGGCTCCTTGGTCACATCAACGCCCGCAAAAATACGCGCGGATTCCGAAATCCCCGGCAGACGCTCGTGCAGCGCTTCTGGCGGAAGGTGCGACAGGTTAAGGAAGATGTGGTCTTTATTCTCGCCCACACCGCGCCCGTCGCGGATCTCCATCGTCATGCAGCGCGACACAACATCGCGCGACGCCAGATCCTTGTAGGTCGGCGCATAACGTTCCATGAACCGCTCGCCTTCGGAGTTGGTGAGATACCCACCTTCGCCGCGTGCGCCCTCGGTAATCAGACAGCCCGAGCCGTAGATGCCGGTTGGGTGGAATTGCACAAATTCCATATCCTGCAGCGCAAGACCCGCACGTGCCACCATACCGCCACCGTCACCGGTGCAGGTATGCGCAGAGGTCGCCGAGAAATACGCACGGCCGTATCCACCTGTCGCAAGCACAACCGTTTTGGCCGAGAACAGATGGAACGTGCCGTCATCCAGCTTCCAGCACATCACGCCAACGCAGGTTTTGCCGTCTTCGGACATGATCAGATCGATCGCGAAATATTCGATGTAGAATTCCGCGTTGTTTTTCAGCGACTGGCCGTAAAGCGTGTGCAAGATCGCATGGCCGGTCCGGTCAGCCGCGGCACAGGTGCGCTGCACGGGTGGACCTTCACCAAATTCGGTGGTGTGCCCGCCGAAGGGGCGCTGGTAGATCTTGCCCTCTTCGGTGCGCGAGAACGGCACGCCGTAATGCTCCAGCTCGTACACCGCTTTGGGTGCCTCGCGAACCAGATATTCCATCGCATCAGTGTCGCCCAGCCAGTCGGAGCCTTTCACCGTATCATACAGGTGCCACTTCCAGTTATCCGGCCCCATATTGGACAGCGATGCAGCAATCCCGCCCTGTGCTGCCACTGTGTGCGAGCGTGTCGGAAACACTTTCGTCACACAGGCGGTGCGCAGGCCTTGTTCTGCCATGCCGAGCGTCGCGCGCAAGCCGGCGCCACCGGCACCGACAACAACGACGTCATATTTATGCGTCTCGTATTCGTAAGCAGCCATTTATCTGTATCCCGTTTTCTATTCAGACGCCCATTGCCAGACCGATGAGAACCATCCGGCCCAGAGCGTAGAACACGCAAGCGATCAGAACATAGGACAAGCCATGCGCGAACATCACCGCCAGTTTGCGGGTCAGGCCTTGGCAATAATCCTCGATCATCATCTGCGCGCCTTTGGCGAAGTGACGCATCCCGATCAGGAAGGTCAGTGCCGTGACAATCGCCGGGAAAGGTCTGGCGAATGTGGCAATCACCTCGGCTTGCGGCTTACCAAGCGCGCTACCGAAGATGAACACAAAACACGGCACCAGAAATACCAGGCCCACGGCGCTGACGGTCATGAACCAGTGGTGTTCGGTCCCTGTGCCGGAGGCCCCTTTGCCAACGGCGCGTTTACGGTCGGTCAGATAGCTCATCTTGAACCCTCCCTCAGACGATAATGATTGTAAGAAGGGTCAACACGACCGAACCGATCATGCAGGCGATACCGAGCTTTTCGGCAGTTTCCAGTTCAAGTCCACGACCTGAATCGAAATAGAGGTGACGCATGCCGGCAAGGTAATGATACCAGATGCCCAAAGTCGTCAGGGTGAAGATCACGTCCCCGATGAAAGAGGTCATGAACCAGTTCACGGCCTCGAAATGCTCCGGCGTGCCCGTTGCGGCCATCAGCCACCACACGGCCAAAATTGCCGATACGGCAAGTGCGTTACCAGTGATCCGCGTCAAAATCGACGAGATCGACGTGATCTGCGGACGGTAATACTGACCGATCATGAAGGGGGAAAGTGGTCTTTCTACCCGTTTCGATTCTGCCATAGTGGGTCCCTTTGTCGCTGGGCCCCGTTTGTTTGCGCGTCAAAAGAGTCGTTATTCCTACCGCAGGCGCGCGCGGGGCTGGCCGAAAAAATTATCCATATTGATAGGACGAACTGCCGCAGGTGTCACTCCTTGTCATGTCGAATTCTGGAGTGATTTTCCTAAAATAGGAATAAAATCCACCTTTGTGATCACAAATTTTGATGCTGTGATCACAGCGATTGCGCCTAAAAAAGGCGAGTAATTGTGTCGGAATTTCGCTTGAATATACGGCACTGGTGCCCAGCGGACAGAGGCAGTGTCCCCATAAAAATTATGCCCGCGCATCCTGCACGGGCATATATCCGGTCACACTCGAGGCCCGATCAAGGCCTAGATTGTTCAACGACGAAGGGGACGGTCCTGTTTGTCTTTCAGCGAGCCCACGACAAGGCGCACAAAGTCGATCAGTGTCCAGATACCAAATGCGCCAAATGTGACAAGCATCAAGATACCCGTCACCCACTTACCAAGGTAGAAACGGTGCAGGCCGAACGATCCCAGAAAGAAGCACAACAACACGGCGGGCACGAAGCCTTTATCAGATGTTTCCGGCGTTACAACGTGTGGATCAGGTGTGGTCGTCATGAAGAAAAACTCCGTAAAAATATAGGTTTAAGGTTTTGGCGTCATGCAGCGTGCGGGGCCAGACAAACACGTCGGCCCTGCCCGTCTCGTGCTTTTTCAACAATCAATTGGTAAAAAACAAAGACTGTATGCAAAGCATCGGCAAGCAGAAAGAGAAGACCAACGTCATTGCCGTTCCAAAGCAGAACAAGGCTGACGATGCTCAGGGCCAGATCCACCAGACCATGCAGATAATTGCCAAGGTAGAAATGATGCACGCCGAAGATCCCGAATACGCCGCAAAGCGAGACGGCCGTGCCATAGGATTTCGGGGATCGTTCTTCAGATGACATCGGATCGGCTTTCGTGATTTCGACTGGCGCCCTGATTTCGACTGGCGCCCTGCGGACAGCTTCGGCCATATGCCAAAAAATCAGGCCGCTCGTAAAACAGTTGCACAAAAGGTCGGCGCAATTTTGCCGAAAATACCCTCATATCATCGTGATCACAAAGGCATTAATCCCCGGCAGTTCCGATTTGCAAGCATCAGCGGCAAATGTGCCCTGCCCTTTTTTCGAAAAGCACCCCCCTGACGCACCCTGTTTTCTCGTCAACCGCCACAGCCGAATCGCACCCACATCCGGCCGGGTCGTTTCAACGAAGTCCAGAACTGCCGGCCATATCCGCACCCTGTCGCCTACAAAAAAACTGGGTAGCATGCGCCCCGCTACCAAGGGCCGTGATCATAGGATCATTGCCAAGCCGTTGAGCGAAAACGCTCAGGCAAGTGAAGTCACATGTCCGCCTTAGACCAGCCTGCGCTTGTCCTGTCGGGCGATGGCATCAATTGCGCAAAATCATCGTCCTGAAAGGTGAGTATCTCACGCATGATCGGTCTGGAGGCCGGAACCACCGTTTGCCGAAAAGGTATGGCCGTTTCGGGGTGTTGTAGCGTTGACGTCACGCTTGCGCACCATCACCCCGGCGCACGGCTCCCAACCACCAGTTGGTTGTGTCCCTGCGTGCGCGCATAGGCCACGCCGGTTGTCTTGCCGGAATTCTCCTTCAGCCCGACCACCTCGCATGAGGCGCAAAAGGTATCGCGCGCATAGACAGGCCGGTGACAGCGCCCCCCAGATTGGCCAGCCCGTCAGGGGAACCATCCGGCAGATTTTTCCCCGAGGGCCAGATGGAATACCGACAGATATTTCTAGGGCGGCAGGCAGACCACATTGGCGCGCGACTTCATCAAACGCGTAAGCCGCGCCACGGGCGAGATAGGGCGCGCGATACAGCGCCTGCACCCCGCCCGACACCCTTCGCGGTGGCGTATGGTCCAAAACCTTGCCCAACCGATAGCCCTCGAAAAAGCGCCTCGCGGTGGTTTTCACCATGTCCTTGCCACTTAAAGGGCCATAGCCCTTAAAGCTGCCCGAGTTTTATATCCGGCGCATACTCCTTGCCGGGGACGTCTTTCGTCACTGCCTGACCGCAGCGCATCACACCCCGCTCCGCATCAAAGGCATAGTGCGGATCACCGTACAGCGACCACCCCTTCGACAGGGCGGCCGTGACCTTGTGGCAGAACTCGCTCGTGTCATCGGCACTCAGAAACCTGTAAGCTTTCATCGCGTCTGTCCTTATACCTCGGGTATTAGCCAAAGGCCGGATGGCCAAGCGCATAATGCACACCGGCTATCGCACCATAAACAATCACTGTGCCAAGCAGGGCAAAAACCTCCATCTTGGCGCCTTTACCCTTCGGTGGCACCCATGTCACTCGGCTCAACAACGCAATCTCCGCCAATGCCCAAAGGCCGATGCCGCCAAACAGGATAAAACTCGGCGTATCACCGTTGACCAATAGGTGTGCGGTCGACCACAAAACGACGCCCAGCAACATCGGATGACGAAAGTTCTGCGCCAGTTTGGTTTTCATCCCCGCTGCCGCAAACAGATAGACAGACACCAGCATCAGCAGGTTGTTGACCCCCACCAGCATCGGCGTGCGACCCCAGAAAAACTCGCCGTAGGCGGTGTGATAGCCGATCACCATGAATACAATTGACAGCGCCAGAAGACCGGCCACCATCGCACGCCCTTGCGCGCCCATTTTGCGGCGCGCATGTGGCGCCATCCGTTTGAACAAATGTGCAAATGCCCAAATTAAAACGCCTAGAATTAACAGAAACATGGCTTGCCTTTCGCTTTAGCTAGTTTCGTGCGGCAATGGCTTTTGCTCTCGCCAGAATTCGCCGCGCCGTCACGATATGCAGATTTTCGACGATTTTTCCATCGAGAACCGCCACTCCTTGACCGGACTGTTGCGCGGCGTCATAGGCCGCGATCTGGCGCTGTGCGAGGGTAATCTCTGCGTCGGACGGGGCAAAGGCGCGATTGCAGACCTCCAGCTGCGCGGGATGAATCGCGGTTTTGCCGTCAAAGCCCATATCGCGGCCCTGCTCACACTCGCCAGCCAAACCCGCCTCGTCGCGAAAAGCGTTGTACACACCATCAATGACAATACGCCCGTTGGCCTTTGCTGCCAGCACGCACCACCCCAACCCCGCCTGCATCGGCAGGCGGTCGGGCCGGTCACGGGACCCAAGCTCTTTTGCCAGATCATTCGTGCCCATAACAAAACCGCCCACGCGTGGATGCGCCGCAATTGAGGCCGCGTTCAGAACCCCTTGCGCAGTTTCCATCATGGCCCAAAGCGGCACATCGGCAAGCAGATCACCGACCTTGTCCAGATCTGCGGGCGCATTCACTTTGGGGATCAATACCGCATCGATCATAGCCCCCTCACGCAAAGCCTGCGACAATGCCAGCAGATCCGGGCGGCCCCATTCTGTATCCAGCGCGTTCACACGAACGATCCGCGCCCGCGCACCATAATCGCGGGTTTTCAGAACATCGACCAGCTGATCGCGGGCATTCGATTTCTCTGTCACGGCCACCGCATCTTCCAGATCGAAGATGATCGCGTCGCACTCCAGCGTCGCCGCTTTTTCAAGCGCGCGTGCATTCGAGCCGGGGATATAAAGCACGGAACGATAGGGTTGTGCAGACATGGTATTTTCCTCGCAATAATATTTCGCAGGTGACCATGAAAATCGGCTCTGACGCAAGGGTGTTTTCCGCAGCGCAGCAATAACAGCCACATAGACTCCGCAGGAAAACTGCGCGCGTTAACGTTTGGTTGAGCCATCACTGCGACACTTACAGCTTATCCATTCGGCTCGGGTGACAGATATGACTGAACAACGCGCAGTATTACGCCACAGGCGGGCAGCAGTTCTGTCGCTGCTGATCGTGCTTTTTTCCGCCAGTTTAGTGCATTCGTCGCCTGTCGTGGCGTCCCAGATGGCCTGTGATGCGCGACAGAACGTGATTACAGCCCTGTTTGCCCGATATAGGGAGGTTTTACAGGCACGTCGCCCCATCGCCCCCGACATCACAGCAGAACTGTTGATCGCCCCGAGCGGGACATGGACCATTCTTGCGAGCTATGAAGACGGGCGCAGCTGCCTTGTCGGTTCCGGTGTAAACCACCCAGCACCGGCCGTTCCTGCCCGCTCCCGAAATACCGGTAATACAGCCGTTTAGCCCGCCATCGACTCGCGCAAGCGCTGGTCTGGCCGGTCAGCGCGCATTGGTATGAATTGCCCGCAAAACGGCTAGACTATCTGAAAAGAGGTGCGTGAGGGGGGTGATTTGAAGCATTGGCATATAAAAAAATAAAACACTTACATAATTGATATATATGTATAATAATTTAGTGCACGATGGCATGCTACCATTGGTTATGCATACCTTGGCGACGGGTCGCTCTTGCCTAACGTGATCAAAAGCACTACCCATCCTGCGTCACTTTATCCATCCTATACCGGAGGAATTCATGGCCCGACCCAAGATTGCGCTCATCGGCGCTGGCCAGATCGGTGGTACTCTTGCCCATCTCGCCGCACTCAAGGAACTCGGCGACGTCGTCCTGTTCGATATTTCGGAAGGCACACCGCAAGGCAAAGCCCTCGACATCGCTGAATCCGGCCCGTCCGAAGGGTTCGATGCGACGCTGAAAGGCACCACTGACTACGCTGATATCGCAGGCGCCGACGTTTGCATCGTGACCGCAGGCGTCCCGCGCAAGCCAGGCATGAGCCGCGACGACCTGCTCGGCATCAACCTTAAGGTGATGAAATCGGTCGGCGAAGGCATCAAAGCCCACGCCCCCGATGCGTTTGTAATCTGCATCACCAACCCGCTTGATGCGATGGTTTGGGCCTTGCAGCAATTCTCCGGCCTGCCCGCAGAAAAAGTGTGCGGCATGGCAGGTGTGCTCGATTCCGCCCGCTTCCGCCACTTCCTGTCGGTTGAGTTCGGCGTTTCGATGAAAGATGTCACCGCCTTTGTTCTGGGCGGACATGGCGATACAATGGTTCCGCTGTCGCGGTACTCGACCGTGGCTGGCGTTCCACTGCCCGACCTCGTCGAAATGGGCTGGACCACGCAAGACAAGCTTGATGCGATCATCCAGCGCACGCGTGATGGTGGTGCCGAAATCGTTGGCTTGCTGAAAACAGGCTCGGCGTTCTACGCGCCCGCGACGTCGGCTATCGAAATGGCCGAAGCCTATCTGAAAGACCAGAAACGTGTTCTGCCCTGTGCGGCTTACGTAAAAGGCGCACTGGGTCTGGACGGCATGTATGTCGGCGTTCCGACCGTGATCGGCGCCGGTGGCGTCGAGCGGATCTTGGATATCAAGATGAACAAAGACGAGCAGGCAATGTTCGATAAATCTGTCGATGCGGTCAAAGGCCTTGTCGAGGCATGCAAGGGCATCGACGGCTCGCTTGCCTAAGACCTGCCCGGATTGACACCACAGGAAAGGCGCGCTCGATCGGGCGCGCCTTTTTCAATGAACGGGCTCATTTTGATGTGCGGGCCTGACGGCCGTCGACCTGCAGGCCGAAGCTGCGCCCGTCTAGCACCAAGCCACTGCCTTTGCATCAAAGCCCAATTCGTGTTTTGCGCGTGCGATCAGCTCGGCTTCGCGCTCCAATAACGCCCGGTCAAAGGCCGTAACGGAAAAATCCAGTTCGGGAAACAGCGTGCGCACATGATCCATGATCTGGGCGGGTGCGCGTACCAAGGCATTTTCTTCCTCCAGAAGATCGACCTCCGCCTCTTCCAGCCCCTGCACCTGCCACCAAAACGCCATCAAGGCCGCCGGATCGGCCGCGTTTTGCTTTGCCATGGCAAACTGGGCCTTCCGCGGTTCAGGATAGGGCACCGGTTCGCCCGATACTTCCGTTAACACACGGCGCATCATCTTGAGCAGATAATGCAACGGGGTCATCCCGTCGAAATGCATCAGGGTGGCGTTATAAGACGACCGGTAGGGCAAGGTTACGGTACCACCAGGGGCGTCCCAATGCTCGGTCGGGTGATGCACGCCAAGCGTATAGCCCTGCCCCGCACGCACACAGGCCTTGCCAGCCAGATGCCCCACCACGCCCCGATTGAAAAACCGCGCCCGCGGGCCGTACAGCCCCTCGCTCTGTTCATCGAAATCGTCCCAGCGGGTGCGAAACACCCCGTCGAAAAGGCCTGTCTGGGAGGTTTTGGACACGCGCGCACGTTCCAGCACTTCCAACCGGAGCCACGCCTTGAGATTGACCTTGTCCAGCTCCCACTCGAGCGGACGGGTCAGGCGGACATATTCATCCGCATCACAATGGATCACCCAGTCAAGCGGTGCCTCGTTGGCGATACGCGTGGCGTTGTATTTCTGGCGGGCCTGATGGCGCGCAGGGCGCGTCTGGCGCCAGTGCTGCACCCAGTTGTCTTCACCGGAATGGTGTACGAAGCAGCCCTCGATCTGCTGCAGATAGGCCTCGGCTTCAGGATCGGGCCGGTCGAAGAACACATGTGCCTGACTGGCGCCGATGGCCAGATGGTATGTGGCCCACGCCACAACAAGGGCTAATGGCTCGTCAACTGTTGCCACCACGCCCCATGTTGGCAGCCTCGCACCGGGCTTTTCTACATCGCTCACACCAAGTTCCTTCCGGCAACCGCTTATACACCAAGATTCGAGCAAGAATGCCGCTTTACAGAAGATTTCGCTAACAGTTTCTACTATGTGATCACACCTTATATTGCTGTGATCACAAATGTCGGTTTTCCGCTCACAATCTGCGGCTTCGCAAAATTTACGGTTTGTCTGGCCGCGACAATATGTAACAACGTCCTGTAAATCGAACCAGTATGGGACGGAGACATGAATATTCACGAATATCAGGCGAAGCAGCTCCTTAAGAGCTACGGATGCCCGGTGTCGGATGGGCGCGCCGTTACGAAGGCTGAAGAAGCCAAAACAGCTGCAAGCGCTCTGGACGGTCCGCTTTGGGTTGTAAAAGCCCAGATTCACGCGGGCGGTCGCGGTAAAGGCCACTTCAAAGAAGCTGAAGCTGGCGAAAAAGGCGGTGTACGCCTTGCCAAGTCGGTTGAAGAAGCCGAGCAGATGGCAAAGCAGATGCTGGGCAAGACGCTGGTGACGCACCAGACCGGCCCTGCAGGCAAACAGGTCAACCGCATCTATATCGAAGACGGTTCGGACATCGAGCGCGAGCTGTATCTTGCCCTGCTCGTTGATCGCCAAACCAGCCAGGTGTCGGTTGTTTGCTCGACCGAAGGCGGCATGGACATCGAAGAGGTCGCTGAATCGGCCCCGGAGAAAATCATCTCGTTCTCCATCGATCCGGCAGCAGGCTATCAAGCCTATCACGGCCGCCGCGTGGCGTTCGCTCTGGGTCTGGAAGGCGGTCTGGTCAAACAGATGGTCAGCCTGCTTGGAAAGCTGTATCAGGCGTTTGTCGAAAAAGACATGGAACAGCTGGAAATCAACCCGCTGATCGTCATGCCCGATGGCAACCTCAAAGTGCTGGATGCCAAAGTCGGGTTCGACGGCAACGCACTGTATCGCCACACCGATATTCAGGCCCTGCGCGACGAGACGGAAGAAGACTCCAAAGAACTCGAAGCGTCGAAATACGACCTGAACTACATCGCGCTTGACGGCGAAATCGGTTGCATGGTGAACGGCGCTGGCCTTGCGATGGCCACGATGGACATCATCAAGCTGTATGGTGCAGAACCTGCGAACTTCCTCGACGTTGGCGGCGGCGCCACGAAAGAGAAAGTGACCGAAGCGTTCAAGATCATCACCTCTGACAAAAACGTCAAAGGTATCTTGGTCAACATCTTCGGCGGCATCATGCGCTGCGACATCATCGCCGAAGGCGTGATCGCGGCTGTGAAAGAAGTCGGCCTGCAAGTTCCGCTGGTTGTCCGTCTTGAAGGCACGAACGTCGAGAAAGGCAAGGAAATCATCGCGAATTCCGGCCTGAACGTCATTGCCGCCGACAACCTGTCGGATGGCGCAGAAAAAATCGTCAAAGCGGTGAAAGGCTAAAATCATGGCAGTTCTCGTCAACGAAAACACCAAAGTCATCTGTCAGGGCCTGACCGGCTCGCAGGGGACCTTTCACACCGAACAAGCGATTGCTTACGGCACTAAAATGGTTGGTGGTGTAACGCCCGGCAAAGGTGGCCAAGACCATCTGGGCCTGCCGGTGTTCAACTCGGTTCACGAAGCCAAGGCCAAAACCGAGGCGAATGCGTCGGTTATCTACGTGCCGCCGCCCTTCGCCGCAGATTCCATCCTCGAGGCGATCGACGCCGAAATGGAACTGATCATCTGCATCACCGAAGGTATTCCGGTTTTGGACATGATGCGTGTGAAACGCGCATTGGCGAACTCCAAATCACGCCTGATCGGCCCGAACTGCCCAGGTGTTATCACGCCAGATGCTTGCAAAATCGGCATCATGCCCGGCCATATCCACAAACGTGGTTCGGTGGGTGTTGTGTCGCGCTCGGGCACACTGACGTATGAGGCCGTGAAACAGACCACCGATATGGGTCTGGGTCAGTCCACAGCCGTTGGTATCGGTGGTGATCCGATCAAAGGGACCGAGCACATCGACGTGCTGGACATGTTCCTTGACGATCCGGAAACGGAATCGATGATCATGATCGGCGAAATCGGTGGCTCGGCAGAAGAAGAAGCTGCAGAGTTTCTGGCCGCACAGCGCAAAAAAGGCCGCTGGAAACCCACCGCTGGCTTCATCGCCGGTCGCACAGCCCCTCCCGGCCGCCGTATGGGTCACGCAGGCGCAATTGTCGCCGGCGGTAAAGGCGATGCGGAATCGAAGATCGAGGCGATGAAATCCGCTGGTATCGTCGTGGCAGACAGCCCCGCCACTTTGGGCGAAGCCGTGATGAAAGCCATCAAAGGCTAACGCTCCCTTCCCCGCGCAAGGGTATCCTTTGCGCGGGGTTTTACGATGTCATGTCGGCATCGGCTCGCAATAGCCAAGCAGAGAGGGAATGTCTGCTTTGCTCTTTCGAGGTCGGTTTTCCAAAACGTCAGGTTCAGGCATAATGCGTAGAACCGAAGGGCGAATAAATGAACGGCACATGCGAGACAGGGATTGAAGGAAGGGGCGCGCCCCGTTCCCGAAAGGCTTTTGGGCATCCTGCCCCCCGTGGCGTGCATGCGAAACGTGCCCCTTCTGCCTCGGATGTGCCCTCTTTAACCCGAAATAAAGACCTCTTTGTGGCCAATGGCCTTATGCGCTCTATTGTGTGTAAGGATATGTGCTGCCCTTTTTCCGCTGCGCCCAGAACGATTGATCACTGCGCGCGGCAATGCGACGGTCCGGTTCGGGCCGATTTACCCCGTTTGTATGCGTTTTCCATACACGCGGATACATCGAAAGCTGCATCGGCCCGCAACGGCCGCTGCGAGAATTTGGCGCGCCCTGCTCAGGCACGCCACTGGCGCCAGCTGCGCGTGCTTTCACCGGGGCTGCCATCCGTGTCCGGCATCTGCCGCATGGGCCAGCCCGATCCGCTGCCCAAGACTGGCAGATGGACACCTCGCATATCGGCCCGCGATCCGCGCGGGCCGCGCCTTAACCCAGAGCACCTGAATAGGTGAAACCATGAACGACGAATCTCCAAACGATCAGTTTCAGGCTTCGAGCTTCTTGCAAGGGACCAATGCCGAGTATGTGGAGCAGCTCTATGCGCGCTTCACAGACGACCCGGCGTCGGTTGATACCGCATGGGCCGAGTTCTTCCGCACTCTTGGCGACGATGACGCCAGTGTAAAAAAATCCGCATCCGGTCCCAGCTGGGAACGCAGCGACTGGCCCCCTGTCATGCCGAGCGAAATGCTTGGTGCACTGACGGGCGAATGGCCTGCCGCCGAGATGAAAGATGCCGGCAAGAAAATCGCCGGCAAGGCGAAGGAGCAAGGCGTTCAGGTCAGCGAGGACGCAATCAAGCGTGCCGTGCTGGATTCCGTGCGCGCGCTGATGATCATCCGCGCCTACCGGATTCGGGGCCACCTTGCCGCCGATCTTGATCCGCTGAAGATGCGTGGCGAGGACCATCATCCCGAGCTGGACCCGAAAACGTACGGGTTCAACGACAGCGATATGGACCGGCCGATCTTCCTTGATAACGTGCTGGGCATGCAGATCGCCTCCATGCGCCAGATCATGGATATGGTTAAACGCACCTATTGCGGTACATTCGCGCTGCAATACATGCATATCTCCGACCCCGAGCAGTCGGCATGGCTGAAGGCGCGGATCGAAGGTTACGATAACGAGATCCGTTTCACCCGCGAAGGGCGCCGTGCGATCCTCAACAAACTTGTCGAGGCTGAAGGTTTCGAGAAATTCCTGCACGTCAAATATATGGGTACGAAACGCTTCGGCCTTGACGGTGGCGAGGCGCTGATCCCCGCGATGGAGCAGATCGTCAAACGCGGCGGCAATCTGGGCGTGAAAGAAATCGTCTTCGGTATGCCACATCGTGGCCGCCTGTCGGTTTTGTCGAACGTGATGATGAAGCCCTACCGCGCGATCTTCAACGAATTCCAGGGCGGATCGTTCAAACCCGAAGACGTCGACGGGTCGGGCGATGTGAAATACCACTTGGGCGCGTCGTCGGATCGTGAATTTGACGGCAACAAGGTCCACCTGTCACTGACAGCGAACCCCTCGCACCTGGAGGCGGTGAACCCCGTTGTGCTCGGCAAGGTCCGCGCAAAGCAAGACCAGCTGACCGATAAAGACCGCGAGCAGGTGATGTCGGTTCTGCTGCACGGCGATGCGGCCTTCGCAGGCCAAGGCGTTGTGGCGGAGTGCTTCCAGCTGTCGGGTATCCGCGGCCACCGCACGGGCGGTACGATCCATATCGTGGTCAACAACCAGATCGGGTTCACGACCTCGCCGCATTTCTCGCGCACATCCCCCTATCCGACCGATATCGCGCTGATGGTCGAGGCACCGATCTTCCATGTGAACGGCGATGATCCCGAAGCGGTTGTACACGCCGCCAAGGTTGCCACCGAGTTCCGCCAGAAGTTCCACAAAGACGTTGTTTTGGATATCTTCTGCTATCGTCGCTTCGGTCACAACGAGGGTGACGAGCCGATGTTTACCAACCCCGAGATGTATAAAAACATCAAGGGCCACAAAACGACGCTGCAGCTTTATACCGAGCGTCTGGTGAAAGACGGCCTGATCCCCGAGGGCGAGATCGAGGATATGAAAGCCGCATTCCAGTCGCATTTGAACGAAGAGTTCGAAGCCGGTAAAGCCTATAAGCCCAACAAGGCGGACTGGCTGGACGGGCGTTGGAAAAACCTCGAGCGCGAGCCGACAGACTATGACGCGGGCATCACCCCGGTCAGCCAAGAGACTTTCGACGAAATCGGCCAGGCCTTGATCAAGGCTCCCGACGGGTTCGATATGCACAAGACGGTCAAACGGCTTGTCAAGACAAAGCAGGAAATGTTCGAAACCGGCACAGGGTTCGATTGGGCCACGGCAGAAGCGCTTGCCTTCGGGTCGCTGCTGACAGAGGGCTATCCTGTGCGTCTTTCGGGGCAGGACAGCACACGCGGGACATTCTCGCAGCGCCATTCGGCCTTTGTCGACCAGTCCAACGAGAAACGCTATTATCCGCTCAATCACATCAAAGACGGTCAGGCCCGCTATGAAGTGATTGACTCCATGCTTTCTGAATACGCGGTTTTGGGCTTTGAATACGGCTATTCACTGGCAGAGCCGAATACCCTCACGCTATGGGAAGGTCAGTTCGGCGATTTCGCCAACGGCGCGCAGATCATGTTTGACCAGTTCATCTCGTCTGGCGAGCGTAAATGGCTGCGGATGTCAGGTCTGGTGATGCTGTTGCCGCACGGCTATGAAGGCCAGGGGCCCGAGCACTCCTCCGCCCGTCTGGAGCGGTTCTTGCAGATGTCAGCCGAAGACAACTGGATCATTGCCAACTGCTCTACACCCGCAAACTACTTCCACATCCTGCGCCGCCAGTTGCACCGCAACTTCCGCAAGCCTCTGGTATTGATGACGCCGAAATCGCTTTTGCGTCACCCCAAAGCCGTGTCCAAGAAGGAAGAGTTTGTAACAGGCTCGTTCTTCCGTCGGGTGATGTGGGATGATGCGCAGGGCGGCAATTCCGATCTGTCGCTGAAACCTGATGCAGAGGTCAAGCGCGTCGTGATGTGTTCGGGCAAGGTCTATTATGATCTGCTGGCCGAACGCGATGCACGCGGGCTGGACGATGTTTATCTGCTGCGCGTCGAACAGTTCTACCCGTTCCCGGCCCATTCGCTGGTCAACGAGTTGAGCCGCTTCAAGGACGCTGAAATTGTCTGGTGTCAGGAAGAGCCGAAAAACCAAGGCGCCTGGACCTTTATCGAACCCAATATCGAATGGGTTCTGTCGAAAATCGACGCCAAACACGCCCGCGCCCGTTATGCCGGCCGTGCAGCTTCCGCCTCGCCCGCAACGGGTCTGGCAAAGTCGCACAAGGCAGAGCAGGACGCGCTCGTTAATGATGCACTGGAGGGATAATCCATGAGTACCGAAGTTCGCGTCCCCACGCTGGGCGAAAGTGTAAGCGAGGCCACCGTTGCAACCTGGTTCAAAAAACCGGGTGATACGGTATCTGCTGATGAAATGCTGTGTGAGCTGGAAACCGACAAGGTGACTGTTGAAGTCCCCGCCCCTGCGGCGGGCACCTTGGGCGAGATCGTCGCAAAAGAAGGCGACACTGTCGGTGTGGACGCGCTGTTGGCAATGATCGAAGAGGCTGGCGCTGCCACCTCCGCGCCGAAGCAAGACGACACCAAATCGGACGCCGATGCACCCAAAGATACGGGCAGCGAAGGCAAACCGGTTGACGTGATGGTTCCGTCTTTGGGCGAGTCTGTTTCTGAGGCGACGGTCGCCACGTGGTTCAAGAAAGTGGGCGACACTGTTGCGGCCGACGAAATGCTGTGCGAGCTGGAAACCGATAAGGTCTCTGTCGAGGTTCCCTCCCCGACCGCCGGTGTTCTGACGGAAATCGTGGCCGCCGAAGGCGCAACCGTTGATGCCTCCGCAAAACTGGCCGTGATCGCTGAGGGCGCCTCCGCAGGGTCCGCACCTGCGGCCTCGTCGGACGCCCCGAAAGCCGAGGCCCAATCGGGTGCGGGCGTGAAAAATGCCCCGTCCGCCGATAAGGCAATGGCCGAAAAGGGCATTGATCCGTCGAGCGTCAGCGGCACTGGCCGTGACGGCCGGATCATGAAAGAGGACGTGGCAAAAGCAGCCAGCGCCCCCAAAGCGGCCCCCGCGCCCGTTTCTGTTTCACGTGGCACATCCAATCCCGATGATGCGTCGCGCGAAGAGCGTGTGAAGATGACCCGCCTGCGGGCCACGATCGCCAAGCGTCTGAAAGACAGCCAGAACACCGCAGCCATGCTGACCACCTATAACGAGGTGGACATGACCGAGGTGATGGCGCTGCGCTCGCAATACAAAGACATGTTCGAGAAGAAACATGGCGCGCGTCTGGGCTTTATGTCGTTCTTCACCAAAGCATGCTGCCATGCGCTGAAAGAAGTGCCTGAAGTTAATGCCGAGATCGACGGCAACGAGGTTGTGTACAAAAACTTCGTGCACATGGGTGTGGCCGCCGGCACGCCGCAGGGCCTTGTGGTTCCGGTCATCCGCGATGCCGACAGCATGTCATTTGCGGAAATCGAGAAATCGATTGCCGAAAAAGGCAAACGCGCCCGTGATGGCAAACTGTCGATGGCAGAGATGCAAGGCGGCACCTTCACCATTTCAAACGGTGGTGTGTACGGCTCGCTGATGTCCTCGCCAATCCTCAACCCGCCGCAATCGGGTATTCTGGGGATGCACAAAATCCAGGACCGCCCGATGGTCATCAACGGCGAGATCAAGATCCGCCCGATGATGTATCTGGCGCTCAGCTACGATCACCGTATCGTCGACGGCAAAGGTGCCGTGACCTTCCTCGTGCGGGTGAAAGAAGCGCTGGAAGACCCGCGCCGCCTGCTGATGGATCTGTAAAAACATGCGGGGGCGGTGGACATCTGCCGCCCCCGATCCACTCTCCGGTTATATTCAACCGGAAAGGCAACACATATGACACCTGAACTCTCAGCTTTGGCCGCAACGGCCCTTATCCAGCTTGCCGCCGTTTTCTGGTCGCAGCGTGCGCTTCAGTCCGATATCGGGCGTGAAGGCAATGTCGGCACCCGCGAAAACCTTGAGGACCGGCTCTCGGACTATACAAAGCGCCTGCGCCGTGCCTTGGCCAACCATACCGAAAACATCGGACTGTTCATCATAGCGGTCGTGCTTGTGGAACTGTGTGATGCGCATAGCGTGTTTACAGCCCTTTGTGCGTGGATTTTCGTAATCGCGCGCGCGCTCTATCTGCCAGCCTATGCCTTCGGCTGGGTTCCATGGCGCTCTGTTATCTTCGGGGTGGGATTGCTGGCCACGATGGCGATGATTATCGCCGCGTTTTTCTAGGACAGGGATCAGGACGATGATATCTGCCGAGCTTCTGACACTTGTCTGTGCCTTGTTGCTGCATGTAGCGCTTATGTGCCTTTTTGCGCTGCGCGCCAATCTGGAGATCGGCCCCTCCTACACGCTCGGCCCCCGCGACCACGCCCCGCCCCGCCCGCCGTCAAAGGTGACAGGACGCTTGCAGCGCGCGCTACAAAATTCGTTCGAAAGTCTCGTGATGTTCGCGCCTGCGGTGATGGTGGTCACGTTGGCCGGGGCCGAGGGGGGTGTCACAACGATCAGCGGCTGGGTCTTCGTGGTGGCACGACTGCTATATATTCCCGCCTATGCCATGGGCCTAAGCCCGTGGCGCTCGATCATCTGGGCGGTGGGCTTTTTCGCGACTGTGGCGATGATCCTCGCCGCAGTTTTCTGATCTGAAATATACACACGGGTAGGGATCGCCCTACCCCGCACCTGACAAATGGGAGCAATAAAATGGCTGATTTTGATGTGATCGTAATCGGTTCCGGCCCTGGCGGCTATGTTTGCGCGATCCGCTGCGCACAGCTGGGCCTGAAAACCGCCTGTGTCGAGGGACGCGAGACTTTGGGCGGCACCTGCCTGAACGTGGGCTGTATCCCCTCCAAGGCGCTGCTGCACGCCACACACGAGCTGCACGAGGCCGAGCACAACTTTGCCAAGATGGGCCTGAAGGGGAAATCCCCCTCCGTCGACTGGGACCAGATGAAGGCCTACAAACAGGAAACCGTAGACGGAAACACCAAAGGCATCGAATTCCTGTTCAAAAAGAACAAGATCGAATGGCTAAAAGGCTGGGGTTCGATCCCCGAGGCCGGCAAGGTGAAAGTGGGCGACGAGGTCCATACCGCCAAGCACATCGTGGTCGCCTCCGGCTCCGAGCCAGCGTCCCTGCCCGGCATCGAGATCGACGAGAAAACCGTGGTGACCTCGACCGGTGCGCTCAGCCTTGGCAAAATTCCCAAAAGCCTTGTGGTGATCGGTGCAGGTGTCATCGGTCTGGAAATGGGATCTGTCTATGCGCGTCTGGGGTCTGATGTGACGGTCGTCGAATATCTTGACGCGATCACGCCCGGCATGGATGGCGAAGTGGCCAAGCAATTCCAGAAGATCCTGACCAAACAAGGCATGAAATTCGTGCTTGGCGCGGCCGTTCAGGGCGTGGACACATCGGGCGGCAAAGCCAAAGTGACCTATAAGCTCAACAAAGACGACAGCGAGACCACGATTGATGCCGATACCGTGCTGGTGGCCACAGGGCGTAAACCGGTTACCAAGGGTCTGGGTCTGGATGCGCTGGGTGTAGAGCTGGAAAAACGCGGCCAGGTCAAGACCGACGCGCAGTGGCAGACCTCTGTGAAAGGGATCTATGCCATCGGTGATGCGATTGTCGGGCCGATGCTTGCGCACAAGGCCGAAGACGAAGGCATGGCTGTGGCCGAAGTGATCGCGGGCAAACACGGTCACGTCAATTACGACGTGATCCCCGGTGTGATCTACACCTCGCCCGAAGTGGCGTCTGTTGGTAAAACCGAAGAGGCCCTGAAGGCTGATGGCGTGAAATACAAGGTTGGCAAGTTTCCCTTCATGGGCAACGCTCGTGCGAAGGCCGTGTTTCAGGCAGAGGGTTTTGCCAAACTCATCGTTGATGAAAACGACCGCATCCTCGGGGCGCACATCATCGGCCCCGGTGCCGGCGATCTGATCCACGAGGTTTGCGTGGCGATGGAATTCGGCGCCTCTGCCGAGGATCTTGCCATGACCTGCCATGCGCACCCGACGTTCTCCGAGGCGGTTCGCGAAGCAGCGCTTGCCTGCGGTGACGGGGCGATCCACGCCTAAGCGCATCCCCCCACTTACATGAAAAGGGCGGCCATCGCGGCCGCCCTTTTTGTTTCGTCCGTTCGCCTGTGCCGCCCCGATCAAGCGCGTGCCGGGGCCGGTGTTATTCCTTGGCGGCTTTGGCTGCGGCGTCCATACGCTGGGCGTGTTCCTTGCGCAATTCGCGGCGCAATTCCGCCGCCCGCCAGCGTTCGACCTCTTCGTCGCCGACAGGTTCCAGCTTCGGCACCTCAACGGGTTTGCCGATTTCATCTACCGCAACCATCGTGAAATAGCAGCTGTTGGTATGGCGGCGCCGGCCGGCGGTGATATTCTCCGCCTCGACGCGGACACCGATTTCCATGGAACTGCGGCCGGTATGGTTGACGCTTGCGCGAAACCGCACCAGCTCGCCCACAAGGATCGGTTGTTTGAACGTCACCTGATCCACAGACAATGTCACCGCGTAATAGCCCGAATAGCGCGAGGCCAGCGTGAACGCGACCCGATCCAATTCGGCAAGCAATGCGCCCCCGTGCACTTTCCCCGAGAAATTCGCCATATCGGGGGTCATAAGCACGTTCATCTCGAGCCGCTTGCGCTCGTCACTGGTCAGTCTGCTGGGCATGATCCTCGCCTTTCGTCTTTTGCCACCATAAGTCACGCAGAAAACCGTTTTTGAACCCCTAACGGGTACTATGCCTGGGAACTGCCGCCGATTGTGGCCCAAAATCCCGCACAGGCGGTGAACACACCGCTATTGTGCCAGATGGCGCAGGCCTTGGGTCACATCTGTACGCACCGCCAACCGCAGCCCGGGTTCGTCGCCCGCGCGCAGCGCCGCCAGAATAAGCCTGTGATGGCGTGGTGGCTCGTTGCGCTGCATCTTGTGATAAACGGCGCGCATCGTGGGCCCCAGTTGCAGCCACACAGTCTCTATCACCGCAAGAATGGCCGGTGCCTGTGCGCGCAGATACAGCGTGCGGTGGAATTCCAGATTTGTGCGGATATAGGCAACCGCGTCACGTTTGGCCACGGCCTCGGCATTGGAATGATTGATGGCCGAAAGCCGGTCGATCAGCGCCAGATGGGCGCGTGGCAGCGCGCGCGACGCCAGTTCCGGCTCGATCATCGCGCGCAATGCGGCAAGTTCCTCGATCCGTTCGGTCGACAATTCGGGCGTTGTCACCCGACCCGAAGCCGACATGAAAAGCGCGCCTTCCGCCACCAGCCTGCGCAGCGCCTCGCGCACGGGGGTCATCGACAGGTCGTGCTGCTTGGCCAGCCCGCGCAATGTCATCGCCACGCCAGGTGCAATTTCGCCATGCATAATCTGCTGACGCAGCTTGCGATACAGCCGGTCATGCGCGGCGCTTTCAATCTGGCGGGTCGATATCGTGGTCATGGATCTATGTGATCACAAATCCCGTCCGCGTCAATCGTCGAAACGAAGCACATGAAGATGGCTCCCTTCGCGGCGCAGCCACGCCCGCTCTGGCGCATATGTGGGGCGCAATTTGGCGACCACCGCCCAGAACTCCGGCGAGTGGTTCATTTCCTGCAAATGGGCCACCTCATGGGCGGCGACATAGTGCAATATCTCTGGTGGGGCCATGATCAGCCGCCAGCTGTAGCTGAGCGATCCATCGGCACTGCACGACCCCCAGCGCGAGCGTGTGTCACGCAAGGTGATCTTGCGGAAGGGACGCCCCAGACGCTGCGCGTAATGCTCTGTGGCGCTTTGCAGGCGCTGTCTGGCGAGGTGTTTCAGAAAGGCCTGAAGCCGCGCCGGTAACCTGACCGGATCAGCAGGAAGGCAGAGCACGCCCTCACCCAGTTCCGGGCTGCGTCTGGACCCCGCCACAAGCGTGTAGGGCCGCCCCTCGACCATCACCTGCGACCCAAAGGCCACGGGCGTCCGGGGCCGCAGGCGGGCAAGCGCACGCTCGAGCCATTCGGCCTGCCCCTCGGCAAATGCCAACGCCTGTGCCTGAGTGCCGCGTGCCGGTACAGTCAGTGTGACCCGCCCGTCCACCTGTGACACCCGTAGCCCGTAACGGCGCGCCCGCGCTGATGCGTTCAACATCACCTCGACATCTGGCAGGGATTTCAGCCTCACGGATTTGGGGAGTTTGGGTACCATTGGCTGCGATCTTTTCCGTTTCCTCGGGCCATATCCCTGCTTTTCACGACAAAAGCTTTGACACAAGCCGCTGGTTGTGGCAGTTGGCCTCGACTCTCTATCCGAGCGCAGCCAGGAGAATTCCATGCCCAAAGAGGAATGGGGCGTCAAGCGCCTCTGCCCGCATTGTCAGAGCCGCTTTTACGATCTGAACCGCGATCCCATGATTTGCCCGGTCTGCTCGAACAGCTTCACGCTGGAAAGCATGGCAGGCGGCCGCGGTCAGGTTCTGGTCGCTGACAAATCGAACGCCAAATCAACTAACGACAATGTCGACGGTCTGCCCGACGAAGATCTTGACGACGACAACAACGATGTTGATCTCGATGATGATCTGCTGGACGACGACGACGACGATAGCGTCTCGCTTGACGAGATCGCAGACGTCAGCAAGGACGACGACGACAACTGATCGCCATCCGCATTGATATGCTATGTTGGGCGTGGGTCAAATCGATCCGCGCCCTTTCTTTTAGGACCTGCGCCAAGCCTTTGGGGTGTATCAGCTTTATCGCATTTATGTCGCGATGCATTTTTTCTTCGGAGCAATCAAAAACACTCTTGCGCCCCGCCTGATCCGCGATTAAAAGTCGCCGCACGCAGATGGTAACGCATTGAGACCACGCGCGATTGGGGCCTTAGCTCAGCTGGGAGAGCGCCTGCATGGCATGCAGGAGGTCAGGGGTTCGATCCCCCTAGGCTCCACCAATCCTCATTGAAAAGCACCAGATAGTTCTGCCTTTCTCGTCAGAGGTTTTGCCTCTGCCGCGCAGACCGGTGCTGTTTTCCCTACGAAAATCCATGCTGCCTCGATCCGCGCGTTTCGGCGTGTCGATCGCTGCGCAGCCCTTCCCCTGTCAAACCCGAGGATGGCCCATGAGCGACCGTTTCTTCGTCGTGACGGGCGGCCCCGGTGCGGGCAAGACCAGCCTCATCACCGAGCTTGCCCGCCGTGGCTTTCAGAACATTCCCGAATCCGGCCGCGCGATCATTCGCGAGGAGATGGCGCGCGGCGGAGACGCCCTCCCCTGGGCGGACCGTCTGGCCTATGCCGAGCGGATGCTGGAGCGGGACCTGCGCGGCTACAGCGACGCACAGGCGCTCTCAGGCCCCGTGATCTTCGACCGCGGCGTTCCCGACATCGCGGGCTACCTGACGCTCTGCGGCCTCCCCGTGCCGCCCCACGTCGCCGCAGCGGCCAAGGCAGCGAGTTACAACGCCCGCGTCTTTCTGGCGCCGTATTGGGATGAGATCTTCACGCAGGACACCGAACGCAAGCAGTCTCACGCCGAAGCCGAAGCGACCTGTGCCGTCATGCGCGAGACCTACACGGCCCTCGGATACAAAATCACGGAGCTGCCGCGCGCCGATTTTGTAACACGCGCCGACTTTGTCTGTGAGCAAATGGCAAATTGACCTTCATCTCTAGATTCCGTGGCGAAACTGCTGAAGCGGACAAACCGCGTGGTCCCTCCGGCCTCTAGCTGCCTGACACTCACGGCCCACAGCGGTCATTGAGCGGAGTGTAGGTGCGGCACCGCCGCATATCAAAAGCCGACACAGCCGCTGCGGGTTCACCTGTCGCGATTCACGTTGTCTTTCTTCGTGCGGTCAGGGTTGTCTCTCGCATACTCACGACCTTTGATCTTGACGACGTGTGCATCTGGATGCTCACCCCTTTTTATCTCAGCCACGATGTTGCGACGGGGGACGTCTTTCCGGTTGCCAACATCGTAATGCTCATTCCGCCCTCCGGGGCCGTCACCTTTACCTTTGATCCTAGTTGTTTGATCCCACGGTTTGATGGTGTGATCCTTTCTCAAGCTTGGAGGGAAGCATTATGGGACAAGTTCGTCACGGGAGCGCCACGACCACGTACGCCGTCAGAGCTGCAATACAGCGATCGCAAGCTTCGCTCGCGCAGCTAAGCCAAGAGTTGGGCGTCAATCCCAAGACGGTCGCGAAATGGCGGAAGCTTGCGACCGTCGAAGATTTGAAGACCGGTCCGAGAGAGCCGCGCTCAACCGTTCTGACTGAGGCAGAGGAAGCTATGATTGTCGCGTTTCGACGCCACACGTTGCTGCCGCTGGATGACTGTCTCTATGCCCTTCAGCCTTCGATCCCGCATCTGCACCGGTGCCTGCAGCGGTGCCTGTAGCGGCATGGGATCTCGCGCCTGCCAGATGTCGAGGGTGACAAACCAAAGCGGCAGAAGTTCAAGCGATACCCAATCGGCTTTTTCCATATCGATATTGCCGAGGTCCAGACGGTCGAGGGAAAGCTTTTCCTCTTCGTGGGCATTGACCGAACCAGCAAGTTCGCGGTGACACAGCTCGTGGACAAGGCGGACCGCAAGACAGCGTGGGAGTTCCTGGAGCACCTGCTCGAAGCCGTTCCCTATCGCATTCACACCATCCTGACGGACAACGGCATCCAGTTCGCCGAGCAACCCCGCAACCGCAACACCGCATCATCCAGGCAGATGCGGTTCGACATGATCTGCCAGGCAAATGGGATCGAGCATCGGCTTACCAAGCCGAACCATCCCTGGACTAATGGTCAGGTCGAGCGGATGAACCGCACCATCAAGGAGGCCACCGTCAAACGGTACCACTACGACAGTCACGACCAGCTGAGCACGCACCTCACGGACTTCATGGCAGCATACAACTTCGCACGCAGGCTCAAGACCCTCAACGGGCTCACACCCTATGAATACATCTGCAAAATCTGGACATCAGAGCCCGAAAGATTCATCAGGGATCCAATCCACCAAATGCCGGGACTGAACACCTAGTCATAGTGATGTCCTTAGTTACGCTGAGTGGATCCATGAACCACGGCAGGCCGACCTGCGCGAAATGCCACGTCAAGCATCCAGAGCCACTGATTCCACGAAATCGTACCACAAGTTGCGTCACGATTCACGCGGCGCATATATATAGTAGCGTCGGGGCGTAAAGTGATCCAAGCGTGACCGGCCCAAAGCAGTCAGGACCGAGCTAGTTCAGCGCTGCAGTGCAGCTTCCCATTAGGTCCCGCGGACCGCAGCCATCACGATCTCATCTTCAGCCATCCACCCTTTAGAGACAAGGAACCCGCGGATACTGTCGGGGGCCTCAGAATAGAGCACAAGCGCGAGGCTCTCTTCGGCCCGTGTGCAGGTGACATAAAGCAAGCGACGGGTGCGCTCGATCGTGGTTTCCTCACCTTCGTCGGCCTTTTTCTGGGCGCCGGGGCTCAGCTGCTTTACGCCAAACAGGGTTTCATACGAGGCAAGGCCTTTGAAGCGTGTATGAACGTCGTCGGCGATCACCATGACCCGGGGAAACTCAAGTCCTTTTACTCCTTGGTGGGTACCAAATGGGCTGCGGTCTTCGACATAGTCGCGATAGCGCGCAACCTGAGAAAACGGAGCCTCAAGTGCCTGCGTCCAAGCTTCGGTGATGGAGTTTTCGGCGGGGTCCTCAGCCTTGGGAACGGTTGGCGTTTCATTTGCAGGGGATTGAATAAGATCAGCGCCGATATCAGTGTCTTCTTGAGTGGGGGAGCCATCGTCAGGTAGACAGAGTTGCAGCTGGTCGGGAACAGGGAACAAACCGTGCTTCGCAACCACCGCCAACACTTCGGCACATTTCGGATCGTGATCGTCCTCAAAGAGGGTCATCAGCGCTACGACGCCCGTCCGGGCAGCGTCGAGGCCGGTGGTTTGGCCCCCGCCTACCGCTCGGATACCTCTCTTCTCGACTAGCGGCGATCCGTCGCGCAGCACTGCCATCGCAGCATAGGCATCCCCATTCCTTTGTGCCGTCACCAAAGGCAAGACACGGTGGGTGAAAAGCCGCATCGCGGGCAAGGTTCCATCGCGAAACCCGTCCTTGAGTTTGTCAGGTTTGCCGAGCGGCTCAAACAATTCACTGAAGCCAAGGCGCGCAGCGGCCATGTGACGCTCGATCGTGAGAGCTTTGATCGACTCCGCGTTCTGCCACGCAGGGTCGCCGGTGATGCGGGCCATTTCCGCCCGTGTCCAAGTTTCAAATGCCGCGCGATCCGTGCCCTCGCTGGGCGCAAGGAACACACGCACGGTACCACCTGGTTTGTCTTCGCGCGCACGCTGCTGGCGACCATCATCATCGTATCGGATCGCATTCGCCAAGTTCACGATACGCTCGCGGCTACGGTGGTTCATCTGTTTGGCAGGTTGCGCAAAATCTGCCACTCGTTGGTCGAGATCGCGCAATCCATCGGAGTAGATGCGCTGCATTGTGTCCCCAAGCAGTCCAAGAGCGATGCGACCCCGATGGCGCGCCTCGAAGATCAAGAGCGCCTCCATCAACGGCTTCATGGTGTCTTGGCTCTCGTCGATCAGAATGAACGGGTAGCGCGCCAGAACGATGTTCTGAAACGTCTCGCTTTCAGTCAGGAAATACGCTGCAAGCGCAATAACCTCGGTATGTTGCAGCGCATCCCGGCCGAAATTGTCCCCCTCAGGCGCATAGGTGAAGGCGCGGATTTCAGCCAGGCGCTCCAGACGCTTCGTCTTGGAGGCCATCTTCTTCTCGCGTTTGTCGTGGGCGTCGGTGCCCGCTCGACCCTTCGCATGGGCTGCCGCAATTTCAGCAATTTCCGTGTGCAAGCGGCTTTTCAGCCAGCCCCGTATATCAGCGGTGCGCCCTTCGATGAGCGACCAAGCGAAGCTGTGGATGGTCTGCACCTGAAAGACGGGATCTGCTTTGACGCGACGCGTGATCTCGTCTGCGGCAGCATTGGTATAGGTGATCACTGCGATCTTGCGGCTGTGTTTTCGAAAGGTCGTCAGTGTCGCTGTGTCCAAGCCCTCCAGTGCCTCCTTGAGTGAGCGCGTTTTGCCCGATCCCGCCCCGGCAAAAAGAAAGAAGCTGCGCGGCTGATCGAGGGATAGGCATTGGCGGATCGTGGCGTCAGCGCCAGCGTCGCGCGTAGCGTCGGTTACATCCGTCATATCGCTTTCACTCCGCCCTTCAGTTGGTCCGCGAGCCAAGTCAGGCCTTTGTCGATATATGGTGGTGCCTGAAGCGCTTTGATGTCCTCGATATATAGGAGGTCCAGTGCGAAGGCGGCCTTATCCGTATTTTTAGCCAATCGATCAAAGAGCTTCTCAGCAAGTTCCTCAGGCGTTGCCGCGGCAGCGATGTATTTGCCAAAATCACGCGTCATGCCGCAGGCCAGATCCGCTTTCGCGGCGTCCTCCACTGCTTTCGGGTTGGTCAGCGCAAGAGCATCTTCGAACGTGCTGGGCGTGATGGCTTGGGTCTGCGTACCCTGTGTCACCTCTTGCGGAATCTGATAGGCGACTGCGATGGTCTGGGTGCTATCGGTGTGGCAGAATGTGTGTGGCGGCGCGGCCAGCAGCTTGTCCACCTCAGCTATCTCGGGGAGCCAAGATTTCAGAGCGTGGTTCGTAGTTTCTTGAGCGGCTCCCGAGCGCGGCCGAGCCGATTTCCAGGCATTCCTTTCGCCTTTACTTTCGCCTTTCTTGACCTCGACTTTGACCTTCGTCGCGGCATCGAGATCGGTGATGATCAGCGTCGGCACCTCCAGCGCCTCGATCAAGGGCCGCATGCGGTGTGCGTGGCTGCCCCCCAGCTGTAGAAAGGAAAGATAAGCCACTGCAAGGTCAGGGTAATGATGCTGGATCAGATGTGGCAGCAGGATCCGCTCTGCGGCGCCCTCGATCACAACGATGGCGTCGGCGAAGAATAGATCAAAATGTGTGCTCAGCAGATACCGCGTCACGAAGCGTTGGGTTTCCGTATCCTCGCCAAAAAGCCCAGTCATATTCGCCACGGTGGCAGTGGGCACAACTCCGTGATCAGGCAGCTCGCGTTTGAAATAGCGCAGCTCCTCAAACGCCGCGGCGTGCGCGATATGGCCTGAATGGGTACTCACGACCAACTGGGTGGTAAATGCCGATCCCTTGCCCCTAAGATCATCATGGTTGCGCAGCACCTTGTGGGCCCTGGCCATGAAGACCTGCTGCACCTGAACATGCAAATGTGCCTCGGGTTCCTCGATCAGTACCAGTTGCAGGGGTTCGATACCCCTGTCGTCCGGGTCCACCACCTGTGATTTGAACTTGCCGACCTGCATCCAGTCATCGCGGAAACGCATGAGCTGAAACACCATGGAGATCAGGTTCTGGAAGCCAAGACCGTTGTAGCCCTCAGGCAGCTTAACCCCGGATGTGTCACCCGAGATATCGTATTGCACGGCTGCCGGGTGATCGAGCCCGTCAACGGGTTTGATCTGTGTCGCAATGAAAAGTTTTGGGTTGTTGAGACCACCCGGGTAGCCGAGATTTTCCAGTTCCTTGATAGCATCGGCGAACCCATCTTTGAGACGAGCATTAAAGCTGGCTTCGGCATCATGGATTGCCTGGAGTGCCCTCACGTCGCTTGGTGTGGGGTCTTTTTCTGGGTCGATATGCTTGCGGAAATAGGGCTGAATTTGGCTAGCGATCTTGCGGCTGACAGCGTTCGTCCCCTCGTCATCATCGCCCTTGCCGTCCCCCGCATCTGCGAACCCACGTTGCGCGTTGATTTCGCGAATGTGGATGAGACCAGCAAAGGGGTTCGCACCGATCCCCTCTGACAAGGGCGGCAGGGGAAGCGGCTCTACTGTATCTGTGGTTGCGAAGCTCGCGGGATCCAAGAGATAAGCGTTGAGCTCGAACAGGTCATTTAGGCGCTTGTCCAGAAATTCTCGAAAGTCGCGTGGCCAAAGCGCGAAACCGCTCGCTGTTGCGCCATCGGGTTGCAGCGTCTGAGCGGCTTTTCGCGCTGTCAGGTACTGAGCCTTAATGTCCGCTGCCTTCTTCGGCTCCAAGCGTATCCGCACGCCCAGCGGGCCGCTAGTCCAGGTGAGCGTCGGGATTAGATGCGCGACATGATGCAGCTCGGACGTGTCCGCATGGAGCCAGACGTCGAGAAACGGAAGTTGGGCCAGAAGCGGACTGAGATCCGCCTCAGCTTCCTGTAGCCAGGAGCCCGCAATCTTTTCGATCACGGGCCAGTTCGAGGCTGTCACATCACGCGTGTCGATACCTCCACGATCCTTCAGGAATTTGCGCAGCGCCTTCATGGCCGATGTCTTGCCGCTGTTGTTGGCCCCGACGAGCAGAGTCTGCTTATCCGACATGTCCAGACGGGCGCGCCGCAATTTGCGAAAATTGAAAATTTCAATGCGTGCAAGTTTCATAATATTTACGTCCCCTTCGCAGGAATTTCGGCGCAGCTGCCTGTATATAGACCTATTCTGTGCAGTTATAGACCTGCCAAGCCGCCATTGAACCTACAAAATCTTATATGCCTAGCTATTCGCTTCCCGTCCCCTGTGTGGGGCTTATCCATAGCTGGCGGAGTGTCCGCTTCCGGGATAAATCTCAGTCGAGTTCGCGCTTGCGGCGAAATTCCAGCCCCCATCCTGCCCCCGGTATGTTCCGTGTCGTCTCTGGAAGGGGCGGCTGTAAGGGGCTGGGAGGGGGCGTCGGCCGTCAACGTTTCGGCCCCTGCCGCGCCAGCGTGCGATAGACAGTTGGCCGAGAGACAGAGAAGAGCTCGGCCAAGTCCGACACCGAATACTCCCCGGTTGCGTGCATTCGTGTCAGTTCCTCGGCTTGTCGGTCGGAGAGCTTTGGCTTCTTGCCCCTCAGCTTCCCTTTGGCGCGGGCAATCGCCATGCCCTCGCGGGTGCGTAGCCGGATTAGGTCGGCTTCGAACTCGGCGAAGGTCGCCAGTACGTTGAAGAACATCCGTCCCATCGGATCGGTGGGGTCGTAGACTGTGCTTCCTAGCGCGAGCCGTACCCCGCGCTCAGCTAGCCCGTCGGCGATGTCGCGTGCGTCCGGCACCGAGCGGGCCAGCCGGTCAAGCTTGGGCACCACAAGTGTATCGCCCGCCCGCACGGCGGCCAGCGCCTGGGCAAGCCCGGGCCGGTCGCGGTCGCGGCCGGTCAGCCCATGGTCTGTGTAGATGCGCTCGGAGGCGACGCCAAGATTTTCCAGCGCCGTGCGCTGCGCGGCGAGGTCCTGAGCGTCGGTGGAGCAGCGGGCATAGCCAATACGAAGGTCTGTCATGAGGCAAGCGTAACGCAAGCGGCCCCTTCAGCGATAAACAAATCGTACCACCCTATCGAGACATAGTTTTCCCAACAGCAGAAGGAGCGCGAGGCGAAATCAAAAACGCTCGTTGAACGATCCCCTTACGGACGCAAGTAAGCCGATTGCCGGACCAGCACGATCCATGTCGCGACTGCGAGACGTCTAGCAGAAGCGGGCGGAGAGCTGCCTGTCGCCAAGGCTGCAAGCGCGACCCTGCCCTCCACTTTAAGCAGACGTTTGTCATACCATCCAGAATGGCGTCCGTTGATAGGTGCGACCGGCGTTCGCGCGAACTTGATTGGGCGCAATAGCGCCGAGCAGCAACCTACCGCGATGCATGGCCGGTCCACACGAGCGGGTTCCTAGATGCACACGCACAGGATAGACGTACAGAAAACCTTAGGATCGAATCGTCACATCTTGGCGCTCAGGCGCGTTGATAACGATCCAATAAATAGGCAATTGTTCTCGAACAGTGCTTCCTGACAATGGAGTTTGAGTAGTGCACGCAAAAAAAGAACTCAGCTTTGGGGATGACATTATTTCCTCAATGAAGAATTGGGGTGAGAAGACGTTGGCGCCTGTCTCAATTCTTATGGGGAAGCACGCGGAGCAATGCGCTAAAAACCGAGAGGCGTTCAAAGAGAATGATATCATACTGACACAGGCGCATGCGTCGGTTTGCAGTGCATTTTTAAACTTCATCTCACGTTGCTGCGGGCGGCAATTTGATGAAGTAACCGGCGCCCTGGCACAACAGCTTGACCTTATAACGCACTTCATGCACGGTATAAATCTTTGTGAAATCGCGATTGTTGAAGGACTATACGCGCAGGCTGCGACCCTTCTGAGACAAGAGCATGAGTTGATCTCAGCGGTACAGGAACTCGGGGTTTCGAAACGAAAAGACGGCAAGACACCACACGCAACCATCGGCCGACTGAAAAACATGGGCAAGGTCTATGGTGAACTGAGCGGCGCGGCGCATGTTTCTCAATCCCGGCTCATGCATGGCATAATCGCCACGGAGATGGGCGACCGGAAAGGGCCGTCTGTAGTCCCGCTATTCCATCGTGAACTTGCGCGGAACCTATATGCTCTGCATGTGTCTTACATTTGCCAGATGACCCTCATCGCAGACGAAGTTCACGGCGCACTTGGAATTGGAAACCTTAGTGATGAGGAGAAATCCCTCCTCGTAGTCGCAACGAAAATTCTGCATGAAGAGGGATTGATTGAGATTGAGGCGGAAGAAGTTGGCGAGGCATTTCTGAAAGGGGTTTCCTGAGGGTTGCGATAATTTTTCCAACCGTAATTCATCCATGTGAATACTGCACTGGCGACTGTATGCCGCGATTAACCCTCCCCCCACTCGTCGTCGAAAAACTTCTTCAGCTCATCCCCAGAAGAACAAACCTTGGAGCCGACGCGGCCAGCTGCCGTTCGCGCCTTTGCGAGACGGTCGTCCCCCAGCGACTGGTCTAAGTTGTCATCATGCGCCGGCTCCATTTGGTCTGACACTCGGGCGTACAACTTTTTGAACGTCTGCCGATTGATGCCCATCAACCTTGCGGCACCGGCAAAGCTGCCAGCGACATCATATGCTTTTCTCACTTGTTCAGATGAGAACTCCGCACGCGACCGCCCCGGCGCGTTCGAGAAGCCCAGTGCCTCTCGCTTACGAGCGATCCATTTCGGATCAACGCGATGTAGCTTCGCCAAGGCCGTGTCGCGATACCCCTCCCGAAACTGGGATTGGAGCAGCGCGTCGAAATCATAGCCGAAGTGCTCCAACGTTTCGATCAGATTGGTCCGACTGCCGACGAAACGTTTCCGAACCTCTGCCAGCGACCGGCTAAGCGTCATTAGTTCGATGAGTTCAGAGTGATGGACGCCTTGACCTTCGCCATCCGCAAAGATGATGACGAAATCGCCAGAAACCTCCAGATGGTGTTTTGCTTCGGCCATAGACCCTTCCTCTGACTAAAAACTCCGGTGAAATTCTACCGCCATCCATAATGAGAATTCTGCCGCAGTTTTTAACCACATGATTCTAAACAGTTATCCTTGACTGATTCGTTGATAGCTGATTCCCTCCGGATCACGAAGTCCCAGCAATCATGGTTACAGCGTCAATGTCACACACAGTGAACCCAGCTCATGAACGCCTGAAAATGGAGCTACGCCTACGTGGCAAATCCATTGCCTCAGTCGCCCGCGAGCTGGAGGTTCTGCGTTCGACGGTGACGCTGGTCAGCCAAGGTCTGCGTAGGTCTTTGAAAATCGAGAAGGCCCTTGCCGATGCAGTCGAGACGACTCCGGCCGAGCTTTTCCCCGACCGTTACCCAGCAGAGGAGGACAGCGCGGCAAACAACACCTGACATCGGGAAATAAAAAGACCCTCCTGCGCTAACAGGAAGGCCTTTTGAATAAGTGTCGTTTCGATCCGACCCCTTATTCATCCCCTGAGTCTCACGAAAAGTCAACCTGCCGAGGCGTCTCTCGGCAGGGCAGTCAAACTCATCTCAAACATAGGGGGATGTCGCCCCGCGCCTGCTCCGATCCACATGGGTCGGCGCCCAGGTGAGGTGCGCTCCAATCATCATGTACAACACCTTGTTCCACCGCGGGCCGGAGCCGAGCCACGCGACCCGGGTGCCTGCGCGCCGTTCAAAAGGGAGCCTTCGTGGCTCGATGGTCGCATCGTTGCCCGGCTTCGAGCGCCCGCGCATCATTCACTTCGAGAGTGCGCTCGAATACGCCTTCCTCTGCCTGATGTTGGTACGCCCCGACGTGCACAACATCCGCGAACAACCCCCGGCGATATCCTATGTCGGCACTGACGGTTGCCCCGCGCGGCATGTCTTCGATTTCTTGATCACGAAAACGGACGGGGAGCGCATTGCTGTGGCCGTCAAACCTATGCAGCGTGTGCTGAAGCTGAACTTTGCATCCGAGCTCGAAGCTGTTGCAGCCGCAGTTTCCAAATCCTTTGCAGACCGCGTGCTGCTGGTCACGGATCTGCATATCGACCGGACCGCCGCTGCTGAAGCGGCCCGGATACTCGCCTGGTCGCGCCCCTCTTTGACGGAGGTGGCGGCATGACCCTGCGTTTTCGCTTCTCGAACTCCGACATGATCACCACGGCAGGCGTCGCCATGCGTCCGCTAGAAATCGACGACAAAGGCGGCACCTTCGAGCGCGTCGGCCAGCCGGGAATTACTGAGGCGTTTTCCCACCAAGAGCTCGCCGAGATGATGCGTCGGCCGGACACGACCTACTTTGCCGGGTATTTTGATCGAGCCACCCAAGAGGCCCATCGCGATAAACCTGTGCAGGTCATCAGCGAACTGTCGGAAAAGACCGCACGGCTGGTGATCTGGCGGAAGGCCGTCTGTGACGCCTTCCTGGCTCTCGAAGCTGCGGGCCTCGTCAAACGCACGCAGCGGGCCTATGAGCAGGCCAAAGCGCAGCTCGCATCAGTGACGGCCAGGCTCGTTGGTGAAGGCGCAGCGGCCTTTGCCAAGATACGACCGGGTAAGGAAATAAAAATCCGCAAGCTGCCGGGAAGCCGGACAGTCTTGCAGTGGGTCCGCTCCTATCAGGCTGCAGGCTACTCTGCACTTTCGCTCATTCCGGCCACTCACCTATCCGGCAATCGGAGCCGGCGCTGGTGTCCAAAGGCGGAAGCCCTGATGAACCAGGTCATCGAGATTTACGCCGACACGCAGCGACCAACCAAAGTCCAGTCTATTCAGGAGACTCGGGCGCTGTTCGCCGACGAGAACGCGCGCAGAACCAGCGCGGGGGCAACGCTGCTCTCGATCCCCTCTGCCTCCAGCGTTAAACGCCGATTGGACTCGGCAGACCCATTCTACGTCTGCGCAAAACGATTTGGCGCGTCTGCGGCCGCCAGGAAATTCGCCATGAGCAGCAACGGTCCCGATGTCGTGCGCCCCATGGAGCGGGTCGAGATGGATGAAAACAAGCTCGACGTCATGTCGTTACTGACGCTGACAGGCATCTGGGAACACCTGCCGCCGGATCGGCAGAAGAAATTCGAGACAGGGCGGCGCTGGATGTATCTTGCGATCGACTGCGCCACGAAATGTGTCGTTTCGATGCGACTGGCCGACAATCCAAACTCGGATGATGCGATCCGCGCGCTGCGGCAGATTTTCGAGGACAAGACCCCGCTGGCTCAGGCGGCCGAATGCGAGAGCACATGGCATCATCATGGCGGGATCGGGACCCTCGTGACCGACATGGGGCCTGCCTTCGTTTCGGATGCCTTCCAGGCAACGGTAGCGTCGCTTGGGGTCACGTCACATTTGCCGCCCGCCGGAATTCCTTGGATGCGGGGGCACATTGAGTCCTTCTTCCGCACTCTTGGGCATCAGCTCATGCCGCTCTTGGCTGGCCGGACCTTCTTCGACACTGTTGATCGCGGTGACTATCCTTCAGAAATGCTCGCCTGTCTGTGTGACGACGACCTGATCAAGGTCCTGCTCACCTATATCGTTGATATCTATCACAACCAGCCACACGGCTCGCTGAAGGGGGAAACCCCGAATGCAGCTTGGAAGCGGCTTGTGGCTGAACACGGGACGCCCCCGGTGCCGGATGGTTTGACCCTCAGGAAGGCATTCGGCAGGCCGATGCCCCAGAAGCTCAACGACGAGGGCGTACTGTTCTCGGGGCTTAGCTATAGCTGCGAGGCGCTGCGGGAAGCCTATCTGCACTCCCCCATACGGGAGGTGGAAATCAGGGTCGATCTGCAGGACATCGGGTGGATCGCCGTCAAGGTCGGAGCTACTTGGTATCCGGCACTCGCCAATCAGCCCGGCTTTGAGGGCATGAGCTTCGATGAGCTGCGCGAGGGCATCCGGGCCGTTCGTCACGCACATGCGCGTGCTGCGAAGTTGGACGCGCCCAAGGTCCAGCGGGCTATCGCGCGGATATCGGACGCGAACCGCCGCGCATTCGCGCTGCGCGCCCTGACCCCTTTCCATGTGACCGACGTGGACGTCGCCCGTGCAGATGCGGCACTGCACTATCCGCTCCGCTCTGATCAGCAGCGGCTGGGACACATGCCGCCGAGCAACGACCTGCTCGATGATGCAATCTCCATTACTTCGCCAACGGACACATCTCGGAAGCCGGACAGCGACGATAACGGGCCGATCTCCGAGCGTCGAACGAGACGCAAGAACCGCAGACGCTGGGGGTTCAACGATGGGAAATGATCTGATCACCCAAGCGGCACAACGGGTCGCTGAACTGAAGGCGTATTTCGTCGATCACGAGCGCTTCGTTCCACTGGCAGAAGGGTTCTCCATCCTCGCTGAGAAAAGGCTCGTAGACATCCAGACCGATCGTATCAGCGAGGCGCAAGGGCTTGCCCTGTCCGGGCACTCCGGGGCCGGAAAAAGCGCGGCAATCACCCATCTTCTTGCCCAAGAAAGGAAGAGGCTGGCCGATCAGGGATACGGAGATTCAACCATCATCAGCTTGCGGGTACCATCACCCGCAACGCTGAAATTCGTCGGGCAGATGCTCCTTCGGGCGCTCGGCTACCCTATCGGTGCCGATCGCCATGCTTGGTACATCTGGGACCTGGTCCAACATCACCTGAAGGAGCGGCGCGTTTTGTTCGTGCATCTCGACGAGGCGCAGGACCTGGCGTCGCGGGGCACCAAGCACGAGCTGGATTCAGTGACATCCATGCTGAAGACTCTGATGACGGACCCGGAATGGCCAGTTGGGATCATTCTGTCGGGCACAAACGAGCTGGAAGACATCCTCAACCACGACCATCAGCTCGCTCGGCGCATGCGGACCGTTCGGTTCGAGAGCCTATCCCCCGCCGCATATGGTGATGATATCCTCGACCTGCTCGAGAACTACTGTGAACTGGCGCAGCTCGAACCAGAGGAAGACGTTCTGGAATTATCCCACGGCGAACGCGTGGTCCATGCTGCGGCAAACCAGTTCGGCATCGCCATCGTCCTGATCCTCGACGCCATCGAGGATGCCTATCTGCATGGCCAGAAGACACTGAACCGGCACAATTTCATCAGGGCGTACCATCGGCGGACCTCCTGCGATGCCGAGTTCAACCCGTTTGTCGTGCCGGACTTCATGCGCATCGACGCCCGCCAGGTGTTTTCTCGGGAGAACCGCACATGATGTTTTCGACAATCAAGCCGTTGCCCTTAAATGTAAAACACCAGAATGGAGAATCCGCAACCTCTCTCGCATCCCGCTTGGCACGTCGCAACGGCGTGTCAGGCATGGCCATGTTTCTGTCGGACTTCGGGATCGACTATTTGAAACTATCCAATGGCGACCAAGAAGATTGCGCGCGATTGGCTTCACTCGCCGGTGTCGATCAGGCGGAACTGCATCGCCACACACCTGCGCTAGTCTCTCCTGGCTGGTTCCGGTTGGGCATGGAGGAGATCAAGTTCACGGCCTTCAGCCGAACCGCTCTCAAAAGCTGCCCGCAATGCCTGCAAGACGCCTCAAACCAAAACGATGCTGCGCATTTCGGCATATGGCAGTTGACCTCAATCCGCACCTGCTGCTTGCACGGCTGCTACCTCACTCCGTTGCCCACGTCGTCTGGGACGCGAGAGCGGTTCGACGTCATCAAGCTGACCTCTGGCTTTTCACCACCAAAACCCCAAATCGCGAACGATCAGGACCTTTTGTTCGAGCACTACCTGAGAAATAGGATCAAGAAAGGGCCCGGGAAAACGTGGCTCGACCGGTTGCCCTTCCATGTTGCGGCGCAGACGTGCGAGGGCTTGGGGCTCCTGCTGACCCTTGGCCCGAAAGCCCGGCGAGAAACAGTGACGCCGGCGCAATGGGCGGCTGCAGGCACTGCCGGTTATGGTGTCCTACGTCACGGACCAGATGCTTTCAGGGAAAAGCTCAAGGAGATCCAGCGGGCGCATCCGGTCGACAACACCCTTTACCGGACCCGCTATCGCGTGTTCTTCGAGTGGTTGCGCCACCGCGACGACGACCCTCAGTTCGATGTGATCCGTGATCTGGTGCGAGAGTTCATCTTCCGCAATTTTCCGATCTCCGAAGGCTACATCGTTCTGGGCCAACCTTGCCCGGAACAATACGTTCATTCGCTTTCGACGGCGCGCTCGCGCTATGGGATGTCTGGCTGGAAGCTGGCGCGCCGCCTGGCCTCAATGGGGCTCGCGGAGAGGAAAACGTCAGGCCAAGGTTTTGTACTGACCGGCTACGTGCCCACGGAAATCATCAATGACATCGCGACCGATTTCGATGACCTCCTGAACGCCGCCGATGCAGGAAAACACCTTGGCGTCGAGCGTTTCATGATGACCAAGCTGACGAAGCCCGGACTCGTTGAGAAGTATTTCGACGAAAAGAATGCCTCGCCGATGTATCATCCACGCGATCTCGATGGGTTCCTTGGGAAGCTGCGGGCGCGCGTTGAACGCCCCAAATCGGAGGACCTACTCGACATTGCGACGGCATCGCATCGTGTCCGCATACCGACCGAGCGCGTGGTCGAAATCATTCTGAGAAACCACCTTCCGCTGCATGCAGTCGACCCTGCCACCACGCGTTTCCCGGATTTCCACGTGTCGCTCGCCGTGCTGCGGGAGGTCATCGCTGCCGATCACCACGGAACCGTTCGACCGACCCGGGCCGCAAAAATTCTCGGAATCAATATCCGGACGATCCGCAGTCTGATGGACACGGGCGTACTAAAATCTTGCGACATAGAGGAGCTGAACAGCGGACGAATGCGACGGTACGTCTGCGCCAAGTCGATGGAGCAGTTTTCCAAGAGTCATATCTCGGTGGTCGAGCTGGCGACGAAGAGCGGGCGGCTGCCAAGCGTAGAGGCCGTGATCCAACTTGATCGCGGGGCGAAGCCGCTACCGTTGGACCCACGCGCCAACATGATTTTCAGGCGAAACGACGTTCTCTGAACCATCACTCACGGGAAGCCGGCCGCTGCGCCGGCTTTTTCATGTACGGTCAGAGGCAACCTTATCTGACGAAAAAGGCAGCTTCAGTTCAGCATCGAGATTTCGGGGCACTGAATTCAAAAGGAAATTTTGACGCTCAGAGGCAAAACTATGTGCCCCTTCCCAACATTTGAAAAGCACCAGATAGTTCTGCCTTTCTTGTCAGAGGTTTTGCCTCTGCCGCGCAGACCGGTGCTGTTTTCCCTACGAAATTCTATGCTGCTTTGATCCGCACCTTTCGGAGCGTCGATCGCTGCGTAGCCCTTCCCCTGTCAAACCCGAGGATGGCCCATGAGCGACCATTTCTTTGTCGTGACGGGCGGCCCCGGTGCGGGCAAGACCAGCCTGATCACGGAGCTCGCCCGCCGCGGCTTTCACACAATCCCCGAATCCGGCCGCGCGATCATCCACGAGGAGGTGGCCCGCGGCGGAGACGCCCTGCCTTGGGCGGATCGCATGGCCTACGCCGAACGAATGCTGGAGCGCGACCTGAGCGCCTATAGCACCGCACAGACGGTCTCAGGGTCCGTGATCTTCGACCGAGGCATTCCCGACATCGTGGGCTACCTGACCCTCTGCGGCCTCCCCGTGCCGCCCCACCTTGCCGCAGCGGCCAAGGCAGCCCGCTACAACGCCCGCGTCTTCCTTGCGCCCCACCGGGACGAAATCTTCACTCAAGACGCCGAACGCAAACAGACCCGCGCCGAGGCCGAGACAACCTGCGCCGTCATGCGCGAGACCTACGCTGCCCTCGGGTATGAAATCACTGAACTGCCGTGCAGCGGCGTTGGAACGCGCGCAAATTTCGTCACAGCGCAACTTTTGTTGTGAAACACCATTTGAGTTCTGGCCATTCTTGCGACGAAATTCCCCACCCTGCGGCCATATCCGCTCGACAACACAGGTTTTTGGAAACTGGACGCGCTTAGACCATGCCTTAATCTCATCGCACCCAGCAACATGTGACCCAAATTTCTGCCCAAGCTTGATGAACCCAGCCGACATCATGCGTTCGGTCCCGAAAGCGTTAGCGTTACAGCCACTGACCGGCAGGCGGCGAGAATGGCGTGCTCTCTTATTCTGAAACTGCCCGGTATCGCCGACACAGGACGGGCGGCAGATCTCCATCGCCCCGAGCGCGGCCTGATGATCCTTGTACATGCCGACGATGTGCCCAGCCCAAAATCCGCGTATTATCACAGATACTTGGCGTGTTTCACGCTGGCATCGTGTTGAGTAGAGCAGGACAGTGGTTTTTGTTCGTGAAGTGATCCGGAATTGGCTGCAGCCTTGATCCGATTGGAAATAATTGGCGAGGGCATTAAGTAACCAGTGACTACCTGCATGTAGACTGCTGGTGCTGCCGATCAGGGCGTCAGTTTAGTGCGCAACTGATGAGGAGACCGACAATGTCCAAGGAAATACAAGCCCCAACAGAACAAGTTATCTCCGGCTGGACCGATCCGACGCTGGATTCCGTGCGTGGAACCGAAACACCCAAAGATCCGGACAAAGGGTATATTGCCCTGCTGGGCTGGAGCGTGAATGCGATCAAGGCCGCCCAGAAATTTGATCGTCGGTATGTTGTGGTCGCGCCCGAATGGGCCGCCGATTTCTGCGAAGCGAACAATATTCCGTTTATCTCTTGGGATTTTGCACGGTTGAACGACCGTTCCATGGAAATTGCACAGCGGCTCAAGGCGGACGGCGTGGATGTGGCCATCCCGCTGTTTGAAGAAACCGTGGAGTGGTCGGGCGCGATCAACTCGGTGCTGATGGACAAGCCCCGCATGTACGGTCAGTCTATCCTGTTTCGCGACAAAGCCCTGATGAAGCGCCGTGCCCAGCTGGGTGGTATTCGTGTCGGTATTTTCGAGGAAGCCTACGAGAAAGACGATATCATTCGCTTTATGAAGCGGGTCAACCAGACGCTGCTCAAGCTTGACGGCGACCCGAACGATCCCATCCACGTAAAGGCGTTCGATAAGGCCGGCTGTTTGGGCCATCGCATGATCCGCGAAATAGAGGATATCGACAAGATTCCGGACGAGGAATATCCTTTGTTGATGGAAAGCCATCTTGATGGTTGGGAGTTTGCTGTCGAAGCTTGGGTTCATGACGGGGAAATCAAGTTTCTCAACATTTCCGAATATGTGACGCTGGGCTACTCTGTCTTTGTGCCGGCCACCAAGGAACTGGAGAGCTGGCGAGGCGCGATTACCAAGCAGATCGAGAAACTGATCAAGACCTTCGACATCAAGTTCGGCCAGATCCATCCGGAATACTTCGTCACATCCGACGGCGAGATGTACTTTGGCGAAGTCGCCTATCGCCCACCGGGGTTCAAGGCGTTCGAATTGATCGAGCGCGCATATGGCTTCAGCGCCTACCAAGCGTCCATTCTGGTGTTTGACCCCAAAAGCACCAAGGAAGAGGTCGATGCCTTCTTCCCACGCGAAGTCGAAGATGCGACGTGCTATGCTGGCTGTTTCGGGGTTTATCCGCGCCGGCGTGTGGTCAGCAAACTGGAAATGCCGAAAGAAACCACCGAGCATCCGTATTTCGAATCCCACGAGCTGGTCGCACCTACCGAAGAAACCGTCCCCGACAGGTCTGCCTTTGGCACGCATTGGGGTCTGGTCTTTTTTGCGGGTGATGATCCCCTGAAGCTGCGCGACCTACTGAAAGCGCAAGAAGAATTGGACTTTTACGTTTGATGAGCACATCCAACGACGGCCAATCTAGCAATGTCGATAGCCGGGCGCAAAACGCCCGGCTCGCTGCTGATCTCGACATCAAAATCGAACAGCTTGAACAGATAGGTCTAGGTTCAAAACTGGAATATCAACACGCCGTTCTGAATGTGGTCGGGCAGCTATTGCAGACAGACAGCGGGATGGACGTGATCTGCGAACGTGCCGTTCCCATGGATATTGCCGGCGTGTTTGCGGGCTCGGACTGGGATGCACCGGAGGCCCTGCTTCCGCAAATTTCCGCCAATACACTGCTTGCCTTAGACCCGGGGCTTGTTGCAATAGAAGTCGCAAGCCTCTGCCGGTTTCTGGCCGTGGCCACCGGTGCGATGCGTCATCGCAACTTGCATCAAGACACCGCAAGGCATTTCCTGACACAGGTCTTGGCCCTTAATCTGCGCGATATCTTCGGGCAGTCTGACGAGGCGGCACGTGCGTTAGGTGAGCGCCACGAAACCAAGCAACGGATCTTGCGGTATCTCTCGGAACATATCGGCCTGACGGATGTCTTGGGCGCTCTTGTCAGCGAAATCTGGCGTCTTCTCGAACAGCGTTCGATTCAGGTGGGCGTGGTCAAGGACATGATCGCGCAGATTGCGATCGCTCTGAACGAAAATGGCACCGAGCCGGGCAGCGAGCGTTTAGGCGCCGAACGCCTTGTGAGCGCTCTGTTCGGCCCTACGGTCGCGTCATTGGAGGATCCGGGGGTTGATGCCTATCTTGAACGGATCGAGCATTTCGACGAAGCTGCTCTCTCGCGGGAGGCGATGGGTTTTGCGCGCGCCATGCACGATACCGGCCTTGTTTCAGACTACCATGTGACGTTTCTACTCTATGTGCTGGATTACCGCGACCGCGCGCTTGTGCCGGAAGCGCTGGGTCTCGGGACCACCGGTCTGGATTGCTGGCGACACTATCGCCGCCTGATCGAAGATCTGATCCGCGCGGGCGTCACCCTGTCGACCCCTCAGGCGGTGTATGGTCTGACGCTGTTGCTGGAACGTGGTGTTCTGCACCATGCGCCTATGGTGCCGGCCCTTGACCGACAGCTACGGCAAAAAATACGGGGGTCGGCGCGCGCGCGCATCACTTTGGGCTTTGGTGAACTCGTTCCGCCGGAAACGCATATCTTAGCGGGCGTTCTGCAGATCATCGGCCAGCCACTGGGCGTTGGACAAGGCGCAAATCCGACATGCCAATCGGCGCGCGCGATCGCAATGTGGTCTCAGGTCGAACCTGACTATTTGCTTCATATCATTTATCAGGCGTCCGAATTTGATGCGGTTTTGATGCATTTCGAAGGGACCGAAATCAATTCCGCCACTCTGCCTGTTGGTCTGGCCGGCTTTGGCCCGATCGATGCTGATCCGGTCTCGGTGCTGCTGGTCGCGCATCTTGACAGGATTTATGCTAAAATGGGGCAGTTATGCATCGGGCGTGATGGCGATCCCCATCGGTGGATCAACCCTGAATTTCACGGATGGTGGGTGGCACGCGACTGCGCTGTTGCCGTAGATGTGGCCACCGGCAAACTCACGGATTACGATAATTTCCTACGCCGCTTCTTTGCAACGTATCACCCCCATCACAACGGCGGCCGTCCGCTAAGCCATCCCCAGCCAGCCGGCATCGCGGTAACAGACCCCAACCAACAGTTCATTGGCTGGCACGCCATCGCAATTCTGCGCGTCGCCGAAGATCAAACCGGAATGATGCGGGTCTATTTTTACAATCCGAACAATGACAGTGGTCAGGATTGGGGCGGTGATGTGGTGGTCTCGACCAGCGGCAACGGCGAACGCAACGGCGAAGGCTCCCTTGAGTTCGGGCATTTCCTGTCGCGGGTGTATCTTTTTCACGATGAACTGCTGCGTAGCCATCAGATGTTGGAAGATGTTTCAAACGCCTCCCTAAACTCGGTTCGAAAACAAGCCACCGAAAGCTGGGCTGCCGATCGGTTATGACCCACAAGCGTTCGTCCGGCCAAGGGAATCCAGCTCAGAACTCCAGCGTCGACGATCCGGTTTTCAGGGGGGCGGTGCGGGTGCGTGAGGGGTCCGTCTGTTGGATCGGCGCACGGCCATCCGTCGAAGACAGCCTGCGTCCATTGCCAAAGGGGGGAAGCTGCAGGCGCGCCCCCGCGTCTTTTGAAAATCTGCGCTGCTCGTAATTTTACTTTTTGTATATGAGAATTTAAAACCAGCACACCGTCTGGCGACTGACGCCCGCGCATTTCGAAAAAAGGCGTCCCCCATGGCCATCCAAACCAAACTGCACCCTCGCAATCAACACGCGGCAGGCTACGATTTCGAGCGTTTAATCGCGCAGACGCCCGAGCTTGCAGCCTTCACGACCAATAATCCCGCCGGTCAGACCACGATTGACTTTCAAGACCCAAGCGCCGTGCGTATGCTCAACCGTGCCTTGCTGAGGACACATTACAATATTGATTTTTGGGATATTCCCGCAGGATACCTTTGCCCGGCCATTCCGGGTCGTGTCGACTATATCCATTATCTTGCGGATCTGCTTGCCGGCAGTAACAACCAGGAAATTCCCCGCGGGCGCGCCATCAAGGCCCTCGACATCGGCACCGGCGCGAGCCTGGTCTATCCCCTCATAGGCCAGAGCGAATACGGCTGGCACTTTACCGGTGTCGATATCGATGCAGCCGCGATCAGATCAGCGCAACAGATTTGTGAATTTAACAGCCTTGCAATCAGCCTCAGGCTTCAAAGCGACCCCGAAAATATTTTTCGCGGTGTGATCCGGCCCGACGATGCGTTTCATGTGACATTGTGCAACCCACCTTTCCACAGTTCGATTGAACAAGCGAACAAAGGGACCCGCCGCAAATGGGCGAACCTTCGCAAAGGGCGCTCGACGAAACTCAACTTCGGGGGGCAAAACGCTGAACTCTGGTGTCCCGGTGGCGAGATAAAGTTTGTGGCCCGCATGGTCGAACAAAGCGTCAGCTTTGCCGACCAGTGCCTGTGGTTTACCTCGTTGGTGTCAAAAAAAGACAACCTCCAACCCCTCCACCGGATTTTGACCAAAGCCGGTGTTGCGGATTACAAGGTCGTCGAAATGGCACAAGGCCAGAAAACCAGCCGCTTTATCGCCTGGACATTTATAAAGAAAAACCAGCGCGCCGTGTTTGCGAACGGGATCGGGGCATAGGCGCCGTTCTATCGAAGCACGGCGATGCAAATGGTGTGGACGTGACAGACGCGGCACATGACTGCTGCAAGGCCCCACGGCAGACCCCGCGCTGAGCCTCCCCGTTTTCGCGCCTTCGGATGTCCAAAAGGCGGGGCAAACCCTGCCCTGTTTGCAACATGCCGCACCCAGCACCGTTTGCAAACCGGTCAGGTCGTGCAGCGTGGCATAATACGATACCCGACATCTGTCATCGGGCGCTCGGCCGCATGTCCCGCGATCCGGTTGAGGAGTGCATCGGCCGCCATCCGCCCCAGATGCGGACGATCCACCCGCACAGTGGTCAGCGCAGGCTCCAGAAACTCTGCAAAATCCTGATCGCCGAAGCCGATCACGGCAATCTGGCCCGGAATATCAAGGCCGCGCTGCATCGCCTCTATCATCACGCCATGCGCCAGAATATCGGAGCTGCAAAAGATCACACCCCGATCAAAGGACAGCTCGTCCAGCAGCCGCCGCAGGGCCTCGCGCCCGCCGGGCAGGCTGGCTGTGGTCTCCCACGTCACGGTGGGCGCGACAAAGCCGGTCAAGCGATCAAACTCTTGGGTGAATGCGTCCCTGCGACGCAAGGCACGCTCGTCACCCGCTGAGACGGTCGCCGCCATATGATATCCACCCTCGACCGCGAACTGTGCCACCGCGCGCGCAGCCTCGGCATGGCTGAAGCCCACGCAGTGATCGATCGGGGTGTCGGTCAGATCCCAGACCTCCACCACCGGAATATCCGCCCCCAGAAGCATTTTCCGGGTCAGGGCAGTGTGATGGATGCCTGTGAGGTAGATCGCATCGGGCCTGCGCGACAAATGCGCGGCCACCAGTTTTTCTTCGTCCTCGGCATTCAGCCCCGCCTCTGACAGCAGGATTTCGTAACCCTTCTCACGCATGATCTGGCTGAAACCTTTGACCATCGTGGCATGAACAATGTTGGTGATGGACGGCACGATCGCCGAAATCAGCTTTGATTTCTGCGATGCCAGTGCGCCTGCTACCGCATTGGGCACGAAGCCCGTCAACTCGATCGCCTCGCGGATGCGCGCCATCGTATCTGGCGACACCTTGGAGGGGTCTGACAACGCCCGAGAAACGGTGACCTGACTGACCCCCGAAAGCTTGCCGATGGTGCTCATTGTAACACGCCCCCCGGGCTTTTTACCCGGAGCGCGCTTCTTTGGTATATCGGTCTTTTGATCCATGGCTCCCATCATCGTGAAATCGGCCAGCCAAGGCAATGCAGATCAGCTATTTTCGCGAATGCGTTTCGCAGCCGATCTGTTGAGCAAGATTGACCCGACGACAGAACCGATGATCATCACCCAAAGCACCATCGCAATCGGGCTTTTGGTAAAGAAGATCGAAACATCACCGAAGCTTTCCAGTGTTTTGACAAAATAGACCTCTGCCGATGGTCCAAGAATGAAGCCGATGATAAATGGCGCCACCTCAAGCCTGAGCTTGCCCATCGCCCAACCGAAAATCCCGAATATCAACAGCGTCCAGACGTCGAACATGATGCCATAGTTGATCGTGTAGGCACCTATCACACACATCATCAAGATGACCGGAAACAGGATGTGCTTCGGGATCGTGACCACCATCGCGAAATAGCGGATGGCAAAATACATCATGACAAACATCGCGATATTGGCGATCAACATTGCCCAGATCATCGCATCCCATGTGCCGGGGTTGTTGCCGATAAAGAGCGGCCCCACCTGTACACCTTGCAAGGTGAAAGCCCCGATCAAAAGCGCGGTGGTGCTGTCGCCCGGAATACCGAGTGACAACAACGGGACAAGCGCCCCCCCCGTCAGGCCGTTGTTGCCCGCCTCAGACGCCATGACGCCCGCAGGCTCGCCCTTGCCGAAACGCTCGGGGTGTTTGGAGAAAGTCTTGGCATTGGAATAGCTCAGGATCGAGGCCGCAGATCCCCCTACCCCCGGCAGGATGCCCACGAATGTCCCGATACAGCTGGACCGGATAAGGTTGATCCACTGGCCGTTGAAAATCCGGAACGAGAACCGCTCGTGTTTTCCGACCTTTACGTCCTTCTGGCTCATCCCGGGTTGCATGCCGGTCTGGGCCTCCTCCAGAACGGTGGCCAGACCAAACAGGCCGATCAGCAGCGGCAAAAGCGAAAACCCGTCTTGCAGCCAGTATTCGGTACCCGGCGGGATCAGGCGCCATTCGCCATTGCCGCCATTGGTGACATCATATGTCCCGATCAGCGAGATGAAGATGCCTAGAAATCCGGAAAAGATGCCCAATAACAGATCGGACGACAGCGCCGCCATCACGGTCAATGCGAAAAGGATGATCAGGAATTTCTCGACATAGGAGAACTTGATCGCGAAATCCGCCAGCGCGGGGGCGAAGAAATCCAAGATCAGCAACGAGATCAGCCCGCCCACCAGCGAGGCCACGATCCCGATCCTGAGCGCCTTCTCGCCCTGCCCCTGCTGCGCCATCGGGTATCCGTCCAGCGTGGTCGTGATCGAGGATGGCGTGCCGGGAATACCGAGCAAGATCGCGGGCACAAGACCGCCAGAAATGCCGCCCACATACAAGCCAAGCAGCAGCGCCAGACCGTTTTCCAGACCAAGTGAATAGGTAATCGGCAAACACACAGCCACCGCCATGGTGGCGGTCATGCCGGGAATGGCACCGAAGATGATCCCCACAAAGGTGCCGCCAATGGTCAGCAGCACGAAAAGCGGGGAGAGGCTATCGAATAGTTCCATGGATTCAGGTCTCCGCGCGGATCAAGGCAGGGTCAGGAAGAAAAGATCGGTGAACAGCCACCACACAATGATGGGCACGATCACGGCGACCACCAGCAGCGGCCATGCTTTCGACAGCCGCCGGTCATGCATGAACAACAGCCCCGCCAGCGCCACAAACGGGATCGAGGTCAGCAAGAACCCCATCCCCGTGTTGGGCCAGATGTTCCCGATGGGTTCCATCAGCGAAAAATACAGCACCGTCAGCGCCAGTGCGCCGAACAGGCGCGTTTTGTCCGATCGCACCATGATGCTTTTCCAGTAGCTGCCAGAGGCCAGTATCCGCCGTCTGTCGCGGATCACGATGGCCAGCAGCAAAAGGCCCAGGATCGCGCCGATCAACGTGGGGAAAATCAGATGCGATGTATCGAAATTGATGGTGACGTGGGTCAGATCGCCCATAGCTGTCTCCGTAATCATCAAGGACGGGTCACGGGGCGCTGGTCAAGCGCCCAGACACATTCGGCATCGCCCCACAGGCCGCACCCGATCTGCCCACGACAGAAGAGAGTACGGCCAGGGCCGAGACCACCGCTTCGGGCAGTTAGCCGTCGAGATCTTTGATCAACTTGCCATAGGTTTCGCGCTTCTCGCGCAGGTGCTCGCGGGCCACGGCCGAAGGCTGGAAATTCGGCGTGAAAAAGGCCGCCTTTTCACGTTCCTGAATGTTTCCTTCGTCATAAATCTCGGCCAGTGCCCCGTCGATTGTGTCGATCAGCTCGGGGTCCATGTCCTTGTTGAAGATAAAGAAAAATTCTTTGTCGAATGTGAAATCGGTATTTTCGTCCAGCGGCACGCTTGTCTCCGGCTCTGCATATTGCAGCATGGCATCGCGGGTCAGTTTCCCCATGCCGGCTTCGGGCGCTTCTTTCAGGGTGGCCTCCGTCGATGTCAGCCAGACAAAACGCATGGCCTTCTGGTCATCCTCGGGCAGCTGGGTGAACTGCTCGTTGGCCTGAATGGAGCCGTTGATCACATCCGCCAGACCATCCCACATCGCCTGATTTTTATCGGATTGCGAACCGGTGTTGACGGCCACGATATTTTCGCCCGCACCCGGCTTCATGACATTGGCCGCGTTTTTCATGGCCGAAAAGCCGATCTCGGACACGCCACCCGGCTGGATCGCAACCCGAACGCGTGTGCCGTCAACGGCGGCCTGCAGGATGTCGCTCATGTTCTGGTAGGGCGAGTCTTTCGACACCAGATAGGCGTTCGCGGGATTTGTCGCCACGGTCGCACCTACAGTGAACGCCTCAAAGGGGTTTTCAAAGCCTTTGCCACCGTAAAGCTCTGCCAGATAGGCAAAGTCATGGAACATCATGATCGTCGTGCCGCGCTTGTCACGCGCCAGTGCCTTGAACCCTGCCGCGGCACCAACCGCGTCCACCTTGATGTTGATGCCCAGCTTGTCAGACAGCGCATCTGCCACGATAGCTGCCGCCTGATAGGTATCGCCGCCCGTTGAGGTCGAGCCGATCACCATACGCATATTGCGCGGCAGATCTTTCGAAAAACCGGCGACCGGCTGCACCAGAATAGCGGCAGCGCCAACGGCGGCCAGAAGCGTCCTGCGAGTAAAGTTCATGATTTCCCTCCCTGAGCCCAATGTTACGGGCAACTTGAAATTCCGGGCACCCTCCGATAGCCCGTCCGCATTGCATGAATGCGCATACATAAACTTCCTCTATAACACTACACCCTGTCAACAGTGAAAAAATTGGATTTACGAAGGTAATATTTTCTAGCTCAGTTTTATTGACATGATTTAATGAATACGCATACATAAGAAAAATAAAGGCCAGGGAGGACGACAATGGCACACACTAGAAAAAGCCCGGATGACCTTCGCTCCGCCCGTTGGTTCGGGCCAGACGATCTGCGCAGTTTCGGGCACCGCTCCCGCATGATGCAATTGGGCTATACCGAAGAAGAGTTTCGCGGCAGGCCGATCATCGGCGTATTGAACACGTGGTCGGAGCTGAACTCGTGCCACCAGCATTTCAAGGAACGCGTGGTCGATGTGAAACGCGGCGTGGCGCAAGCGGGCGGGTTTGCAGTAGAGTTGCCATCGCTATCGGTGGATGAATCTTTCAACAAACCGACCTCGATGCTGTATCGCAACCTGCTGGCCATCGAGACCGAAGAGCAGATTCGCGCACATCCCCTGGATGGCGTGGTGCTGATGGGCGGGTGCGATAAAACGACCCCCGGCCTGATCATGGGCGCAATCAGCGCAGGCGTGCCGATGATATTCCTGCCCGCAGGCCCGATGCTGCGCGGCAATTACGCAGGCAAGATCCTCGGCTCCGGTTCGGATGCGTGGAAATACTGGGATGAACGACGCGCAGGCAACATTTCGGACGAGGAATGGCTGGGCGTTCAGGGCGGTATCGCACGCTCTGCAGGCACCTGCATGACCATGGGCACCGCATCGACCATGACCGCAATCACCGATGCGATGGGCCTGACATTGCCGGGCGCGTCATCGATCCCTGCAGTGGACGCCAACCACCAGCGGATGTCATCGACCTGCGGGCGCCGGATCGTCGAGATGGTGTGGGAGGATCTTACCCCAGACCAGATCATCACCGATGGTGCTGTCCGAAACGCTGCGATCATCGCAATGGCCACGGGATGTTCGACCAATGCCGTGGTGCACCTGATTGCGATGGCACGCCGTGCAGGCGTTGATCTGACGCTCGATCATCTGGATGCGTTGGGCCGTGACACGCCGCTGATCGCCAATGTGCGCCCGTCCGGCAAAGACTACCTGATGGAGGATTTCTTCTACGCAGGCGGCCTTCGTGCGCTGATGAAACAGATGGAAGACCGGATGGATTGTTCGGTCATGACCGTCACCGGAAAAACCATGGGGGAAAACCTCGAAGGTGCGGAAATCTACAATGACGATGTGATCCGCCCGCTGAGCAATCCGGTTTACAAAGAGGGCTCGCTTGCCGTGTTACGCGGCAATCTTTGCCCCGATGGTGCCGTTATCAAACCTGCAGCCTGCGACCCCAAATACTATCAGCATGAAGGCCCAGCGCTGGTGTTTGACAGCTATCCAGAGATGAAAAAAGCGGTCGATGACGAGACACTGGACGTGACGCCCGACACGGTCATGGTGCTGCGCAACGCCGGACCGCAAGGTGGGCCCGGCTTCCCCGAATGGGGCATGCTGCCGATCCCGAAAGCGCTGATCAAACAGGGCCATCGCGATATGTTGCGCATTTCCGACGCACGGATGTCTGGCACATCCTACGGTGCCTGCGTGCTGCATGTGGCCCCCGAAAGCTTTGTTGGCGGACCCCTCGCGCTGTTGAAAACCGGCGATATCGTGCGCCTTGATCTGGCAGGGCGCAGCCTCGATATGCTGGTGGACGATGACGAACTCGCCCGCCGCCGCGCGGCATGGCAGCCGCCTGCGCCACGATACGAACGCGGCTACGGCTATATGTTCTCAAAACATGTGACCCAGGCCGACAAGGGCTGCGATTTCGACTATTTGCAACGGGACTTTGGCGCGCCCGTCGGTGAACCCGATATCTTCTAAGGAAACCCGAGATGACACATGACCTAGATAAAGCGCTTGGCGGGATTTCTGGCATCCTTGTCACACCCTATGATGATGCGGGCGAGCTTGCGCCCCGAAAGTTGCAGCCGATCATTGATCGCGCGCTTGCGGCTGGCGTCCATATGCCGGTGGTCAACGGAAACACGGGCGAGTTTTACGCCCTGACCACCGACGAGGCTTGCACAATGGTCACCGAAGTGGCCGGTATGATCGACGGGCGCGCACCGCTACTGGCGGGTGTGGGGCGCGGTATTCGCGATGCCTGCAAGCTGGCGGAAGCCTCCGCCAAGGCGGGTGCCAGTGCGTTGATGGTGCACCAGCCGCCGGACCCGTTCGTATCCCCGCGCGGCACTGTCGACTATGTCCGCCAGATCTCCCAAGCCTCGGGCGGGCTGCCATTGATGCTATATCTGCGCAATGATGCCATCGGCACCGACGCCATCAAGGCGCTGTGCGACCTGCCGGGCGTGAAGGGTGTCAAATGGGCCACCCCGAACCCGATGAAACTTGCCGCAGCGATCGCGGCCTGCGATCCGGGCATCACATGGGTGGGTGGTCTGGCCGAAGTATGGGCCCCTGCCTTCTACGCAGTGGGCGCACGGGGCTTCACCTCAGGCCTGATCAACATCTGGCCAGAACATTCCATGGCAATCCACGCAGCACTTGAGGCTGGCGATTATCCCGCAGCAAACGCCCTGATCGCAGCCATGGCCCCGTTCGAAGATATTCGCGCAGAGGAGCTGAACGGCACCAATGTAACGGGCGTGAAGGCCGCGCTTCAGGCAACCGGCTTCGATTGCGGGGCCACGCGTCCGCCTTCGGCATGGCCGCTGACACAGGCACAACAGGCCACGATGCAGGATTTTCTTACGGCAAACGGTCTGGTGTGAGACGCAAAGGCGGGCCGCGAGGCGCGCCTGCGAGTGCAGCAAGAGAAACATGCCACCCCGATGGACGCACGTGCGGTGACCCGATCTGTGAAGGGGACCATCAGCGCATCCCCCTACGACACTCAAAGGAAAAAATATGTCAGACAATACGTTCTCTCCGCATGGGAAACATCTGATCGCAGGCGAATGGGTGGCGGGCGCGCAGACCTTTTGCTCGGATCCCGCACACGGTCCAGCGCATGCATTCAGCGTAGGTACCGTCGATCTGGTGGATCGTGCGGTGCACGCAGCCGAAGATGCGTTCTGGACCTATGGCTATTTGCCGCGCGAAGACCGCGCCGCTTTCCTCGACGCAATCGCGGACGAGATCGAGGCCCGCAGTGCACAGATCACCGAAATCGGCACGCAGGAAACCGGACTGCCAGAGGCGCGTCTGAATGGCGAACGCGGACGGACCACAAGCCAGTTGCGTCTGTTTGCCAGCCACATTCGCAAAGGGGACTATCTCGATCTGCGTCACGACAAGGCCCTGCCTGATCGTCAGCCCCTGCCCCGCCCCGATCTGCGGATGATGCAGCGTCCGATCGGCCCGGTGGCCGTGTTTGGCGCATCGAACTTCCCGCTCGCGTTCTCAACGGCAGGCGGCGACACAGCCGCAGCTTTGGCCGCAGGGTGCCCCGTGGTGGTCAAGGGCCACTCCGCCCACCCCGGCACAGGTGAAATCGTGGCAGAGGCAATCGCTGCCGCCCTCAAAACATGCGGCCTGCCCGAAGGCGTGTTCAGCTTGATCCAAGGCGGCACGCGGGACGTGGGCACCGCCCTTGTCCAACATCCGCTGATAAAGGCGGTCGGTTTCACCGGCTCGCTGGGCGGTGGCCGCGCGCTCTTTGATCTGTGCGCCCAGCGCCCCGAGCCCATTCCGTTCTTTGGCGAATTGGGCTCGGTCAACCCGATGTTTCTGCTGCCAGAGGCAGCACAGGCGCGCGGTGCAGAAATCGGCACCGGCTGGGCAGGATCGCTCACCATGGGTGCGGGTCAGTTCTGCACCAACCCCGGCATTGCGATCGTGCTTGACGGGCCGCAGGGCAATGCATTTGTAGATGCCGCAAAGGACGCGCTGGCCGGCACCGGCCCCCAAACCATGCTAACAGACGGCATTGCCAAAGCCTATCGCGATGGCCAGGCGCGTTTTGAGCAGCGCAATAGCGTAAAACCACTGCTGAGCACCCAGCAGGAGGGGCGCACCGCCAGCCCCAACCTGTATGAAACCAGCGCTGAAGACTATCTACACGATCATGCGCTTGGCGAAGAGGTCTTTGGCCCGCTGGGTCTTGTCGTGCGTGTAAAATCGCCCGAGCAAATGCTCGAACTGGCCAAAGGGTTCGATGGCCAACTTACCGCGACTATGCATCTGGATGAAGGCGATGCCGAACTGGCCCGCCGTCTGCTGCCGATCCTTGAGCGTAAAGCAGGACGTGTGATGGCCAACGGTTTTCCCACTGGCGTCGAGGTGTCCGATACCATGGTGCACGGCGGCCCCTATCCGGCCAGCACCAATTTCGGCGCGACATCGGTTGGCACGCTATCGATCCGGCGATTCTTGCGCCCCGTTTGCTACCAGAACATTCCAACGGGCGTTTTGCCCCATGACATCGCCTGAGGAGGAGAAAACGATGAATGAAGCCACCCGTGAAAAGCTGATGGGCGTCTCCGTGGCCACCCTTGCCACGGCCCTGTTCAAACGTGGCCTGCGCCATCAAGTCATCCAAGGGGTGCATCCGGTGGGCTGGAAAGGGCAGAACATGGTCGGTCCGGCGTTCACTTTGCGCTACATGCCCGCGCGCGAAGATCGCAATCCATTGACCGCATTCCGTAATCCCGAACATCCCCAGCGTGTCGCAATCGAAACCTGCCCGCCCGGCTCGATTTTGGTTATGGACAGTCGTAAACAGGCCGATGCGGCCTCATCAGGTGACATCCTGATCACACGGTTGATGAAACGTGGCGGGGCCGGAATTGTGACCGATGGCGGGTTTCGGGATGCGGCGGTTATCGCCGATCTGGACATACCGGCCTATCACACCCGCCCTTCCAGCCCGACGAACCTGACAAACAACGAAGCGATCGCAATCAACGAGCCGATCGGCTGCGGCGATGCCCCCGTGTTTCCGGGCGATATTCTGGTAGGGGATGCCGATTGCGTCATCGTAATCCCTGCCCATATGGCCGACGAGATCGCTGATGAAGCCGTCGAGATGACCGCCTATGAAGATTTCGTCGTCGAGCGCGTAAAGGACGGCGAGACGATCATAGGTCTATACCCCTGCACCAAAGACGAGCATCAGGTGGCTTTCAAGGCGTGGCGCACTAAACACGGCCGCTGATTGACCAAAGAGAACATGCGTAAATACCCTGACAGGCATCCTCCGGTCAGGGTATTTGAGTGTTGTCCCGATAAATCGGTTTTGTAGCTGGCTCACATTTACCATTGCCTTGCAGTGTCACTCCTCGGACGGACGCTTCCGGCTATAAAGAGAGGCCCAAGGGCAAATCTGGCGATGGGATCTACTCGTGCAAACGCTCGAACGGATCCGTAAATGTAACACATTCCCGCTATGCCAATCACCTTCAGATACTTAGGGGCAGCTTCCAACTCGCTGGTCGCTGCCCAGAGTGTTTAGCCCAAGCAAATTCATAGCGGTGGAACAGAACAAATGCCGGCGTGTCAGGTCGTCATCGCAACGTCTCGAGCAAATCGGAAAGCGCGGTGCGTTTCGCCGCGCTTTGCTGCAAAAGCGCGCGGGCGCTGCCCACTGCGCCATCAACGGGTCCCGCGGGAGGGGGGGCTTGTGTAAAAGCCTCCTGAAACCGGGAGAAACGTTCGGCCACCTCGGCATCCAACACCGCGGTATCCAAATTGCTGTTTTCCGGCGTGAGCCCATTTTCGGTTGGTCGCGCAATGCCGCCAATCATTCTATAAGCCTGCTTTCGAATATCGCTCACATCCTCACCTTCGATATCAGATACATAGGCAAGTGCTGTGGGCCCGTCCCGCTCGGTCAATGCAGCGCGTGCTCGCAAAATCAAATTATCTCGGCCGGGGGCGCGCTGTGTATCCAGCACCGCAATCGCATCCGCCCCAAACCCTAATTCTATAAGCCGCTTGGCAAGGTTTTGACGCGGCGCTTTACTTAGGGGGTTTGCCAATAAATTTGTGCGATACTGAAAATAGAACAATAGCAACGCATCATCTTCCAAATCCTCTAGCGCCAGTTCCAGAACGGTGCCAAGCGTTTCTTCTACCTGTGTGGGGTCGCGGGGCGTGGGCCATTCGGCAAGGCCAGCCATGGCTGCTTCGAAATCCCCATTCAGCGCGGAGCCGGTTATATACAAGCCAAGCAAAGAAAGACCTTTTTCGGATGGAATCATCTCCACTGAAAGCGCATGAGCATTGTCCAGAATAAGCGGATCAACTTGCGATTTACGGCGCAAAGCATCTGCGACAATCAGCTCCATAGCCTCAACAGACTGTTGCGTATCGCGTTGCAAAACAGGCGCCAGTACCTCCGTCAAGTTAATCGCATCACCCGTGTCCGCTGAAGATGCTTTGGCCTCAAGCAACAAGGCAGTGTCGCTCGGCGCCTCCTCACCGCGTGACAATGCGGAATGCACCGCCACTGCGGCTTCGGGCGCCCCGAATTCCTTGAGTTTTTCTGCCAGCGGCAACGCCACCTCACGCCGCACCACGACCGGAAGATCTGAATAGGCGCGCTGTACCGCCTGAAGGTTCACGTCAGCCGGCAATGAGGTTAGCGGACTGGCCAGAAGCGCCCAAAGGGCAGCAGAGGTATCGCAGCCCGCCATTTGCAAAACCGGGTTATCGAGAGCGACATCTTCGTTATCAATCACAGCACCTATCGCATTCACCGTCTGGCGGGTGCGCGCATCCATCTCGAAATCATTTACCACAGCGCGTGCTTCAGCCCCGAACCCAAGCGCCAAATACGCTTGTGCCAAAGATCTTACCGCCTTGGGCGCGGGCGTATCGAATTCTGTCAGAAGGGCACGACGGCGTTGTCCTACGGCCATGAAACCATCGCCCTCGGGAACCCAATCCTGCAATGCAAACCATTTATCCGCGTAACAGGCTTCATCTCCCCCGCGCAGCGGAGCGAAAAGTGAATTTGCCATATCACGGTCCATCGCCGTCTGCGAGCGGATGGCCATATGCGCAGGAAGTACAGGTTCGGGATCCTCTGGAGCCTGTTCAGGAGGCACCTCAAGTTTCTGTTTTGTGGCAGGGGGCGATTTGAACGAGATCAACCCTTGCGACGCGGCTCTGCTCAACTGCTCTAACAGTTTTGCCTCGGCTTCCTGCACCCGCGGCCTTTCGCGATCCAGCGCAGACTCCATTGCCAGCGGTACGTTGTCACGGCCAGCGTCGGGCATCGGAACATTCGATGTGTTCGATGTGTTCGATGTGTCAGAAACGGACCCGGAAAGACGCCAATAGGCATCCGGGCCCGGAATGGGCACCTCTATAGGAGGCAGTTCGACCAGTGGAGTCAGCGTGGAAGAAGGAGAAGGGTCCTTGGCTTCATCACGTTTTTTGACGTCCAGCACAACAGGGCCATCTTGCAATACAAATGTATTGATCGTCATGTTTTCTGCAAGAGTTATACCAAGACCACCGCCCATGGCAGGTTCGACACTTAAAATCCTTTTTCTTGGTATGTAATAAAAAACATCATCAATATCATATGTCGCCTCATCGCCTTTCACTTTAAATATATACTGCGATCCGTCTTCATCAATCGACCAATCCGGCACCGAATCAAACATGAATACCAATCGTGAAAAATCTTCATGCTCCCCTGAAATAACCTTAGTTTCCTTAGCAATAGAAACGCTTGGAAAAGCAAGCAGCAAGAAAAAAATAAATGAAAACCACTTCATGCCGCCTCCGACTTAACGGATTTCATCGCCTCTTCAAGATCAGAAAATTTGGGACGAATGTGGTGCGGAGTATTTTGACGACCAACCTCAATGCAAATATTGGTTGCATGATTATATAGATTTGCGACGAGAACTTCCCGGATTAACTTGTAAAAATGCGCATCCTCATCAACCACGGCCTTGATCCTCGTTGCAAAAGGCCCGATGAAACCATAGGCTAGGAACACGCCCAAGAAGGTGCCAACCAATGCGCCACCGATCATCTTTCCCAGCACAGCTGGTGGCTGGTCGATAGATCCCATTGTTTTGATAACGCCAAGAACAGCTGCAACAATTCCTAGTGCAGGCAAAGCATCCGCCACGGATTGCATCGCGTGGCTGGAATGCATTGCATGATGATAATTCGCCTCAAGCTGTTTTTCGAGGACCTCTTCAACCTGATGGGGATCGTCATAATTCATTGAAGCTGATCGCATCGTGTCGCAAATCATCTCAACAGCTTCATGGTCATGAAGAATTTTAGGATACTTACCGAAAATAGACGAGTTCTCAGGATCTTCGATATGCTCTTCTATTGCGACAGGGTTTTGTCTCTGCAGGCGGATAAGTTCAAATAAAAGACACAGAAGATCTTTATAATCCTCTGGCTTCCATTGCACCCCTTTAAAAACCTTTTTTATATCCTTCAAACTATGCTTAATGGATGCCATGTCGTTTGATAAGACGAAGGCGCCAGTGGCAGCACCACCAATCATAATCATTTCGAATGGCAGGGATTTCAATATAATCCCCATTTTCCCACCAGCAGCGATATATCCGCCAAACACCATAGCAAAAATAATCACAATTCCGATAATTCCGACCATTCGGTATCTCCATACATGCAGCTTAATTATGGCAGATCAGGATTAATTTTATACTGATGTATCTTTATTTTTGCGCCTGAGCATTTCTTCCGGCCATCATAACACTGATGGTATATGCCGTATCAGGGGTTAATCCTGCCATGATTGCCGCAGCAGACGCAGGCTCCATCTGGGCTAAAAATCCAGCAGCAAACTCGGGCGCCATGGTTTCAAACAGCGGCACCGCCTGTTTTGGTTTCATGTTTTCATAAAGCGTGACAAGCCGCGCCACATCGTCGGTGGCCCCCCTGTCCGCAATCTCCACAGTTCGTGCCAACTCAGCCTCAGCCACTTGCATCTCTTCTATCTGTTTGGTGAGCTGGCTTTCAGCCATATCTATCGCTGCCTGACGATTGCCTAATAGTGCCTCTCGCTCATCCAGCTTGGATGCGCGCGCATTCAGTTCGTCCAGCATAGAGAGGACCCCTGCTTGTGTGATGCATTCAGGCGCGGAGTTTGACGGTGTTTCAGGCGCGGTTTCATCAGATTGCGCCATGGCACTCTCCGCCCCGATCCCTACACGAATAAACCCAGACCCCATTAGAAATGCAGCCAATATCAAAAGTGTGCCACGCCGCGCTTTGGTGGGGTTGCCTGCTTTGGGGGCTTTCGCTTTATCATCTTTTTGTTTCGCGCCAGGTTTCTCGGACGCAGTCTTTTTCCCGAACATTATTCTACAGCCTCCATATCCGTCTCGCGAGCACGGCGACGCACCACCCGGGGTTTACGCGCGTCATCCGACGACGTGTCAGGAAGATCGTGCAGGGAGGCGAGCATGATCTCTAACCGCTCTGCTCCGCTTTCGGCACGCTCGGTCAAGCTGCGCAGGTCCGAGACAGAGCTATTTGCAGCCTTCTGGGCCTTCTCCAGAGCACGCGTCATGTCATCTACCTGCGCCGAGAGCACGGCAATCGCGCCTCCCATGCCATTTTCAAGCTGGTTGAACGCACGAAGACGTCGCGACAGCACAACGCAATAGATCGCGGCACCAAATGCTCCCGCAGCCAATAAAATATCGGAAATCAAACCCATACCGATCCCTCAATTCAGAACAAATTCTATGATGAGAAGGTCGTTCACACGCCCCTCGCCCGTGACCATCTGGATTCGGCGCAACATCTGTGCCCGTAATCTTATAAGCGCGCTACGGTTTTCCAGCTGCTCAAGCGAGACCGCGCGCAGATAGCCGTTTAAAACATCCATCACACGCGGGCGTAGCAGTTCGACATCAGCCTGATAGGCCGTAGGCACCTCCAGCTCTGCGCTGAAACGTAGATGCCGTGCGTTACTTGCTTCCAGCGAGACCACCATTGGGTCGAGCTTGACGAAAGCGATATCGGCCAAGGCTTCCGGCGTTTTTTCAGCCGCTGTATCTACTGTTTGTTCCACAGGATCGGGCGCGAGAATCATCCCCGAATATAACGCATAAAAGCTCCCCCCTCCGAAAAGCAGCATCCCTGCCAGCCCTATGATCAAAGGCAGTTTGGACTTCTTTTTGGTCGCCGCGTCATCCGCAACTTGCTCTGCTGTTAGATCCGCCATGCCATCACCGAATTTCTTTCGTCACAGCCAGTCATACCCCGCAGCAACTAACCGAATGTTAAGGCGGACCAGCGAAAACTACTTCCGACGACAGGACAGAAGGTCCGTCCATGGAGGTGAGTCTTGGAGCAAGTCATGGCCGTTTGGCACGGAATGGATATGCGGCGGCGGCTTATCGTTCTGGCTGCGACAGCTTTTGTTTTTATTGCGGTTCTGGCCCTTTCCAACATGGCGTCCAAACCCAATCTCTCCCTGCTTTATGCGGGGCTCGAAGGCGCACAATCCGGCGAGATCGTGACAGCTCTCGAACAACGTGGGGTCGATTATGACGTGCGCGGCGATTCGATTTATGTTGATGCAACGCGCCGTGACGAACTGCGCATGACGTTGGCCGCAGAAGGGTTACCCGCAATCGGCGGTGCGGGGTATGAATTGCTCGATTCCATGTCCGGCTTCGGCACAACATCCCAGATGTTTGACGCGGCCTACTGGCGCGCAAAAGAGGGAGAATTAGCGCGTACAATTCTTGCAAACCCGCAAATACGAGCGGCGCGCGTACATATCGCGAATGGCAGTTCGAACGCGTTCCGGCGCAGCATTAGTCCGACCGCTTCGGTCTATATCACATCCGCCAACGGCACTATTGCGGCACAACAGGCACGCGCCTTCAAATATCTGGTGGCCTCAGCGATCAGCGGCATGTTGCCCGAAGATGTGGCGATTATAGATTCGCAGGGCGGGTTGATCAGTTCCGGAGAAGATGCGCCGGGCGCGGCGACCCAAGACCGTGCAGCCGAAATCAAACAAAACGTCGAGCGTTTGCTTGAGGCGCGCGTCGGGCGCGGAAATGCCGTTGTGGAAGTATCGGTGCAAACCGCTATGGAAAGCGAAACGATCACCGAGCGTACGATTGATCCTGATAGCCGCATCGCGATCTCTACAGATGCGACCGAGAAAACCGATAGCTCGCAGGCGACAGATCCACCGAACGTAACGGTCGCCTCGAATCTCCCAGAGGGAGACGCGGCAAATGGCGGGGAATCGCAAAGCTCTTCGTCAGAGACCCGTGAGCGTACCAACTACGAGGTTTCTGAAACGCGGCGCGAAATTTCACGGCAACCCGGCGCGCTGAAAAAACTCAGCGTCGCAGTTTTGGTGAACGATATTGCCATTCCACAAGAAGACGGCACGATCACATGGACACCGCGCCCACAGGAGGAACTAGCGCAACTTCAAACACTTGTCGCCTCGGCAGTGGGCTATGATGAAAGTCGTGGCGATGTGGTCACGCTGCAAAGCATGCAATTCGAACCGCTGGCGATAGAGGGTACAAGCGCGACGGGTGGGTTTATGGGCGGCCAACCGCTGGACATCATGCAATTGGTTCAGCTGGGCGTGATTGCACTGGTCGCCCTGATATTGGGTCTGTTTGTGATGCGCCCGATCCTGATGCAACGCGCGAGCGCAAGCTTGCCCGCACCCGATACAACCAACGCCCAGGCCGCGCTTACCGGCGAAATTGCGGATGACGATAGCCCGATGCCGGATTTACCGATGCTTTCCGGATTCGATGGTGGCACCTCCGACGATCTGGACATGCCATTTGCGATGGGCAACGCCTTTGAAAGCGAAGATGACGCGGCCGATCCGGTGGATCGACTGAAACGCCTGATCGAAGAGCGTCGAGATGAAACCGTGGAAATCTTGCGCAGCTGGATGGATGACAAAGAAAGGCAGGGCTGATGCTTAGTGTAGTGCTCGAATCCTTTGACAGGCCGGCCCCTCCTTCAGACCAGATCAATCTGAACGAGGCCGAACTGGAGGAGATGAAAATCGCGGCCTACGAGCGCGGGTACGCAGCCGGATGGCAAGAGGCCAGCGCGTCACAGGCCGCAGAGGAAGCGCGCCAGCAGGCTGACCTACTACAAAACCTGCAAGGTCTCGCTTTCGGGTTTCATGAAGCCCGTCAGCATGTGCTGCAGGCGCTCGCACCAGTGCTGCGTGACATGACCGCAAAGATCCTTCCACGCATCGCGACGGATACGCTTGCCCCGCTGATTGCCCAAGAGGTGGCAGCACTTGCTGCGACAGCGGATCCACCTCCCATTACGGTGCTCACGCATTCACAGTGCCAGCAGGCAGTATTGCAGCTCCTTGCCAAAGAACCGGGCCTGCCGCTGGTGTTCAAAAATGATCAAAGCCTGAGTCACGGCCAAGCAGTTTTGCGGTTTGGCGAAACAGAAATCCGGATTGACCCTGATGAGGCGATCCGCCGGATCGAGGCCGTTCTCGCGGGATATTTCAATACAAAATCACAGGAGACCGCAGATGGTTGATGCCAGCATGCCGCAAAGCCCATTCACTCAAGTGCCGATCGAAATCACCATTTCCGTTGGCAAGGCCAGACCTATGGTGCGCGACCTTTTGCGCATGCAACCCGACGCGGTCATGGCGCTCGATAGCAGAGTGGACGATCCGGTGGAACTATATGTGGGAGACAAGCTCATCGCTCGTGGCGAGCTGACAGAAATGCAGGGCGATCAGGCCGGACAGTTGGGCGTGCGTTTGACCGAAGTGATTGATTTGCAAAGCGGGCTATAAGGTATGCCCGCCCGCGCCACCGCAAGATGGCCCTCGCGCCTTTGGATTGTGATAATCTTGCTTTCAGCATCAGCAACCGGTGCAAACGCACAGGAAATCACGATGGATTTCGGTGGGGACAACAGCCTGACCGGAAGTTCGCTGATGTTGATCGCGGCGGTCACGCTGTTAAGCCTCGCACCGGGCATTCTGATAATGGTGACATGTTTTCCCTTTATTGTCACTGTCTTGTCTATCCTGCGGCAAGCAATCGGTTTGCAGCAATCACCGCCAAACATGCTGATCATCAGCCTGTCACTCTTTCTGACCTGGTTCATCATGGAGCCGGTTTTCATGGAAAGCTACCAAACCGGCATTGCGCCATTGATCCGTCAGGATATCGAGATGGTCACGGCGTTTGAACGGGCGATAGAGCCATTTCGGGTATTTATGGCAGCGCGCACAGACCCCGAAACATTCAGATCGTTAAGCGAATTGCGCCTGGCCGACCCAGCCCAAGTGCAGGATCTGTCTCCTCGCGCGCCGCTGTCAACGCTCGTACCGTCGTTCATGCTGTCGGAAGTCGCCCGTGCGTTCCAGATCGGTTTTCTCGTCTATGTTCCGTTCCTGATCATAGACCTTGTGGTATCGGCGGTGCTGATGTCGATGGGCATGATGATGGTGCCGCCTGCTGTGGTTGCGTTGCCGTTCAAGCTGGCGTTTTTCGTGGTGGCGAATGGCTGGGTCCTGATATCCGAAGCCTTGGTGCGCAGCTATTTCTAACTGTGACAGTTCAAAACTGTCACCCGACCAAAGAGGCCGTGATCAACCCGCGCAGGGAATTGCCAACGAAAAACGATTTCACGTCCCTTAGGTCGTCTACGCTTATATGCGCTTGCCGGGCGCGGCCCGATTGCAAAAGACTTTCGCGCAATACACCCGGCAAAGCCCCGCAACTGCATGGTGGCGTCAAAAGCTGGTCGCCATCGGGCACAAAGATATTTGTGATTGTGCCCTCACAGACCGCTCCGTTTTCGTTAACGAAAAGCCACTCTTGCAAATGATCGGGCAGCGCGGCCCGGGCCTGATCGTAAAACGCGCGCTGCGTGGTTTTTACCTGAAGCCAAGGATCGTTGCTTGCAACAGGGGTCTCATGAATTGCGACCTGCCACATGCCTTGATGGGCGCTGATCTCATGGGCACTACATGTGACCTTGCCGCGCAGATCAATCGTCAGCCGCACGCGTCGCACTCCGGACGTCGGCACTTGCGCCAAGGCCGCTCGCACATCACGGATATGAAAAGGCACGCCCAGCAACTCACAGCTGCGACGCAATCGTTCAAGATGCAACTCTACCCGAACCAGCCCCTCGGCCCCTCCTCGCAGAGTTTCGATAAGTTTCAGATCGTCCGGACAGTGCCGGCGAATCGCGCTTTCCATAGCGCCTCCTGATATTCGTTTTCCGCAACGCTATCATACACCACGCCGCCGCCCACATTCAGCCGGATTTTACCATCACGCGCACAGCTCAGGGTGCGGATTGCGACATTGAAACACATCCGCCCCTCGGGTGCAGCCCAGCCGATTGCCCCGCAATATTGCCCGCGTGGGGCGGGCTCCAGCGCGCGGATAATCTGCATCGCACGAATTTTTGGAGCACCGGTCACCGAGCCGCAGGGAAAAATCGCCCGCAAGATCTCTGGCAGATCGACCCCGTCGCGCAGGCGCGCCTCGACCGTCGAGGTCATCTGGTGCACCGTCGCGTAGCTTTCAATCTTGAACAGTTCCGGCACTTTCACGCTGCCAAGCCGTGACAACCGCGACAGGTCGTTGCGTAGCAAATCAACGATCATCAGGTTTTCAGCACGATCCTTCTCAGAGCATTTCAAATCCGCGATCTGTGCTGCGTCAGCCGCCGGATCGGACATGCGCGGACGTGTACCCTTCATGGGACGTGTGCGAATAAACCCGCCTGCGTCCACCGAAAAGAACAGTTCTGGTGAGCGGGAGATGATCTGCTCCTCCCCCAAATCGACAAAAGCGCCATATTCCAAAGGATGCTGCGCGCGCATACGCTGGTACAGGTGCTCCGCAGGGCAAGACAGATGTGCCGACAGCGGAAATGTCAGATTGACCTGATAGCAGTCGCCCGCACGAATGTGCGCGGCCAAAGGCGCGAAGGCCGCGCCATATTCCTCAGCCGACCACGCAGGCCGCAGCGCCAACGGGCCCACGTCCTTTACCGCGCAAACACCAGAGCGGGTCGGCGCGGTAAAGGCGGCCATTTCAATCAGCGGCGTCGTCCGGTTTTCAGGCATCAAGGGCCGCAGTTTCGACGAAAAACAATAGCCCAGCTCGTAGGACAGGCATCCCGCCAACCACAGCCCGCGGTCGCGCAAATCCTGCAACCGTTCCAGCCCGGCCTCGACCCCTGAAGGATCCGTCACGCGCACAACATCCACCGGATCTGCAAACACAGTGCCACCGTTCAACGGGCCCTGATCGAATTCCACTTTCATCGCATACTCCGTTGCAGGTGGCGCTAAATTCGAGTTTCGCCTGCGAAGGTCAAGCAATAACAACAACGCGCCCGCGCCCGGTGGCAATTGCGCGCAAGCCAATGGAACGCTAACACGATGAAGCAGACTGCCCGATAGGATCCGTCCATGCTGGAAATCATTCGCCTTATCTTGCCGATTTATCTTTTGATTGCAGTCGGTTTTGCGATCATCAGAACCGGCTATGCCGGTGGCGAGGATTTGCGCGGCGCGGGGCGGCTGGTGATCCGGTTGTTTCTACCGATCATGATTTTTTCTTCGATTGCGGGAACGGGAACAGACACGCAATCGCATATGCGGGTCTATCTTATCTATACGCTCGGGTCGGTGCTCAGCTATGGGATCGGATATATGACTGCGCGTCTGGCAGGCAAGGACCATGGCGTAGGCGCGTTCGAGGCGATGGGATGTTCGTGTTCCAACTCCGCCTTTTTCGGTCTGCCGATCATCACGGTTGCCTATGGCCCGCAAGTGGCGCTGGAAATCTTTACCGTTGCCTTGCTCGTTGAGAATGTGCTGATCATCCCGTTGGCGATTGCCATTATCGAAACGGACAGCGGCCTGACATGGCGCAAGATCAAGCGCCTGCTTGGTGGCATGGCGCGCAATCCGTTGCTGCTGGCTGCAGTTGCAGGGCTGATGTGGCGTACGTCGGGGCTGGAGATTCCCCAAGTTTTCGCACGCGCAATCGCGCTATTGGCACCTGTCGCGGCGCCGGTTGCGCTTTTGTCTGTTGGTGGTTCGGTGGCGGAACTGTCGCTTCATGCGTTCCGATGGGGGGTGGCGCGCATCGTGATCTGCAAACTGGTTGGTCATCCGGTGAGCGTAGCGCTTGTATCTCTGGTTTTTGCACGCGACATGCCGCAGCTGGCCGGTGGGCTGGTCTTGAACGCGGCCTTACCGATGATGGCCTCATACATGCTGTTCGGTCAGCGTTTCCAGCGCGAAGACGTGGCCGCCACGTCTTTGATCGCGGCCACTGTCTTGTCATTTCTGACGCTGATGTCACTTCTGTGGCTGTTAGGGAGCCAGCTCTAGGCCGCACGCTTTAGTAGGTGATGTGGGCCACATTCTCTTTTTGGGCTTCACGCGCATCAGACGAAAGCAGGATTTTCAGGCCGGAAATAAGGGACTTGCCCGCCAACCAGATTTCCGCATCGCTTGGCTCCATGCACAAAAGCGCCAGATCGGGGTCTTCGCGGCCACCCTCGAACCACGCAGCGATCATCGGGTTCCAAAGGCGGTCGATCACATCCGGATCGTTGGACAATGTCATCTCGCCGCGCATGGTGGCAAAGATTTCGTGACCCTTGGAGCTGAACGTCATATAGGCCGCGGCACCCGGTGTCAGGTTGCGCACCAGATCCGTATCACGCGATGTGAAGAACCAGACCGGCCCACCGTTTTCTTCGCTGATCGCGGTCATCGGACGTGGGGCGGCCCCCAACGCGCCTTCAAGCGCCAGCATCACAAATCGTTCGGATTGCAGTGCATCCCAGAATTTCTTTTCGATTTTTGCGTCATCGGTCATGAGTAAATCCTCCTGTTGTAGGGAGAACACCGCACCGCACCGCCCTGTTCCCGACAGAGTTGCGAATTCACAGTCATCTGATCGCGGGGAGCACACGCCCGCCCCTGCCTGCGGCGCCCTGATGCGCACAGCGCTGGCAGCGCGAACGGGTCCAAGGCCATGAGGCTCGCATCGTATAAAAAAACGGGCCATGCCGGCCCGTTTTTTCAATCATCCATTTTAAGCGCCGCAATAAAGGCGGATTGCGGGATCTCGACTTTGCCGAACTGCCGCATTTTCTTTTTACCGGCCTTTTGCTTTTCAAGCAGCTTTTTCTTACGGCTGGCATCCCCGCCGTAACATTTTGCAGTCACGTCCTTGCGCATCGCCGATAGCGTTTCACGGGCGATCACACGCCCGCCAATCGCGGCCTGAATCGGGATCTTGAACATATGCCGCGGGATCAGGTCCTTCAGCTTTTCACACATCGCCCTGCCACGGAAATCGGCCCGATCGCGGTGCACCATGATCGACAGCGCGTCCACCGGCTCGTCATTCACCAGAATCGACATTTTGACCAAGCTATCCTCGCGGTAACCCGTGATCTGGTAATCGAAACTGGCATAGCCTTTGGTGACCGATTTCAAACGATCGTAGAAATCGAACACAACCTCCGCAAGGGGAAGATCATATACCACCATAGCCCGCTGACCGGCATAGGTCAGGTCTTCCTGAATACCGCGCCGGTCCTGGCACAGCTTCAACACATCGCCCAGATACTCGTCAGGCACCATGATCGTGGCCTTGATCCGCGGCTCTTCGATATGGTCGACAAGCGTCAGATCGGGCATATCGGCAGGATTGTGCAAATCGGCCACTTCGCCACTGCGCATATGCAATTTGAACACAACGCTCGGGGCGGTTGTGATCAGATCCAGATCATATTCACGTTCCAGACGGTCGCGGATCACCTCAAGGTGCAGCAGACCCAGGAAACCGCAGCGGAAGCCGAACCCGAGCGCCGCCGACGTCTCCATCTCGGAGGAGAAGGACGCATCGTTCAGCTGCAGCTTCTCGATCGCATCGCGCAGCGTTTCGAAATCATTCGCATCGACGGGGAAAAGGCCACAAAACACCACCGGCACCGACGGTTTGAAACCCGGTAGGGCCGTGGCACAGGGTTTTTTCTCGTGGGTGATGGTATCGCCCACCTTGGTATCGCGGACCTGTTTGATGGAGGCGGTAAAGACCCCGATCTCGCCCGGACCAAGCTCCGCAATATCGACCATCTGGGGTTTCAAAACAGAAAGCCGGTCCAGCTTGTAGGCCGCCCCGCTTTTCATCATCTTGATCTGGTCGCCTTTTTTGATCACGCCATCCATCACACGGATCAAAACGACCACACCCAGATAGCTGTCATACCAGCTATCAACCAGCATCGCCTTCAAGGGCGCATCACGGTCCCCTTTGGGGGCAGGCAGGCGTTTGACAATAGCCTCCAGCACGTCTGGGATACCCAAGCCGGATTTGGCGGAAATACTGATCGCCTCAGAGGCGTCGATCCCGATGACATCCTCGATGTTGGTCTTCACCCGTTCGGGGTCGGCGGCCGGAAGGTCGATCTTGTTCAGAACCGGTACGATTTCATGATCGGCGTCAATCGCCTGATACACGTTGGCCAGCGTCTGTGCCTCGACCCCTTGGCTGGCATCGACCACCAGCAGCGATCCTTCGACCGCCTGCATGGAGCGCGACACCTCATAGGAAAAATCGACATGGCCGGGCGTGTCGATCAGGTTGAGCACATAGGTGTGCCCGTCCTTTGCGGGATAATCGATACGCACGGAGTTCGCTTTGATGGTGATCCCCCGCTCGCGTTCGATGTCCATCGCATCGAGCATCTGCGCCTTCATGTCGCGTTCGGCCACCGTCCCGGTGAGCTGAATCAGCCGGTCGGCAAGCGTGGATTTACCGTGGTCAATATGTGCCACGATGGAGAAATTGCGGATACGATCAAGCTCGGTCATGAAGCGCGATATATATTGGCAATCTGCCCCTGGGAAGAGGGATTCGCGTATGCGGGCAATACTGTGTGAACTTCCGTTGACGGGCCGCGATCAAAAGCGCAGGTGTATCTGCAAAAAGCGGAGTAAAGACCATGATCCTTTCCATACCCAACATGACCTGCGGGCATTGCAAAAGCGCCGTTGAGAAAGCCATCGAAGAAGTCGGCGGACGTGCGGATGTGTTTCTTGAAGACAAAGAGGCCGAAGTGTCCGGCCTGCCTGCCGAAACGGTTCTGGCCGCGTTGAAAGGCGCAGGTTATCCGGCAGAGGTCGTCGAATAGGGCGGGCTTTGCCCCGCCTTTACGCATCATGTCTTTGTGTCGCGCGGCGAAAAGGCGTGTGAGGCATCGACGGCACGCCCCACATCACATTTTGGCCAAGCCGCGTTGACAGGTTTGTACAAACCTGTGTTTTTTGTTACAAAACGCGCATAATTTATAGCCAGCTGGATCAAAACCGGCGCAAACCGAGGCAGAGCAGATGACCCCTAAAACAATTGCCCTTGCGGCGATCTCTTTCGCAATTCTCGGCGCGTCGGGTGCGTATGCGGGCGCGATGGACAATGCATGTATGAAAGCAGGCCGCGCTTCCAATAACGGCTTGTGCAGCTGCATCCAGAAAGTTGCGGACATGACGCTGAGTGGCGGTGACCAGCGCCGTGCAGCAGGGTTCTTCCATGATCCGGACGAGGCCCAGCAGGTGCGCCAGTCCGACCGTCCATCCGACGAGGATTTCTGGCAGCGCTATAAAAACTTTGTGGCAGCAGCAGAAGGGTACTGCGGCTAAAAAGCCCTGCGATCCGCGCATCTTGCGCTGAGTGCGCCATGAAAAGTGCCCCATGAATGGCCTGCGTGCCCTGACGTGGCTACATCCACCAAGGGCCACATTTACCAAAGGCCACAGTGGCGCGTTTCACATTCTGGACAGACTGGGTGCCAATTGATCCAGCAGCGCCCTGGCACCGTCTTCGATCAGATCCAATGTACCGTCAAAATCACGGGTGAAGTATGGATCAGGCACCGCGTCGGGGGGTGTCTTGCTTGCCAGAAATAGCCGTAAATCGGCATGGGATGCGGGGCCGGCAAGTTTTTGTGCATCGCACAAGTTATCCGGATCCATTGCCAAGATCAGATCGAATCGTTCGAAATCCGCCGGCACGATCTGGCGGGCGCGCAGGGCGGACAGATCGTATCCGCGCGCACGGGCGGCATGTTGCATCGGCTCGTATGGCGGCTCGCCCTGATGCCAGTTGCCGGTTCCGGCGCTGTCAAGCGTGAGCGACAGCCCGCGATGTGCTGCCATCTGGCGCACGATCCCTTCGGCTGCAGGCGAGCGGCAAATATTGCCAAGACATAGAAACAAGATACGCATAGCCTCACCTTAAAGCAGGAGACCGCAATGGCCAAGATCGTGATTCTGACAGGCGCGGGGATTTCCGCCGAAAGCGGCATCCGGACCTTTCGTGCCTCTGACGGGCTGTGGGAAGAACACCGGATCGAAGATGTGGCCACACCCGAGGGGTTTGCCCGCGATCCGCAACTGGTGCACCGCTTTTATAATGCGCGCAGGGCTGCGGCCAGCGCGGCGCTGCCAAATGCCGCCCATCAGGCGCTGGCTGCGCTGGAGGCCGATCCGCGCCACGAGGTTTTACTTGTCACCCAGAATGTAGATGATCTGCATGCGCGCGCGGGCTCGCAGAACCTGCGTCATATGCATGGCTCGCTGTTCGGGGCGCTTTGCGCGATCTGTGACACGCGTTGGCCCGCGCCCGATACAATGCACCCCACAGACCGTTGCCCTGCGTGTAATGCGACGGCCACACGGCCCGATATCGTCTGGTTCGGCGAAATGCCCCATCATATGGAAGAGATATGGACCGCCCTGCGAGGCGCCGATCTGTTTGTGTCCATCGGCACATCGGGCAACGTCTATCCAGCGGCGGGATTTGTGCAAGATGCCGGGCGCGCAGGTGTGGAAACGCTCGAATTGAACCTTGCCCCCTCTACCGGATCGTTCGATTTTGATCGCGCCCGTCATGGTCTTGCCACACAGCTTGTGCCAGAATGGGTTAAAGAGATCTGCCCCTGACGTCGGGGGCCGCCCCTTATACGCCAACAAACATTGCGCGGTCGTGCAGATCATCGCGATGAATCGCTTGACCTGCGTGAAAATTCGCCTTATCCGTCGCGCATAGAATTCTGGGTGCTGCCTTGGCGGCACCCGTGTGTGTTGCGAAACGGGCGATTCTTCGCCCAAGTGGAAACGAAGGATGATGCCATGTCGCGCGTTTGCGAACTGACCGGCAAGGGCCCGATGACGGGCAACACTGTGAGCCACGCGAACAACAGATCGCGTCGCCGCTTCCTGCCGAACCTGAATGATGTGAGCTTGCTGTCCGAAACTCTCGGCCAGTCGTTCAAACTGCGTGTCTCCGCGCACGGTCTGCGCTCCGTTGATCACCGCGGTGGTCTGGATGCATTCCTTGCAAAAGCGAAAGACACGGAGCTGTCGAACGCCGCTCTCAAAATCAAAAAAGCCATCGCCAAAGCCCAGACAGCTGCCTGAGCTATAGCGATTCGGTCAAAACATGAAAAAACCCCGCTTCGTTTGGCGGGGTTTTTTCGTATGTGCAGGCGGTGCTGTGGGCTGGCGCACTGGCCCGAAGGTGGCTAGCGTTACGACGGGCCCACAGGGCCCATACCCGCGCCCATATGCAGGAGTTGTCCATGCGCACATCGTTGCCCGCCCCCGCCCTGCTGGCCTTCGGGCTGATTTTTGGCGCCTCTCAGGCCGCCAATGCGGCGGAGATAGAGATCAGGGATGCCTATGTCCGCACCGCCTCCCCCGTGGCCAAATCGGGCGCGGCCTTCATGGTGATTGAAAACCACGGTACGGTCGATGACCGGCTGATCGCAGCCAGCACAGACGGCGCGGCCATCAGCGAGCTGCACACCAGCCGACAAACGGACACAGGCATGATGCAAATGCTGCCGGTGACGGAAGGGTTCGCTATTTCTGCAGGCACAACGCGGGCTTTGGCGCGCGGCGGCGACCACATCATGCTGATGGGGCTCACCTCGACCCTGAAAGACGGCGACATCGTGCATTTCACCCTGCAATTCGAAAAGGCCGGGCTGGTCGAGGTGGACCTACCGCTTGACATGGCCCGCTAGAGCGTTCCGCCGTTTGTCCGCAACTGGCAACCTAGCTTTGGGTAATTGCGCGAAGTTTTTGCAACACCGCGTCTGCCGCGACAGTCGCGGGAGTCGTTCCTGCGGCCACCTCCGCGCCAAGTGTGTGCATTTGCGCCCGCAGGGCCGGATCGGTTTGAAGCATTGCCAGAACACCCTCACGGACCTCTGCCTCAAACCAATGGCGGGCCTGTTCGGTACGGCGGCGCTCGAAATGGCCATGTTTCTGACGCCAGCCTGCGAGGTCCTGCATCTCTGCCCACGCGGCCTCCAACCCCGTGCATGACAAGGCAGAAACCGGTAGCGCCTTGGGAAAACCCTCCGGATCCTGCGGACGTTTGCGCAGCAATCGCAACGCCCCCGCATAGTCACTGACCGTCCGCATCGCAGCCGATTTCAGCTCCCCGTCCGCCTTGTTGACAAGAATGATATCGGCCATTTCCATAATACCGCGCTTCACGCCCTGCAGCTCGTCGCCCCCTGCAGGCGCCATCAGCAGCACGAACAGATCGACCATGTCAGACACCAGCGTCTCCGACTGCCCTACCCCGACCGTTTCGACCATCACAAGGTCGAAGCCCGCGGCCTCACATAGGGTGATTGCCTCTCGCGTGCGCCGCGCAACACCGCCCAGATGGGTCTGACTGGGCGACGGGCGGATATACGCATTGGGATCGCGCGACAAACGCTCCATCCGCGTTTTATCGCCTAAAATCGAGCCCCCTGACCGCGCCGATGAAGGATCAACCGCCAACACGGCCAGTTTTTTGCCCTGCGCGGTCAATTGCAGACCGAATTCTTCGATAAATGTCGATTTTCCCACCCCCGGGGTTCCGGACAGCCCGACGCGCAAAACCGGAGCGCGACCCACAGTCGCCAACTGCCCCAGCAAAGCGACCGCCTCGCGCCGGTGATCGGCCCGCGATGACTCGATCAGGGTGATCGCACGGGCAAGCGCCCTCCGGTCGCCTTTCGCGATCAATGGTGCGAGCGCATCGGCTGTGAATTTCATCGCCATCCTTCCTGTACATTCAAAGTTATGTGTAGGTCCGGACCTTACGCGCAATTCCGCCGCCCCGCCCTATCTGACCTGAATGTGAGACGCTTTGCTGTTTTTTGGCCTGCTCGGTTAGGCTATGTCCGTCAGACGTTCATTGTTAGGAAGGAAGCGAAGCCATGGCCAGTTTTCGTAAAGCTTTGCGCCCTATTGCCGCCGCAGTCTTGACTGCGACCATCGGCTTGTCCAGCCCGGCCGCTCATGCAGATCAGACCGACCAGATCGTATTTGATGTGGTGCTACGCGGCATCAAGGCCGGTGAACTGCGCATCAATGGCAAAATACAGGGCCAAGGCTACGGGGCAAAGGGTGTTTTGATGACCACAGGCATCGTGGGGGCGGTGCGCAAGCTACGCTATGATGCCAGCGTGAACGGCTATACCTCTGGTGATAGCTTCACCCCCACCCGCTATGAAGAAACCGCCAACACCCCTGATCGCAACCGCAAAAGCACGATGGTCTATCAGCGTGGCACGCCGGTTTCGGTCAGCCAGACCCCGCCGCGCAAACCCCGCGCGACCGATCTTGATCCTGCCCGCCAAGGCGGCACGGTCGACCCGCTCACAGCGCTATATTCGGTGCTGCGCAATGTTGACCGCGCCGAGGCTTGCAACCGCGCGGTCGAGATGTTTGACGGGTCGCGTCGCACCAAGGTGACATTGGGCGCCCCTCAATCCAGCGGCAATCAGGTGGTATGCGCAGGCGAATATCGCCGGATAGGCGGGTTCTCGGACCGGGAGATGGCGGAGAAAACCCGCTTTCCGTTCACACTCACCTACAGCCCTGCGGGAAATGACCGCTTGGAAGTTACCGAAATTTCGACCGACACTGTCTATGGTCAAGGGCGCTTGAAACGGCAATAAAGGCGCCGTGAAAAATTATATGCTTCCCATTGATGCTGTGCTTCCCGATCTGTGCACAGCCATTGCCACATCGGGTCGGGCGGTGCTGATGGCCCCGCCCGGCGCCGGTAAAACGACGCGTGTGCCCCTTGCGCTGCTGGACCAGATCAAGGGCCGGATCGTCATGCTGGAGCCGCGCAGGCTGGCCGCCCGCGCCGCCGCAGAGCGGATGGCCGAAAGCTTGGGTGAGGCGGTAGGCGAAACCGTCGGCTACCGGATCAGGGGCGAGGCGAAATCCGGCCCCCGCACCCGCATCGAGGTGGTGACAGAAGGTATTCTGACCCGAATGCTCCAATCCGACCCGCAGCTTCCGGGGATCGGGTGCGTGATTTTCGACGAATTCCACGAGCGCTCGCTGAATGCCGATCTGGGCCTTGCGCTGATATGGGAAGTGCGCGGCGTCTTGCGCGACGATCTGGCGCTGGTTGTGATGTCGGCCACGCTGGATGCAGAGCCGGTGGCCGCGCTTCTGGACGACGCGCCCGTGATCACCTCGCAAGGTCGGACGTTCGCGGTCGAAACCCGCTGGCTTGACCGCGCGCCCGATCGCACCTTGCGCTATGAGGCCTCTATCGCGGGGCTGACCTTGCAGGCGCTTGATGAAAGCAGCGGCGGCGTTTTGGTATTCTTGCCAGGCGAGGGGGAGATCCGGCGGGTCGAGGCGCACCTGCGCGACCGCGTGCCAAGCGATGTGCAAATCAGGCCGCTGTTCGGCGCGATGGATTTTGCCGCACAACGCGCGGCCATTGCTCCGGTCAGCTCGGGTCGCAAACTCGTGCTGGCAACGTCTATCGCGGAGACATCACTGACAATCGAGGACATCCGCGTGGTGATCGATGGCGGGCGCGCAAGGCGGATGCGCTTCGATCCGGGGGCGGGCATGGCGCGCCTTGTGACAGAACCCGTCAGCCGTGCCGAGGCCGAACAACGTCGCGGGCGCGCGGGCCGTGTCGCCGAAGGCGTGTGCTATCGTCATTGGACCAAAGGGGCCGAGGGCGCGCTTGCCGCCTTCCCGCCCGCCGAGATCGAGGTGGCCGATCTGTCCGGCCTTGCGCTGGAACTGGCACTATGGGGCAGCGACGGCAGCGATCTGGCCTTTCTGACCCCGCCGCCTGCCCCTGCACTGGCAGAGGCGCGCGCCCTTCTGACCGAGCTTGGGGCCCTGTCCGACAACGGCTTGAGCGCGCATGGAAAGCAGCTGGCGCGCCTGCCGCTGCACCCCCGTTTGGGTCACATGCTGCTGCGCGCCGGCCCGCAAGCTGCCGATCTGGCCGCCCTTCTGGCAGAGCGCGACCCGTTGCGCGGCGCACCGGCCGAACTGAAATTCAGACTGCAGGCAATATCAAACCCGAAACGCTTTGCCGACCAGCACCCATGGACCCCGCATCGCGCCACAATCGAACGCATCCGGCAAGAAGCCAAACGCCTGCGCCGCATGGCCCCGAATGGCGCGCCCGACATGACGGCCGCCGAGATGGCCGCCCTTGCCTATCCCGACCGTATCGGCCTGCGGCGCGCGGGCGAGCAGCCGCGCTATGTGCTGTCGGGTGGCAAAGGTGTGGTTGTCTCAGACACCGATCCCTTGGGGGCCGCGCGCCTTTTGGTGGCAACCGATACAAACGGAGACCCGCGCGAGGCGCTGTTGCGCCAAGGCACCACGATCACCGAGGCGCAGCTCCGCAACCTCTTTGCCGATCACATCGCATGGCATGACATTTGCGCATGGTCCAAACGCGAGGGCCGCGTGATCGCACGCAAACAAGAACGTTTCGGCGCCCTTGTTCTGGATGACCGGATCTGGAAAGACGCGCCGCGCGATGCGGTGGCGCAAGGCGCGCTCGACGGTGTGCGCCAGATCGGACTGCCTATGTGTGCCGCCGCCCGCCGGTTTCAGGCGCGCGTCGAACTGTTGCGCCAAGAGGGCGCGGATATGCCCGCATTCGACGATGACAGCCTGATGGCACGCAGCGCCGAATGGCTGCTGCCCTATCTGGGTGGCAAACGCACAGAGGCCGATCTGCGCCGGATGGATGTGACCGATGCGCTCAGGGCCTCGCTCGACTGGGGCCAGCTGCAAATGATCGATGAAATGGCCCCGGGACATTTCGAGACACCGCTGGGCCGCCGCGTGCCAATTGATTATTCCGGCGACCATCCGGAAATCGAGATCCGGCTGCAAGAGATGTTCGGGGTAACCCGGCATCCCACAATCGGACCGCGGCATCTGCCGCTGCGCGTCACGTTGCTGTCGCCCGGCCGCAAACCCATTCAGGTCACGATGGATCTGCCCGGCTTCTGGGATGGAACCTATTCGGATGTGCGCAAGGACATGCGCGGCCAGTATCCAAAACACCCTTGGCCGGAAAACCCGCGAGAGCATGACCCGACCCTGCGCGCCAAACCGCGCAAGAAATAATCCGCAGCCCTTTGAATTAAAATACCGCCCGACACCGGTTAAACGGTGCGGGCGGTACAAGATATTTTCAGCGATGATGCCGGAAGGTCAGCGGGTGAACTTCTTGTATTTCACACGCTTGGGTTCGGCGGCATCGGGGCCAAGACGGCGGATCTTGTCTTCTTCATAGGCCTCGAAGTTGCCCTCGAACCACTCCACATGGGCATCGCCCTCAAAGGCGAGCATGTGGGTGCACAGACGGTCGAGGAAGAACCGGTCGTGCGAGATAATCACAGCACAGCCTGCGAAATCCTCGATTGCCGCTTCCAGCGCCTGCAGCGTCTCGACGTCCAGATCATTGGTCGGTTCGTCAAGCAGCAGAACATTGCCGCCTTCTTTCAGCAGCTTGGCCATGTGCACGCGGTTGCGTTCACCGCCCGACAGCAGCCCGACCTTCTTTTGCTGATCTCCGCCTTTGAAGTTGAACGACGAACAATAGGCACGGCTGTTGACCGCCGCATCGCCCAAGACAATCTGCTCGGCGCCGCCGGAGATCTCTTCCCACACGGTCTGATCGCCCGACAATGCGTCCCGGGACTGGTCCACATAGCTCAATTCGACCGTGTCGCCCAAGGTGACCTCGCCCGAATCAGGTTGTTCCTGGCCCGTCAGCATCCGGAACAGCGTGGATTTACCCGCGCCGTTCGGTCCGATCACGCCGACAACCGCGCCAGGCGGCATGCTGAAAGTCAGGTTCTCGATCAGAAGCTTGTCGCCCATTGCTTTGCGCAGGTTCTCGACCTCGATCACCTTGCTGCCCAAACGCGGACCGTTGGGGATGATGATCTGCGCACGCGACAGTTTCTCGCGCTCCGACTGGTCGGCCATTTTCTCATAGGCCGAAATACGTGCCTTGGATTTCGCCTGACGCGCCTTGGCACCTGCACGGATCCATTCCAGCTCTTTTTCCAGAACTTTCTGGCGGGCCTTATCCTCGCGTGCCTCTTGCTGCATGCGTTTGGATTTCTGCTCCAGCCAGCTGGAATAGTTCCCCTCCCACGGGATACCGCGGCCACGCTCCAGCTCCAGAATCCATGATGTGATATCATCAAGGAAATAGCGATCGTGGGTCACACACAAAATGGTGCCCTTGTATTCGATCAGGTGCTTTTGCAACCATGCGATGGTTTCGGCATCAAGGTGGTTGGTCGGCTCGTCAAGCAGCAGCATATCAGGCGCTTCCAACAGCAGCTTGCACAGCGCCACACGACGACGCTCGCCCCCCGACAGGCTGGAGACATCGGCATCATCGGGCGGGCAGCGCAGCGCTTCCATCGCGACATCGATCTGGCTGTCGAGATCCCACAGGTTCTCTGCATCGATTTCATCTTGCAACAGGGCCATTTCCTCGGCGGTCTCGTCCGAGTAATTCATGGCCAAGTCGTTATAACGTGTAAGTTTTTCCTGCTTTTGTGCGACGCCAAGCATGACGTTTCCACGCACATCCAGCGTTTCGTCAAGAACAGGTTCCTGCGGCAGATAGCCCACTTTGGCCCCTTTTGCAGCCCATGCCTCGCCGGTAAAATCCTTATCAAGGCCGGCAATAATACGCAGCAACGTGGATTTCCCCGCGCCGTTCACCCCGACAACCCCGATTTTCACCCCCGGAAGGAAGTTCAAGCGGATGTTTTCGAAGCATTTCTTGCCACCCGGATAGGTCTTCGAGACACCATCCATGTGGTAGACATATTGATAGGACGCCATGCGAATACCCTTTCATTCCAGTGCCTGGATCAGCGCCCCTTCTAGTGTGTTAGGCGCCTTGGTGAAAGAGGGCAGAGCGGGTTTTCGCCGCGATCACCGCTGTAAAGCCGCATTTCTCTACCGCTCTTCAACCGGAGGAAACGCGGCCAAGCCTGTGTCATGGTTCAGGCAGTACAGGATGCTTGGCCCTACTGGAGTGCCTTTTTGCCATTGTGCATAAATAAACAATAGCTTGCTAATTAATTACCTTTTCTATCATTTTTCAGATCACATATACAGTACATGAAACGAAGATCCCCATGGCTGGCACATTACCAACCGGAGGTCTCATATTTAGGAGACAGTCATGAACATCACCAAACTTGCCGCCCTCGCCCTCGCCTCGATGACCGCAATCGCATCCGTGGCGAATGCTGCGCCGTCGCTGAACTATCCGTTGCTGGAACGCAGCAATGTGCAGGCGTCGGATTATACCCCGAGTGAACAACGCTCCATCGAGTCGGCGCTGCGCGATGGCGATACGCACAAAGCAAACTTTTACATCCGTCACGAGAACCGCGCCGCAGATCGCGCCGGTTTCGTATCACAAGGCAATGCCCAGATTGCCGCCCAGTTGGGGCTTGATCCGTCGCAATATACCGATGCAGAGCTCGTCACGATTACCGACGATCTGCGCAGCGACGCCTACCAACACGCAGCCTTTGTGGCCTCACACCAAAACCGCGGTGTCGCGCAAAGCGCAAACTCCGGCACGCTACAGATGGCCGCGCAACTGGGACTGGATCCCGCCCTGTACACAAGCGCCGAACTGGGCCGTATTTATTCCGGCACGGTCGGGAACGGCGACCGCGGCCTGATCAGCGCCACCCATAGCGCACACTGATTTCACGCCCTGCCCTCTGGTCTGCGCATGGCCGATATGCCCCCTGCGCAGACCCTGAAAAAATCCCGAAGTAACGTTTCTGTGACATCCAGATTTCTTTGAATTCACTCTGCTGCAACCTTTGTTCCTAATTAGTAAGCTTGCTTATCATAAGTCTTTGCGTAGATTGAAATTTTAGGCAAACTGCCCACCAACTCAGCAGTGTAAAAAGAATTGTCCATCAGATAAGCGTGCGCAATTGCACAAAACCGTGTCAATTTTTGACGTTTCAAAGCTGGATGATCAGTCATATATCCGTCACATCGAAAAAACGAACTGGTCAGTTTACGACAAGTGGCTGATTAATATATAAATTGAAGGTCCTCCAATGAAAATCGCAGCAATTACCGCAGCACTCCTCCTCTCCGCAACCACCTCGTTCGCAATGCCGCACTCCAGCGGCCATGATCAGCTGGCAAACATGCTGCAAGTGAACGGCGCCGAGTTCACCACAGGCGAGCTTATTTCGATCCGCGACGCGCGCATCGACGGCAACCTGACCCAAGAGCGCTACTTCCTGAGCCACGAAAACCGCGCCCAAGCCGGTGGCAAAGGCGAAACCTCGCAAGGTAAAGAGCAACTCGCAGAACAACTGGGCGTTGACGCATCCAAATACAGCATTGCGGAACTTTCGCAGCTGCAAGACGCCGTGCGTGAAAACGACCGTCAGAAAGTCCGGTTCATCATGTCCGGCAACAATGAAACGTCGGTTGACGTGCGCCCGACCCCTTCGCGCGGCCGCGATTCCTGATTATAGCGCGGCGGGGCTCCGCCCTGCCTCATGCTAGTGACCATCTTTGAAAGGCGGCCTTCGGATGAAGGCCGCCTTTTGGCTATCTGCGCGGCATATCCCCGCCACACTCAGGCCGCTGTGTGGTGAAAAAGCACGGTTTTTAATGGTTCTCCCGCATCATCGCGATATGTGTGTGTCAAACAGCGAGCCACATTATGCACCAGACACTGCGCGATCTTTATCATTCCCAAAGCCACAAAGCGCATGTTTTCCGCTATATTTTGCTGGCCTTCGATCTGGCCACCGCCATTTTTGTGATCGTCACCTCGTTTTTCCCGCATACATTCGCGATCCAGATGATCGACATCGCTGTGGGGCTGGTAATCGTGGCGGATTTCGTGGCGCGCTTCCTCATCGACACCCGAAAGGTTCAGTTCTGGTATCGCCCTACAAACCTTGCCGATATGGTCTCGATCGTCTCGTTTCTGGCGCCGATTGCGGGGGAGGGTTTAGGGTTTTTACGAGTGGTGCGCACATTGCGATTGCTGCACACTTATCAAACCATGTCGCGGCTGAAGGAAGATTTCAGAATCTTCCGTCACCATCAGGAAATTGTCGTGGCATCGATCAATCTGGTGGTGTTCTTGTTCGTGATGACGGGGCTGATCTACGCGACCCAAGTCAGCGTGAATGACGAAATCCAGAATTACGCCGATGCGCTGTATTTCACCGTCACGACACTTACCACCACCGGCTTTGGCGACATCGTCCCGCATGGCGCTTGGGGGCGCATGCTGTCTGTCGTGATCATGATCTTCGGGGTCACATTGTTTTTGCGGCTGGCGCAGGTGCTTTTTCGCCCGACGAAGGTCCGCTGCGAATGCGACGAATGCGGGCTGGCCTTGCATGATGCGGACGCGGTGCATTGCAAACATTGCGGCACCACGATCCATATCGACACCGAAGGGCAGCTTTAATAGCAAAAGCCGCCCTCGCTGGTGAAGAATGTCTCAGACCTGACGGCCCCACAGATCGTAATCGGATGCCTCGTCCACCTCGACCGTCACCATGTCGCCGGGCGACAGGTTTTCGAACCCTTCGTCGATAAAGAGATTGCCATCAATCTCCGGCGCGTCGGCACGGGTGCGGCAGGTCGCGCCCTCGGCATCGACCCCGTCCACGATAACCTGTTGCAATGTCCCGACCTTGGCTGCCAGCTTGGCCTCGGAAATGGCCTGCGCCTTTTCCATGAACCGGTTCCATCGCTCTTGCTTCAGCTCCGGCGCCACATGGTCCGGCAGATCGTTGGAGCGCGCGCCTGCGACATTTTCATACTGGAAGCACCCGACCCGGTCGAGCTGCGCCTCGTCCATCCAGTCCAGCAAATACTGGAATTCGGCCTCCGTCTCGCCCGGATAGCCCACAATGAAAGTAGAGCGCAAAACAATCTCGGGACATGCTGCACGCCACGCGGCAATCTCGTCAAGCGTGCGGGCGGATGCGGCAGGACGTGCCATACGTTTCAACACATCGGGGTGGCCGTGCTGGAACGGGATATCCAGATAAGGCAACGCCAGACCATCTGCCATCAGCGGAATCAGGTCGCGCACATGCGGATAGGGATAGACATAATGCAGACGCAGCCAGCCTTCGGCCTGTTTGACCATCTGCCCCATCTCGCGCGTCAGATCGGTGATATGGGCGCGCACTTCGCGGCCTTTCCACGGGCTCAGGTCGTGTTTGCGATCTATGCCATAGGCGGATGTGTCCTGCGAAATCATCAAAATCTCGCGCACGCCCGATTCGAGAAGCTTCTCCGTCTCGCGCAAGATCGCATGCGCGGGCCGCGAGGCAAGCTTGCCGCGCATATCGGGAATAATGCAGAATTTGCATTTGTGATTGCAGCCCTCGGAAATTTTCAGATAGCTGAAATGGCGCGGGGTCAGCTTGATACCTGCGGGCGGCAATAAATCCACGAACGGATCGGGCTGGGGCGGAACTGCCATATGTACCGCATCCAGAACCTGCTCGAATTGCTGCGGGCCTGTGACTGCCAGAACTTTGGGATGCACACCGGTGATATAATCGGGTTCGGCACCCAGACAGCCGGTCACGATCACCTTACCGTTTTCCTTGAGTGCCTCGCCAATGGCCTCAAGACTTTCGGCCTTGGCCGAATCCAGAAACCCGCATGTATTGACGATCACTGCCTCCGCGCCGGTGTAATCGGGGCTAATGGCATAGCCCTCTGCCCGAAGCCGCGTCAGGATACGCTCGCTATCTACCAGCGCTTTGGGGCAACCAAGCGACACCATCCCGATTTTCGGCTGGCCGGGTCGTGATGTGTCATCAAGCGTCGCGCGCGGCGCGAGATCAGGCCGCAGGTTGGGTGGATTCTGGCTCATCTGGCTGTCCCGTCTGTCAAAGCAGAAGGCGAGCACAACGGCCCGCCTTTTTATCTTGTCCTGTATTCACCAAGCGCATCGCGGGCCACGTTGCCCGAAGGAGATGCCCGCCTTACGCCTTGGATATCCCTGCCGGATCCTTACCGGCGGCGGTCGCGCCGCGAGCTCATCGGCTGGAAGGCAACCCCGACATGCGCCTCGCAATAGGGTTTTCCGGCCTGGCTTGGCAAGCCGCAAAACCAGAAATCATCTGTTGCAGGATCCCCGATCGGCCATTTGCAGGTCCGCTCGGTCAGCTCCATCAGGCCGATTTTCTTGGCATGTTTCTCGATCTCTCCCACACGGGCCAGCGCCTCAGGGCTGATCTCGTTGGCCGAGGGCTGTGGCGGCAGTGGCTGGCCTGCCGGAATGATCTGGCGACGGGGCGGCGTGGGCGCTGCCACGACCTCTTCTTCCTCTTCTTCAACGTCCGGCTTTGCCGCAGGCTCGGGGGGGGCCGCACGCGTGGGTTCGGGTGCGGGGGCCGCCTTGGGCGCGGCGGAGGGCTTTGCCTCCGGAGCGGGGGCGGCAGGCTTCGCGGCGGCGGGCTCTGCCCCGGCGGCGCCGGTGCGGTTTGACAGACCCAACCGGTGCACTTTACCGATCACGGCATTGCGGGTTACCCCGCCAAGCTCCTTGGCGATCTGGCTGGCCGACTGGCCTTCGGCCCACATCTTCTTCAGAGTCTCGACGCGTTCATCGGTCCAGGACATGGGTTTCCTTTCGCTGATCCGGGGACGGGCCTTTCGGAGCCTTCGCATTTTGCAAAGCCCCAGCCCGGGAATTGAGAACCAATGAAATACAACCCTGCACCCGTGTTTTCAAGGTCTCCCCTGTGCCAAAGCTGTGTTTGCGCGCACAAAGCCCCCCACGCCCCTCACGTTGCCGAGCAGGGCATCTGCTACTAGGTAAGGATCAAGCAGGGCAGTGCCCGCCGAAAAGCCATCATCAAAAGGACCAATGACAGACATGGATGATCTGCAAAACATGGGTGTGCGCCGTTTTGGGCATGTAAACTGGCTGGGGCTGTGGAGCCTTGGCTGGCGCGAAAACCGGCGCTTTTTATCGGTGTGGCAGCAAACCGTTCTGGCACCACTGATCACCGCCGGCCTGTTTCTTACAGTTTTTGCGCTGGCCTTCGGTCAGGGACGTGCCGATATCATGGGGGTGCCGTTTCTGAATTTCCTTGCGCCAGGTATCTTGATGATGACCGTCATCCAGAATGCCTTCGCCAACACATCGTCTTCGATTGTGGTGGCCAAGGTGCAAGGTAACATCGTGGACACCCTTATGCCGCCACTTGCCCCGTGGGAGCTGGTCGCAGGCTACCTGATGGGCGCGGTGGGGCGGTCACTCATCGTGGCAGTGGTGATCATCGCAGGGCTGGCTGTCAGCATCGGTCAGGGGATTGCCCATCCGTTATGGACGCTTGTATGGGTGGTGCTTGGCTCGATGCTGATGGGCGCACTGGGGATACTTGCATCCATCCTTGCCAACAAGTTCGACCAGATGGCCGCGTTCACCAATTTTGTGATCACACCGTTATCGTTTCTGTCAGGGACGTTCTATTCGGTCGAGGCGCTGCCGCCATTCTTTCAGGCGCTGTCGCACTGGAATCCGGTGTTCTTCTTGATCGACGGCGCGCGCTACGGAATTCTGGGCACATCCGATGCATCGCCGTGGCAGGGCGTAGGTGTCGTTCTGGTGTGGCTTGCCATCGTCACCGGCATTTGCTGGTACTGGTTCAGGATCGGCTTCCGGATGAAACCCTGACAGAACTGCCGCCTGTCATTACATTTCATAACGCCACTTTGGTCTGTGGATGAACGGCTTTATGCGTCACCGGCGGGTCACTGCCCCAGCCGGTGACGGAAACAATCTTTACAAAATGATTTCCACCCAATACCACTGCGTCCATGATCGTATTGATGAGCCCCACACGCGCTATCCGACGTCGCCGCTAAGTTTCGCGCCGACCGATCATGCGTGGCCTGATGCCACACCCCCTTTCACAAAAACTGAATCACCCGTCATGATTATTGACAGCCCAACGGGACTGTTGCACGTCATGGCCTTCCCTATATGGAGTAATCGCAATGATACCGTCCGTTTTGCCCACCTATAACCGTGTGCCGCTGTCTTTCGTACGCGGCGCGGGAAGCTGGCTCGAGACTGATGATGGCACGCGATATCTTGATATGGGGGCGGGCATCGCGGTCAATGTACTGGGCCACGCGGCGCCCGAGCTGGTCACGGCGCTCACCGAACAGGCGCAGGCCTTATGGCATGTCTCGAACCTCTACCAGATCCCGCAGCAGCAAAAGCTGGCCGATCAACTGGTTGATCTGACCTTTGCCGATACGGTCTTTTTCACCAATTCCGGCACCGAGGCGGCAGAGCTTGCCATCAAAATGGCGCGGAAATACTGGCATGAGAAAGGCGAGGACCGGTCCGAGATCATCACCTTCGACGGGGCCTTCCATGGCCGGTCCACGGGCGCGATTTCGGCTGTGCCCCACAGCGAGAAGATGGTGAAAGGCTTCGGCCCGCTTTTGCCCGGCTTCACGCAAGTGGCATGGGATGATCCCGATGCGCTGGCGCAGGCTGTCACCGAGAAAACCGCCGCCGTCATGATCGAGCCGGTGCAGGGCGAAGGCGGCATCCGGCCCCTGCCGGAGCCTGCGCTGCGCGCCATCCGCAAACTGTGCGAAGATACCGGTGCGTTGTTGATCTTTGACGAGGTGCAGTGTGGCGTTGGCCGGACCGGAAAGCTTTTCGCACATGAATGGTCGGGCGTGACACCCGACATCATGATGGTTGCCAAAGGCATTGGCGGGGGCTTTCCCTTGGGGGCGGTTCTGGCCACCGAAGCCGCGGCCGCCGGCATGGTTGCGGGCACCCATGGCTCCACATATGGGGGCAATCCACTGGGCTGCGCGATCGGCTCGAAAGTTCTGCAGATCGTGGCAGATCCGGCGTTCCTCGATCAGGTCAACGCCAAGGCGGGCTTTTTGCGCCAGAAGCTTGATGCGCTGGTGGCCACCCACCCTGATACCTTCGAAAGTCTGCGCGGCGAGGGGTTGATGCTGGGTCTGAAATGCAAACGCCCCTGCGGCGAGGTGGTTCAAGCCGCCTATGACGCGCATCTGTTAACAGTCCCTGCGGCCGACAATATCGTACGGCTTCTGCCGGCGCTGAATATCTCCGAAGCGGATATGGCAGAGGCTGTAGACCGGCTGGATCGCGCAGCCACGGCCCTTGAAACACCGAAGAACTGAAAGACAGGCCCGAATGCCGCGCTGCGTGCTTCGGTGATAGAAAGACGAACCAATGAACCATTTTCTAGATATCCATAAAACGTCCCCCGCCGATTTACGGCAGATGATCGACAACGCCCACGCGATGAAACAGGCGCGCAAGGGCCAGCCAAAGGGCACCGCCGACACAGCCCAGCCGCTTGCGGGGCAAATGGTTGCCCTGATTTTCGAAAAACCCTCCACGCGGACCCGTGTCAGCTTCGATGTGGGGGTGCGCCAGCTGGGCGGGCAGACAATGGTTCTGTCAGGCTCTGATATGCAGTTGGGTCATGGCGAGACGATCGCAGACACCGCCCGCGTTTTGTCACGCTATGTCGATCTGATCATGATCCGGACATTCGAGGAGGAAACCCTTCTGGAGATGGCCGAATATGCCAGTGTCCCAGTGATCAACGGGCTGACCAACCGCACCCATCCCTGCCAGATCATGGCCGATATCGTCACATTCGAAGAGCATCGCGGCCCGATCACCGGCAAGAAGGTCGTCTGGACCGGTGACGGAAACAACGTCTGCGCTTCGTTCTTACATGCGGCGGGCCAGTTCGGGTTCGATTTTACCTTCACCGGTCCCGCGCCCCTTGATCCGGAGCGTGAATGGATCGATTTCGCGCGCGCCCAAGGTGTGAATGTCGAGGTTGAACGCGATCCGATCAAAGCGGTGGCCGGCGCGGATCTGATTGTCACCGACACTTGGGTGTCGATGCACGATCCCGAATCTGCGAAAGAGCGGCGCCACAACCAGCTGCGACCCTATCAGGTGAACGAAGAGCTGATGCGCCACGCCAATCCTGATGCGCTGTTCATGCATTGCCTGCCCGCGCATCGTAATGACGAGGCCACAAGCGAGATTATGGACGGCCCGCATTCGGTTGTGTTTGACGAGGCCGAGAACCGGCTGCACGCGCAAAAGGCAATTTTGCAGTGGTGCTTGGGCAAATAAGCCAAAGCCCGTCTAACCCGGTGCAGCAAAGGGGGTGGGCATGCATTCCCTTTTCATGCGCAGGCCACCGGATATGACAAGCCTTCCGGCAAATCGTTTTCCACGGGGCATCGAACCCCGTGGAAAACGGTCGGGGGCCTAGGGCCCCCTTCCCTGCACCGTCGCACAGACTCCCTTCACACTTCCCTTGAACGCAGACACAGGCTAGGCAGAGACAAAGACGAGGGATATGCAAAATGACCAAAACCGGAAAAATCGCATTTCAGGGTGAACTTGGCGCCTATTCACATCAAGCCTGCCACGACGCTTTGCCGGAAATGGCTCCCCTGCCCTGCCGCACCTTTGAAGACGCGATAGAGGCGGTCAGATCCAATCAGGCCGATATCGCAATGCTGCCGGTTGAAAATTCCACCTACGGGCGCGTGGCCGATATCCACCAGCTTTTGCCAAGTTCAGGCCTGAAAATCATCGGCGAGGCTTTTGTCCGCGTGCATATCAATCTGCTCGCGCTGCCCGGCACAAAGCTGGAAGACGTGACCACCGCGATGAGTCACACTGTGCTTTTGGGGCAGGTGCGCGGTTTTCTTAAAGAGCACAACATTGCCCGCGAGGTCGGTGCCGACACCGCCGGATCTGCCAAAATCGTGGCCGATCAAGGCGATCGCAGCATGGCCGCGCTTGCCTCCGAACTGGCAGGCGAAATCTATGGGCTTGAAGTTCTGGCGCGCCATATCGAGGACGCGTCCAATAACACCACGCGCTTCTTGATCATGGCCCCCGACGCCATCACAGAGCGTCGGTCCGAGCAGATGATGACCAGCTTCATCTTCCGTGTGCGCAACATTCCGGCCGCATTGTACAAGGCACTGGGAGGCTTTGCGACAAATGGCGTGAACATGACCAAACTGGAAAGTTACATGGTTAAAGGCAACTTTACTGCGACCCAGTTCTACGCCGATATCGAAGGCCACCCTGAAGACCCGATGGTCAAGCTGGCGCTTGACGAACTCTCTTACTTTACCGAAAACCTCGAAATTCTGGGGGTTTATCCGGCAGATACCGAGCATCGCACCTTCGGATAAAAGCAAAACGACCGCCGCCCCCTCGTGTGGCGGTCGCGCGTCTAGGGGCCACAACAGGCGAAACTTCGGGCATGCTGAAAGCCGCATGCGCATTTCCGAAAGAAACGTCACGACGCCGTGGAATGGTGCTCCAGATCGCGGGCGATGGTGCGGACGCCGCCTTCGAATTTACGATCAAGACTGGCGCGACCCAGTTTGGCCGATTGCATCAACAGCCGTGCGCTGAGCGTGCGAGGGCGGATATCAAGCCCGACCTGAATGCGGGTGCGTGTTTGCGACAACGCGGTAAGCATGACCGTCATCATCAGCGTGAAGTTCGACGATTGCCCGCTAAAGCCGATAAATTCCGGCGCCTCGAACCGCACCACTTCGGTGCGTACGCTGCGGGCCTTGTTGCGAAACTGGAAATCGACATCCCAACACATGCCCACGCCGGGTTCGACCAGTGAATCGACCCGCGTTATGCGCGCACCGCGGTGCGACGCCAACCGCTCGAAGCTCTCAAACTCGCTGAGTTCTTTGAACACAAACTCAGCCGGAGCAGAGACATCTTCATGGGTCGAAAACTTCATCAAAAAACTCCTTAAGGTCGCACGGTCCGCACATTGGAACAGGCGGCGGTTGTTAAAACTTCTGACGAGGAATGAGCGTATCTGCAAGCCATTCGCGCATCAGCCACCCGGCAATTGCCCCGGCGCGTGGCGTACGGATCACGTCGTCGCGTCCGGCAAAAATCCGCAGCAGCCGCTCGCGCGAAACCCACAGCGCCTCCTCGATCTCGACCGGATCGACGGTGATCTCATCGCTTTGCGCGACCGCGACGCACCCCAGCATCAAAGAGGCTGGAAACGGCCATGGCTGGGAGGCCACGGGACGCACCTCCCCGACCCTGATCCCCGTCTCCTCGAACACCTCCCGGCGCACGGCCGCCTCTACGGTTTCGCCGGGCTCCATGAACCCTGCCAGACAGGAAAACATCTGCTCGGGCCAATGCGGGCTGCGGCCCAGAAGCGCCGCGTTATCACGCACAACCATCATGATGACACATGGATCGGTGCGCGGGAAATGCGACGTTCCGCAGGCCGCGCATCCACGCCGCCAGCCCATGTCTTCGGGAATGGAAGGGGCACCGCATGCGGCACAAAACCGGTGGCTTCGATGCCATCCCAGCACGCCGCGTGCGGTGGCTGCAAGCTCTGCCGCGCGCGCGTCAAGCGCCATCATCTGACCTCGCAAATCCGCAAAGAAACTGCCAGCGGGCAACGTGGCATCATAAATCCGGTCCTGCGCGAGGCGGGCCTGCGGATCAAGCGTATCGTCCGGCACCCATCCACAGACATCTTGCGCGAACACATGATGACCGTTGGAAAGCCCCAAAAATACAGCCGGCTCTTCAGCCCCGTTCAACACCGAATGGTCGGGGGGCACGGACGCCAGCCCCTGACCCAACGCCGGATCGGGAACAGACCCTTCTGCCACAAAAAGAAACCGCCCCTGCCACATCGGCAGGATACGTGTGTTGGTATCGGACAACGCCGCGCGCATCGCGGCGGTATCGCCACGCAACTCCGCCGCGCGGTTCAGGCCGGATCCGGCCATGCCCAGACCGGGATGAGCGCGCGCTGGCAGGTCCGCGCGGACCAAATGCGTTTCACGGTTATCTACTGCCTGATCATCCATTGCGTAACACCTTCCAAGCGATTGAGCTGCCGTGGCTTTCATATGACCCTAGAACCCTCTTGGCGGAAGGTCAAAAACGCCACAGGTCGCGCGCCATAGAACCGGCAAATACACGCACCAGCGTCACGTGATGGCCCCGTCACACGCAAGGGAGGCGCCTGAGACATTGGCGCGGCGTCCGCCCGGGATGCCCCAAGAACGCACATCTGTGGCCCCGAAGGCCCCGAAGGCCCCGAAGGCAAGCACCAGAACATGCCAATGCACAGACCACCGTGGCCGATCAGCCCCGATCAAACGCGGAATACATGGGGGCTTCACCCCTTACGCAAACGTCGGCCACAGGCTGTTTACTGGCCGACCGTATCCGACGAACCGACCGTATCGCGGCAGTGGCTTCGAAATGCTTTTTTCAGCAAATCCAGTTCCGCACGCAGCAGATCAATCTCGGCGCGCACATCTTCATCGGCCGCGACACCGGCAATGACCGTCAGCTCGCCCACAGTGTCGCCACTGGCAAGATCGCGCATCAAAAAGCTCTGCACCCCTTCGCTAAAACGCTCCTGCGCGATGGGAACCGAGACCTTCCACCGCCGGTCGTCCTTTTTCTCGACGCTTAACCCCTCCAGGGTCTCCCCCAGATGGCTTGCCTGCAGCGAAGGCGCTTCATCTACGAAAAGAACGCCCTCCCAAATACCGGCCCGCAAACGCGATTGTTCAAGCTTCATAACTGGTCCTTACATCTCGGCGCGCGGATGGCGTAAAAGCGTCAGATCCCGCAAACAAATACGGTTCATCTCGGGATTATTAAATATCAGGTCAATCCACGCCTTTTCAACGCGCTTTTCGTTTAACTTTGTATAGGCCAGATCAAATTCGACCATACCATCGCCTGTAGAATATTCGCGTACCAACTGTTCCGTATTAGGGCCGTGTTTTACATTTAACCGGCAATAAACCGACAATGGCTTTTCTGTCTGAAAATCGAGATTTAACCGCAACAAGTGGTTTAATCGTAACCCGTTTACCGCATCTGTTGGCAAATCGAGGATCAGGGACAGAAAACTACCGCTAAAACCGAATACCTCTATATCCACGCGAAAGGGCGCGGCCACATCGGGCTGCGCACGGACCTGCGCGATACTGAGCTGGGAGGCAGGGCAATCGTGGCAAATGCTGAGGTTTGTTCCAAGCATAGCACCGTTTGCAGCCTCTATATGTGCACCGGGCAAAATGCGCCCGCTCCACGCCTCGGGACGCCATGCCCAATCGCATCCAAGCGGACGCTGGATTGCAGGGGCTGGATCAAGCAGTTCCTGCGCGCGGCGGTCCGCCTGTAAAATAAGCTGGTCAGTGGCGGCACGAACGGCATATGCCTCCTTGCGGACATTATCGACATCTTGTGCGTTTAATTCGTGCACCATTTTAGCGGCGCGCTTCCATCGGTTGAGCGCGCGGCCCTGCGCAAGACGGTCCAAAAATGTGGCTTGCATGGGACTCATAATCAACGACTCTCTTTAAAACATTTAATTTACATGCGGCATATAGCGATGCCAGCAGAAGACTTAAATTATAATAAGAGAAACCGTGTCTTTACCAAACATAATATGCAAGGCTTCAGGCCGATTATATAGTCCCGCTTACTGTTTTTTCCCAGAAGCCGTTGCAGCTTTGGAACGGGCAGCAAATTCCAGCAATAGACGGGCTTGTTCCCGATCGCTCATCGGTGCTGTTTTCTTGGGCAGAACCGACAGGGTGGCCACACGACCGTTCAATCCGGTAACCGCACGCCAGTAATCTTGTGCCACCGGCTGGTCTTTCGTCGCGGAAGTGTCGCGAATCTTTAGCAGCAGCACATCGCCCGCAACCTGCCGCGACAACACCGTCACATCCGATGCCTTACCCGAGCGTGCCATCACGGAGCGTCCTGCATCGCTGCGCACAAAAGCCTCGATCACGTCAAAGCGGCTTTCCACCGGTGCATCAAGGGCCGGACCGAGGCTGGCCGATAGCACGGACTGATGCGGCGCCGTGCTGCGGTTGGGGTCTTTGGTCAGGGCCGCGCAATCACCGAACAGCAAAAAGTTGCTGTTTTGCGCCGATTGCCGGCTGGAACGGGCCAGACAGTATCCCGCAGGCGCGCTGAACACGACGCCCTCATTGGCGAGTGCAACCTGTCCGCTTGTTTTGGTGCCGGTGGTTGCCTGACAGCCCGCCAAGCCAAACGCCGCCGCAGTGATCGCGATAACGGCAAAACCTTTACGAACATTCATCATGACACCATCCCCAAAGCCATTCATTGCACATTGGCATACCGAGCGCCCCTGACAAGAGCAACCCCGCGCCCCTACGCGCGCAGGCGCCGATCGGCAAAGCCACGCCGAGCGAGGAGCGTTCCTCACAAGGGGACGCAGGCGAAGGCGTCGCCTTTTTGAAAGGGCACGGGATGTGCGCGCCTATCTTTCACCGGATGGCGAAATCGTCGTGGTGATAGCCTTGCACATACAAAAGCGCGCTCAGATCACCGTGATTGATCCGGATATCGCATTGCTTGGCCACCGATGGCTTGGCATGCAGCGCGACACCGGCCCCCGCCAGCCCCAGCATCCCCAGATCATTTGCCCCGTCGCCCACCGCCATCACCTGATCGGGCGTCAACTCAAGGCGGGTGGAAATCTCGTGGAAGGCGTCCATTTTCGCCTCGCGGCCCAAAATCGGATAGGCAGGTTTGCCGGTCAGCTTGCCATTCTCGATCAGCAGCGTGTTGGCGCGATGCTCGTCAAACCCGAGGGTGGCCGCGACATGTGCCGTGAAGGCCGTAAATCCGCCAGATACCAGCGCGCAATAGGCGCCTTCACGCTTCATCGTGGCAATGAGCGCCGGCCCGCCGGGCATCAGGGTGATCCGGCTGTCGATCACTTGACCGATCACGTCTTGCCCCAACCCCTCCAACAAGGACACACGCTCGCAAAGCGCGCCTTCAAAATCCAGCGCGCCATTCATGGCACGCGCCGTGATATCCTTGACCCGCGCGCCGACACCGGCCACATCGGCCAGCTCGTCGATGCATTCCTGCTCGATCATGGTGCTGTCCATATCGGCCAGCAGCATTTTCTTGGCACGCCCCGCCGATGGCACGATCACAAGATCCACGCCAAGCGCCTGCATGTCGTGCCAAACCTGCCAGCGGTTGTCTGCGATCGTCTCTACGGGGAACTCGGCGGCCACACCATAGTGAAGCCACCTCACCGCGCCACCGCCCCATGCACCGCGCAAGGCATCGACGGTCGTCGCATTCAACGCAGGCGTCGCAGGATCGGTCATCAGAATTACGGTATACATCGCGGGCCTTCTCATAAGGGGCAAGGTCATTATCATATTTCGGGGCACGGGCAAAACCGGACGCATCAAGCCGCCAATGGTTACGGTCGTAACGTCACAATCCCGCCTGTTTTGGCCCCGCGGTCTGCCCCTACCCCATAAAGCCGCGCCGATCCAGACTGCGTCACACAGCGCGGCGGAAAGTTCCTCCAGACACCCGGTTGGCCGGAATGCGCCCTGCGCATGCCTGATCACGACATTTCATCCAACTTTCGCGACTTTGTCACTTGCACGATCTCGGCGCGTGACGTAAGTCCAGCAGTGGGACACCCTTCCCCAACGAAGGGCGATTATCTGAGAGGATACCAGAGATGGCTATCACAGCTCCGGCCACGCGGCCGGCTAATCCGCGTTTTTCTTCGGGCCCCTGCACGAAGATTCCAGGCTTCTCCCTCGACATGCTCAGCGATGCGCCGCTTGGTCGTTCGCACCGCGCCGCAATCGGCAAGGCAAAGCTCAAAGAGGCGATTGAAACCACACGCGAAGTGCTCGGCGTGCCTGATGATTATAAAATCGGCATCGTTCCGGCGTCCGACACCGGCGCTGTTGAAATGGCGATGTGGTCACTGCTAGGCCAGCGCAAAGCCACCATGTGCGCATGGGAAAGCTTTGGCGCGGGCTGGGTGACCGATGTGGTCAAACAACTCAAGATCGAAGCCGATGTCAGAACTGCCGACTATGGCGAGATCGTCGATTTCCGCACCGTCGATTTCAATACCGATGTGGTGTTCACCTGGAACGGCACGACCTCGGGTGTGTGTCTGCCCGATGGTGATGCGATCCCAGCCGACCGCGAGGGGCTGACGATCTGCGACGCAACATCCGCCGCATTCGCGATGGATCTGCCTTGGGACAAGCTCGATGTCACGACCTTCTCGTGGCAAAAAGTTCTGGGCGGCGAAGGGGGGCACGGGGTCCTGATCCTGAGCCCGCGCGCAGTAGAGCGTCTGGAAAATTACACCCCCGCATGGCCGCTGCCGAAAATCTTCCGCATGACCAAGGGCGGCAAGCTGATCGACGGTATCTTTACCGGTGCAACGATCAACACCCCTTCCATGCTGTGCGTCGAAGATTATCTGGTCGCACTCAATTGGGCCAAAAACCTGGGCGGTCTGCCTGCACTTGTGCAGCGCGCCCGTGACAACGCCCAGGTCATTTGGGATTTTTGTGCCAAGCACGACTGGGTCGCGAACCTTGCCCAGGATCCGGCCACAGCCTCGACCACAAGCGTTTGCGTGAAATTCACCGACGCGCGCATTCAGGACGGTGCGGCGTTTGCCAAAGCGGTGGCAAAGCGGCTTGAGAAAGAAGGCGTGGCCCTTGATGCAGGCGCGTATCGCGATGCACCGGCGGGCCTGCGTATCTGGTGCGGGTCGACGGTGGAAACCGCCGATGTGACTGCGCTGATGCCGTGGATCGAATATGCTTTCGAAGCAGAGATCGCCGCACAGGCCTGACGATCTTTTGAATGCGCGGCGGGCAATCTTGCACGATCTGCCCGCCCCTTCCCGATATTTCAGATATTCAAGGAGCCTTACAAATGGCGCCCAAAGTTCTCGTATCCGACAAACTCTCGGAAACCGCCGTCCAGATTTTCCGTGATCGTGGCATCGAGGTTGATTTCGAACCCAGCCTTGGCAAAGACAAAGACAAACTGGCCGAAGTGATTGGCAAGTATGATGGTCTTGCGATCCGCTCCGCCACCAAGGTTACAGCCAAGCTGCTGGAAAACGCGACCAACCTGAAGGTGATCGGTCGGGCCGGCATCGGCACCGATAACGTCGACAAGGAAGCGTCGTCGAAAAAAGGCGTGATCGTGATGAACACGCCCTATGGCAACATGATCACGACCGCAGAACATGCGATTGCGATGATGTTTGCAGTCGCACGCCAGATCCCTGCGGCCTCGGCCTCCACGCAGGCGGGCAAATGGGAAAAATCGAAATTCATGGGCGTCGAGCTGTCGGGCAAAACGCTTGGCGTGATCGGTGCAGGCAACATCGGTGGCATCGTGTGTGACCGCGCGCGCGGGCTGAAGATGAAGGTCGTCGCCTATGACCCCTTCCTGAGCGAAGACAAAGCCGAGAAGATGGGCGTGGAAAAAGTCGAGCTTGACGATCTGCTCAAACGCGCCGATTTCATCACCCTGCACGTGCCGCTGACAGATCAGACACGCAATGTGCTGTCGAGGGAGAATCTGGAAAAAACCAAAAAAGGCGTGCGGATCATCAACTGTGCCCGTGGCGGTCTGGTGGACGAAGCCGCTTTGGCAGACTTGCTAAAATCGGGCCATGTCGCAGGGGCTGCGCTGGATGTGTTTGCGGTCGAACCCGCAACGGAAAACCCGCTGTTTGGCCTCGACAATGTCGTGTGCACGCCGCATCTGGGTGCCTCCACCACAGAGGCACAGGAAAACGTGGCTTTGCAGGTGGCAGAGCAGATGTCGAACTACCTGCTGGACGGGGCAGTTGAAAACGCGCTCAACATGCCGTCGATGACCGCCGAAGAAGCCAAGATCATGGGGCCTTGGGTGACACTTGCCAAGCACTTGGGCGGGTTCATCGGCCAGATGACCGAAGATGCGCTCAAGGAAATCCACATCACCTATGATGGCGAGGCTGCCACGATGAACCTCAAGGCGCTGGATGCGGCCCTTGTGTCGGGCATCCTCAAGGCCAGCCAGCCGGATGTGAACATGGTGTCCGCACCGGCGATGGCCAAAGAACGCGGCATCCAGATTGCCACCACCAGCCAAGACCAGTCGGGCGTGTTCGAGGGCTACATCAAGGTCAGCGTCATCTCCGAGAGCAAAGAACGCTCCATCGCGGGCACGGTGTTCTCCGATGGCAAGCCGCGGTTCATCCAGATCAAGGGTATCAACCTTGACGCAGAGGTGGGCGGCCACATGCTCTACACCACCAACGACGATAAGCCCGGCATCATCGGCAAACTTGGCACCTTGCTGGGCGAGCATGGCGAAAACCTTGCGAATTTCACACTGGGTCGCTCGAAATCGGGTGGAGAGGCGATTGCGATCTCCTATCTTGATAGCCCGCTCAAGCCTGAAACGGTCGCAGCCCTGAAAGCCACAGGCTTGTTTAAACAAGTAAAACCGCTGGAATTCACTGTGGCCTAAGGCCTATGGTGTGACCAACGCAAAGGCCCCCGCCCAACGCGGGGGCCTTTTTCATTGGAGGAAACATGCGCGCTTATGCGATCGGTGACATTCACGGTCAGTTCAAGAAACTCGAAATTGCCCATGAACTGGTGGAACAAGACCGCGCACAATGCGGCGATAACGCGGCCCCGCTTGTGCATGTGGGCGATCTGACAGATCGCGGGCCTGACAGCAAATCGGTGATCGACCACTTGATGCGCGGGATACAGCGCGGCGAAAACTGGATTGTTCTCAAGGGCAACCATGACCGGATGTTCTCGGTGTTTCTCAATGATCCCTATGATCGCGATCCGATGCTACGCTCAGATCTGACATGGGTGAACCCGCGGCTTGGCGGGCAGACGACGCTTGCCTCCTACGGGGTGGTCAATGCCGAGGAACGGCCTGCGGTTCAGGTGCATGCCGAGGCGATGCAGAAAGTCCCGACATCGCACCAGATATGGCTCGCGGCGCTGCCCAACCATTTCGTGTATGGCGAGCTGCTGTTTGTTCACGCAGGCATTCGTCCGGGCGTGGCCCTGGGCGCGCAGACCGAAGACGATCTGTGCTGGATCCGCAAAGGTTGGCTGGAAGACCCCCGCGATCATGGCTGTCTTGTTGTACACGGTCATACCGCGTTGGACGAGGTGACATATTACGGCAACCGGCTGAACCTTGATTCGAGCGCAGGCTACGGTGGGCCGGTGTCGGCTGTGGTGATCGAGGGGCGCGAGGTTTCGCTTCTGACCCCGGAAGGGCGGCGACCGCTGTCGGTACAGCCTATTCCAGAATAATTTCTGCCCTGCGCGATATATGATTAACGCGCAGGGAGGGCTCGGTTTAATCGTAAATTCACCAACGATAGGCAAAACTGCCGGTTCACGTGGCCGGAGCTTGCACATGTCTTCACGCAATAGCAGCCTTGCAGATCAGCTTGCACAGGAGCGTTTGGCGCGCCGTGCCAGCGAAGACTTGCTGGATCAATCCCGGCGCGCGCTGGCGCAGGCGCAAAAGCGTGTGGCCGAGTTGGAGGCGATGCACCCGACCGCGCCGGCCGATCCGCCGCACAGTTCCCTAAAGCGCCTGTGGAACCTTTTTGATACCCTTCCCGACGGGCTGGCGCTCTACGACGAGGATCTGCGCCTGATTGCGGCAAATCACGTCTATTTCGAGGTGTTCAGCGGGGAAATCGCACTGCCCGACGGGGTGCGTTATGACGACTTTCTGGCCCTCGCGGCGCATCACGGCCTGTTGGCGGATACCGCTCAGGATCTGGCGGATGGCCATCACCAGATGCTGGCACGATTACGCACCGAGCCGGTCACACCGCTAATGCTGCATCTGCCTGACGGACGGCAGATCAAGCTGGACGACCAATGGACCAAGGACGGGGCGCTTATTTCCAGAACCCAAGACCTCACCCTGCAATTGAAACGCGAACAGGAGCTGGATGCTGCGCGGGTTAAGGCTGAACATGCCAGCCGGCTGAAATCCGTGTTCGTGGCAAATATGAGCCATGAAATCCGAACCCCCATGAACGGTGTCGTCGGCATGGCCGAACTGTTGGCGGAAACAGAACTGAACACGGAACAAAAGCTTTTCGCCGATACGATACGCACGTCCGGCGAGGCACTTTTGACCATTATCAATGATGTGCTCGACTACTCCAAGATAGAGGCCGAACGGCTGCAACTTTACCCCGAATCTTTCGATCTGGAACGGTGTATCAGGGATGTCGTGATCCTGCTGCAACCCGCGGCACGAGAGAAAAACATCCGCCTTCTTGTGGATTACGATCTATTTTTGCCAACCCATTTCATCGCCGATCCGGTCCGTATCCGGCAGATATTAACCAACCTTGTGGGAAATGCGGTAAAATTCACCCAAACCGGGCATGTGCTGGTGCGTGTTGCGGGGGTAGAAAAAACCGATACCACCTTCGATCTGCATATTTCGGTCGAGGATACCGGCATCGGCATCCACCCGGATTTCCTCGCGGATATGTTTGGCAAGTTCAATCAGGGCAATGAAGAAAGCACCCGCCGGCTACAAGGGACGGGGCTGGGCCTTGCCATCACCCGCCAGCTGGTGGAGTTGATGGGCGGTACGATCTGGGTCGAAAGCGAATATGGCCGTGGCTCGTGTTTCGAGTTCAAGCTGGGCCTGCACAGTGCACAGGCACCAGATGCAGCAACCACCGACCAACCACCGGTAGAATTGAATGCCGTTCTGGTTGTGGACGATCTCGAGATCAATCGCACAATTCTGGAGCGCCAGATGTCGGGATTCGGATTGGGTGTGGAAACCTGTGCCAGTGCGACACAAGCGCTGGAGCATTTCGAAAACGGCGCCACATGCGATGTGCTGGTGGTTGATGCACAGATGCCCGAAATGGGCGGGCTGGCGCTTTGCGCCTCCTTGCGTGCCAAGGGGATGACGATGCCTGCTGTGCTGCTCAGCTCTGATCACGACCAGCCCCCACCGGCCGAGCTGGCGCACCTCGATCTGCACTATCTGCAAAAACCTGTGCGCCGCGTCGACCTTCTTCGCACATTGCAGACACTTTGCACATCGCCCGACACAGCCCGCCTGCCCACGACGGATAGTCTGCGCAAAATGCGTGTCCTTGCCGCTGAGGACAATTGCACAAACCAGCTTGTGCTTCGCAAGATGGTGCAATCTCTGGATCTGGATCTGCATTTCGCAGCCAACGGTCGCGAAGCGGTAGAAAAATGGCAGACCTTTCGCCCTGATCTGATCTTTATGGACATTTCCATGCCCGATATGGATGGCAAACAGGCCAGCCGTGCCATCCGTCAGGCCGAGGCGAACGGTGCCCATGTGCCGATCTGCGCCTTGACGGCGCACGCGATGTGCGAGGATAAAGCGATCATTCTGGCCGCCGGCATGGATGATTATCTCAGCAAGCCCCTACGCAAGGCCGATCTGATCGCAGCAATCACGCGCCATTGTCCAGCGCACGTACGCTCCCCCCTGCCTGAAGATCCGTTGAGACCCGCCGTCAACGCGCCGTAAACTGCGCCACCAGTTCCAGAAATCTGGGGCCAAAGCGTTCGGTTTTTGCAGGCGTTAGCCCGCCTGCACGCTCTAGCGCAGCCATATCTTGCGGGCGGGCTTGTGCGATTTTTCGCAAACTCGCGCTTGAGCAGCTCAACGGGCGCTCGGTCCCTGCCTCGCCGCGCGCCAGCCGCAGTTGTTCTTCTTGCAGCGCGTCAAACAGGCTGCCAGCATCACGGCCCGCCAAAGCGCGCCGCGCTGGATGCATGGGCGGTGCCCCCGCCCCGACGACCACCGATAAAAAGGCCTCGCCGTAGCTTGCGAGCTTTTTCGCCCCGATGCCGTTCACCCGCGCCATGGCATCCAGCGTATCAGGGCGCGTCTCGGCCATTTCGATCAGGGTGCGGTCGGGGAAAATCATATACGCCGGCAAGCCAGCCGCCTGTGCCAAAGCACGTCGTTTGGCCTTGAGGGCGGACAAAAGCGGTGCATCCTCATCGGAAATCAGCGCTTGTGCCACGGGGCGCGTTTTGGTGGTCCGCAGCGGATCGCGCCGGAATGTGATGGATTGCTCGCCACGCAAAACGGGGCGCGCCGCTTCGGTCAAAAACAGTGCCCCGTGGCGTTCCGCATCCGGACGGATCAGATCATGGCCCATCATCTGACGAAAAATCGCCTGCCATTGCGGTCGCCCCAAGGATTTACCCACACCGAATGTGGGCAACTGGTCATGGCCGCGCGCACGGATACGGTCATTGCTATTGCCCAGCAAGATCTCGATCAGATGCTGGCTGCCATAGCTTTGTTCACAACGCAGACAGGCCGAAAGCGCCATACGTACAGGCTCTGTCGCATCAAACAGATCAGGCGCATTGTCGCAAATATCGCAATTGCCGCAGGGCTGGGCCATTTCACCGAAATAGGCCAGAAGTTTCTGTCGACGGCACGATGTCGCCTCGGCCAGTCCCAATAGCGCGTTCAAACGACCGTGGTCGGCGTCTTTTCGGTCCGCAGGTGCAAGACCTTCGTCGATCTGCGCACGGCGGATGCGGATATCGTCGGGGCCAAACAGCGTAAGCGTCTCGGCGGCCGCGCCGTCGCGCCCTGCCCGGCCGATTTCCTGATAATAGGCCTCGATCGATTTCGACAGATCCGCATGTGCGACCCAGCGGATATCGGGTTTGTCGATGCCCATGCCGAATGCGACCGTCGCCACAACGATCAACCCGTCTTCCTGCTGGAAGCGGGTTTCCACCAGCCGGCGGTCCTCGGCATCCATCCCGCCGTGGTAGAAACATGCGCTGTGACTTGCATCGTTGAGCGCCTGGCTCAGGCTTTCGGTTTTTTTGCGCGTGGCACAATAGACAATGCCTGACTGGCCCTTGCGCGCGGCGGCAAAGGACAAAATCTGGTTGCGCGGCTGGTTTTTAGGCTCGAACGCCAAATGGATGTTGGGCCGGTCGAAGCCGCGCAGGAATGTCTCGGGCGCGACACCGTCAAACAGCCGCGTGACCATTTCGGCGCGGGTTTCTTCGTCTGCGGTGGCGGTAAAGGCTGCCAATGGCACGCCCAGATCCCGACGCAGCTCGCCGATGCGCAGGTAATCGGGGCGAAAGTCGTGGCCCCACTGGCTAACGCAATGGGCCTCGTCCACGGCAATCAGCGATACATTCGCGCGCCGCAAAAGATGCACAGCCCCCCCGGATGCCAGCCGTTCGGGTGCCATGTACAACAGCTTCAGCCGGCCGGCTTCGATCGCCTCGAACACCTCTTGGGTTTCGTCTTCGGTATTGCCGGATGTCAGCGCGCCGGCCTCTACGCCCGCCTCCCGCAAGGCGCGCACCTGATCGCGCATCAACGCAATCAAGGGCGATATCACGACCGTCAGCCCAGCCCTGCACAGCGCCGGAATCTGAAAACACAGTGATTTACCACCGCCCGTGGGCATAATCGCCAGCGTGTTCTGCCCCGCGATCACGGCACGCACGATTTCCTCCTGACCGGGGCGGAATTCGTGAAACCCGAAAACCTGCGTCAGCGCGGCGTGGCAATCAATGGCGGGGGCCACTTCCATGCCGTCAATACCCGTAGAAGAAGCCAGCGTTATTGATCAGCGCACGCTGCAGGATCATCAGGATGATAAAGGCCACAAGCGGTGCAAGATCCAGCCCCGGTGTCGAGGGCAGGATACGCCGGATCGGGCTATAGATCGGCTCCAGAAGCCCGTTCAGCCCTGTCCAGATTTGCGCCACCAACGGCTGGCGCAGGTTCAGCACATTGAAGTTGATCAACCAGCTCATGATGATGTGGACAATCATGATGAACCAAACAATATCTAGAATAAGATTCAGCGCCTGAAATAGCGTGACCATATGCGTAGGACCTCCCGAGTGGACGGGATCTAGGTATGCCAGCCGCGCGCTTCATGCAACCCAAGCGATACGCAAACCGCCCCACACAGATGTCATCACGCCATGATGTGATCTCCCTTTCAGCCCCTACCAGCCATCAACCTTGCGTCATGCGCCGGTTTGAGGCTTAGCTTGGAGCGAACAGAGCAGCCAAGGCGGTGCGCGCATGACCACAACACGCAAAAAGATATGGGGCTGGTTCTTTTTCGACTGGGCCAGCCAGCCATACAACACGCTTTTGCTGACATTCATATTCGCGCCGTTCATCACCGATCTTCTGGGCGATGGCAGTGCCGCGCAGACGGCGTGGGGATTTGGGGTGGGGGCCGCGGGAATTGTGATCGCGATTTGCGCACCGATCCTTGGCACGATTGCCGATAAAAGCGGCGGGCGCATCCGGTTCGTCTATCTGTTTTCGCTTCTTTATATGGCAGGGGCCACCGGCCTGTGGTGGGCAAAACCCGGCGATTTCAGTCTGATATTTGTTTTGGGGAGTTTCGCCATCGGGCTGATCGGGATGGAATTTGCCACCACATTCACCAATGCCATGCTGCCCGATCTGGCCCCGCGCGCCGCATTGGGGCGCATTTCCGGCAGCGGCTGGGCGTTTGGCTATGTCGGCGGGCTGATCAGCCTTGTGATTGTGCTGACACTGTTTCAGGCCGACGCAGAAACCGGCCGCACAATGATCGGCCTGCAGCCCGTTCTGGGACTGGATCCGCAGACCCGCGAAGGCACGCGGATCGTGGGGCCATTCACCGCGCTTTGGTATGCGGTTTTCATGATCCCCTTTTTCTTGTGGGTGCGCGAGCCGAAAAAGGCCGACGCCACGCCTGTCGGCCTGGCAACCCGACAGGCGTGGCCCGACCTGAAACAAAGTCTTGCGCGTATACCCCAAAACCGCAGCCTATTCGCATTTCTGGTGTCATCCATGCTCTATCGTGACGGGTTGAACGGAATTTATACTTTCGGGGGAATTTATGCAGCCGGCGTTCTGGACTGGTCGATCACGCAGATCGGTCTGTTCGGCATTGTCACCATAATCTCGGGCGCCCTCTTTGCATGGGCTGGCGGACGGGCCGATGCCCGCTTTGGTCCCAAACCGGTGATTGTCACCTGTGTGTCGGTGCTGGTTGTCGTGGTACTTGGCGTGATCACGATACGGCCCGATGCCGTTTTTACAATCGCGGTGCCCCAAGGCTCTGCCCTGCCGGACATCGCGTTTTTCATAATGGGGGCGTTGATCGGCGCGGCGGGCGGCGCGCTGCAATCAGCCAGCCGCGTGATGATGGTTCACCAATCCGATCGCGACCGCATCACGGAACAGTTCGGTCTTTATGCGCTTTGCGGGAAAGCCACGGCATTTATCGCGCCTTTGTCCATCGGTATCGTGACCCATATCAGCGGGACGCAATCACTGGGCATCACGCCAATTATCGTCCTTTTCGTTTTCGCTCTGGTGCTGCTAAACTGGGTGAACCCCGACCCCAGCCGACAGGATACCAGACGCTGATGTTTCGTAAATTTGCCTTCGCCCTTGGCCTGACCCTCGCAGGTCTGGCACAGATCACACCCGCCAGCGCAGAGCCCTTGGCACGCCAGTTGTTCGGGGCCGAACACGCGCCATCGCAACAAAGCCCCAAAGCCATCGGCTTTTATTCGCGCGGATGCGCGGCTGGCCTGCAACAGCTGCCCGAAACCGGCCCCACATGGCAAGCCATGCGCCTGTCGCGCAACCGCAACTACGGCCAGCCCGAAATGCTGAGCTTTCTGCAAGATCTGTCGCGCTATGCGGCCACCCAACCGGGCTGGGCGGGGCTGTATGTGGGCGATATCAGCCAGCCCCGTGGCGGACCGATGACCGGCGGACATGCGAGCCATCAGATCGGGCTGGATGCCGACATCTGGATGCTGCCACCAAAGCGCCTTGATCTGAGCCGTTCCGAGCGTGAGCGCCTGTCGTCAGTCTCGATCCGCAGCGCCGACCAGCGGCGCACGACCGCCAACTGGACCCCCCAGCATGTGGCCATCATGAAGGCGGCCGCCTCCGATCCCCGTGTGGACCGGATCTTTGTGGCCGCAGCGGCAAAGATCGCCATGTGCAATTCCGTGCCGAAAGGCGACCGTGGCTGGCTGCAGAAAATCCGCCCCTATTGGGGCCACAACACGCATTTCCATGTCCGGCTGAAATGCACCCCCGGCAATACCGCCTGCGAGGATCAGACCCCGACGGTGGCTGAACTGTCGAAAGGCGGCGATGGCTGCGACGAGACGCTGAACTGGTGGGTGACAGATGCGCTTGATCCACCCAAATCCGCGCCCGCACCGGCCAAGCCTGCAGGCCCACCCAAGCGCAATGCCAAAACCTACGTGATGGCAGATCTGCCCGATCAGTGCCGCGCCGTGCTTGGCGCACAATGAGCATGCGCCTGATCGTGCTGGCCCTTGCCCTCGGGCTGGGAACGGCCCCTTGGGCGCAGGCCGCAAGCACGGGACGGGCCACGTTCTTGCAAAGCTACGTCTGGAAGGTCTCGCATCCGGATTTCGGCGGGTTTTCCGGTATCGACCTTGGGGCGGACGGTCGCGATATGGTCACCGTATCGGACCGCACCACCCTGTGGCGTGCGCATATCGAGCGCGATGCGAAAGGCTCGATCACCGCAATCCGCCCCACAGCCGACCCCATCACCTTGCGCGGGGGCGATGACCAGCCCCTGACCAAGACATTGGGAGATTCCGAAGGCCTGGCCCTTGCCCCAGACGGCGGCACCTATGTATCTTTCGAGGGCGTGATGCCGCGTGTGGCCTATTATGCGAAGGGGGCGCGGCAGGCCACGCGGATCAAACGCATCCCCGCATTCAAACACTTGCAGATCAACTCTTCCTTCGAGGCACTGGCCATTGACGGGCAAGGTGCGCTCTACACACTGCCCGAACGCTCCGGTGCCGAACAGCGCCCGTTTCCGGTCTATCGCTACAAAACAGGCAAATGGAGCCAGCCTTTCTCGGTTCCACGCAGTGGCGACTGGCTGCCTGTGGGCGCCGATTTCGGCCCCGACGGCCGGTTTTACCTGCTGGAGCGCGGGTTCCACGGCATCTTCGGCTTTGCCAGCCGCGTGCGGGTGTTCGACATCCAGGGCAACCGGATCAGCGGTGGCGAGACCGTTCTTGAGACCACCTCCGGCACGCATGACAATCTTGAGGGGATCACCGTTTGGCGCGATGCCGCCGGGGCCATCCGCCTGACCATGATCTCTGATGATAACTTCCTGTTCCTGCAGCGCACAGAGCTGGTTGAGTACAGGCTGGATCGCGCAAATTCTTCTTGACCCGATCAGGTGGCGAAGCGTAAACGCGCCTCTTGTCCGGACACGCCGGACCATGTCCCCGCCACCATGTAAAAACGGTCAGATTTATGAAACACATGCTTGCTGGCGTTCTCGCCATGGCCATCATTGTGATGGCCTCCAATATTCTGGTGCAATTCCTGTTGGGCGACTGGCTCACATGGGGCGCCATCACCTATCCGTTCGCCTTTCTTGTCACCGATCTTATGAACCGCTTTTACGGTGTACGCGCGGCGCGGCGCGTGGTGCTGTGTGGTTTTGTCGTCGGTGTCGTCTGTTCGCTCATCGGGTCGCAAATCGATGGCGAGTTCGGTCCGCTTGTGTCCATGCGCGTGGCCATCGGGTCCGGCACGGCGTTTTTGGTCGCCCAGATGATGGATGTCGCGATTTTCGACCGTCTGCGGCAGGGCCGGTGGTGGACCGCGCCTTTGCTTTCGTCACTGATCGGCGCCACGCTGGACACGATGCTGTTCTTCTCAATCGCATTTTCCACCCAGCTGAGCTTTCTGGCACCGGGCGAGGATGTGGCATGGGCCAACGAGATCGTGCCGCTGCTAGGCCACGGGCCGCAATTGCCGCTTTGGGTATCGCTTGCGGTGGCTGATAGCAGTCTTAAATTCGGGCTCTCTCTCCTTGCATTGCTACCTTTTCGGGCAGTTGTCACAAAACTATCGCCGAAATACGTCTAAATTTACTTGCCATACACCAAATTTGTGCCAACCTAAGGTTAGTCGGCAACGCAATGAAAGGAGGTGGTCCAGTGTCTAGAGTGATATTGGAGAGAGGTATCGGGACATTCATGGGGGCCGTGGTCTAGGGGGCAATCCCCCAGACAATAGAACCTTGAGTGGGCTCCGAAGTGGATCTTGACCAGACCCTAACCGGACCGTCTCCTTAGAACTCGGAGGGCTGCCTGCATTTCAGGCGGCCCTTTAGGGTTAGTGCAAAAACTGCTCTTTGCCCCGCCCTTTCGGCGGGGTTTCGCTTTTCCACACCTTTAACGCTGTAACGCGATCAATTCCGCCTTGCAGCACTAGACCCGAGGCCGTTTTGGTGGCATTTCGGTGCGAACGAAGGAGTGGCCCATGAGCGAAGAAAAACACGACATTTCCGCGATGAGCTTCGAAGAAGCGATGAAGGCGTTTGAAGCGGTGGTGAACCAGCTGGATCGCGGTGATGTGCCGCTTGATCAGTCGATTGCCCTTTACGAACGCGGGGCCGCCCTGAAAGCGCGCTGTGCGAAGCTTCTGAAAGAGGCCGAAGAGCGGGTCGAGAAAATCACGCTCAATGCCGATGGCGAGGCCCAAGGGGCCACGCCGGTCGAAGGTCTGTAAATGTTCAACGAACGACTGGCCCGGGTTCAGGGCATTGTGCAAACGGCGCTGGATGCGCAGGTTGCAAGCTATCCGCCAAGCCAGCTGCGCGATGCGATGCATTATGCTGTTCAGGGCGGCAAGCGTCTGCGCGGTTTTCTGGTGCTGGAAACGGCGGCGCTGTTTGACATCCCCACACAGCAGGCACTGCCAGCCGCCACTGCCGTGGAAGCGCTGCATGCCTATAGCCTTGTTCATGACGATATGCCGTGCATGGACAACGACGATCTACGCCGCGGAATGCCCACGGTCCACGTCCAGTGGGACGAGGCCACCGCCACGCTGGCCGGAGATGCGCTGCACACCATGGCATTCGAATTGCTCAGCCACGCCGAGCTGGGCGCGCCCGAGCGGCGTATCGCGCTGGTGGCCGGTTTGGCACATGCCTCAGGGGCTGCGGGCATGGTCTATGGCCAAGCACTGGACATCGCCGCCGAAACAGCCCGCACCCCCTTCAATATTGCCCAGATCATCCAGATGCAAAACGGCAAGACCGGTGCGCTGATCGGATTTGCGGCCGAAGCGGGTGCGGTGATCGCGGGGGAGGACCCCCGTGGCATGCGCCGCTATGCGGCCGCGCTGGGGCTTGCGTTCCAGATCGCAGACGACATCCTTGATGTTGAAGGCGATGAGGCGCAAACTGGTAAACGACTGAATAAGGACGCACAGGCCGGCAAGGCGACTTTTGTCTCTTTGTTGGGGCTGGAGGGCGCAAAAAACCGCGCCGCAGAACTGGTGGCAGAGGCAGAGGCCGCCCTCGCCCCCTATGGCCCCAAGGCCGATATCCTGCGCGAACTTGCGCAGTTTACCATCGCGCGCAAACATTAACCCTTAGCGGATAGCCAGATCATGAGCGACACACCGCAGACCAAACTTTCCGCCACGCCGCTTTTGGATCGGGTGCATCTGCCGTCCGACATGAAGGGGCTGAGTGATCGCGAACTTATCCAGCTTGCGCAAGAGCTGCGCAAGGAAACCATATCGGCGGTCTCGGAAACCGGCGGCCATCTGGGCGCCGGTCTGGGTGTGGTCGAGCTGACCGTGGCACTGCATGCGGTGTTCGATGCGCCGCGTGACAAGATCATCTGGGATGTGGGTCACCAGTGCTATCCGCATAAGATCCTGACGGGCCGGCGCGCACAAATCAGAAGCCTCCGGATGGAAAACGGTCTGTCAGGCTTCACCAAGCGCAGCGAGTCACCCTATGACGCATTCGGGGCGGGGCACAGCTCCACCTCGATCTCTGCCGCGGTCGGGTTTTCGGCGGCGCGTGAACTGGGCGCGGCCACCGGTGATGCGATTGCCGTGATCGGTGACGGGGCGATGTCGGGCGGCATGGCGTTCGAGGCTTTGAACCATGGCGGCCATCTGAAAAACCGCATGTTTGTGGTGCTGAACGACAATGAAATGTCGATCGCACCGCCCGTGGGTGCGCTATCGACCTATCTCACGCGACTGTACTCCGAAAGCCCGTTTCAGGATTTCAAGGAAGTGGCCAAAGGTGCCGCGCGCGCGTTCCTGCCCGAACCGTTCAAGGAAGGGGCCAAACGCGCCAAGGAAATGCTCAAGGGAATGGCCATGGGCGGCACCCTGTTCGAGGAGTTGGGCTTTACCTATGTGGGGCCGGTTGACGGGCACGATCTTGATAGCCTGCTGCCGCTTTTGCGCACCCTGAAGTCGCGCGCCCGTGGCCCCGTGCTGATCCATGCGTTGACCAAAAAGGGCAAAGGTTACGCCCCTGCGGAAAGCCGCGCCGATGGCGGCCATGCGACCGCGAAATTCGATCTGGCCACAGGCGAGCAACGTAAATCCCCCTCGAATGCGCCAGCCTATACGAAAGTGTTCGCAGACAGCCTGATCCAGGCCGCCGAAAAAGATGACACGATCGTAGGCGTTACGGCGGCGATGCCGGATGGTACAGGGTTGAAGCTGTTCGGCGAGCGTTTTCCAAGCCGTGTCTTTGACGTGGGCATTGCCGAGCAGCATGCCGTGACATTTTCCGCCGGGCTGGCTGCAGCTGGCCTGAAGCCGTTCTGCGCAATCTATTCGACCTTCCTGCAGCGCGGCTATGACCAGATCGTGCATGATGTCGCCATCCAGAAACTGCCGGTACGCTTTGCGATCGACCGTGCGGGGCTGGTGGGGGCCGACGGTGCGACCCATGCGGGCAGCTTCGATGTGGGCTTCATGGCCAGCCTGCCCGACATGGTTGTGATGGCGGCCGGCGACGAGGCCGAGCTGGCGCATATGGTGGCCACGGCCGCCGCCCTTGATGATCGCCCCAGCGCATTCCGCTTTCCGCGGGGCGAAGGCATGGGCGTAGAGATGCCGCAGCATGGCGAGCCGTTGGAGATCGGTCGCGGTCGCATCGTGCAGGAAGGTGCAAAAGTGGCGATCCTGAGCTATGGCGCGCGCCTGAACGAAGTGCTGAAGGCAAGCGAGGCGCTGCGCGCGCGCGGGATCGTTCCGACCGTGGCGGATGCACGTTTCTGCAAGCCTCTAGACAAAGATATGATCTTGCGCCTTGTGACAGAACACGAGGCGATTTTGACGATCGAGGAAGGGGCCATCGGAGGGTTTGGCAGCCATGTGGCACAGTTCCTGTCCGACAGTGGTGTATTTGATCGCGGGTTCAAATTCCGCTCGATGGTGCTGCCTGATGATTTTATCAATCACGCCGCGCCCGAAAAAATGTATGAAATCGCCGGAATGAATGCCGCGCAGATCGAACATAAGGTTCTGGACATTCTGGGGATCACCATCGCGAAACGCGCCTGACCCACTGCGATCACCGACCCGCCATATCGGGCCAGTGATAATCGGGCCAGTGGTAATCGGGCCAGTGATAATTTGACCTAACCCCTGCCCGCTCGCCCCTCCACGCCGGACAAACCGCGTGGAAGGGCCATCGGGTTACAGCTGCGCGTCCTCTTTGGACAACAACCCCGCCTTGACAAGGCGGGCCGCCCATCCCTCGGGGCCGGTGAAATGATGCACCTGCCAGCCGCGCAAGCGCGCCGCCGCGATATTATCCGCCCGATCATCTGTGAACAAAAGCGTCTTTGGCGGGATGCCGCAATCCGCCTCCACCTGACGGTAGATTTCGGCGTCAGGTTTGATGATCCCCATATGACCCGACACATAGCTGCGGTCGAATTCGTTCAGGAACGGGTAATGGTTTCGGGCGGCCGCAAATGTGCCGGTGCCGAAATTGGTCAGTGCAAACACAGGCACACCGTTGGCACGCAAAGCCCGCAACAATAGAACGGAATGCGGGATCTCGGGGCTCGCCATATGGATCCAGTCGGTATGCCAGCGCAAGATTTCATCGCGCCAATGCGGATAGCGTTCGGCATAGATCTGCGCCATCTGTGCCAGATCCGCCCCCTTGTCGACCGCATCGTTCATCGCGTGCAAATCTACTTCGGCGAACATGGCATGGCGCGCCTCGGGGCCGATTATGCGGTCATAGTGACGCTCTGGCTGCCACTCGATCAGCACATTGCCGATGTCGAAAATTACGGCATTGATCATGATGATTTCTCCTTTTGCGCGGCGCGGACGACCCTGTCGAGGGCGGCAGAAAAAGCCGCACGGTCCGCTTTGGAAAACGGGCGCCCGCCGCCTTGGCGAAACGGGTCAGCCGCACGCAGATCGGTCATCAGATCGCGCATTGCCAGGGCATTGCCGACATTAGCTTGAGTAAGCGGCGCGCCATCGTGTTTGAGCACGCGCGCGCCAGCCGCAACGCATTTGGCCGCCAGCGGAATATCCACCGTAATGACCACATCCCCTACGCCCGCATGATCGGCGATCCACTTATCCGCCTCATCCGCCCCTTCGGACACATAGATCATTTCGACCAGCGGATTGAGCGAGGGCCGAAGCCCGCCGTTTGACACGACCCGCATCGCCACCCCAAGACGGGTTGCAACGCGTTCGGCCTCGTCTTTCACGGGGCAGGCATCGGCATCGATATAGATCACTTCCACAGCTCTTCGGCATGGAAGGCCACGTGGTCGGGCATAAAGCTTTGTACAAAGAAATAGCTGTGGTCATAGCCCTCTTGCATACGGAACGTGCCCGCTTGACGCTTTGCCATCATCGCCTGCGCCAATGCCTCGGGGCGCAGCAGGTCAAGAAACTGGTCCGCGCTGCCCTGATCGATCAACACGTCGCCGTCAAACCCCTTTTCGGTCATCAGATGGGTGGCATCATGTGCCTTCCAGCTGTCCTCGTTCTGGCCCAGATAGGCGGTGAACTGCTTGCGTCCCCAATCCGATCCGGTGGGCTGCGCGATAGGCGCAAAAGCCGAAACCGAGCGGAAACGCCCCGGCAGCTGCATCGCCAATACAAGCGCACCATGTCCACCCATGGAATGGCCGGTGATGGACTGGCGGTCCATATCAAGCGGGAATTTCGCCGCGAGCAGATCGGGCAATTCCTCGGCGATGTAATCCCACATCCGGTACTGCGCGGCCCACGGCTCTTGTGTGGCATTCACATAAAAGCCGGCACCCTGCCCCAGATCGAACGCGTCATCATCTGCCACGTCTTCGCCGCGCGGCGATGTGTCGGGGAATACAAGCGCAATGCCATATTCTGACGCCAGCGCCTGTGCGCCGGATTTGGTCATCGCGTTTTCATGTGTGCAGGTCAGGCCTGACAGGAACCACAGCACAGGCACCGGACCATCCTTGGCCTCTTCGGGCAAAAACAGGCCAAAGGTCATTTCGCATCCGGTCGCTTGCGACCTGTGCGAATAGACGCCTTGCACACCGCCAAAACACCTGTTTTCTGAAACTGTTTTCATAGCTTACCCCTACATAGTTACATGTGCCAATATGAGCGGAAGCGTCACGATACTTACCACTGTCGACACGAAGATCGCCGCTGAAACACGCTCCGCCCCGACCCCATAATGCTGCGCGAGCATGTAGACATTTCCGGCCACAGGCAAGGCCGCAGCGGCGATCATAACGCCAGCCTCGAACGGGGCAATGTGAAAGACCCAAACCGCGCTGAGGCCCACGACGGCGGGATGGATCACAAGCTTGATCGTGGATAGCCAGCACGCCGGCCCCAGTCGGGTCAGGCGCAATTGCGCAAGGCTCGCGCCGATGGCAAACAGCGCGCCGGGTGTGGCGGCAGCCGCCAGAAGCGATAGCGCGCGCGCAGCCGGTTCAGGCGTGGGCAGATGGAGCGACGACCATGCCAGACCTGCGGCCATCGATACGATCATCGGGTTTTTCAGCAATCCCAACGCCATGACAGAAATCTGCGCGCGACCGTGGCGCGCGACATTGATCACCAGCGTGAACAGGACTGAAAACCCGATCAGATCGACGCAAAGCACCATCAGGATCGGGGCCACGGCCTGTGCGCCCAAAATCGCCGCCAGCATTGGCACACCCAGAAAGCCGGTATTGCCGACCATACCGGTTTGCGCCTCGATTGCGGAACTGGCGACCCCCTCGCCGCGCAACCGCGCCACAGCGAACCCGAGCGCCCAGACCGAAAGGCTGCCCACGAAATAGGCCAGCACAAACCTCCAGTGAAAGACCTGTGCCAGATCCAGTTCGGAGGTGAATTTGAACAGCATCGCCGACAGTGGAAAGAAGAAAATGAACTTAGTCAGATGGCCGGTGGCCTCGGGCGGAAAAATCCGCACCCGGCACGCGCCCCAGCCCAAAACGATCAGCGCGAAAAAAGGCAAAACCTGAAGAAAAATTCCGACCATAAATCGATCTAGCACAGCCGCATATGAATGGGCCAGCCATGGCGTGAGGATGCGGCCCCGATCACCATGACGCCCGTGCCGCCCCCCGTGCACAAAAAAGAGGTGCCACACGTAAAACGGTGGGTGCGCCCGTCACGCCGGCGTGGCGGGCGCCCTAGCCCGCCCCGATCAACACGCCCGCTGCAAAAACCAGCGCGCCGCCCACAACCACCTGTATCACCGCGCGCAAAAGCGGCGTTTGCATATAGCGGTTCTGGATCCACGCAATCGCCCACAGCTCGACAAAAACGATCAGCATCGCCAACACCGTGGCAGTCCAGAAATCGGGGATCAGGTAGGGCAGCGCATGGCCCAAGCCCCCGATTGTCGTCATAATCCCCGAGGCCAGCCCGCGTTTAAGCGGCGATCCGCGCCCCGAGATCACACCGTCATCATGCGCGGCTTCCGTGAACCCCATCGAAATGCCCGCCCCTACGGCGGCCGCCAACCCCACAAGCAACGTTGTTTTCGGATCCTGAGTGGCGAAAGCCGTAGCGAAAATCGGGGCCAGCGTAGACACGGACCCGTCCATCAGCCCCGCCAGACCGGGCTGCACCCATGTTAAAATGAACTGCCGTTGGGCCTTGTCATCTTCGCTGGCGCGATGGTCGGGCGTCAGATGCGCGTCGCTCAGGTCCTGGGCGCGCGCTTCGTGTCCGGCCTCTGCTGCGGCCAGATCGCCCAGAAGGCGGCGCGTATCTGCATCTTCGGCCCGTTTGACGGCTGCCAGATAGAACCGTTCGGCCTGACGTTCCATTGCGCCCGCTTCTGCACGCATCGCATCAAGCGTCATCGTCTCGACGCGCCACAGCGGCTTGCGGCGGTAAAAGCCCGACACATTCTCGCGTCTGACCAGCGGGATCACCTCTCCGAAACGGGCCTGATGACGTTCGATCAGGCGGCGGCGATGCGCGTCCTCTTCCACCGCCATATCCGCAAAAACCTGCGCCGAGGCCGGATAGTCTTCGCCCAAGGCAATGGCAAACTGCCGGTAGATGCGCGCGTCATCTTCTTCGGACGAAATGGCAAGGGCCAGGATTTCCTGCTCGTTCAGATCCGAAAACGGGCGGCGTTGATTTAATATGAACCGCATAATCCCACCTGATAGTTTAGAATGATTCTAAACTAGCGATCAGGGTGCAAATGACAAGCCTGTTGAACAGCCGTTTTGCAGGGATGTGATATTTTAGGCGTCTTTTCGGGCTGCGTCGCCGATATGATGCTCGCCACGCGCGTTGGCCAGCTGGATCTGGCGTTCGCGTTCGCGAAACCGTGCCCGATCCGCGTCGGAATATTCGCCTACGCAGCGATGGCATTGCACGCCATGTTCATATTCGGGCCGGTCGCGGTCTTCGGGGGCCAGCGGACGGCGGCAGGCATGGCACAAAGCGGTATGGTGGCCCTGTTTCAGCCCGTGGGTCAGCGCGACGCGACCGTCAAAAACGAAGCAATCCCCTTCCCACAAGCTGTTTTCCTGTGGCATTTCCTCAAGGTATTTCAGAATCCCGCCTTTGAGGTGATAGACATCCTCGACACCCTGCCCCAGCAGATAGTTGGTCGATTTCTCGCACCGGATCCCGCCCGTGCAGAACATCGCCACACGTTTGTTGTGGAAACGCTCCTTGTTCTCTTCCCACCATTTGGGAAAATCACGGAATGTCTCTGTGTGGGGGTCAATCGCGCCCTTGAACGTGCCGATTTCCACCTCGTAATCATTGCGCGTGTCGATCACAACCACATCGGGGGCCTGAATAAGCGCGTTCCATTCATCGGGTGTGCAATAATGGCCCACAGAGGCCTTGGGATCGACATCGGGCTGGCCCATGGTCACGATCTCTTTTTTCAACCGGACCTTCATACGTGTGAAAGGTGCAGCCTCGGCGTGGCTTTCCTTCCATTCCAGATCGGCGCATCCGGGCAAGGCGCGGATATGCGACAAAACGACATCGATACCGGCGCGCGGCCCCGCAATCGTGCCGTTGATGCCTTCGTGCGCCAACAAGAGCGTGCCTTTGACGCCCTGCGCACAGCAAAGCTGCGCCAAGGGGGCCTGAAGCGCCTCGGGAGAATCGAACCGGGTGAAATGATAGAGTGCAGCAACAGTATACATGGGGCGTTCTCTACTGCCGTTCGGGTTGCGCACGCAAGCCTGATTGCGCATCGTATGCGTGACCGAGAGGGGCCCCGCAGATGCTGCGCGTGGCCGGACCCACAACGGAGGCCTTACATGCCCGAAAACACCCATGCGCTGATTGTCATCGACATGCAAAACGATTTCTGTCCCGGCGGGGCGCTTGCGGTCACCGATGGGGACGTGATCGTGACCCAGATCAACCAGCTGATGGCAGAGTATGGAACGGTTGTCCTGACCCAAGACTGGCACCCCGCAGATCACCGCTCCTTCGCGTCGAACCATACAGACCACGCCCCTATGTCGATGGTCGACATGCCGTATGGGCCGCAAATCCTGTGGCCGGATCATTGCATCCAAGGCAGCTCGGGCGCCGGTTTCCATCCCGATCTGGATCTGGAAGCCGCCCATATGGTGCTGCGCAAGGGCTTTCGTCCAGAGATCGACAGCTACTCCGCGTTTTTCGAAAACGACCGGAGCACGCCGACAGGGCTTGCAGGCTACCTGCGCGAGCGCGGGGTCACCCATTTAAGCTTTGTAGGGCTGGCATATGATTTCTGCGTCGCGTGGTCTGCGCTTGATGCGGTCAAGTTGGGTTTTACCACCTGTGTGATCGAAGACGCCTGCCGCGCGATCAACTTGGACGGATCGCGTGCGGCGGCGCGCGCCAGCCTGCGCGAGGCTGGTGTGACGCTGCAATAGCTGCTTGCCAAGGGGGAGGATTGATTGTTTTAGTCTGCCCCATTCTGCTTGAGGAGACCCTGAAATGGTCGATATCGCCACACGCGTTTACAATCATAAATGGCGCATTGACCCGATCGTGCGGTCACTGATTGATACCGATTTCTACAAACTGCTGATGTGTCAGTCGGTATTTCGCAACAATCCCGACACGATCGTGCGGTTTTCGCTGATCAACCGATCCAAGGACATCCGGCTGGCCGAACTGATTGACGAGGGCCAGCTGCGCGAACAGCTGGATTATGCCCGCACGTTGAAACTGTCGCGCGGAGAAAGCACATGGATGCGGGGCAACACATTCCACGGTCAGCGCCAGATGTTCAGGCCCGATTTCATGGAATGGTTCGATAATTACCAGCTGCCCGAATATGATCTGCAGGTCAAAGACGGCCAGTACGAGCTGACATTCGAGGGGCGCTGGCACGAGGTCATGCTGTGGGAAATCCCCGCGCTGGCGATTTTGATGGAATTGCGTTCACGTGCAGTTGTCAACAACATGCGCCGGTTCGAACTGCAGGTTCTTTATGCACGCGCAATGACCCGCATCTGGGAAAAGATACAGGTCCTGCGAGAGCTGAAGGGCCTCAAGATCGCCGATTTCGGCACCCGCCGCCGGCACAGCTTCTTATGGCAGGACTGGTGCGTTCAGGCCATGCTGGAGGGATTGGGCGACATTTCCCAAGGCGGTGCGTTCACCGGCACCTCGAACTGCTTGATCGCCATGCGCCGCGATATCGAAGCTGTGGGCACCAATGCCCACGAGCTGCCAATGGTGTATGCCGCTTTGGCCAAGGATGACGCCGCACTGGCCCAAGCGCCCTACAAGGTTCTGGCAGACTGGCACGAGGAACACTCCGGCAAGCTGCGCATCATCCTGCCCGACACCTACGGCACGAAAGGGTTCTTGACCCACGCGCCCGACTGGCTTGCCGGATGGACCGGCATCAGGATCGATTCAGGCGACCCCGCCCCTGCAGCAGAAGCCGCCATCGCGTGGTGGAAATCGCGTGGCGAGGACCCGCGCAAGAAGATGATCATCTTCTCGGACGGGCTGGACGTGGCACAGATCAAGACCCTGCACCAGCAGTTTTCGGACCGTGTCACCTGCAGCTTTGGCTGGGGCACCTTACTGACCAACGATTTCCGCGGCTTTGTGCCCGATGAAGGGCTCGCCCCGTTCAGTCTTGTGTGTAAGGCGGTGGCCGCGAACGGACGGCCTACAGTGAAGCTCTCCGACAATCCCAACAAGGCCATGGGCCCTGCAAGCGAGGTCGAACGCTATAAACGTGTGTTCGCCATCGGCTCGCAAACAGCGCAAGACCTTGTGGTCTGAGCATATGAAAAGGCCGGGATACCGCATGCACGCGCGTATCCCGGCCTTTTGAACAACTTGATCCGGTTCAGGGCGTGCGCAAGTGTCGCCCGGCCGCGTGGTCCTAGCTGAGCCCCGTCAGCACGAGGTAAATCAGCGCGGAAAGCCCCGCGGACGCAGGCACCGTGATGACCCATGCCGCCGCCACCGTCAGGATATGCGAGCGGCGCACCAGCAGGCGGCGGGTCCGTTCTTCGGGTGGAACCTCCTTGCCCTTGCGCAAGCCCAGCTTGCGGGCGCGTTTTTCGGCGTGATATTCGCGATAAAAGCCAACACCAAAAATCCCGCCAACCGCGATGTGGGTGGAGCTGACCGGCAGGCCCAGCCCGCTTGCCACGATCACCGTAATGGCCGCTGAAAGCGCCACACAAAAGGCGCGCATGGTGTTCAGTTTCGTAATTTCGGAGCCGACCAACCGGATCAGACGTGGCCCGAACAGCAACAGACCCACAGAGATCCCAACAGCCCCCACCATCAGCACCCACACCGGCAGCGCCACCAGATCGACGATTTCGCCAGCCTGAACCGTGTGCACAATCGCCGCCAAAGGCCCGACCGCATTGGCCACATCATTGGCCCCATGAGCAAAGGACAAAAGTGCCGCAGAGACGACAAGTGGGATCGAAAACAGCTTTTTGAGCGATTTCTTACGATTTTCCAGACCGTCGGATTGGCGCCGGACCAGTGGCACAGCAATCGCCCAGCAGGCCAGACCGACGGCCAGACCGATCAGATAGGCCGACACCGCGCTAAGGGGAATGATTTTGTCCAGCGCCTTGATCGCCAGATAGCTGCTGAAGGCGCCTGCCATCACCCCGATCAGGAACGGGACCCATCGTCTGGCCGCCTTGATCCGGTCCTCGACATAGATCACCTTGGCCTTCAAAAGCGCCAGAAAAGCCGCGGCCACGATCCCCCCCAAGACGGGCGAAATCACCCAACTCAGCGCGATCATCGCGATATTGCCCCAGTCGACCGCGCCAAATCCGGCGCCGATCACACCGGCCCCGACGACACCGCCCACAATAGAGTGCGTGGTCGAAACCGGCGCCCCGATCCATGTCGCAACATTCAACCAGATGGCCGCGGCCAACACCGCCGCCATCATCGCCCAGACAAAATTGGTCGCATCGCCAAGCGCATGTGGATCAATAATGCCGGTGGCTACGGTTTTCACCACATCGCCGCCCGCAATCAGCGCCCCTGCAGATTCGCACACTGCCGCAATTAGCAACGCGCCCAGAAGCGGCAAGGCTTTTGCACCGACGGCAGGCCCCATATTGTTTGCCACATCATTGGCACCGATATTGACCGCCATATACGCCCCGATCGCCGCAGCCGAGACCACAACCCATTGCCCGGGCGCGCCGCCTGTGAGGATGGCGGCCAAAATGCCTGCCAGCGTGATAAACGCCAGCGCCAGCCCCGGCGCCATAAGCGAACGGGAGACGAATTGCGTGCCTTCTTCAAGTCGCCCGATGCGCTTGAGGTCTTTATCGAGTGTCTTCCACTGATTGACCGGACGGCCTTCCGGACTGTCTTGCATTGTCGCAAACCTGTTATGCTACTGTCACATTCAGGTGCGCACTAGCGGCTCTTTACGTTCAAGGCAACTGTCGGGGGATCACAACTCCCGTATCAATGCCTTCAGTCCCGGTTCAGCCACAAGTTCTGCCGCTTTGTCGCAGAAAAACCACTCCCTGTCGCGCTCGTCGCATTCGGGGTAATCCTCGCTGACATTCTGTGTGCGCAGGTGAAACACCCTGACCTCGACATCAATCGACAGCCCGCCATCAAGGCCCTTGCCATAGCGGTAGCTGCCCAACGAATTTGCCCCGATCTGGCCGCGAATACCGGCCTCTTCCCACGCCTCTTGCGCCGCTGCACCGGCCAGAGAGCGCCCGCGTATCGGCCAGCCTTTGGGCACGACCCAGCGCCCTGTCCCGCGCGAGGTGATCAACAAGACCTGCGGGCGACCTTTGCGAAGGCGCGTACACAAGGCCGCAACCTGCAACGCTGGCGGACGCCGTCCCATGACCCCTGCAATGCCATCAATCAGTCTTTTCATTCACCCTCTCATCTTTAAAACGCGATGTTCTTTTTCAGCAAAGCCCCGCCCGATGCCTTAAGATGGCACAGTGCCTTACCGATGACAGGCAGAATTCTTGACACGGGCATCACTCTTGAGCGGATCGGAAGAGATAGTGCCAAATGCGTGCGCTGCAAGCGGCGCTTGGAGCGGGAATTTGCATGGTCACTTTGAGAGGATGCATAAAAGTGGTTTCACATCAAGGGATTCACTCAAGAAAACCTAGAATGCGAAGGGCCGCCTATCCGCCTGCAATGTCGTAATGCGGCATATCCAGAAGCACTTCGGAGAGCATTTCGACAACCGTGGCCGCATTCTGGCGCGAGAACATCAGGGGCGGACAGATACGTAGTGTTGACCCGCCCTCGCCCCTGCGCCCGACCAGCAGGCCATGCGCGCGCAAACCACGCTGGACTTCGGCGCATATCCCGCCCGGCCCATGCCCGTTCGGGGCGAATGCCACCGAAACGATCAAACCCTGCCCCGTGACGCGGCCCATCAAGGGATGACGGATCTCGCACAGCTTTTCGTGCAGGAATGCGCCAACCTGATCGACATGGGCAATGGCCGATGGATCTTTCAGCGTAGCGCACACAGACAGCCCCGCCAGAAAAGCGTCGCGCGCGGGCGCAGGCGAGGTGACAGGAATGGTGATACCGGCGCGGTGCACAAGTGCCGCAATCTTTGCACCATTGCCCAATCCCGCGCCGACAATTGCGATATCGGGCACACAGTCAAACTGTTGCCATCCCCACATACGCCGTCCCATACGCCCGAAACCGCTGTCGCTCTCATCCGCGATCACGCGCCCGCCGGCATGTCTGACACGGGCGGCCAGTTGCGGAAGAAACGTACGCTCGATGGCGGGTAGATAGTCGGGGTGCACGATCACACCTGCCAGCCCGTGGCCTGCGGCGTGTAACGTCTCGATCGCCTGCTCCAGATCCCCCAGACACTTCGACGGGCTCAACGGCGCGTCGTCACATGCCGCATCCAGCGCGACCACGCCATATGTATCGCCTTGCAGTGCGGACCTGCCATCATGGACAGAAGGTCCGATTACGACAATTCCGCGCTGGCCGGTGATATCCCTTACCGCCTGACACGCAGCTTGGCGGGCGATTTCCTCATCGGTAAAAAACGATACATCGAACGGGTCTGCCCCGAAGGGCGCGCGCAGCGCCGTACCAAGCGAAGCAGCCAGATCGCGTATGTCCGCCTTTTCCACCAGATCACCGGACGGACCGTCCTTGACCGTCCGCACGCCAAAGCCGTGCCCCAAGGGCACTGCCGCGCAATCGCAATCCAGAAGCTTACCCCCGCCTTCATCCCAAACCCATACACCACGCCCGCTCGTGGTGGCGGGCGTGGTTGCACCGGCCCGTTGCGTGGCCTCACTCATCGCGCACCACCTTGCCCCGTAACGATTTAACTTCCCCGCGCTGGGTCTTGGCCTTCAACCGCCGCCGCTGGCTGCCCTTGGTGGGTTTGGTTGCAATCCGGCGTTTGGGTTGAAAGGTCGCCTCGCGGATCAGTTCGGCCAGACGGTCGCGCGCAATTTCACGGTTGCGCGCCTGCGAGCGCGTGTCCTCGACCCGCATGACCAATGCACCTTCCTGCGTCCACCGGCGCCCCGCCAGACGCCGCAGGCGGGCCTTGACGGGGGGTGTCAGATGAGGCGAACGGTCCGCCTCGAATCGCAGCTCGACCGCGGTCGCGACTTTGTTCACATTCTGGCCACCCGGGCCCTGCGCTCTGGTAAAGCTTTCCGTCAGCTCCCAATCGGCAATGGTGATTGAATCTGTAATCTTCAGCATAGGCACATGCTACCGCCGGACACGAAAAGCGAAAGCCCTCTTTGCAAACACCCACCACTGTCCAAGGCGGGCCGGCGATCATCGTCCCTGCGCACGCGCGCGCGGTCCATCACGCCAGCAGCCTGGCACCGTCATGGCCGCGGATATCCGCGCTCAACAGCGTACCTTCGGGTTGCGGCGCATCGAAATGCACTTCGGTGAATGTCTCTGTGCGCCCCGCATGGGGGCCTTCGGTCAAGATCATGCGGCGTTGCCCGACGTTGGCCTGCAGGTGACGGCTCAGGGCGGCAGATCCCGCCTCGCGCAGCCTGCGGGCGCGTTCCTTGATCACCGGCCCGTGCACGGCCGGCATACGCGCAGCTGGTGTGCCCTTGCGTGCGGAATAGGGAAATACGTGCAAGAACGTCAGGCCACAGTCCTCGACAAGGCGCAGCGAGTTTTCGAACATCGCCTCGGTTTCGGTCGGGAAGCCCGCGATGATATCGGCGCCAAACACGATCTCGGGGCGTAGTTTGCGCGCATCCTCACAAAACCGGATTGCATCATCGCGCAAATGCCGCCGCTTCATCCGTTTCAAAACCATGTCATCGCCCGCCTGAAGCGACAGGTGCAGATGCGGCATCAGCCGAGGCTCTGTCGCAATTGCCAGCATGAGGTTTTCATCCGCCTCGATACTGTCGATCGATGAAATCCGCAGCCGTGCCAGATCCGGCACCAGCTTCAGGATCCGCATGACCAGATTTCCCAAGCGTGGCTCGCCCGGCAAATCAGCCCCCCAAGAGGTCAGATCAACCCCTGTCAGCACGATTTCGTTAAAACCGCGCCCCACCAGCCGCTTGATCTGATCGACCACCACGCCCGCCGGAACAGAGCGCGAATTGCCGCGTCCGTAGGGAATGATGCAAAAGGTGCAGCGGTGATCACACCCGTTTTGCACCTGAACATAGGCACGGTGACGCCCGAATCCGTCAATCAGATGGCCTGCGGTTTCCTTGACCGACATAATGTCATCGACCTGAACCTTTTCGGTCTGTCCGATCAGATCGGGCGCACGCAGGCCGGCCCATGTATCGGGCAGCATTTTTTCGTGATTGCCGATCACACGGTTCACCTCTGCCATGCTGGCGAAGGTCTCGGGCTCGGTCTGGGCGGCGCATCCGGTCACAATGATCGGTGCGTCCGGATTTTCACGATGCAGGCGGCGAATTTCCTGCTTTGCCTTGCGCACAGCTTCGGCGGTGACCGCGCAGGTGTTCACAACCACAGCACCGCCAACACCGGCCTGCGCTGCCAATTCCTTCATCGCCTCTGTCTCGTAGGCATTCAGACGACATCCAAGCGTGGCAAAAACGGGCGGTTTCATAAGGCAGCCATAAATTCTGGGGTAAGGGAGGCGCTAAAGACGAATGTGGTCGGACCGGTCATCCAGACCCCGTCCTCGCGCCAGTCGATCTCCAGCTCGCCACCATCTACATCAACGCGCACGCGGCGGCCAGTCAATCCGCGCAAATGCGCCGCAACGGCGGTGGCACAGGTGCCAGAACCACATGCCAGCGTCACGCCTGCCCCGCGCTCCCACACACGCATCCTGAGGTGGTCGGGGCCGCTCAGCGAGGCAAATTCTACATTGGTGCGTTCGGGAAAGGCCGGATGGGTCTCGAATATCGGGCCGCGATCATGCAGATCCACCGCTTCGGCATCTGGCACAAAGAAGATGCAGTGCGGATTGCCCATACCTATGGCCACCGGATCGCCCGCCAGCCCCGTGGCCATCGGATCACCCGTGAAGGGAATCGCATCTGCCACAAGAATCGGCGGTCCCATATTCACCGAAACCAGACCATCAGCCCGACGCAGGGCCGATAACTGCCCCCTCCGGGTGGTCAGGCGAATCGTATCCTGCCCCAGTTCGCGCATCATCCAGTCCGAAACGCAGCGCGTTGCATTGCCACATGCGCCCGCTTCCGATCCATCGGAATTATAGAATTTTAAATGGAAATCAGCCCGAGAATCGGACGAAATCACCGCAAGCTGATCAAAACCCACGCCCCGATGCCTATCGGCCAACGCCTTCGCAAGTGCAGGCGTAACGGGATCGTCGCCATCACGGGCGTCGATCACAACGAAATCATTGCCAAGCCCATGCATTTTCATGAAAGCCAGTCCGGCGGAGGAGAGAGATACGTTTTCCATGCACGCGATATACGCCTGACCTTAGGTTTTTTCCAGTGTCTGAAATTTTTCTCAAAAAGGCTGTTGACGCCCCCCGCTGTGGACCGTAAAAGCCGCCACACAGCAAGGCGCTGCACTGCACTGCCCGGCTGAATGAAGAGAGTGGGCCGTTAGCTCAGTTGGTAGAGCAACTGACTTTTAATCAGTGGGTCACAGGTTCGAATCCTGTACGGCTCACCACTTTCATCTTTATAAGACGACACCGATTTTGTCGTATTCGACAAAATCACGGTGTTCCGTCACAAGAATTGTCGCCTCGGTCGTCGTGCGTTATCATTGCATGATGGGCTGATTTGAAGAGAGCGGCCTCTTCTTACCTACTCCCCCGCCTATTACCTTATCCCCCCACTTAAGCGCAGGCGCTTATATCTGATCGCCAGCTGACGTCCTTGGGGTCTGGCCTGACACTGAAGGCCTTCACCCGCGCGCGGCTAAAGCGGACAGCCTTGGCCAGATCGCTTTTGCCTGATGCGTGCGGGGAGCTGCTCTGTTCGGACCATGCAAAAAGTGCCGTTATGGCCCAGCTGATGACGTGCCGTCTGGCGTATGTAAGCGGGCGGGCCGTTACGGTCCCGCTCGATGTGATAGACCTTGCCGATCCGGTCGCGCGTTTTGCGGGCGATCTTGGATTTGGTTGCGGTCCAGACGTCGCAGCAGACAGGCCGCGCAGGCCGCCTCGCTTAAACGCTGCCTGCCATCACGATCAGGCGCGTAAAGCTTGGCATGACCCTTGGATCCGACCCTCGATAAGAGGGCGCGGGCCAGATGGCCGGGAACACGCATTTCCTTCCCGTGCGGTGCAAAGCGATCGACGGGCCGCGCTGACAGTGCCCCCGCCTGTGGGCGATCACGCACATAGATCCAGATCCGGCCTTTATCTCACCCCGCGGCGAAGTCCTTTGTAGCGGGGTGACCTGCCCAGTACCCGGATCGGCCCGTCATCAGCGTGCAGCAGGCCGCGGTCCATGATCTCATGCCTCGATCCGTTCAATCAGCGGCAACAAGTTCTCTCGATACGGGCGATCTGGATGAGCGTCATCTGCGCCGCAATCTTATCCAGCAGTTCACTGAGATCTTCGCCCATTACGCGCAGATCACGGCTACCGATCATCGCCACAGCCCTGCCGATACCTGCCGGGGTCCAGTTCACGACGTCTGCGCGGGGTGGCATCAGCCCCCCGTGGACGGGTGGCGCAAAACGGGCGCATTGGCAGCTTCCGGTGATGGGTGCGTCTGCCCGTCATTGATGTGCGCATCTCGACGGCGGCGGCGATCAATAGGTCTTCGATCGCCAGCCCGAACCGCTCGATCTCGCGCTCACTTCTTTCCAAGGACTTGCCGGACGTCAGCTACCGCAACGTGCCGGTCCGAAGGCGAAGCGCTTGATCCGGTTGGTTATGAACGCGCAATGTTCCGGATATCTTGGCACGCTCCGCCTGCAACGCAAAGATCATCGCCTGCAAAACGGCAGGATCATCAGGAGGGTTTTGCGCATCCATGGACATGGGGCAAACGACCATACCCAGTGCATAGGCCTTATGAAAATAAAGCGAACCAGACGTGAAAGCCCCCGATACGCGCAGGCGGAGCGGTCCGGTCCGGCCAGCGTCAGCCCATCCCCTCCCGCAGCATCGCAAATTGTGCTCAGGTCCGCCACGCCGCACCTTCTGTTACCATCGGCAAGACACAGCGGGCCCGTTCAAGCAGTTTGCAATGGGGCCAAACGCTCTGGCCATCCCAGTTGAGCCGCTTGATCCGGTCGCCACGCGCCCTCGGACGGCACCCCCCGCTCCGCGAGAGGGCTTTTGATGCAAGCTACCCCGACTCAGCGCCGCCAATCGCGTCATCCCCTTGCGCATATTCGTCACACCACAGGCCGGACATTGGCACCACACCCGATCATGCGGCGACCACCGCACGGATCAAGACTGTCAGCGCCACAGGGGCCACCTGTGGTGTCAAAGTGCAAACGACGCCCACTCCCGCAGGCGCACAATCACGCTCGGCCGCGGCACCTAAACGACAGGGGGCGATGGGGCCGGCACTCGGGCCGTCACTGGCACAGCCAAAGGGAACCAAAGGCCCGCCCGCGTCGGGCCACCACCGATCCATCTGCCTTAAAATCCGGCTGCCAAGTATAAACACGCGGCCGTGTTACTTTATGGCGCTGCCCAATATGTGCCACCCGCGCGCCATCAACCCAAACCGGCAGAACCATCTCTAGCGTGTCACCATCGCCCCACCGCGAGACAGGCGGCGACACCAATGCAACCGAGGCGGCAACCGCTGCCCCCAGCCAACAGGGCGCGCGGGTCCGCGTGCTGGAGGGCGCTGGTATATTATGAGAGGTTTGCCCCGCGCTTACGGGGCCGCACAGCCCGAACATATGCGATACCCTCTGCCCTCACCCAGCCACCATCGCAGACGCTGAAAATAAAAAACGCAGACCCAACAGAGCCTGCGTTTTCAAAATTCACTTATGGCGGATGACCGGTGAGAACCAAAAGCCCGACCGGCCGCGTTCCCCTCGGAATGATCCTATCGATCAGGTGCGATCGCTATCGTCTTCGTCTTCGTCATCCTTACCCGTGCTGGTCTTGTCGTCCTCTTCCGGTAGGTTGAAGAAGCTGTCGGCGTCGGAATAATCCTGCACCTCTTCGGGTTCTTCGGGCTTGTCATCGGACAGGGAGAAGTTTTCAAGCCCGGCGATCGCGGTCGGCAGACGTGGTTCGTCGGTCATTTCCAGCGACTGCTCGGTCGAGACCAGACGACGACGCTCGTCATCGCTCATCACACCATCGGCGGCGCGTTTTTTCGCAGCTTTCTGAACTTCCATATCCAGCTCGGTCTGGCGGCACAGCCCCAGAGCCACGGGATCGATGGCGGTCATGTTCTGGATATTCCAGTGCGTGCGTTCGCGAATCGACTGAATCGTGGGCTTGGTGGTACCGACCAGACGTGCGATTTGCGCATCCGCCAGCTCGGGGTGGAATTTCACCAGCCACAAAATCGAATTCGGGCGATCCTGACGCTTGGACAAAGGCGTGTACCGCGGGCCACGGCGCTTGTCCTCGCCAACGGCTGCCTTGTTGAATTTCAACTTCAGCTTGTAAAGCGGGTCCGCCTCACCTTTCTTGATCTCGCCTGCGTCCAACTGGTTGGACGACATCGGATCTTGGCCTTTCACGCCGGTCGCGACATCGCCATCCGCGATGCCCTGCACTTCAAGTTCGTGCATGCCGCAGAAATCGCCGATCTGCTTGAAGCTTAGGGTGGTATTGTCCACCAGCCACACGGCGGTCGCTCTTGCCATCAGGGGCTTGTTGCTCATCTCAGCCATCCTTTACAAATCTCTCCCGTTCCGAGAAATCGGCTGCGGCTTGGTTTTCCCAGCGCCGCGATCCATCTCTGGTGGGGAATTGGCCCTGTATATAGGCAAAATCATCGTCCAATGAAAGAGGAAATGACATGAGGGGGGCAATCGCCAATGCGATGCATGCAGCACGTGACGCTGGTCCCTATCCGCACGCAGCAACACCGAGACTGATGTCAACGTTATGCCCTGCGCCAATGCGGCACGTGTGCACGGGTTTTATTTGCACACATCGGCTTGGAAAGCCGTCACACCTCACCAACCCAATTCGACGGCGGCATACACGCCATCCGAACAAACTTCTTTCGATAGGCACAGGTTCAGGATGCGAGCGTCTTCAACGCCCAGCGTATGCACTGCAAGGCATTTTCATCAAAAACGATACCATCCCCCACCGCGGCAGCAGCCGTCAAATCCTGCTCATCTTCTAAAGGCAGCCCGTAATCTTGACCTAATTTAATACCGTAAAGCTCGAAAATTCGCTCTGTATCGGGCATTCATCGATCAAGTCTCGGGCATCCCTTGCAAATGCCCGGGCATTTTTCGTGCCATGATGCCGACCATTCATGACACGTCCTTCGCTGGTGGGAATGCCTCAGCCGCCGCCCCTCCTGCCCCCGGGCGACACCGCACGCGGGGCAAGAAGAGCACTGCCGGGTATCCATGGAAAGACCTCAGTCAGTGTTCGGGTTTTCCTGCGCAAAGCCGGTTTCCATCATTCCGCACCACAGGCCAGCGCGTGACAATTCCGTCGGCGTCGAACACTTGACCAAGGATCACATCCTTTGTGCGGGTGGCAACCTATCCCCCCGCCACTTCAAGCACCATCTGCCCGATATGGGCAGAGCTTTCCATCCGCGCATGCGCCTGTGCCGCGTCTTTCAATGCAAAGCTCTGATCATGAATGACCTTCAGCTTGCCCGCGGTGATCATCGGCCAGACATTGGCCACCAGCTGGCGCGCAATCTCGGCCTTGGCCGCATCGGATTGTGGCCGCAAGGTCGAGCCGGTAACCGTCAGACGCCGTGCCATGATCTGGGCAAAGTTGACCTCTGCCTTGGAGCCTTGCAAAAACGCGATAAAGACCAATCGCCCGTCCATATCCAACGCTTTCAGATCCCGGTTGATGTAATCGCCACCCACCATATCCAGTATCAGATCAGCACCGCCTGCGGCCTTTAATATCTCGACATAATCCTGCTTGCGGTAATTGATCGCATTGGCACCCAGACTTTCACAGGCCGCGCATTTCTCGTCACTTCCGGCAGTCGCCCAGACCCGTGCGCCCAAGGCCCGCGCAATCTGGATTGCGGTCGTCCCGATCCCGGAAGAGCCGCCGTGAACCAAGAAACGCTCGCCCGCCGTCAACCCGCCACGCATGACGATGTTGGACCAGACGGTAAAACAGGTCTCTGGCAGGCACGCCGCCGAGCGCAGATCCAAACCTGATGGTACCGGCAGAACATGCGCCGCCGGACACACCACATATTCAGCATACCCCCCGCCCGGCAAAAGCGCACAGACACTATCACCGGCCTGCCAGTCACTCACCCCCGGACCCAGCGCTGCCACATGGCCCGAACATTCCAGCCCGGGCAGGTCGGAGGCACCGGGGGGCGGATCATAAACACCTGCACGCTGCAGGGCATCGGGGCGATTCACCCCGACATACGCCACTTTGATCACCACCTCGCCGTAGCCCGGTACGGGCACAGCGCGGCGCGCGGGTTTCAAAACCTCTGGCGCGCCGGGATGGGAGATTTCGATGACATCCATCTGCTCTGGCATCGTCATTTTGCACCTTTTCCGGTTCTACCCGGCATGTCATCGCACGCGGCTGGCGCGCGAATCGTGCCCAGTATGGATTTCACAAACGGCAATTTCAGGGCGCTTCCCTTGACCTTTTCAAACTGCATCACGTCATTGATGCGCCGATCAAGGAACTGCCATGTATCGGCATTGTCTTCGCTTTCATCGCCGATCCAGAACAACACCGTTGCCGAATAAACGCCACTTAGTGTCATCCGTTTGGTATACCAGTTATAATCTTCGCTCGCATCGCCCAAACTGCGCCACAACAGGTCAGATGTCCCCCAGATCAGCTTGGTGCCCTGCCCTGCATATTGAGGCAGAGAGAACAGGGCGGCACCGCGGCGCACCAGTTCGGGATCGGCCGCCTCCAGCCGCGCACGGACACCAAAAGCGATTCGATCGCGGAACTTCATCGCAGACAGATCGGCCGCCTCCAAGGCCGCCACCATCGCCTGATCTCCCCGCCTGTGATACGCCACGGCCAGATCCAGCGCGCCGCGCGGACACACAAGCCGCGCCAGTTCAGGCGTCATACCGGCATCTTTTACAGCCATATCAAACGCCGGTTGCGCCCAGCCATCAAAAGGCACATGCGGCAAGATCGCATCCAGCAATTCGGATGTGGCCCGATCAACGTCCAGATGGTCGTTCTTCATGATGTTTCCCTTTTCATGTGCTAGACAAGCAAGTCTTACGTCGCTATATGGGCGGTTCCTGCAAACCGATGCAACTCTAACTTAGGAAGGTGGTGACACCACATGCAGGTCAGCGTTCGCGATAACAATGTCGACCAGGCGCTTCGTGCCCTGAAGAAAAAACTTCAGCGCGAGGGCGTGTTCCGCGAAATGAAGCTTCGGCAACATTTTGAGAAACCGTCCGTCAAGAAAGCGCGCGAGCAGGCCGAGGCCGTTCGTCGTGCCCGTAAATTGGCGCGTAAGAAAGCACAGCGCGAAGGGGGGCTCTAAGCCACCCGTTTCCCTTGGGAGACATTGCGTAAAAGCTGGCGGGTTTGCCCGCACCAATAGCCCCCTTGGTTTCCTTGGGGGTTTTTTGGTGCCCGATGCGTTGGTCTTCCAGCCCTCGTCCCACCCGATCACACAATCACGACATCACACAGGCAAAGCGGTGGTGTTTTGCACCTCAAGCAGTGAAAAGCTGGACTGGAGCTGCGCGACACCGGGCAACGTGGCCAGACGGGCGCGATGCAGCCGCGCGAAATCATCCGTATCCCTGGCGATGACTTTCAGCAAAAAATCCGCCTTGCCCGCCATAAGATGGCACTCCAGCACCTCGGGCACCTTGCGGACCTCGCGCTCGAACGCCTGAAGAACCTCGTCTTTCTGACTCGACAGGGTAATTTCAACAAATACTGTTGTATTACAGCCAAGTTTGCGCGGATCAAGCAGCGCCACATAATCACGAATGAAACCGTCTTCTTCCAGCCTTTGCACCCGCCTATGGCAGGCTGACGCCGACAGGTTGACCCGTTCGCTCAGATCGGCATTCGACATGCGCCCGTGCTTTTGCAAAACCATCAATATACGGCGGTCGGTCGCATCCAGATCCATTCGGCAGGCCTTTCGATGATCTTTGTCCGGATTCGAAGAATCCGCGATAGATGTGCGCAAATCAAGAACGACGTTGCGCACATCTTCGGTATCAGCCTTTTTTCAGCGCGTCACGGATGTCCAGCAGCACATCCAATTCGCTTGGTCCGGTTTTCACCGCAGGTGCCACCTCGTCCGGCTTTTCGGCAACCGACTTGATCCGGTTAACCATACGCACCAACAGGAACACAACGAAGGCGATAATCAGGAAATTGATCACGGCCGTTATAAAAGAGCCATAGGCAAAAACCGCCGCGCCGGCCTCTCTGGCCGCATCAAGGCTGGCACCATCGGGAACAGTGCCGGACAGGACGAAATACATATTGGTGAAATCGACACTTCCCAGAAACAGCCCGATAAACGGGTTCAAAAGATCATCCACCGTTGATTTGACAATCGCCGTGAACGCGGCGCCGATGATGATCCCGACCGCCATATCCATCACATTGCCCTTGGCAATGAAATCCTTAAACCCTTGAAGCACAGCTTCCTCCTTGATCTGCGGTCCGACACGGACGCGATTACAATCAAAGCAAGATACCGTGATCAGGGGCGCATTTACGAACAGAAATTTTCTTTGGCAACGGGCTGGCAAAACTACGGCACCCGTTGCCGCCCACAGATCATCGCCGCTGGAAGGTCATTGGCAAGGAAAAGCTGTAGCTCGCGCCGCCCAGCCCGCTGGGTGCAGCCGGAAAGCGGCCTGCACGTTGAACGGCCTGCACGGCGGCCTGATCTATCGCCCCATTGCCGGACGATTGTGCCAAGGATACCCCGGCCAACTGGCCCGACCGCGTCACACTGACACGCACCACAACCCGGCCAGAGGCACCACGCGCCGCACTGGGATAGCGTTTGCGCCGTTCGATCCGCTGGCGGATCTGTGCGCCCCATTGGGCTTGCAAGTTGGCCGATTGCGCTTTGGACACCGTCGCGGCCTTGGCCTGTCCCTGCTGGCCTTGCGCCCCGCGATTGCCTTGCCCCGCAGCTCGCTGGGCCGCTGATGAGGTGGAGGCTTTCTCGCGCACAGGCGCATCACGCTGCGTCTGTTGCGGTCGGGCGGTCTTCTTCGGCGCCGGTTTCGGCCGGTCAGGCCGCGCTTTGGGGCGCGCGGACTGCTCGGGGGCAAACCGTTCGGGTGGCGGTGGCGGGGCCTCTGTCGTCTCTGGCGGCATCTGCGAGAGATCATCGGGCATCTCGGGCATTTTCGGGGTCTCCAGCGCGGCGGTCTTGGGCGGGGCTGGAGGTGCATCGGCCATTTGCGGCAGCGAGATATCGGGCATCTGCATCTGCGGCGGCGTGGCGGGCAGGCTGACCTCGGGCTGTGGTGCCTCGACCGTCTCCCAGCTTTCGACCATTTCTGCCACGCTTTCATCAGCCGCCTCGAGGCTGACGAGCGTATCGCCCTGCGCGCCCGCAGACACCGCTCCCGCTTGCTGCGGGATCAGCCCGAACACAGCGACATGCAGCCCAGCCGCAAGGCCGGCAAATACCGAAAGCTCTATGATCCGGATGGATTTCATACCCCGCCCCCTGCGCCTGTCACCAGTTCTACGCGTGCAAAACCCGCCTGCCCCAGCTTCGGCAAAAGCGCAGCCAGACGTTGGGCAGGCACGTGCTGGTCGGCACGCAGCATCAGCTTCGGGGCCGTAGCGCCGCAATCGGCGGAGGCGCAAAACTCTGTGCGCGCGCTTTGCAGCGCCTCGATCAATGCCGCCGTATCGCCGTCAGGCTCCACCACATCCGCGCGAAACCCTAATTGGCCCTGTGCCCCAAGATGCACCGTAAATTCTCCATCGGCCTCGGCTTCGGCCACAGATTTCGGCGGCTCTGTCGGGAAAGGCTCAGGCGGGGCCAGCTTGGCGGAAATCAGAAAGAAGATCAGCAGCAAGAACACCACGTTGATCATCGGCAACAGTGACGCGTTGGACGTACGTTTGGGCGGGGTGTCGAATTGCATGGGCCTACTCCACCAAAATCAAGCGGGCGAAGCCTGCGCCACCAAGCTGATCCATAACCCCCACAAGGTCCTGAAGGTCAGCCTCTTTGGCGCGGATGATCACCGGATCACTCGGGCTTTCGGTCAGGCGCTCCAGCTGCGCCATCACATCAGCCATCGGCATCTCCACTCCGTTCAGCTCGACCGTACCCTCGGGGCCCACATCAACAAGCCGCGGCGCACCTTGCCACTCGCCGCCCTGCCCGGTTGCCGCAGCCAAAGGCAGGCTGGTTTCTTGCGTGAAACGTGACGCCAGCATGAAAAACACCAGCAACAAGAACACGACATCGATCATCGGCGTCAGGTCAGGCTTGCGGCGGCGGCGATCTGGGGCAAAATTGAACATCCGTTTTTTCCGGTTTACTCGGCCGCAACCCGGCGCGCATCCGCGACCGACGCTTCACGCTCGGGATGGGCAACAAAAACCTGCGTTGCACTGTCTTCCATGTCATGGCGCAACCCATCGACGATGCTTTCAAACCAAGTCAGCGCGATCTGTGCGGGAATCGCCACGGCCATCCCGGCAGCGGTGGTCAAAAGCGCCTCCCAGATGCCGCCTGCGAGTGTGGAAGGATCGGCGCGTGCGCCCGCCTCTTGCAGCGCCTGAAACGCCGAGATCATCCCCGTGACCGTGCCCAGAAGGCCGATCAACGGGCCGATGGTCGCCGCCAGTTCCAGCCCGCGCAGACCGCCTCGCGCCTTGGCCAGAAGGTTGCGCGCCTCGCGTCCGGTTTCCTCGCGGGCCTCGGCATCATCCAACTGCGGGTTTTGCGCCGCGCGCATCGCTGCCAGCACCAGCTTCGCACGCAGGCTGCGGCGCTTGTCCAGGCCGGCAATCGCGCCGGCGCGATCCCCCGATTTCCACTGGCGCAACGCGGCTTTGGTATGGCGTCCACCTGACCACGCGCCAAACCACATCAGGCGCCAGACCTTCCACAAAATCAGTGCGACCGTCAGCACCGAAAGCGCAGCGATTGCCCAGATGGCAGGGCCACCCATTTCAAGAAATCCACGCAACCGGTCAATCCCGGCAGCTGGGTCGACGGACAGAGTTTCCGGTTCCATGATGCGCCTCATTTTATCAGAGTGTTTCACTCAACAATATAAAATCAGCGACCTTGTCAACCGATGGCTCGAAAAAACCCATCAAAATACTCGGAAATCCACCAACCAGCCGAGAGAGCTTCTCATATCATGGAAACTGATCGCCCCCCTCCAGCCCGCCGGTTTGCGCCAACCGTCGCTGGGCCTGCCATCCGGCGCACCCTTCCGGCTGTGTCATGTGAAAGTCTGTACACTCGGGATCGGGCAAGGGCGCACCGGCGCATCTGGCACGTCCTTCTGCCTGTGCATGCGCCATGATCTCCGGCATCTGGCGACAAATCGCATCTGCCACCAGATCACGAAGCTCCTGCCCCATCGGAAAGGACGGTCCTGCGGCGGCGGGGGTGATAAGCCCGCGCAATTCGGCCCGCGCCAAACGCATCCGGCGCTGCGCCCGGTCCCGTTGATCATGCCTGAAGGCAATCTCTATCGGCAAGGTCGTCTCGACGCTCGACAACTCCGCCCACAGCGCATCGGCCGCATCTTGCAAGGCGGTAGACGGACCGACCCCCCTTTCGGCAATCTGCCCCTCAACCCCGACCAGCAGCCGCTTGATCCGCGCCACACGCGCGTGCGCCGCAGCCTCGCCTGAAACAGAGATCGCAACATCGCGGGCGGCGCGGCCCACCTCCACCACCGCCAGCAGCACAGCCGTATACAACGGATGCCCGGCCCCACCCTCAACGCTGGGGGCCACATCCAGCGATGCTCGTAGGAATTCGTATTGCATGCCTCATCCTCGCTTCTCCATGGCGGCAGCGTGGCAAAAAGCAATGAATATTAACTGAACAAGCAAAAGGCGCGACCGGATCCCCTGTCGCGCCTCACTCCGGTCGATTTCAAGCAGCGGCCTGTGGCCGATTATTCGGCCTTGCGCAAAATTCTGGTCAGGGGATCGAACATGTCGGCATTGGTGGCGATGACGGAGTTATCGTCGAAGATCTCACGCCCCTCACGCACGGCAGAAATAAAGCCGCCCGCTTCTTTCACCAAGATCAGGCCTGCGGCCATATCCCATGATTTCAGCTCGCGCTCCCAATATCCGTCATAACGACCGGCGGCAACATAGGCCAGATCGAGAGACGCTGCCCCCCAACGCCGCACACCGGCACATACTGGCATCAAACGGGCGAAATCGCGCAATGTGGCAGGCAAGGTCGCCTTGGCACCAAACGGTACACCTGTCGCGAAAACGGCATCGGTCATGTTACGGCGTCCCGACACACGCAGCCGCGTTTCGTTCATATAGGCGCCCATGCCTTTTTCAGCGAAAAACATCTCGTCTTTCGCGGCATCGAACACCACACCGGCGATCACTTCGCCTTTGTGCTCCAGCGCGATTGAAACGGCCCAATGCGGCATGCCGTGCAGAAAATTGGTTGTGCCGTCCAGCGGATCAACGATCCAGCGGCGGGTCGGGTCATCCCCGTCCTCTTCACCGGTTTCCTCGCCCACCCAGCCATAGCTGGGGCGTGCGGTGCGCAGATCTTCCTTGATCAGCCGCTCCGCTTCGCGGTCCGCGCGCGATACGAAATCGCCGGGACCTTTGGAGGACACCTGCAGGTTTTCGACCTCGCGGAAGTCCTTCACCAGCGCGCGCCCGGCTTTTCGGGCGGCCTTCATCATGAGGTTAAGATTTGCACTGCCTTGCATCGGGGAGGACTCCTTCGGATTCAGGTCGTCCGCTTATACTGTCGGTCGCATGAATCCAAGTCTTTTCAGGGTTACAATAGCGGGTTTGGCGGCGAGCAGGGCAAAATGGCCCGGCCCGGTCACCACCCCGACGATAAAAGGTCGTGGATGCGCCATACTCCCGCCCGCACCCACGGTAGTCAGATCCGCTGCAGCTTTACAGGCTCGGTGCGCGCCAAGCGCAGGAAATGCGCGATGAACGGCTCGGTCGCATCTGCAATACGGGTCGCGGCATAAAGCCGCTTTGTCAGCCCGGCTTCTGTCACCGGGCGGGTGATGTAATCGGGCTGGTATTTGGCCTCGCGCAGGACCCAGTCGGGCAGCACTGCCACACCGCGCCCTGCCGCCACCAGCATCAAGATCACAGCGGTCAGTTCTACCTGCCGGTGGGCTTTGGGCTCCACACGCGCGGGCGTCAGAAGGCCCGAGAAGATATCTGAACGCGCACGGTCAACCGGATAGGTGATCAGGGTTTGGTCCGCGAAATCGCTTGCCTCGACAAAGGGTTTTCCGGCAAGCGGACTGTTGGCTGCGGCGATGAAGGTCGGCGCATAATCGAAAAGCGGATTGAAGGTGATCCCGTCCAGCGCATCAGGGTCCGAGGAGATCACAAGATCCACCTCCTCTTGTTGCAAAGCCGGCAGGGCGCGAAACGCCAGACCGGGGCGGATATCGATATCGACCTCCGGCCAGCTCCGGCGAAACTGCTCCAGCACCGGAAACAGCCAGTCATAACAGGCATGGCATTCGATCGCGATATGCAGCCGGCCCGCACGCCCCTGACGCAGGGCGGAAAACTCGTCTTCGGTCGCGCGGACCTCCGGCAGGATCCGTTCCGCCAGCCGCAACAGCTTTTGGCCTGCCGCAGATAGCTTCATCGGTCGCGAACGGCGCACGAACAACTCCATCCCCGCCTGATCCTCAAGGCCCTTTATCTGGTGCGAAAGCGCGCTTTGTGTTATATGCAGCTGATCGGCCGCGCGCGCCAAACCACCGGCATCATGGATCGCCTTGATCGTGCGCAGGTGCCTCAATTCAAGATGCATTGTAATGAAACTCATGTAGTTCTTGAGAAGTATGAGTTTGTCTCACATTCGCAAAACTGGCACAAGAGCCTCAGTGAAAAGGGATACAGTCATGGGCACGCCTAAAATCAGCTTTGAGTTCTTTCCGCCGCAAACACTGGAGGCCTCGTTCCGCCTTTGGGATACGGTGCGCGTTCTCTCGCCGATGCAGCCTGAATTTGTGTCTGTGACCTATGGTGCAGGTGGGACCACACGCAAGCTGACCCATGAGGCCGTAACCACGATCGGGCGCAATTACGGGCTGGATGTGGCAGCGCATCTGACGTGTGTGAACGCCACGCGCGCGCAAACGATGGAGATCGTCGAGAACTACGCACAGGCCGGGGTGACAGAGCTGGTCGCTTTGCGTGGCGATGCGCCCAAAGGGGCCGAACGGTTCACCGCCCATCCCGAAGGCTTTGCCTCCTCTGTTGATCTGATCGAGGCGCTCGCACGCGACGGGCGGTTCAAGATCCGCTGTGGCGCCTACCCTGAGCCCCATCCCGACAGCGCCGACACTCTGGCCGATGTGCGCTGGCTCAAGCGCAAATGCGATGCAGGCGCCACTTCCTCCATCACACAGTTCTTCTTTGAGGCCGAGACCTTCTTCCGCTTCCGCGACCTGTGCGAGAAAGAGGGCGTGCGCGCGAAAATCATCCCGGGCATCCTGCCGATTCAGGGCTGGAAAGGCGCAAAACGCTTCGCGCAAAGCTGTGGTACCTCCATTCCGACTTGGGTCGAGGAGGCATTCGCGTCCGAGGCCGCGCAGCAAAACGAGGCCCCCCTGGCCCATGATCTGTGCACGAAACTATGTGCCGATCTGCTGGACGGCGGGGTCGAGGATCTGCATTTCTACACGCTCAACCGGCCGACGCTCACAGGCAAGGTCTGCCAGTCGCTCGGCATCGCCCCCGATCTGGGATTGGACAAGGTGGCCTGAACAGCCCGCGGCCCCGCGCCGTTCAGCTGGCAGATATCCTCTTTCGCGCGGCGACGTTCCTCCTATAGTCAAGTCTTATACAGGAGAACCATATGTCGCATGATTCCGCCCTTTTCGCCCAAGATGCAGGCGATTTCCTGTCGCGCGAAGACGTTACATCCGACACCGGCCTTGCGTATGTGCGGCGTATTATTAATGGCACGGCCCCGCATCCAACCGTGGCAAAAGCCATGAATTTCCGTTTGATTGCGGCAGAATACGGCAAAGTCACATGCCGCGGTTTTCCCGATCACGATCAAAGCAATGCCTTCGGCTCCACCCAAGGGGGCTGGTACGGCATGGTGCTGGACAGCTGCATGTCGATGGCGGTGATTTCAGCATTGCAACAGGGCCAGTTCCAGTCGACCATCGAATACAAGATCAACCTGATCCGTGCGATCCGCCCCGGTACCGAAGTGATCATCACAGCCACGCTGAGCCATATCGGCCGCTCCACCGGCGTGGCCACAGGCGAGATCCGCGGCGACGCCGACCAAAAGCTATATGGTCAGGGATCGTGCACCTGCTTTATTCAAAATGCCCCTGCATAACGCGCGACAAACGGCCCCGTGCCCCGGTTTTCAGGGCGTGCGGGCCGCAGTGGCACGCACCTGCGTCTGACACTCGCGCCGAAGGGGGCAAGGCCCCCGCCTGATTTTATCGCGGCTCGATGCCGCGGTAAAATCACCCCCCCCTCTCCGTCACATCCTCAGGCGGTCAGAAACCTCACCGCACATCACGCGGCTGTGAAGCCTTGCCTATGGTTTTTTGGCTGGAAATGTCACTGAATTGTCGGAATATTTTGCCACAACCCGCCACAGCTCGGACAGCATCCGTCGATTGCCAACAGCGATCCCCGTCTGTTGGAGCGGCACATCTTTACCACCACCCAGAAAGCAGGCCCCATGTCCCAGGTTTCCCGTCGTTTCTTCCTTGCCGCGAGCGTGGCCACAGGGGCCTATATCGCCCACCCTTTCAAAGCACGCGCCGAAAGCGGCCAGATCCACCTGCGCCTGATCGAAACCACCGATATCCACGTCGCTCTGGAAGCCTATGATTACTACGGCGACAAACCCGACGACACGCAGGGGTTGGCACGGACCGCGACCCTGATCACCCAGCTGCGCAACGAGGCCCAGAACGCGCTTTTGTTCGACAACGGCGACCTGCTGCAAGGCAACCCCTTGGGCGATTATATCGCCATGCAAAAAGGGGTGGCGGCCGAGGTCCACCCGATGATGAAGGCAATGAATGTTCTGGCCTATGATTGCGCCACCGTGGGCAATCACGAATTCAACTACGGTCTGGATTTCATGGAAGCCTCGCTTGCGGGGGCAGATTTCCCCTTTGTGTGCGCCAACGCCGTGCGCGGCGCGCGTTTGGGCGACGATCCGCTGGAAGACGACACATTGCTCCCCCCGTATCTTTTGATGGAACGCGCGCTGAGCGACGGCGCGGGCAACATGCACCTCGTCAAGATCGGTGTGATCGGGTTTGTGCCGCCGCAGATCACCCAGTGGGACGAGGTCAATCTGAAAGGCCGCATTGTGACCCGCGACATCGTCAAGGCAGCACAAGCATGGGTGCCGCAACTGCGTGCCGAAGGGGCAGATCTGGTCGTGGCGCTTGCCCACACAGGCATCGACGGTGCGCCCTATGAGGAGGGCATGGAGAACGCGGCCCTGCATCTGGCCGGTGTCGACGGGATCGATGTGATCTTCACAGGCCACCAGCACCGCGTCTTGCCCGGCCCCGATTACGAGGGGATTGATGGCGTGGATGCCGAGCGCGGCACCTTACACGGAAAACCGGCCGTGATGGCGGGGTTCTGGGGCTCGCATATGGGGCTTGTCGATCTGATGCTGGAACAAAAAGACGGCCGTTGGCACATTGCCCAGCATACCAGCGAAGCACGTCCGATCTATACCCGCGAGGAGCGCGAGGTCACGCCGCTTGTGGCCAGCCTGCCTGCGGTCGTGAAGGCCGTCGCCCCCGACCACGACGCGACACTGGCCTATATCCGCAAGCCGGTGGGTGAAACCGCCGCCCCCTTGCAAAGCTATTTCGCCCTTGTTGCGGATGATCCGTCGGTGCAAATCGTCTCCCAGGCGCAGCTTTGGTATGCCAAGGATATGCTCAAGGACACCGAACATGCGGACCTGCCGGTTTTATCGGCAGCCGCCCCGTTCAAATGCGGCGGACGCGGAGGGCCGGAGTATTACACCAATGTCCCCGCAGGCCCGATCGCCATCAAGAATGTGGCCGATCTTTATCTTTATGCCAACACATTCCGCGCGATGCGGGTGAACGGCCAGACAGTTCAGGACTGGCTGGAACGCTCCATGGGGGCCTATAACCAGATCACGCCGGGGGCGCAGGATGCCGCCCTCCTCAACCCCGAATTTCCCAGCTATAATTTCGATGTGATCGACGGGGTCACCTACAGGGTGGATCTGTCAAAACCCGCCAAATACGATGCCGACGGCACACAGGTCAGCAAAGGCGGCCGGATCGTCGATCTGGCCTATGACGGCGCGCCCATTGACCCCGCACAGGAATTCATCGTGGCCACCAACAACTATCGCGCCTCGGGGGGCGGTAATTTCCCCGGCGTGGATGGCAGCAAGGTGGTGTTTGTCGGCCCCGACACCAACCGCGACATTCTGGTGCGCTATGTGCAAAAGGAAGGCACGATCAACCCGTCTGCCGATGGTAACTGGGGCTTTGTCGCCCTGCCCGATACCACCGTCACGTTCACCTCCGGTCCGGGCGGGCGCGCGTTCCTTGATACGGTCGAGGGCGTGGATATTGCCGAGGCCGGCCCTGCGCCCGACGGGTTCGTCAGCTACCGTATCACGCTCTGACCGCCCGCCGACATGCGGGCCCGCAGCCGCCACCGGCACGGGCCCGCGCACATCCGGCGGCTTGCAAAGGCTTTTCCTCATGGCCGGGCCGCGTTAAGAAGGCCCAAGCCTTCAAGAGGACCGAACGCATGCCCATGGAAAAAACCTTCAACGCTCAAGAAGCCGAACCCCGCATCTATGCGAAATGGGAAGAGGCTGGCGCTTTCAAAGCGGGGGCCAATGCCTCGCGCCCCGAAACCTTTACCATTATGATCCCACCGCCGAACGTCACCGGCGCGCTGCATGTGGGCCATGCGTTCAACAACACAATTCAGGACATTCTGGTGCGTTGGCACCGGATGCGCGGGTTCGATACCCTGTGGCAGCCGGGTCAGGATCACGCGGGCATTGCCACCCAGCTGATGGTGGAAAAGGAACTGGCCAAAACCGGCCAGCCAACACGTGCCGAATTGGGCCGCGAGGCGTTTCTCGACAAGGTTTGGGAATGGAAAGGCCAGTATGGCTCGACCATTGTCGAACAGCTGAAACGCTTGGGCTCCAGCTGCGACTGGTCGCGCAATGCCTTCACCATGGCGGGCGCACCGGGTGACCAGCGCACAGGCCACGAAAACAGTGCCAATTTCCACGATGCCGTGATCAAGGTATTCGTGGATATGTATGAAAAAGGCATGATCTATCGCGGCAAGCGTCTGGTCAACTGGGACCCCCATTTCGAAACCGCGATTTCCGATCTGGAGGTCGAGAACACCGAAGTGGCCGGCCATATGTGGCACTTCAAATATACGCTCGCGGACGGGCAGACCTATACCTACCGAGAGAAAGACGAAGACGGCACCGTCACGCTGGAAGAAGAGCGCAACTATATCTCGATCGCGACCACGCGTCCCGAAACCATGCTGGGCGATGGTGCCGTGGCCGTGCATCCTACCGACGAGCGGTATCGCGAGATCATCGGTAAAATGGTGCATCTGCCGTTATGTGACCGCTTGATTCCGATTGTCAGCGACGAATACCCCGATCCGGACTTCGGCTCGGGCGCTGTGAAAATCACCGGCGCGCATGATTTCAACGATTATCAGGTGGCCAAGCGCAATGCGCTGCCGATGTATCGCCTGATGGATATGAAAGGCGCAATGCGTGCCGATGGCCGCCCCTATGAAGAGGCCGTGGAGCGCGCCCGCGAGATTGCCACAGGCGCGCCTGCCGGCGAGATGGAAATCGATGCGCTGAACCTTGTACCAGAGAAATACCGCGGTCTTGACCGGTTCGAGGCCCGCCGTCTGGTGGTCGAGGATATCAACGCCGCAGGTCTGGCCGTTATGGTCGAGGCCAAAGCCAAAGACGAGGACGGCGAGGAAATTACCGTCACCGTGCCTTATGTCGAAGACAAACCGATCATGCAGCCGTTCGGGGACCGCTCCAAGGTGGTGATCGAACCGATGCTGACAGATCAGTGGTTTGTGGATGCCGAAAAAATCGTGGGCCCTGCGTTGGATGCGGTACGCGAAGGCCGCACCAAGATCATCCCCGAAGCGGGCGAGAAAACCTATTTTCACTGGCTGGAAAACATCGAGCCGTGGTGCATTTCGCGCCAGCTGTGGTGGGGCCACCAGATCCCCGTCTGGTACGGCCTTGATCTGTCCGCGCCCGATTTCCGCGATGACGAGGGCAACGGCGATCTGGACGAGGTGGAACTGGGCCGTTTGCTGAACGCGGGCGGGATGTTGCACCGTGGCGATGTACACCATTGTGCGGCCAATTTCGACGATGTGATCAACGCCTTCCGCGACGAGATCGCCGATATTCCCGTGCCGCTGAGCGTGGCAAGGATCATTGAGGTGGCCGATAAACACGCCGCCATTGACGCGCTTGCAGCCTCGCTTGCCGAATATAATATCAATCAGGACCCGACCCGTCTGGTTTATCCGGTCTGGCGCGATCCCGATGTGCTGGATACATGGTTTTCCTCGGGGCTGTGGCCGATCGGTACGCTGGGCTGGCCCGAACCCACAGACGAATTGGCGAAGTACTTTCCCACCGATGTGCTGGTCACCGGCTTTGACATCCTGTTTTTCTGGGTCGCCCGGATGATGATGATGCAGCTTGCGGTGGTCGACAAAGAGCCTTTCCACACCGTCTATCTGCATCAGCTTGTCCGCGACGAAAAGGGCAAGAAGATGTCGAAGACCACGGGCAATGTCATCGACCCGCTGGAGATTATCGACGAATACGGGGCTGATGCGCTGCGGTTTACCAATACCTCCATGGCGGCCTTGGGCGGCGTTCTGAAACTGTCCAAGGACCGGATCGCGGGCTATCGCAATTTCGGCACGAAGATCTGGAACGCCACACGCTTCGCCGAGATGAACGGCGTGTTCGAAGGCGCGCCTTCGGGTCGGCCTGCGCCTGTGCACACGGTCAACCGCTGGATCGTGGGCGAGGTTGCCAAAACCCGCGAAGAGGTCGATGCCGCCCTCGCCGGTTATCAATTCAACGATGCCGCGCATGCGCTTTACGGCTTTGTCTGGGGTAAGGTCTGCGACTGGTATGTGGAATTTGCCAAGCCGCTGTTTGACGGGCCCTATGCCGACGAGACCCGCCAGACCATGCGCTGGGTTCTGGACCAGTGCTATATCCTGCTGCATCCGATCATGCCCTTCATCACCGAAGAGCTGTGGGAGCTGACCGGTCCGCGAAGCGGCCTTCTGGTTCATGCCGACTGGCCCGACTACACCGCCGCCGATCTGGTGGATGTGGCCGCAGACAGCGAGATGAACTGGGTAATTTCCCTGATCGAGGAAATCCGGTCATCGCGTGCCCAGATGGGTGTGCCAGTCGGATTGAAGCTGCCGATGCTTCTGGCCGAGGCCGACGCCCCTGCCCGCGCGGCGCTTGCCAATAACGAGGCACTGATCCTGAAACTGGCGCGGGTCGAGACAATCACCGAAGGGGCCGTGACCAAAGGGGCCATTTCCATTCCGGCGCAAGGGGCATTGTTCGGCCTGCCGCTGGAGGGGGTGATTGATGTCACCGCCGAAAAGGCACGGCTGGAAAAGGCCCTCGGCAAGATCGAAAAAGAAATCGCGGGCATGCGCAAACGGCTTGAAAACCCGAAGTTCCTTGAAAAAGCCGAGCCTGACGTCATTGACGAAACCCGTGCCAATCTGGCTCTTCGCGAAGAAGAGGCAGGCAAAATTGCGGCTGCCGTCACGCGGCTGGATGCGCTGGCCTGACAGATCGCCCCGCCTGAACGGGCCGCACCTGTAGCGGGTGGCGTCGCCCGGTAATCCCTTCGGGGCCGGAACACAACTCCGGCCCCGAAGCGCGTTTTCACCTGCCGTCATGTGGCGTCGGTGGTGTTTACGTCATGATTATGTCACGAAAAAACTTGCTCATCGAACAGCGTGAAGGGCATGATTTAGATCGGCAGACTGTCCAGACACAGCCGCCGGTGCAATATTGGGGGATGCGGGATGCAACACTATAGCTTCACTACAGTAGAAGATTGCGCCGCTATCGAAGCCCAAGCCCCGTGGGCCGACCGACTGACCGAACATAGCATGGCGGCTTATCTGGCGCGAACGGCCCGCCGCCACGGCGCACGACCTGCCATCTCGTTTCAACTGACAGCAGACAGGAACGCCCCTGCAGAAACGCTGACATGGGCGGAGCTGGAGGCGCAGGCCATTCGCCTTGCCAATGTTCTGCACGACATCGGGATCGGGCCGACAGATCGGGTGGCCTATCTGCTGCCCAATTGCAACGAGGCGGTGATCGCGTTTCTGGCCGGCACGATGGCGGGGATCGTTACCCCGATCAACCCGCTTCTGGAGCCCGATCATATTGCCGCGCTTTTGCGCGAAACCGGCGCCAAGGCCCTGATCACCCTGAAGGCATTTCCCAAGACAGATCTGTCGCAAAAAGCAGGGCTTGCAGTGGCGCAGGCACCTTGTGTGCGCACCGTCCTGGAAGTGGATCTGGCGCGATATCTGCCAAAACCCAAGCGCGCCTTGGTCCACCTGATCCGGCCGCGCCCCAAATGCCAGCATCATGCACGGGTGATGAACCTGCACCGCGAGATGGCGCGGTCCAATGGCGAGGCGCTGGCGTTTGACGATCCGCAAAAAGATCGCATTGCCGCGTGCTTTCACACAGGCGGCACGACGGGCGCGCCGAAACTGGCCTATCACCAGATCTCGGGCATGATATACAACGGCTGGCTTGGCGGCTCTTTGCTGTTTGACGAACAAGATGTCATGATATGTCCGCTGCCGATGTTTCATGTGTTTGCAGCTTATCCGGTGCTGATGTCGGCGATTGCCAGCGGTGCGCATGTCGTCTTTCCCACACCCTCGGGCTATCGTGGCGCAGGCGTCATGGACAATTTCTGGCAGCTGATCGAACGTTGGAAGGTCAGTTTCATGATCACTGTGCCGACCGCGCTATCGGGGCTGATGCAGCGTCCTGTCGATGCCGATATCTCGTCGCTGCGTATCGCCATCTCGGGTTCCGCGCCGATGTCGCGCGATCTGTATCACCGCTTTCACAAGGCCACAGGCGTAGAAGTTGCAGAAGGCTATGGATTGACAGAGGCCACCTGTCTGGTTGCGGTCAACCCGCCTGTGGGAGAGAAGCGTCTGGGCTCTGTGGGGTTGCCGCTGCCCTACTGCAAGGTCCAGATCCTGACCCGCGACGAGAACCCACCCCGCCCCTGCGCGACAGACGAGGTGGGCGAGATCTGCGTTTCTTCGCCGGGGCTCTCGCCTGCCTCCCCCTATAGCACCGCAAGCAATGATCCCGCGATTTTTGACGCAGCCCCCTATCTGCCGACAGGCGATCTGGGGCGTCTGGATGCCCAAGGCTATCTGTGGATCACGGGGCGGGCCAAGGATGTGATTATCCGCGGTGGTCATAACATCGACCCCGGCGTGATAGAGGATCCCTTGATGCAGCATCCCCAAGTGGCCCAGGCCGCGGCCATAGGCCAGCCCGATCCGGTCTCGGGCGAGATGCCATGTGTCTACGTCGAACTGTGCGAAGGCGCGACGGTGAGCGAGGCAGAGCTTCTGGAGGTCCTGAAAGCAAACATCAACGAACGCGCCGCCCTGCCAAAATATCTGGAGATCATCGACGAGCTGCCGAAAACCGGCGTTGGCAAAGTATTCAAACCGGCCTTGCGCCAGCGCGCGATTGCACGGGTGCTGTCCCAGACCTTGGCGGACGCCGGTGTGGAGGCATCGGTGCACGAGGTGACCAATGACCGCAAACGTGGTTTTCTGGCGGTTATCACCTGTCATGGCTCTTGTAACAAGGCGGCGCTTCACCAGTGTCTGGATACATTCTCCGTGCCTTGGACGCTGCAGACGCAAGAGGCGCCCGCGCCCTCAGATCCCTGACAGCATCCGCGAGATGCGCAATGCATAGCGGTCTGTCATGCCGGAGGTGAAATCTGACAAGGCGTGCAGCGCGGTCTCGGGCGTGGTGATATCGCGCAGATCCAGCCCCAATGCACGCACCAGATGCCGGGAGTGGTCATTGATCCGGTCCACGTCCCACCCCTGCGCGGCCAGATCGTCATAAACCGGCAAGACCCCCGAGAGGATATTTGCAATGATCTGGCGGCCGGAGAGTTCCAGCTCTGTCTTGCGGCGGGCGGTGAAAATTTCCGTGCCTGCGGTTTTCTTCATGGCCAGAATTTGCCGTGACATATCGCAGCTTTCCACGAGGGAGGTCGAAAATGTGCCGTCCATGATCGCGGGATAGTTGCGAATGAACGCCTGAGCACAACTTTCAACCGCGCGACCAATGGCCAGAGCGCGCAAATGGGCGATTTGTTCGGCTTGGGTGGCATCGCTTTCGTCACTGGGGCCTTCTCCGACCGCATCGCCCAGCAACAACGCACGCACGGCCCCGAACGACAGCTCGCCCGTGGTAAAGGCATCTTCCAGATCGACGATATTATAACAGATGTCGTCCGCTGCCTCGACCACGAAGACCAACGGATGTCGGCGCCAGAACTGCCCGCCGTTATCTACCTCTTTGGGCAGACCAAGCGTCTGGGCGACTGATTCAAAAAGCCCAAGATCGGAGTGAAACAGCCCGAATTTTTTCACACCCGAGTAGGTTTCGGTTATTTTTCCGCATGATTGCGCATCCACAGGGTATTTCGCAAAGGCGCCCAACACCGCTTTGGACAGGCGCATCCCGCCATCATTGCGATACATCTCCAGTCGCGACAGGATACGGAAGCCTTGGGCATTGCCCTCGAATGCCTCGAACTGCCGGCGCAACGCTGGATCAAGGGTTGCCAGAACGCCCGTTTTGGCCTGCGCGAACCCTGCCGCAAACCAGCCGCCCATCGCAGCCTCGCCGGAGTGGCCGAAAGGAGGGTTGCCGATATCATGGGCCACACAGGCGGCTTGGACGATATCGGGAAGATCGCGTTCGCGCGCAGCGTCAAGGTGATGCTGCTCCACCATCCATCTGGCGATGATCGTTGCCAGATTGCGCCCGACAGAGCTGACCTCGATCGAGTGGATCAGCCGGTGATGCACATGATCATTTTCGTAAAGCGGCTGCACTTGGGTTTTGTTCGCCAGCCTGCGAAACGGCGCGGAAAAGACGATCCGGTCATAATCCTGCACGAAATTGGACCGTGTGGATGTCGGGCGTGCCTTCGGCTGGCACAGACGATCATCGCTTAGAAGGGCATCCCATTGCATCATCTACCGGACCTTGTGTTTCACTGGGCGCACCAACGACATATTCCAACGGGGCCAGCAGATCGCAGGCCCCGTTGTATTCAGATATCAAAAATCGAGATTGGCCACATTCAGCGCGTTTTGCTGAATGAATTCACGGCGCGGTTCGACCACATCGCCCATCAGCTTGGTGAAAATGTCATCAGCCTCGGTCACGTCATCCACTTTGACCTGCAACAGGGTCCGCGCGGTAGGATCAAGCGTCGTTTCCCACAGCTGCTCGGGGTTCATTTCCCCCAGCCCTTTGTAACGCTGCAGACTGAGGCCTTTTTCACCCTCCTGCAAGATCGCATCAAGCAACTCCAGCGGGCCATGGATCAACTGATGGCGCTCCTTGCGGTGCAGTTGCGCCGGACGGCCATAGATTTCCTGCATCGTGTCGGTATGGGTTGCAAGCCTGCGGCTTTCGCCCGATCGCAGGACCGGCCCGTCCATCGTGCGCACCTCTTCGACGCCGCGCAAGATCCGTGTCATCCGCAGACCATGATCTTGGGTCTGGCGGCCTTGCCAGCCACGCTCGTATTCAAGCGCGACCAGATCCAGACGTCTGGCCACAGCATCCGCCGTGCCTTGGGCATCGCCATCCATCTGGCCGGGAACCATCGCCCCTGCAATTGCAGCCTGTTCGAGAATATTGCGCGGGTAGAACGTCGGGAACGTGCTCAGAATCCGTTTGATCACACGCGCTTCGTCAACCACACGGCGCAGATCGTTTCCAATCAGTTCCTGACCATCGCCCAATCGCAAGGTCGCGCCATCGATGCCCTGATCGATCAGGTAATCCTCCAGTGCGATCTCGTCTTTGAGATAGACCTCCGACTTGCCGCGCATCACCTTATAAAGCGGTGGTTGCGCGATATAGAGATAGCCCTTCTCGATCAGCTCGGGCATCTGGCGGAAAAAGAAGGTCAGCAGCAACGTACGGATGTGCGCGCCATCAACATCGGCATCGGTCATGATGACGATCTTATGATAGCGCAGCTTTTCGATGTTGAACTCGTCACGGCCGATCCCCGTGCCAAGCGCGGTAATCAGCGTGCCGATCTGATCAGAACCGAGCATCCGGTCAAACCGCGCCCGCTCCACGTTCAGGATCTTGCCGCGCAATGGCAAAACCGCCTGATTTCTACGTGCACGCCCCTGCTTGGCAGAGCCACCTGCGGAGTCACCCTCCACCAGAAAGACTTCGGAAAGAGCCGGGTCTTTTTCCTGACAATCCGCCAGCTTGCCGGGCAGCGATGCCACATCCATCACCGTTTTGCGCCGCGTCAGTTCGCGGGCCTTGCGGGCGGCCTCGCGGGCCAATGCAGCCTCGATGATTTTACCGACGATCTGTCTGGCTTCTGTGGGATGTTCCTCGAACCAGTAGCCCAGCTTCTCGTTCACCAGATTCTCCACCGCCGGACGCACTTCTGACGATACCAGCTTGTCTTTGGTCTGGCTGGAGAATTTCGGATCGGGTGCCTTGACCGACAACACACATGTCAGCCCCTCTCGGGCATCGTCGCCTGTGAAATTGACCTTCTCGCGCTTGGCGATGCCGGAGCTTTGGGCATAGTTGTTGATCGTGCGGGTCAGCGCACCGCGGAAGCCCGCCATATGCGTGCCGCCATCGCGCTGCGGAATGTTGTTGGTAAACGGAAGGACGTTTTCGTGATAGGTGTCATTCCACCACATCGCGACCTCTACCCCGATGCCGTTTACTTCGCCCACCATATAGATCGGGTCCGACATCACGGAGGTTTTTGAACGGTCGAGATATTTCACGAACTCCTTCACGCCGCCCTCGTAGTGCAGCTCCGTTTTAAGAGGCTCGGACGGGCGCGCATCTTCTACGATGATTTTCACACCGGAGTTCAAAAACGCCAGTTCGCGCAGACGCTTCTCAAGCGTCTCGAACACGAAATCCAGATTGGAGAACGTGCCCTCGGGATTGGTCTCCTTGCTGGAGGCCAGAAACCGCACTTCGGTCCCTGACTCGCCGGGGGCCTCGCCCACAACATGCACATGTTCGACGCATTCGCCATGCTCGAACCGCGCCTTGTAAACCTTGTCGTTGCGCCAGACGGTCAGTTCCAGCCATTCCGACAACGCGTTCACAACAGACACGCCCACACCGTGCAAACCGCCGGAAACCTTATAGGCGTTGCCATCGGTGTCGGTGTTGTTGAATTTGCCGCCGGCATGCAGCTGAGTCATGATGACCTCTGCCGCCGAGACGCCCTCGCCGTGGTGCATATCCACCGGAATTCCGCGTCCGTTATCGCGTACCGAAACCGATGAATCGGCGTGTATTTTTACGTGAACATAATCGGCGTAATTCGCCAGAGCCTCGTCGATCCCGTTATCAACAACCTCATAGACCATGTGATGCAGACCGGAACCGTCATCGGTATCCCCGATATACATGCCTGGACGTTTCCGAACAGCCTCCAATCCCTTGAGAACCTTGATGGAATCGGCGCCATATTCGGATTTATTAACAGTCTCTTCGGTCATGCCTGCCAGTCCTTATTTCGGTCTCGTTTTTATAGGGCCTTGGCACCGGAATGTCACGCATCCGACACAAGTATTAGGACATATCTGGTGCAACTTGCGGAAGAAGGATTCCGTGGGGGAAATCTTGGCGCGCGCGCATCACGGGCGATGCGGAGATCGCGTTTGTCCCCGCCCTGCACACGGCAGGCTTCAGGGCGCGGCGGCCTGCGTCAAGGGACCGGCTGCGTCAAGGATGTGCCATCCGCCTCGCTCACACGCAGATAGTGCCCGCGCGCGCCAAGGCTGTCGAAAAGCGCCTGCTCGGTGGCGGTCATGAACACCTGCGCGGACAGAGCGCAGATTTCATCGTATAACGCACCACGGCGCGCGGTATCCAGATGGGCGGCCACCTCATCGAGCAACAAGATCACCGGTGCATCCTCCAAGGCGCGGGCATTCGCCAGCACGAGCGAAAGCAACAGCGCCTTTTGTTCGCCTGTAGAGCATTGGGCCGCCGGCGCATTTTTTGCCTGATAGCGGGCCACAAGATCGGCGCGGTGCGGCCCCTGCAAGGTGCGCCCCGCCGCCATATCCTGCATCCGCCCTTCATGAAGCGCTTGGGCCAAATCCTCCGCATCGTCATTGGCGATCTGCAGATCCGCTGCAGGAAAGGCTGTTCTGGCTCCGGCTTGCGCGGCCATGATACGGGCGATCGCATCGACGCGGTTGGCCCGAATATCAAGCCCTGCCCCCACCATCTGCGCTTCGAGCGCATGATACCATGTCCGGTCACGCACCCCGTCTTTGAGCAGACGGTTCCGTTCGCGCATTGCTTTTTCGTAAACAAGACTGGCATCGGCATGGCCCGGATGAAACGACATCGTCATCCTGTCCAGAAACCGCCGTCGCCCCTCGGCGCCCTCGATCCACAGCCGATCCATCGCGGGCACAAGCCACAATATCCGCGCTATATGGCCCAGCACCGTTTGCGCTGCAGGTTTTCCATCCAGTTTCAGAGTTCGGGACTGCCCCGGCAAACAGCCGGTTTCCAGCTCGTGGCCATCGAGCGTGGCACGCAGCTTCCAGCCAACCAGATGGCCTTGGCGCATCAAATCCTCGCTTGCCGCACGACGCAGACCCCGCCCCGGCGACAACATGGATACAGCTTCAAGAATATTGGTCTTGCCAGCCCCGTTGGGGCCGAAAATCGCGACCGGACGTGCATCAAGCTGCAAAACGGCCCTGTCATGCGAGCGAAACTGCAAAAGCGTCAGTTCCGTTAGCATGCGGCCCCTCTTACCTTGTTGGACACACCCCCGCCGGAGGTATTAACCGTCACATCAAACGCGCATCGGCATCACGACATACACCGCCGATGCGTCGTTGCCTTCCCGCATCAAGGTGGGATCGCCGGACGAATTGAACAGAAATACGGCGTTCTCCCGATCTACCTGATTGGCGATTTCCAGTAGATATTTTGCATTGAACCCGATTTCGAGCCGTTCGTCGGAATAGGCAACAACCAGCTCTTCTTCGGCCGCGCCTGCATCGGGGGCGTTCACCGACAAGACCAGCTTATCGGCCTCCAGCGCAAGCTTCACCGCGCGCGAACGCTCGGATGACACCGTCGCCACTCGGTCAACCGCCTTGGCAAATTCGCTGGCATCAACTTCAAGCCGCTTGGTGTTTCCAACGGGGATAACCCGTGTGTAATCAGGGAATGTGCCGTCAATCACCTTGGATGTCAGGGTAATCGTCGGGGTGGCGAAACGGACCTTGGTTTCGGACACCGACACATTGATCTGCACATCGTCTTCATCCAGAAGCTTGCGCAACTCGCCCACGGTTTTTCGCGGAACAATCACACCGGGCATCCCTTCTGCCCCATCGGGGAGCGGCGCATCGATTCGTGCCAGACGGTGACCGTCGGTGGCAACTGCGCGCAGCACCTGACCATCCTCGCCGGCGGTAACATGCAGATAAACACCGTTCAGATAATACCGGGTTTCCTCTGTAGAAATCGCAAACCGCGATTTCTCGAACAGCCGTTTCAACACGCCTGCCTTGGCGGCAAAATTCGCCGCATAGTCCGAGGTCGCCATGACCGGAAAATCTTCTTTCGGCAAGGTCGCCAGATGGAAGCTGGACCGGCCTGCCTCAACATTCATACGGCCTGCATCGGCATCGGCGGTCAGGGTCACCAACGCGCCGTCCGGCAACTTGCGAACGATTTCGTGCAACATGACGGCAGATACAGTGCTGGCCCCTGCGCGCTCGACCTGTGCGGGCGCGCGGTCGACCACCTCGATGTCCAGATCGGTCGCACGGAACGAAACACTATCGCCTTCCGCTTCGATCAAGACATTGGCCAGAATCGGGATCGTGTTTCGGCGTTCGACGACCGATTGCGCCTGCGATACGGCTTTCAAAAGCGCTGCACGTTCAATGCTGATCTTCATTTCCATCCCTCACGGCTGCCGGGACCGGGACGTTAACATCCCGGTCGTCAGGCACAAGAATTTTTCTGGACAATCGGGGGCATTTCATCGGGCGTCAAGCCATGGCCGCCCCCCTTTTCGGGTCTGGATCAGTTTTCCAGCAGACGCCGCAGCAAGTCGACATCTTCTGCCAGTTGCCGGTCGTCGTTCTTCAGTTCTTCGATCTTGCGGATGCCATGCATGATGGTCGTATGATCGCGTCCACCAAAGCGGCGCCCGATATCGGGAAGCGACCGCGTGGTGAGATGTTTGGCCAGATACATCGCCACCTGACGCGGGCGCGCGATGGTGCGCACACGTTTCGGACCGATCATATCTGACAGGCGCACGTTGTAATGCTCCGCCACCTTGCGCTGGATTTCCTCGATGGTGACTTTGCGATCAGAGGCGCGCAAGATATCGGTCAGGCATTCCTGCGCCAGATCCAACGTAATTTCACGCCCGACAAGCGATGCAAACGCAAAAAGCCGCGTCAGCGCGCCTTCCAGCACGCGCACGTTGGTCGAAATCCGGTGGGCCAGAAATTCCAGCACGCCGTCAGCCAGAACCAGCCCCGGATATTGCGCACGATAGTTTTCCGTCTTGGTTTGCAAAATGCCCAAACGCAATTCGTAGTCGGTCGGATGCAGATCTACGACCAGACCGCATTGCAGACGCGATTTGATCCGTTCTTCCAGTTCCTTGATCTCGCCCGGGGCACGATCTGCAGAAATAACGATCTGTTTGCCCTGATCGACAAGCGCGTTGAACGTATGGAAGAATTCTTCTTGTGTAGAATCCTTGCCCGCGATGAATTGCACATCATCGACCATCAACACATCCACGGAGCGGAACATCTCCTTGAAGTCCATGATCTGGCGTTCACGCAATGCCTGAACGAAGCGATACATGAATTGCTCCGCTGACAGATACAGAACGCGCAGATCCGGCCGCTGGGTTTGCAGCTCGTGGGCGATTGCATGCATCAGATGGGTTTTACCCAACCCAACACCGCCATAAAGAAAAAGCGGGTTGAATGTAACAGGGCCTGCCTCGGCCACGCGACGTGCGGCGGCATGGGCCAGCTCGTTGGGCTTGCCCACAACGAAAGTATCGAAGGTGAAGCGTGCATCCAAGGGGGCACCGGGCAGCTCCTCCTCGTGATGACCTGCGGCCTTGGCCCGCGCAGCGGTGGCACGTGCGGCATTTCCAGCCGGCACTGGCGCGTTGGCTGCCACCGTGTTGGCCGCATAGCCGGACTGAGCCGGTGCAACCGGACGCACGCTGGAAACGCGTAGGTCGATTCGCTCCACAACAACGCCAAACTTGCGCAATTCGCGCTGGATCGCCTCGGCAAAGTTGCGTTGAACCCAATCGCGCATGAATTTGGTCGGGGCCTCGAATGCGGCAATCCCGTCATTGACCTCGATGACCTTCAACGGGGCGATCCAAGTCAGATAGTTGTTTTTTCCAACGCTCTTTTGCAGTTCATCGCAAACCCGCCCCCAGGTATCTTCGGTCATGTTTTTTTGCCCAGTTTTCTTTTTCACACCATGCAATTTACACACCTCGCAATACCGGACATGCCGCGCCGACCAAGGGTCATGGCGCGCCATGCAGTAATCTGCACAAGGACGTAAAAAACCGGCCAGCTTACGCTGGCTTCGACCGGATGTCGAAAATCTGGAGGTGGCAGCCCTCCTTCATCGGAATCACATCATCGCGCGGCTTATACAGCTTATTATTGTCGTGGCAGTATTACTGCCCGAGCCGACAGGTCGATGATGCGTCAGTCCCCCGAGGCGACGTAGATCGCAGATGGAAATTAGACCGGTCCGCGGTCGAGTCGCAACTGATCTTCACGCTTGACTCTCAATTGGCTGAATCGAATCTGCAACACTCGGATTCGCTGCAACAGATTCCGCTAAACACTTGGAAATGAAATAAAAAACAAAAAAGACGCCCCTAGGGACGCCTTTTCATAGTCTATTCGATTGCAAGAATCGCTTACGCTTGAAGCGCTTTTACACGGGCCGAAAGGCGCGAGATTTTGCGCGATGCAGTATTCTTGTGAACAACGCCTTTGGAAACACCACGTGCCAGTTCCGGCTGGGCGGCTTTCAGCGCATCGACCGATGCCTGATAGTCACCAGTCGCGATCGTTTCTTCAACTTTACGGATGAAGGTACGGATACGCGAACGGCGTGCTTTGTTGATGTCGGTACGACGCTCGGCCTGACGTGCGCGCTTTTTGGACTGGGGCGTATTAGCCATAAAGTTTTTCCACTTCCGGGTTCGTTACATATCTATTGCGCAACGGACCCCGAGCATAACCCCGAACCGGACGATTCTAGCCTTAAGCGGGCTCCACGCGCATGTGAAGGAGGCCTATAAGGCAAAACCTTGCCCGAGGGAACCCCCAATCGAAGCCAGAACGGCTTCGACCCTATCATCAATCGGTCTTGATCGTGTTACTTGTCACGAAACTGCGGCTCGCGTTTTTCCAAAAAGGCGGCCATACCCTCTTTCTGGTCTTCGGTGGCGAAAAGCGCATGGAACATGCGTTTCTCGTAAAGAAGCCCTTCGCGAAGGGTAGTCTCATAGGAGCGGTTTACGGCTTCCTTGATCACCATTGCAGACAGCTGGGATTTCTCCGCGATTTTCGCAGCCGCGCTCATCGCCTCGCTCACCAGCTTGGCTGCCGGCACAACGCGGCTGACCAGTCCGGATCGCTCCGCCTCTTGCGCATCCATGAAGCGCCCTGTCAGATGCATATCCATCGCTTTGGATTTACCCACAAAACGGGTTAGACGCTGGGTGCCGCCGATGCCGGCACAGATACCCAGATTGATCTCGGGCTGGCCGAATTTCGCATTGTCACCACAGATGATGAAATCGCACATCATCGCCAGCTCGCATCCGCCCCCCAGTGCGTAGCCGGATACGGCTGCGATCACGGGCTTGCGGGTGCGCAGGAAGTTCTCCGCCGCATCGCCGAAGAAATCCGACTTGAACATGCCGACAAACCCTTTGTCGGACATTTCCTTGATGTCAGCTCCGGCAGCGAATGCCTTTTCCGATCCGGTAATAACGATTGATCGCACTTTGTCATTTGCATCAAGACTGGACAGAGCATCGCCCAGCTCCGTCAACAGGACAGAATTCAGTGCATTGAGCGCCTCCGGCCGGTTCAGCCGGATCAAGGCAACATTGTCTTCGATCTCAACGATCAGGGTCTGATAGGCCATACGGCAGCGCCTCTCCTTGTCATAGACGCGAGTCCTAACAGCGTGGGTTTATATATCAAGCCGTCTCTGTGTTTGAAGGCAGGTCAGCTCTGGCAATCAGGGCAATAAAAGCTTGAACGCCCCGATTGTACAATCCTTTGCAATTTCTGCCCACAGTTTCGGCAAGGCTCGCCCGCACGATCATACACTGCAAAAGCGTGCTGGAAATAGCCCAGTTCGCCGTCTGTCTGACGATGATCGCGCAATGAGGACCCGCCAGCCTCGATAGCCTCCGACAGGACATCGCGAATAATCCCGACCATCGGTGCGATCCTGTCTGCGGCAATACGCCGCCCCTGCCGCCTTGGGTCAATACCTGCGCGAAACAAAACCTCGCAGACGTAGATATTTCCCAAACCCGCCACAACGCGCTGATCCAGAAGAATGGTTTTGATCGGGCTCGCACGGCGGCGCACGGCCTCCACCAGATAGGGCGCGTCGAATGTGTTCCCGAACGGCTCCGGCCCGATCTTAGACAGCAGCCAATGCACATCCTGATCAGTGCTCGCCATCAGATCCATCGCCCCGAAACGACGCGCATCGTTGAAGGTGACACGCGCGCCATCTTGCATATCCAGAACGATATGATCGTGTTTTTGCGGCGCCGGATGCGTTTGGTGAAACACCCCGAGCGGCGCGCCGGACACCAGCATACGTCCCGACATGCCAAGATGGATAAGAAGCGTCTCGTTTGTATCCAGATCGGCCAGAATATATTTCGACCGGCGGCGCAACTGCCGGATCGTCGCGCCCTCCAGTCGGGCCTGCATCCGCTCCGGCAACGGCCATCGCAGATCGGGCCGGTTGATCTGGGCACGGATAATCCGCCGCCCTTCCATGGCAGGCAACAAGCCGCGGCGCACGGTTTCAACTTCGGGCAATTCTGGCATTGTGATCCTTGCTGCATTGTCACATCGTAAACGGCCCCTATAAGAAGGGGTGGAACGCAAGAACCTCAAGGGGCCACGGAAAAAATGACCGCAGAGCAAAGCAACACGACGCATTTCGGCTTCAAGACCGTGGATGAGGGCGAAAAGGCCGGCATGGTCCACGGGGTTTTCTCCCGAGTGGCCTCCAAATACGATATTATGAACGACCTGATGAGCATGGGAATCCACCGTATCTGGAAAGACGCGATGATGGATTGGCTTGCCCCACGTCCCGGCCAGAAATTGCTGGATGTCGCCGGTGGAACGGGTGATGTGGCCTTCCGCTTTCTGGAACGTGCACCGGGGGCCACGGCCACCGTGTGTGACATGACCGAATCGATGCTGCTGGCGGGCCAGACCCGCGCCGAGGCCAATGACATGGCCCAGCGTCTGGACTGGATCGTAGGCGACGCCATGGCCCTGCCCTTCGCCGATAACAGCTTCGACACCTACACGATTTCCTTTGGCATCCGGAACGTGACCCGCGTACAGGACGCCCTCGACGAGGCCTATCGCGTCCTAAAACCCGGTGGACGACTGATGGTTCTGGAATTCAGCCAGATCCCCAACGAGTTGATGCAAAAGGTTTATGACCTTTATTCGTTCAACATCATTCCGGTGATGGGACAGATCGTGGCCAATGACCGCGACAGCTATCAGTATCTTGTCGAATCAATCCGTAAATTCCCGGATCAGGAGACCTTCCTCGCGATGATTCGCAAAGCCGGGTTCGAACAGGCGAGCTATCGCAATCTGACCATGGGCATCGCAGCCCTCCATTCGGGCTGGAAAATCTGAGATGCGCGGTCCAATCAATATCTGGCGGCTGATCCGAACAGGTGCCACATTCATACGCTCTCGTGCGATGCATCAGGTGCTTGAGGCGATGAACGCACCGCCGCGTCTGCGTGCCGCGTGTTACGCGATTTCTGCCCCGTTTGCATGGCTTGGCTATAAAGGCGATCCGAACCTGCCGCCGGTGACCCGCGCAATCACCGCACTAGGGCCGGCGTATATAAAGTTCGGTCAGATCCTATCGACCCGCGCCGATGTGGTGGGCACCGAACTGGCCGAGCAACTTCGTGTGCTCCAGGACCGCTTGCCGCCCTTTTCCACCGCACAGGCCATCGCCGCGATCGAGGCGGAGTTCGAGCAACCGGTAAACTCGCTTTTCTCGGAATTTTCTCCACCCGTTGCCGCCGCATCTATCGCGCAGGTACACGAGGCGCGGATCGCGGCGACAGGTCAGCGTGTGGCGGTCAAGGTCTTGCGGCCGGGCATAGAAAAGGCATTTCGCAAGGATCTGGATGCGTTTCACTTTGCCGCGCACCTGATCGAACGGCTCTTGCCATCCACCCGCCGCCTGCGCCCTACAGATGTGGTCAAGCACTTCGAACACACTGTTATGGGCGAACTGGATCTGCGTATGGAGGCTGCACGCGCATCGCAATTTGCCTCCAATACGCGCAATGATGCAGGCTTCGATGTCCCAGAACCGGTCTGGAACCTATCCAGCCGCAGGGTCATGGTATTGGATTGGGCAGAGGGCGTACCGATGGGCTCCCCCGCAGCAATCCGCGATGCGGGCCACGACCTTGTGGAATTGTCCGAACGCATGCTTCAACTTTTTCTCAGCCATGCGTTGCGGGACGGATATTTCCATGGTGACATGCATCAAGGTAACCTGAAGGTTGCGCCAAATGGCGATATTCTAGCATATGATTTCGGAATCATGGGCCAGATCGACAGCTATACACGCCGTGTTTACGCAGAGATCTTGATGGGGTTCATCCAACGCGACTACCGGCGTGTGGCAGAGGTTCATTTCGAAGCCGGTTACGTTCCGGCAGACCGCGATGTGGACGAGTTTGCTCTGGCTTTGCGCGCGGTAGGGGAGCCGATTTTTGGTATGGATGCCAGCCACATCTCAATGGCAAGATTGCTGGCGTATCTGTTCGAGGTCACCGACCGTTTCGGAATGCCGACACGAACCGAGTTGATCTTGCTCCAGCGCTCAATGGTTGTGGCTGAAGGTGTCGCGCGTTCACTCAACCCGTCTCTGAACATGTGGCAGTCTGCTAAACCTGTGGTGGAGCGGTATATTCGTGAAAACCTCGGCCCGAAGGCCGCGCTTCAGGATATGCATCGGGCAGCAAAAGTGATCGCCCATTTCAGCCCGCAATTCCCAGACATCTTGAAAGAATCACTGAATAACCGGATGCATGCGAAAGACGAAAAGCCGCCTGCGAAACCCATGCATCCCGCCATCTGGGCAGGTATAATCGCAGCAGTTTTTCTGGGCGGCTTAGGTCTAGGGACTGTTTTATGACCCGCTGCGTTCTCTTAGCGCCGTAATATCCGTGCTTTTAACGGTGGCACCGCTGGCCATGACCAACTCGGTGCCACCGCTTCCCATACGCGCCTCGACAATACGCCCGTAGGCTGCAGCATCTTCTGTTGCGAGCACCTCTTCGTTGGCGAAACTTTTCAATACGAAACTGTAGCTTTCGCCTTCAGAAGCCATCAGCCCGTTACTCAGCTTGCCATCCCATTCCTGCTGTTTCTTTGCAGGATCAACAGCACCACTATAAACCACGGTTCCCTGCTTGTTCAGCACTTGCAATACGGCAGTCTGGGCACCTGTAGCGGCTTCTGTCGCAACCGTAATCGGCTTACCTGAATACATCACAGGTTGGGTTGAACGCCCTTCCATACCCACCCAGCTTGCTAGGTCAGCGATCCCCATTCTGCCCATAGACGCCGCGAGATTTTCTAAAAGCTGATTGGTCTGGACCTGCTGCTCGACCCCTGAAAAAGTCGCAAGCTGAACCGCGTAATCGGAACTGTCCATCGGGTTCAAAGGATCCTGATTTTGCATCTGAACAGTCAGCATTTCCAAAAAAGTCTGATAATCTGACGTTACCTCCGGCTTTTGCGTGGTGGGGCTAGACGAAGACGCGCTTGATGCAGTGGTGACTGGCGAAACGGATGTCATTATGTTTCCCTCACATTCTTAAATCCAGATTGTCAGTTGATGTCGATTTCACGAGCGCAGTATGCGTTCGCAGGCTTTGTTGTGATGATTGCTCTGGCACCAGCGCCATATCCGTTTCCACCAGATCAAACTGCTCACCCGTCTCTCTCTGATCTTTTTGATGCCCATGTCCCGCGAAACTCAAGTTGACATCAGCATATCCGAGATCTCGAAGATCACGGCTCAACAGATCCGCGTTCCGACGCATAAGATCTAACGTCTCTCCCCTCTCCGCGAAGATTAGCACGGTCATGGTTTGCTCGCCGCCCTGCAGTACCATCCGGACCTTACCAAGTTCCTTAGGCGCAAGCTGGACTTCGACGTTATCGCCGGTCGCGAACTCGATCGCTTGCGCCAGCTGCTGCGTGGCGGACTGCACTGTGGGGGGCGGCGACGCAATCGTCGTTCCAGATGGAGGCACAGCGAGGGGCGCCGTGCCGGTACGAACCTCAATCCTGCTTTCCATCCCTGTCTCCGACTGGACCGAAAGATGGACAGAATCATCGGGTGCCGGGATCGACACGCCGGATTGCGTGGATAGTTTCGACCCCGTCATGCTGGTCAATGGAGCGTGCTCCATAGATAGCTGCGGCGTGCTTCCCTTAGTAGAAGACTGCTGCCTGATGTGAGGCTGCTCATCTATCTGACTCTCAGATATGTCAGAGGAAGATACGTTTTCATAACGCAGTGTCGTAATATCAAACAAAGCGTGCGCATTGGTTATAGGCCGCGAAGGTGTCTTAGCGTCTTCTAAATTGGCCGTAGGTACATTTGGCTCGATCAAGTCGTTACCGCGATCCGCCGAAGACTGCCAATCACGTGTAAAAACATGCACCATAGGCCTGTGATCGTGCTTAAAACCGCTGCCTGCATCACTGCTTGGATCAACTTGAGCAATGGACCGCCCCTGTGTCGAAAGGAGCGCATCCGACATCCTCTCAGTAGTGTCAATTGCGTGGTTTTGGGGCAGACTTCCAGGGTCCGGGACATCTGACCTATCTGTATCGACAGCGGTCGAAGCTGGACTATCAACTTGCCGTTTCACGAAAAGATTCTCTGTAGGTAATACCGAGGTCGGCTTTTCGGTCGGGATTGTATTAAGAAACTCACCCTCGGCATGATGACGAGGAATCACGCGCCCAGATGCTGCGGCCTCCCCCCCCTCGGAAACGGAACTGGGTTTCACTGTATCGATTAAGATATTTCCAGCTGAAGTCTGACTACTTTCGCTCGGCCTTACTAGGTCGGGCTTTTTGGTTTGTCGTTGCTCACTCTGATCGGCCGCAGAGTTTATGACAGTACTCTCAGGCATATTTTCGGGCGAACTTGTGATCAACGGCGTATTTTTCAGAATATCCGCTGGCCTTTGTGACTCTGATAGGCGCTGCGATGCATCCTTACTAGAAGCTTGCAAAAACTGAGCTGCATCATCACTCGTAACCTTTTCAACAGCATCAACCTTATGAAAAAATGGAGTGTTTTGAGTTACCGGCACTTCGTTGTGATGAGCGGCATTATCGAGACTGTTAGGTGATAGAGCCACTGGCCTGATCTTGGACCCTTGAATAAACAGCTGATCAAGAACCGGTACCACATCAGCCGACGAGTCCTGCATGGACTTAGGAGAACTCAACACAGCAGAATGATGACGATCACCCGATAACTCAGGAGGCATATCCGAATCTGATCGATATGCTCTATTCCCTACTGATGCAGCCTCCTCGACCGAGGGACCTTTATCGTCATCGACTTTTTTAATCGTATTATGAATTGTCTGCTGACTAATATCATCACCAGAACCCGTTTCATCGCCCGCTTCTGGCAGTTGCTCAGCGCTGTGCGGTTCCTCTGAACCCTCAGATGACACAGTCTCTACCATCTCGGTTTCGAAAAAAAACCGAGCGAAACTTTCGCCACTGGCACCTTCTGGGTCGATATTTCCGGTCTTTACTGACGAACCAATGTTTGACGCGAACATTTGAAGCGCGCTGAGCAATGCCATGGCGATAGAATCCCCTTCTTGATTCTTCGAACACTGCCAGATTCAGGTTACTGCTTCTTTACCGATGCCTGAGATGCTCAACCTTCAACTCAAACGAAGGAATCGCGAATGCAAGCTACAAGCACCCTGAGTGTGGCATCACTAAATCCAGAATATAAAAAAGTAGCTCAGGAGGAAAAACTTCGTGCTGCTGCATCTGAAATGGAGGCTGGATTTTTATCTGAAATGCTAAAATATACAGGAATATCTGAGAATAAATCTGATTTTTCTGGCGGGGTTGGAGAATCACAATTCAGCTCATTTCTGAGAGACGAATACGCCAAAAGCATTGAGGAAACGAATAAGTTAGGGATATCAAAAAATATATTCGACAGCATGGTGAAGCGGGGGCTTTAATGCGCAAAAAGACAGAAAACAAGACACGAGAGTTAATAGAGCTATTAAAAAAAGAAAAGGAATTCATTGTGAGCTCCGAAATAAACGAGGTATTGAATTTATCCCCCCGCAAAGAGGCACTCATTCAAGAAATAAAAGAATACTCGAATGATGAAATTAATTTAATAAAGAATTTCACTGAAAAAAATCAAAATCTACTCATTGAAAGCCTTAAAGGAATCAGATCAGCTCAATTGAGAGTCAATGCTATTCATAAAGCCACCCAAGGGTTTTCTTCCTACAATTCCGATGGAAAATCTAAATTCATATCTGGTACCGAAAGTGGCATAAAAAAAAGATCCTAGTTTTTTTCATGAACGACAATTTTATTAGCCATTCGTTAGGGGATTGTACTTATACCTAAGCTTGCACTCAGAAGAGAGTGGCGTGGCTGCAATCCAGCCGCAGGCGCCAGAAGGAGCTGTCCGTTCACTTAAGGAAAACCTTGAGTGGCCTTTAGACACCTTTGCGCAAAAGCGCATCATACTGAGGAATAACACATGTCCAGCATCTTGACCAACAACGGCGCAATGGTCGCCTTGCAAACACTCAAGTCGATCAATTCAAACATGAACGACACCCAGTCGGCTATCTCGACAGGTAAAGATATCTCCAGCGCGAAGGATAACTCTGCTGTCTGGGCAATCTCCAAAATCATGGAATCCGATGTAGCGGGTTATGGCGCTGTCGAGGATTCGCTTGCTTTGGGTGAATCGACAGTGGCGGTCGCATCGACCGGTGCAGAGCAAATTGTTGAAAAACTTAAACAAATCAAGGAAAAAGTTGTAACTGCTACCGGTGAGAACGTTGAAAACTCAAAGCTCACTGCTGATGTGAACGAGCTCAAAAAACAAATTGGCTCCATCATGAATGCGTCGCAATTCAACGGCGCAAACCTGCTTCGGACCACCGGCTCCGAAGGCACTGATATCAGCATCGTGTCATCGCTTGATCGTGATAGCACAGGGGTTACAGCATCAAATATCAACGTTGCATCAGTTGATTTCGAAACAAGCTTCGGTACATGGGATGGTTCTGATGTATCTGCAATCCTATCCGATATTGACGTCTCTAGTGCAACCGCCGCAGACACTTCACTGGCAGCGATTGAAACACACATCCAAACGGCAACCGATGGTGCCGCGACTCTGGGTGCAGCCTCGGCGCGTATCACCGACCAGAAAGAGTTCATCTCTAAATTGAGCGACTCTGTCACCAAGGGGATTGGCTCGTTGGTCGATGCGGATATGGAAGAAACATCTGCACGTCTACAAGCACTGCAGGTGCAGCAGCAGCTAGGTACGCAAGCGCTTTCGATCGCCAACCAAGCACCGCAGCAGCTACTTTCGCTGTTCCGCTAAGCCATGAGCTAATGCAGGAGGTGCCCTAGGGCGCCTCCTATCAATGCGGCGAAGCCGTGAGATGAAATGTAGCCACAGGAAGGGCTCGCCGTGAATGCTTATGCGATGGCCAAAACGGCCTATGCCACACCTAATCAAGCAATTCGCACCAATCGCGACATAGAATTCGATGCTATCGCGCGCGCGACAAGCGGATTACGGAAAGCTATAGATCCTGACACAGGTAGCTTCCCAAAACTGGTCGAGGCGATCCACTACAATCGGAAACTATGGAAAATCTTCAGTCAAGATGCAGCATCTGACGGCAATATGTTGCCAGAAGCTTTACGATTGCAGCTTTTAAATTTGCGTAAATTTACTGAAAGCCATAGCTCCAAGGTTTTGGCGGGCAATGCTAACGTTGACCCGCTCATAGAGATAAATACCGCCATAATGCGAGGCCTGCGACGGTCAGGAGGCGCAAAATGAGTGGACTAGTGCTTAAGCTTGCTCCTAAGGAGCGGGTGCTGATAAATGGTGCAGTGATTGAAAATGGTGACAAGCGAACACGGCTGGCCATTATCACAGCTAACGCAAACATTCTACGCTTGAAGGATGCGCTTCATCCTGAAGAAGCAACCACGCCGGTAAGGCGTGTTTGCTACATAGCGCAACTCGTTCTATCCGGAGACCAAGCACCTGCTGATACTAGCTTCCAATTAATGCGCGGAATTGAGCAACTCAGCCAAGTATTGACAGATCGTGATAGTCGGACCCAACTTTCAATTGCCACCAAAGCCGTAATTGACGGCCATTACTATCAAGCCTTGAAAGCTTTACGCACACTTCTTCCAAGAGAGGAGCGGTTACTGTCCGCTGGACGCGCATGAGTTATCAACCCATCGTGCCATTTTCTGGATACGCGGGCTGGAAGGTTTTGAACCGAACGCTCGAAACACAAAAGACAGCATTCGAAAGCTCCAGCATCATCAAAAAAGATGAAGAGTATTTCCGTGAAAACATATCGAAAGTCGAAAATGTTGAAGCACTAGTTTCAGATTACAGGTTACTTAAAGTAGCGCTTGGATCTTTCGGGTTAGATGAAGATATCAATAATAAGTTTTTTATACGCAAAGTACTTGAAGAAGGAACCTTAGACGACAAATCTCTCGCGAATAAGCTATCCGATAGTAGATACAAAGAGCTGTCTGAGGCTTTCGGATTTGATTTTGACCCGCCAAACACCAAACTATCGACCTTCGCCGATGAAATTTTACAGAAATATAAAACTAGACAATTTGAAATCTCTGTAGGAAATGCCGATCAAAACTTTCGCTTCTCTTTAAATATCCAAAGAGAACTTCCCGAAATTGCCTCCAAAGATAGTAGTGAAAATACCAAATGGTTCACCATTATTGGAAAAGAGGCCTTAGCCAAACCAATTCGAATGGGTTTAGGCTTACCCGAAAGCGTTGCAGCTCTCGATTTGGATCAGCAATTAAAGATTTACAAAGACAAAGCCGATCAAGTTTTCGGTTCATCTGACCCAGCGTTATTTCAACAGCCTGAAAATGTCGAAAAGCTTATAAAATACTATCTATTGCGTGAGCAGGTAGCCTCATATTCTTCGGCTACCACCGGCGCTAAGACAGCACTGACACTACTACAAAACGCTTCACGATTCTCAGCCAGATTTTAAAGATCGTGCGCAGCTTTTAAGCTCGCACGATCTTTGCATATATGGAATTACTGGCTCAAACCCCCAAAGATTGTTGGTATATCCTGGGGCTTGAAGCCATAGTTTCTAAGCCAACGCAGATCACTTTCGAAAAAAGCGCGCAAATCGGGAATTCCGTATTTCAGCATTGCTAATCGATCAATGCCAATCCCGAAAGCAAAGCCCTGCCATTTCGCAGAATCGACACCTGCAGCTTCAAGCACTTTTGGATGAACCATCCCTGATCCAAGGATCTCCATCCAATCATCCCCTTCGCCAACTTTAAGCTGCTTCCCCTGCCAGCTACACCGTATATCAACCTCCGCTGACGGCTCTGTGAATGGAAAATGTGACGCACGGAAGCGAAGTTCGACATTTTCTACTTCAAAAAACGCCTTACAGAACTCTTCTAGAACCCACTTCAGATTGGCCATCGAGATATCTCGACCGATTGCCAAACCTTCGATCTGGTGAAACATCGGCGCGTGCGTTTGATCCATATCCATACGGTAAACACGTCCGGGCGCGATCACGCGGATCGGGGCCCCCTTTTCCTGCATCGCGCGAATTTGCACAGGCGACGTATGCGTACGCAGGACATGCGGGGGGCGCGTATCCTCGGCGCTGCGGTGCATGAAAAACGTATCGTGCTCTTGGCGGGCAGGATGTTCTGGCGCGATATTGAGCGAATCAAAATTATGCCAGTCATCCTCCACCTGCGGCCCCTCGGCAACGGCAAAGCCCATGTCAGCAAAAATTGCGCTGACCTCGTCCATAACTTGGCTCACTGGATGTATGGTTCCCTGCCGCTGCGGGCGGGCGGGCAAGGTCACATCAAGCCATTCATCCTTCAAACGCAGATCAAGCGCAGCATCATGAAGCGCCTGTTTTTTGTCGCGTAACGCGGCATCAATCTCTGCTTTCAACAGGTTTAAAGCTTTACCAAAAGTCTGTTTTTCTTCCGGGCTCATTTGGCCCAACTCACGCATTTTCAGGCTGATTTCGCCCTTCTTGCCCAAGGCCGCAAGCCGTATTTCTTCTAATGCGGTTTCGTCTTTTGCTTCCGAAACACCTGTCAGATACTTGGTCTTGAGCTGGTCGAGCGCGTCCATATCCATCTCCATAAACTGCATAGTTTCACTAGCGGTGGAGGCGCTAAACATCAAGTTCAGTGCGTGGAGTTGCACCAAGAAAAACCCCGCGAAAAGGCAAAGCTTTTCGCGGGGTTCCCATTTTTAAATCGTTAGAAGCTTAAGCAGCTGCTTTAGCTTTCTCAACGATTGCACCAAATGCTTCCGGCTCATGAACAGCAAGATCGGCAAGGACCTTACGATCCACTTCGATTTCCGCTTTCGCGAGCAGGTTGATGAATTTGGAGTATGTCAGGTCAGCATCCACCGAACGCACTGCAGCGTTGATACGCTGGATCCAGAGCGCACGGAAGTTACGCTTACGTGCCTTACGGTCGCGTGTCGCGTACTGGTTCGCTTTATCAACCGCCTGCGTAGCAGTACGGAAATTGCGCGAACGTGACGAATAATAACCTTTCGCCGCTTTGATAATCTTGCGGTGACGGGCGTGGGTGACCTTACCGGATTTAACGCGTGCCATAGTTCAAGTCTCCCCAGATCAGCGGTTATACGGCATGTATTTTTTGACGATCTTCGTGTCCGCGTCACACAGCACCATGGTGCCTGCAGTGTCACGGATGAATTTCGGCGTACGTTTGATCATGCCGTGGCGTTTACCTGCCGGGCCGACCTTTACCTTGCCAGTCGCGGTGAACTTGAACCGCTTCTTGGCAGCGGATTTTGTTTTCATTTTGGGCATTTCCGTCTCCTATCGTCAGAGGGTTTACGCGCAACTCGGCATGCCACTCGAGCCGGCCACGCGGTATGTAAGAACGCGCCTTCTAGGAAGGATCGCAAGAAAATGCAAGGATAAATTCAAACGCCGTCGATCAATGCAGAATGTAGGCCACCGCACTGGCATAGGCATCGGGAACTTCTGCCAGCTGATAGCCGCCGGGTTTGAGAACGACTGCAGCCACAATCAGCAAAAGCCCTAGAATGGCCAATATCGCCGATTTGCGCGGGGCGGCCTGATCGGCATAGGCGGCAACCATCAGCGGGATCGAAAAACACAGCGCGAGACTGCCAATTGTAAGGATAACTTCACTATACATCGACTGCGCATGTCCTGGGTTGCGCCGAATTAAGCTACGGGCCCCGACATTGCGGGGCCCGTATAAAGATCACTCCGGATCGGTGCGGAAAATCAGACGCTCGTCACAAGGAGCCACCCGCAAGATGTTTGTGGTGCCCTGCACATTGAACGGAACACCTGCAACCACAAGGATCTGGTCACTCACGTCGGCGAAACCGAACTCGCGCGCCGCACGGGCCGCGTTTACAACAGCCATCTTGAAACGACCAACCTCATCACAGCGCGTCGCATGCGCCCCCCATGTCAGACAGATCTGACGCAAGGTCTTGGTGATGGGCGACATCGCCACGATCGGAACATTGGGACGCTCGCGGGCCACCAACCGGACCGACGTGCCGGTCTGGCTATAACAGCAGATCGCCGCAATCTCGGTGGTTTCGGCGATTTCACGCGCCGCTGCCACAATCCCGTCTGCAATCGTCTGGCGCCGCACCGTGCTCGAACGGCTCGCGCTGATCACTTCGCGGTAGGTGTAGTCCCCTTCCACCTGCTCGGCCACGTTATTCATGGTCTGCACGGCTTCGATTGGATAACGACCCGCTGCGGATTCTGCCGACAGCATCACCGCATCCGCGCCTTCATAGATCGCGGTCGCAACGTCGGACACCTCGGCACGGGTCGGCACCGGGCTTTCGATCATCGATTCCAGCATCTGGGTCGCCACGATCACAGGCTTGGCCGCCGCGCGTGCTTTGCGCACCAGTTTCTTCTGGATCGGTGGGACGTTCTGGACGGGCAGTTCCACACCCAGATCACCACGTGCAACCATGATCCCGTCGGACACTTCCAAAATCTCTTCATAGCAACGCACAGCTGCCGGTTTTTCGATCTTGGACAGTACCGCCGCACGTCCCTGCGCCAAGGCTTTCGCCTCCAGCACATCCTCGGCACGCTGCACAAAGCTAAGCGCGAGCCAGTCCACACCGAGCTGACAGGCGAATTCCAGATCTTTCTTGTCCTTTGGCGACAGCGCCGCCAAGGGCAGAACCACATCAGGCACGTTCACGCCCTTGCGGTTGGAGATTGTGCCACCAACGATCACGGTGCAATTTGCGAAATCCTCGCCGCACTCTTCGACCTTCAGGCGGATCTTACCATCATTGACCAGCAACGATGATCCAGCCTCGAGGGCCGCAAAGATCTCCGGATGCGGCAGGCATACGCGCTCTTGCGAGCCCGGCGTGTCTGACAGATCCAGACGGAAGGACGCACCTTCGACCAGCTCGGCCTCGTCATCGGCAAATGTGCCGACACGCAGCTTGGGGCCTTGCAAATCGGCAAGAACCGCAATCGGCCGCCCAAGGTCTTCTTCGACCTTACGGATGATGTCATAGCGCGCACGCTGCTCGTCCTGCGTGCCGTGGCTCATATTCAGGCGGAAGACATCTGCCCCCGCCTCGAACAAGCCACGAATGGTTTCATAATCTGAAGAAGACGGGCCCAAGGTGGCCACGATTTTAACATTGCGAAGGCGTCTCATGCGTCCCCGTTTAATTTCTGTTTCATTTATAGTCGTGGGCCTGCCCAATGTATTGCGCAAAACATCATCAAGAGCAACTGGCACCGCGATCTCGTATCGTCTAAAACGAAAATTGACGACAAACTACGAAGATTGAGTAACTTTTCAGGGCAGTTCATCATGGAATCTTCCGCCTATCAAGTCCACGGCGCCACACGGCGGGGGCGCTGGCTGATCACGTGCGATCACGCGACCAACCATGTACCCTGCTGGGTCAACAGCGGCGATCTTGGGCTTGAGGCAGACGATATGGACCGTCACATTGCCTATGACCCCGGTGCGCTGGCAGTGGGCCAACATCTGTCGCGCGCTCTTGATGGGCCTCTTGTGCAGTCACAGTTTTCACGCCTTGTCATCGATCCGAACCGTGGCGAAGACGACCCTACCCTGATCATGAAGCTTTATGACGGCACGGTCATCCCTGCTAACCGGCATGTGGATCAAACGCAAAAGGCCGAACGGATCGCGCGGCTGTATCGGCCGTATCACGCCGCGATTGCAGAGCTTGCGCCAGATCGTGTGATATGTGCGGTACATTCCTTTACGCCACAGTTGCGTGGGCGCCCGCCCCGCCCGTGGCAGGTTGCGGTATTATCGGACCCGCGCGACAGGCGGCTGGCTGATCCGTTGCTGGCAGCCCTGCGCGCCCAAGGGCTGTGTGTTGGCGATAACGAGCCTTATTCGGGCCATTTGCGCGGCGACTCACTGGATCGCCACGGGTTACAGCAAAATCGCCCCAGCGTATTGATCGAGCTACGTCAGGATCTGATCGCAACGCCACAGGCGCAAAAGAGATGGGCCGCACTCCTTGCCCCATGCCTGACAGAAGCCTTGCACAACAGCGGCGTGTGACCGAAGCCGGAGAAGCTTATAACAAAACACGCGCCCCGATCAGTGATGAACGAAGCGCGTGTTCCATTGATATTGACAGCTCGGATCAAAGCGCGGTTTTAGCGCTTTCTTCCAGATAGATCTCGCGCAGACGCGTGGCGACCTTGCCCGGTGTGCCGGTACCGACCTTGGCGCCATCCACCTCGACCACAGGCATCACGAATGCCGATGCAGAGGTAAAGAACGCCTCATCGGCGGATTGCGCCTCCTCGATGGTGAAAGCACGCTCCTCCACCTGCATCTGCGCCTCTTTGGCCATGCGCAGAACGGCGGCGCGGGTAATCCCGTGCAAGATGTCATGCGACAGCTCGCGGGTGATGATCTTGCCGTCCTTCACGATATAGACGTTGTTGGACGAGCCTTCCGTGACCTTGCCGTCTTCCACAAACCACGCATCATCTGCCTTGGCTTTTTTGGCAGCCATCTTCGCCATTGACGGATACAATAGCTGCACCGTTTTGATATCGCGACGATGCCAGCGCAGATCGGGCACAGAAATCACCTTGATCCCCGTTTTGGCCTTCGGATCATTCAGCAATCCCGGTTTGGATTGGGTATAAAGCACAACCGTCGGCGCCACGTCGGCGGCCGGATACACGAAATCACGATCCCCCGCATTGCCGCGCGACACCTGCAAATAGATCCCGCCGTCGGTGAAATCGGGATTGCGGCGGATCAGTTCGTGGTGGATTTCCAGCAATGTCTCACGGTCCAGCGGGTTTTGGATTTCCAGCGCGTCCAGTGAACGTGCCAAGCGCGCGACATGGCCTTCGAAATCCCACAGCTTACCGTCGATGACCGCTGTCACCTCGTAGACGGCATCGCCCATCACGAAACCACGATCAAAAATAGAGACCATCGCCTCTTGCTCGGGCACGTATTCTCCGTTGAGGTAAACTGTGCGGCTCATGCCATATCTCCTTGATTGTCCTTAGCCCCAAAGCGCGGCTTGGGGGGGATAAACTTTGCCATCTTCATAATGCAGCGGCACATCACGGTCTTCTGCCAGAAGAAGCGGCGCGTCAAGATCCACCACTTCGGCGCCTTGGGCCACCAGCGTGGCAGGCGCGATCCCGAGCGATGTTCCGACCATACACCCGACCATCACCTTGAACCCTTCCGCACGCGCCAGATCACGCAGCGCGAGCGCCTCCGTCAGGCCGCCGGTTTTATCAAGCTTGATATTGATCATATCGTATTTGCCACGCAGATGTGCGATGGACGCCCTGTCATGGCAGGCTTCGTCCGCACAGATCGGCACCAAACGCTCCACCCCGATCAACCCTTCGTCTCCCGCCGCGGGCAACGGTTGTTCGACCATGGCAATATCGAGACGCACAAGATGGCGCTGGATATCCAGAAACGTCTCCATATCCCAACCTTCGTTGGCATCCAGAATGATCTTGGCATCGGGGGCCCCCGCACGCACCGCCTCAAGCCGCGCGATATCGTCGGGTGTGCCCAGCTTGATCTTCAACATCGGGCGGAACGCGTTTTTCGCCGCCGCCGCACGCATATTATCGGGCGTATCGAGCGAAAGTGTATAGGCCGTGGTCTGTGGCACGGGGGCGCTTAATCCCGCCATCTCCCAAATCCGGCGACCGGCTTTTTTGGCTTCCCAGTCCCACAGCGCGCAATCCACTGCATTGCGTGCAGCGCCTGCGGGCAGGGCCTCTTGCAGCTCGGCGCGGCTGATCGCCTCGGGAAGGCTTTCGATCTGGGCGGTCACACTCTCACGGGTCTCGGCGTAGCGCGCATAGGGCAGGCATTCGCCATGCCCTGTCACGCCGTCGCGCTCGATCGTCACACTCAGCACATCGGACTGCGTGCGACTGCCGCGCGAGATCGTAAACGCCTGGGCCAGTTTGAAACTTTCGGCCTTCACACGGATCATCGGGTTTCCTCTCTATTGGCAAAGGGGCGCCATTGCGGGCGCGGCCCGAACCGCCACACCCGCAACAAACCGCACCGCTTGTATAAATCAGATTTTTTCAAGCGCATCCACAAGCGCGCTGGCCCCGAACCGGAACGGGTCGGTGGCGGGCAGGTCCATCTCTGCCTCGATCGCGGCCAGATAGGCACGCGCCTCGTCTTCGGCCATCGCCTTGGTATTGACAGAGATCCCCACGACCTGACATCCGGGATTGGCCACCTGCGCCAGTTGCAGCGCAATATCACGCAGTGCCTGCATGCTGGGCAACTGATATCCGGGCAAACCGCGCATATGTGCACGGGTGGGCTCGTGGCACAAGATCAGCGCGTCAGGTTGGCCACCGTGCACCAATGCCATCGTCACACCGGAATAGGATACGTGGAACAGGCTGCCCTGCCCCTCGATCAGGTCCCAGTGATCATCGTCATTGTCGGGCGTCAGGTACTCGATGGAGCCTGCCATGAAATCCGCAATCACCGCATCAAGCGGCACGCCGTCGCCGGTGATCAGAATACCGGTTTGGCCTGTGGCACGGAAATCGGCATTCATACCACGCTCGCGCATTTCGCGCTCCAGACACAGCGCGGTATACATCTTCCCGACCGAGCAATCCGTGCCCACAGCAAGGCAGCGTTTCCCGCGCCGTTTCTCGCCATTGGCAATCGGGTATTTCACCGATGGAATACGCACATCATGCAACGCGCGCCCGTTGGCTTTGGCCGCGGCCACCAACTCGGGCTCATCGCGCAATAGGTTGTGCAAGCCCGATGCGATATCCAGACCCGCCTCGAGCGCGGCCACAAGCACAGCCTTCCACGCGGCAGAAATGACGCCGCCCCGGTTGGCCACGCCGATCACCAGCGTTTTACAACCCGCATCCACAGCGGCCTGCAGATCCAGATCCGGCAAGCCCATATCGGCATTGCAACCCTCCATCCGGTATTGACCGATTGCAAACTCGGGACGCCAGTCCTTGACACCTTGGGCCACTTTTGCAGCCAATGCATCCGGTGCATCACCGAGGAACAAAAGATAGGGTGTTTCGATTAGCGCCATGCGGGCCTCCTGTTTTTCTTTGTAATTATGGTAGAGGGTTTGCGTGAAATTTCATTGGCAATCCTCTGGCGTTTTCGAAATTATATCGAAGAATATCCTGTCTATCGGCATTTAATTCCATTTAAATTCGACACCAATGTAGAAGTGCATAAGGATTATCCTGCAAAGCTTGCATATCTCGCGATATACTTGACTTAGCGTTATCAAGGTTTTTCCACTGCATCGCAGAAATTCCACGAAACACACATCGCAACTTAACTTCCAATAAATGCAAAATAGAGAAATTTAATTACCTTGATCGTGGCGGGATGTCTTAATTCAGCCCCCCTCGCCTGCCCGTTCCAGCCGATGCCAGATGTTCGGGCCCGTCTCCGATCCAAAGCTGTTTTGAAAATGGCCGCCAGCCTCGCCCATATAATGGATCTGGACCGCGAAGGCCGCGTCGCATGCCACAACAAGGCCGCCGCATGCCGCAAGGCAATCAATGCCAGTCACGACATTGATCGGGGGCGACAACGCCTGTGCGTGCGAATCAATGCGCTTGATATACTTAATGGTACCGCGACGGGATCGAGCTATTGGAACATGGCGCGGATCGTATCGACCAGATCATGATCCCGAAGGCCGGCGGTGCAGCCGATGTCTATACAGCGGCAGGCATAAGTTAGCGCGACAGAACGATCAGCGCCCCTCAAACGCCCCGAGGCGGTCAGGTCAGCGCCCGCCCTCCTTGCGGCACTAAAAATGGCCAAAGCCTCAAGGGCAGGTGTCACTGCCTATATCGGCAGGCTGGTCGAGATCGCCCCTGTCTGTCAGGCTCAGGCCATAGCACGTCAAACAGAAGATGTTCGCGGTCCTCCCGCTCGCATCAGATAAGTGCAAGCCTGATTTCGGTACGCAACTCCCCTGGCTCGACCGCCTCGGGGCTATTGAGATAGACCTCGTAGGGGCAGATATCGCGGCGCGCCTCGCCAGAGGCGGGCAACCAGTCCTCCAGCAGCCGGTGGTAGGCTTTGGACAGCTGCGAATAATCCCCGCTGACCTCCATCACCGCATAGCGCGCCGATGGATACCGCAATTCCTCCAGCGGGGCCTCACGCGGGAAATCATCCGCCACGACGACGCAGGCGTGGGCGCGCAGCTGGTCCGGCGCGGTCACACGCACATCATCATAACCCACGGCAGCGACGGCCTTGACCTGTCCCCATAAGACCCGCTCCTCGATGAAGCTGAACAGGCGCGCGAACGTGTCCTCCAGCGTGTCATACGGTCCGCGATGCGACAGCCCGACCAAGCGGGCGCCCTCCAGCTCGCGAATATAAACCTGACCGATCATAATGCCCCCATCCGTGTCAGGCTGTAATGCACCAAACGGCCGCAATGTTCCGGTGCAATCTACCGCCAGTCGGCACGCCGACCTGCGGGCCCGTTGCATTTCATTTGCGCCAAGGGCATATAGACGCAACCGATCCAACCGGAGGGGTCCTGATGACCAGCTATCTCGAATTCGAAAAGCCGCTTGCCGAAATTGAGGGCAAGGCTGAAGAGTTGCGTGCCATGGCCCGCGCCAACGAAGAGATGGACGTTGAAAAAGAAGCCGCCGCGCTGGACAAAAAAGCCGCGCAAATGTTGAAGGATCTTTACAAGGATCTGAGTGCATGGCGGAAATGCCAAGTGGCCCGCCATCCCGACCGGCCCCATTGCAAAGACCATATCAACGCACTTTTTACCCAGTACACCCCCCTTGCAGGAGACCGTAATTTTGCGGACGATCATGCTGTTATGGGCGGGCTTGCACGGTTCAACGACCGTCCTGTGATGGTGATCGGCCATGAAAAGGGCCACGATACCGCGACCCGTATCAGCCGCAACTTCGGCATGGCGCGGCCCGAAGGCTATCGCAAGGCGATCCGCCTGATGCAAATGGCTGACAAATTCGGAATTCCGGTCATCACCCTGATCGATACGCCCGGCGCCTACCCCGGCAAAGGCGCGGAAGAACGCGGCCAGTCCGAGGCGATTGCCCGCTCAACCCAAACCTGCCTTGGCATCAAGGTGCCGTTGATCAGTATTGTGATTGGCGAAGGCGGTTCTGGCGGGGCCGTCGGCTTTGCCGCAGGGGACCGCGTGGCAATGCTGGAACATTCGATCTATTCGGTCATCTCGCCCGAAGGCTGTGCATCGATCCTGTGGAAAGATGCCGAGAAAATGCGCGAGGCCGCCGAAGCCTTGCGCCTGACCGCGCAGGACCTGAAGAAACTCGCCGTGATCGACCGGATCATCAAGGAACCGCTGGGCGGCGCCCAACGCGACCGCGAGGCGACTTTCAACGCTGTCAGAACAGAGATCGAGCTGATGCTGAGCGAGCTGTCCTCGAAAAACGGTGCGGATCTTGTCAAAGCGCGCCGCCAGAAGTTCCTCGATATGGGATCCAAAGGCCTCGCCGCGTAATACATCCCTGAACCGGATTTAAAAAAGCCCGCCAGTTTGGCGGGTTTTTTGTTGCAGATAGCCCTCCTTGCCGAAGGGCAAACCCGACTTACCCGGAATTGGAATGGGCCACAGGGTCGCTTGCGGCAATGATCGGAAACCCTGCCTCTGCCATCAGCATATTGGAGCGGGTTTCGATCTCATGTTCGACTTGCTCCATGAATGCGGCCGTTTTCAAGCCGGGCTCTATTCTGGGCAAAAATTCGATCACCGCACGCCCGGGCTGGCGCAAAACGGACTGTCTTGGCCAGAACACGCCTACATTGACCGCAACAGGAACGCAGGGCTGTTTGAGAGCGGAGTAAAGCGCGCCCGCGCCCACCTTGTATTCCGCCTGAGCGCCGGGCGCGACGCGCGTCCCTTGCGGAAAGATGACCAATTGCCCGCCCTTGGAACTGCCCTTTTTCGCAGCCTTGAGCATGCCCTTGATCGCCGCGCCGCCTTTCCCGCGGTTCACCGGAATGCACCCTGTGAGCCACGCATACCACCCAACAAACGGCGCCCAAACCAGCTCGCGCTTCATGATGAAGCGCCCCTTGGGGACGGCCGAATAGATCATGATGATGTCGAAAAAGCTCTGGTGTTTGGCCACGATCAAAACATCGTCTTGTGGCACCTCGCCGCGCACCTCGGAATGCAGGCCCACGATCCAGCGCGCCGAAAACCGCACCCAATGACAAAACAAACGGCAGATCCCGACCGCCACCCGCCGTCCGCCAACCAATGCGACAGGGAATAAAAACACCCCGAACAACGCCAACACCAGATACATCTGGAAGACAAACACCAGCGAGCGGACATATTGCATCAGCGGATTCCCTTCAACATACGCATCGCGGCCATTTGCGTGGCACCATAGGCAACAATGCCGGCCAGAACCGGAATGAACAGCGGCCATAGCCAACCGGCCCCGCTGAACCCCAATCCGGTCAGGAAGCCACCCGCATCGTTTGCGGCAGGCAAAAACGCGACGGCAATCATGCCCAACGCGGTGCCTGCGGCGGCCCCCGCAAGCCCGCGCCCGGTGAAGCGCCGCACGAAAGCCAACGCGATAAAGCGGTCCTGCGCGCCGATCAGGCGCAAGGTGCGGATCACCTGCACGTTGGCGGCCAAGGCCGCTTGGGCGGCAAGCGTGATCATGCCAGCCATTGCCCCGCCGATCAACAAAAGTGATAGTATTCCCAAAAACCGCATCCGTTCGGCGGCGGCCACCAACGGCCTGCGCCAACGGGTATGATCATCAAGCACCGCCCCCGGTGCCTCGGCATCAAGGCGCAGCTGCAACCCTTTGGCGTCGATGCCCTGAGCGCTTTCGTTCAACTCCACCAACCGCGGTAGCGGCAGTGCATCAAGGGGGAGATCCGCACCGAACCACGGCTGCAAAAGCGCGTCCATCTCGCTGTCATCCAAAGCCCGAAACGTGCGGATACCCGGTGTTTCACCCAAGACTTTCATCACACTGTCCAGCCGCGTGTCCATTTCCTCTGCAGGGGCTGTGATGCGCACCGTAGCCGAACGCGCAAGCGCATCCGACCAACGCGTGGCCAGCCTGTCGGTGGCCAGCGACAACGCCAGTGCAAACACGGCCAGAAATGCCATTGCCGCAGCCGTCACCAGCGTCAGCCGAGCGGTAAACCCGGTGGGCGGCACAACCCGTGCCGAGGCCGCATGATCCATTCGTAGCCCAGATAAACCGATCACAGATCCGCCCCCGCCAATTGCAACCTGTGACCCGAAATACGCAAGACGCGGGCTGAAACCTGCGCCTTGGCCTGCCGGATCAGGTTCATATCATGGGTCGCGATCACGACCGTTTTCCCCATGCGATTAAGCTCTACCAGCAATGTCAGCAAACGCAGCGACATCTCCCAATCCAGATTGCCTGTGGGTTCGTCTGCAAGCAAGATATCAGGGCTCATCATTACTGCACGCGCAAGCGCGGCGCGCTGGCGTTCGCCCCCCGACAGCTCGGGCGGCAATGCATCAGCCTGCGACCGCAACCCGACCCATGACAGCAGCTCTCGCAACTCCTGCCCATGCACGGAGCGCCCCGAAACCGTGAGCGGCAGCGCCACATTTTCCGCCACCGACAAGTGATCCAGAAATTGGCAATCCTGATGCACAACGCCAATCCGCTGCCGCATCATCGCCCGTTCGTCGCGATTTATACTATGCACATCACGCCCGAACAGCGCCATCTGGCCGGCGGTTGGTAACATCTCGGCATAGCACATCTTGAGAAACGAGGTCTTTCCAGCACCAGACGGACCGGTCAGGAAATGAAACGACCCCGGCACAAGTCTCAACGACATTTCAGAGATCAGATCGTGCCCGCTATAGCCGATCGCCACATTCTGCAGTTCGATCACCGCCGGCTCCTTTGTGAAGCTCCGCCCAAGGCGGTCGCAAATGCTTGGATATCCATCAACTGCTTGCTACAACATCGGGAAATGAATTGCCAGATTACCAAATGCGGTCAATCGCGGAGAAACTTGGGATACGAACCTAAATGCGGTTGATTTGCCCAGATTGTACAGCACAATATGAAATCGACGCCGCCGCGATCCCCGCTGCGGGGCGCGATGTGCAATGTTCCGGTTGTGGGCGGATCTGGTTTCAACCAGCGCCGGAGATCCTGCTGACGCAAAACGCCCCCCCTGCGCGCAGACCCAAAACACCCCCGCACACCGCAAAACCACCCAAAGGCCGTTCAACACTAAGCGCGCTGATATCGCCGCGATCCGAGGCGCCACCGCCGCCCCGCAGGCGTATTGACGACAGCCTGCTTGCCATCTTGCGCGAGGAGGCGGATCGCGAGGCCACAGCACGGCGGGCCGATCATGGGCCAGAGCATGCCGCACCAGACCCCGATGATACTTCGGCCGACGAGGCCGCACGCCGTGTTCAGGTCAAGCTGGCAAGCTCAGGAGCACAAGCTCTTCCCCAAACCAACGCCGCGCCGGTCACTACAGGCGACGCGCCCCCCGCCCCAACGTTCGACGCCCCGCGCCCGCCCGCTACAGCGGCCACGCCGGAACCTGCGCCCACCGTGCAGACCTTGCGGCCCGAGCCTGTACCAGAGCCTGCGCCAGAACCCGTAGCGCCAAGAATCGAGCCCATGCGGCTGCTTGTGCGCCACGCCAGATTACCGGATGCGGATGAATTCGACCAACGACCGCAGCCTGTACCGCCGCCCCCTGCACTGCCACGCTACAAGCAGCGGAGGGCCGATCACAAATCATCCAGCATCTACGGGTTCTGGTTCGGCTTCGGGCTGATCACGGCATTGGTGGTGATCAGCATGGGGCTATATCTTGCAGGCCCCGTCTTGGCGCAAAAACTGCCCGCGCTTGCCCCTGCGCTTGTCGCCTATGCAGAGTTTATCGACGGGCTGCGGTTCGGGCATTGACCCGACAGCCGCCCTTCGCACGCCCGCTGCCGCGAACGTCAGAAATTCTCCAAAAGCCGGTCGAGATAATCGCGCTCCGGCGCGGGGCGCTGACGCTCCGCTGAACGGCGGCGGATTTCATCAAGCAGATCACGTGCACGGCCATAATTGTCTTTACCTTGCAGCATCTCCTGCTCTGTGCCCATGCGGCTGCCTTCGCCCGCTGACCGACCCAGAGGATCGCGATTGGCCTGGCTGCTGCCGTCTGCGCCGGGATCGCCGCCCCGCTCTTGGCCGTTCCCGCCCTCTTGGCCCTGACGGCGTGCGGCCTCACCGTTCATCGCCTCGCTAAGCGACTGCATCCCCTCGCGCAGGTTCTGAATGGCCTCGGCCTGCCGATCAAGCGCACGGCCTGTATCGCCCTTGCGCAGCGCCCGCTCCGCCTCCTCCATCGCCCGCCCTGCATCATCCAGCCGCTGGCGAGCGGCCTTGTCCTGCTCGGATCCAAACTGCGGAAGAAGCCCTTTTTGCCGGCCCAATTCCTGACGCAAAGCGCGCTGACGCTCTGCCAGACCTTCGACGCCAGACCCCGCTTCGCCCTTTTGTGCCTGATCGCCGGTGCCGGTATCCCCCTCGCCGCTTTGGCCGTCACCTGTCTGGCCCTGTGGCGTCTCACCGCCCAGACCCTGATCACCTCGGGCTCCGGGTTGGTCGCGCTGAAGATCGCGGAAGGCCTCGTCTGACAGATCCTGCTGTTCGCGCAATGTGTCACGCAAATCCTGCATCGATTCGCCGCCCGGTTGATCGCCCTGCCCCCCCTCGCCTTGGGTCACTTTCATGTTTTCCATCATCCGGCTCAACTGGTCGAGGAGTTCCTGCGCCTCCGCCATGCGTCCCTGTTCCATAAGCCGCTGGATCTCGTCCATCATCTGACCCAGCTGATCGCCGGTAATCTGCTGGCTGGGCTGGTCTTGACCAAATTTCGGGCCGGTTTCTTCCTCCTTGGCGCGTTCGGCAAGCATGCGCATATAAGTTTGCGTTGCCTCTTTCAGCTCTGCCATCAGCTTGTCGATCTCGTCTTTCGAGGCCCCGTTGCGCATCGCCTCCGACAAACGCTCCTGCGCTTGCTGCATTGCCGCCAGCGCATTGGCCAGACCGCCATCTTCCAGCTTCACCGCCAGCTCCCACAGCACCTCGGCCAGTTGATCGACATCCTGATCGCCCAAAGGCGCCCCTTCGAGCCGGAAGATCACCGCGCGCAGCAGCAGCCGCAATTCAGCGCCGTCAAACATATCATCCGACCGATAGGTGATTGCGCGCAAAACCTCGGCCGAGCGGCCCGCATTTTCACGGTTCCACAGCAGATCACGCCTAATCTCGATCAACGATGCCGCCCGCGGATCAAAAAACCGCCGGCCCGGTAATTCCATCGTATGCGCCGCTGATGTGCCGGTCTGGCCGCGACCGTCCTCGACCTCCAGTTCCAGCTTTACGGGAAGATTGGCCCAAGGGTGCTTTGCTGCATCCTCGATCAATGTCTCGTCGAAATTGGCGCGCGTTCCGGTAAACGGCAATGGCAGATCAAAGACCAGATCATCGCGCGGCTCTGGCGCGCGCGTCAGGCCATAACGGCGATCCACCGCTGCCAGATCCAGTGTGACCCGTGCACGCCCGCCGGTGATGGCATAGTCATCTTCGGCATGGAACGGCTGGCTGAGCTTGCCATCAGCGCGACGCTCGGCCTGCGCTACAAGCGCGACCGTCGGACTTGCATCAGGGGCAATCTCGATACTGAAAGTGCGCCCACCCGTGCCGGACACGGTCACAAGCCCTGATTGCACCGCCTCGAATTCGCGCGTGGCGATGTCGCTTTGATCGGTTTGGGGCGCTGCGTCGGCCGCCGCCGGATTGCTGACAGTTTCTGTGAATTCTGGTGCGCCACGCTCGCCGTAAAACCGGAAGGAAAACCGTGTGCCTTCGGGCACGCGCAGGGTATCTGCTTGCAGATTGTTAAGATAGAGGCCCGGTTTCGAGGTATAGCGCGGCGGCTCGGCCCAGCCTTCCCAGCTTGGCCCCATCGCCGCAATCGCGGAACCGGACGGACCGGGAAGATCCCCCGGTGACAGCAGGCGCGACGGCGCGCCGAACACCAGCGCCACGATGAATGTGGTCAACGCGGTCAGCCGCAAGGCATAAGGGTCATGGCGGGCCAGATCGGGATTGGGTCGCACCACTCGGGCACGGCGTGCACGCGCCGACATCTGCGCAATATGCGCCTGCCACAATGCCCGGGATTGCGGATCTTCTGCGCCAAGCGCCATCTGGTCGCGCAGGGCAGCCAGTGGTCGCCCGGCCAGCGTCGCATCAAGGCGCGCAATCGCGGCCTGTTGGCCGGGCCATCGGAAACGCCGTGCGCCCAGCCCGAGCATTATCAGCATCGCCAGCGTGAACATCACCGCGATTGTGTAAAGGACAGAGGGTGGAAGGATCGCGGCGACCCCCGACACAAGCCCCGCCAATCCCACCGCCAAAAGCGACAAAGCCGGCCAGAACGACTGCAAGCCACGCTCGATCACCATTCCGGTACGGGTCAACCGGATACGGCGCTCCAGCGCCCGATCACCAAAGGCCCCCCGTCCAATCCTTGCAGGGGACGAGGCCTTATCGGCGGATTTGGTGATCTTGCGCTGTTTCATATATCCTTTCCGGCCTGATCGATACGGCCTGAAGGCACCGCGCAGCTACAGCCACTCGGGAATGCTATCGCGCGAAAGCATTTCCTCATAGCTTGGTCTTTGGCGAATGACAGCGAAGTGATCTCCCTGCACCAGCACCTCGGGGATAAGCGGGCGGGAATTGTATTCCGACGCCATCACTGCACCATATGCCCCGGCCGAACGGAATGCGACCAGATCGCCTGCCGCAACCGGCGGCATCTGACGGGCCTTGGCAAATGTGTCACCGGTTTCACAAACCGGCCCGACAATATCCACCGGCGCTTGCTCGACCCCTGCGGCGGCCTCTTGCACCGGAACAATGTCGTGATATGCGCCATACATCGACGGGCGCACCAGATCGTTCATCGCCGCATCAAGTATCAGGAAATCGCGGCCCTCGCCCTCTTTCAGATACACAACAGAGCTGACCAGAATTCCCGCATTTCCGGAAATCAGCCGGCCCGGCTCGATCTCGATCTCGCAGCCCAGATCGCCCACCGTACGCTTGATGACCTCACCATATTCGATCGGAAGCGGCGGCGCGGAATTGGACCGCTCGTACGGAATCCCCAAACCGCCGCCCAAATCCAGACGGCGGATGTCATGGCCATCCGCCCTAAGTGCACGCGTCAGTTCGGCGACCTTCAAAAAGGCCTGCTCGAACGGTTCCAGATCGGTAAGTTGCGAGCCGATATGCACATCCACACCGACAATATCTATGCCGGGCAAAGCGGCCGCCATAGCGTAAACATCGCGCGCTTTGGCAATGGGAATGCCAAACTTGTTTTCGGATTTGCCGGTGGCGATCTTCTCATGCGTTTTGGCATCGACATCGGGGTTGACCCTGAGCGCAATGGGCGCGCGAAGCCCCCTGGCGGCGGCAAGTTCGGAAATGGCCTGTAGCTCCGGCTCGGATTCGACATTGAACTGACGGATGCCACCATCCAGAACAAGCGCGATTTCCTCACGGGTTTTGCCCACACCGGAGAATACGATCCGCTCGCCCGGCAGTCCGGCGGCCTTGGCCCTGAGGTATTCCCCCCCCGACACCACATCCATGCCAGCGCCCAGATCCCCAAGCAATTTAAGCACGGCCAGGTTGGAATTCGATTTGATCGCAAAACAGATCAGATGGCTTTCCGCCCAGCCCAATGCCTCTTCAAACAGTTTGAAGTGCCGTGTGAGCGTTGCAGCGGAATAGACATAGACCGGTGTGCCGACGGTCGCCGCGATATCCACAAGCGAGACGTCCTCGGCGTGCAGAACGCCGTCTTTGTAGGTGAAGTGATCCATCGGGGTGATCTTTCGAATAACAAGGATATGTTGTGCGCGCGCCTTGGCAGAGCCATCTGTGTCCTAACAGCCCTGCCGCCCGTACCACAAGCGTATCTGGTTGGGCAGAATGCCTATGGCAGCCTACTGCGACTGCACCTGATTGGGGGGCACGGGATCGCCCTCTACCCCGCAGGCCGAAAGCGCAAGCGCTGTGCAAAGCAGGATCATCTTCATGACAATGCCTCTTGCCAACGCTTGATCTGCGCGCGCACCTGCGCCGGCGCGGTTCCGCCATAGGACATGCGCGAAGCCACAGAATTATGAACACCCAAAACCGTGTAGATATCTTCGGTAATCGCGGCATTGACCGATTGCATGTCTGCCAGATCAAGATCCGGCAAGTCACAACCGCGCGCTTCAGCCATAGCGACCAATGTCCCCGTCACGTGATGGGCATCGCGGAACGGCAAGCCTGCCTCGCGCACCAGCCAATCGGCCAGATCTGTCGCGGTCGAGAACCCGTTGGAGGCGGCCGCCTCGAGCTGGGCGCGGTTCACACTCAGATCAGCGATCATCCCCGACATTGCCGCAAGCGCCAGCATCAGATTGTCTGCTGCGTCAAACACCTGCTCTTTGTCTTCCTGCATATCCTTGGAATAGGCCAGCGGCAGACCTTTCATCACGGTAAACAGCGCCACAGTCGCGCCAAGCATCCGCCCGATTTTGGCACGAATCAACTCGGCCGCGTCGGGGTTGCGCTTTTGCGGCATGATCGAGGATCCGGTGGACCATTTGTCAGACATCGCCACAAAACGGAACTGCGCCGAAGACCAGATCACCAGTTCCTCCGCCAGACGGCTCATATGCACGGCACAGATCGAGCCAGCCGACAGGAATTCCAACGCAAAATCCCGATCCGACACAGCGTCGAGGCTATTGGCCATCGGACGGTCAAAGCCCAAAGCCTCTGCCGTGGCGTGACGGTCGATATCAAAACCGGTCCCCGCCAAGGCCGCTGCGCCCAAGGGGGATTCATTCATCCGTTTGCGCGCGTCGCGGAACCGGCCCAGATCACGGGCGAACATTTCGACATAGGCCATCATATGGTGGCCCCATGTGACAGGCTGGGCAGTTTGCAGGTGCGTGAAACCGGGCATCACCCAATCAGCGCCAGCTTCGGCCTGCGTCAAAAGTGCGCCGATCAGGGTCTCAAGCCCCTTGATCGCAGCATCGCACTGATCACGCACCCACAGGCGGAAATCGGTCGCCACCTGATCATTGCGCGAGCGCGCCGTGTGCAAGCGCCCTGCCGGCTCTCCGATAATCTCTTTCAGACGCGCCTCCACATTCATGTGGATATCTTCAAGGGCGGTTTTGAATGGAAAATCCCCGGCCTCGATTTCTGACAAAACGGTGAGCAGCCCTTCACGGATCGTTTCCGCATCGCTAGAACTGATGATGCCTTGCGCGGCCAACATTGCTGCGTGGGCGCGGCTGCCACGGATATCCTGAGGGTAAAGCCGCTGATCATATCCGATTGAGGCATTGATCGCCTCCATAATCGCGTCTGGTCCCGCGGCGAAGCGCCCGCCCCACATCGAGTTGGAGGCTGTGTTATCCTTGGCTTTATCGGTCATCTTCTGGCCCTGTAATCTGGAGGCAAAATGCTGCGGTCCCTTGTCCTTTATACGGCCCTTACGCTTGGTGCAAATGTCGCGAGCGCGGCTGATCTGAAGGCATTGGCGACAGGAGGGATGAAGAATCTGGTTGTTTATGACACCCCGATACAGCTACCTGATGTTCGCTTCACTGCAGAAGATGGTCAGGAAGTGGCGCTGTCGCACTATCGTGGCAAGGTAATTCTGGTCAATTTCTGGGCTACGTGGTGTGTGCCGTGCCGTGAAGAAATGCCTGCCCTGGATGCCCTGCAGCAAGAATTGGGCGGCGACGACTTTGAGGTTCTGACGATTGCAAGCGGGCGTAACCCCGTCGCAAAGATTGATCGATTCTTTGCCGCAGAAGGTGTGTCCGATCTGCCAAAAAATCGAGACGAGAAACAGCAGATGGCGCGGGCGATGGGCGTCTTGGGTTTGCCGGTGACGGTCGTCATCAATGCACAAGGGGCAGAGGTGGCCCGATTGATCGGCGGGGCAGATTGGGCAGGCGCGGATGCCAGACATCTGATTGAGGCGTTAGTGAACGATGGTTGATACATCCGCCCGTATCAAACGCCGGCCTGGGATCACTTAAGCGGCTTGTGCTGGCCACCGCGTCTTTTAAGCGCTGCGCATATAGGAAGACATTGCATTCTCAATCACCTCAGACAATTCCATGATTGCTTCCAGCCTTTGTTTGATATCTGCATGAAAGGAATCTAGCTGATCAATTGTGGTCGAAAGTCCACCTACATCCCTCATCCGACCGCATTCTACACGGCCAAGCACACGGATTGTGTCGAGCCCAAGCATCTGACGCCTTATTTCAGCACTCGAGCGGTTGATGTCTGCAGCGTAACCGATCGCAACAGTCATGGCCTCGCGTGCCTGAGCAGAGCATTTCTGCTCTATCTCCTTCAATAGAATTTGCTCTTTCTCCCAATCGATACCGACATCTGATGGTAATCCCTCTTTCTGAAAATCCATCTCTACCAAAATCCGGTTGCAGCCGATCAGAAACAACACACGTGCCACTTCGCGCGACAGCATATCGCAGATGTTATCCTCTCCCCCAACAAAGCTGGCAAGGCGCTGCGAAATAACCTGAGAGCTGGCCTTGTAATTTTCAGAAATTGCGGACACCGGACCGCCAGCAGGCTCCAACCGCGAAGCGACAATCCGCATGTTGTTCGGAACCGATTGCAATGCCTCGAAGCTACGCAAAAGCCGGACCTGTTCGTCTGTCGCCTTCTCTAATGCAAGATTTATTTCTGCGAGCATCTTTGTGCGGCGGTCTGCCCCACGCTTCAATTTGGTATCTCGCGCCTTCAGCTCTTCGCAAAGCGCAAAAGCAATGAAACTACTGTAGCTCGAGAATCCCTGTTTAATAGCCTCAGCTTGCAAAAGCTTCGCCGAATTTTCCGCAGATAGTCCAAAGGATTTTTCTTGATCACTTAACTCGGCATATAACGACTTCATTCGATCAAAGGTCTCGGTTGATGGCTTCAAGCGCACCGACAGATAGCCATTTTCTATAGGCAAAATAACCGCGAGCACCCAGTAAAATTCGCCGTTCTCGCAACGGTTGCGCACATAGGCAGCAATCGGAAAACCTTTCTGAATGGCATTCCACATAAGATAGAATACGCCTTTGGGCATATCACGGTGTCGCACCAGATTGTGAGGCGCCCCAAGCAGTTTCTGCCATTCATATCCCGAAACTCGTTGGAAAACTGCATTACCGGCCTCGATCATCCCCCGCTTATCAGTGCGAGAATAGAATAGTTCCTCGAAGCCAAAAGGGGTTTCCCCCTCATGTGTCGCACCGAAACCCGCCTGTCCGTCCATCAACCGCCCCTATCTTCTTTTGATATCGTCAAAATAAGCCGGCCCGGGTTACGGATTGGTTTACGCAAAATTGCAAACGCTCAGGATGCTTAATAAAAAAAGATCGTATTGGGCTTTAACCATGAACATACAGGATTTCGCCAAATTTACGCATTATTAGGGCAAATTCCCTGAAGTAGGGACAGTCATGTTACGGAGCGTCCCATGCTTACCCGCGATTCTTTCAAAAAACTGGTTCGTGTTATCAGCGTCGAAACTCCGCCAGGTATCGCGATAAATCAGCAAAGTAGCGCGGTTCTTCAAATGGTGGAACGTGCACTGGAAAGACGGGATGTCATGTTGGCATATCAGCCTGTTGTTCAAGGCCGCCGACCAGAACAAATCGCCTTTTACGAAGGTCTGCTTCGGGTCTTGGATGATCGTGGGTGTGTTCTGCCCGCGAAAAATTTTATTGATGCTGTGGAAAATACCCCACTCGGTCGCGAATTAGACATAATGGCACTGGAATTAGGGCTGGCAGCTTTAAAAAGCCAACCAAACCTGCGCCTTTCGATCAATATGTCGGTGCGATCAATCGGGCACCCCGGGTGGATGAAAGCCTTGAATTCAGGATTGGCGGCTGATGAAACCGTAGCGGAACGGCTGATTTTGGAAATTACAGAATCTTCAGCTATGGAGATGCCAGAGCTTGTCGCTGTTTTCATGCAGGATCTGCAGGCGCGCGGTGTATGCTTTGCTCTTGATGATTTCGGCGCCGGACAAACATCGTTTCGATATCTGCGGGAGTTCTACTTCGACATATTGAAAATTGATGGTCAGTTCATCAAAGACATAGCACGCAGCCCAGATAATCAGGTTTTGACAGAGGCCTTAATCTCTGTGGCGCGGCATTTTGATATGCTGACGGTCGCAGAAAACGTTGAAAATGCGGATGATGCCGCATTCTTGGCGGCAGGTGGCATTGATTGTATGCAAGGTTACCACTTCGGTATGCCGACAATCTCCCCGCCAATGGCTGTCGCCGGATACCGCCCGATGCCCACATGACAGCACAATACGTTTACATCCGCATCACTGCTTGCTAGCTTTTTACAGTACAATCAGATTTCTCAATGAACGATAATAGCGCGGCTTTATCGTAATTGTACACGCAATATTGTTGCGTATGTACCTCAAAATGTTTCCTTTTCCTCTTGACCTTCTCCTGACAGGGGCCATTCTGACTCGCAAGGACGGGATGCATTTTCCTGTCAAACAGGAGGAGTCTTTTTATGACCAACATCGTCATCGTCTCTGCTGCCCGGACCGCCGTCGGCAGTTTTAATGGCACATTAGCACATACGCCCGCTCATGATCTTGGTGCATGTGTGCTCAATGCTGTTGTGGAGCGTGCTGGCATCGAAAAATCCGATGTTTCTGAGACCATTTTGGGGCAGGTCTTGACGGCAGGACAAGGCCAGAATCCGGCGCGGCAGGCACACATTAACGCGGGTCTTCCGATTGAGTCTGCTGCATGGAGCATTAACCAAGTTTGTGGATCGGGTCTTCGCAGCGTGGCCTTGGCTGCACAACACATTTTGCTGGGCGACGCCTCCATCGTGATTGCAGGTGGACAAGAAAATATGTCGCTGTCTCCCCATGTCGCGCATCTGCGCGCGGGGACTAAGATGGGCGACATGAAAATGGTTGATTCCATGATCAAAGACGGTCTTTGGGATGCTTTCAACGGCTATCACATGGGGCAAACAGCCGAAAATGTCGCAAAGCAATGGAATATCAGCCGCGACGCCCAAGACGAACTGGCCCTTGCATCACAAAACAAAGCCGAAGCCGCACAAAAGGCGGGTAAGTTCGAAGATGAAATCACGCCCTTCACGATAAAAACCCGTAAGGGCGAGAGTGTATTTGATAGCGATGAGTACATCCGCCATGGCGCAACAATCGAAAGCTTGCAAAAGCTGCGTCCTGCCTTCCTTCGGGAGGATGGCACAGTTACCGCCGGAAATGCCTCCGGCATCAATGACGGCGCCGCGGCTGTGCTGTTGATGACAGAAGAAGAGGCGGAAAAGCGCGGTCTGACCCCGATGGCACGCATCGCCTCCTATGCGACTGCAGGGGTAGAGCCCTCGATCATGGGCTGCGGCCCGATCCCAGCGTCTCGTAAGGCACTGGAGAAAGCTGGCTGGTCCGTCGACGATCTCGATTTGATCGAAGCAAACGAAGCGTTTGCCGCACAGGCATGCGCTGTGAATAAAGACATGGGTTGGGATCCGGCCAAAGTGAATGTGAATGGCGGCGCCATCGCTTTAGGTCATCCGATCGGAGCGTCGGGCGCACGTGTCCTGAATACTTTATTATTCGAGATGAAGCGCCAGAAAGCGAAAAAAGGTATTGCAACCTTGTGCATCGGCGGCGGGATGGGCGTGGCCATGTGTATAGAAAACCTCTGATCCAGGGCTTCCGTGCGGCTGTTAGCCAAATTTTTATCAACCATGCCACTACCCGCTTAAGGCGGGTGGGGCAAACGAACTATCGGATCTTGAGGAGGAGACTACATGTCAAAAGTTGCACTTGTAACGGGCGGAACACGAGGGATCGGCGCATCTATCGCGAAAGCGTTAAAGGAAGCGGGGTATAGTGTGGCTGTGAATTTCGCAGGCAACGAAGACGCCGCCAAGAAATTCTCTGACGAAACAGGCATCTCTTCCTATAAATGGTCGGTTGCCGATTATGATGACTGCGTCGAAGGTATCGCGCGGGTCGAGGCAGACCTGGGACCGGTGGAAGTGCTGGTCAACAACGCCGGCATCACCCGCGATGCGCCCTTCCACAAGATGACCCGTGAACAGTGGGACGAGGTGATTGGCACCAATCTTTCCGGAATTTTCAATATGACGCATCCGCTCTGGTCGGGGATGAAATCGCGCAAATTCGGACGCGTGATCAATATATCGTCGATCAACGGTCAAAAGGGGCAGTTTGCGCAGGCCAACTATGCCGCTGCCAAGGCAGGCGACATCGGCTTCACCAAATCGCTTGCACAAGAGGGCGCGCGCGCCAACATTACCGTAAATGCAATCTGTCCCGGCTATATTGCCACAGATATGGTTATGGCCGTCCCTGAAAAAGTTCGCGAATCGATTATCAGCACTATTCCTGTGGGACGTTTGGGAGAGCCGGAAGATATTGCACGCTGCGTCGTGTTTCTTGCCTCCGACGATGCGGGCTTCATCACCGGGGCCACGCTTAGTGCGAATGGCGGCCAATATCTGGCCTGATGCCTCTTTCCTTTTTCTGATAAGGCCTGCATGCAGCAGGCCTTCTTCATTTATAAAACCGGAAGATGGAAAACATGACCACACGCAGCAAAGCGACCCTTTTAGGCTTAAGTGCAGTGGCGCTTTGGTCTCTACTCGCCCTGTTCACGGTGGGGTCAGCCCCTGTACCGGCACTACAGCTGAACGCGATGTGCTTCACCATGGGGAGCGTTATCGGCCTGATCTGGATGATCCGGAACAACGGCTTTGCCATGCTCAAAGGCGTGCCGTTGCGAATCTATATTTTTGGAACTGTGGGGTTGTTCGGGTATCACTTTCTGTATTTTTCGGCACTGCGACTCGCGCCTCCTGCTCAGGCAGGATTGATCGCCTATCTTTGGCCGCTGTTAATCGTGCTGTTTTCCGGACTTTTGCCTGGTGAACGGCTGCGGGGCTTGCACATCCTAGGCGCGTTGATTGCCTTCGGCGGTGCCATTCTGGTTTTTGGCGATGTGGATTTCGATGCAGAACCGGAGGCGTTTGTGGGATACGCACTGGCAGCCCTATGCGCGCTAACATGGTCCAGCTATTCGGTCTTGTCGCGCAAAATGGGCACGGTGCCCACCGCAGCGGTCACCGTGTTTTGCATAGCCACTGCGCTGCTGTCCTTGCTGGCGCATCTGGCACTGGAAGACACCGTCTGGCCCGAAACATCCCTGGGCTGGGTGTCTATCGCCGCACTGGGGGCTGGCCCTGTGGGGCTGGCGTTCTACACATGGGATGTCGGCGTGAAAAAAGGCGATATTCAGCTGTTGGGCACAGCATCCTATGCGGCCCCTCTACTATCGACACTTATCCTTGTGGCATTCGGGTTCGCAGCAGCCAGCGCAAATCTCATTTTGGCTGCTGCGATGATCGCTTTCGGCGCGGGTCTGGCGGCGCTGGCCAGTCGATCCGCCAAAGTTCCCGCGTCGACCCCCTGACCCCGAACGTGCGGGGTCAAGGCTTGGAAACGAAATGGCTTATGCTTGTTCCAGCCTGGATATTTCCTGCTTGATCTGGAGCTTTTGCTTTTTCATCTGAGAAATTTCGAGCGCCGGAAACCCTGGTTTCCGGACAGCGCGATCTACCTCGAGCGACAGTGCCTCGTGTTTTTTGCGAAGTTCAGTGATATGCGAACCAAGCGACATTGGCAGTCTCCTCTCTATGTTGAGCCCGTTTATTGCAGCACGATTTTTGATTCCTGTCACGGTTTTGTCGCACTGTTTTTTAGGATTTCGAGCATGCGAGCGAAATATTGCGAAAAGGTTAGCCCACAACCTGCAATTCTTTGCCGAATCGGAGTACGGATTGCGCAATATCGCTCAAGTCTTCGGCATCTTGCAGATGACGGTCTTGATTGTGCAAAACCAGCGGCGCGAGCAGCCTGAGCGGGGCCTTGGCCCCTTTGCGGGCCAGCACGATCACACGGCCTGCATCGCGGCCACGGCGTGCCGCAACGGGCAGGATGTGTATGTTGCCTGCAAGCGGCGCAAGCGGCACCAGAATATCGGAAAGCCGGTCCGCGTTCTGGATAAGGGTCATCCAGCCTGCGGGCTTCAATCGCCGCATTCCAGCAGAAATCCATGTGGCCAGTGGTGTGTCTTCGCGCTGCGCCTTTTCGCGCCCCCGATCCGCAGCTTTCGTACCGTTATTGGGCGCGAAATAAGGTGGATTGGCAATGACATGATTAAAAGTCTGCGCACGCAGCTCGGCTGGCATCTCCGACAGATCGCCTTCGATCACATCAAAGGACAGATTGTTGGCTTGGGCATTCATCCGCGCCAAGGCGGCATACTCGGGCTGTAATTCCAGCCCTGCAAGCGCGACATCCCCCAACCGGCGGCCCAGACACAGGCTGGCGACCCCTGCCCCGCAGCCGAGCTCCAGCACGCTCTGGCCGGTTCGGGCTGGACATGCGGCCGCCAGCAACACCGGATCCATCGCCGCGCGATAGCCATAGCGCGGCTGGGCGATGCGCAGCTGCCCCCCCATAAAATCATCCCATGACAGATCATCGGGCGAAAACATCACTCTCGCCCGATCTCGTTATCTTCCAGTATCTGGCACGCTTCGGCCAGATCTGCATCTGCGACCATCAGGCGGCGCGGCAAAATGCCTATGCTACCTTCAAGCACGCTCATATGGACGTCCATTTGAAAGCTGGTTATACCCTCGTTGGTAAGGAGGGCATGTGCCATGGCCAGTTTCACAGGATCGGTCGTGCGCAAAAGCTCTTTCATGGATCCCCATTTATCGTGCGGGGTACCACCTGTCGAGATGAGGAGTTCGGGAAGGACCAATGATGAGCCTCGATGAGAACGCAGTGAAGCCGCATGACCGGCTGGCAGAGGCGCTGTCAGAAGATATGGCGGGGGTCAACGCCCTGATCCGTAGCCGGATGGCCTCCGAACACGCGCCCCGCATCCCAGAGGTTACAGCGCATTTGGTCGAGGCCGGCGGCAAGCGCCTGCGCCCGATGCTGACCTTGGCGGCGGCGCGGATTTGCGGCTATGAAGGCCCCTATCATGTGCATCTGGCCGCCACCGTGGAATTCATCCACACGGCGACCCTGCTGCATGACGATGTGGTGGACGAAAGTGGCCAGCGGCGCGGACGGCCAACCGCCAACCTGCTGTGGGACAACAAATCAAGTGTGCTGGTGGGCGATTACCTGTTTGCGCGCTCGTTCCAGTTGATGACCGAAGCCGACAATATGCGGGTGCTGAACATCCTGTCCAATGCCTCGGCGGTGATTGCCGAAGGCGAGGTGCTGCAACTGACTGCCTCGCAGGATCTGGCCACGACAGAGGCGATCTATCTGCAGGTAATCCGCGGCAAGACGGCAGCGCTGTTCTCGGCGGCCACGCAAGTGGGCGGCGTTCTGGCCGATGCACCCGAAGCACAGGTGCAGGCGCTGTTCGATTATGGCGATGCATTGGGGATTGCGTTCCAGATGGTCGATGACCTGCTGGATTACGGTGGGGTCACGGATGTGATCGGCAAAAACACCGGCGACGATTTCCGAGAGCGCAAGCTGACGCTGCCGGTGATCAAGGCCGTGGCCCGCGCAGATGAGGCAGAGCGCGCGTTCTGGACCCGTACCATTGCGCAAGGCGCGCAGCGCGACGGCGATCTGGAACATGCGATGACGCTGATGGCCGCGCATGGCACGCTTTCGGACACACGCGACGAGGCGTTGATCTGGGCGGAGCGGGCGCGTCAGTCGTTGACCGCGCTGCCAGATCACCCGCTGCGCGGCATGCTGGACGAATTGGCCGATTACGTGGTGGCACGGGTCCGCTAACGCGGCATCCATCCCTGCACCGGAAACATCTATCCAAACCAGACCTTTGATTTGAAAGGCGGTTTGGATAGGGGGCTGTTCGATCAGCTATTGTGTCGATCAGGTGTTGTGCCGCCCGTCCTGATCGCCCTGATCTGGATGGCCTAGAATTGGCGCAGGCTGCACCCACCAGTGCGGAAATTCCTCACGCAGGCGCATGGCGGCATATCCTGCGCGCGCCTCATCGGCAAACAATCCCCAGCACGTGCTACCAGAGCCGGACAGATTGGCTGCATGGCATCCTGCCGTGGCGCGCAGCTGCGCAAGTATTTGCGGGATTTGCGGCCTATGGGCGGGGGATTGCAGATCACAAAGTGGCGCGGCAAAGTCATTGCCATACCGGCCAAGCCACTCTGCAAACGCCGAAAGATCTCCGGCACGAGCGGGCGGCTGGATCTGGTCTTCTGCTGGCGGCGCCTCGCTGCGCTCCAATGCCTGAAACATGGCGCCGGTGGGCGTCTCGATACGCGGATTGACCAAAACCAGCCACCCCTCAGGCGGGACCGGCAGTGGCAGCAACCGCTCGCCGATACCGCGCATCATCTGCGCCTCGGGGGCCATCATGCACACCGGAACATCCGCCCCCAGCGACAGCGCCGCTTGTGCCTCAAGCGGCTTCACCTGCCACAGGCGCGCGAGCAACCGCAATGCGGTGGCCGCATCCGAAGACCCGCCGCCGATCCCGCCACCGTGCGGCAGATGCTTGTCCAGAACGATATGCGCGCCAGCCCTGACCCCGCGATGTCGGGCCAGCAATCGGGCCGCCTTTATCACAAGGTTTCGCTCGTCATCCGGCACGCCTTGGGCAAAGGGGCCTGTGACCGTCAATGACAGATCCGGACCGGGGCTGACCGTGATCCGGTCCCCGACCCCGGCGAACACCACCAGACTTTCCAGCGTGTGATAACCGTCCGTACGTCGGCCTGTCACACACAGTTGCAAATTGACCTTGGCAGGGGCGCAGGCCGATAGCCCTTGGCTCATCGCGGCTGGCCAACTTCTGAAAGCGGCACAGCCCCTTCTTCGGCACGCACAGCGTCAAGCCCGATGTCGATTTTGCGCTGCACGCGCTCCATATCGACATCATCGCCCGGACCGAAGCTGATCGCGCGTTGCCATTGGAACAGCGCCTCGCGCTTGCGGCCCACGGCCCAATAGGCATCGCCCAAGTGATTGTTGACCAGCGGATCGACCGATTCCAGCTCGATCGCACGTTCCATCTGCACCACAGCTTCGTCGTAGCGGCCCAGCTGGAACAACGCCCAGCCCAATGAATCGACGATATAGCCGCTGTCAGGTTCCGCCTCGACCGCCTCTTTGATCATCTCTAGCGCGGCCTCAAGGTTTTCGCCTTTTTGCACGTAAGAATAGCCAAGATAATTGAGCACCGACGGCTGGCCGGGGTTCAATTCCAGCGCCTTTTTCAGCTCGCTCTCGGCGCGCTCCCAATTGCCGGAGCGTTCATCCGCAATGCCGGCTGCATAAAACACGAACCAGTCCGAAGGATCCGGGTCCGTGATCCGGTCCAGCGCCTTGGCATAGGCCTGTGCTGCTTTGTCGAAATGCTGCTGGCGGCGCTCCACATCGCCCAAAGCCAGCCAAACACCCGGCAGATCGGGGTCTGCCTGAACCAGCGCATTCAGCACATCTGTGGCCTCTTGCGCGCGATCGGCTTTGACAAGCGCATCTGCCCGCCCCATCTGGGCTGCAAAGAAGATGGCATTATCCTCGGGGATCTCGTCATATGCTTGGATGGCAAGGTCATACTGGCCCTGTTGGTCCAGCATCGACGCGGTAAGCAAAATCGCATCCGCGTGCGCGGGGTTGAGCCATTGCGCCAGTCGCGCATGCACCAGCGGCACCGTTTGCGGCACATCCCCTGTGAGGGCCGCCCCGATCGAGAAGTACAGCTCCGCAATCCCCTCGCGGGCATCGCGCGCCATATCGAAGGTCAAAACCTCGCCTGCCTCCAGCTTGGCGCGCACGGCTTCCAGTTCAGGGTCCAGATCACCGTCGAATGTATCATCGAGCAAGGCTATCGCGTCGCCATCGCGCTCGAGATGTGACAGCACCTGAATATGGGTCATCACCCCGCGGCGCGTGTTGTGGATTATATCCTTGCTCGCACCCGAAAGAATTTTTTCCGCGCCCTCGTAATCGCCCACCTGCGCCAGCGCCAAGGCCTTGTGATACATGGCGAACCCATCAAGGCCCTGCAATTTGCCGACCTTGTCGAATTCGCTCACGGCATCAGACATATTGCCCTCGCCCACCAACGCCCATGCGCGGTAAAGCCCGGCAAACAACGGGCCCACGGATTTGCTTTCATCCAGCAGTTGCAGGCCCTTGGCGTAATCGCCGTCACGCGCGGCTTGGGCCAGCAGCGTAAGCGCCACGCCTTGGGCGGCATCGGGTTGTGCGGCCAGCGTTTTGGCAATCGCAACAGCGCCGTCATAATCACCCAAAGCAATATGAGCGGTCAGCGCTGAATCGGCGATGCCCATATCGGCCAGCCCCTCATCCAAAAGCCGGTCGTAATAGGTGATTGCCGCCTGGAAGTTATCGTCTTGGGTGGCCGCCCGGGCGGCGAGATAGGCACCGGCAGGCTCTGCCATAACCGGATATCCGGCCAGCAAGCTGATAGAAAGCGCCACTGCGCGGAGGGGCGTCAGTCGATGCGGCATGAACACGTCCTTTTTCTCAAGTCGTGCCGACCCTAGCTGTGCCCTGCGCGCAAAGCAATGCAACGCCTTTGTCTGGCCCCTCCCAAGACGGACCAAAACACGTGGAAGTGACGTAATACGCGCCGGTTACACTGGGCCCGAATGCGAAACGGGCTGCACCAACACAAAATGCCGGTGCAGCCCGCTGATTGTGGATCGGATAACCAAACCGGTACGTCGCTTACATATTGGGGTAATTCGGCCCATCTCCGCCCTGCGGCGTGGTCCACACGATATTCTGGCTGGGGTCCTTGATGTCGCATGTTTTGCAGTGGACGCAGTTCTGGAAGTTTATCACGAATTCCGGCTGGCCGTTCTTTTCGACCACTTCATACACTCCCGCCGGGCAGTACCGCTGTGCAGGTTCGGCAAATTTCGGCAAGTTCACCGCAATCGGCACTGTGTCATCACGCAAACGCAAATGGCAGGGCTGGGATTCTTCGTGATTGGTAAACGAGAAGCTGACATTGGTCAGACGATCAAAACTGAGTTTACCGTCGGGTTTGGGGTAGTCGATCGGCTGGAAGTTTTTGGCCTCGCCCGTGGCGGCGGCATCGGATTTTCCATGTTTCATCGTCCCGAAAACCGACAGGTTGAACAACGCATTGGTCCACATATCGAAACCGCCCAGAACGGTGGATGCGGTCAGACCCCATTTCGCCCAGATCGGTTTGACGTTGCGTACCTTCCGCAGATCCTGACCGATATCACCTTCACGGACCTGCGCCTCGTAGCCGGTCAGCTCGTCGCCCGCGCGCCCTGCCTTGATCGCCTCGGCCGCGGCCTCGGCCGCCGCAATACCCGATAGCATCGCATTATGGTTGCCCTTGATGCGCGGAACATTGACCATCCCCGCCGCACAGCCCAAAAGCGCGCCGCCCGGAAAGACCAGCTTCGGCAAGGACTGGATTCCGCCCTCGGAAATGGCCCGTGCACCATAGGCCACACGTTTGCCACCCTCCAGCAAGTCCGCCACCATCGGGTGATGCTTGAACCGCTGGAATTCCATATAGGGGAAAACATACGGATTTTCATAGTTCAAGTGAACGACAAATCCGATATAAACCTGATTATTTTCAATGTGGTAGATGAAAGACCCACCCCCTGCGTTCGATCCGAGCGGCCAGCCCATCGTGTGGGTCACGCTGCCTTCTTTGTGCTTGGCGGGGTCGATCTCCCAGATCTCTTTCATACCCAGCCCGAATTTTTGCGGGCAATGGCCTTCGGACAGGTTGAACCGGTCCATCACGATTTTGGAAAGCGATCCGCGCACGCCCTCGCCCAGCATCACATATTTGCCGCGCAGCTCCATACCCGGCTCATAGGCCGGACCTTCGGAGCCATCGGCGTTTTTGCCGAATTCACCGGCCACGACACCTGCCACGCGCTCCACGCCGGTCTCGTCAGTGTCCCATACCAACTCGGAGGCAGCCATGCCGGGGAACACCTCAACACCCATCTCTTCGGCCTGCTCTGCCAGCCAGCGGCAGACGTTGCCCATCGACACAATATAATTACCGTGATTCGACATCAGCTTCGGCATAGGCCAGTTCGGAATTTTCTGATGCTTCTCTTCGGTCAGCAAAAAGAAATCGTCTTCCGTCACGGGCGTATGCAGCGGGGCGCCCTTTTCTTTCCAGTCGGGCAAAAGGCGGTTAAGTCCGATGGGATCAAGAACTGCTCCCGAAAGGATATGCGCCCCCACCTCGGACCCTTTTTCCAGCACGACCACCTCTAGCTCCGGATCGATCTGCTTCAGGCGGATTGCAGCAGAGAGCCCGGACGGCCCTGCCCCTACGATCACGACATCATAGTCCATCGACTCGCGCTGTATGTCTGACATATACAAAACTCCCTGGCTGACCTTGACTGGCTTGCATTTTGTGGATTTTGCAGACTTGAGTAGCGGAGCAATTCCAACAACGCAATCAAGGCTTTTTCTGATTGCGTTAACTTTTTTGTCTATAACTTTAACTTTTCTGCCGTGAAAAAACTTTGCCGGTTTTCGCCCATGGTGCGATTTTTCGTCCAGCGTGCCGGTCCGGCCCTTGACAGTGCGCCGTCATCCCCGATTTACATTTCAGCGACCCGCCCCAGGAAAAAACGAAAATTGCAACGAGGGCTTACCTGATGGAAAAAGTACCACTGACCCGCGCGGGCTATAATTTGCTCGACGAAGAACTGAAAAAACTCAAGAGCGTGGAGCGTCCATCCGTGATCAAAGCGATCTCGGAGGCGCGCGAGCACGGTGACCTGTCGGAGAACGCCGAATATCACTCTGCGCGCGAAAAACAGAGTTTTGTCGAAGGCCGCATCAAGGAGATCGAAAGCGTTCTTGGCCGATCGCAGGTGATTGACGCCAAAACCCTCTCGGGATCTGTTAAGTTCTCTGCCACGGTTACGATCGTTGACGAGGACACTGACGAAAAAAAGACCTATCAGATCGTGGGCGAGCAAGAAGCCGACCTCGAAAAGGGGCTTTTGAACATGAAGTCTCCGCTTGCGCGCGGGCTGATCGGCAAAGACGAAGGCGATAGCGTGGAGGTGAGAACCCCCGGCGGTGTGCGCAGCTACGAGATCCTAGAGATCAAATACATTTAAGCCGAAACGAGGGCCAACCCATGCCAGCCGAACAAACCGATCCGCTGCGTCACACTGCTTTGGACGCAAGCGCCTCCCCCGCCGGTATCGGCCGTGCGGAGCGCGTCGCTTTGGCGATGACGATTGTCTGGCTTGGGATCGCTGGCGCGTTGTGGTTTTCCGGCACGACACCGCCGGACGCCACAGAAGAAGTGCAGTCCGTCCAGATGGGGCTGATGCAACTTATGGCGCTTGTGGCGGTGTTCCTGCCGATCGCACTGATCTGGGTGGCCACGTTTACCATGCGACAAATACGCGCCTTGCGCGCCGAGGCCGTTCAGTTGCGCCGCGCCCTCGACGGTGGCGGGGCGTCCGCAGATCTGTTGCAAGGCCCGCCGCAGGGACCGGGCGCACCTTCCGGTGCCGCCTCCTATCCACCGCGCGCCGCCGCGCCTGCGGATGGCCCGACGCAGACGCCCCCCGCGTCCGCGCCTTATCCGGGTGCGGTGCGCCGCGCCGGCGCCCCTGCCCAACCGGCTGTAGCGCCCGAAGACAGCGCCCAGACAGAGCCGCTTTCGCTGAGTGTTTTCATTCAGGCGGTGAACTTCCCCGATGATGCCAACGACCGCGAGGGGTTTCAGGCACTGCGTCAGGCGCTGCGCGATCCGACCGTGGCCAAGCTGATCCGGTCGGCACAAGATGTGCTGAACCTTCTGTCGCAAGACGGCCTGTATATGGATGATCTGACACCGCAGCCTGCCCCACCCGCCGTATGGCGGCGGTATGCCACGGGCGAACGCGGCGCCGATCTGGCCGAACTGGGTGGCATTCAGGAAGAGGCCGCATTGGAGCTTGCCCAACAGCGCATGGAAGATGACACGATCTTCCGCGATGCGATCCACCATTTCCTGCGCCAGTTCGACCGGACCTTTGCCGGATTTGAAAAAAGCGCCAATGATCAGGATCTGGAAGATCTGGCCCAGACACGGACCGCGCGGGCGTTCATGCTGCTGGGGCAGGTGGCTGGCAACTTCGGCTAAGCGGCTCTCTTTCTGACAGGCAGACCTCCCAACCTGCGGGCTTTTCAAGGGCAGGGGCAAGAGTGTCGGGGCGCGTCCTTGATCAACCGTGGTCCCGCTGTGGTCCACGGCAGGTGGCCTTAGCCAAGATCCCCGAGATCGCGCCGCATGATCAAAACAGTACGAAACCGGAAGAGCATGGCCGTCAGACGTCTTGACCGCCGGTGGGTCACAACAAACCCGATACGCTCGTATAAAGCGCGTGCTCGGGTGTTTTCGGCCACAACGTCCAAACGCAGCTGGCCATACCCGCGCCTGCGGGCGGTGTGGCACAAAGCCTCGATCAGCGCGGCGCCGATGCCCGATCCCCGCATATCGGGACGCACCGAAATGCCGTCTACGATCATTGCGCGATGTTCATGGTCGCCGCCCAGCACAGCCAGACACGCCATGCGCCACATCCCCCCAAGCCGCCCGTAGCTGGCGCGCAGATGCGCCTGCTCGCACCCGACGAATGTGCCATGTGGCGTGCGAAAGCCTGCCACGCCCAGCAGTTCCCCGTCTGACGAGATCGCACAATAGACGTGGCTTGGATCAATGGCGCGCGCGATAAAATGCAAAGCCTGATCTTCTGGCGCCAGAACACGGCCAAGTTTTGCGCCAAACGCACTCCAGTAAAGGCGCGCGGCATCGGTGCGCAAATGCTCGGGCAGGCAACGTTTTATCCTGTAACTCATTGCGGGTGATGCCGCATCGGCCCCGATTCTGCCGCCCTATGCTGGGCCAGATGCAGATCTGCGGGTGTGTTGATGTTGAAAAACGGATCCGGCTCGTCGGTAAACTCCACCAAGGCCGCCTGCCCCAACACGCGGCCCAGACGGCGCTCGCCCGCGATCAGGGCGTCGCTGACCCGATCAAGCGTCGATTGATCTGCCTGCCACAGCGCGAATGTCGGATGCTTACGCCCGCCAGAACAGGCGACAGCCGCAGCCCCCCCCGCAGCCAACCGCGCCTGCGATAGCCGCGTCACCAGCTCCATAGGCAGGAAGGGCGTATCCACAGCCGCTGTGACCAGTACATCCGCACCTTGCACAACCGCCCAATCCAGCCCCGCCTGCACCCCGGCCAACGGCCCATGGCCGCGATATTCAGGCCGGTCAGGCAAAACCGGATGATCGCCTGCCATCCATTCCGCTCCCAAAGCCGCACGATCCCCGTTGAAAGACACTGCCAGCTGTGAGACCTGCGGCCCGAGGCGCGCCGCCACATGTGCCAGCAGCGGAGATCCAGCCAAGGTCACACCTGCCTTCACCACCCCGCCCATGCGCACCCCGGAGCCACCCGCCAATATCAGCCCGAAAATCCGCAAAATTGACTCCAATACAATTGTGGCCTTGCACCCCGAGGCCTGCCCGATATCAGTGAATGAATGAGACAGATGACACAAGATACCCTTCCCCCACTGCGAACCAGTTTCCTGCGCGGTTGCCGTGCATCGCTGCCGTTTGTTTTGGTGATCCTGCCGTTCGGGCTGTTGTTCGGGGCCACTGCCACAGAGGCAGGGTTCAATATGCTGGAGGTGCTGGGGTTCAGCTTTCTTGTGATCGCTGGGGCCTCCCAGTTCACGGCATTGCAGCTGATGTCCGATCAGGCCTCCACCATCATGGTCATCATTACCTCGCTTGCGGTGAACCTGCGGATGGCAATGTATTCGGCCTCGCTTGCGCCCTATCTGGGCCGCGCGCCACGATGGCAACACGCGCTGATTGCCTATTTTCTGGTGGATCAGGTCTATGCCGTATCGGTGGCCGATTACGAGACCCATCCGCAGGAAACCCTGTCACACAAACTGGCTGTTTATGCGGGCGCCGCATTCGCAGTGGTACCGTTTTGGTATATCTCGACAGTGGCAGGCGCGGTTTTGGGACGCACTATTCCGCCCGAATTCGCCCTTGATTTCGCAATCCCGATCACGTTTCTGGCGATGATCGCGCCGGCATTGCGCACATTCGCGCATGTGGCCGCCGCGCTGGTTTCTGTCACGGTGTCATTGCTGCTGGCCTTTTTGCCGGTGGGCAGCGGGCTTTTGGTGGCCGCCTCATGCGCGATGGTGACCGGCGCGCAGGTCGAGAAATGGCAAACACGGAGACGCGCAAGATGACCGGTTATTCCACACTCAACATCTGGATCATCATTCTTGCGCTTGGCGTGGGGACGTTCTTCCTGCGCTATTCGTTTCTGGGCCTTGTGGGACGCCGCCCCCTGCCGGAATGGGCCTTGCGCTATCTGCGTTATACGCCTGTGGCGGTCTTGCCGGGCATGGTGGCGCCGCTCGTTTTGTGGCCCGAGGCCACGGGCGGCACACCAGAGCCTGCCCGTATCGCCGCAGCCCTTGTGACAATCGGGCTGGGCCTGTGGACGCGCAACGTGCTGCTGTCGATCGTGGCAGGGTTTGCCACGCTGTTTGTGGGGCTATTCGTTCTGTTTTAGGGGCATTTGGCCGCCAACATCGGGATGCACATAAAAAGGGGGCCCAAAGGCCCCCTTTTTCACATCACTCAGGCGGTGCGGCGGACTAGTAGTCCAGCGCCGCTTTACGCATTTCCGCGGCTCCGGGTGCATCTTGCTGCACCATCAAGACGCCGTGGTTATTGGACGGGTCATTATCGTGATACACGCGGTAACTGACCCCGGGCAATTCTGCGAACCGTTCGGAAAGTTTCACGGGAAACCAAGTGTGCCCGATGGATTCGAAACCCGGAACACCTTGCAAGATCGTAGAGATCGCATTCGCACAGTAGGATTTACGCGCCGCGCCGTATTGCTCCGCATTGCGGCGGATCTGCTCGGCTTGGGCCATACTGACAGGGATTTTCTGCTCGATCACGTCCCAGTCTTCACGGGCGTGGTAATCAATATAGAACTTGCGCATCTGTTCGGTCATGCCGAAATGCAGATCGTTCCGTTCCGGCACAAAAGGATGATACCAGGTGCCTGCGGGATCATAAAGCACCCGCTCGGACCCATCGATCAACAGGCCCGAATGCCCGCCCGCGCCAGTGTCCTTGCGCACAACGGTATAAAGCGTGATCGACGGCGAATCGCCGGATACAAACCGTGCCTTACGCACAGCATCATCAGGGGCCCAATGCGGTTCGGCACCGCATGCGGCCAAGCCCAGCAGCAAGCTTAGGCAGATGAAAAGTCGGCGCATCTGCCTGACTCCTCTCGGTTAAGGTGGAGCCTGTCCGCGCGATGTGCCGGTCAGGCATTGACCTGTGCGAGAAACACCAGAAACACCGGCATGGCAACCGTTACCCCTGCTCGGGGTCTGACAAAACATATATCTGTTCCGTCACGGGCACGCCCGCCCGCATCCCGCCTGGCGACAGATGCGGATGGCCTCAGGCGTTTGCCTTTTCCATATCGCGCGCCAGACGAAAGCCGATCCGGCGGGGTTCTGGCGCATCTTCGGCCTTTGGCAACGCCACAAGCATCACATCCAGCTGGCTGACATGTTTCACCAACTGGGTGCGCGCACCTTGGGAATTGCGGCCATAAAAGGCCAGTATATCCGGGGCGAAATAGCCCATCCCCTCGATCCGCAGGGTGCCTGCGGCGCCACCCGTCAATCCTAACGCGATTTCCTCGTCTGGCTGGAGGTGTTCCTCGAAATTCTGGATATACAGAACCAGCCGCTCATACGCCCATTGGGCGGGGCTTTTCGTCTCGGGGGCGTGGCGGGCCAGCTCTGCGGGCAAGGGCTTGTTTTCAGGGGTAACGGGCGCGCAGTCATCGGTGTGGAAGGCCCGCGCACAGGGCATGACGGCATTCTCGTAGGCTTCGGCCGTCGTGTGTATTTCCGTGTCGTCATTCATCTTCTGCGCTCCCTTTTGCCGCGTGTCAGACCAGATGCCAGATCCATGCGCCATCGGGGCGCGCTGTCCGGCCCACCTCGCCGCGGTGCCATAGATGATTGAGATGGGCCACCGCTTCCACCAGTGCCAGACCATAGCTATCTTCGTTGATCCTGCGCTTGAACAGAACAGGAAAACACTCGCAGGCGGTATGGGGGCCCTGCGCCAGAAGCCGGCGCAGCCGGTCAAGCGCGCCATGGTGGTTGTCGATCATCTGTCGCAAACGCAAAGGCAGCCCGTAGAACGGCAGTTTATGCCCCGGAAGAACAAGCTGGTCGTTGCTGGCGAACGGCTCGAGTGCCGCGGCCGCGCCGATCCATTCCGCGACCGGATCGGCATCGGGCTCGCGCGGATACACCCCGAGATTGGCCGAAATGGACGGCAGCAGCTGATCGCCCCCCAAGACAAGATCCGGACGCCACAGCATCGCGTGATCGGGGGCATGGCCATCGCCCAGACGCACCACCCAGTCGCGCCCGCCCGCGCACAGCGTGGCCCCCTCCTCCAGCCGCCGGTATCCTTGCAGAAGCGGGGCCGTGCAATCGGCCATGTTGAACGGACGAACTGCCGCGCGTTTGGCATAAATGGCAGGCTCCATTCCGGCGGCACGCCAAAACGCCAGTGTCACCGCATCGGGGCGGTCTTGCACCTCAAGCTGGAGCATCCGCGCCATCAACCATGCGGTGCGCGTGGTCCACAGTTCAGCCCCTCGGGCCTGAAACCAACCGGCAAGCCCGATATGGTCGGGGTGATGATGGGTCACGATCACGCGTGTCACGGGCTTGCCCGCCAGCGGACCGGCGAGCGCGGCATCAATCGCGGCGCGACAGGCGGGCGTGTCGATGCCCGGATCAACCAGTGTCCAGCCCGGCCCGTCATCCAGCGCATAGGCATTCACATGATCAAGTGCCATCGGCAGCGGCAGGCGCAACCACAAGAGGCCGTCCTCAATCTGTTGGGCAGCCCCCGGTTCGGGTGGATGCGCCCACGGAAAGCGCAAACCGTGGCGGATACGGGACTTGGTCGATGGCAGATGTGCAGAGGTCATGGGTCCAGTTTTGCGTCCCACGGTGCATAAAGTCCAGCCGCGCCAGCGTACATCTGCGCAAGACAGGCGGCATGGCGCGGCAGCAAACGCGCTATATATATCGCGGCCAACGCACAACGGTCCGGATCAAGGCGGGCTGCGCGCACATGCGCCTGTGCGCCCAGAACCAGACCAAAGGCCCGCGCAAAGGCCATGGCACCTGCGGCGCGCTCCGTCCGGGGCTGCTGGCACAACCATTCCACTGCGCGTGTCACCGCTTCTGCTGCACGCCGCACAAGGTCTGCCTGCGCTGTCAGCTGTGTGGGTGCGGTTTGCGCATCGGCGCGCACCTCTGCCATCAGCTGCAGCGCCACCTTGCCCCCATCACGTAACTTGCGCCCGACCAGATCAAGCGCCTGTATCCCGTTCGTGCCCTCATAGATCGCGCTGACCCGCACATCGCGGTAAAGCTGTGAGAGGCCGGTATCTTCAATGTAGCCTGCGCCACCATGCACCTGCATGGCAGCTTCAGACACCCGCATTCCCAGCTCTGTGCCGCAGATCTTGGCAATCGGGGTCAGAAACTGCGCCCGCGCCTGCCAAGTGGCGGCCTCCTCCCCTGTCTCATACAGCGCGCGCGACCGGTCATGGGCCATAGCGCAGGTATAAGCGATGGCGCGCACAGCGAATAATTCCGCGCGCATATGAGCCAGCATCCGGCGCACATCGGCATGGCGCGCAATCGGCCCGCCGCCTTGCTCGCGCGTTTGGGCAAAGGCCCATGCCTGCTGGAAGGCCGCCTCGGCCACGCCGATGCCTTGGGCCCCGACCATCAAACGGGCGTTGTTCATCATGGTGAACATCGCCGGCAGCCCTTCGTTTGGGGCGCCGATCAGCCAGCCCTGCGCGCCCTCAAAGCCCATCACACACGTCGGGGCCCCATGCAGGCCCATCTTACGCTCCAGCGAAAGGGCACGCACAGCGTTGGCCGCGCCACATGTGCCATCGGGCTTGGGCACATATTTCGGCACCAAAAACAGGCTGATCCCCTTGCTGAGCGCGGGCGCCCCGGGCAGACGTGCCAAAACAAGATGGCAGACGTTTTCGCACAGATCCGACTCCCCCCAAGAGATATAGATCTTCTGGCCGGTGATCGTGTAGCGCCCCTCGCCATCAGGCATTGCCCGACATGCCAACGCCCCCAGATCCGATCCGGCCTGAGGCTCTGTCAGGTTCATCGTGCCCGACCATGCCCCCGACACAAGTTTGGGCAGATAAAGCGCGCGTATCCATTCGGGGGCATGGCGCTCAAGCGCCTCTATCTGGCCTTGGGACAACAGCAGCTTCAATTGTAATGCAAGATTGGCCCCCGACATCATATCGTTCACAGCCAGCGACAGTGACAACGGCCCCCCCATACCACCATGCGCCTGCCCCGCCCCCGGTGCGATCCAGCCGCCTTGGGCCAGTTGTTGGTAGGCTGCGCCAAATCCGGGCGGGCTGTGCAGCACGCCGGCGTCCAGCCGCGCGGGATGCAGATCACCTGCGCGATTGAGCGGGGCCAGCACTGTGTCACATATCCGCCCCGCCTCCGCCAGCACAGGCGCAAGCACATCCGCCGTGGCATCGCGAAACCGGTCCGAGCGCGAAAGCCCCCCGTAGTCGCAGATCTGCTCCAGTATAAAACGTAGCTCCAAGGTCGGGGCGCGATATGACATAAAGGACCCTCCGGAAAATGACGCAAAAACACGCCTGCAGCGCGGCCATCGCTTGGCAATCGCGTGGCGCGGGACTATGCACGGGCAACCTGCGCTTTCATCCTAGCCAGTGTCCGCACCCCTTCAATCACAACGCTGCGTCATAAATACCTATGGACCATGAAACCGAAAATTTATCCCCCGATGCAGCCGGACTGGCCCGTGCTGCGGCCCTTTTGGCGGCGGGGGAGTTGGTAAGTTTTCCCACCGAAACCGTCTATGGTCTGGGAGGGGATGCCCGCAATGCGCGCGCGGTGGCCGGTATTTACACAGCCAAGGGCCGGCCTAAATTCAATCCGCTGATCGTGCATGTTCACAGCCTCGACGCGGCAGAGCGTTATGCGGTCTTCGATGACACGGCGCGCGCGCTCGCGGCACAGTTCTGGCCCGGACCGCTGACGATGGTGTTGCCATTACGCGCGGACGGCGGGATCTGTGATCTGGTGACGGCTGGGCTTGCAACAGTCGCGATACGCCTGCCCGCCCATCCGGTGGCGCGTGCCCTGCTGGCCGCGTTCGATGGCCCGCTTGCAGCCCCCTCGGCCAACCCGTCCGGCAAGATCAGCCCGACCAGCGCGCAGCATGTGATCCAGGGGCTATCGGGGCGGATTGCGGGGATTGTGGACGGTGGGATATGCGCTGTAGGCGTGGAATCCACCATTCTGGCGCTTGATCCGCCCGCCATCTTGCGGCCTGGCGGACTTGCGACGGAGGCCCTTGAACATGCCATAGGCCAGCCGTTGCCACGCGGCGGCGATGCACAGGCCCCGAACGCCCCCGGACAGCTGAAGTCGCATTACGCACCGGGCACGGCTGTGCGCCTGAATGCCACCGCCCCAGACCGCCGCGAAATATGGATCGGGTTCGGGCCGCAATGCACCACGGCTGCGATGAACCTGTCGCCCACCGGCGATCTGACAGAGGCCGCCGCCAACCTGTTTGCGTTCCTGCGCCGCGCCGATCAGCAGGCCCATGACACCGGTGCCACATGTATCGCCATCGCCCAGATCCCGGATTACGGTCTGGGTCAGGCCATCAATGACCGGCTGGAGCGCGCCGCAGCCCCCCGCCCGCTGGACCCGTCCTTGGGCCGCTGACACATCCGCCACAGGCTCAGGCGTGTCCGGCCTCCGCAGACAACGTGCGCGGGTCAATCCCCATCGCACCCAGCGCATTCATCCATTTGTTCGGGTGGTCTTCGGACAGTGCAAGCGCTGCATCGCCATCGGCAATCAGCCAGCCGTTGGCCAGAATCTCTTCTTCCAGCTGGCCCGGCCCCCAGCCTGCGTAACCAAGCGCAAGGATGGAATGTTCCGGTCCGCGACCGGCGGCAATATCTTCAAGGATATCACGGGTGGCGGTCACGGCCAGATCCGTGCCCACTTCCATCACCGGGCCACCGCCATCCCATTCGGTGGAGTGCAGCACAAACCCGCGCCCTGTCTCGACAGGCCCGCCGAACATGATCGGCTGGGAGCGCGTGTCCGGATCCTCGGTGGTGACCGTAATCCCCAACTGTTCAAGCAGATCGGGCAAAGCGGGATTGGGCAGTGGCTTGTTGACGATCAACCCCATCGCCCCGTCATCTGAATGGGCGCAGACCATGATGACCGAATGTTCGAACCGCGGATCGCCCATACCCGGCATCGCGATCAGGATTTTTCCGCTAAGATCCATGTTTCCCTCCAGTCTGCACACCCGCATCACCTATGCTAGCACAAACGCGCATGGCCAACAGATGCATGTGGCCGGTTTGACCACATCTTGGTTTAAACTTGGTCACTTGCGGCCGGTGTTCAAGCACTGGCCTGTTGCCAAAACGCATAACCGGGCCACGTTGGCGTGTTTGTGACTTCCCTGAAGGCTACCGCAGACAGTATGCGATAAACATGAGCACTCAAACCCTGCCGCATTTTTCCGTCCTTGCCAGCTTTCGCGGCATTGCCCGCCGCCTTTTGCCGGTGGCATTTCTGGCTGTGGCCGGATCGGTTATGCCTGCCTTTCAGGCGGCGGCACAGACGTCTGCCACAGATCTGCCACAAGGCATTGCCGACGCCCGACTGCGCGCCGGCTGGCAGACCGCTACAGGCACGCACATGACAGCCATCCATATCGTGTTGCAACCGGGGTGGAAAACCTATTGGCGCCAGCCCGGTGATGCAGGCATTCCGCCCGATTTCGACTTTACAGGATCGCAAAACCTGAAATCGTTCGACATCCACTGGCCCAAGCCCGAGGTGTTCGGGCAAAACGGCATGACCTCTATCGGATACAGCCACGAGATGCTGCTTCCGGTCGAACTGACCGCGAGCGATCCCGATGCCCCGATCAACCTTTCCATCCAGATGGATCTGGGGCTTTGTCACGAAATCTGCGTGCCCGCCTCGCTTGGCCTACAGGGCGTTTTTTCGGGTCAGGGCGTGCGGGATGCGCAGATCCAGGCCGCGCTGGACGAGGTGCCCGCGCATGTGGCCAGCACCGCGCGGTGCACGGTGACGCCCATCGCCGACGGCATGCAGGTTCGCGCGCACATTCCCCTGCCCGACACGCCCCGGCAGATCGTGCTGTTCGAGCTTCCGGGGCAACCGGTGTGGGTGTCGGACGCACAAATGCAGCGCGAAGGCACCATGTTGGTTGCCACAGCGGATTTCGTACCCCCCGCCTCGGCGCCCTTCACGCTCGACACCGATGACCTGCGCATGACGGTGATGGATGCAACAAACGCGGTGCAGATGGATGGATGCGCGATTGCGCCCTAAAGCTGCGGTCTGCGCGCTCTAACGCCGCCTCCATGCATGTGGCAGGCCAACCGCAAGCGCGCCGCACACCACCGCGACCACCGGCAAGAACAGCGCCCAAGCCGTACCGGCCCCCTGACCCAGCCACATCGCCCGACCGAAGCTCAGCGCAAATCCTGCGACCAGCACCGCGATGGCCACACGCCAGACCCCGCGCAGACCGCGCGTTTTCATGCCGCGCCGCGCAGAGGCATATTGCTGCGTGAAATCTTGCTGGATGGCCAGAACCGCAGGCACCAGAAGGAGTACGATCACCATGCCGAACCCAAGCCCGTAGACCAATGTGATCACGGTGGATTTCAGAAACTGTGCCTCGGAGCTTTGCTCGTATAACAGTGGCGCAAGGCCCAGAACCGTGGTGAGCGTGGTCAGCAAAACGGGGCGCAGACGATCCGACACCGCATCCACGATCGCGGGGTGCATGCCACGGGTTTCGGCATATTCATCCACCGTGGAAATCAGCACGATTGCATCGTTGATGATAATCCCGATCATGCCTAGCCCGCCCACGACCGCAAACATCGACATCGGCAAATCCCAGATAAAATGCCCCCAGATCGCGCCGACCAACCCGAACGGTATCACCGACATCACCACAACAGGCCGTGACCAGCTGGCAAAGATCCACGCCAGAACAGTGTAGATCCCCAAAAGGCACATCACCAGACCCAGCAGCGCATCGGAGAAAAACTCCCGTTCTTCCTCGGCCTGACCGGTCAGATACCATGCCACACCGCGCCGTTCGGCAATGTCGGGCAAAATCCGTTCGGTCATTTCCTGCATCACGGCATTGGCGCGCTCGGGATCATCTTCCGAGATATCGCCCGTCACCTCGATCTGGCGGCGCCCGTCATCGCGCCGGATCGTCGAAAAGCCGCTTTCGCTGCGCACGGTCACGATATCTGCCAGCGGCACCCATTGGCCGTCGGGGCCGCGCATCTGCATCGTATCGATGAAATCGGCCGTGCGTTCGTCTTCGGGAATCTCCACGCGGATCGTGGCAGAACGCACACCATCGGGATAGCTTGCCGCCTCGGTGCCGTTCAACCGCGCCCGCAAATCCTGCCCCAATGTCTGGATATCAAAGCCCAGCGCCCTGCCCTGTGGCGTTAAATCAAGGATCAGATCCTGCTTGTCATACGCAAGGTTGTCTTCCAGTGCCGATACTTCCGCAAACCCCGAAAGCGCGGTCTTCAAATCTTCGGCCGCGGACTTGAGAACTCTGGTATCCGCGCCGGTGAACTGCACCGCCAGACTGTCGCCCGACGGGCCCGAGCGGAAACCGCGAAACGACAACTCCTCCAACATCGGATGATCAGGGGCGGCTTCTTGCAGGCGGCGGATAAATTCCGTCGAACTATAGGGGCGTAAATCCGCATCGATCAGTTCGATCGTGATCGCGCCCAACTGGTCCACATCCTTGGTATCGGCCGAGGCAAGCGAGCGCCCCGATGCCCCGCCGATCTGGCCTATCGCGTAATCCACCGGATTGCGTCCGTATTCTTCCTCCAGATCCGCGCCCACTTGGCTGACCGTGTCTTGGAGCGCGCGCATCACATCATAGGCATCCTCGCGCACGCCGCCGCTGACCAGCGCGAACGCGCCCGATACCGTTGATCGCTCCGGCGGGCTGAAAAACCGCCACTGCACCTTCCCCGATATGACCAGTGCCAGTTGCGAGGCCAGCACCACCACCGCAAGCGCCACCACCGGATAGCGCGCTGTGATCACAAATCTTGTCAGCGGGCGCATCAGCTTCAGGCGCACCCAGTCCAGCCCGCGGTTGACCACCCGCGAGGGCGCATCATACCAACGCAATTTGGCAGTGTGGCGCAAGGCATGGGCCATATGATGGGGCAAGATCAGAAAACACTCCAACAACGAGGCCGCAAGCACCATGATTACCGTCAGCGGGATATCGGCAATCAGGCTGCCCATCCGCCCTCCGATCATCACCACACCCGCAAACGCGATCACGGTCGTCAGGGTCGAGGCAAACACCGGCGCCACCATCCGGCGCGCGGCATTTTCGGCGGCCAGGACCGGCGGCTCTCCCAGATGGCGGGCGCGGAAATCGGCATGTTCGCCCACCACGATTGCATCATCCACCACAATGCCCAGCGTCAGGATCAGTGCAAAAAGCGAGATCATATTCAGCGTCATGCCGAAAACGAACATCATGGCAAGCGCGGCGGCCACCGCCACAGGGATCCCCATCGCCACCCAGAACGCGGTGCGTGCGTTCAAAAACAGAAACAACAGGACCAGCACCAGCGCCAGACCCATCACACCATTGTCCACCAGCAGATCAAGGCGCGCCACGATCTGCTCCGACCGGCTGCGGATCAATGTGATATCCGTCCCGGCTGGCAGATCGGGGCGCATGTCCTCGATCACATCGCGCACGGCTGCCTGAATCGAAATGGCGTCGCCTTGCGCCGAGCGGGCGACATTCACCGTCATCGCCGGGTCCGGCCCTACGTAATAGGCGCGTTCACGTTGCGCCCCCTCCACACGCAGACGCGCCACATCCCCCACCCGTAACGGGGCACGGTCCGCATTGCTGCGGATGATCAGGTCGGCCACGTCGCGCGCGTCGCGCCGTTCCTCGCCTGTGCGCACCCGCGATGCCCCGCCTGCCACATCGCCCGCAGGTGTCGTATCGGCAGAGGCCCCGATCACGGCGACAATCTCCGACAGGGTCACGTCATGCGCCATGAGTGATGTTGTCGGCACCTCCACCACGATCTCGGGGGCGACCATGCCCTGTAAGGTGGTGCGTGTCACGCCGTTGGCGTATAGCCGCACGATCAGCTCGTCCGCCAGCCGGCCCAGCTGTTCGGGGGCCAACGGTCCGGTGATCACCACATCCGTGACCGTATCGCGCCAGACGCTTTGGGTCAGTTCCGGCTCTTCTGCGGCGTCCGGCAGATCGCCTGCCAGTTGCAGGGCGTTCTCCACCTCGTCCATCGCGCGCCCGATATCCCAACCGGGTTCGAATTCCAGTTCGATCTGGGCGCGGCCCTCACGGGCCGTGCTTTCCACATGCGCCACACCATCCACCCCCAAAAGCGCAGGCTCCAGTACCTGCACGATGGCGCGGTCCACATCCTCGGGGCCAGCGCCCTCCCACTCGACAGAGACGTCGATCTCGTCCACGACCGTGTCGGGGAAAAACTGGGCGCGCAGTCTGGGAATGGCCACAAGCCCTGCACAGATCATTATCACGAACACGATATTGGCCAATGTGGCGTGGCGCGTGAACCGTGCGATCAGGCCGCGTGCGGGGGGCAATGCCATCCTACCCCCCTGCCATGGGCGCGATCTGCGCGAGGGTGGCGGCCGGCACGCGCGTGGCCTCCAGCTCCTGTGCGATCTGGGATTTGCGGGCGGGCGACAGGTTCTTGGCCGCCTCTAGCTGCGCTTTCAGCCGCGCACGATGCGCAGGCGTAAGGGTGACCATCGCGGGGTGGTTGCGGTTGTCGCGCAAGGCCGCATCTTCGACAGCCTGTGCCGGCGTGCCGCGCGGCACATCGGAAGCCGCCCCTTGATCGCCTGAACGGATCGGTCGCAGGCGGATACCGTCCCCCAACAGCGGGGTACGGCGCGCCACGACCTCTGTGTCCGGTGCCACATCGGCGCGCACCAGTATGGTATCGCCCTCGCGGCGCAAAACCTCTGCCTGAACAGTGCGCAACCGGTCCTCCGGCCCAAGTGCCAGCAACTCCGCATTCCCGTTCACTGCCTGCGCAGGCAGACGGGCGACACGATCCAGCGTTGGCTCTTGCACGATGACGGTGGCAAAATCACCCGGACGAAACCCTTGGGGCGCATCCAGACGTGCGAAAATCAGGCGCCCGGCCACACCGGCCTCAACCGCCGCCCCCACACGCACCAGCGTCGCGTCCGAACGGATTTCACCGCTGGCCGATTGCAGCCGCACCTCCGCCGACAATGGCCGCAAGGCCCCGTCGGGGTCTGTCAAACGGACAAACTGCGTGGTCGAGACGCGAAACACCACCTCCAGCGCATTCGGGTCGATCAGCTCTGCCAGCATCTCGTTATCAGACACAAGCCCGCCTTCCACCGCGGCGACTTGCGACAAGATCCCTTGAAACCCCGCGCGTATTTCTGTCTCTGCCAGAACGCGGTCCGCCTCTCGCAGATCGATTTCTGCGCGCTCGAGGGCGATTTGGGACTGATCACGCGTGGATCGGGCAAGAGACAGTGCAGCCCGTTTGCCCAAAACCGCCTGATCTGCGCTGGAGGCGGCCAGCTCCGCCTCCTCCGTGGTCACCGCAGAGCCCAACCCCCGTGTATTCAAATCGCGCTGGCGCTCGAAGGCACGCTGGCGCAGGCTGGCCTGCCGGCGTGCGGCCTCCAGATCGTCATTTGTGATCACAAGCGCGCGCTCTGCCTCGGCAAGCGCCGATTGCGCATCACTGACCGACGCGCGGGCGCTGTCGCGGGCGGCGCGATATTGTGCCGGATCCAGACGCACCAGCACATCCCCTTGGGCGACCCGCGCGCCATCCTTGAAATCGGGTGACAGCGCAATGATCCGCCCAGAGCCGGAGGCCCGTACCTCCAGCCGCCGCGTGGAGCGTATTTCGCCATACGCGGTCATCTGCGGTGTCAGATCGCGAAACTCCAACGTAAGCACATCTGCGGCATACATCCGTTCGCTGGGGGCACGCGCCGGGCCGGTCTGGGTGGCGCGCACCGACAGCGCCTGTGCCACCAGCAGCACCGCCGTGCCCAACAACCCCAGCGTAAGCGCCATGATCAAAAGCCCGCGAAGGCTGCGCGTTAAAAACCGCATTATTCATCCTTGCTCGGGCGTCATCACCGCCCATCGCTACCATTCCCTGTAGTCTGACAAAAATCGGCCGTGGCGCAAAGTGCTCACACGCGCGTGCGCATCACTTTATCACGTGGCACGTCAACCTTAAGAGAAGCTGAAGCATCAACTGTTTTGATCGCCATCCAACCGTGCGCGGATTTGCAGCAAATCGGCCCATGCATCGCGTTTGGCATCGGGCTGGCGCAACAAAAAGGCAGGATGCGTCATCGGCATCGCAGGGCGGCCGAATGCCTCTGCCCATGCTCCTCGCAACCGCATTATGCCACGCTTGCCCAAACCTGCCGAACAGGCTGTGTTGCCCATCAAGATCACCACATCGGGATCGACCAGCTCCACATGACGCGTCAGAAATGGCAACATCACCGCAATTTCTGCAGCCTCCGGTTCGCGGTCTCCGGGCGGGCGCCACGGCAGAACATTGGCAAGATAGGCGGCGGCGGCAGGATCGGGGCTGGCACGCTCCAACCCGATGGCGGCCAACATCCTGTCGAGCATCTGTCCCGAACGTCCTACAAACGGGCGCCCCGCGCGATCCTCGTCGCGTCCGGGGGCTTCGCCTATGACCATGACGCGCGCTTTGGGATTACCATCGGCGAAAACGGTCGAACGTGCGCCCTTTTTCAGGTCGCAATGCTCAAACTGCGACATCGCCTCGCGTAAGGCCTCCAGCGATTGGGCCGCACCGGCGCGCGTCTGGGCCAAACCTGCGGGATCGGGGCCACGGGCGGGCGGTGCAGGGACCGCAGGCGCATGATCTGCGCCAGAGCGTCCCTGTTGCGGGGGCTGTGACCCACCGGGGGGCTGCTGTGCATCCGCTGGCGCGGCGCGCATTTGCGGCGCGGCCAGTCTGTCTGGCAAAGCATAGGCATCCACGGGCGCATCCAGATGCGCCTCGGATATGCCCAGCTCCACACACCATTCCAGTGCCGCCACAGCAGCGTCGTAGTCCATATGTGAAACAGCATCCATCGCGGGGTCTTTTGTCATGGGGGCCAAACTACGCCGCACTGCGGGTTGGGTAAATCCCCCCATTTCATCCTGACCCCGAATACCCCCGCCCCCTTCTGGCGGTCGGGTTTGCTTTCCGATCCCACCCATATCTTCGCCAATACGTGGCCAACGCCGCTGGACGTGAGCACCCATCTTTGCGATAAGCCCGCCAGCATAACGGGTATGGAGTGGCTTTCGATGACGTTTCAGGCAAGGCACCTTCTGGGGATCGAGCATCTGTCGCAAAGCGACATTCGCGCCGTTCTCGATCTGGCGGAAAGCTACGTTGATCTGAACCGCCGCACGGTCAAGAAAACCGATGCGCTGGCGGGCATGACGCAAATCAACATGTTCTTCGAGAATTCGACCCGCACCCAGTCCAGCTTCGAGCTGGCGGGCAAACGGCTCGGGGCGGATGTGCTGAACATGGCAATGCAGAATTCCAGCGTCAAAAAGGGGGAAACCCTGATCGACACCGCGCTGACCCTCAACGCCATGCATCCCGATCTGCTGGTCGTGCGCCACCCCAATTCGGGTGCGGTCGATCTGCTGGCGCAAAAGGTCGAATGTGCGGTTCTCAATGCAGGCGACGGGCGCCATGAACACCCCACCCAAGCACTGCTTGATGCCTTGACCATCCGGCGTGAAAAAGGCCGCATCCAGCGCCTGACCGTGGCGATCTGCGGCGATATCGCCCATAGCAGGGTCGCACGCTCCAACATGTTGCTCCTGGGCAAGATGGAAAACCGTGTGCGTCTGGTCGGTCCGCCCACCTTGATGCCCCCCGGTGTCGACCAGCTTGGCGTCGAGGTCTGTGACGATATGCGCACAGGCCTGCAAGACGCCGATGTGGTCATGATGCTACGGCTGCAAAAAGAACGCATGGACGGTGGCTTCATCCCGTCGGAGCGGGAATATTTCCACCGCTACGGGCTGGATGCCGAAAAGCTGGCCTTTGCCAAACCCGATGCCATTGTCATGCACCCCGGCCCGATGAACCGTGGCGTTGAAATCGATGGCACGATTGCCGACGATATCAACCGTTCCGTTATTCAGGAGCAGGTTGAAATGGGCGTGGCCGTGCGTATGGCCTGTATGGATCTACTCGCACGCAACCTGCGCCGTGAACGCGGTCGGGCGCTGAGCGACGGCGACTATGTCTGAGCCATCCACGCGCTCCCCGCAGCCCGATGTCGTGATAGCTGCCCCCGGACTGGCAGATGACGAGCACGCCATTTCTGCCTTTCGCCCCGACCGGCGGCGGTTTTTCTCGGTTCAGGCGTTCTGGACCGCGATGCAGCTGGCGATCTTGCTGTTTGTCGGGCAGTTTCTGGCCAGCGGTATGGATTTCGTGGTGTTGATCGGTGTGGTGCTGGCGGCCCAGATCTTCAGGGCCTTTCTGTCCTACCGGCGCGTGTTCTCGACCATCTGGTATCTGACAGACCGCCGCCTGATCGGGCCACGCGGGCGATCGATCCTGCTTCTGGAGATTTTGCAACTGTCGCCGTTTCTGGGCGATGTGCATATCACGCGCAATGATGGCAAGCGCTTGCGCATCAGCCATCTGGCCGATCCCATATCGGCCATTGAGCAAATAGAGGCCGCCCGACATGCCCGCGCCGAGGTCGCGACATGAGCGACTGGACATCAAGCTATACCGAGGCTACCGTCGGCCCGCCCCCGCCCCGCACCCGCCGCTCTGGCAGCCACAGGCTGCGCACACGGGCCCCGTGGCGCGACCGTATTCCCGATGCTGAAACCGTTGTCTGGGCCAGCAGGCGTAGCGACAGTATGATCTCGCAGCGCATTCGCGGCCCGCTGGCCTGCATGGTGCTGGGGGCGATATGGGCCATGGTGTTTGCCACCAACCATACGGATATCGAAATCCCGGTGGCCTTGATGCTGGGGGGCTTTGTCTGGCTTTGTGCACGGACATTGGCCATCCGCTACAGCCCCCATGCCGAACGGTATCTGCTGACAGACAAGGCCGCCTATATCGCGACAGGCCCCTTGCACCGCGCCAAAATTGCGCGGTTTGCCCTACCACCGGCGACAGACCCGGACGCGCTGCCACCACATGACAGCCGGACGGTGCAGATCGGCACCCGGGCGCCTGCAGCCCATCGCCTGCGCCATAGCAAAGACCACGGCTATGATGCCGAGCCGGTCTGTTTTCATGACATACCCGACGCCGCCACAGTCTCCGACCTGATCCGACAGATCCGCAACGGCCAAAACCAGATAGGTATCCGATGACCCTGTTTTTTGAAAATGCCCGCCTGATCGATCCCGAAACCCTGACCGAAACCGCAGGCAATCTGGTGGTGGACAACGGCCATATCGCTGCAATCGGCCAGATGAGCGCACCGCCGGATGCGCGCGTGATCGATTGCCGTGGAAAGTACTTGGCACCGGGTATTGTGGATATCGGTGTCAAAATCGGCGAACCCGGAGAACGGCATCGCGAAAGCTTCCGCTCCGCCGGGCTGGCAGCCGCGGCAGGCGGGGTTACAACGCTGGTCGCGCGCCCCGACACAACCCCGTGTATCGACACGCCCGAGATATTGGAATTCGTCACACGGCGCGCACAACAGGCCCCCGTGCGCATCCACCATATGGCCGCGTTGACCAAAAACCGCGAGGGCCGCGAGATGACGGAACTCAGCTTCCTGCTGGATGCGGGCGCGCTGGCGTTTTCGGATGTGACGCATGTGGCAACCGACACCAAGGCCCTGTCGCGTGCGCTGAGCTATGCCCGCTCGCTTGGCGCGCTGGTCATCATGCATCCTCAGGAGCCCGGACTGTCGGCAGGCGCGGCCGTCACCTCTGGCCCGTTTGCCAGCCTGCGCGGGCTGCCGGGGGTATCGCCCATGGCAGAACGTATCGGGCTGGATCGCGATCTGGGCCTCGTGGAGATGACGGGCGTGCGCTATCACGCCGACCAGATCACCACCCAGCGGGCCCTGCCCGCGCTTGAGCGTGGCAAGGAAAACGGTCTGGATATCTCTGCAGGAATATCAATCCATCACCTGACATTGAACGAGCTGGATGTCGGCGATTACCGCACGTTTTTCAAATTCACGCCGCCCTTGCGCAGCGAATCCGACCGGATGGCGATGGTCGAGGCCGTGGGTCAGGGGCTGATCGACATCATCTGCTCCATGCACACACCGGCTGATGAAGAATCCAAACGCCTGCCGTTCGAGGAAGCCAGCCCGGGTGCCGTGGCGCTCGAAACCTTCATTCCGGCTGCCATGCGGCTTTATCATTCAGGCGCGCTCAGCCTGCCGCAACTGTTTCGCGCCATGGCGCTCAATCCGGCAAAGCGGCTGAATTTGCCACAAGGCCGTTTGTCCGAAGGCGCCCCGGCCGATCTGGTTTTGTTTGACCCAGAGGCCCCTTTCGTGCTGGATCGCTGGACAATGCAATCCAAATCAAAGAACACTCCGTTCGACGGAGAGCGCATGCAAGGCAAGGTTATTGCCACATTTGTGGGCGGCAAACAGGTCCACGGACCCCAAACCAACTAGAGCGAGGATATATGCCCGTGAGCGAATACGCACCGTTGCTGATAGGTCTGGTGGCCCTTTTGGGATATCTTCTGGGGTCAGTGCCCTTCGGTTTGGTGATCACCCGGCTTTTGGGCCTTGGCGATCTGCGCACCATCGGTTCGGGCAATATCGGCGCGACCAATGTGCTGCGCACCGGCAACAAACCCGCAGCGCTGGCAACCTTGGTGCTGGATTCAGGCAAAGGTGCGATTGCGGTGCTGCTTGCACGCTATTTTCTCGATGACACAGCCGCCCAAGTGGCAGGCGGATTTGCCTTTGTGGGACATATCTATCCGGTCTGGCTGCGGTTTCGCGGTGGCAAGGGTGTGGCCACGTTTCTGGGCACGCTGCTTGCATTGGCATGGCCTTTGGGAATCGCGGCCTGCGCGATCTGGCTGCTGACCGCCCTGATCACCCGTATCTCTTCGCTCTCGGCCCTTGTTGCCGCTGCGGCGAGCGTTCCGTTGGCACTGGTGCTGGACTATCAGCACATGATGCTGCTGCTGGCCATTTTGGCGGTTCTGATTTTCTGGCGCCACCGCAGCAACATCGCACGACTGGCGCAAGGCCGCGAACCACGGATCGGCAAAAAGGGATAACCCGCACGCAGCTTGCGCGTGACAGGGGGCTTGACCTGCCGCCCAACCGGTTCATCTAAACCCCAGCATATTCTTTCAAAGGCGAAACAATGAATTTTCAACAGTCGATAGAAACCTGCCTTCGCCATAAATACGCCCGTTTTTCCGGGCGCGCGCGCCGCTCTGAATTTTGGTGGTTCGTGCTGTTTATCTGGGTGGCAAATCTGATTTTGAGCGTGATTGACGGCCTGTTGTTTGGCGGCCTGAGCATGGGGGCCGAAGGCGGATCGGCGTGGTTCATTTCAAACGGCGGGCCGCTCAGCTTTGTTTTCTCGCTTGCGATGATCATCCCGTCGCTTGCCGTGGCCGTGCGTCGTCTACATGATATCGACCGCACCGGATGGTGGGTTCTGATCGGGCTGATCCCGCTTATCGGGGCGGTGGTCCTGATCGTGTTCTGTGCATCGCGCACGCGTTCGGGCGAAAACCGCTTTGGCCCCGAACCCGCGCAGGACTAAGCCACACACAGCGTTTCACGGGAAACTTTCTTCTTAACGCCCTAATTCCAAAACGGAAAACGCGAAAGGTTGCAAAACCTTCCGCGTTTTTTTCATTTAACGGGCGGGGCCAGATCAGGGCCGCGCAGATGGTCAGTAGCTGTATTCGGAATAGATCTTGGACAGATCGCCGTTCCATTCGCCGTGGTATTTCTCCAGCAACTCGTCTGCCGGAACGCGGCCCGTCTCGACGCTTTCTTCCAACGCGTTGAGGAAGTGGGTCTCGTCGGGGATCAGACCACCTGCGCCGGGCATGGCGCGCGCCTTGAGCCCTTCGCGTGAAATATTGACGACTTCACGCGCCAGATCATGCAGTTTCACGCCATGGCTTTCGCCCTGCAGCGCATCAACCGCCGCCGCCTTGCGCAGACCTTCGCGGGTGTCGTGATCCCAGTCCTTGACCAGATCCCATGCGGCATCCAGCGCGCCCTGATCGTAAGTCAGACCGACCCAAAGCGCAGGCAGCGCGCACAGCCGGCGCCACGGCCCGCCATCGGCACCGCGCATTTCAATGAATTTCTTCGCCCGCGCTTCGGGGAAGACGGTCGTCATATGATCGGCCCAATCCGACAGCGTCGGCTTTTCACCGGGCAAGGCAGGCAGCTCGCCGTTCAGGAAATCGCGGAACGACTGGCCCAGCGCGTTGATGTATTTTCCGTCGCGGTAGACGAAATACATAGGCACATCGAGCACATAATCCACCCACGCCTGATAGCCGAACCCTTCTTCAAAGACGAACGGCAACATACCGGTGCGCTGCGCATCCAGATTTTGCCATACGTAGGACCGCCATGATTTCATGCCGTTGGGCTTGCCATCAAGGAAGGGCGAATTGGCAAAAAGCGCGGTGGCGACAGGCTGCAGGGCCACTGCCACGCGCATTTTTTGCACCATGTCTGCCTCTGACGCGAAATCGAGGTTCACCTGAACCGTGCAGGTCCGGTACATCATGGTCTTGCCCATGGTGCCGACCTTGTCCATGTAATCCGTCATCAACTGATACCGGCCTTTGGGCATCATCGACATATCTTCATAGGACCATTCGGGGGCCGCGCCCAAACCGATGAACCGCGCGCCGATCTTGTCGGCCACCGATTGCACTTCGCGCAGGTGCTGGTTCACCTCGTCACAGGTCTGATGGATGGTCTCCAGCGGTGCGCCGGACAGTTCCAGCTGCCCCCCCGGCTCAAGGCTGACATTGCCGCCGTTGGCCTCCAGTCCGATGATCTTGCCCTGCTCTTCGATCGGCTTCCAGCCATAGGCATCCCGCAGCCCCTCCAGCATGGCCTTGATCGAACATGGCCCGTCATAGGGCAAGGGTTTGTGCTGCGCTTCGCAATAGCCGAATTTTTCATGTTCGGTTCCGATACGCCAGTCGCTTTTCGGCTTTTCGCCGGCTTGCATATATTCGGCCAGCTGCGAGAAACTCTCGATCGGGCCACCGCCCTCTTGCGGAATGGACATGGGGGCACTCCTTACATACCTGATGACCCAGAAGGCAAAGACCTGAAACGATTACCGGGGCAAGTCAAGCCGATTGCGGTTTTGTGCGCGCGGACGGGTCCACAACGTTTGTGCGGTGACGCGCTGATCGAGGGCCGCGGTCAACCGGCCCATCTCGATATCGGGCAGGCTGGCGAAGGCGTCATAAAGCCTGCCCGCGCCTGCGGCGTCCACCGGAACAAGCAAGGCCTGACCGTCTGCGCTTTTCAGCCGCCAGTGGTGGCGCTCGTGCAGACATAACAGCCGGATTTCGGCGAGATCATGCAACGCGATCTGCCCGCCAAGCATCCGGCCCGCGCCGAAATATCCGATCTGGCCTTCATCGATCTCGACCATACCAGGGCCGGCAATTTCGCGTTGGAACCGCCCGCGACGCCATGCGATTACAGCCCAGCAAAGCGCCCCGATGATACAGATCACACCCAGCGGCCCCAATATCAGCCCGCCCAGCCACACCAGCCAAAGCCCGAACAGCGCCGCCAGACCTGCGGCAATCACCTCTTGGTGACGGCGCAAGGCGCGGCTTAATTCGGGACGTATCACCGCCAGTCCCCCAAGGATGCCTGCCACAGCGTGATGGCCGAACACACCGCCGTATCGGCCCGCAAGATCCGCGGACCCAGACTGACAGGCGTCACAGCGTCCATCGCGTGTAGCCGCGCGCGCTCGGCGGGCGAAAAACCGCCCTCCGGCCCGATCAGAATGGCCCAAGGCCCTGGCTGCAGCGCCCCCAGCGTCCGGGCCGGTCCAACCAGCGCCTCGTCACAAAACAGGATTTTGCGGGCCGGATCCCAATCTGTCAGAAGCTTCGCAAGCGGCTGCATATCGGCCACGGGCGGCACATAGGTGCCAAGGCACTGCTCGGCGGCCTCAAGCGCATGGGCCTGCGCGCGATCTTGGCGGAATCGGCCGGAATTCGTGAATTCGGTTTGCACCGGCAGGATCTTCGCACATCCCAGCTCGGTTGCCTTTTCGACAATAAAATCAGTGCGCTCTTTCTTGATCGGCGCGAAAACCAGCCACAGATCGGGCGGGTCCAGCTGGGCCGCGGACTGGCCCACACAACACAGCATACCGCGCTTTTTAGCGGCCTGCGTTACTTCGGCCGTCCACTCGCCATCACGGCCATTGAACAAGGCCACGTGGCTGCCCGCCCCCTCGCGCATGACACCGAAAAGGTAATGGGCCTGCGCGGCATCCAGAGGCACGTCTTGCCCCTGACCCAGCGGGTGATCTACATAAAGTCTTATCTTGGCGCGTTGCATGAGGCGAAATCTATGACCGGAAACAGGAAAAAGCCAGAGGCGGATGGCACCGTCTATGACGCATATCAGGGCAATTGGGTAGACCGACATGCCCCGAATGCGCTGCGCCCGCTTTTACGCCTGAGCCGGGCTGACCGCCCGATCGGGACATGGCTGCTGTTATTGCCGTGTTTTTGGGGCATCGGGCTGGCTGCCGCGTCTACCGGCGGGTTCATATGGTGGGATCTGTGGCTGGTCACCGGTTGCACGATAGGCGCATTTTTGATGCGTGGCGCAGGCTGCACATGGAACGACATCACAGATCGCGACATAGACGGCTCGGTCGCGCGGACCCGTTCGCGCCCGATTCCCTCGGGCCAGATATCGGCCAAAGGCGCGCTGGCATGGGCGGTCGTGCAATCGCTGATTGCATTCCTGATTTTGCTGACCTTCAACAGCCTGTCGATCTGGCTGGGAATCATATCACTGGTGCCGGTGGCGATTTATCCGTTTGCCAAACGTTTCACATGGTGGCCGCAGGTATTCTTGGGTATCGCGTTCAACTGGGGCGCGCTCCTTGGATGGACCGCCCACACGGGGTCGCTCAACCTGCCCGCACTCTTGCTGTATTTCGCGGGCATGGCATGGACGCTGTTTTACGATACGATCTACGCCCATCAGGACAAAGAAGACGATGCGATGATCGGCGTGAAATCCACAGCCCGTCTGCTGGGTGCGGCAACCCCTGTGTGGCTGCGCGGGTTCATGATCACCTCCACAGTCTTGATGACGGCGGCGGTTTTGCTGGCGGTGCTGCCCTATGGCGGGCCGCTGCGGCTGGTTTTGTGCCTGATGGGGCCTTTGGTCTTCGCGCTGCACATGCACACCCAGCTTAGAAAGCTCGACATCGACGACCCCGATCTGTGTCTGCGCCTGTTTCGCAAATCCAAAAACGCAGGCCTGCTGGCTGCGCTGTTCTTCGCCGCTGGCGCATTTGTGTAATGGTGCGCGGATTGCGCCCTGCCCTTTGCCCTTTTATGCAGGACCCTGAGAATGTCACGGCCCCGGAGATGTCGAACCCATGCGCATAAAGATCATGACCACGGTCGCATTCGCCTCGGCTATTGTTTCGTCGGGGCTGTTGGCCGGTGGCGTGGCCACCTTCATCGAGAAACGGTCCCGCTCCGAGGTGGAGACCGCACTCGGCACCGCAGGGCATGACTGGGCCACGACAAAGACGAACGGGCTTCAGGTGCAGATCAGCGGCACCGCCCCGTCCGAGGCAGAACGGTTCCGCACCCTGACGCTGGCCGCCTCGATCGTCGAACCCACGCGCATTGTCGACAATACCGAAGTCGCACAGCCCGACAGCATCGCCGCGCCGGAGTTCTCGCTGGAGATCTTGCGCAATGACGACGGGATATCGCTGATCGGGCTGGTACCTGCCGACACGGACCGCGCCGCCATGATCACGACCCTGTCAGACCTGAACAACACCGAAGGCAGCGTGGTCGATATGCTTGATACGGCCGATTATCCGGTGCCCGATGGCTGGGAGGCGGCCTATGCCTATGGCATCGAGGCGCTGAAGGTTCTGCCGCATTCGAAAATTTCGGTGGATGCAGGCCATGTGAAGATCACCGCCATCACATCCAGCAAGCGCGAAAAAGCGCAAATGGAAACGCAGCTGATGCGGACACGGCCCGAAAATGTCGAACTGGACTATAACATCTCCGCCCCGCGTCCGGTCATTACGCCCTTCACCCTGAGGTTTGTGATCGATGAAAACGGCGCGCGGTTCGATGCCTGCTCGGCCGATACCGACCGTGCCCGCACGACGATCCTCGAGGCCGCGCGCGCCGCAGGCATTTCGGGCGATCCTGGCTGCACCGTGGGCATGGGGGTGCCATCCCCCGACTGGACGCAAGCCGTCACAATGGGGATATCCACCCTGTCCGATCTGGGCGCAGGGGTCATTACCTATTCGGATGCGGATATCGCGCTCAGTGTTCCCGCGACCGTTCCCGCCGACCTGTTCGAGCGCGAAGTCGGCGAACTGGAATCTAATCTGCCGGATGTCTTCTCCTTGCAATCCACCCGTGAACGTCCTGCGCAGGCCGAAACGCAAGTCGCGCAATTCTCGGCCAGCCTTGCCTCAGGTGGTCAGGTTTCGATGCGTGGACGCGTCACCGACGAGTTACAACGCGAAACGCTGGAGAATTTTGCACGCGCGCAGTTCGGGGTCTCCAGCATCGCGGGCGGCACACGTGTAGATGACACCCTGCCCACCAGCTGGTCTGTGCGCACCATGGCCGCGTTGACGGCGCTGAACGAGCTGAACACAGGCGACGTGACAGTGCGTGCGGACCGGATCGATATCTCCGGCATTTCCGGCAATGCCCGCGCCAGCGACGAAATCGCGCGGCTGTTGTCGCAGCGCTTGGGCGAAGGCGCGACCATCAACCTGTCGGTGCGATATGACAAACGTCTGGATCCGACGCTTGGCCTGCCCAGCGGGGCGGAATGCGTGGCCCGCCTGAACGATGTGTTGAAAAAACAGAAAATCAGCTTCGAACCGGGATCGTCGACCATTGCCGCAGACGGTGCGCAACCGCTGAACGCGCTGGCGCAGGCAATGAAGAATTGCGAGGATTACCGGATGGAAATGGGGGGCCACACCGACAGCCAAGGCAGCAATGACATGAACCGCAGGCTGTCGCAGCAACGCGCCGACGCGGTCCTGCGGGGGTTGGCAGAGCGTGGCGTGGCGGTGGAAAACCTCAGCGCGCGGGGCTATGGCGAAAGCCAGCCGATTGCCGATAACGGAACGGCTGCCGGGCGCGAAGCAAATCGCCGTATCGAATATGTTCTTCTGGACGAGGCACCTATCGCCCAGCCCGAGGCCATGCCGGAGGCCACCGCCTCCGCGACAGAAGCCATTACCTCGACTGCGCCGGGCGCGGAGGGCACAACCGGCGATACAGCAGGCGCTGACACCGACGCCACACCGACCCTGAACGAGGACGGATCGGTGCGCGTGGCACCCGGTGCGCAATCGCCTGCGCGGCCCAAGGCACGGCCCGAAAACCTCTCCAACGATAACTGATCGCCCGCGATCCCAACGCCGCTTTGCGGGACAGGACTAAAGAATGGACAGAACAGAATTCATCCTTGCCACAGCTTTCATCTTGTTTTTGGCCTTCTGTCTTGGATGGTTCGCTTCATGGCTGATCCATCGCCTGACCCGTGTCAGTCAGGCCGATATGGGCGAGCTGGAGCGGATGGCCCAAGCCCTGCACGAGGCAGAGGAGGCCCGTGACGAGGCCCTCGATCAGGTGGAACGCCGCGAGACGGAAACGACCAACCAGCTGCATCAGGCCGAATCCGAGTTGCGCGCGGCAATGGACGGCCTGCGCGAGGCCCGCCGCGAGGCCGAGGAACTGCGTGCGAAACTGGGCCACAGCCAGACCAAGGACTGACCCCGCCAAGCGCGATACACAGGCCCGAGCGGGCACTTCCCCTTGGCCGGATAGGGAGCCGTGCCCGGGCCGGTGGGCCGTTATCAGGCCGGTGTGTCGTAAGATGTGCAGTAAAAAGCGAAACCGGTTGAGGTCGAGCGCGCCCGCGCGACAATCTGCAAGCCGGCGCACTCGGCCTCGCTCACCGCAAGGGCGGTGGGGGCCGAAGGGGCGATCAGGCATTTTGCACCCCATACCGCCGCTTTTTGCACCAGATCCACCGACAACCGCGACGTCATGACAATCGCGAACTGCGCCGGATCAAGGCCTGCGGCCAGACCTGCACCGATCAGCTTATCAAGCGCATTATGGCGCCCCACATCCTCGCGCATCATCAAAAGCCCCTGCGCGGGGGACCAAAGCCCTGCCGCATGGCACGACCGCGTCAGGTCCTGCAAATGCTGCACGTCGCGCAGCGCATCAAGCGCGGCAGGGGCATCATCGGGGGTGACAGGCGGGCCCGCGACTGCGGCGGGCGCTGGCAGCGCACGACGCGCCTCGCGCAGCGAATCGATCCCGCACAGCCCGCAACCCACGGGCCCCGCCATCGCGCGGCGGCGGGCACGGAAGGCCTCGCCTGCACCGGGCGCAAGCCAGCCGCGGACCTCGATCCCCTCGGGCAGCTCTAGACAGTCCACATCGCGCAGATCTTCGGTGGCTGTGATCAACCCTTCACTATAGGCAAAGCCGCGCTGGAAATCGTGCAGATCCAGCGGGCTGGCCATCATGACGGCCTGTGTGACCCCGTCAAAGACCAGCGCGACCGGAACCTCGTCGATCAGCACCTCTGTTCCGCCCGCCTCTGGCAGGCGCACCTCCACTGTACCACGCATATCCGTCCTCCGTTTAGGGTCGCACCTTGATGCTGGCGAGCGCAGGCGCTGGTCGATATCTAGGTCAAATGATCGGCCTGTGCGAGGGCCGCCACCACAACCGTTGCCGACAAGACGGTGCAGGCCGCGCGGCCAAAACCGCAAAGGTTTTCGCAGGCCTGCGGCACGGTGATGAAAATAGCCGGTAAAACCGCCACAGGGTGCTTGTCGCAGTGCATTTGACCCCCTACATCGCTTCTATGGATTTAAAACGCTTTTTACCCTTTCGCAAACGCCCTGCCCGCGTCGCGGTGATCAGGCTGCAAGGTGCCATTGGCATATCCCGCCCGGGCAGCGCCGGCTTATCTGATGCAAGCCTTGCGCCCCTGATCGAGCGGGCGTTCGCCAAGGGCAAACCTGCGGCAGTGGCCTTGCTGATCAACTCTCCCGGAGGATCACCCGTCCAAAGCGCGTTGATCGCAAGCCGGATCCGGCGGCTCGCCGATGAAAAACAAATTCCCGTTCATGCCTTTGTGGAAGATGTGGCGGCCTCTGGCGGCTACTGGCTGGCCTGCGCGGCAGATGACATCTGGACAGATCATACCTCCATCGTAGGCTCGATCGGGGTGATCTCTTCGGGCTTTGGTCTGGACCAGTTCATCGACAAACACGGGATCGAGCGGCGGGTGCATACAGCCGGCGGCTCCAAAAGTTTCATGGACCCGTTCCGCCCCGAAAAACCCGAAGATATCGCACGGCTCGAACATCTGCTGGAAGACATGCATTCGAGCTTCAAATCCTACGTGACAGAGCGGCGTGGCCCGCGGCTTGCACAGACGCGCGATCTGTTTACCGGCGATGTCTGGACCGGACGTCAGGCCATGGTTGAAGACACCGGCCTGATCGACGGCATCGCGCATGCCGTGCCCAAGCTGAAGGCGCTATATGGCGATAAGGTGCAGTTGTTGCCCTTTCGCCAGAAAAAACCGCTGTTCAAACGTTTTGGCGCAGCGCTTGGATCGCAGATCGCCTCACACGCCACAGGCCAGATGATGGATGTGGCAGAGGAGCGCGCCCTTTGGGCCCGTTACGGGCTGTAATGCTTCTGAAAGTCATGGCGTTGTTTTTGGTGGTCATGGCGGTGCTGGCAATGTTCGGCCGCCTGCGCCTGCCCCGGATCGGGCCAACCAATGCATCGCGCAAACTGAGGGGCCGGTGCAAATCCTGTGGCCGCCCCCGTATCGGCACCGGCCGCTGCCCGTGCAAAGATAATAGCGAGGTCTAAGTGCTAGTTGATCTGGTCATGGTCGCGGCAGGGCTCGCGCTTTTGGTAGTTGCAGGCGACTGGCTTGTAAAAGGCGCGGTGAACCTGTCTTTGCGGTTGGGCATTCCTGCGCTGGTCGTCAGCCTGACGATTGTGGCCTTCGGCACCTCCGCGCCAGAGCTGCTGGTCTCTATCACGGCAGTGCTGGACGGATCGCCCGCCATCGCGTTGGGCAATGTGATCGGCTCTAACACCGCCAATATCCTTCTGGTGCTGGGTCTGCCTGCACTGATTTCGGTGATCCACACCAACACCCATGACACGCGCGAAAGCTATCTGATGATGCTGGCGGCCACGGGGCTGTTTATCGCGTTGGCATTTATGGGACCCATCGGTTGGCCACAGGCGCTGGTTCTGCTGGCAGGTCTGGGTGCCATTCTGGCGCGACAGATTTCCCAAGCACTCGCGCACCGCCGCGACCGCAGCGCGGAAGAAATCGAGGGCGCGGAAGAGGGCATCTCGGGACGGGCAATCACGCTCAACCTTCTGGCAGGGATCATCAGCCTGCCCATCGGAGCCAACCTTCTGGTGTCGGGCGCGTCCGATATTGCCAGTGCCATGGGCATTTCCGATGCAGTGATCGGACTGACACTTGTGGCCATCGGGACATCCCTGCCAGAACTCGCCACCAGCGTATCGGCGGCCCTCAAAGGCCGCGCGGATGTGGCGCTTGGCAATGTCATCGGCTCCAATATCTTCAACCTGCTGGCAATTCTGGGCGTGGCAGGCCTGTTTGGCACAATGCCGGTGCCCCCTGAAATGCTGCGCGTTGATCTGTGGGTGATGCTCGGTGCATCGCTCGTTCTGGCACCTTTCATCTTCAGGCGCTGGCCGCTCGGGCGTATTGTGGGGGCGGTTTTCACATTGGTTTATATCGCCTATGTAGGCGTGCTCGTCGCAAGCTGAAATATAAGGAGGAGCGATGGAAAACGCGCTGATCACCGGAGGGGCCAAACGTTTGGGCCGCGCTATGGCCATATCGCTGGCACGCCGCGGCGTGAATGTGGCGATCCATTATCACGGCTCGGAGGCCGACGCCCGCACGACAGCGGATGAATGTCAGGCCTTTGGTGTGCGTGCAGCCATCGTTCAGGCCGACCTTCTGCAAGAAGATGCGACCGCCACACTTGTGGCGCGGGCCGCCGGTGCGCTTGGCGGGCCCCTTGACCTGTTGGTCAACAATGCCTCGATCTTTGAATATGACACGGTGGAAAGCGCCACGAAATCCAGTTGGGACCGCCATATCGGCTCCAATCTGCGCGCACCCTTCGTGCTGACGCAGGAGTTTGCCGCCCAAGCCCCCAAGGCGTGCCGCACCGGACCAGAGCCACGCGCCCGTGCGCTGGTCGTCAACATGATTGATCAGCGCGTGCGCAAGCTGACGCCGGAATTCATGACCTACACAATTGCGAAAATGGGGCTTTGGGCCTTTACCCAAACCGCCGCGATGGGTCTGGCCCCCGACATCCGGGTCAATGCTATCGGCCCCGGCCCCACGCTGCAGGGCGCGCGCCAGAGCGATGCCCATTTCACCGCCCAACGTGGTGCCACCATTTTGGAACGTGGTGCGGACAGCGATGATATCTGCGCTGCCCTGCATTATCTGATGGACGCGAAATCGGTCACGGGCCAGCTGATTTGCACCGATGGCGGCCAGCATCTGGCGTGGAAAACACCCGACGTTCTGGGCGTCGAGTAAGCATCGCGCAAAGCGACGCTAGGGCAGTTGTGCACGTCGCGACCAGCAATATTTTCGCCGTTAAGGATTCCGTAATGGATTCAGCCGGTTAGTTGACATCATATTTTTATTCAACAAAATCAATGTCATAATATGTCGATTAAAAATTGTGCAATCCGTTGTCTTGCCTTTGTTACAAGGCTGAATCGTTGATTTACGGATTTTCTCCACCACCTTATCCACAGATTCCGTGGACATGTTAGCCCTTGATCTCGCCGCCCCACGGAGGCAGCCAAACCAAAGAATCGACCCCCGCTGATGACACAGACACCGCCCCTTCAAACACCGGGTCAAGATGCCCCCGAAAGCGCCCCGGACCGCCTGAGCGGACACGAGCTGATTGCCGATTATGTCACACGGCTTGATGGCTCTCCCGGGGTGTACCGGATGCTTAACGACAAGGGCGAGGTGCTGTATGTCGGCAAGGCACGCAATCTGAAGGCCAGAGTATCGAACTATGCCCGCCCGTCGGGCCATTCGGGGCGGATCGCGCGGATGATTCTGGAAACCCGCCGGATGATGTTTCTGACCACCCGCACGGAAACAGAAGCGCTGCTGCTGGAGCAAAACCTGATCAAGCAGCTCAAGCCGCGCTATAACGTGCTGCTGCGCGACGATAAAAGCTTCCCCAACATCCTGATCCCGACAGGTCACGACTTTCCGATGATTTCCAAGCATCGCGGGGCACGCAAGCAAAAGGGGTATTACTTCGGGCCGTTCGCCTCGGCGGGGGCGGTCAATCGCACGCTCAATCATCTGGAACGGGTTTTCTTGCTGCGCAACTGCTCCGACAGCCAGTTTGCCGCGCGCACCAGACCGTGCCTGCAATACCAGATCAAGCGATGTTCGGCGCCATGTGTCGGCAAGATCTCCGAAGGCGATTACGCCAAACTGGTGGAGGATGCGAAGCGGTTTCTGGAAGGCAAGACCACCTCGATCCAGCGCGAACTGGCACAGGATATGCAGACGGCCAGCGAGAATATGGAATTCGAGCGCGCCGCCGCCTTGCGCGACCGGATCAAGGCGCTGACCAATGTCCAGCAAAGTCAGGGGATCAACCCGCGCGGCGTGGCAGAGGCCGATGTCGTGGCCCTGCATATGGAGGGCGGTCAGGCCTGTGTGCAGGTGTTCTTCATCCGCGCCAACCAAAGCTGGGGCAACCATGATTTCTACCCGCGCACAGGGGCCGGCGCCGAGGAGGCAGAGGTGCTGGAGGCCTTTCTGGCGCAGTTCTATGATAGCCGCCCGCCACCCAAACTGATTTTGCTCAGCCATCCGGTTGAAAACACCGACCTTCTGACCGATGCCCTTAGCACCAAGGCCGAACGCAAGGTCGAGCTGGCCGTGCCGCAGCGCGGCGAAAAGGCCGAGCTGGTCGAGAATGCCCACCGCAATGCGCGTGAATCGCTGGGTCGGAAAATGTCCGAATCCGCCGCACAGGCAAAGCTGTTGAAGGGTGTGGCAGAGGCATTCGGCCTGCCCAAACCACCCCAGCGGATCGAGGTCTATGACAACTCCCACATTCAGGGGGCGCATGCCGTGGGGGGTATGATCGCCGCCGGTCCGGACGGGTTTTTGAAAAACCAGTATCGCAAATTCAATATCAAGGATGCGTCCCTGACCCCCGGCGACGATTTCGGCATGATGAAAGAGGTGCTGACGCGACGGTTCCAGCGGTTGCTGAAAGAAGACCCAGAGCGCGCCTCGGAAAACTGGCCTGATCTGTTGCTGATTGACGGGGGTGCGGGGCAGGTGTCTGCCGTGCAGGAAATCATGGATGATCTGGGCGTGAGCGACGTGCCGATGGTGGGCGTGGCCAAAGGGATTGATCGTGATCAGGGTAAGGAGGAATTCTACCGCACCGGCCGCCCCGTTATGGCCCTGCCACGTCAGGATCCGGTCTTGTATTATATCCAGCGTCTTCGCGACGAGGCCCACCGCTGGGCCATTGGCACCCACCGCGCCAAACGCGCCAAAGCGCAGCTGGCCAACCCGCTGGACGAAATTCCCGGGATCGGGGCCACGCGCAAACGCGCTCTGCTCACCCATTTCGGCTCTGCCAAGGCGGTCAGCCGTGCCGGCCTGCCCGATCTGATGGATGTGCCCGGTATTTCCGCCTCTACCGCCGAGACCGTCTACAACTTCTTCAACGAGAAGGGTTGACCGGATCGAAGGGGCGGCGTAGCGCGCGGCCTATGAGACGTCGTGCCCCCGCGCCCCCCCGAACCGCCCTGACCACGCCCAGCGACCTAGTGCACGCGGGATTGGTCCCGCCCGAGACCTGCGCCGATCTGGATCGGGTGACGCAGGACTTCCGCATGCGCATCACAGCCGAGATGCACAACGCCATGACGGACGGGACCCGAACGGGCGACCGGATTTCAAAAAGCGATGCGCTGGCCGCGCAATTCGTGCCCAGCACCGCAGAGCTGACGGTCCGGCCCGAAGAGCTGGACGATCCCATCGGCGACGCGGCCCATTCCCCTGCACCGGGGCTGACCCATCGCTATCCCGATCGGGCGATCTTGCACATTACCAAAACCTGCGATGTCTATTGCCGCTTCTGCTTCCGGCGCGAAACGGTGGGGGAAACAGGCCCGCTGCCCGCCAGCGATCTGGATCAGGCACTGGACTATATCGCACGCACACCGGCCTTGCGCGAGATTATCCTGACCGGGGGCGATCCGCTGACCCTGTCGCCGCGCCGGTTACGCGATGTGCTAAAACGGCTGGATGGGATTGCGCATCTGGACATGGTGCGCTTTCACACGCGTGTGCCGGTGGTCGCCCCCGAACGCATCACCCCGGATCTGGCTGATACGCTTGGTGCACTGCGCCTGACACCGTGGATCGTTTTGCACACAAACCATAGCGCGGAGCTGACCGAAGCCGCGCGGGGCGCACTGGCGCGGCTGGTGGATGCGGGTGTGCCGGTGATATCCCAAACCGTCCTTTTGCGTGGCATAAACGATGACGCCCCCACGCTTGCGGCGCTTTTTGCCGCGCTTTCTGCGCTACGGGTCAAACCCTATTATCTGCATCATTGTGATCTGGCGCGCGGCACCAGCCATTTCCGCACCACCATCAATGAAGGCCGCGCGCTGATGTACGCGCTTCAAGGCAGGGTGTCGGGACACTGCCTGCCGCGTTATGTGCTCGACATTCCCGGTGGTCATGGCAAAGTCCCGGTGAACGCGGATTATTTCACCGAAGTTGCACCGGGGAAATGGCAGGTCCGCGATTGGAACGATCAAATACACGACTATCTGGACCCCGAGCGATGAAAGTCGCTTTCCCTTATCCCACACTGCGGTTAGCTTGCCTGTTATGAAATGGAACCTGCCAAATACGCTCACCGTCCTGCGGCTGCTTGCAGCCCCCGGTGTTGCTGTAATGTTTTTATACTTCTCGCGGCCTTGGGCCGACTGGTTCGCGCTGGCGCTATTTATCGGCGCCGCCGTCACCGACTGGTTTGACGGCTATATCGCGCGCGCATGGTCGCAAGAAAGCAAGTTCGGCGCGATGCTGGACCCGATTGCCGACAAGGCGATGGTGATCATCGCGCTGGTGATCCTGATCGGCTATTCGGGGATGAACCCGTGGCTGATCCTGCCGGTCACCGTGATCCTGTTTCGCGAGGTGTTCGTGTCCGGCCTGCGGGAGTTTCTGGGCGCCGACAGCGGCAAGCTGAAGGTTACCAAACTGGCAAAGTGGAAAACCACCGCCCAGATGGTGGCGATCGCGGTCATGTTTCTGGCAACCGGCCTGTCCTACATGGAAACCGGCCGCCCCCCGCGCGTGGGCGAGACGCATCTGCCCGACGGCGTCAGCCCCGCCGATCTGGCCAATCATGCGGGTCTGGTCCTGATCTGGATCGCTGCGCTTTTGACCGCTATCACCGGCTGGGATTATTTCCGCAAAGCCCTGCCCTTTTTGCGTGACACCCATGACCGTTGATCTGGTCTATTTCGCATGGGTGCGCGAACGTATCGGCGTGGCGCGTGAAACCGTCACAACCACGGCCCGCACCCCCGCCGATCTGATCGCGGAGCTGTCCGCCCGCGATCCGCGCTATGGCGCAGCCTTTGGCGATGTGTCTGCGCTTCGTGTGGCGATCGATCAGGAACTGTCGGATTTCGACACCCCGTTGGAAAACGCCAAAGAGGTCGCGTTCTTTCCGCCGATGACGGGGGGCTAGGAATGCGCTTATCGGTTCAGCCAGACCCCTTTGACATGGGCGCCGAGCTCAACCGTTTTACAAACGACGCATCGGGTGCGGGGGCGATTGTCAGCTTTGGCGGCATTGTGCGCGATGACACCGGCACCATGACCGCTCTGGAGCTGGAGCACTATCCGGGCATGACCGAAAAGGCGATCGGGCAGATCGCACAGCAGGCACGAGATCGCTGGCAGCTGCATGACGTGCTGATCATCCACCGCTATGGCCGCCTGCAGGTGGGCGCGCCGATCATGATGGTGGCCACCGCCGCCCGCCACCGTAAAGACGCATTCGAAGCGGCCGATTTCCTGATGGATTACCTGAAATCCCGCGCCCCGTTCTGGAAAAAGGAACATGGCGCCGAAGGCACGTCTTGGGTGGATGCGAAAGACAGTGACGAGGCCGCGTTGAACCGCTGGTAGATCGCGCGCTTTTGCGCCCTGCGCCTACAGGCTGTCTTCCACATGAAACCCGTCAGGGATCGTGTTTTTCCCCTCCAGCATCAGATCCGCCATCACCTGCGCCACTTTGGGCGCCATCCCGAGGCCGATCTTGAAGCCGCCATTGGCGATGAAATGTCCGGCGCGGTCGGGCCATGCCCCCAGCATCGGCGCGCGCGTCTTCGCCCGTGGCCGCAAATCCGCCCAGCGGTTGATGACCGGTGCCTCCGCCAGCACGGGACAGATCCGCCGCGCCTTGGCAATCAGCGTATCAAGCTGCGCATCGGTGGAGTTCGGATCATCGTAATACCGCTCCGAGGTGGAGCCGACGGCCACTGTGCCATTGGCATGGGCGATCACATGCAGGTTTTCGGCATAGGTTTGTGGTGCAGCACCCGCGTCATAGGCAAATACCGCAGCCTGCCCCTTCACGCCATTGCCGACCTCTGTGCCGAACCGCTCGCACAGATCGAACAGCCCCGCGACGCCGGTGGCGTGCAAGACCTGACCGCGCTCATCCCCCTCGCCGATAATCACCTGTGCGCCTATGGCCCGCAGCGCCGCATGCAGCGCATCGACGCACGCGCGCGGGTTGATGCGCGCGCTGAGCGTGTCATGGACCAACAGCCCCGTGGGCGAGGCCGGTGCCAAAGGCCCCGCGCCTTGGGCCGGTATCACCTCCCAACGGGCATTGTCCTGCCAGTGGACCGCGGCCGAGGCTTTGCGTTCGCGCGCGCGGTCGATCTGCACCTGATCCAGAAGCGGCTGCAACCGCCCCACCCGCCCGTAACCGGGCTGGCCACCGCCCACGCGCGCCACATCCGCCCAGAACCCCTCTGCCATCAGCAGGCTTTCCAGTTGGAACTGTTTTTTGGGCTCCCATTGTTCGGGCACATGCGGGGCAAGCGCGCCCACTGTCCCGCCAGAGGCCCCCGCCCCGATGCCCGCGCGTTCGATCACACGCACCGATACGCCACGCCGCGCCAGTTCGAACGCGCAAGACAGGCCGAACACACCGCCACCACGCACGGTGACCCACTCTCCTTTCGAGAGAACCGGATTGATGCTAAGCCCGCTTGTCATTTTCAGTGCCTTTCCCCATTGTCCCGTAAAACGGGCTGTTTGGCCCCATCTTCCGAAGGCCTAGCGCGCATGACCGACCCAGACCAGAGCCAAGCCGAACTTGAATGGCGCGAGGCGGCAATACCTGTCTCGACGCGGTTTGACGATCCGTATTTTTCGCTCGCCAACGGTCTGGAAGAAACCAATCATGTGTTTCTGGCGGGCAATGATCTGCCAGCGCGGGCCTGCGACGGCTTCCATATTGCCGAATTGGGGTTCGGGACGGGGCTGAATCTGTTGGCCACAGCACTGGCCTGCCCCGACACCGCGCTGCAGTACACCAGCTTCGAGGCCTACCCGATGAGCGCCGCCGAGATGGAGCGTGCCTTGGGCGCGTTTGCGCAGGCCCGCGCGATTGCAGATCCGCTGCTGGCGGCATGGCGCCAAGGGCTGCGGCGCTTCGATCTGGGCCGGATCACGGTCGAGGTTATCGTGGGCGATGCCCGCGACACCCTGCCGCGCTGGGAGGGATGCGCGGATGCATGGTATCTGGACGGGTTCTCGCCTGCCAAAAACCCCGAGCTGTGGCAGGCCGATCTGATGCAGGCGGTGGGCGCGCATACCGTGCGGGGTGGCAGTTTTGCGACCTATACCGCCGCCGGTTTTGTACGGCGCAATCTGGCGCAGGCCGGTTTCACGGTCAGCCGCATTCCGGGCCATGGCCATAAACGCCACATGAGCATCGGCCGCAGGGACACCGACACCACGGCACATCCGCCGGAGGTCGCGTCCCCATGAGCACGCAAGACAACCGTCAGGGCGCGATATTGATCATTCTGGTCACGGTGATCTTCTCCTTGCAAGATGCGATGTCGCGCCATCTGGCCGAAACCTACAACACCTATATGGTGGTGATGATCCGGTTTTGGTTCTTCGGTATTTTCGCGATCTGGTTGGCGGCGCGCAAAAAGGGCGGGCTGGCGCGGGCGATCCGCGCCCATCACCCGTGGATGCAAGCGATCCGTGCGGTTTTTCTGGTGCTGGAAATCTACGTGATGATCGCGGCCTTCGTTCTTTTGGGGCTGATCGAAACCCACGCCGTATTCATCTGTTATCCGCTTTTGGTGGCGGCCTTGTCCGGCCCTGTGCTGGGCGAGACCGTGGGCTGGCGGCGCTGGATGGCCATCGGCATCGGCTTTATCGGGGTGATGATCATCCTCAAACCCAGCAACGGCGTCTTCGCCCCGGAGGCGGCCATCCCGTTTGCGGCGGCCCTGATGTTTGCGGTCTATGCCCTGCTGACCCGCAAAGTGGCCGATCGCGATGATGCCAGCGTTTCTATCTTCTGGACAGGCGTTGGCGGGGCTGTCGTCGCAACCCTTGGCGGTATGTGGTTCTGGGAACCGATGAGCACCGGCGACTGGGGCTGGATGGCCCTGCTGTGTGTGGCCGCCGTGGCCGGACACGGGCTGATGATTCGCGCCTACGAGGTGGCAGAGGCCTCTGCCATCCAGCCGTTCAGCTATCTGCAACTTGTCTGGGGCGCGATGTTGGGCATGGCGCTGTTTGGCGATATCTTGCGCCCCAATGTGGCCATCGGGGCCTGTTTCGTGGTTGCGGCGGGACTGTTCACCCTGTGGCGCCAACGCGTCAAGAACCAAGAGCCGATCGTGCCGCCCGATCCCGTGATCAAGCCCTGACCCCTGGCGTTGGGGCCGCAGCCCCTCTGCCCGCCGGACCTTACGGGGCGTGGCCGCGCAATTCTTCGGTAAAAGGCACCTGCGCCCCGCCAAGCCTTGCACGGTAGATCGGCAGGCTTTCGGCCACGCGCATCACATAGTTGCGGGTCTCGTCAAACGGGATCATCTCCACCCAGTCCACCACATCGACGGAGCCATTACGCGGATCGCCCTGCTCCTCGATCCAGCGGCGCGGACGCCCGGGGCCTGCATTATAGCCCGCAGCCACCAGCACGGGCGAATTGTCGAACTCTGTGCGGAGGTCCTGCAAATAGGCCGATCCCAGCTCGACATTATAGGTCGGATCGGTGGTCAGGCGGGCGGGCTCGTAGGCCACATCCAGCTTGCGGGCCATCATCTTGGCTGTGCCCGGCATCAGCTGCATCAACCCGCGCGCCCCGACATAGGAAATGACGGTGTGGTCAAACTCGCTTTCGCGGCGTGCAATCGATAGCGCCAGTTCTTCCGGAACGCCCAGCTGGTGGGTACGCAAGGCGGGGATCGGGAAATACCCCGCCACCAGAATCTCGCCATTCAGGGCGGCGCGCTTGCCCAGTTGCAGCGCCAGATGCGGATCTTGCCATTCCAGCGCCAGATCGACCAAAGGCGCGATCTGGTCCTGCGGCAATCCTTCTTCAAGATGCAGGATAAACCGCTCGGCCAATGCAGTGTCTTGCGATCTGTGCAAAAGCTGCGCGGCCTGAAAAACCGATGCATCCTGATACTGGCCCAGCCGCCAATCGGGCAAGGCGGGCGGCTGGATCAGGGCCGGATCAAGGTCCATCCCCAGTTCTTGCGCCGATAACAGCCCGTAGAATGCGGTCTGGTTTTGCGCCCCAGCGGTAAAGGCCTGCCGGGCGTCCTGCGTGCGGCCCATCGCCACGAGCGCCCGCCCGCGCCAGTAATCGGCGCGCGATTGCGAAATCGGGCTGCCGACGGCTGCCGACAAGGCCTCGAAATGGCGCAAGGCACGCGGCGCGTCCTCCAGCTTCAGCGCAGCATAGCCCGCAAGCCATTCCAGTTCGGCATAGTCGGAACTGCCGGGGTCCAGATGATGGCTGGCGGCCTGATCATAGGCGCGCTGGATATTACCGTGACGCAGATCCCAGCGTGCCATCCGGCGCCGCACGTCGGACCAAAGCGCAGGATCTTCCAGCTTTTGGGCAGAGGCCGACCAGTTCAGGATCAAATCGGCCGCACCGTCTTCATAGCTTTCGCGCCAACGCCACACGGCACGGTCGCGCGCCAGCCCCGCAGACCCCATCATATACTCTGGCACGGCAGCAATCAGCGCATCCACACCGTGATCTTTGGCTTGTAACGCGATACGGGCGCGGGCCACAGCCTGCGTGCCGGGCGTGACCAGATCCAGCATCCGGCGCGCCTGTGTCAACTCGCCACGATCCAGCATCCGTTGCATACGGGCCCCGTGATAGGGGCGCACAAGCACTTCGTATCGCGCCAGAAAGGCCGCCTGATCTTCGGGTGTCAGCCGCAGATCACGCCACGCCTGCACAGCCACCTCCGCCGCGCGGGTCCCCGCGCCTGTCGATTGCAATGCCGCGATCAGTGCCAGCGCGCCGGCTCCGGTCTGGGGGGCATGACCTTTGAAATAGGCCACGACTTCGGCCGGGCTCGCCTGATCCAGAACCGCCTCGCCCTTGCGGCGCAACAGCGGCATGCCCGGCCAATCCGCCCTGCGTCTGGCAAAATCGGCATAGGCGGGAAAGCCGCCCTCCCCCGCGCGCAACCGGTGCCATTCAACAATATCAAACCCCAGCGGACCGGCATCACGTCCCAGCACCAAGGCCTGCGCCCAGTTCTTTTTCGCGGCGGCTTGCAGCGCAAGATGCAGCGCCTCGGGTCCCGTGGGATAGGTGGGTTCGCTTTGCTGTTCCGCAGAACGGCCCGCAGAGATATTTATCGCGCCAGCCTCGCCCAAGGCCGATGTCGCACCGCCAAAGCCCGCAGCAACACATCCGGCAAACAACCCGACTTTCAAAGGGGATAGATACATGAACACCACTCTCTTTCAGCGATGTTTTCGCATAGTTTTACGGTCATGCAATTCACAAGTTGGCAAGGCGGCCCGTGTCGCCTAATGTCCGCGCGATTTCAAACCGGGCGAATCCGCCCAAATCCACGATAAAAGGAGCGTGTCATGTTCAAAGGGTCTTATCCCGCACTCATCACGCCGTTTAAAGACGGCGAGCTGGATCTGGACACGCTCAAGAAGCTTGTCGACTGGCACGCCGATCAGGGCAGCGCCGGCTTGGTGCCCGTGGGCACAACGGGCGAATCCCCCACCTTGAGCCATGCCGAGCATAACACCGTGGTGGCAGAGGTCGTACGCGCCAGCGCGGGACGGATGAAGGTGATTGCCGGTGCAGGGTCCAACTACACCCGCGAGGGGATCGAGCTGATCCAGCATGCTCAGGCCGCAGGGGCCGATGGTGCGCTGGTCGTGACACCCTATTACAACAAGCCCACCCAAAACGGTCTGATCGCGCATTTCACCGCAATGCATGATGCAAGCGATCTGCCGATCATCATCTATAATATTCCCGGTCGGTCGGTTGTGGATATGTTGCCCGCGACCATGGGCGAGCTGGCAAAACTGCCGCGCATTGTGGGCGTGAAAGATGCCACCGGCGATCTGGCACGCGTGGCCAAACAGCGCATGACCTGCGGCCCCGATTTCATCCAGATGTCGGGCGAGGATGCCACAGCGCTCGGCTTCAACGCCATGGGCGGTACGGGCTGTATTTCGGTCACGGCCAATGTCGCGCCGAAACTATGCGCCGATTTCCAGAATGCCACGCTTGAAGGCGACATGACCCGCGCACTGGAGCTGCAAGATATCCTGATGCCGCTCCATATCGCGATCTTCCTTGAGCCGGGAGTATGCGGCGCGAAATATGCCCTTTCCAAACTCGGTCTGTGCTCGGACGAGGTACGCCTGCCCCTGACACCGATCAGCGACGACACAAAGGCGCATATCGATGCAGCCCTCGTCCATGCGGGCCTGCTGTGATCGCGCATCGGATGTAGCAAGACCCCTCACGAAAAAGGCGCCCCTGATCGGGCGCCTTTTTTTTGTGACGTAGTGCGGGCAGGCCGGGCGCTTACGGCTCGGGCCGTTCGCCGTCCAGCTCGCCCTCCCAATCGTCTTCATGCTGGCGGCGCAGGCGGGCACGTTCCTTGCGCAGTTCCTGAATTTCGACCGCCTCTTCCAGCTCGTGGGCGGCGGTATCGGACAGCGGCGTATAAACCGCCCAGTCCCCGTCCGTGGGTGGCGGCAAATCGCTGCGGGGGATGTCGCGCAGCAATATCGCCTTGGACAGGAAATGCGCGGTCAGCGGGGCCGTCAGGAACAAAAACAGCGAGATCATCAGCTCGTGCAGCGACAGCGCCCCCTCAAAGATGCCAAACCACAGCATCGAGGCAATAAGACAGCACCCCACCCCCAGCGTGGTGGTTTTGGTGGGCGCATGCAGGCGCGTCATGGAATCGGGCAGTTTGACCATCCCGAAGGACCCCACCAGACCAAAGAACCCGCCGATCACCAGCAGCGCAGATACCAGGATTTCCCAGAATAATTCCATCAGTCTACCTCACTCGATCAAATCGCCACGCAGCAGGAACTTGGCATAGGCCACGGTCGAGACAAACCCGACCATCGCGTAAAGGATCGACGCCTCGAAAAACATCGCACTGCCTTCCCAGATGCCAAAACATACAATCAGCGCGATGGCATTGATCGCCATCGTATCCAGTGCAAGGATACGGTCTGTCACCCCGGGCGAGCGCACCACCCTGTAGAGATTGAACAACAGCGCAAGCCCATAGCAACCAAGGGCAAAGATCAGGGCATAGGTGATCATTCGAAGATCTCCTTCAGGCGGGCTTCATAGCGGGACTTCATCTCGTCGCGGGCACCGTCGGGGTCCAGTTCGTGCAGGCAGTGGACCAAAAGCGAATGCCCGTCGGCCGACAGTTCCGCTGCAATCGTGCCCGGCGTCATGGTAATGGTGGCGGCAAACACGGTGATTGCCTCGGGTGTGCGCAAATCCAGCGGAATAGAGATCCACTCGGGTTTCAGCTTGGAATTGGGAACAAACAACACCACCCGCGCCACTTCGATATTGGACACAACGATATCCCACAAAACGATCAGCCCGTATTCAATCATTTTGGGAATATTGCGCACCACCGGCCTGTCGGGCCAGTACGGGGCCGTGATCCACGGGATCACAATCCCCAGTAGCACTCCGAACACAAGCGAGTTGAGCGTATAGGTATTGGCCAGCAGCAGCCACACGATGGTCAGCAATGTGGTAAGATGCGGATGCGGCAGAAACTTCCGGATCATCTATCGTCCCTCCTTAATGCGCATCGGCTTGGGCGGGGGCAGGCGCATCGGTATGCGGTGCCTCCTGAACATCGTGATCGTCGCCTGCCTCGGGATGGGCGCCGGCCTGTGCCGCCGCTTCGGCCCGCTGGGCGGCCCCCTCCATCACCGCAGAGATATAGGCCTGGGGCGTGTAGAGCTGTGCTGCCACATTCTGCATATAGCGCGAGGCAGGCCCTGCGAACACCGTCCATGCCACGATGGCGGCCAGAAGTCCGCCAACCGACACGAAAGCCAGCCCCGCAGAGGTGCCATCTTCGGGTGTCGGCATCTCGTCACCCTCTTCACGCGCAAGCGATTCAGATTTCCAGAATACCGTGGAACCTGCCCGTGCAAATCCGACAATCGCGATCAAAGAGGTCACAAGGATTGCCGCCCAGATCCACCACTGGCCGCGGGTCACATCCAAAATCATCAGCTTGCCCAGAAACCCCGAGAGCGGCGGCATGCCCGCCATGCCAATCGCTGCCATAAAGAACAGCGACGCCAGCAGGCCCTGATTGCGGATCGGGGGCTGTGCCTCGATCACAAGGCCGGTTTCACGACGTTCCTTGACCATATCGACGATCAGAAACAGCGCGCCCGCGACCAGCGTGGAATGCACAAGGTAATACAACCCCGCCACGGTCGCGGCCTCGGAAAACTGTGCGAAAGCCAGAATCATCGTGCCCACCGAGCCGATGACAGAATAGGCCACCGCCCTGCCCATGTCGCGCGCGCCTAAAATGCCCACCATTCCGATCACAAGCGTCACACCTGCGGCAGGCAGCAGCAGGTCATGCGCCAGCGTGCCCACAGGGCTTTGGGGGGTGAAAATCAGGGTATAGACGCGGATGATCGCATAAACGCCGATTTTCGTCATGATCGCGAAAAGTGCCGCCACGGGGCCGGGGGCGTTTGTATAGGTTCCCGGCAGCCAGAACTGGAACGGCACCAACGCCGCCTTGACCGCAAAGACCAGTATCAAAAGCGCAGCACCAACCCGCAAAAGGCCCGCATCCGCTGCGGGCATCTGCGCGACCTTGTCGGCCAGATCCGCCATATTAAGCGTGCCTGTGGTGGCATAGATCGTGCCGAGCGCGAACAGAAACAGGGTCGAGCCTGCAAGGTTATACACCACATATTGCACACCGGCCTTCAGCCTGTCGCGCCCGCCGCTGTGGATCATCAGGCCGTAGGAGGCGATCAGGAGCACCTCGAAGAACACAAACAGGTTGAACGCATCGCCTGTCAGGAAGGCACCGTTGATCCCCATCATCTGGAACTGCAAAAGCGAATGGAAATGCCAGCCGCGTTTGTCCCAGCCCGAGCCGATGGAATACAGCACGATCGCCAAGCCCAAAACGGCATTCAGCACCAGCATCAGCGCTGACAACTGATCGAGCACCAAAACGATGCCGAACGGTGCCTCCCAGTCGCCAAGGCGGTAGACCTCGGGCGGGCCGGAACTTGCGCGCATGGCCAGCGAAACCGCTATCGCCAGCATCGCCAGCATACCGAAGACGGAAAACACACGTTGCGCATTGGTATCGAAACGCAGCCATAAAACAATCAGCGGCGCCAGAAAGGCAGGCAGCACAACAGGGGCCACGATCAGATGGTCTAGGAGGTTGAGCATGGCTTATTTCTCCGCTTCGCCATCAAGATCGATATAGTCATCGCCCGCTTCGACAAACGCCCCGAGCGCCAACATGACCACAACGGATGTCATGCCGAAACTGATCACGATCGCGGTCAGAACCAGCGCCTGCGGGATCGGATCGGTATAGGTATCGACCCCTTCGCGCAGCACCGGCGGCATATTCACCGCCAGACGGCCGGAGGCGAACAGGAACACGTTGACCGCATAGGTCAGCATGGTCATGCCCAAAACCACCGGGAACACACGCAGACGCAAGATCAGATAGACCCCCGCTGCCGTCATTACGCCGATTGCGCTTGCAACCAAGGCTTCCATCAGTGGTCTCCCTCGTTCGTGTCGCGATGTTTGTCGCGTTCCATCAGATCGCGATCTTCAAGACTGCCGTCCTCGTTGCGTGTCAGCCATCGCTTGGGAACGGGTGTTCCTTGCGGATAGCTCACCATCGAGGCATCGGCCACGGTGCGGGCCTCGGGTTTTTCGGCCAGAATATGGGCGGCATGTTCTTCGCCCGGGGCGGCAGCACGGCGGGCCAGTCGCGACAGCCCCCCGAGGGCCAGCAGGACAGACCCCACAACCCCCAAGAACACGCCGGTATCAAAGCCCATCGCGGTGGCCAGCTCGAATTTATCGAGCCACGGCAGTTTGAAATAGCCGAAATCCGATGTCAGGAACGGCTTGCCATTGAACCATGCGCCCACGCCGGTGATCCCTGCCGCCAGCACACCAACCCCGATCAGCTGGTGATAGTAGATTTTCTGGCGCGCCTGCGTCCACGCAAAGCCCGATGCCATATATTGCATAAGCAGCGCGATGGCGACGATCAGGCCTGCGATGAACCCGCCGCCGGGCAAATTATGCCCGCGCAGGAAAATAAACACGCCAAATACCAGCGCGATCGGCATCATCACCCGCGTCGCGATCAGCATCATCACCGGATGTTTATCCCCTGCACGAAGGGTATCGGGACGCCATGCGATCAGTTTGCGCGAGCCGGTGCCGTTCAAAAGCGCCTCTGTGAGGGCATAGATCACAAGCGCCGCGATCCCCAGCACGATCACCTCGCCAAAGGTATCGTAGCCGCGGAAATCGACCAAGATCACATTCACCACATTGTCGCCACCAGCAAGGTTATAGCTGTTGGCCAAGTGATATTCGGACATCGACGGGAAGGCGAAATCACGCATCATCAGCGCATAGATCAGCGACCCTGCACCAATCCCCGCCAGCACCGAGAACACCTTGTCGAAATGGCGTTTGAAGTTGCTGGTCTCTGCCTCTGTCACCTTGGGCAGGAAGTTCAACGCCAGCAACATCAGCACCGCCGTCACCACCTCGACCGAAATCTGCGTCATCGCAAGATCGGGCGCGGACAGGTAGACGAAGCACACCGAAATGACCAATCCCACAATGCCGACCAGCACCAGCGCCAGAAAGCGGTTGCGGTGGAACGCCGCGACACACAGCGTGGCCGTTACCAGCATGATCCAGCCGACAAGCGATACAACCGAGACAGGCAGCATCTCGCGGGTTTGCGGGCCTTGTGTGCCACCGCTCCATGCCCAGAAGCCCACGGCCAGAACGGTCGTGACGAAGATCAGAAGATAGCGCGCCATGGAGCCGGTATGCAGCCCCGCTGTCAGCCCGTTGGCCAGCGCGACACAGCGCGCCATGCACCAGTCAAAGATGTCCTTGGCTTCGGGGCGGGGGCTGGCCTGCCACATCGCCCGCAGCGGACGATACAACGCCAGCAGCACAATCCCGCCCGCAACCGCGATCACCGACATCACCAGCGCAGGCGTGATCCCGTGCCAGATCGCCAGATGCACAGGCGCCAGACCGCCGCCAACCACGGCATTGGCCGCCGTCTGGACAACCTGATCTGCCACATAAGGCAGCAGGCCGATCAACAACACCAGCACGGTCAGGAACGCAGGGCTGGCCCACATGCCGAAATTGGGATCATGCGGTTTGTGGGGATAATCGTCGCGCACCGGTCCCATAAAGCCCGCCCACAAAAAGCGGAACGAATAGGTGGCAGACAGCAGCGCCGCCACCGTGGCCAACACCGGCACCAGCCAGTCATTGGCCATCCATGCGGTATGGGAGGCTTCCTCCAGCATCAGTTCTTTGGACAAAAAGCCGTTGAATAGCGGGATCCCCGCCATGGACAGCGTCGCGATTGTTGCGATCGTGAACGTGACCGGCATAAGTTTGCGCAAGCCGCCCAGACGCTGCAGGTTGCGGGTGTGGGCTTCGTGGTCGACGATCCCCGCCGTCATGAACAGCGCGGCCTTGAATGACGCGTGATTGATGATGTGGAACACACCGGCCACAACCCCCGCATGAGTGCCCAGACCGAAGCAAAACGTGATCAGTCCCAGATGCGACACGGTCGAGAAGGCCAGCAGCGCTTTCATGTCATCTTTGAAGATCGCGATCTTGGCCGCGATCAGCATTGTCAGCAGCCCGACACTCGCCACAATATAGAACCATTCCGGCGTGCCCGACAGAACCGGCCACAGCCGCGCCATCAGGAACAGGCCCGCTTTTACCATCGTGGCAGAGTGCAGATAACTGGAGACCGGCGTGGGGGCGGCCATCGCATGTGGCAACCAGAAATGGAACGGAAACTGCGCTGATTTCGTGAACGCGCCAAGCAAGATCAACACCAGCGCAGGCACATACATATCCGATGACTGGATCACATCACGCGCCGCCAGAATATCCGTAATGCTGTAGGAGCCCGCGATATTGCCAAGGATCATCATGCCGGCAATCATCGCCAGCCCCCCTGCCCCGGTCACGGTCAACGCCATGCGCGCGCCCTGACGACCCTCGGGCAAATGCTTCCAGTAGCCGATCAGCAAAAAGGAGGAAAGCGATGTCAATTCCCAGAAAACAAGCAAAAGCAGTATGTTATCTGACAAAACGATACCAACCATCGCCCCTTGGAACAACAGCAAATAGGTATAGAATTGTCCGGCAGGATCCTTGGACGACAGATAGAAGCGCGCATAAAGGATCACCAGTATCCCGATCCCCAGGATCAGCGTGGCAAACAGCATGCCCAGCCCGTCGATCATGAACTCGGCATTCAGACCAAGCCACGGAATCCAATTGAAGCTGGTTCGAATGACTTCGCCCGCCATCACAGCAGGCAAATGCAATAAAAGCCCCAACAAGGCGAGGCCGGAGGTAAGTCCGGCAGCAATCGCGGTATTGTTGCGCCCGGTGCGGATCAACACACCAGGCAGGATGGCTCCAAGGAATGGCAGGGCAGCAATAAGGGCTGGCGACATCGCTCTCCGGTCCGTTTTCAGATCAGGCGCTCACGGACGTCATTGCCCGGCACCGCTACACGCGCTTGAAGCATTCAAGAGCAATGCAACCTCAGTAAATTACCTTCTTACCTGCGAGACCAACCCCCCAGTGTCAAGCAGAACCGGCGCGAATCGATCACGTATCAATCACGGGTATGTCAGCAAATTCGCCCCCCTCTGGACACCGCCGGATCGTGATTTACTTCTTTATTCGCGCGCGCGTGCGCGAGACGCCCGTTCCGTCGGCGTAAATCCGCCAACAAGGGCGAAAACTGGCATAAAAATGCAGAAGCGCGCGGAGAATCTTGCACTAGATCGACTTGAAGATAATGCTTCCTTGCACATCTACTCGTTTCGCGGATAAGCCTTTTTGAAAAGGGGTTCCTCTTTCAGGAACATCCTTAGATTACTGGAATTTATATGGAAAAGACGCCAAAGACCGCCTCTCGGGGGCTGACGCGCCGGCAAATGATCGGCCATCTTGCAGCAGGCACAGTCCTGACCTCGGGCGGCCTTAGCCCTCTTTATGCGCAAGACGCACAAGCGCCTGCACAAGATGAAACGCAGCCCGCCCTGCCCCCTGCCGCCGAACAGCAGCCCTTCAGCTTCGATGTGCTGACCGACCAGATGCGTGAGGCCGCCAAGCAACCGGCCCAAGAGCCGCAGACCGTGGACGGGTTTTTAACAAAACTTGATTACGACCTCTATCGTATGATCAGATTCGATTCCGATCGCGCGCGGTTGATGGATGGCGATTATCCGCAGTTCACCTTGCAGGCCTTCCATATGGGCTGGCTGTTCCGCGAGCCGGTCCTGCTTTACGAGGTCGTGGACGGTCAGGCACAGGCCATGAGCTTCTCGACCGACGACTTTGTCTACCAGCAGGGCGCGCGCGATGTCGTGCCAGAGCATGCGCCTTTGCCGGGCGTGGCGGGCTTCCGCTTGCACCATCCGCTCAACAGGCCCGATGTTCTGGACGAGCTTGTGGCCTTTCAGGGCGCGTCCTATTTCCGCGCCTTGGGGCGCAATTCGCAATACGGGCTTTCGGCGCGGGGGCTTGCGATCAACACCGGACAATCGGTGGCCGAAGAATTCCCGCGGTTCCGGAGTTTCTGGATCGAGCGTCCCGCCGAAGGGGCCGATCAGATCACGGTTTACGCCTCGATGGAAAGCGGCTCGCTTACCGGGGCCTACAAGTTTGTCATCAGCCCCGGCGATGCAACAGTGATGGACGTAACCGCACGCCTGTTCCTTCGGGCCGACGTGCAGCAGCTTGGTGTGGCGCCGCTCACCTCGATGTTTTTGTATTCCAACCGTAGCCGTGCGCAATTCGACGATTTCCGCCCGCAAGTGCATGACAGCGACGGGTTGATGATCGAAAAGGTCAATGGCGACCGGATCTGGCGTCCCCTCGCCAATCCCAGCCGTCTTGCGTCGAGCTATTTCAACGAAGAAACGCCCAAAAGCTTCGGGCTTTATCAGCGGGATCGGGAATTCGAGGCCTATCAGGATGCATGGGCTCGCTACGAACGCCGTCCGTCGCTCAAGGTCGAACCGCAAGGCGACTGGGGCGAAGGCATGGTCCGGCTGGTAGAGATCCCCTCCAAGCTGGAGGCCAACGACAATATCGTGGCGTTCTGGGTGCCAAAACAGGCGGCCAAGGCCGGCGAAGAGCGGGAATATTCCTATCGGCTGAGCTGGGGCGATCTGCCTCTTGATGCAGCAGAGGATCTGGCCCATGTAAAAGAAACATTCGCGGGCGCGGGCGGCGTGTCGGGCATGGAAAGCGATGGCACACGAAAATTCGTTATCGACTTTACCGGCGGACGCATTGCCAAACTGCCAGCGGAGTCTGTAGACGATCTGACTGTCGTTCAACATGTTAGCGGCGGAACGGTTAAAAACCAGAGCTTCTCGAAGATTCCCGGCCACGAAATCTGGCGCTTGGTGCTGGATGTAGAGGCCCCAGAAGGAGCAACCGTGGAACTAACTGCGCACCTTACTGGTTATGGTGTCAAGCAATCAGAAATCTGGGCCTATCAATGGATCAAAGCATGACCGAATATACCTCCCACGTGGCGGTACAGACCGCCGATCTTAATACCCATAGCGCGCAACTCTCGACGCGCGATCTTCTGGCCGGACCGGGCGCCCTCCCCGATGCCCCGATGGCTATGCCTGTTCAGGTGCTGGAGCGCGAGCCGCGCCGCCTGCGCAATCTGTTTGGGGCATTTATTCCCCAGCCTGCGCGCGCGCACAGCCGCGGCTGACCAGAGGTAACACATGAATTATGGACGCGCCGCGCTCTGGGGGCTTCGGTCTCTGGCAATCTTGCTGAGCCTTGCCGCCGGATGCGGCGCGTTCGTGCTTTTTTTACAGTTCGGGTCGGCAGACGGGCTGGATATCTTTGACGCTTTGCGCGCGTTGCTGATCCTGATCTCTACATTATGGCTGGCGTGGGGTGCGGTTCAGGCCCTGATCGGGCTGACAAGTCGCGCATCCCCCCCGCCCTATGACGATCGCGCACCCATTGCAGGGCGCGCTGTAGTGTTGATGCCGGTGTATAACGAAGATCCGATTTACACTTTCACACGTCTTGCCGCGATGGACCAATCGTTGAAAGACGCCATGGCCGCACAAGGCTGCACCGCCAACATCCATTTTGCGATCCTCTCCGACACCCGCAATGCACAAACTGCGGAACGCGAAGAGTTTCTGTTTGGCAAGCTTGTCGCGGACCGTCAGGGTCTGGGGCGGTTCTTTTATCGCCGTCGCGAGGACAACACCGGCAAAAAAGCCGGAAACATCGAAGATTTCATCTCCCGTTCCGGCAGCGCTTATGATTTTGCGCTGATACTGGATGCCGACAGTCTGATGGAAGGCGAGACGATCTTGCAGATGATGCGCCGGATGGAAGCGGATCCGCGCCTTGGGCTGCTGCAAACGCTGCCAAAGGTCATCCGTGCCAGATCCCATTTCGGTCGCGCGATGCAGTTTTCTGCCGCGTTCTTTTCACCGGTTTTCGCGCGCGGGCTGGCGATGATGCAAGGTCGTACGGGCCCGTTCTGGGGCCACAATGCCATGGTGCGTGTGCGGGCCTTCGCCGAATGTTGCGGCCTGCCTGCCCTGCGTGGCAAGCCCCCGTTTGGCGGCCATGTCATGAGCCATGACTATGTGGAGGCCGCGCTTCTGGCGCGCGGCGGCTGGACCGTGCGTCTTGACGATGATCTGGAAGGGTCCTTCGAGGAAGGGCCTGAAAACATCATGGACCATGCCAAGCGTGACCGTCGCTGGTGTCAGGGTAACCTGCAGCATATCCGCGTGATCGGCGCGCCCGGCCTTCGGGGGTGGTCGCGTTTCGTGTTCGCGCAAGGCATTACGGCCTATATTGCACCGCTCTTCTGGCTGGCGTTCATCCTTGCTTCGGTGGGGGCCATGGCCTTTGTCGCGCCACCCGACTACTTTCCCGAACCGAACTGGCCCTTCCCCTATTTCCCGCCGTCCGAGGCGTCGAAAGCGATCAGCCTTGCAATCGGGATTTTCGGCCTGCTGTTCGTACCAAAGCTGTTGATTGCACTGCGGTCGGGGATGGATGGCACCGCCAGAGGCTTCGGCGGGATGATCCGGGCACTGGGCTCCACGATTGCCGAGCTGTTGATCAGTTCCATCAACGCGCCGATTTTGCTTTTGTTTTCGACCCGCTCGGTCTTGCAGGTTTTATTCGGTGCCGATGGTGGCTGGCCCACCAATAACCGCGGTGATGGCACTATGAACCTGAAGGAGGGGCTAATCGCCTCTTGGTGGATCGTGGTGATCGGAACGGTCGGCCTTGCGGCCACATGGCTCTATGCACCGGGCCTTTTGCTGTGGCTTTCTCCTGTAGGTGTGCCAATGGTGTTGGCCCCGTTCATTATTTCCGTGACCTCGCGCACGGCGACAGGTATGTTGTTTACCACCCCAACGGAACGTGCACCCGCCCCTGTGATGGTTCTGCACGATCGTATTCTCAACATCTGGTCGGAAGATCTGTCTTCCCCGGCCGCCGAGGAAAAACATCATGCCTAACACAAAGTCCGTTCGCGATCCGCGGTTGGACTTCTTTCGTGGCATCGCTTTGGCGATGATCTACGTGAATCACATTCCCCACCAGATCTATGAAAACTTCACCTCGCGCAATTTCGGCCACTCGGATGCGGCTGAGGGGTTTGTTTTCATGTCCGGGCTGGCGGCCGCGCTGGCCTATGGGCCGAAGCTGGCCGAGGGGTTCAATATCGGCGCCTTCCGCAAGATCTGGGGGCGGTCATGGCTGCTTTACATGACCCATCTGCTGATCACTATGTGGGCGATTGCGATCTTTGCTACCGCTGCGTTACAGTTCGGCGGCGAGGATTTACTGAAAACAAATGCGTTCAGTCCGCTGGCCGAACAACCTTTGGCGTTTCTGATCGGTATTGCGACGCTTACCCATCAGCTGGGCTATGTGAATATCCTACCGATGTATGCGGTTATGCTTCTGGCCACACCGTTTCTGATACGGCTGGGCCTGCGAAAGCCGCTGGCGCTTTTGTCGGTGTCTGTCGGCATATGGGCCTGTGCGGGACTTTTCCGGATGAACCTGCCCAACTACCCGTTCAAAGGGGGCTGGTTTTTCAACCCGTTCGCATGGCAGCTGGTTTTCACCATCGGGATTATGACCGGCCTTGCCATGAAACGCGGCGAGCGGCTGGTCCCGGTCCGCCGCGCCTTGGTGATACTGGCAAGCGTCTGGCTGGTCTTTGCAGCGATCTGGGTAAACAACAGCTGGATGCTTAAAAACCTCGGGCAGGCGATGTGGCAGTTGCGGCAGTGGGATGTACCGTTCTTTCTGGTGACATTCGATAAAACCTATCTGTCGCTTCCAAGGCTGGCACACCTGCTGGCGCTTGCCTATATTCTGTCGATGCCCGTTTTGGTGCCGCGGATTGCAGCGGCCCGACTGACCGCGCCGTTGCGGCTGATGGGGCGGCACGGGTTGCAGGTGTTTGCACTGGGTACGGTGCTGGCGATTCTATCTCAGGCGATCAAATCCGTGCACCCGGCGGGGCTGTGGCAGGATACCGTGCTTGTGATCGGCGGGCTTTTCGCCCTTTACGCATTTGCATGGGCGCGCGACCGGATCACCCAGCGCCAACCCGAAAGCATCGTGGCCGCGCCGCCGCAAATGGCTGACACCGCAATCACGCCACCGGCCCTGCAGACACGTACCCCCCCCACCCCGCCGGCCCCACGCGACGAACACTCACCGATCGGCTTGCCAAGGATCGGCGTAAGCGGCGTGATGCCAACGGTCGTCCCGCGCAAATAATCGCGTGATCAATGCATGAAAAAAGGGGGGCCAAGCGGCCTCCCTTTTTTGCGTACAATATGCTTTGGTTCGTGCGTGGCGCCGTGATCGTCGTCCACCTCAGGCCCGCGGACTGCCGATCAGATCTTTCAGCACCCGCAATACGGCCTGCACTTTTGCGGTGCGGTGAAGATCGACATGGGTCACCAGCCACAGCGGCGATTCCCATTCCGGGCGCGGTGGCAGCACCTCCACCATGCGCCCGTCCGAACGCCCCTCATGCAAGGGAACAAAGCCGATCCCTAGCCCCTGGCGCACTGCCGCCAACTGGCTTTCATGGTCATTGGCACGAAACACCACGCAGTCGTCGGGCACAGTTGCCGCCATCCAGCGCCAGAACGGCGCGTTACTGTCGCGCTGCTCAGGTCCGATAAAGCGATGCTCGGCAAGGGTTTCCTCGGTCGGGATGCCATATCGTTCGACATACCCCCTGCCCGCATAAAGGCCGGTCTGGTTGGCGCATAGCTGCTGGACCACGTTATCTGGCTCTGTCGGGCGGTTGCCCGCGCGAATGGCCACATGTGCTTCGCCATATTCCAAACGGAAAACACGCTGGTCGGTAAGGTAGCGCAGCTGCAACTTCGGATGGTCCACCAGCAACGATTCCAGCGCCGGCAGGATCAGGGGCGACAGCGTGGGCAGTGAGGTGATGATCACCTCGCCCGACACTTCCTCGCCTGCGCCTGCAATGCGCGCGGCAAGCTGGCTGAACTGGTCTTCGGTGGCCTGACCGACCGCCAGAAGCTGCTGGCCTGCTTCGGTCGGGGTATAGCCGCGCGGATGACGCTGGAACAGCTTTGTACCCAGCCGCCCCTCCAACGCATCCACATGCCGGATAACAGTTGCATGGTGAACGCCCAACACTTCTGCTGCGCCAGATACGGTCCCCACCCGGGCAACCTGATAGGCCGTCCGGATTTCGTCCCAGTTTTCAAAGCTCATGATGTGCACCTGTGAACAAATTACGTGCAATCATGCCAGTTGAGTTCGGCAACGCAAGAGCAAACCTTATGCTCGAAACAAAATTCTATTTGAGGTTTTCCCTATGTCTATTCTTCGTATTGATAGCTCCATCAAGGGCGACGCATCCGTCACTCGCAAACTGACCGGTAAAATCGTGGAAAAACTGGGCGGTGAGGTTGTCGAGCGCGACACAACGACCCTGCCGCTGATCACCGGTGAATGGGTGGGTGCCGCGTACACGCCAGCCGACCAGCGCACCGATGCGCAAAAAGAGCTGCTGGCCCAATCCGACGCGCTGATTGCAGAGCTGAAGGACGCAGACGAGATCGTGATCGGCATGCCGGTGTATAACTTCGGCGTCACCGGTCCGTTGAAAGCATGGATCGACATGATCGCACGCGTCAACGAGACATTCCGCTATACCGAAACCGGCCCCGAAGGTCTGGTGCCTGCCAAACGCGTGTTTGTGGCCTATGCATCGGGCGGCGTGCCACAAGGATCGGGCGTCGATCTGGCATCGTCCTATCTGACGCAGGTCTTGGGCTTTATTGGCCTGACCGACCTGACCTTCATTTCCGCAGAGGGCGTGGCTATGGGCGAGGCAGAGGCCATCACCCGCGCCGAAGAGCAGATCAAAGGTCTGGCGGCGTAAAAACCGGACTGCCCTGACGGGTGGTCCTGATCGCGCATGAAGACCATGGCCCGCAGGTTGTATGCGTGCGGGCCATTTGCCATGATCACATAACCGCACCGCAACACTTCGCCCCCGAGAAGAGTTGACTCACTGCGTGATTTTGACTATTCGAACCCAGATTCCCCGGAGGTCTATTCCCTCCGGTCCCCGCATCCGGCGGGGATCGCCACCAGTCAGCGCGTTGCGCCCACTGGTGCGATAGTCGTTTGTTTAACGCCCCCGGCACAAGGAGGGAGCCATGTTCGAGAGCTTATCAGATCGCCTAGGAGGCGTGTTCGACCGGCTGACCAAGCAAGGGGCGCTGTCTGCAGATGACGTAAAGACCGCGCTGCGCGAGGTCCGTGTCGCGCTGCTGGAGGCCGACGTGTCCCTGCCTGTGGTGCGTCAGTTCATCAAATCCGTCGAGGCAAAAGCCACCGGAACATCCGTCACCAAATCCATCACGCCCGGCCAGCAGGTCGTCAAGATCGTGCATGACGAGCTGGTCGCGATGCTGGCAGGCGATGAAGAACCCGGCGCGCTGAAAATCGACAACCCGCCCGCGCCGATCCTGATGGTCGGCCTGCAGGGCTCGGGTAAAACGACCACCGCCGCGAAGCTGGCCCGCCGCCTGAAAGAGCGCGAAAAGAAGCGCGTCCTGATGGCATCGCTCGACATCTATCGCCCCGCCGCGATGGAGCAGCTGAAGATCCTCGGCACGCAAATCGGTGTGGATACGCTGCCCATCGTTCAGGGCGAATCTGCCGTTCAAATCGCCAAACGGGCCAAGCAGCAGGCCAGCCTTGGCGGCTATGACGTCTATATCCTCGACACCGCAGGCCGCCTGCATATCGACGAAACCCTGATGGGCGAGGTCGCGCAGGTGCGCGATGTGGCCAACCCGCGCGAAACCCTGCTTGTAGTGGACGGGCTGACAGGTCAGGTCGCCGTCGAGGTTGCGCAGGAATTCGAAGAAAAAGTCGGGATCACCGGCGTTGTCCTGACCCGTATGGATGGCGATGGTCGCGGCGGCGCGGCCCTGTCGATGCGCGCCACCACCGGCAAGCCGATCCGCTTTGTCGGCCTGGGCGAGAAAATGGACGCGCTCGAAACCTTCGAGGCCGAGCGCGTGGCGGGCCGTATCCTTGGCATGGGCGACATCGTAGCCCTTGTGGAACGCGCCCAAGAGGTTCTTGAGAAAGAGCAGGCCGAACGCATGATGAAGCGGTTCCAGAAGGGCCTCTTCAATATGAACGACATGCGCTCCCAACTGGAGCAGATGCAGAAAATGGGCGGCATGCAAGGCGTCATGTCGATGATGCCGGGCATGGGTAAAATGGCCAAACAGGCCGAAACCGCCGGTTTCGACGATCTGATGATCCGCCGTCAGGTGGCTTTGATCAACTCCATGACCAAAGCCGAACGCGCCAAGCCCGAACTGTTGAAAGCCTCGCGCAAGGAGCGGATCGCCAAGGGCGCCGGTCTGGATGTTGCAGAGCTGAACAAGCTTCTGAAAATGCAGCGCCAGATGGGCGATACCATGAAAAAGCTGGGCAAGATGAAAGGCGGCGCACTGAAACGTGCGATGGCCTCCATGACCGGAAAAATGGGCGGCCTGCCCGATGCGCAAAGCATGGACCCCGCCAAAATGGAAGAAGCCACGAAGATGCTGGGCCAGACGCTGCCTAAAAACATGCCCGGTCTGGGCGGCGGGCTTGGTGGTCTGGGCGGCCTTGGTGGGTTCGGTAAGAAGAAGTAAAATGATGCTGTGTGTCGATCATATCCTGTGCCAGTCGCATGCCGCCACCGCGCGCGCAGGCGCGACCGGGGTCTGCCCGCAAGGGACAGCATCATGATCGCGCTGTCGCCCACCCCTGTATTGCACAGCCAACGTCTGGTTTTGCGCGCGCCCGCGGCCAAGGACTGGCCGCACTGGCGTGGCTTTCAGGCAAGCGAACGCGGTGCCTTCATGCGCCCTGGCGTATTTGAAGAGGGGCTGGCATGGCGCGGTTGGGCAACCGTGATCGGCCATTGGGTCATGCATGGCTGGGGGCCGTTTGTGTTCACCCGCCACGACGATGATCGCGGCCTTGGTCTGGTCGGCCCGTGGCAGCCTGCGGGCTGGCCCGAAGCCGAGATCCTGTGGGGCGTGTGGAGCCAGTCCGATGAGGGCCAAGGCCTCGTGGCCGAGGCTGCAACATGCGCCCGCGCGCATCTTTACCGCGATCTGGGCTGGCGTGGTGCGGTCAGTTATGTCGCGCCGGAAAACACCCGCTCGGCCAGATTGGCCGAACGGTTGGGGGCGGTGATTGATCATGATGCCTCCGGCCCTGCAGGCAAAGCCTGCCTTGTTTACCGTCACCCTACGCCGGAGGACTGCGCATGAGCGATGCAACCACCCGCGCTGCAAACCTGCTGAAAGAACACCGCGATAGCATTGACCGGCTGGATGCGGTGTTGATTTACACATTGGCCGAACGCTTTGCCCAAACCCAAGCGGTGGGAAAGCTGAAAGCCGAACATGATCTTCCTCCCTCCGATCCAAACCGGGAGAAGACCCAGATCGCGCGTCTGGAGAAGATGGCCGACGAGAGCGGCCTTGACCCGGAATTCGCGCGTAAATTCCTGAACTTCGTGATTTCGGAAGTGATCCGGCATCACGAGCAACTCCAGAAATAACGGGCCTTTCGCCCGACACTTGCCATTCAAAGGAGATAAATCCATGGCTATGAAAATCCGTCTCGCCCGTGGTGGTTCGAACAAGCGCCCCTTCTATTCGATCGTTGCATCCGATTCGCGCATGCCGCGTGACGGCCGCTTCATCGAGAAACTGGGCACCTATAACCCGTTGTTGCCGAAAGACAGCGAAGACCGGGTGAAAATGGACATCGACCGCGTCAAGCACTGGCTGTCGAACGGCGCACAGCCGACCGACCGCGTGGCACGTTTCCTTGAAGCGGCTGGCGTGACCGAAAAGAAAACCCGCGCGAACATGAAAAAAGCACAGCCGGGCAAAAAAGCCCAAGCCCGTGCCGAAGAGAAAGCCGCAAAAGCGGCCGCAGCTTCGGAAGCTGCAGAAGGTTCGGCAGAGGCCTGATCTTGCAAACGGAATTCAGCCCCGAATTTCGCGAAGATCTTCACCGGTTGATGCGTTGGCGGCGTGATGTACGCCGCTTTCGTACCGATCCGGTTGATGATGCGATCGTCGCGCGGGGCCTGGATGCCTTTGCGATGGCGCCCTCGGTCGGCTTGTCCGAACCTTGGCGCGTGATCAACGTTGAAAGCGCCGCGGCCCGAGCTGCGGCGCTTTCCAATTTTCAAACGGCCAACGCCGAGGCACTGGCCGCCTACCGAGAGGATGGCGATTGCGAGCGGGCGGCGCTTTATGCAGGGCTGAAACTTTCAGGCATGCGCGATGCGCCGGTACAACTGGCAGTGTTTTGCAATGATGCGACCACCAAAGGCGCCAATCTGGGGGCACGCAGCATGCCCGAGATGCGCGCCTATTCGGTGGCTTGCGCGATTTCCATGATGTGGCTTGCGCTGCGCGCGGAAGGTGTGGGTCTGGGCTGGGTGTCGATCCTTGACGAACAGGCACTGGCAACGGCGTTAGAAGTGCCTGACAGCTGGAAGCTTATCGGCTATCTGTGCATCGGCTGGCCGGAGGATCAGACACCGCGGGCGGAGCTGGAAGAACTGGGCTGGGAGCCACGAATTGGTCTGCCCGAGATGGAGCGGAGATGATGTCAGACGCGGAACGAACCTGTGTGGGCGCGATAGCGGGCGCCTTTGGCGTAAAAGGCGAAGTGCGGCTGAAAAGCTTTTGCGCGGACCCGGGCGCTATTGCCGAGTATGCGCCGCTGTCCAACGAGGACGGCACACGCGAATTCAGCATATCGCTGACACGCCCGATCAAGGGCGGTATCGGCGCACGGATTGATGGTGTGAGCACCAAAGAACAGGCCGATGCGCTGCGCGGCACCACGCTTTGGGCCGGGCGCGACAAGCTGCCCTCCTTGCCGGATGACGAATTCTATCACGCCGATCTGGTCGGGATGACAGTGCTGGATGCAGGCGGGGCCGAACTTGGGACATTGCGCGCGGTTCAAAATTATGGCGCAGGCGATATCCTTGAAATCGCGGCCAAGGGTCAATCCACCCCGCTGATGCTGCCGTTTACCAAGGCGATCGTGCCGACCGTTGATCTGAAGGCGGGACGGATCATCGTTGATCCGCCGGAGGCGCTTTAATGGTTCGGGTTCTGGTGCACGCCGGTTTTCATAAAACCGGCACCACGAGCCTGCAAGACTATCTGAAAGACAACCACGACCTTTTGCGCCCCTATATGCGGTTTTACGGCAAACTGGATTTCTTTGACGCCGGCGCGGCGGCGCGGCGGTTCGGGCAAGCGCCGTTTTTCTGGCGCAAGCTGGCGTTCCGATTGAAATTCCGCCGCTTTTTGAACCGCATTCCCAGCGATCCTGTGATCGTTCTGTCGCGCGAGACATTCGCAGGCGCGATGCCCGGCCACCGCGATTGGCGTGGCCGGCGGGTGCAGCGATATGCGCCAACCGCCATCGCCTTGGCACATGTGATCGAGAGCGAGTTGAAAAACCGCTTCGGCCCGGAAACATCCGTCGAATTCCTTTATACTACGCGTGATCCGCAATCGTGGCTGCGCTCTGTCTGGGGCCATCTGTTGCGCTCGATCCATCTGCAAGACGACATGGCCACCTATTGCGCCACGCATGCCGGCACGGTGGATCTGGACGAAGAGGTCGCGCAGATCCGGCGCGCACTGGCCCCCCTGCCCGTCTACAGCGCCGCGCTGGAGGATCTGAGCACGGATCCGGCAGGGCCGGCGGCGGCCGTGCTGGATGTGCTCGGCGTGCCTGACGGTCTGCGCGCCAAACTGCCACCCGCGGGCTTGCGAAACACCGCACAACGCACCCAGTTACAAAGCGCGTTTCTTACGCTCAACCGGTCCGGAAAATCCAAGGCAGAGCTGAAACGGATCAAGGACGACATGCTGAAGGGCAAGATATGAGCGCGGATAAACCCCTCCCCAGTCACGGACAGTTTTCCCATGGCCCCCGCCTGAACGCCGATGGCACCGGGGCCGCGGCAGGAAAATCGCATGGACGGCTTTCGATTTCGGCGTCGCGCCAGCCCCGTTCCCTTATGGATGATGCGCCGCAGTTGGTCGGCGCATGGAAGGCCAAGATCGTGACCCTGTTTCCCGAAGCCTTTCCCGGCACATTGGGATTGTCGCTTTTGGGACGCGCGCGCGATCAGGGGCTTTGGGCGCTTGATACAATCGATCTGCGCCCGTTCGGCGTGGGCAAGCACAAGAATGTGGACGACACGCCCGCAGGCGGTGGCGCAGGTATGGTGATGCGCGCCGATGTTGTGGGCGCGGCCCTGAAAGAAGCCGCGCGCGGCGTTGATCCACAGGCCAACTGGCCGGTGCTGTATATGTCGCCGCGCGGCAAGCCGTTCAATCAGGCGATGGCGCGGCGGTTTGCGGCCTGTGACGGGGTGACCATCCTGTGTGGCCGGTTCGAGGGTGTGGACGAGCGCGTGCTGGAACATTACGGCGTGGAAGAGGTGTCGATGGGCGATTTTGTCCTGACAGGGGGCGAAATTCCGGCACAGACGCTGATTGATGCCACGGTTCGCCTGCTGCCCGGTGTGCTTGGCAACGCGGAATCCGCAGTCGAGGAAAGCCATTCGGCAGGGCTTCTGGAGCACCCGCAGTACACCCGTCCCGCCGAATGGGAGGGCCGGACCGTCCCCGATGTGTTGACCTCGGGCCATCACGGCCGCATCGCCGAATGGCGCCGCGAGATGAGCGAAGAGATCACCGCCCGGCGGCGGCCCGACCTATGGGCGGAACACGAAAAAAACACCCCCGCGAAGCCTGCCAGAAAACGACGCTAAAGGCGTGGATTCCCTGTCAATCTGACCAAGCGTAAGCTGGCCCGCGGCAAGCCGCGCGCCGATTGCATGATCCGGCTTTATTTAAAGGCTTGAACGGAATCGGCTTTGGGCCTATGACGCGCGTGTCTTGGGTGCGTAACACGCCACAGGACCCTTTTTTGCACGCCCCCGTCGGCTCTTCATCGATGGGCACAGGGCGGGCCGAAAAGGCGAAAGGAAAGACGACCTGAACTCTCCGGTGGGCGCAATACGGCGGACCCATGAAGGCTCGGAGCTCTGAGGCGGCACAACCACCTTCGCGGGAAAACCGTGAGCATCAGAAAGGATATGCGATGAACCTGATCGCACAAATCGAGGCGGACCAAATCGCCGCCCTCGCCAAGACCATTCCGGATTTCAAAGCCGGCGACACTGTTCGCGTTGGCTACAAAGTGACCGAAGGTACGCGTTCGCGCGTGCAGATGTATGAAGGCGTTGTGATTTCCCGCAAAGGCGGCGCAACTCTGGCAGCATCGTTCACCGTGCGCAAAATCTCTTTCGGCGAAGGCGTGGAGCGTATGTTCCCGCTTTATGCAACCAACATCGATTCGATCGAAGTTGTTCGCCGTGGCCGTGTGCGCCGTGCGAAACTGTACTACCTTCGTGATCGTCGCGGTAAATCGGCGCGTATCGCCGAAGACACCAACTACAAACCCAAGAAAACCGAAGCCTGAGGAGCGGTGCCATGAAAGCGGAAATTCATCCCGACTACCACACCATCACCGTCAAAATGACCGACGGCACCGAATACCAGACGCGCACCACTTGGGGCGCGGAAGGCGACGTCATGACGCTCGACATCGACCCGACCTCGCACCCGGCGTGGAACGGCGGCAGCTCGCGCCTTATGGACACCGGTGGACGTGTGTCGAAGTTCAAAAACAAATACGCGGGCTTGGGCTTCTAATCCATCCTATACAGTATTTTACGGAAGGGCGTGCCAATGGCGCGCCCTTTTCGTATGCGCGCCCGGTTGCGCCATGATGCGCAGGGCGCATCATGGCGTGGCTTTCCACGCCATACCGTGCTTTTTATACGGATGTCGGCCTCCACGGGCGAGACGGGTTAACAAAGGCGGGCTGCAAGCGTGGCGCATATCATCGTAGCAGGTAATGAAAAGGGCGGATCCGGCAAATCCACGACCGCCATACATGTGGCCACGGCGCTTGCGCGCATGGGCTGGCATGTTGGCGCGCTGGATATGGACCTGCGTCAGCGCAGCTTTCGAAAGTATGTTGAAAACCGCCGCGCGTTCATACAGCAACAGGGGGTGACACTGCCGTGTCCCGATTACCATCCGCTGACACAGACCGCCCCCGAAGAGACGCCCTCAGATGACACCCGCCTCAACGAGGCTGTGGGCCATCTTCGCACCCGCTGCGATTTCATTGTCATTGACTGCCCCGGCGCGCACACGCCGCTTGCAAAGATGGCGCATGCCTTGGCCGATACATTGGTCACACCGCTTTATGACAGCTTTGTGGATGTCGATCTGTTCGCCCAGATCGATCCCGACCGCGCCAAGGTTCTGGGGCCATCGGCCTATGCCCAGATGATCTGGCAGGCGCGGCGCGTACGCGCGTGTGCGGGCCACCCCCCGATCGACTGGATCGTGTTGCGCAACCGGCTGGGCCCCCGACAGATCCAGACCAAACATACGACCGATGCGCGTCTGGATGATCTGGCGTGCCGGATCGGTTTTCGCACAGCGCCAGGTGTGTCCGAGCGTCCGGTCTATCGGGACCTGTTTTCCAGCGGCCTCACGCTTCTGGATCTAAAGGATCTGGGCGCCACAAGTCTGGAAATGTCCCATATCGCCGCACGACAGGAGCTGCGTGATTTAATGCGGGCATTGGCTTTGCCCGGGGTCGATGTCACTTTTTGACAAAGAGCGCGACTTTGGCGCGGTGCGGGCCGGCGGCCCGTGGACCCTGATACAGATCTGACGCGGTCGTCAAACGCTGGTCACGTATCTATGCAAATGCTGCATGGCTGGCAAACGTGGACAATCCCCCCGGCGCGGCCGAGAAATCTTGCACAGTAGACCCACCTGACGGAGTTTACGCCACTTGCGCAAGACGGAGGAGACCGCCGCTACGTGGCAGCGCCGAAGGCAGAATTGGAGGATGGAATGAGCCTGGACCATACACGCACCCCGACACGTATCCGCAACGCGGAACTGGCCCGCAAGATCATGCCGGCAGAGGCCGCCGCCGCGATGATCATGCCCGGAGCCGTGATCGGCATGTCGGGATTTACGGGCTCTGGCTACCCCAAAGCGGTGCCCCAAGCGCTGGCGCAGCGGATCGAGGCGGCCCATGCGCGCGACGAGGCATTCAAAGTATCGATCTGGACGGGCGCATCCACCGGCCCCGAACTGGACGGCGCACTGGCCAAGGCCGACGGGATCGATTTCCGCCTGCCCTATAACTCTGATCCGATCGCGCGCAAAAAAATCAATTCCGGCGAGATGAACTATTTCGACATCCACCTCAGTCAGGTCGCCCCGATGGCGTGGGAGGGTTTTTTAGGAAAGCTCGACACCGCCGTGATCGAGATTTCAGGAATTACAGAAGATGGGAAACTGATCCCTTCCTCATCGGTCGGCAATAACAAGACTTGGCTCGACATGGCCGATAAGGTGATATTGGAGGTGAACAGCTGGCAATCGCCGATGCTGGACGGGATGCACGACATCTATTACGGCACGGCCCTGCCGCCGCACCGCAAGCCGATCCCGATCCTGAAATCTGACGACCGGATCGGACAGCCCTATTTCGAGATTGATCCCGACAAGATCGTAGCCATCGTCGAGACCGACGCACCCGACCGCAACGCGCCGTTCAGCGCGCCGGACGCCACGGCCGAAGCCATCGCCGGACATATTCTGGATTTCCTGAAATGGGAGGCAAAGCGTGCCGGCCTGCCCAACACCCTTCTGCCGCTGCAATCGGGTGTGGGCAATGTGCCCAATGCCGTGATGGCAGGCCTGATCGAGGCCCCGTTCGAAAACATGACCGCCTTCACAGAGGTCATTCAAGACGGCATGCTGGATATGATCGAGGCAGGCACATTGCGCATGGCCTCTGCCACAGCCTTTTCGCTCAGCCCCGATAAGGCAGAATATTTCAACCGCAATGCCGCGTTCTTCCGTGACAAGCTGATCCTGCGCGCCCAGGACATTTCCAACAACCCCGAACTGGTCCGTCGACTGGGCTGCATCACCATGAACTGCATGATCGAGGCCGATATCTACGGCAACGTCAATTCGACCCAGATCATGGGATCAAAAATGCAAAACGGGATCGGCGGCTCGGGGGATTTTGCGCGCAATGGCTATGTGTCGATCTTCATGACCCCCTCCACTGCCAAAGGTGGTGCGATTTCGGCCATTGTTCCCATGGCCAGCCATGTGGACCACATCACGCAGGACGTACAGGTGATCGTGACCGAACACGGGCTTGCCGACCTGCGCGGACTGTCACCGAAACAGCGCGCGGACAAGATCATAAACACCTGCGCCCATCCCTACTTCCGTCCCATGCTGCGTGATTATTTCGAGCGTGCCAAACACGGCAGCTACGGACAACAAAGCCCGCATCTGTTGAACGAGGCCCTTAGCTGGCACCAGCGCTTCATCGAAACCGGCACGATGAAGGCATAAGGCGGGAACCGCGACGCCGCTGCGGTGTTCTGCCCACATAAGGGAATTTTCGAACAATGCATCCAGACAAAAACGATCAGCACACGGTGCGCGATATTGTGGCCTCCATCGGACAAAGTGCCGAGGGCCAAACCAAAGTAAGCATCGAGACTGTCCTGAATTCTCTGGGTGGGGCGTCCTTTGTGCCTGTGCTTATGGTGCCGGCCCTTTTCGTGGTCAGTCCGTTGTCGGGTATCCCGCTGTTTTCCAGCATCTGCGGTATTTTGATTACGATTATCTCGGCGCAGATGCTGACCCGCCGCAAACATCTGTGGCTGCCTCAATGGCTCAAAAACCGGACGATTGACGCGCAAAAGGTCTGTAACGCGGCCAACAAGCTCAAGGGAATTGCGCGCTGGCTGGATGAACACACCCACGAAAGGCTGCGGTTTTTCACCCACAGACCGTTTTTATGGATCACACAAGGGGCCTGCATGCTATGTGGCATGTGCATGCCGTTTCTGGAGCTTGTGCCGTTCAGTTCCTCTATCCTTGGCACGGCGGTGGTGTGTCTTGCGCTGTCGCTGCTGGTGCGTGACGGCTTGATCGCACTGCTGGGCATGCTTTTCATTGCAGCAGCAATCACGGTGGTGGTGATGGTCCTGACCGGTCAGATCGCAATTTAACGGCCGCCTGCCCCGTTCGGGTTCACCTGACCGCCCAGGATTTTTTACAAAAGCTCTGTCAGGTCAACCACAATACCAGCCCCGGAAAGGCGATGATCAGCGCGATCCGGATCACATCCATTGCCACAAACGGCACCAGCCCGCGGAAAATTGTGCCCAAAGGGACATCCGGCACGACAGAGCGCAAGACAAAGGCGTTCATCCCGACGGGCGGCGTAATATAGCTGATCTCCGTGATCACCACGACGAATATCCCGAACCAGATCAGGTCAAATCCTTCGGCAGCCACAATGGGATAAAACACCGGCACCGTCAGCATGATCATCGACAGCCCTTCCAGCATGCAGCCGAGGATCAGATAGATCACCAACAGCGTCACGATAAGGGCCATCGGGCTGTCGCCGAACACGGTCAGCCAGCCTTGGATATCGCGCGTCATCCCCGACAGGTTAACGTAGTTTGTGAATGTCAGCGCCCCGAACAGGATGAAGAACATCATCGCCGTGGTTTTTGTCGTATCATAAAGAACATTTAGCAGTCGCGACCACGAGAACTTGCCCATGCCGATCGTTAATAAAAGCGCCCCGAACGCGCCCATTCCAGCGCTTTCGGTGGGGGTAAACACACCCAGATAAATACCACCCATCACAAATACAAACAGCAAGAGCGCGCCCGCCGTCCCTTTCAGCGCTGCAAACCGCGCGCCTAAGGGGAGTTTCTCCTCCACCGGCAGATCCATCCCTTTCAGCGCCATCGAGATGCGCACCGCAATTGCATAACCGATAACGCCGATCACACCGGGCACGATCCCTGCCAGAAACAGCCGCCCGATGTCTTGCTGGGTCATGATACCGTAGAACACCAAAATCACCGATGGCGGGATCAAAATCCCTAACGTCCCCCCCGCCGCAATCGAGGCCGTGGACAGCCTGTCGGGATAGCCAAAGCGCCGCATTGATGGCAAAGAGATCCGTGTCATCGTGGCCGCCGTCGCCATGGACGAGCCGCACACAGACGAGAACGCCCCGCATGCGATCACTGTGGCAATTGCCAGCCCTCCCTTACGGTGACGCAGCCACGCATAGGCAGATGTATAGAGTTCCGTCGCGATGCCGGATTGCACCACGAAATTTCCCATCATCAAAAACAGCGGCAAAACAGACAGCGAATATTCACGGCTGTTATCGAAAAACGCTGATCCTATCAGTGAGAATGCAGGGGTCCAGCCAATCAGGGCGGCCGTGCCCACAAGCCCGACGCCCGCAAGCGCAAAAGCAATCGGAACACCGCCCAGCAAAAGGGCAATCAGGACCACGATTCCTACAGTCCAGTTCTCCATCATCGATCCCGAAATTGTCGTACGGCGCCCACAAGCGTAAACACAACGCCCACCGCGCAGCACACTGCACACAGATAGCCCAAGGGTGCCACCGGCAGCCTGAGCGAGTTCGTGGCCTCGCCATAACTGGCCTTTTGGGCCGCATACACCCAGATCCGCCAGCTGACCACGCCCAGCACCGCCGCAGATATCAACGTGACCAAGAGACTGCGCAGCGGCTGCACAAAGGCCGGAAAATGCGCGCTGAGCAGATCGACACTCACATGATCATTGTCCAGACAGACCGCAGGCAGGCCCAGAAAGATCACCGCCGAAAGCAGCATCTGGGTCAGCTCGGTCGCGCCCATCAACGGCGCGGAAAATACATAACGCCCGATAACATCCACCACCGTCAGCCCCATCATCGCCAGCAACATCGTGCCGCATAACATCGCAAGCGCGATGCGTGGCCCGTTGCGGCGCAACGGCGCGGGGTTTTTGCCCGATGACGGATCCATCTCGGGGGTGCGGATAAAAAGATCATCAGGCATGGGCGTTTATTTCTCGCCGCTTTCCGCCGCAATTTCCGATTGCAGCATGTCATAGGCGGCACCGGCATCGATACCGGCCTCGGCGGCCTCGGAGAGCTTGGCATCTACCAAAGGCTGCAGCGCCTCTTTCCATGCGGCCATCTGCGCGGCGCTGGCGGGGACAATGTCGATCTTTCCGTCCATCTTGGCACGGCCTTCAGCATCTGCGCCATCCCACATCTGGCCCGCTTTCCGCGCCAAAGCCTCGCCTGTGACGCGGTCGATGGCGTCTTGCTGTTCGGGGGTCAGGCTGTTCCATTTCGCCTTGTTCATAACGATATAAAACGATGTATTGAACAGGCCCCCGTCCACATCAATCGCCTGATCAAGCTGTGGTATAAGGTTGAAAAACGCGACCGATTCATAGGGGAAGGTAATGCCGTCCGCCACGCCCTGGCTCAGCAACTCGTAGGATTTGGAAGACGGACCTTCCACCGGAACGCCGCCCAAGGCCGATACGACCTCGTGTACAATACCGCCGCCCACACGGATCTTGCGGCCTTTGAGCGCATCGACCCCGCCGACATCGCCGCCCTTAAAGAACACCTCCCCCGGACCGTGTGCAAAAACCGCCAGAACCTTGACGTTATCGTATTCGCCCGCGTCGCGCAGCATCTTGTCAAACGTGCGCCAATACGCGACCGAAATCGCCTCTGCAGAATTCCCTAAGAACGGCAGTTCCACGATATTGGTGGTTTTGAAACGGCCCGGATTATAGCCCTGCACCCCGAAGGTGATATCGGCCACACCATTGACGGCGAAATCGAAATGCGCGCCCGGCGGCCCCAGCGGCGCAGGCAGGATCGTGGCTGTGACCTCGCCATTCGTGGCTTGGGAAATTGCCTCCGTCATCGGCACGACCAGATTGGCCACCAGCGGATGCGACGGCGGCAGCCAGTTGGCCACTGTCAGTTTTGTTTCCGCCTGAAGTGGCAAGGCCAGTGCCATGAATGCGGCGCCGGACAACAACGCAAATCGGGTCATCGTGAATCCCTCCTGTGGGCAGCGCACTGAAAACAGGGCTGTTTTGTGCTTGTGTGATATTAGGCAGAGCATCGGGCAAGATGGAAGCAGTATGACAATGTCTCCAGTAGCATGCGACCTCCTCGCAACAAGGTCGCCCAGATTTTTTGCGTCCCCTCGCGTCTAGCATCTTGTCAGACCGGCCTAACCCTATTAGGTCAGTCCGCGGAGCCGTGGCAGAGTGGTCGATCGCGGCGGTCTTGAAAACCGTTGAGCCTTAACCGGTTCCGTGGGTTCGAATCCCACCGGCTCCGCCACCCGAATTCAATGAATTGCATGGTATTGCGCAGCACTCGTCCCCGGACGGGATGCGATGCAAACAGGCACGGGCCTTGCGTGCCATTCATGCCTAGAATTCTGGCGCGCCCCGCGCGCACGTCTTTTCTAAATGGACATATCGGCGTCATTACACTGAAACTGGCCTTCAGGATGACTTTTGGACAATAGCGCCGATGTACAATGATACCCTGCACCATCTTTTGCCTGTCTATCTTGCCTATATCATCGCTGTCGCAAGCCCCGGCCCAAGCACAATGGCCATCATGACGGTGGCCATGCGGGAGGGGCGCTCGGCGGCGATTGCACTGGCGTTTGGTGTAATTACAGGCAGCATTTTCTGGGGCATTGCGGCTGCATTCGGCCTGTCCGCGCTTTTGGCTGCGTCCGAAATGCTTTGGATAATAAAATACGCGGGCGGGTGCTACCTGATCTATCTGGGCGTCAAATCGGCAAAATCAGCGGTTAACGCGCCCGAGCATGTGTCACACTCTCTTAAATCAGGAAACTGGCGAAGAATGTACCTACGTGGGGCATTGCTGCATCTGACCAACCCGAAAGCCATTCTGGGCTGGGGTGCGATCCTGTCGCTAGGATTGAAACCGAACATGCCGGACTTTGCTCTGCCTGCCCTTTTGATCGGCTGTGCGGGCCTCGCGGCATTCATCTGTCTGGGCTATGCGGTGATCTTTTCCACACCCGCCTTTTCGCATTTCTACATGCGGATACGGCGCGCGCTGGAGGCAACGCTGGCAGTTGTGTTTACCGGTGCAGGCTTGCGGCTGCTGCTTTGGCGCCCCTGAAGCATTCCACTCCATAGATCATGGCGAAACTCGCCGGAATAAAAACGCTATTTTCCCAGAACCTTGCGCAACTCGTCGCGAATAATTGCGCGCAAAGCCCCCTCCAACCCGCCCGATGCGATCTCTTTTTGAAGTGTCTCGGCAATCAGTTGGGACAGGGCTTCTTCATTGAAGAAGGCGCGCGGGGGGGCATGTTTTTGCGCGGGCTCGGTAGGGGCGGATGGCGTGGCGTCCGCGACATCTGCTGTCGCATCGTCAAACGGGGCGCTGGTCGTATCGTCGTGCGGAGCTGTGGTAAGGGGCGGCAGCAAGGGCAAAATGCCCTCGACCGTGTCGCCCACGTCTGCACCTTCGTTGGACATTTCATCTGCACCAAAGCCACTGCCGGCCGCAGGCGTATGGGCCACAGCGTCCTGCGCATCGGCTTCGCGCGCCGCACGCAATGGCAAAACAACGGCAGGAAAATGGAGCGGCACCTCGTCTTCCGGCTCCACATCCAGCGCCATAGGCGCCTCGGGCCCCGGATCGGGCTGTTCGCGTGTGTCTTTGGGCGCGCCCACGCGCAAAGCAGGCGCCAGCATCAGGCGCTCCGCCTCGGGCACAGGGTCGACCTGCGCGACGGCCGGGTCTTGGGCCACCAATCGACGGATGGAGGAGAGGACATCTTCGGGGTCTGTGGGTTTACCAAGGTCAGACATCGGCGCTCCTTATGTGATGAAAAGCCCGGGCCGAGGAATACCCGAAGCCCGGGCCAGAAGGTCCCAAGGTGCACGCGTCGGAAAGATCACGCAAGAACGACCGCAAGACGCCGTGTTATTTCTTGCCGATCGCCCGCAGAACACGATCAAGGCTATCGCCCTGAACACTGGTCAACGGCGCGTTTTGCACAGCGTTGTAATAGGCGGCAGGGTCGTAGGTCGGAATGCCCAGCTTCAGGTTTTCGACCGTCAGAAGGCCCATATTGGACAAGAGCTGATAATAGGCCACCTGCAACTGCGCCTGAGAATCGATGCGCGCGGCGCGGGCATCCAGCAGGTCCTGTTCTGCATCCAGCACATCAAGCGTGGTGCGCGCGCCCAAGGTCGCCTCTTCGCGAACGCCGTCATAGGCCACTTGGGCTGCACGGATCTGCTCGCCATAGGCGCTGATCTGCGCTTTATACACATCGATCAAGGCATAGGATTGCAGCACGGCCTGTGTCACCTCGACCGATGCCTGACGCAGCTGGGCACGGGTTTCGTCACGGTTGGCGACCGCCTGACGATAGCCCGAATCCAGTTTACCGCCAGTATACAGCTGTTGGGTCATGTTGATGCCTGCAGATTGACCGACATACCCACCCTTGTCATTGCTCACCGACAAAGAACCGGTGATGAGCGGACGTTTTTCAGCCTGAGCGGATTTGATCCCAAGCTCGGACACCAGCACCGAATGCTGGAGCGACTTGATCGTGGGATGGTTGCGCTGTGCGGTGCTGCTGGCTTCGTCACGCGAGCGTGGCAGGTTGGGCGCGGCTGGAAGCGGGGCCAGATCGACCGGATAATGGCCGGTGGCTGCTTTGTAATCTTCACGTGCAGTTTGCAACGAGCCCTGCGCGCTGACCAGCGCAGCCCGCGCCGCAGCCCGTTGGGATTCAGCAAGCGACACATCTGTACGCGTGACTTCGCCCACCTCGAAACGGTCGTTGGTCGCATTCAGTTCTTCTTGCAAAACCCGAACGGAGTTCTGGTTGATGCTCACTTGCTCTTGCGCACTTTTCACATCCGAATAGGCCTGCACGGTGGCCAGAAGCACCTGCTGTTCAATCGAACGCAGCGATTCACGCGTGGCCAGCACAGCCTCTTTTTGTGAACTGATCGTCAAACGGTTCCGACCGAAATCGAAAAGCGTCATTGTCGCACTGAGCGCGGTGGACGCTGATGTCCCCTCGACCGTGGTGTCGATGGGCACGCCGCTTGCCGTGGTGACATTGGTGTCGTTTTTGCTCCAGCCGTATTGCGCGGTCCATTCGATCACAGGACGCAAGGCTGAAACAGCTTGTGCAACATTCTCGTCCGCGGCCCGCAAGGTCGCCCGATTCTGTTCCAGAAGGTTTGAATTGCGATAGGCCGAAATCATCGCATCGGCCAAGGTCTCCGCGCGCAGCGCTGTGGACCCCATTAGCAGTGTCGCAGCGGTGCCAGCCACGAGAAAAAGTGATTTCAACATAAGCCCGTCATGCCTCTTGTTCTATTGCCGGCACGACCCGGCGCTATCGGAGCGGCGGGCACTGCCTATATTTCTTTCAATAGCATGGCCCAGCCCACCACCTGTGGTCGACTATGCACAGCGCATTACAAAACGAATGTTCGTTCTTGTCTAAATTCACTGATGACCGGCGCTGCGGCATTAAAGGCATCGCGCCAGTTCACCCGACCGTCATGCTTGATACCGATTCGCGCAATGCCCAGATTGTTTTCCATAAACAACGCACCGATCCGGCCACCCTCTTTCAGACTGTCGAGGATATTTTGCGGCACCTGCTCGACCGCGCCCTCGATCATGATCACGTCGAAGGGGCCGTGCTTGGCCGCACCCTGTGCCAGCGCGCCGGTGACAACCGCGACGTTATCGATACCTGCGCTGCTCAGTGTGTTTTCTGCCTGCTCTGCAAGCGGCGCCTCTTCCACGGCAACCACAGCCTCGGCCAGTTGGGCAATGACGGCGGCGGAATAGCCCATGCCACAGCCCAGATCGAGAACAAGATCAACAGGCTGGATGTTTAATGCATCAAGAAACTTGCCGAAGATGCGCGGCTCCAGCAGCACGCGCCCCGGTGCCAGATCCAAGTTCTCACCCAAATAGGCCGTTTCGCGCTTGGCGGCAGGAACATAGGCTTCCCGCGGCACCTCAAGCATCGCTTCAATGATCGGAAATTTGGTCACATCATTGGGACGAACCTGCGTATCCACCATCATGACACGTCTTGCAGTGAAATCTTGCATTTTACTGAACTCTTCAGTCTGGAATGATATCGCGGTTGTGCCATAGAAGTCTGTTCAGAGCAAGCTGGACACAATATATCTTAATATCGTTAATTACCCTGCATCAGCGCGCATTGCCCCTCTTGCGTGCCCCGACACAATCGGTTAAATCCGTCGCCACCACAGGACGGCGAGTTGGCGGAGTGGTGACGCAGCGGATTGCAAATCCGCGTACAGGAGTTCGATTCTCCTACTCGCCTCCACTTTCCCCCACATTTTCAGATCAGGCTGAATCAGCCAGATGATGACAACTGTCATCCGGTCTTCGGTTCAACATTTTTGGGTCACACTTTAACCGTGTGCATATTTTTGCATCTACTTTTGCTCATACTGTTCCCCCGCATCCCAAGCCCCATACATGCCGCCATGATCTTTTGAATAGGGCAGCCTCGCAGGGATGACTGTGCGCGACAAAATGCACAGCAACATGCGCATACACCCTATACACACGGATCTACGCTGGAGGCGGGGATTTTGGCCTATGATGTAGGAGAGAGGCAAACGGGATCGTTTTCGGTCTGTAGTCGCGAAACACCCCCAGAAAACAACAAACCGGCGCGCCCCTTCAGGCACGCCGGTTTGTTTGTCGATCAGCTTTTGCCGTCTTAAGCGGCCTCGGCCTCTTCTGCAGCCATACGGCGTTCGCTTTCCTCACGTGACAATGCCACCGAGGTCCGAACACCTTTGGAGACGAACTCCATCAAACCACCCACGACCCGCTCATTGGGGTCGATACCGGCGCAAGACAGAACTTCACGGCCATCGCGGGACCGCGCCCACCGGGCAATTTGCTCTGGACCATTGCCGTATTTCTTATCATCGGCTATCGCATCATCAAGCGCAGCAAGAACGACGGCAGCGAAAAGCTTTCGTGCCCGTTGACCTTGCTCGTAATTGAATGCGGAGCCATCCACGAAATCGCGCATTATTCCGTCCTTGTATTATTGCTCTTGCGTTTCCGGGCGTGACGGTCATGTAGGCCTTTATCATCGCGATTCGATATAGCCCCTAAGTCATGGCTGACATGCGTGATACGCATAGCACGAAAAATACCCATGCATAGAAGGCATAAGCCCGACCTTGCGGTTAAAATTTCAGCGTACATCGGCATTAAAGTGCGATTATTAAGCGTGATCAGCCTATACCGCTAACACTGACAGGTTACGCAGAGATAGAAATGTCACAGGAATGTGACGCAAAATACATTCACTCTGATACCAGCGTCACGTCCGCTTCGGCTGCGCGCATCCCGTCGCCGGTACGATTGAACCGCAAATAGGCAATAGCCTTGTCACCTGACCGGGTCAGAACGGTGCCCACAGGCTTGCCATCGGCCTCGATGGCGGTGCCGACAGGCACAGGCGCACTCAACTGAACAGTGGCGAGGCCTTTGCGCAACTCGGTTTTATGCTTCATGCGGGCGGTTACCTCTTGCCCGACGTAGCATCCTTTGCGGAAATCCACGCCGTTCAGTCGTTCGAACCCGTGTTCCAGAATAAAGCTGTCCGGCGTCAGCTCGATGCCGGTCTCGGGAATGCAATGGGCCACGCGAATAGCATCCCAATCGCTGCCATCATCGCCGTCTTGCGCGCCGTAAAGACGCCATCCCAGCGCGCGATGACGCGGATCGGCCAGCGCTCCGGCAGGGGCAGGACCGGTCCCGCGCAAGACATTCAGCGTGCTTTCGGCAATGTCCACCTTCGCGCGCAGTTTATACATCATCAGGCGGCGGGCTGTCGCGGGGGCAATTTCGCTGGCAACATCCAGCAAGATCGCATCGCCATGGGGGGCCAGAAAGAAATCGGCCAGATATTTGCCTTGGGGCGTCAGGAGCGCGGTATAGACCAGCCCGTCAGACAGCCGCCCTACGTCGCTGGTGATCAACCCTTGCAGGAACTCCGCGCGTTCGGGGCCGGTGATTTCAAACAGTGTCCGCTCGCTCATGATCATCTCCTTTGCAGGTGCAGATATAGGAATGCCGCCCGATGATCGCAATCACTCGACCAATTGCATCGCGCAAAGCTCCGCATAGGTTCCGCCACGCGCCAGAAGTGCCTCGTGCGTGCCTTCGTCCTCGACCTGACCATCGCGCAGCACCACGATTTTATCGGCATTGCGCACGGTCGAAAGCCGGTGCGCAATCACCAATGTGGTGCGATTTTGCGAGAGCTGGTCAAGCGCATGCGACACTTTCTGTTCGGATGCGGTATCAAGCGCCGATGTCGCCTCGTCGAGCAGCAGGATCGGCGCATCGCGCAGTATGGCGCGGGCAATCGCAACCCGCTGGCGCTGCCCGCCAGACAGGGACGAGCCGCGCGGCCCGGCCTCCGTGTCGATCCCGTCCGGCAAATCGCGCGTGAATTCGCTGACATAGGCACTATCGAGTGCGGTCTGCAAACGGGCATCGTCCACATCCTTGCCAAGCAGCACATTGGCGCGAATGCTTTCATCAAACAGTGCCGCATCCTGAGCGACGGTCGAAAACATCTGCCTGAGCGCGCCCAGATCAAACGCGCGCACATCGATGCCGCCCAGCAGGATCTGCCCCTCCGACGGGTCTAACAGCCGTGTGAGCAGCGCAAACACAGTGCTTTTCCCTGCCCCCGAGGGGCCGACAAGCGCTGTGGTCTGCCCCGCCTTGGCGGTGAAGCTCAATCCCCGCAGCACAGGCGTATTGCCATAGCGCAGGCCGATCTCGCGCAGTTCGATATCGGGCTGGGCAGGCAGATCCACAGGCTGGGCGGGGCTGCTCACACTGGGACGCAGATCGAACAGGGTATAGACCCGCTCGAGGCTGGCCGCAGCCGTTTGCCACGCCCCTGCCGCCGCCCCCAGCCTGCGGATTGGCTGGAAGGTCAGGGACATGGCTGTGAAAAACGACATGAACTCACCCACCGAACGTTCGCCCGACACAATGCCGTTGCCCGCCACCACAAGCACCGCAAAGAAACCAAAGCCCGTGACCAGATCGATCATCGCCGGTATCATCGCCTTTGAGGCGGCCATCTTGATCTGCTGGCGGCGGATTGTATCAACCAGTGATGCGAACCGGCCCAACTGGTGCCCTTCGATCCGGTTCAGCTTGACGGCGTTGATGCCATGAAACATCTCGTCCAGCCGGGTGGCACGGTGGCTGGAACTGTCGCGCATCTGGCGGGTCTTGCGCCGGATATAGCGCTGCGCCATCACGGTTGGCGCAAGCAGCAGCGGAAAGCCGACCAATGCCACGACCGTCCAGACCACATCCACATGCAAAGCCACCGCGAACAGCGCAAAAAGCGAGATCGCATCGCGCCCGGCGCCGGTGATGAACACCTTCCACACATCCTGCACAGCCTGCGTATCGCCTTGAACGCGTTCAATCAGCGCACCCGGCGGGTTGAACTGGTAAAACGACTGGTCGAGCACAAGCAGATGATCCACCAGCTCCGTTTGCATCTTGCTGGATGTGCTCAGCGAGATATTCGACAAGATCGTCTTGGAGATCACAGACGTGACCGCGCGGACCACAAACAGGCCGAAAATCGCCGCGCCCACCCAATAGATCAGATCGGAGCGCCCGCCCACGAACACCTTGTCAAACAGCGGCTCCAGCATCCAGCTGAGCGCGCCAAGCGTGGAGCCCTCGATCACCATCAACACCAGCGCAACCAGCATCAAAAACCAGAACGATTTCAGATAGTCCCGCCACATACGGGCAAACAGCTCTTTGGAAGAATAAATGGTTGTGCTCGCCATCTGTGGCTCCTGTGGCAAAATGCCGGGTCCGGCGGTTTTAGCGCGAACCGGTTGAGACGTGCAAGCCAGCCCCGAGGGGGCCACACCGCACAAGGGCCGCGCGCCTATGTCAATTGACCGCGCACGGGAAGGGTTTTACCGATAGGTCTCAACCTCAGGAGAAAACGCATGAGCCTTGCCCACGGTCGCCCCTATCTGGCCATCCCCGGCCCCTCTGTTATGCCGGACCGTGTCTTGCAGGCCATGCACCGCGCCGCGCCCAACATTTATGAAGGCGATATCGAGGTTCTGGCGGCAGGGCTTGTGCGCGACCTCAAGAAGGTCGCCCTGACCACCCAGCATCTGGGGATCTACATCACCAACGGCCACGGCATGTGGGAGGCCGTCAATTCCAATGTCTTCTCGCGCGGGGAGACGGCGCTGGTGCTGGGCACGGGCCGGTTTGCGGATGGCTGGGCCGATTTTGCACGGCGGATGGGCATCCATGTGGAGGTGATCGACTTCGGCCTGCGATCAGCCGCAGATCCGGCACGGCTCGAGGCCGCACTCAGGGCCGACACCGGCCACAAGATCAAGGCCGTTTTCGTCACACATATGGACACTGCCACCTCTGTGCGCAACGACATCCCCGCCCTGCGACGCGCCATAGATGCCGCCGGCCATCCCGCCCTTCTGGGCGTCGATTGCATCGCATCCCTTGCGTGCGACGAATTCCGGATGGACGATTGGGGGGTGGATATCATGATCGCCGCCAGCCAAAAGGGGCTGATGGTGCCGCCGGGGCTCGGGTTTCTGTTCGTTTCCGACAAGGCCTACAAACAGTGCCAAAACGCCGATCTGCGCACCCCCTACTGGGATTGGGAGGCGCGGTTTTTCCCCGATTATGTCTATCAGTATTTCTGTGGCACCTCCCCCACCCACCATATGTTCGGCCTACGCGAAAGCCTTGATATGATTGCCGAGGAAGGGCTGCCCGCGATCTGGGCGCGCCATGCCACATTGTCGCGCGCGGTCTGGGCGGCGTTCGAGGCATGGGGCGACCACGGGCGATACGATATTGCGCTCAACCTTGCCGATCCGGCGGTTCGCAGCCATTCGGTGACCGCAGCCCGGATCGGCAACGGCCAGGCCCAACGGCTGCGAGGCTGGCTGGAAGCCGAGGCCGGTGTCACCTTGGGGATCGGGCTGGGCATGGCCGAGCCGGGCACGAAAGAGGCCGATGATTTCCTGCGCGTGGCGCATATGGGCCATGTGAACGCACATATGACCCTCGGGGCGCTTGGCGCGATGGAGGCGGGCATGCACGCCTTGGGCATCGCGCATGGCGCAGGCGGGCTCGGGGCGGCCGCGCAGGTGATTGCCCAGCACAAAGGCTCTGCGCACACAAAAATGCAGGACACATCCGTGCCAAAAGCGGCTGACGTTCCCGTCTGACTGTCAAAGGAGAAGTGACCCCACGCCGATGAACCTTGGAAGCGCCGGGCGGCAAAGCTGCGCGCACGGGCTTTCAGCGGGCATTGATCTTGACGACATCACGCCGGGCGGCGGACTGGCGGGGCTTCACCTCAAGGCGGGTGCCCGGTGTTTTGCACAGACGCTGGGTCACAGGTGCAAGGCTGGGTTTGGCCATATCAACCGGCACAGGGGCGCGGCCGGACGCGATGATGTGCCACGCGCCATGAAGACCCGTGTGATCAAAGCCAGCGCGATGAAAGCCAGCGTGCGCAGACGGCCCTCAGCCCTGCCCCTTCAGGCGACAAACCGCAGCCCGTATATACCGCGGGGCATCTCGAACAGTATCGGGCCAGACAGGATCAGGGCTGGCCATGCTTTTCCAGCCAGTCGACCAACCAGTCCAGTTCGGCCTGATCGTCGTCCATGATGCCTTTGGCCGCGTGGCGCACTTCAGGATCGGCGCCGTAATCGCGCACCACTTCCGCCATTGCGATGGCGGCACGTTTCTGGGGCACCATCTGGCGGACGAAATCCAGATCCACATTTCCGCTATATCCGCTTGGCAAGGCGTGGATCATGGCCTGCTGCGCTTGCACCAATCCTTCCGTGGCAGGCGATGCCTCCGCTGTTGCAACGGCTTCAGGCGATAGCGTCATCTGCCGCGCGGGATCGGCATAAGCCCCGAAAGCCAGCGCAAAAGCCAGCGGACTAAGCATCGCGATTCTCTGGGCACGTCTGAAACGGCTCATCTGTCCCTCCTGTTACGGGTGACAGAAAATCTGCGCCGGGATAGCGCGCCGCGCAAATCACCACTGGGCGAGCCGGCCGTGAAGCGTCCGAAAGCCGCCTATCGCTGTCGCGCCCGACGCAAGGCCACAGGCAAGGCTGCGGCAAACCGGTCCAGCTCGTCTGCTGGCGCGCAAGACACGCGGATACAGCGATCCATCGGTGCCACCGCTGGCATGCGCACGAAGACATCTTCTTCGGCCAGTGCCTCCAGAACCGCGCGGGCAAACGCCCCATCCGCACCGCAATCGATTGCCACGAAATTGGTGGCAGACGGCAGGGGCTGCAGACCGTTTTCTTGCGCGATCTGGGCGATGCGCGTGCGTGCACCACTGATCAGGCGGGTCATGTACACCGACCATGTGGTGTCATTGAGAGCGGCCAGCGCCCCTGCCTGTGCGACGCGGTTCACACCGAAATGGTTTCGGACCTTTTCGAACTGTGCGATCAGCTCCGCTGCTGCCATGGCATAGCCCACGCGCGCGCCCGCAAGTCCGTAGTGTTTGGAGAATGTCCGCATCCGGATCACACGCGGATCGTCAACCGCGACCGTCGGGACTGCCGCCTCCGGCGCCATTTCGACATAGGCCTCGTCCAGCACCAGCAAAACGCCCTCGGGCAATTGCGCGATCATATCCTCGATCACACCGGCCTCGTGCCAGCTCCCCATGGGATTGTCGGGATTGGCGAGATAGATCAGCTTGGCATCGACCTCGCGGGCTTTTTGCAAGAGCGCTTGGGGATCTTCGCGGTCGTCGTGATAGGGCACCTTGTGCAAGACACCACCAAACCCGGTGACATGGAAATTGAAGGTAGGATAAGCACCATCTGAAGTTACAACCGCGTCACCCGGCTCGATCAGCAGGCGCACCAGATTTCCCAGCAGGCCATCAACACCTTCGCCTATGACAATCGTATCGGCGGGCCGCTGGTGGAACCGGCCAAGGGCCTCGCGCAGCTTCAGCGATGTGCTATCGCCATATTTCCAAATAGCGCCCGCTTCGGCCGCCATCGCGGCCACCGCATGCGGCGAGGGGCCAAAGCCGTTTTCATTGGCGCCAAGCCGGGCCGTGAAGGCGCGATCGCGCTCGCGTTCCAGCGTTTCCGGCCCGATGAAGGGAACGGAGGCAGGCAGTGACGAAATGAGGCGGGTATATCTGGGTCCAGTCATGCGCAAATGGCTAGCATGTTCAACGCTGGACGCAAGGCCGACGCGCGCATGATCGCAAAATACCCATCCCGCAAGAGCGGGGCTCGCGCCTTGCGGGGCATCGAACCCCGCAAGGCGCGGTCGGGGGACACTGGCCCCCTCCGGACCCAGTGGCGGGCAATCTGAACAAACCGCAGGCCACTACAGCGGGATGTAGGTGGCGATCAGAAGTCGATTGCCAGCCCCTTTTTCTCCCAATCTCCGTAGCGCACAGGCTCCGGCCCGTCTCGTCCACCCAACTCTGTGGGCAGGGCTGCGTCGGCCTTTGCCGCCCGGCGACGTTCTTCTGCCTCCGCCAGGGCGCGCTGTGCGGCTGCGGGCAAAGCTTTGTTTGCATCTTCAGACATTAGGGTGCTCCTTGTCATGAACCTTGCTTTGATATAGGCGGCAAAGCCAATCCTCACAAGCCGGAGGCCCTGATGGCCAGACCCGACCCTGCCCGCCACGCCGCCCTTGGTTTGATTGTGGGCGCCCTTGACGACCGTCTGTCATTGGCAGAACAAATCGCGATGGACGCGCTTGACGGGCTGACACCGGGCGACCGTGCGCGCGCCCAGCGCCTGGCCACCGCAACGCTCCGCCATCTTGATCAGGCAGATCGCATGCTCAAGCCGTTCATGCGGCGCAAACCCACCCCCGACATACTGGCGCTGTTGCGGCTGGCAACGGTGGAGCTATGCGCAGAAGGCGGCGCGGCCCATGGGGTGGTGGATGCCGCCGTCACGCTGTGTCGTTCTGGCGGCAAGAAGACCGACAGCTATGCGGGGCTGGTAAACGCGGTATTGCGCAAGGTCGCAGCCGATCTGCCGCGCTGGCAGACCCTGCCACCGCCTGCTCTGCCCGGCTGGCTGCGCGGTCGCCTGATGTCCAGCTACGGCAAGGCCAGCGTCCAGCAGATGGAAGCCGCCCATCTGGCGGGGGCACCGCTGGATCTGAGTGTGAAAGAGACCCCTGAACATTGGGCTGAAGAGCTGGGCGCGGATATCCTGCCGACCGGATCGCTTCGCCTTCACAATCCCGGCCGCGTGCGGGACCTTCCGGGGTTCGATGAGGGCGCATGGTGGGTGCAGGATGCCGCCGCAGCGATTGCCGCCAAAGCACTGGGGGCGCAGGCGGGCGAACGGGTGCTTGATTTATGCGCAGCCCCCGGTGGCAAGACCATGCAGCTGGCGGCAACCGGCGCGGACGTGACAGCCCTCGACATGTCGCAACCGCGACTGGAGCGCCTGCATGAAAACCTTGAGCGCTGCGGATTGAGCGCCGAGGTCATTGCCGCAGACGCCCTGCATTGGGTCCCTGATGCGCCCTTCGATGCCATTTTGCTTGATGCGCCCTGCTCGGCCACGGGCACAATCCGGCGCCATCCCGAACTGCCGCTGATCAAGGACGCGCAATCGATCAAGGCGCTCTTCGCCCTTCAGGCAGAGATGCTTGACCGCGCACTCAGCTGGTTAAAGCCCGGCGGACGACTGACCTATGTCACCTGTTCGTTGCTGCCAGAAGAGGGCGAGATGCAAACAAGCGCCGCACTGGCCCGTCACACCGGCTTGAAACCCCTACCGCTGGACCTGCCGGGGATAGAGGCAGACTGGCACACCCCTGAAGGCGGCATACGTCTGCGCCCTGATTACTGGGCGGAGCGCGGCGGCATGGACGGCTTTTATATCGCCACGCTGACATTCGGCGGCTGAGCGATCTTTGCAAGGATATAGGCGGTTCAAGACACAGGCGAGCCAACAATACAGACGGGCGCGAGAAAGGTGCCATTGCACCCGTCTGTCTGTGCGTGACGCGCGGCGGCATGATTCGACGCAGCAGTGCCCGCCGGATCCGGCCCATACCGCATGCGAGCGCCAAAGCCGTCTCCCCCGCGCCTGAAGGTGGCGCGGCTTTGGTACAGGCATTCTGGCCATCAAACGCGCGACAGGGCGCGCATCATCTTGATATTGCCACCAAGATAACACGGCTCCTGCCCCCCGCTTGCACCCCCGGCCGCGCAAACAGGACCGCCACGCGCCCCGCTCCCCTTGCATCGCATGCAGCAAAAGCGCGGTTTAACTGGACCTTCACGCCACCACAGGCTACGCCCGCGCCCAGATGCGATCCACCACCAACCGGTGGTCGCACAGATTTGGATAGTTGAACCGAAGGATGCTGCCTCGTGACCCGCACCGTTCCCCTGACCCGTGCCCTGATTTCCGTCTCTGATAAAACCGGCCTGATTGAGTTTGCCCAAGCACTGGCCGCCCGCGGCGTGGAGTTGCTGTCCACCGGCGGTACCGCCAAAGCCCTGCGCGAAGCGGGCCTGAGCGTGCGCGATGTGGCCGATGTCACAGGATTTCCGGAGATGATGGACGGCCGCGTCAAGACGCTGCATCCCAAAGTGCATGGGGGCCTGCTGGCGCTGCGCGATAATGACGAACATCTGGCCGCCCTCAAAGCGCATGACATTCTGGAAATCGATCTGCTTGTGGTCAATCTGTACCCGTTCGAGGCCACTGTTGCCAAAGGTGCCGATTACGATACCTGCATCGAGAACATCGATATCGGTGGTCCAGCGATGATCCGCGCGGCCGCAAAAAACCACGGATTCGTTGGTACTGTTGTGGATGTCGAGGATTATGAGGCCGTTCTGAAAGAACTGGACGAAAACGACGGCGCGACCAGCTATGCGTTCCGCCAGAATCTGGCACAAATCGCCTATGCACGCACCGCGGCCTATGATGCCTCTGTCTCGACATGGATGGCTGGCGCGATCAAACAAGAGACACCGCGCCGCCGCGCCTTTGCAGGCGAGCTGGCGCAAACTCTGCGCTATGGCGAGAACCCCCACCAGCAGGCCGCGTTCTATCTGGATGGCACGAACCGTCCGGGTGTGGCCACAGCCAAGCAGCTGCAAGGCAAAGAGCTGAGCTATAACAACATCAACGACACAGATGCCGCCTTTGAACTGGTGGCGGAATTCGGCACCCAGACACCGGCTGTGGCCATCATCAAACACGCCAACCCTTGTGGTGTGGCGACCGGCGCAACCCTGGCCGAAGCCTATAAACGCGCCTTTGATTGCGACCGCACTTCGGCCTTTGGCGGCATCATCGCGCTGAACCAGACACTGGACGCGGCAACCGCCGAAGAGATCACACAGATCTTCTCGGAAGTGATCATCGCGCCTGCCGTTGATGACGCCGCCAAAGAGGTCATTGCGCGCAAGAAAAACGTGCGTCTGCTTGAAACAGGGGGCCTGCCGGATCTGAATGCGGCGATTACCACGTACCGGCAGGTGGCCGGAGGTCTTCTGGTGCAAGACAAGGACAACGGCGCGATCACACTTGATGATCTGAAGGTCGTGACAGAGCGCAAACCCTCCGAACAGGAACTGCAAGATCTTCTGTTCGCGTGGAAAGTGGCCAAGCATGTGAAATCCAACGCCATCATCTACGTAAAGGACGGCGCGACCGTGGGCGTCGGTGCGGGCCAGATGAGCCGTGTTGATTCGACCCGGATCGCAGCACGCAAAGCCGAAGATATGAAAGACGCCTGCAACATGGACGACACGCCCACCATAGGCTCTGTCGTGGCGTCGGATGCGTTCTTCCCCTTCGCCGATGGCCTGATCACCGCCGCCGAAGCCGGTGCAACCGCGATCATTCAGCCCGGTGGTTCGATGCGCGATCAGGATGTGATTGATGCCGCCAACGAGCGCGGTCTGGCGATGGTCTTTACCGGTATGCGCCACTTCCGCCACTAAGCCGTGCCTGCGCGCGCCAGTATGGCGGCGCGCATCAAGGTTTTGCAAAGCCATATGACGGGATGCCGGTTGCGGCGTCCCGTTCTTCTTTGGGCCGCAGGCATGGCTCCGCCAGCGGGCCACCGCCATGACTTGCCCCCGTCCCATGTTTCAAGGCATAGGGAACAGGCAAAAGAAAACGGATGGGCTTCATGCGACTTGCAACTGGCTGGGCAGCAGGCGTGCTGCTATTGGATCAGCTCTCCAAATATCTTGTCGTGCATCTGATGCAGCTTGACCGTTTGGGGCGTATCGATGTGGTGCCGCCTTGGCTGAATTTCCGCATGGCGTGGAACAGGGGGGTGAATTTCGGCCTGTTTGCAGGTGATGCCAACCTGACGCGCTGGATTCTGATCGCGCTTGCAGTGGTGATTTCCGTCTGGGTGTGGATCTGGATTGCACGCAAACCCAGCACCCCACGCGTGCAGGCCAGCGCGGGCATCCTGATCGGTGGCGCGATGGGCAACGTGATTGACCGCCTGCTCTACGGCGCAGTGGCGGATTTCATAAATATGTCCCTACCCGGATGGCGCAATCCGTTTTCATTCAACGTCGCCGATATCGCAATTTTCATCGGGGCCATTGGCTTGGCGCTGTTTACCGGTGATAAGAAACCCAACAAGAAACACTAGACCATTGGGGCGTGACGTCGCCCAGACAATAGGTTAAGGAAGGTCAAGTTCGATGATGGAGTGGCCAATGCCAGCAGCAAACAAGCTCGGGATCGCTATCGCGGCGGTATTGACCCTTTCTGCCTGTGGTGGCGGGGACGCCCCAAACTTGATGAATTTGCGCACCAGCCGGCCCGGCCCGGATGAGTTCGCGATCCTGCCGACAAAGCCGTTGCAGATGCCACAGGATATAAACAACCTGCCCCGCCCTACACCGGGTGGCAGCAATCTGACTGACCCCACGCCGCAAGCCGATGCCGTGGCCGCCTTGGGCGGCAATCCGGCCAGCCTGCAGCGCACCGGACGCATCACCGATACTGCCTTGGTGGCCTATGCCAGCCGCGCAGGCGTCGATCCGTCGATCCGCGCCGAACTGGCCGCCAGCGATCTGGAGTACCGTAAAAACAACAAGGGCCGCCTGCTGGATCGCGCCTTTGGCAAAAGCGTCTACAGCCAAGCCTATGGTCCGATGTCACTTGACCAGTCGGCCGAGTTGGAGCGCTGGCGCCGTGCCGGTGCCAAGACCCCCTCTGCCCCGCCATCGGGGTCTGTGGCGGAGTAATCGCCCGAGATATCTTCAAATAATCCGTTACAACCCGAAGATCGGGCATCAACATCGTGTCATGCGGGTTGTCGGTGGGCGGAGTTCCGGTAAGTTGGGGCAAAACAAAGAGGTCCCAATGTTGCGCGCATGCCTTGTCACTGCCATTAGCCTTTGCGGCGTTCCTGCGTTGGCTGCAGATGTCAGCTCTTTCACGCTGGAGAACGGGTTGCAGACGGTGGTGATCGAAGACCATCGCGCGCCGGTCGTGGTGCAGATGGTCTGGTACAAAACCGGATCGGCCGATGAGGTGCGGGGAAAATCCGGTATCGCACATTACCTAGAACATCTGATGTTCAAAGGCACAGATACGCTTGCCGCCGGTGAATTGTCGAAAACCGTATCCGCCAATGGCGGCTCGGACAATGCGTTCACCAGCTATGATTACACCGCCTATTTCCAGCGTATCGCCGCAGATCGCCTGCCGCTCATCATGAAGATGGAAGCGGACCGGATGCACAATCTGCAAATCTCGCCCGATGACTGGAAGACAGAGCGCGAGGTGATCTTGGAAGAACGCGCCCAGCGCACCGACAGCGACCCGAGCGCATTGTTTGCCGAGCAGACAAACGCCGCGCAATATCTCAATTCCCCCTATGGTACGCCGGTGATCGGCTGGCGCGATGAGATGGAAGGCCTGACACGCGACGACGCGATCGCATGGTACAAGCGCTACTACGCCCCCAATAATGCCGTGCTGGTGGTGGCGGGCGATGTCACGCCAGAGGAGGTAAAATCGCTTGCGGCAGAGTATTACGGCCCCATTGCCGCCAATACCGGCCTGCCAGAGCGTGTTCGCCCACAAGAACCACCGCAACTGGCCGAGCGCAGGCTCAGCTATGCCGATCCCCGTGTGGCCCAGCCCTCTGTCAGCCGCAGCTATCTGGCCCCCGAGCGTAATCCCGGCGATCAGAAACAGGCCGCCGCCCTGACCGTTCTGGCAGAGATTCTGGGCGGCAATTCGCAAACCTCCGTTTTGGGGCAAAAACTGATTTTCGGCTCTGGCGAGGCAATCTATGTGGGCGCGCATTATAGCGGCCTGTCGGTCGACCAGACCACGTTTACCCTCTCGGTCCTGCCTGCCGCAGACGTCCCCCTGCCCGAGGCCGAGAAGGCGCTGGACCGCGCGATTGCCGAATTCATGCAAGAGGGCGTGGATTCCGACCGCTTCGACCGGATCAAGACACAAATCCACGCAGGCGAAATATACGCCCAGGACAATGTGCAAGGTCTGGCGCAGCGCTACGGCGCGGCGCTGGCATCGGGCTTTTCGATCGACGATGTGCAAGACTGGCCCGATACGCTCGACGAGGTGACGCCCGACGATGTGATGGCAGCGGCCAAGCTGGTGCTGGACAAACGCCATGCCGTGACCGGCTATCTTGAACCCACCACCACCAAAGAGGTAAGCCAATGATCCGGCTGCTACTTGCAAGTCTTTTCGCGCTGACGTTATCGCTTCCCGCCCGCGCATTGGACATTCAGGACGTCACAACACCCGGCGGGCTGGACGCATGGCTGGTGGAAGCCCATGACATCCCCTTCACCGCGCTCCAGATCAGCTTCAAGGGCGGGGCGAGCCTTGATGCGGAAGGCAAGCGCGGCGCGATCAACCTGATGGCTGCCACACTTGAGGAAGGCGCAGGCGATATGTCCGCGCAGGATTTCGCAGCCCATGAAGAGCGGCTGGCCGCCAATTTCGGCTTTGATGTCAACGATGACAGTCTGACCATCAGCGCAAGCATGCTGAGCGAAAATCGCGATGCGGCGGTGGAGTTATTGCGGCAGGCGCTGATCAACCCGCGCTTTGACCAATCGGCCGTGGATCGGGTGCGCGGTCAGGTGCAATCCATCATCGCCTCCAACGCGCAGGATCCGTCCACTGTGGCCAGCCGCACTTTCGCAAAGCTGGCCTATGGCGATCACCCCTATGGCAGTTCGATCAACGGCACCGCCGAGACCGTTGCCGCCCTCACCCGCGAGGATATGTTCGACGCCAAGACCCGTGTGATGAGCAAGGACCGGATGGTGATTTCCGCCGTGGGCGACATCACCGCCGAAGAACTGGCCCCCATGCTGGACCGTCTGCTTGGCGATCTGCCAGAGACCGGCGCCCAGATGCCGCCTGCCGCCAAGGTCGAACTGACAGGTGGCGTGACCACTGTCGATTTCGACACCCCGCAATCGGTGGTGATTTTCGGCCAGAAGGGTATCGGGATGGACGATCCCGATTTCTTTGCAGCCTTCGTTCTGAACCAGATTGTCGGCGCGGGCGGCTTTTCCTCGCGGCTGATGGAACAGGTGCGCGAACAGCGTGGCCTGACCTACGGCATCTATACCTCGCTGGTGGACAAGGATCTGGCCAAGACATGGCAAGGCAGCTTCGCGTCGGCCAATGCGAAAGCCGCCGAGGCGATCGATGTGGTACGCGACGAATGGGCCAAGGCCGCCACTGGCACGGTCAGCGACAAGGAACTCGAGGATGCGAAAACCTATCTGACCGGTGCCTACCCGCTACGATTCGACGGGAACGGCCAGATTGCCGCGATTCTTGCGGGCATGCAGCTGTCGGATATGCCGATGGATTACATCAACACCCGCAATGACAAGATCACCGCCGTGACGAAAGACGACATCAGGCGCGTGGCCAAGCGCCTGATGGATGTGGATGATTTACGCTTTGTGGTGGTGGGTCAGCCAGAAGGGCTGGACTGACACCGGCCTACCCCCGGCCGGGGCATCTGAAACCCCAGTTATCCACTGAAAAGCGCGACTGAACCCGTTTCGGTCGCGCTTTGGCTATGCTAGGTTTGGTGGCATGAACGCCCAAGACCCCAACATCCGCACCCATCGTCCGGTCATCCGGCAACTGGATGACGCCGCCGCCAACCGCATTGCGGCAGGCGAGGTGGTCGAACGTCCCTCAAGCGCTGTCAAGGAACTGGTCGAGAACTCGATCGATGCCGGAGCGCGGCGCATCGAGGTGGCCTATGCCCAAGGTGGCAAGACGCTGATCCGCGTCAGCGATGACGGCTGCGGTATGACCCACGAGGATCTGCCTCTTGCGCTGTCGCGCCACGCGACCTCCAAGATCGACGGCTCTGACCTGCTCAACATTCACACATTCGGATTTCGCGGCGAGGCTCTTCCCTCGCTCGGGGCGGTGGGCCGGTTGTCGATCACCTCGCGGGCCGAAGGCTTCGAGGCGGTCACGATCAGCGTGACGGGGGGACGCATCGGGGCGGTCAAACCGGCGGCCCTCAACCGTGGCACGGTTGTGGAGCTGCGCGATCTGTTCCATGCCACCCCCGCACGGCTGAAATTCATGCGCACGGACCGCGCCGAGGCGCAGGCGATTTCCGACGTGATCAAGCGCCTTGCAATGGCCGAGCCAAAGATCAGCTTTGTGGTGCGCGACGTGAGTGATCCTGCCCGCGAGCGCGAGATATTTCGCGCCGATGCCGAGCAGGGCGAGATGTTCGATGCGCTGGCCATGCGGCTGGCGCGGGTCATCGGGCGCCAGTTTGCCGATAATGCCATCGCGATTGATGCAGAACGCGACGGTATTCGCCTGACGGGCTATGCCGCCCTGCCCACCTATTCGCGCGGGGCTGCGGTGGAGCAGTTCCTGTTTGTGAACAATCGACCCGTCCGCGACCGTGCGCTGATCGGTGCCTTGCGCGCGGCCTATATGGATTTTCTCTCGCGCGAACGCCATCCGGCCGCCGCGCTGTTTATCACCTGCGACCCCGAACGGGTGGATGTGAACGTCCATCCCGCCAAGGCAGAGGTTCGCTTTCGCGAGGCGCAGGCCGTACGCGGACTGATCGTATCGGGACTGCGCGGCGCGCTGGGGGAGGTAGGCCATCGTGCCTCGACCACTGTGGCAGATGACACATTACGCGCCTTTCGCCCCGAAACACCGCTAGAGCCCGCCGCCGCCCCGCACGACAGGGCACGGGTCTACCAGATGGACAGGCCCAGCCTTGGGGCCACGCGCGCGGCCTATCACGCCCAAACACCCGCCACGGACTACCGCCCCGCCCCGGCCTATCCCGCGGCACCGGTTCAGTCGCATTTCGGCACAGACCTTTCGGCCCCGCAGGGCTTTGGCGAAAGCTGGCCCACCGCTACGCACGACGGCTTTCACACCCCCGCCGCGCGCGCCGAAACTGCGGCCATACCGCCCGATCTGACCGCGCGCCCCTTGGGGGCCGCCCGCGCGCAACTGCACGAAAACTACATCGTGGCCCAGACGGATCGCGGTATGATTGTGGTAGATCAGCATGCCGCCCATGAACGGCTGGTCTATGAAAAACTCAAACGTCTGATGGCGCAGAATGGCGTGCCCGCGCAGGCCCTGTTGATCCCCGAAATCGTGGAGTTATCTGCCGGCGATGCAGCACTGATACTGGAACATGCAGAGACTTTGGCCAAGCTGGGCCTTGGGGTCGAGGAATTTGGCGGCAATGCCGTGGCTGTGCGCGAAACCCCTGCGATACTGGGCGAAATCAACGCCGCGACCCTGCTACGCGATGTGCTGGATGAATTGTGCGATCTGGGCGACAGCCAGCTTGTGCAGGCCAAGATAGAGGCGGTGCTAAGCCGGATGGCATGCCACGGCTCGATCAGGTCGGGCCGGCAGATGCGCATAGAGGAAATGAACGCCCTGCTACGCGAGATGGAAGCCACCCCGCATTCCGGCCAGTGCAACCACGGCCGCCCCACCTATGTCGAGCTGCAGCTCGCAGATATCGAAAGGTTGTTTGGCCGCACATGATTGCGTCTGGCATCATATCCGTAAACTGGTCCGATCCGGTTGCACTTTGGGCGCTGGCGGCAACCTCAGTGGGGGCGTTTTGCGCGGTGGCCCTGATACGCACCAAAGGGCGTCAGGCGCAGGATCTGGCCGATCTGTCGCGGCTTTCCACCGAATTGCAGCATGCCCATGCCCAGCTGCACGAGGCCCATGCATGGCGCGACGAGGCCCACCGCCTGCGCCCGCAGCTGTCTGCGGCCCAAGCCCGTATTGAACGGGTGGACGCGCTGGAGGATCAGGCCGATGAATTGCGCGATGCGTTGAACGACGAATACCGCGGACGTGTTCAGGCGCAGCAGGCCTATGAAAGCCTCGAGCGGGAGCACAAGGCCCGTCTGGAAGAATTGCGCGGCATGAAGGCAGAGATCGAAGACCGGTTTTCCACCGTCGCCAGTGGCGTATTGCAAAAGAACACGGATGCGTTTTTGAAGCTGGTCAGCGAACGCTTCAACACGCACCGCAAAAGCGCGCAAGAGGAACTGGACCAGCGCCGCCACGCCATCGAACATCTGGTCAAACCGTTGCACGAGCGTTTGGGCCGGTTCGACGAACAGATCCGCGAGATGGAGAAGAACCGGACCGAAGCCTACGGCGCGATTCAGGAGCAGGTAAAACATCTGGCAGAGGGTCAGGCACATCTGGGTCAGGAAACCCGCCGCCTTGTTCAGGCGTTGCGCGCCCCCAAGACACGGGGCCGCTGGGGCGAGATGCAGCTGCGCCAAGTGTTCGAAATGGCGGGTATGGCCGAAAATGTGGATTTCCTGCTGGAGCATCACGTGAACACCGACGATGGCGCGCGCCGTCCCGATGCGGTGGTCAAACTGCCCGGCGGACGCACGATCGTGGTGGATGCGAAAACCCCGCTTGAAGGTTATCTTGATGCGCTTGAGGCCGAAACGCCCGAGCAGCAGACCACCCATCTGGCACGCCACGCCAAACAGATGCGCGAGCATGTCCGGATGCTGTCGTCCAAGGCCTATCAGGATAAAATCCTCGGCACGCCCGATTTCGTGGTGATGTTTATTCCCGGCGAGACATTCGTGGCCGCCGCCGCCGAGGCCGATCCCGGACTTATCGAATATGCGTTCGAAAACAAGATCCTGATTGCCAGCCCGACCACATTGATGGCCTTGGTCAAGGCGATCGCTTATGGCTGGCAGCAAGAGAAGATGGCCAAGAACGCGATCGAGGTGCAAAAAACCGCCAAGGAGCTTTACGACAGGCTGAAAACCTTTGGCGGGCATATCGACGCCGTTGGCAAGGCACTGACCCGCTCGGTCGACAGTTATAACCGTGCGGTAGGCTCGCTTGAGGGGCGCGTGCTGCCATCGGCACGCAAGTTTGAAACCATGGGTGTTGTGACCGAAGAAAACAGCCTTGATCCGCCCGATCTGGTTGAAAATCAGGCCCGAGCGGTCACGGCATTGGCCGAGCATAACGACATCTGATCCGCAGCGGCGGCGCTGCTGCGGGCCAATGCTTGCACACAATGCTTGTATCAGCCCCGCCTTTGGCGCACGATATCCTGCAAATGGAGGGTTGTGTCATGATGAGTCTATCTTCTGGAAAACTGGCCACCGTTATCATCCGTGCCCGCAAATACGAGGCCGGCATCCCCGGATCCGGCAAGGCGCGCGAATTGCGCGGCCTGATTGCGGCGATGAATGACGATGAAAAGGCCGAACTGACTGCGGTGATGTGGATCGGGCGTGACACTTTCGAGCCGGAAGAGTTCGACGAAGCCGTCTCCATGGCCCGCACCGAAGCCACCGTTCCGACAGAGGACTACCTGCTCGACAATCCGGTTCTGGCCGATCATCTCGAAGAAGGTGCCAATGCGCTCGGGATCGATCTGGAGAGTGCTGAGGATGAAATTTTTCCCCACGTCTGATACGGTTTGCGCAAAACGCCGCTCCCCCCTTGCGCGGCGCAATAGCGACGGTTTAGGACAAGGAGCATAATCCGGATTACATTGATGCGCCTTTTACCCATCCTAGTGTTTTGTTTGCTTACTGCACGCGCAGCCATGGCGCTGCCGGATGGCGGTTTCTTGCTGGCCACACCGATCATCGACACGGAAGCCGCAACCCCGCGGTATATCCATTTGCAAATCGACGGACCGACGATCACCGTCACCTATGCATCGGTTTTTCAGCCGGATGCAGATATGTGCCGCGAACATAATCATTGCGATGCCTATTGGGACGGGCTGCAACTGCGCTACGCCCAAAAAGACAATCAACTGCGGATATCGGACCGGAACCTTACACGTGACGACAAGCCTTCGTCGGCCAACCGCGTGAACGGGGATCCAACCGCTGACCAGCGGCTGTATTTCGAACCCCTGATCCGCAGGCTCAATAATGCGACCGTGGTCGGCGATGCCGCAGGCGGTTTTACGCTGCTGTCAGAAACGGATGATGCGCCAACCCGGTTTGCGCCCCTGCCCAGAGAGGGGCTCGACCTGCTGATGGCTTGGGTCGGCACGGCTGGTGTATCTCTCAACCGGTTGAATTATTGCGAGGTTCCGCAGTTTTCGCAAATTTACCCGCTGGCCCAGTCGCAGCGTTTCCGCAATGCCCTGACCGTGTTCAACGAAATCCGTGAAAGCAGCTTTGCCGCAACGCGGCTGGTCACGCAGGAAGACGAAAGCGATCTGGAATGGCAGGACCGCAGCGCCAAACAAAAACAGCGAAGCCGCCCTGCCAATATCCTCAACCAGACGATCAACTGGGTGATACGCCATCCCCAAGACGACCCCGCAGAGGTCATGGACCGTTTGCTGGGCCCATCGGCCCCGAGCGAGGTATCCGTGCATGTGATCCCGATGCTTCCCTACATCAAGGATGCCGCCGATTTCAAAGCGCGGCTACAGAAAATCCGCGATGCAGGCACACCGCTCAGTGCGCCGCTTTGCATGGATATGACGCTGGGAATGGGCAAAACACATCCCCACCTGTCCAAAGGCAAATAAAAACCCCCGCCGGTTCAGGGCGGGGGCGGTTTGGTGCAGTGCTTACGCAGACAGGCGATAGCCACCCGATTCTGTGACCAGCAGCCGCGCGTTGGTAGGATCGGGCTCGATCTTCTGGCGCAAACGGTAGATGTGGGTTTCAAGCGTATGGGTGGTCACGCCTGCGTTGTATCCCCATACCTCGTGCAACAGGATGTCGCGCGGTACGACACCATCGGGGGCGCGATACAGGAACTTCAGAATATTGGTTTCTTTTTCCGTCAGACGGATCTTCTTGTCCTTATCGTCCACCAAGAGCTTTTGCGCTGGCTTGAACGTATATGGACCAAGCTGGAAAACCGCGTCTTCTGATTGCTCGTGGGTACGAAGTTGCGCCCGCAAACGTGCCAGAAGCACCGGAAACTTGAACGGTTTTGTAATGTAATCATTGGCGCCGGAATCCAGACCAAGGATCGTATCGGCGTCCGTGTCGTGACCTGTCAGCATGACGACGGGACATTTGACCCCTTGCTTGCGCAGCTTCTTGCACAGCTCGCGGCCGTCCGTATCCGGCAACCCTACATCCAACAGCACAAGATCATAAAGACCGGCTTTGGCCTTCTCCACGGCTTCCGCACCGGAGCCCGCTTCGAAAACGTCAAAATCCTCCGTTGCCACCAGTTGCTCGGCCAGCGCCTCGCGCAGATCGGTATCGTCGTCTACCAGAAGGATTTTCTTCAACCCTGCCATTCTCTTGCCTCCGTTCAGGGCGAGCCTTGTACATTTTGCATGTGCAACCGGCTGGCCTGTATGTTGTGTCCCGTCTAAGCTTGGGTCCAAATGATGCGGGGGCAAGGGGGGTGAAACCTTTCTCACGCGCTCGTGTCGCAAACCGTTCTTATGTTTCAATTTGTTTCAAGCAAGGCTATCTGATCGTCCATGACACATGCGCTGCCGCTTTTGCCGACCCCTGCCGAACGTCTCAATCGCGCCCGCGCGGATTTGCGCATGGGGCTGCCCGTGATTCTTGACGGGTCCACCCTCGCCGTCGCGGTCGAGACGCTCAGCGCAGAGCGGCTGGCCGCCTTGCGCGATATCGGCGAGGTCAGTCTGGCGCTGACCGCCAAACGCGCGGAAACCCTGAAAGCACGTGTGTATGACGGTGATCTGGCGCGGGTCCGTGTCCCACAAGATGCGCCCCTGTCATGGCTACAGGCGCTGGCCGATCCCGCGGATGACTTGCGCATTCCGATGAAAGGACCGCTGCAGGAACTGCGCCACGGCGACGCCTCAGTGGCACGCGCGGCAATCGCTTTGGCCAAATCGGCGCATCTTCTGCCAGCGGCTCTTCTGGTGAGCACCGGCGCGCCGCCAGACGGGCTGACGGGGATCACCGCGCATGAAGCGCAAACCGGCGTGCAGGCGGAACGCCATCTTCAGACTGTGGCGTCTGCGCGTGTGCCGATGCGTGCCTCGGAAGCGGGGCGGCTGCATATCTTCCGTCCCGATGACGGGGCGGAGGAACATTATGCCATCGAGATCGGCTCGCCCGATCGCGATGCGCCGGTTCTGGCCCGCCTGCATTCCGCGTGTTTTACCGGCGACGTGTTGGGATCGCTCAAATGCGATTGTGGTCCGCAGCTGGATGCCGCCTTGCGTCAAATGGGCACCGAGGGGGCGGGGATCCTGCTTTACCTTAACCAAGAGGGACGCGGGATCGGCCTTGCCAACAAGATGCGGGCCTATTCGCTGCAAGATCAGGGCTTCGATACGGTCGAGGCCAATCACCGTCTGGGGTTCGAAGATGACGAGCGGGATTTCCGGATCGGCGCGGCCTTGCTAAAACAGCTCGGATTTTCGAAAACGCGGCTTTTGACCAACAATCCCGCCAAGATCAAAATGCTAGAAGATCACGGCATTTCGGTTGTGGAACGTGTGCCGCTGAAGGTTGGCCTTAGCCGTCACAACGCCGAATACCTTGCCATCAAGGCCTTGAAATCGGGGCATATACTTTGATCCGCCTTACCGCGACAGGGGTGATCGCACGGGGCCGCTGCCTGCCGGTTTTGATCGGACGCGGCGGACTGTCGCAGACCAAACGCGAAGGCGACAATGCCACCCCTATCGCATCACTGCGCATCACCGGCATGCTGTATCGTCCCGACCGTATGGCGCCCCCGCAATCATGGGCGCGCCCTATCGGCCCCCGCGATCTGTGGTGCGACGACCCCGCACATCGCGAGTACAACCACCATGTGCGCGCCCCGTTTTCTGCCAGCCATGAAGCCTTGCGCCGCCCCGATCCGCTTTATGATATCATCCTGCTCACAAGCTGGAACTTTCCTTTGGCCGTGGCTGGCAAAGGATCGGCCATTTTCTTGCACCAACGCCGCCGCGCAGGCTATCCAACGGCGGGATGTCTGGCATTTCGTCGCGACCATCTGCATTGGCTGGCGCGGCAGGTAAACCTGAATGAAACGCTGCTTATTCCCGATCTTGCGTGCCATCAGCCAGCAGCAGGTACTTTTCAGGCCGTGCGGCAACCGGTCCGGCACCGCTTGGATAAAGCCTGACCGGACCGCCTGCCCCGTCTACGCGTGACCATAATCGCGCGCGCCGAAAATAGCAGATCCCACCCGCACATGTGTGGCACCGGCGGCAATCGCCTGTTCAAAATCCGATGACATCCCCATCGACAACCCCTTCAACGCATTTCTGGCGGCCATCTCGGCCAAGGTATCGAAATAGGGTCGCGGATCGGCCCCTTCCGGCGGAATGCACATAAGCCCTACAATTTGCAGATCCATTGCGCGCATATCGCTTACAAACTCATCCAGCGCCTCTGGCATTAGCCCCGCCTTTTGCGGCTCGCGCCCGATATTGACCTGCACAAACAGATCGGGGCATCGACCGCGTGACTGGACCTGCGCTGCCAGCTTTTTGGCCAATGACATCCGGTCCAGCGTATGGATCGCGTCAAATAGCTCCACTGCCAGTTTCGCCTTGTTCGATTGTAACGGCCCGATCATATCGACACGCACATCGGGATAGTCCTCACGCCACGCAGGCCATTTTCCTTGCGCTTCTTGCACATAGTTTTCACCGAACAGACGGTGCCCGGCCTCAAGCACAGCTTTGACACGCGTATCAGGTTGGACCTTGGACACAGCGATCAGCTGGACTTCGCAACGATCACGGCCCGCGTCCTGCACCGCCTTTTCGATCCGCGCCTCGATTTCGTGCAAACCCATCTTGGTCTCCTCAACTGGTCAGTGGGGCCTTTTACAAAGACATGCAGACCGCAAAAAGAAAAGCCCCGGCCCGCGAAGAACGCGACACCGGGGCCAGATCGGACAGGTCCAAATGAAAAGAGCGGGCATAAATGCCCGCTCTTCGCATCATTCAAATCCGGTAGGATTAGAACGAGAAGGTCATGCCGAGGTCGGCAACAACATCGGTGTCGTCCAGGTTGTTGTCGGACAGACCACCTTTGACAGCCAAACCGCCGCCGAGGTCGTATTCTGCGCCGATACCGTAGGAGGTCGCGTCGGTCGAACCGTCGGTGTAGGCGAAGCCGTCTGCCAGCTCAACGTACTGAACGTAACCGCCAACGGTGGTTGCACCGAAGGTGTAGTCAGCGCCGATACCTGCGTAGTTATCGATGATGTTGTCTTTGCCGCCTTTTTGGTAGAAGGCTTTGACATTGACGTCATTGATCGCTGCGATACCGAACAGGCCAGCTTGGCTTGCTTCGGAGTCGCCATTGACCACATCACCAACGACGCCGCTGGAGAAGTTGGCGCCCATGTTCGCGTACTCGTAGGATGCACCAACAGTGTAGTTCATGTAGGTGTAAGCTGCGGCGATGGCTGCTTCTTGCGAGTCGTTAAGATTCGATTGGCCTTTGTAGCCATCCGAGAACGATGCTGCAACAGCGATCGGGCCGGTCGAGTAGGTGTACAGAGCAACAGGGTTGTTGTCTGCGATGATGCCCAGGTTGCCGTCGCCGGTCAGGTAACCGATGTCGTTGCCGCCTGCGGGCAGGATGCCGTTTGCGTCAAGATCGGTGAAGCCGACTTCGTAGAAATCGCCGAACAGAGCTTCGGGTGCGCCAACAACGTCACCCATTTCCAGACGACCGTAGGTGCCGGAGATGAATACCGAGCCGTCACCGCCGGTGGAAGCGCGGTTGCCGTTTGCTTCGTCGTTTACGCGGAACGAACCACCGAATGCGATACCTGCGTCGGACTCACCGGAAAGGGTGAATTTAACACGTGCGCGGCTTGCGAAGTTGAATTCGTCACCGTTGTAAGTAACACCCATGCGGCCGTCGCCCGAAAGCGAAACTTCTGCAGCTGCGACGCCGGCGGTCAGGACCAGAGCGGTCGTCGCGAAGAGAACTTTTTTCATTGTTTTCCCTCATTGTCTCAAGGTCAATCCCAACTCAAGGAAATTCGAATTGGGTATGACGCTCTTGTCGCTCTGCAGCCGATACATTGCAACGAAAAGCAAACTTATGTGAGCACTGCTCAAATTCGTGATGCAGTCTTGCCACAGTGCCAAAAAGCGGCTGTGCTATGGCAGAGGCGTTTTAGCAGCTTTGTTTCATACATGCGGAAATCGGGAAAAACCTTGTTCCCCTATGGGCCTTGGGCTAGGACGGTTGAAAGCATGTTATAGAAGGTCCCGCGCGTATGGGTGCGGGATTCAGGGGGCAGCGTTCCGATGACGATCCGACAGACCATTCGCACCACGGCACTGACCGGGCTGGTTCTTTCGTTGGCCGCCTGTGGCGGCTCCAACAGCAAACTTTTCAACTGGAATCCCGATAATGCGCCTGAGGGCGGTTATCGCGATGTCACGACCGAATCGCACATGAGCGATGATGTGAACGGGGTCACCCGCACAAATCCGGCCGATCGCGGCGCGCGCTCCAGCGTGTTCGATCTGTTCACCAACAGCAGCGATCCAAACATCACGGTCGATGTGAACAAATACATCTGGCAGGCGTCGCTGGATGTGCTCGACTTCCTTCCGATCCAGTCGGTCGACCCGTTCACCGGCATCATCGTCACAGGCTACGGCACACCTCCGGGGGGTGGTCGCGCCTATCGCGCCACGATCCATGTCACGGATCCGGCACTGGATGCGCGGTCGCTGAAGGTCGCACTGGAATCGCGCGGTGGCACCGTGTCTGCCGATACGGTCAGCGCGGTCGAGGATGCGATCCTGACCCGCGCGCGCCAGCTGCGGATCGCCGATTCCAATCTGTAACAGGCGTGCCCCGGTCTGGGGCAGGCAAGGCAACAGCGCGTCATCACCGAAACGCCCGCACCCGAGATTGGGACGCGGGCGTTTTGCATTTCCCTTCCCCGCCGCGCGGCCGGCCCCTTCCCCGCCGCGCTGCCGGAACGCGAATAGCCACCGCTGGATGCGCCATGCTCTGGACCTTACCGCATGGACCGGTGTAGCAAGCAGACAACTGATAGACCGCACTCGAATGCACAAAGGGGCATGATATGGCGCAATATGCACCTAGCCAGACTGAACAGAAATGGCAGGCCGCCTGGGCCGAGGCAGAAGTATTTTCCGCCAAACCGGACCCGGACAAAGAAAAATATTACGTGCTGGAGATGTTCCCCTACCCGTCGGGGCGGATCCATATGGGGCATGTGCGCAATTATACGATGGGCGATGTCGTGGCGCGGTACAAACGCAGCTGCGGCATGGCGGTCTTGCATCCGATGGGCTGGGACGCGTTCGGCATGCCCGCCGAAAACGCGGCCATGGCCTCGGGCGGTCATCCGAAAGACTGGACCTACAAGAACATCGAAGAGATGAAAAAACAGCTCAAACCGCTGGGCTTCTCTTTGGACTGGAATCGCGAGTTCGCGACATGCGACCCTGAATATTACGGCCAGCAGCAATCCATGTTTATCGACATGCTCGACCGTGGCCTTGTGTATCGCAAAAACGCGGTGGTGAACTGGGATCCGGTCGATATGACCGTTCTGGCCAATGAACAGGTGATCGACGGCAAGGGCTGGCGCTCTGGCGCGGATGTGGAGCGTAAGGAGCTCACCCAGTGGTTTTTCAAAATTTCCGACATGGCGGGCGATTTGCTCGACGGTCTGGACAGCTTGGAGAACTGGCCCGAGAAGGTACGCCTGATGCAGGCCAACTGGATCGGCAAAAGTCAGGGGCTGGAGTTTGATTTCCAAACCCTGAACGCACCTGAAGGCTATGAGAATATTTCGTGCTACACCACACGTCCCGACACCCTGATGGGCGCAGGGTTTGTGGGTATTTCCGCCGACCATCCGCTGGCCAAAGCGCTAGAGGCCGACAACCCCGAGATCGCGAAGTTTGTGGCCGAATGCCGCAAGGGTGGCACCACCGAAGAAGCTATCGAAACCGCTGAAAAACTGGGGATCGACACCGGACTGCGCGTCAAACATCCGCTTGATCCGAACTGGGAGCTGCCGGTCTGGATCGCGAATTTCATTTTGATGGACTATGGCACCGGCGCGATTTTCGGCTGCCCCGCCCATGACCAGCGTGATTTCGACTTTGCGACCAAATACGACCTGCCCATCCTGCCGGTGTTTGAACCTGCCGACGGCGGGACCGATCTGCAAGCCGCCTATACCCCGCTGAAATCCGAAACCGTGCGCTATATCCGCGGCTTTGCAGGCGATGATGTGCAAACCGGCGAGGCCGCCGTGGCACAGGCAATCGCGATCTGCGAGCAGAAGGGGTTTGGCAAAGGCGTGACCAAATACCGCCTGCGTGATTGGGGCCTGTCGCGCCAGCGCTATTGGGGATGCCCGATTCCGGTCGTGCATTGCACGGCCTGCGGCACCGTGCCCGAGAACAAAGAGAATCTGCCCATCCGCCTGCCCGATGATGTGACCTTCGACGTGCCCGGCAATCCGCTGGACCGGCATCCGACGTGGCGCAACTGCACCTGCCCCGCGTGCGGCCAGCCCGCCACGCGCGAAACCGACACGATGGACACGTTCGTTGACAGCTCGTGGTATTATACGCGCTTCACTTGTGCGCAGGCTGATACGCCCACCACGGAAGAAACGCGCTACTGGATGAATGTCGATCAATATATCGGCGGTGTCGAGCATGCGATTCTCCACCTGCTGTATTCGCGCTTCTTTGCGCGGGCGATGAATGAAACCGGCCACCTGCCGGACACCGCGCGCGAGCCGTTCAACGCGCTGTTCACCCAAGGCATGGTAACGCACGCGATTTTCAAAACGACCGATCAGACAGGCCGCCCTGTCTACCACTATCCCGAGGATGTGGAGGACCGCGAGGACGGCACCTATGTGCGCGCCACGGGCGAAAAAGTGACCGTAGTGCCATCGGCCAAGATGTCGAAATCCAAAAACAACGTGGTCGACCCGATGAACATCATCGCGGCCTTCGGGGCGGATACAGCGCGCTGGTTCGTGATGTCCGACAGCCCGCCCGAGCGGGATGTGGAATGGACAGCAGCAGGCGCGGAGGCGGCATCGAAGTTTCTGGCCCGCGTCTGGCGCATTGCCAATGACATCGCTGACGGGGCCGATGGCCAAGGCAACGCGGATGATCTGATGCGCGCCACACATCGCGCGATTGACGAAGTGACCCGCTCGATCGACGGGTTTGCCTTCAACAAGGCGGTGGCCAAGCTTTATGAACAGGCCAACACCTTGTCCAAAACCAAGGCCCCGAACGCCGCGCGACGCGATGCGATGCGCGTGATGGCGCAGCTGCTCAGCCCGATGGTGCCGCATCTGGCCGAAGACATCTGGGCGCTTCTGGGCGGCGAAGGCTTCGTGATCGACGCGCGCTGGCCACAGGCCGATCCCGCGCTTTTGGTGGACGAAACCGTGACCTTGCCCATCCAGATCAACGGCAAACGTCGTGCGGAGCTGACCGTGCCTGCCGATATGCCCAAGGAAGAGATTGAAAAACTCGTCCTGAGCGAAGATCATGTGGTCAAGGCGCTGGCCGGTGGCCAGCCCAAGAAACTGATCGTTGTACCGGGGCGGATCGTCAATGTCGTCATTTAACAGACGTGCGGTCATGCTGGGGGCGTTCGCGCTCTCGGCATGTGGTTTCACTCCCGCCTACGGGCCTGGCGGGGGTGGCACCAAGCTTTTGTCGGGCATCAAGGTGGATGACCCGCAAAGCCAAGACGATTTCGCCTATCGTCGCAGGCTGTCCGAACGCCTTGGCCAGCCAGATCCACAGCGCTATCGTCTCAGCTATACGATCACCGCCTCGCGGCTGGATCAGGCGATCAGCCGCACCAACACCACCCGCCGCTATTCTCTGAACGGCGCGGCGGTGTATCGTCTTTATGATGCGCAGACGGGCTCGATCCTGCTGACCGGACGCGTCAGTTCCTTCACCTCATGGTCTGCGACAGACACCACGGTTGCCACATTGGCCGCCGAGCGTGATGCCCGCGCGCGCCTGATGCGAATCTTGGCCGACCAGACCGTGACCCGCCTTCTGGCACAGGCCGGATCGTTGCCGGAGTAACCCATGAAGCTGACCGGCGCCGCCGCCACGCGTTATTTCGCCAAGCCAGACCCCGCGCGCACGGGGCTGCTGATTTTCGGCGCGGATGCAATGCGTGTAGCGCTGCGCCGCCAAGAGGTGATCCGCGCACTGATCGGACCGGAAGGCGAAGAGGAAATGCGCCTCACACGAATGTCCGCCGCCGATTTGCGAAAAGACGGCGCGCGGCTGATCGATGCGGTCAAGGCGGTGGGATTCTTCCCCGGACCGCGTGTGAGCTTTGTCGAGGGGGCGGGAGACGGGTTAAGTGATGTGATCGCCGAGGCGCTCAAGGCATGGGCGCCCGGAGATTCGCAGATCATCGTCACCGCAGGATCGCTCACCGCGAAATCGAAACTGCGCAAACTGTTTGAGTCCCATGCCAACGCCTATTCCATCGGCATTTACGATGATCCCCCCTCGCGCGAGGAAATCGAGGATATCCTTAAAAACGCGGGCCTGACGCAGATCACACCGGACGCGATGACCGATATCACCACCTTGGGGCGCGCGCTTGATCCGGGCGATTTTCGCCAGACCATCGAAAAGCTATCGCTTTACAAGTATAATGACCGCACCCCCGTAACCCCTGTGGATGTGACCGCCTGCACCCCCGCCACGATCGAGGCCGGCGTGGACGAGCTGCTGAATATCGTCGCCGAAGGCCGCGCGCGCGAATTGGGTCCGATGTTGCAGCGCCTGACCGGTCAGGGATTGCAACCGGTGGCATTGGCGATCCAGACCCTGCGTCATTTCCGCGCGCTACATACCGCTGCCTCCGATCCGGGCGGACCGGGGGCGGGGATCGCACGGATTCGCCCGCCGATCTTTGGCCCGCGGCGGGACCGGATGCAGCGGCAGGCCCAGACATGGGGCATGTACAGGCTGGAAGATGCGCTGAAGCTGCTGGTTGAAACCGATCTGACATTGCGGTCGGCCTCGCGTGCGCCACAGATGGCGCTTGTTGAACGGGCGATGATGCGGCTGGCGATGATGGCGGCGCGGCGATGAGCGATCATCCCGATGCGCTGGTCATCGGCGGCGGGCCGGCAGGGCTGATGGCCGCGCAGGTGATCGCGGCCGCAGGCCATAGCGTTGTGTTGGCAGAGACCAAGCCCACCCTTGCCCGCAAATTTCTGATGGCAGGCAAATCCGGCCTGAACCTGACCAAGGCAGAATCGCCCGAGACCTTTCGTGCGCATTATCGCGAAAGCTGGATCCGCCCCTATATCGACGCCTTCGGCCCGCAAGCGGTGCAGGATTTCGCGCAAGGTCTGGGGATCGAGGTCTTCACCGGCTCCACGGGGCGGGTTTTTCCGCGCGTGATGAAAGCCTCGCCGTTGTTGCGGGCATGGATTGCACGGCTGGGCGCGCAGGGTGTCGACATTCGCACCCGCATGCACTGGCAGGGGTGGTCTGCGGACGGCACCGTGTTCGACACCCCCCAAGGGCGTATCACGTTGCACCCCAAAACAACCGTTCTGGCGATGGGCGGGGCCAGCTGGTCGCGGCTGGGCAGCACAGGCGCATGGGCCCCGATACTGGCGCAGGCCGGTGTGGACGTGGCCCCGTTCAAACCCGCGAATATGGGGTTCAGGGTCACATGGTCAGACCATATGGCCCCGCATTTCGGCAAACCGCTGAAGAACATCGCGCTCAGTGCGGCGGGCACGCGGCTGCGTGGCGAATGCGTCATTTCGGCCAACGGGCTGGAGGGCGGCGGTATCTACGAGCTGTCTGCCACACTGCGCGAAGGCGCAGCCCTCACATTTGATCTGATGCCCGACATTTCCCATCAGCTCTTGTGCCAGCGGTTATCGGCAACGCGCGGCAAGAACAGCCTGTCCAACCATCTGCGTCGCGTCACGCGGCTGGAACCTGTCAAACTTGCCCTGCTGAATGAATGGGCGCGTCCCCTGCCCCAAGACCCTGCCGCATTGGCCAGCCGCCTCAAGGCGCTGCCCGCCCGCCTTGACGGACCGCGCAGTCTGGACGAGGCGATCTCGACCGCAGGTGGCATCACCGCCAGCAGCCTGACACCGGATCTGGAGTTGCGCGCATGTGCGGGCGTGTTTGCCGCAGGCGAGATGCTTGATTGGGAAGCGCCCACGGGCGGCTATCTGCTGACCGCATGTCTTGCGACCGGCCATCATGCGGGCATGGCCGTGGTGCGCGCCTTGGGCTGATCTTTCCCGTCCGCGCAGGGTGCCTGCCGCGTGTAAAATTGTCTCCCTCACAAGTTGCCTGTTGACCTGTTCAGGCATTTTATCTGACGTGTGCGCGACAACGGAGAAAGATCATGCCCCGCACGACAGTTTTTACACCCATATTGATCGGCGGCGCGCTGATTTTGATGTTCAGTTTTGCCGTACGCGCCAGTTTCGGCGTTTTCCAGATCCCGATTGCCGAGGAATTCGGCTGGCCACGCGCGGAATTCTCGCTCGCCATTGCGATCCAGAACCTGTTCTGGGGGATCGGACAGCCCATATTCGGCGCCTTTGCAGAGCGCTTCGGTGACCGCCGCGCGATTATACTGGGCGCGCTTCTTTATGCAGGAGGGCTGGTGCTGTCGTCCTTTGCCGTCTCGCCGCTCCAGCACCAGCTGCTGGAGACGCTGGTGGGCTTCGGGATTGCGGGGACCGGTTTCGGGGTCATTCTGGCCATCGTCGGGCGCGCCAGCTCCAATGAGAACCGCTCGCTCGCGCTGGGTATCGCCACGGCGGCGGGGTCTGCGGGGCAGGTTTTTGGTGCCCCTATGGCCGAGATCTTGCTGGGTTTCATGTCTTGGCAAAGCGTGTTTTTGATCTTTGCTGGGGTCATCTTGTGTACGCTTCTGTTTTTGCCCATGCTGCGCGCACCTATAAAACCGCGCGCCAGCACGGAACTGGACGAGCCGATGAGCACCGTTTTAAGGCGCACCTTCCGCGATCCAAGCTATGCATTGATCTTTATCGGGTTCTTTTCGTGCGGCTACCAGCTTGGGTTTATCACCGCGCATTTCCCTGCGCTTGTGACCGAAATGTGCGGTGCGATCGCGCCAGGATCATTGCTGGCCGGATTGGGGATAGAGACCACATCCGCCTTGGGCGCGGTGGCGATTTCGGTGATCGGTCTGGCCAATATCGCAGGCACCGTTTTCGCAGGCTGGGCTGGCAACAGATGGTCCAAAAAATACCTGCTGGCCGGTGTTTATGCAGGCCGCACTGTGGCAGCGGCCACATTCATCTTGCTGCCCATAACCCCGCTCAGCGTCATTTTGTTTTCTGTGGTGATGGGGGCATTGTGGCTGGCGACCGTTCCGCTGACATCGGGGCTGGTCGCGCAAATCTACGGGCTGCGCTATATGGGAACGCTCTACGGATTTGTATTTTTCAGCCATCAACTCGGGGCGTTTCTGGGCGTATGGCTGGGCGGCAGCCTTTATGACATCTACGGCACCTACACGGCTGTGTGGTGGATCGGCGTCGGTGTGGGCGCGCTGTCGATGATCGTGCATCTGCCGGTCAAGGAACAGCCCATGGCGCTGCGCCCGATCTGAAGGTCACGTGCAAGCTGCGCAGGCTCCCCTGCGCAGCGGCAGTCAGTTTTGTGATTCTTGAGCCAGAATGGCCCGCAGGCCGTCACGGTAATCGCTGTATTTCAGCGTCACGCCAAGTCCGGATTTTATCTTGTCATTGCGCACGCGCTTTGATTCCGAATAGAAGCTGCGCGCCATTTCGGACATCTCCGCATCGTCGAAATCCACCTGCGGCGGCGGCGGCATATCCAGAAGATCCGCCGCATAGGCCAGAACCTCGCCCGGATCGATCGGGCAATCATCGCACACATTCCATGCGCCACCCGCCCCACCGCGCATTATGGCGGCCTGAACGACTTGGGCGATATCGTCCACATGAATGCGTGAAAACACCTGCCCCGGCTTGCGGATGATGCGCGCACGGCCCGCGCGTACTTTCTCGAACGGGCCACGACCGGGGCCGTAAATTCCCGCCAGACGGAACAGATGCACCGGCACATCGGCCACATGACCCAAGCGCTGCCATAGATCCTCGGCGGCAAGGCGTGCCTTGCCACGGCGGGTTTCGGGACGGCGTTCTGAGGTTTCATCCACCCATTCGCCCTGTCGATCCCCGTACACGCCCACAGTGGACAGATATCCCATCCACTCCAGCTTGGGTGCATGGGCCAGCTCCATCGCGGCGCATTCCAGCACAGGATCGATTTCATCGCCCTCACGTGACGGCGCGACGGACGACAAGATATGCGTCACCTCGTCAAGCGGCAGAACAGACGGGTCCCCGGGCGCGGTCCAGATCACCGGCGCCACACCTTCAGCGCGCAAAGCCTGTGCCCCCGCTTCGGTGCGGGTGGTTCCGATTACGGTCCAGCCGTTTGCGATCAGCTCTGCCGAGATCGCGCGCGCGCTGTATCCGTGTCCGATCGATAAAAGCGTTTTCATCAGCGCACCCTTGGTTCATGCGTGTCGATATGGCCCATATCGCGTTCGGGCGCGATCACATCGCGAATTTTGCGTTTGATCACTTTGGGTTCGGGAAATCCGCCATCGCGTTTGCGTTCCCAAAGCAGCAGATCATCCAGCCGGATTTCATAAACCCCGCCATAGCCGGGGATCAGCGCCACCTCTGCCAGATCCTCGGTAAAGGTCTGCAACAGTTCCTGTGCCATCCATCCGGCGCGCAACAACCAGTTACACCCTGTGCAATAGGTGATTGTGATGCGGGGTTTTCGTGTCTGTGTCATACTGACAGATGTAGCGCGCCCGCCGCCCGCGGGCAACGTATCTTCCCCGATAAGATGAGGGCCGGCCCGCCCTTGCGAAAGGGATCTTGCGCCGCGCAAATCACACAGGCAATGTGGGATATGGATATGAAGAAACTGAAAACATGGCCCGAAGCCGCGCCGCAATTGATTGCCGTAGCTGCTGGGCGGGCGCCCGCCGATCTTGTGATCCGTCAGGGCAAATGGGTCAACGTGCACACCCGCGAGGTGTTGGAGAACCACGATATTGCCGTGGTGGATGGTCGCATTGCTGCCGTGGCACCGGATCTGTCGGCCTGCATCGGCGCGCAGACCCGCGTGATAGAGGCCAATGGCCGCTACATGCTTCCGGGGCTGTGTGATGCGCATATGCATATCGAATCAGGCATGCTGACACCTGCGGAATTCGCCGCAGCCGTTATTCCGCACGGCACCACCAGCATGTTCACCGACCCCCATGAAATCGCCAATGTGCTGGGCCTGGACGGGGTCCGTATGATGCATGACGAGGCCGCCCTGCAGCCGGTCAATATCTTCACGCAGATGCCGTCTTGCGCGCCCTCCGCCCCGGGGCTGGAGACCACGGGCTTTGAAATCACCCCCGAAGATGTGGCAGAGGCCATGACTTGGCCCGGCATCGTGGGTCTGGGCGAGATGATGAATTTCCCCGGTGTCAGCAATGGCGACCCCAAGATGCTGGCAGAGATTGCCGCCACGCAAAATGCCAACAAGACCGTGGGTGGTCATTACGCCTCCCCCGATCTGGGCGCGCCGTTTCGCGCCTATGTCGCAGGCGGTCCGGCTGATGATCACGAAGGCACCTGCGAGGCCGATGCCATCGCGCGGATGCGTCTGGGGATGCGGGCGATGGTCCGGCTGGGGTCCGCTTGGTATGATGTCGAAAGCCAGATCACGGCGATCACGCAAAAAGGGCTGGATCCGCGCAATTTCATTTTGTGCACCGACGATTGCCATTCCGGCACCTTGGTCAACGACGGCCATATGAACCGTGTCTACCGCCATGCGGTAGACTGTGGCTGCGACCCGCTGGTCGCGCTGCAGATGTGCACGATCAACACCGCCACCCATTTCGGGATGGAGCGCGAGCTGGGCTCGATCACGCCGGGGCGGCGTGCCGATATCATCCTCAGTTCGGATCTGGTGACCCTGCCGGTAGAAGAGGTGATCGCACGCGGTGTTACCGTGGCCCGCGATGGCGTTTTGCTGGCAGACTGTCCGCATTACACCTGGCCGCAATCGGCGCGCCAGACCGTGAAACTGGGCAAAACCCTGTGCGCGGATGATTTCACCATATCCGCGCCCGATCACGCAGGCGACACGGTCACGGCACGGGTGATCGGCGTGGTTGAAAATCAGGCCCCGACCAAAGCCAGACGCGCCACGCTCGCGGTGCATGAGGGCACGGTGCCCGCCGACCCCGCGCAAGATGTGGCCCAGATCGCGCTGGTCGAACGCCACCGCGCGACCGGCGGCGTGACCAACGCCTTTGTGTCGGGCTTCGGCTATCAGGGACGGATGGCCATCGGATCGACCGTGGCCCATGACAGCCACCACATGATTGTGGTGGGCACGGACCGCGAGATGATGGCCGCCTGCGCCAACCGTCTGGGCGAAATCGGCGGCGGTATTTCCGTTTGGAAAGATGGTGCCGAGATCGCGCAGGTCCCCTTGCCGATTGCCGGACTGATGTCGGATGATCCCGCCCATACCGTCGCCGCGCGCGCCGCGCGGATGATGCAGGCCATGGCCGAATGTGGCTGTACCCTCAACAACGCCTATATGCAGCATAGCCTTCTGGCCCTTGTCGTCATTCCGGAAATCCGGATTTCCGATCTGGGGCTGGTAGATGTCACCACCTTCGAGCTGACGGAGCTTTTTGAATGACCACCGCACCAGACTTTGTCACACCCGATCCCGTTGCGCCGGAACTGTTCGACGATCCCAAACAGGCCGTGGCGCGGCTGGAAGAGCTCTATGATCAGGCCACCGCGTTTTTGCTGGAGAAATTCAACACCACACTGGAAAGCCGCAACGCCTCCACACGGTTCAGGGCCTTCTACCCGCAGATCAAGATCAAGGTGGCCTCGCATCTTAAACATGACAGCCGCCTGTCGTTCGGGCATGTGCCGGTACCGGGGATCTATGCGGCCACGATCACACGGCCCGATCTGTTCCACGACTATCTGGAACAGCAACTGGAGCTGCTGATCCGCAACCACCAGCTGAAGGTGGAAATCGGCCCCTCCGACACCGCAATGCCTGTGCATTTCGCCGTGGCCTCGCGTCCGGAGGTAACGATCCCGCAAGAGGGCGCACTGGAATTCAGCCTGCGCGATGTGTTCGATGTGCCCGATCTGGCAAATATGAACGATGACATCGTCAATGGCACCTCCCAGCCCGGCCCCGATGGGACGCGTCCGCTTGCGCCGTTCACCGCGCAGCGGATGGATTACTCGCTCGCGCGGCTGTCGCATTACACCGCGACACATGCCGAGCATTTCCAGAATCACGTGCTGTTCACCAACTACCAGTTCTACGTCGACGAGTTCGAGAAAATCGGACGCGAGATGCTGGCCGATCCGACCTCGGGCTACACCAGCTTCGTCGCGCCGGGCAATTTCGAGATCACCGAGCCACAGGCCGAAATTCCGGGGCTGGCAAAACTGCCGCAGATGCCGACCTATCACATCAAGAAACCCAATGGGCAGGGCGTCACGCTGGTCAATATCGGTGTGGGTCCGTCCAACGCCAAAACCGCAACCGACCATATCGCCGTGCTGCGTCCGCATGCATGGCTGATGGTGGGTCACTGCGCGGGCTTGCGCAATTCCCAGCAACTGGGTGATTTTGTTCTGGCCCATGCCTATCTGCGCGAAGATCACGTGCTGGATGATGATGTGCCGCTTTGGGTGCCCATTCCCCCCTTGGCCGAAATTCAGGTGGCCTTGCAGGAAGCCGTGGCAGAGGTCACCCAGCTTGAGGGCTACGAGCTGAAGCGGATCATGCGCACCGGCACGGTCGCCACGATCGACAACCGCAACTGGGAGCTGCGCGATCAGTCAGGTCCCGTCCAGCGGCTCAGCCAGTCGCGGGCGGTGGCGCTTGATATGGAAAGCGCAACGATTGCGGCCAACGGTTTCCGGTTTCGCGTGCCCTATGGCACATTGTTATGCGTGTCCGACAAACCGCTGCATGGCGAGTTGAAATTGCCCGGCATGGCCACCGAATTCTACCGCACCCAAGTGGCCAACCATTTGCGGATCGGCATTCTGGCCATGGAAAAGATATCGGCCATGCCGCTCGAGAAAATTCACAGCCGCAAGCTGCGCAGCTTCGAAGAAACTGCTTTCCTGTAAGGCAAGCGGTGCGAACTCGCGCTTTTTCGCCGATGTGATTGGAAAAATACTTGCGACTTCTCGAAAAACCGTGTGTTACAAGGGCCACGAAGCACATATGCTATCAAAAGCGATCCCGCCAAAGCGGGGCGACAAAGAGGAAAAGTTCATGTCGAAACCGATGACCAAGACCCAGCTTGTGGCTGCTTTGGCCGAAACGATGGGCGCGGACAAGAAAACTGCTTCGGCAGCTTTGGATGCAATCACCGAAGTTGTGACAAAAGAAGTCGCCGAAGGCGGCGCGGTCACCCTGCCGGGCCTCGGCAAGTTCCTGTGCAAGGATCGTCCGGAGCGTCAGGTGCGTAACCCCGCCACCGGCGAGACCATGACAAAGCCTGCCGACAAACAAGTTAAAGTCAGCATCGCAAAAGCACTCAAAGATTCGGTCAACGACGACTGATTCCTGTTTTGATTCAAGACCGGTTAAAGGGGTCGCCCGAGGTTCGGTGCGACCCTTTTTCATTTTTCAGCTACCCCGGAGTAAACTATGGATTTTCGCGCCATCGCGATGGGCCTTGCCTTCGTGCTCATGTGGTCTTCGGCCTTTACCTCGGCGCGCATTATCGTGCTTGACGCCCCGCCGATGGCGGCACTTGCCGCCCGGTTTCTGGTCTCCGGTGTGATCGGTGTGGCGATTGCTGCGGCCTTGGGCCAAAGCATGCGCCTGACACGGGCGCAGTGGCGCGGTGTCATCATCTTCGGCCTGTGCCAGAATGCGATCTATCTGGGGCTGAACTTCGTCGCCATGCAGTGGGTCGAGGCGTCTGTGGCGTCGATCATCGCGTCGACCATGCCGCTGATTGTCGCAGGCTTGGGCTGGATTGTGCTGCGCGACCGCGTAAAGCCGCTGGGCCTTGCGGGGCTTGTCGCCGGCTTGGCAGGCGTGGCCATCATCATGGGCGGGCGGCTTTCGGGCGGCGTGGACCCGATGGGTGTGGCCTTTTGTATTGCCGGTGCCATGGCACTGGCTGTGGCCACGCTGGCCGTGCGCGGCGCAATGGCAGGCGGTAGCAACGTGCTGATGACGGTGGGCTTGCAGATGTTTGTAGGCGCGGTGCCATTGACTATCGGCTCGGCACTTTATGAAAACCACGACATCACCTATAGCTGGCCGCTCATCACCGCATTTTTCTATACCGCGCTTGTGCCCGGACTTCTGGCAACATGGGTCTGGTTCTTGCTGGTCGACCGCCTGGGTGCGGTGCGCGCTGCCACGTTCCACTTTCTCAACCCCGTCTTTGGCGTTGGCTTGGCCGCCCTGATTTTGGGCGAAGGGATAAGCTGGCTGGATGTTGTGGGGGTGATTGTGGTCACGATCGGCATTCTGGCCGTGCAGCTGTCCAAACGTTCCCCCATTGCCAAGGACAAGGTGCCAGCCGCCGCCTGACTGCCCCGATCTACTGGCCCGATATACTGGCCCGATCTCCCGTTTCGCGCGCCCGACAGGCCAACGGTGCGCGCGGCGACACAAAGGCCTGCAAGCGGCGCTGGATGCTAGCCCTTGAAGGCCGCAGCCAGTGCCGGTGGCATATCGAATGTCTCGCGCGCAATGGCCCGCGCCTCTGGCGACATCTTGCGCGCGGTTTTCCCGACGATATTCAACAGATCCTCCGGCGTGCGGCTGCGTGCGAAATCTGCCAGATAATGGCGGATGAAGGTAAAACAGATCACATCCTCCAGCGCCTGCACCTCTGGGTCGCGCTTCAGACCTTCCTTGCGCAGCATCCGCGAAACCTGTTCGCAATCATCTTCGCTATATCCCGCCTGCGCCATGAGTTCTGCCACCCTTGCGCCATGGCGCACCCCTTGCGCACGCCGCCACGCCAGATAGCCGGTCCGCCCGTCGGGATACGCGCTGCGCGGCAGGGTCCAGCGTTCGATATGCTGGCCGCGCGCCGCGATCTGCAACCGGTCCGAGGCATCGGGAAACAGCAGTTTTTGCTCCGCACTCATCCTTTGGCCGTATAACAACTCCGACGGGGTGCCGTCATGCGTGTTCGGGTCTTGCGCGTTGGCGGCATCAATGGCGGCAAAGACTGCTTCCAGCTGACTGGTCATGGCATGCTCCCTGTATTGGGTATTGGCGGTGCAGCGTCGCAGTCGGACGGTCACCTGCCCTTTTTTCAAATGAACGGAAAACGGCGCAAGCCCTGTCAGGCCCGCGCCGCATCTGTGTCGCCCCCTGATCGACCGCGCCGGTTGTTAGCGCAGCGTTCCCAGCAGCTCCAGCGTGGGATAGCCATCAGGGGCCAGTCCGGCGGAGCGTTGATAGGCCACAATCGCCTTGGTCGTGTTGGGGCCGATCTTGCCGTCTGTGCCATCGGTATCGAAACCACGCGCGGTCAGGCGTTCCTGCAATTCGATCTTCTGCTGCTCGCTCAGCGGCTTGCCCGTGCGTGGCCAGTCGTTCTTGAACGGACCTGCACCGCCAATACGATCAGCCAAGTGCCCCACGCCCAGCACATAGCTGTCGGCATTGTTATAGCGCGAAATCGCCCTGAAGTTGCCAAAGATCATAAACGCGGGGCCTTTTTTGCCCGCTGGCACAAGGATGGAGGCGGCCCCGTAGTTGGGCACGCTGCCGCCATTGGCGGCACGCACGCCCATTGCGGCCCATTGCGACGGGTTGCGACTGGTGCCTTTACCGCTCAGGCCATAGTTGAAGCCCTCGGGCAGCTCGACCTCGACGCCCCATGGCTGCCCCTTGGTCCAGCCGGAACGGGCCAGATAGGCGGCGGTCGACGCCAGCGCATCGGTGGGATCGCTCGACCAGATATCGCGACGGCCATCGCCGGTGAAATCGACCGCATAACTAAGATAGGACGTCGGGATGAACTGGGTGTGCCCCATCGCCCCTGCCCACGATCCGGTCATATGCTGCTCGTCGATATCCCCTGCTTCGATAATCTGAAGCGCGGCGATCAGCTGCTTGGCAAAGAATTCGCCACGGCGCCCGTCATAGGCGAGTGTCGCCAGCGACGGGATAACGGCCATCGTGCCGCGATTGGCACCATAGTTCGATTCCATCCCCCAGATCGCCACGACGACCTCTTTCGGCACACCATACTGGGCCTCGATCGCCTCAAGCGCGCGCCGGTTTTGGGCCACCGCGGCACGCCCGTTGCGGATGCGGGTGTCTGACACGGCACTGTCGAGGTAATCCCAAATGGATTTGGTGAACTCCGACTGGTAGCGATCGCGCTCGATCACTTTGGGGTTGTATTTCACATCGCGCGTCGCGGCCGCCCAGGTGTTGGCGGAAATCCCGTTGGACAGGGCACGCGAGCGGAAATTCTGTAGCCAGACCTCGAAACGTGCCTCGGTTGCGGGATCGGCATCGGGCACAGGATCGGCCACGGGCGCGGCGCCCCGTGCCATCGGGCGCGGCGAGCTGTCCATGGGACCAGCACATGCTGAAAGCCCTGACAGCGCCAAGAAGGAAAGAACGGTGATTTTCGCGGCGCGGTTCATTATTGACCCTTTATTATGCTCGGTTCTGTGATCATCGGTCACAGCCTCAAAACACTGTAACAAGGTGTCACAAGGTTGCAATCACCGCCACACCGGCTGGGCTGATTTCCGCAAAATTGCGGGCCCGGCCCCCAAGCGGGTGTTTGTCAGGGTCTGCAAATCGCTGATTGTTCAGGATTTGAAATAGGGCGTCATCTGCGCCACCACCACAGAGTTTTCGGCCAGCGCCCGCGCCATCAACGCGCGCTCGTCCTCGCCCACCTCGTGGCCCTGTGCCTCACGCTCGTCAGCGGTGCCGTAGCTGGTCACATCAAGCGGTGCCAGATCGGCTTGTTTCAGGATCGCGACTGTTTCACGCACCGCCTCGGCCTCGTCCACGCCGGAAGCAAAGCACATCAAGGCACCGCCCGTGGCCCCTTTGGGCAGCCCGTCACCCGCCTTGCGGCCAACCTCCACCAGAAGTGTAAACACCTGCTGCGGGCGCTTGGGGGCGGGATTGTCGTTCTGGGTCTCGTCAGACATGGGGCACTCCTTTTGGCACCGGCTTAGAAAGCTCGTGCGGGGGCGTCAAATGAAAACCTGCGACGGGCCTTCGAAAGACCCGCGCGCAGGCGGTCATGGGCGAACATCAAAAAACCCGGCCAAAAGGCCGGGCTTTTCGAGACAATGAGAGCGGGGGCAGATTATGCGCGACGAATTGCGCGGTAACCGCCGATCAGGATGCAGGCACCGATAACGCCCACGATCAACTGGCCGATCCAGCCACCCAACGTACCACCGGTAATAGCAACCAGAATAAAGTTAAGAACAATCGCACCGACAATGCCCAGTACGATATTGAGCAACAGGCCCATGTCGGACTTCATCAGTTTTTCGGCAATCCAGCCAGCGATACCACCTACGATGATCGCTGCAATCCAGCCCAATCCAGCCATGGTCAATCTCCTTTTATAACATTTGAACCAACAACTCCGTGAGCGGCTGGAAAGTTCCCTCGCATTTACGGTCGTTTTTAATTTATTTACCTTTTGGCTTTAACTTCCCGCCGTCAGCTCCACGCCGACAGCCGTGGCATAGACCGCGATCATCAGCACACTTTCTATGCCGATGCGCGCGGGACCGTCTTTCTGGCGCAAGATCAGCCCCGCCAGAAGAATGGTGGTCATCAACAAGCCTGTGGCCAGCCAATACAGATCAGACATGCCGACCGCGTGATACAGCGACCCTTCGCGATAGGCGGCATCAGAGAATACCAAAAACAGCGTGTCGAATGTGTTGCCGCCGATAATACCACCGATAGCCAATTGCAGCGCCCCCCGCCGCACCGCCGTAAGCGTTGTGACCAGTTCGGGAAGCGAGGTGACCACGGCCGTTATCAACGACCCCACCAGCGAGGAGGCCAGACCAAAGCGCGTGGTGAAATCCTGCCCGACGTGCGCAATCACCAACCCACAGCCCCCCATAACCGCCACAAGCGCCGCAAACTGCAGCGCCGGACCCAGTACCGGCTTATCGGCCTCTTGTGCGGCCTCAGGCACGTCCTGGCGCGTCTCGTGGGTGAGCACCGGACGCCACATCGGACGTTCCGACACGGTGGAGGACAGGCGGACACCGGCAATATAGGCCAAAAACAGCACGACAGAGACCGGATGCACCCCGAAATAGGCCATATCCGGCCCGGCCATCGCAGCGATCGGCAACGACAAAAGCACCAACAGCATGACAGCCTGAAACAGGTTCGCAGGCTCGGCTGCGGCATGTTCCAGATTGGCACGTTTATGCAGAAAATCCGCAATTGCCAGAAACAGGGTTTGTGCGGCAATACCACCGACCGCGTTGGAAAATGCGAAACTGGCATCGCCATTGGCCGCCACATTGACCGATACCACAATGCCAGACAGCGACGTGGCACCGCCAAGGATGATGCCACCAGCCATCGCCTCGCCCATTCTGGAACGGTCCGCGATGATGTCTGCAAGCTCGGTGGCCTTGATCGATGCAAGAACGACGACCACACCGGCCAGTGCGAAAACGGCCATCAAAAGCGGTGTCGATAGATCTGCGATCATAGCGCGGGTCCTTATTGGGTATGGCACCCAACACGCCCCTGCGAACACGGTTCCGTGACACGGCGGTATTAATCAGGCGCGGGCCGGCCTTACCCGCACTTCAGGAAAAGGCATCCCCCAAAAAAGACGACCGCCGGACACTGTAGGTCCGGCGGTACAATCCTTTTCAGAACTACGGCAAAGGTCAGTCGCGCAGCAACTCGTTTACACCGGTTTTGGAGCGGGTTTTCGCATCCACCCGCTTCACGATCACCGCGCAGTAAAGATGCACGCCGTTTTTCGACGGCATTGACCCCGAAACCACCACCGAATAGGGCGGCACTTCGCCATACATCACTTCGCCGGTTTCACGGTCCACGATCTTGGTCGACTGGCCGATATATACGCCCATGCCCAACACTGCGCCCTCGCGGATGATCACACCCTCAACCACTTCGGAACGCGCTCCGATGAAGCAGTTATCCTCGATGATGGTGGGGCCGGCCTGCATAGGCTCCAGTACGCCACCGATACCGACGCCGCCCGACAGGTGCACCCCCTTGCCGATCTGCGCGCAAGAGCCGACGGTCGCCCATGTGTCCACCATTGTGCCTTCGTCGATATAGGCACCCAGATTGACAAAAGATGGCATCAGCACGGCCCCTTTGGCCACAAAGGCAGAGCGGCGCACGACACAGTTCGGCACGGCGCGGAAACCGGCGGCTTTCCACTCCGCGGGACCCCAGTCCTTGAACTTGCTATCGACCTTGTCCCACCAGCCGCCACCTTGCGGACCACCGCTTTGCAGCTCCATGTCCTTCAGGCGGAAGCCCAGCAAAACCGCCTTTTTCGCCCACTGATTCACATGCCAGTTCCCGTCGGCCTGTTTTTCGGCCACCCGCAGCGTGCCGGCATCAAGCGCATCCAGCGTCGATTCGATGGCCTCACGGGTTTCGCCGGTCGTCTGGGGGGTGATCGTGTCGCGGGTATCCCATGCGGCCTCGATGGCGGCTTCAAGCTGTGCGTTCGACATATACGTCTCCAGTGGGTGTTGAATTGCCCCACCCTAATGCCCCAGCGGGACATAATTCTCAATGGCTAAGGATGCAGACGGGCTCGGGCGGCTTGGGGTGGTGGGCCGGCAAAAAAAGCGCCATAGTTTCTCTTAAAATAACCAAAGGACATTCCATGGCCAACGAACAAGATGCCGCCTTTCCAGAGCCGCACAATTCGACCCTGCGCGATAGCGTCGAGGATGCCCGCAGCGCTGCACGTGTCCCCGATACGCCGCAAACGCGCTCGCCCGCCTACAGGTTGGCGTTCACCGATAAAGATTTCCTCATGCGCGAGGAATTGCGCCCCGTCCGCCTGCAGCTGGAATTGCTGAAGCCCGAACTGGTAATGAACGAGCGCGGCATCGATAGCACGGTGGTGATGTTCGGCGGGGCCCGCATTCCCGCCCCCGAGCACAAGGATCAGGCCAAAACGCCCTATCTGGCAAGCCTCTCGCAATATTATGCAGAGGCGGAACTCTTTGCCGAAAAGATCACCCAGCGTGCGGTGGCGGCCTACGGGCGGGAATATGTCGTTTGTACCGGCGGCGGTCCCGGTGTGATGGAGGCTGGCAACAAGGGGGCGCAAAAAGCGGGTGGCCAATCCATCGGCCTGAATATCGTGCTGCCCCACGAACAGGCGCCAAATGAATATGTCACGCCGGCGCTCAGCTTCAACTTCCACTATTTCGCAATCCGCAAGATGCATTTCCTGATGCGTGCTGCCGCGATCACGGTGTTTCCCGGAGGGTTCGGCACGCTTGACGAGATGTTCGAGGCGCTGACCCTGATCCAGACCAAACGCATGCAGCCCGTGCCGTTCATCCTGTTCGGCCGCGCGTTCTGGGACAAGATCGTCAACTGGGATGCATTGGTGGAGGCGGGCACAATCGCCCCGGAAGATCTGGACCTGATCACCTTCGTGGAAACCGCAGACGAGGCATTGGCCGCGATTGATGCGTTCGAGACCGCTGATCCCTGCTAAAATTCAGCCTTGTCGAAAGGGCTGTGGCGCGCGGCGCAACCGCGCGCCTGACATGTAAACATCAGTCCCGATAGCCGCGCCGCGCGGCCTCTGCCGTGACCTCTGCCAGTTGTGCGCGGTCTCCCGCGCGGGCGCGCGCCGCGGCCACCAGCGCTGAAAACAAGGCCCGCTGGCGGCGTGCATAGGTCAGATATTCCGGATGCCATTGCACACCCAAAGCAAAAGGATCGCTTACCCGTTCGATCGCCTGAACCATGCCTGACGGATCTCGGGCGGCCACCTGCAATCCGTCCCCCAATGCGTCCACCGCTTGCGAATGCAATGCGTTCACACGCATAGGCGCGGTACCTGCCAAATGCGCCAGCCGCGTATCCGAGCAGATCCGCACATCTTTTTTAGGCAAAAGCGTGGAGTGTTTACGCGCACCATAATGACCGTAGGCATCTTGGTGCAGATTGCCGCCAAGCGCGATATTGATCATCTGCGCCCCGCGGCAAATCCCCAACACCGGCTTGCCCAAACCGAATGCGGCCTCGACAATCGTCGTCTCCAGCCTATCGCGGGCCGGATCCAGAACCGCGGTGGCGATCAGTTCCCCTCCGTACAGCTCGGGGCTGATATCGTCGCCACCGCCAACAATCACACCATCCACCTGCGCGACATCGGGGGTCTCGTCATTTGCCGACCAACGCACCGAGCGCCCGCCTGCCAACCACACCCCCAGTGCGATAAATGGAAACACCCGCCAACCCGTCCGGGTCGAGGTGGTGATGCCAATCAGCGGGCGGCTCATATCAGGCCCGCATCTTCCAACAGCATCTTGGCCCTGTCCGGCCAGCCGCGCCCCAGAAAATTCATCCCGCTGTGCTCGAAATTCCAAGCGTGGCACAGCTGGCGCAGCAAAGCGGGATCGGCCGCGATCCGCTCCACCAGCAGCCAGCGGCGCCATTCGGTATCAAGTGACCACATCGGATCGGAAATCCGGCAATCTGGCAACCTGAAGTGGAAGGCAGGGCGGGGTTTGACCGTGCCGCCACGCCCCTCGTGCGGGGAGACGATTTCGGGATGCAGCTCCATGAAAACCGGCAGCATATCCAGCCCGTGATTGCGCGAAAGCGTCGCCTCCTTATAGGCGCGGATCACATCCGGCAACGGGGCATCAGGACCCAAAGAGGCCAACCTGCGGATCAGTTTTTCCGGATAGCGATCGGTAAAGGGCAAGGTGGCGCGCGTTGTCTCTATCGGCATGTCGCGCCGCATCCATTGCTCGATCAGGGCATAAGCCAGTAGCGGGCGCACCACATGGTCCGGCCCCGCAATTTCCGGATTGAGATGCAGTCCGAACCCGTAAAACGCGCTGGCCTCCGTGCCAAGCGCCCCGCGTTCGCGCAAGGCGATCAGAAAGGTCGACAACTCCTGCATCTGTGAAAGCGTCAGCGGCTCGGTCACGATCTCGACCGGGATCACCTCGCGCCCCAGCTTCATGCCGAACTCGCGCAAGGAACCGTGCAGGCGCTTGCGCAAACCGATATCGAGATAGACCTCCAGATCGCCGATGCTCGTGCCTTTCACGGCCCAATCCTGATCATCACAACATTGCGCCGTGCCGCCCAGAATTTCGGCGGCCAGTCCGGCGGTGCGACCCTCGTCGATGCCCGCAAATTCCACCTCGACCCCAATACGGCGCGCCTCGCCTTGGCCATTATTCATGACAGGCAATGCCTCGAAGCGTTGCGGGCTGGCGTCGGGTCTGTCTGTCATCGGGCACTCCATCACATCTATGGAACCACCGTATCACGAAAATGTTCCAAAGGGGCGGCGCGAATACGTGTCAAACACCGCAGCGTATCGTGGCCGCACCCGATCATGACCCATCATGACCCGACGCCACGCGGCCTGCTGGGTCAGATCGGCAGGAGGGGCCCGCAGGCCAGAACACGCCCGATATGACGGGTAATGTCGCGCATGTCCTGCCAGTCCGACGCGATCAGATCCAGGACAAACACGCGACCCGATATCAAGGGGGCCATCACCGCGCGGCGATTTGTATCCGCCGTCACGGCGGCGCTACATGCAGTGTGGCGGGCACCATTGGCGGCAGCTCGGCGCAAGTCCTCTTGCGCAGATCATGTCCGTCATCAAAGAGGATCGCGAGGTCGCATCGACCAACGGTTATGAGAAAGCCCCGTTCAACCTGTGAACGGGGCTTGGACTCAAACCGGAGGCAACAAGTTCCGGCGCTTACAGACCTGCCTCTGCGGCAATCTCTTTGCGCGATTTGCGCGCGCGCTCGGTGGCGGATTTCAACTGGCCGCAGGCCGCCATGATATCCTCGCCACGCGGCTTGCGCACCGGCGAGGCATAGCCGGCCTTATAGACGATTTCGGAAAATGCCTCGATCCGCTCCCAGTCCGACCGCTCATAGGGCGCATTGGGCCATTCGTTGAACGGGATCAGATTGATCTTGGCCGGAATCCCGCGGATCAACCGGACCAGACGGCGCGCATCCTCGTCGCTGTCATTCACACCTTTCAACATCACATATTCAAAGGTGATACGCTCGGAGTTCGAAAGGCGGGGATAGTCGCGCAGCGTGTTCAGCAGCGTCTCGATATTCCAGCGCTTGTTGATCGGAACCAGCTTGTCGCGCACCTCATCGGTGGTGGCGTGGAAGCTTACCGCCAGAAGGCAGCCGATTTCTTCGGCCGTTTTCGCGATTTCCGGCACAACGCCACTGGTCGAAAGCGTGATGCGACGGCGGCTCAGGCTCAGGCCTTCGCCATCCATCACAACGTGCATCGCATCACGGACGTTGTCGAAATTGTAAAGCGGCTCGCCCATGCCCATCAAGACGACATTCGACACCAGACGCGCCGCGGCTGTATTGGTCGCGCCTTTCTCGGGCCACTCGCCCAGATCGTCGCGCGCCACCAGCAGCTGGCCCACGATTTCGCCTGCCGTCAGATTGCGTACCAGCTTTTGGGTGCCGGTGTGGCAGAATGTGCATGTCAGCGTACAGCCGACCTGCGAAGATACGCATAGCGTGCCGCGCGTTTCTTCGGGAATATAGACTGCCTCGACCTCGTGGCCGCCCTGAATGCGCAACAGGTATTTACGCGTGCCGTCTTCGGACACTTGGCGTGACACGATCTCCGGCACCCGCAACTCGAACCGCTCTTCCAAAAGCGCGCGGTAGGATTTGGCAAGGTTGGTCATTTCGCCGAAATCGCGCACGCCCCAAATGTAAATCCACTGCCAGATCTGACCTTCACGCATTTTCGCCTGCTTTTCGGGCGTGCCAGCCTCGATCAGCGCCGCGCGCAATTGCACACGGGTCAGCCCGATCAGATTGATCTTGCCGTCTTGAGACGTTTTACGCGGGATCGTCAGCACGTCCTGCGTGATAGGTGCGGATGCGTCGGTCATAGCGATTTCCTGAAAGTGAGACGCCCCTATAACGGATTCGGCGCAAAAAACAAAGGGGGCTTGTGAAAACCTCGCGATCCCACGCCGCGGGCCCATCAGGCGGCCATGAAAAAACGGGCCCTCCAGAGGCCCGCTTCAGTCGCTGTGTACAGCAAATCTCTAAGAGCGGATCACTGGCAGCGCTTTTGCGCCTCGTCCATCGCGGCGGTAAATCCCATAAGCGAGAACGTGTCTTCGGTCTTGGTCCCGCGTGAGGACCGGCCCGTGGCTTTGACATCGGCACCGGCTTTCAGTGCTGCGATGATCTTTTGATCCTCGGCAGGCGATCCCGCCCATGCACCTTCGCCATCGGTAAAGAGCGTGTAATCGGTGCCACCCACGTTCAACTCGACCGTAGATCCGGGAGCAAACGGATAGCCACCCATGAAGGAAATTTCCGGTTGTTTGCCCTGACGATAGGTCACAAACAGCAAAATGTCACCGCGACGCACCTGAACGGGTTTGCCGTCTTGACTGTTTACAGTGTTCTTAGGTGCCGAAACGCCCCAGCATTCTTTGGGATTGTCTTCGACAAACACACTCCAGTCGGTTTCGGCGGCCACACGATTGGTGGTTTCTTGCGCTTGCAAAGGTGCCGCGAGCGCCGCAACGGAGACGGCCATAATAATGGCGCTACGCAGAACGGTATTGATCATAATTACAGCCTCCAGCTGCTTGTTGCCTCTGTCCCGCCTGAACGGCTTTATGCCTTGTTTCGAATGGCGAAGAGAATTTCAACTCGATAGGGAGATTGTAACGTAAAATTGGGCACTGAGGGAACCCCTGATAGCAGTTTTCCGCCCATCACGAAGAGGTAATCCGATGTCAGACATACCAATGATCGAAATGTGGCGCGGCGGAATGTGCGAATCAGTCCATCGCGGGCATGCGGTCATCCATGGCCCAAACGGGATCATTCAGGCGTGGGGCGACCCGCGAAAGGTGATCTACCCCCGATCTTCTTGCAAGATGCTGCAGGCGCTGCCGCTGGTCGAAAGCGGGGCCGCGCAGGCGGCGGGGCTTGGCGCGGCGCAACTGGCACTGGCCTGCGCCAGCCATTCGGGCGGCGACAGGCACACCACGCGGGTGCACGACTGGCTAACCGCCCTTGATCTGGACGAGGGGGATCTGCGCTGCGGCGTGCATATGCCGTGGGACCGTGAGGCCAAAAACGCCTGTATTTGCGGATCGGATACGCCCAACCAGCTGCACAACAACTGCTCGGGCAAACATGCGGGTTTTCTGACCCTCAACCGTCATCTGCGCGGCGGGCCGGACTACACAGAGCTCGATCACCCCGTTCAACGCGCCTGCCGTGCCAGCTTTGAAGAGGTCGTGGGCGAAGAGGCACCCTTTTGGGGGATAGATGGATGTTCGGCACCCAATTTCGCCTGCACCATCGGCGGGCTGGCACGGGCCATGCAGGTCTTCGCGGCCGCGCGCACGGGCGCAGGCACGCGTCAGAACGCAGCCCGACAGCTGACCGCAGCGATGATCGCGCATCCTGATCTGATCGCGAACCCGGGGCGGGCATGCACCGAGCTGATGCAGGCCGCAGGCGGGCGTGCAGCACTCAAAACCGGCGCCGAGGCCGTGTACATCGCCATCATCCCCGATCTGGAAACAGGTGTGGCTGTGAAAATCAGCGATGGCGGCACCCGTGCAGCCGAGGCCACGATCTGCGCGCTTCTTGTACGTTTAGGCGTGATCGCGCCCGATCATCCGGTCGTGGCGCGGTTGATACCTTCGTCCCAAACCAACTGGCGCGGGCTCCGTTTTGGTGAAATGCGCGTGGCTGACGGGTTTATCCCCCATCCGTCAGCCTGATCCTGATCGCGTCGCCCGCGCTGCAAGGGACGTATGTCCCGACCGTTTTCGTCCGGGGCTCGATGCCGCGGGCGAAAACGCCCCCCCCCCCTCACGGCCACACGGATGCAGATGCAAGCATGCGGCGCGCGCCGGGGCGCTTAAACCAGATCCCAGATCAACTTCAGCGCAAGGACGGTCGATGTCACAACCAGAAGCGGGCGGATAAGCCGCGCGCCATTGCGTATCGCCAGCTTGGATCCGACGCGCGCGCCCGCAATCTGCGCGAGCCCCATCGCTAGTCCCAACACCCACCACGGCGCGCCCACGGCCGCAAAACCGATCAAGCCGCCCAGATTGGAGGCAAAATTCAACAGCTTTGTATGGGCGGTCGCCTTCAACACGCCATATCCGGCCAGCGACACGAAAGCGATCATGAAAAAGCTGCCTGTTCCCGGTCCGATCAACCCGTCGTAAAACCCGATGAACGGCACCACAAACGCCGTGAATGCCATCGGACCAAGACGGCGCGCACGATCTACATCCCCCAATCCGGGACGCAGTGCAAAGAAAGCGGCGATTGCGATCAAGATAACCGGCAGCGCATAGCGCAACCCGTCTGTGGGCAAAACCGATACCAGTAGCGCCCCCAACAGCCCCGCCACACCCGACAAAATCGCAGGGCCAATCTGTTCGCGCAGCCGCACATGGCCCGATCCGGCATAAGACAGAACCGCCGTACCCGCCCCGAAAACGCCCTGCACCTTGTTGGTGGAAAGGGCCTGCAGCGGGCTCGCACCCGCCATCATCAACAAAGGCAAGGTGATCAACCCGCCGCCGCCTGCCACCGCATCAATGCCGCCCGCAAAAAATGCCGCGGCAATCAACAGCGCGGCCAGCTCATAAGACACCTCGAACATTTCTATCACCTGCGCAAAAAGGGGGCATCATAACGACCGCGTGACTTTTGAGACGGGAAGATTGGATTGTAAAGTAGGCATGGCCTTGCTGCACCCGCGCACCCGCCATAGTGTGGCGCGCACTGCGATCCCTGTCTTTGCAGACCTTACCCTACAGATGGCGTCCATATGTCCTATACGGCCCTTTCCCGATTTGCCGCACCAGCGGTGCCACGCTCGGAATTCTGGCGCACAGCGGTCGGATTGGCCGCGATTGCGGGCCTGTATTGGTTGGGCATGGCTCTGTATCTGGGAATTGTCGCCAGCATGACGCCGCCCGCCGCGCGGATGACTTTGGTGCGCGACATCGCCGGGGGCCATACACCGCAAAGCGCCACCATATTACTGGGCAGCTTTCTGCCACTGCTGGCAGCCGTGGTTTTTGTGACCCGCGCCCTGCACCGCAGGCCCGCCCGCACCCTGCTGGGCCCGAACGTGCTGCGCGTCGCATGGCAAACCAGCCTGCCGCTTCTGGGGCTGGCTTTCGTGATGGTCCTGATTGCGATCCAGCACCCCGATGTCGGACGCTCCACGCCCGTAGGTGTCGTGCTGAAATGGGCACCAATGGCCTTGCCGATGATCGCGGTCCAGATCGCCGCCGAGGAGGTGTTGTTTCGCGGCTACCTCCAGCAGCAAATGCGGGCGCGCTCCGCCAACCCGTTGGTGTGGATGGTGCTGCCGTCCGCGCTTTTCGGTGTATTGCATGCCGATCCCGCGACCTATGGCCCGAACTGGATCTGGCCGGTGATCTGGGCGGCCTTGTTCGGGTGTCTTGCCGCCGATCTGACGGCGCGCACGGGCAATCTAGGGGCGGCGCTTGCGATGCATCTGGTCAACAACATCTCTGCCATCATGATGCTGGGGGTCTTTGGCAACCTTGACGGGCTTGCCGCCTACACCATCGTTTTGCGCCTGTCCGACACGACCGCCCTGACCCCGTGGATGATCATCGATGCAGCCCAGGTGATCGTGGGCTGGCTGATTGTGCGCGTGGCGTTACGCGTCTGATTGCATTTTCAGGCAGGCGGGCTTATTTGAACCCAACAGGAGCCAAAGGGGCCGAAGCCATATGAACTGGATCTCGAACTACGTCCGACCCAAGATCAACTCGCTCTTCTCGCGCCGGGAAGTGCCGGAAAACCTGTGGACGAAATGTCCGGAATGCGGATCGATGCTGTTCCACCGCGAACTGTCGGACAATCTCAACGTCTGCACGAATTGCGATCACCATATGGCGATCACCCCGCGCGAGCGCTTCACCGCCCTGTTCGACGGCGGGATCTTTTCCGAAGTGAAAGTGCCAGAGCCGATCACCGATCCGCTGCATTTCAAGGATCAGAAAAAATATCCCGAGCGGATGAAAGCGGCGCAAAAGAAAACCGGCGAAAAAGAGGCGATGCTTGTCGTCGAGGGCGAGATCGCGCGCACGCCGATCGTGGCCGCCGCACAGGATTTCGCGTTCATCGGCGGCTCCATGTCGATGTATGTCGGCAATGCGATCGTGGCCGCCGCCGAGCGCGCGGTCAAACTCAAGCGCCCGCTCGTTCTGTTTTCCGCAGCCGGTGGCGCGCGGATGCAGGAGGGCATCTTGTCGCTCATGCAGATGCCCCGCACCACAGTGGCCGTAGAAATGCTGCGCGAGGCCAACCTGCCCTATATCGTTGTGTTGACCCACCCCACCACAGGCGGCGTCACTGCATCCTATGCCATGCTGGGGGATGTGCAGATTGCCGAACCGAACGCACTGATCTGTTTTGCAGGCCCGCGTGTGATCGAACAGACAATCCGCGAAAAACTGCCCGAAGGGTTCCAGCGCGCAGAGTATCTGCTCGATCACGGGATGCTCGACCGCGTCACGCACCGCAAGGATATGCGCGACGAACTTGTCACGGTCGTGCGGATGCTGATGCAGATGCCGCCCGCCATTTCGGGTGACCTGCCCGCCCCTGAAGAGCCTGTCGCCGCAGACCCTGTGCAAAAGGTCGTCGGTGCCGAGGCGGCAAAACCCGCCCCCAGCGCCGGAAAGCCCGCCCCGAACACGGCCGAGAAAAAAGCCTGAGCCAACAGGCAAGGCGCGCCTTGGGCGGGCCGCTCGATCCGATCTCTCCGGCGTGCCGCTTCTGGCCGCGCCGGAGAGCGACTAAAAGGGGACAGGCGTTCCCTTTGTAAAGGCCACCCAACCTTCAAATAGCCGGTAGCACAATGGTCCAGACCTCCGATACGATCCTCGCCCGTCTGATGGGATTGCATCCCAAAGTGATCGATTTGACACTGGATCGGCTGGAGCGGCTGCTGGCAGCGTTGGATCATCCGGAACGCGGCATACCGCCTGCGATCCACATCGCGGGGACCAATGGCAAGGGCTCCACCCAAGCCATGATCCGTGCCGGTCTAGAGGCCGATGGCAAGGCGGTGCACGCCTATACCTCGCCGCATCTGGCGCATTTCCACGAGCGCATCCGCTTGGCGGGGCAGCTGATCGGGGAGCCTGCCCTTGCCGCCTATCTGGATGAATGCGAGGCCAAGAATGATGGCCAGCCGATCACATTCTTCGAAATCACCACCGCTGCCGCTTTCTTGGCATTTTCGCGCCATCAAGCGGATTACACGCTTTTGGAAGTGGGGCTGGGCGGACGCCTTGATGCGACAAATGTGATCACACCTGCGCTTTCGGTCATCACCCCGATCGACATCGACCACCAGCAGTTTCTGGGCGAAACCATGCAAGAGATCGCGGGCGAAAAAGCCGGCATCATCAAACGTGGTGTTCCTGTGATCATCGGCCCCCAAAATGACGCCGCGCTGGACGTGGTAGAAGCCCGCGCCGCACGGCTTGGTGCGCCGGTTCTGGCCTATGGCCAGCACTGGCATGTCCAGCGCGAGCATGACCGGCTGGTGTTCCAAGACGAGCACGGCCTTCTGGATCTGCCGCTGCCGGTTTTGCCCGGGCCCCACCAGATCCAGAATGCCGGTATCGCGCTGGCGGCGCTGCGTGCCATGGGCGCCAGCGCCGAGGCCTGCGAGGCCGCCGTGAGCCAAGCGCAATGGCCCGCACGGATGCAGCGCCTGCGCCAAGGCCCGCTGGTTGAGCACGCGCACGCACATGGCGCGGAGCTGTGGCTGGACGGCGGGCACAATCCTGCGGCAGGTGCGGCAATTGCCGCCACGCTCGACCAACTGCCCGCCCGCCCCACGCACCTGATCTGCGGCATGCTCAACACCAAGGATGTGCGCGGCTATCTGGAACCCTTGAGCCACCATGCCCGCAGCCTGCATGCCGTGGCCATTCCGGGCGAGCCCAACACCCTGCCCGCCGCAACCACGTGCCAAGCGGCGGCTGCAGCAGGGTTTGCCACCACATTCGAGGCAGATGACGTCGCCCAGGCCTTGATGAAAATCACGCAAGAGACCGAAAATGCCCGCATCCTGATTTGCGGGTCGCTGTATCTGGCCGGGCGGATCTTGCGCGAAAACGCCTGACCAACGGCGAACATAACTTGTGCGCATATGTCACTGGCACCGCGCCATTGCGACCTTTACCTTGTTGGACAACAACAGGAGCATTCGCATGTCTTTCGATCCAAATACGCTTGAACTCGGGCTTGATACATTCGGCGATATCACAACCGATGATGCGGGCGTGCGCCTGTCTCAGGCCCAAGTGATCCGCAACACGGTGGACGAGGGCATTCTGGCCGATCAGGTCGGTGTGGATTATCTGGGCATTGGCGAACATCACCGCCCCGATTTCGCGATCTCGAACCCCGAACCCATCATGACCGCGATCCTGACCCAGACGCGCGCAATCCGTGTAGGCACATCGGTCACGGTGCTCTCATCCGATGATCCGATCCGGCTGTTCCAACGCCTTTCCACGATCAATGCGATGGCCGGCGGGCGCGCAGAGGTCACTTTGGGACGCGGATCATTTACCGAAAGCTTTCCGCTTTTCGGGTTCCGGCTGGAAGATTACGAGACCCTGTTTGACGAAAAATTCGAACTGTTCACACAGCTTGTTCAAACCGAAAGCATCAGCTTTCAGGGCAAACATCGCGCTGCGTTGAAAAACGTCACCGTCTATCCGCGCCCCGAAACCCCGATCCGCACGTGGCGCGGGGTCGGTGGTTCACCGGAATCGGTGTTTTCTGCAGCCGCCCATGATCTGCCGCTGTTGATTGCGATTATCGGCGGCAATCCGTCGCGCTTTGCCCCCTTGGTGGAGCTATACAAACGCGCGCATTCGCAAATGGGCACCACGCCCAAAGCAGTCGGGGTGCATAGCCCGGGCTTTGTGGCCGAAACAGACGATCAGGCGCGCGAGATCTATTTTGACGGCTACCAGAAAATGCACGCCTCAATCGGGGCAAGCCGCGGCTGGCCCGCCCTGCGACGCGAGGATTTCCTGCACGAAATCGAACACGGCTCGCTGTATGTAGGCAGTGTCGAAACAGTCGCGCAGAAAATCGCGGGCACCGTGGCGACGCTTGGCCTGCAACGGTTCCAGTTGAAATACAGCTCCGGCCCGCAAAAGGCCTCCGTTTTGATGCGCAATATCGAACTTTATGGCACTCAGGTCATCCCGCGCGTGCGTGAAATTCTGGGCGAGATTGCCAGCATCTAACGCTGCGGTTGGAAGACGGCGCGGTTCAAACGATTTCGGGGCCCCAGTCTGCGGCTTGCATCTCGCGCAGTCTCGAGGCCGTTCGCTCGAATTCGAAACTGCCCGTGCCTTCCATATAAAGCTGCTCGGGCTGGTCTGCCGCAGAGGCGACCAGCTTGACCTTTGCCTCGTAGAGGGCATCGATCAGGGTCACGAAACGTTTGGCCTCGTTGAAATTCGATGAATCCAGCCGGGGAATTCCGTCCAGCATCAGCACACGGATTTTCTCGGCCACGGCAAGGTAATCGCCCGGCCCAAGCGTCGCGCCACACAACTCCCAAAACGATGCCCGCCCCACACCATTGTGAAACTGCGGCAGCACCACCTCGCGCCCTTTTACGGTCACGCGCAGCGGCTCGCCCTGCGCGCCATCGGTCAGCGATTGCCAAAGCGCATCCATATTTTCACGGGCGACCTTGTCGGCAGGGTGGAAATAGACAGCCTTGCCAGACAGCCGGTTTTGCCGGTAGTCGGTTTCGGATGCGATCTCGTGCACCTCAAGATTTGCGCGCAAAATTCCGATGAAGGGCACGAAAAGTTGCCGGTTCAAACCGTCTTTATAAAGATCGTCCGGCACACGGTTGGACGTGGTAACTACAACGACCCCTGCTTCGAACAACAACTCGAACAGGCGCCCGACGATCATCGCATCGGCGATATCGGTGATCTGCATCTCGTCAAAACACAAAAGCCGCAATTCGCCCGCGATCCGCTCTGCCACAGGTTTGATCGCATCTTCCACCCGCGAGCGGCGCGCAATTTCGATATCGTTCTGGACTTCTTGCATGAAGGCATGGAAATGCACGCGGCGCTTGGGGGCCTCCACGGCCTCGCAAAACAGATCCATCAACATGGATTTGCCGCGCCCCACACCGCCCCAAAGATAAAGCCCCTTTACCGGCGGCGGGGTCTTTTTCCCGAACATCCCGAAAAAGCCGGACTTCTTCGGCTCGGGGGCACGCTCGACATCTTTGCGTACACGTTCCAGCAAAGGCAACACGGCCCGCTGTGCGGCATCGCTACGTAGCGCATCTGCGGCCACGCGCGCATCATAAATCTGGGTCAAGGTCTTGTTCATATGCTTTAGGTAGCCTGCCATCACATATTTGGAAATAGGGTTTGGCCGCCTGCCCGCCCTTGAGATAGACGCGCCCATAGCCTAGGGTCGCGCCATTCACTGCCCATGGAGGTTATTCGATGACCCAATCCTCTCAACAACGCCTGCACCTTGTGTTTGGCGGCGAGCTGGTCGATCCGCAAAAGACCGTTTTTCGCGACGTAAACGACATCAAGATCGTGGGGATCTACCCCAACTATGCCGCCGCTTTCAACGCATGGAAAGGCGAGGCACAGCGCACGGTCGATAATGCCCATATGCGCTTCTTTATCGCGCATCTGCATCGTTTGCGCGACGAGGAACTGGAAGCCGCGCCGACCGAAGAACTCGGCAACTGATCGCAAAACATGCCGGTTCCGCTTTGGTTGCACCTCAAACTCTCGGGGCTGGGCCGGCACAAACAGGCGCCCGCGCCCGATTTGCCAGATCAGCCGCAGCGGATCTGGTTGCACCTGTCACAGGAATGCCCTCCACAGACGGCACAGCTTCTGGTGAATGCCTTGCAGGAGTCCGCGCCCGATGCAGCCATCCTGATCAGCGGGCCGCAGTTGGATGCAGATATGCTAAAACTGCCGGACGCCGCACAGATATTTGCCGATATTGCCGATATCGTGCCGGACGTCCGTCAGGCCCTTGGCCATATCCGCCCCGATCTGATCGTACTGCTGGGGTTTGCCCTGCCAGCGGCCCTGATTACACAGGCCGATCTGGCACATGTGCCTATCGTGCTTGCGGATGTGTATCTGCCCGATGACCAGACCCCGAACATGCCTTACGCAAGCCATCTGCTACAACGCATCCATACCATCCTCACGCGCGATCCGGCCAGCGCGCAGCGGCTGATCGGGATGGGCGCGGTCCCCAACCGGATCGCCAGTTGCGGAGCGCTGGACCTGCCCGCCGCACCGTTGGGTCATCTGGAAAGCGAACGCAATGCGATAGGCGCGTTGCTGCGCGCACGGCAGCTGTGGCTGGCCGCCGCCGTTCCCGAGGCAGAACTGGACTGGGTCTTGCAGGCCCATTCGCACGCACTTCGCCACGCCCATCGCCTGATGCTGCTGCTGGCCCCCGACAAGCCGGGCGATGCGGTGGCGTTGTATCAGCGACTGGCCGCACAGGGTTGGTCTGTCGCGCGGCGCAGTCTGGAAGGCGAACCCGACCAGCACACACAGATCTTCATCGCCGATGACCCGGACGATTTCGGCCTGTGGTACCGGCTGAGCCCGATCACCTATATGGGCGGGACGCTCACCGGCGCGGCCCTGCACCCCAGGTCCCCCAGCGAACCGGCAGCGTTAGGATCGGCGATCCTGCACGGCCCCCGCACAGAGGCCTTTGCAAAGCAGTACCAACGGTTGAAAGCCGCCCGTGCCACCAAGCGGATTGTTCTGGCGGACGCTTTGGGTGATGCATTGGCCAATCTTCTGGACCCAGATCGCGCGGCGCTTCTGGCGCATAACGCATGGGCGGCCGAAACCGAAGGCGCGGGCGCGTTGCAAACCGTAATGGGGGCGATCAGCGCCCTTTTGCGCAAGGACCCGCCTGCGACGCCGGAGGCCTCCGCCACCCCGCCCTTCTTCGACACTGCCAAAACAAGGAGCGGATGAGCCGATGCGCGCGCCTGATTTCTGGTTTTCTCCGCCCCAAAGCCCTGATTGGCGCGCGAAGCTTCTGACACCGCTGTCGCAGCTGACCCGTATTGCCACCGCCCACCGGCTGCGCCAGACCGGACACCGGCTTGATGTGCCGGTGATATGTGTCGGCAATATCAATGCAGGTGGCACCGGCAAGACCCCGACCGTGATCGCGGTGGTTGAGCGCCTGCAGGCGCGCGGGCTGGTGGTGCATATCGTCAGCCGTGGCCATGGCGGTACGCTGGCCGGACCGGTTCGGGTGGACCCTGCCCACCACACTGCGGATGCGACAGGAGACGAGCCGTTGATGCTTGCCACCTTTGCCCCCACATGGATTGCGAAAGATCGCGCCGCAGGCGGGCGGGCAGCTGTTGCGGCCGGTGCGCAGGTGGTGGTTCTGGACGACGGGCACCAGAACCCCGCATTGCATAAGGATCTGACCCTCATCGTGGTCGATGCCGCCAAAGGGTTCGGCAATGGTCGCTGCCTGCCGGCCGGCCCCTTGCGCGAACCCTTGCACACAGGCCTTGCCCGTGGCGATCTGGTATTGTCCATCGGCGCCCCGCAAGATCAAGACAGCTTCCGGCAAAGATGGGGACAGATGATCACCCTTCCCCATATGACCGGCGCGCTTGTGCCACGCGTGACAGATGTGGATTGGGCCGCCCTGTCCGTGGTGGCCTTTGCCGGTATCGGGCACCCCGAGAAGTTCTTTGACACATTGCGCGCGCTTGGCGCAAATATGCGCCACACCGAGGCACTTGCCGATCACCAGCCCTTCACGCCTGCGCTGCTGGACCGGCTACAGGCCAAGGCCGATGATCTGGGCGCATGCCTTGTGACCACCGAAAAAGATGCGGTGCGGCTGCCGGAGGCAGTGCGCAAAAGAACACTCTGCCTGCCCGTGCAATTACAGATTTCGGATGACACCTGCCTGCGGCGCGCGCTTGATGCGCTGCCCCTGCCCGCGGCGTGATCTGCGGACCACAGGCCGCGGCGCGCACATTGAAAAAACGCCCGGATCACATCTGCAATCCGGGCGTTTTTTTCAATGTAGACTGAACGGAACAGAGTGTTAGCCCGCCAGTTTCTTTTCGATAACGTCCTTGAAATCTTCCCACCCCATATTGGAGTATTTCTCGTCGTTGATGACAAAACTCGGGGTCGCGTCGATCTCGTCTGCGCCGGCGTTTTTCTGGAATGTAGCGACCATCTGTTTCGCGCGATCCTGATCGTTCAGGCAGGTTTCGATCTGGTCATCCGACAGCCCCGCCTTACGGCCCAGCTTGCGCAGATTTGCCGCGATCGTGGCCTGCTGGCCGTCACCGATCCAGTCTTTTTGTTCGCTATAGATCATATCGACCAGACCGTAGTATTTCATATCGCCGCCACATTGCGCGATCATACCCGCCCACAGGCCGAATTTATCAAAATACACTTCGCGCAGGATAAAGCGGACCTTGCCGGTGTCGATATATTCGGCCTTCAGCTTTGGCCAGACGGTATCATGCCAGTGGGCGCAATGCGGGCAGGTGAAGGACGCATATTCGATCACCGTGACCGGCGCATCCGCATCCCCCATCGGGATATCGGGCAACACCTCCACATCGCTGTCTTGCGCAGCCGCAGGCGTGACAAAGCCGGTAGCAACACCGGTTTGACGTGTGGCGATCCATCCGCCCGTCACAGCGAGGATGGCGGCCCCGGACAAGCCAAGGAGGAAGGAGCGTCTGTTCATAATTTAGCCTTTCTTAGGATCCGTCCGCTTGGCGGATTTCATCAATACGTTTTGTGCCAGCAATTCCAGCGCTGATTTCAGTCCCGGATCGCTGCAATCTGCCGCCGTCTGCGCCGCCTGTTCGCGGATTTCCGCGCTTGGTACAGGGCGCGTTTTCACAGCGGGCGTGAATTGCGCCTGTCCTTCGGCAAACCCCACCGGTGCGGTTTGCGTCAGCACGATGCGCGAAATGGCGTTATAGCCATAGCAGGCATTCACCTTTTCGCGGATTTTGGGCACTTGCATCTGCAGCATCGGGCCGCTCGCCCCGAGGCTGAGCAACGTCAGCGTCGCCCCGAAACCGCCCTTGGCATAACCGATCTTGACGGGCCGCGTCTGGCTGGCGATGTCCTCGCCCACGACTTCGGTCCAATGGGTCAGTAGCCTCGACACGGCAAAGCCGCGCGATTCGCCAACCGTGCGCACCCGTTCTTTCAGCAAACCGGATGCCGGCTCGAACCCACGCATACGGCGCTGCGGCTTGGCATTGCCCGCCATGCCACCTGCTTTTGTGCGTGATGTTGTTTTCTTCGCCGCCATCTGTCTTTCTCTTGCTTGCGCTTTATCTTAGGCACTCAGCCCAGCGATACCAGAAGATAGCCGAGAGGGAGCCATAAATATTGCGTGACGGTAAAGAGATCAGCGCCGAACTTCTAGCATGGTATGATCGACATGCGCGTGTGCTGCCGTGGCGCACCAGTCCCGAAGATCACGCCAAAGGCTTGCGCACCGATCCCTACCGCGTGTGGCTGTCAGAGGTGATGTTACAACAAACAACTGTGGCCGCCGTGCGCAGCTATTTCCGCACCTTCACCGAAAACTGGCCCACGGTCGGGGATCTGGCGCGCGCGCCCGATGCCGATGTAATGGCCGCATGGGCGGGGCTGGGCTATTACGCCCGTGCGCGTAACTTGCTGAAATGTGCCCGCATGGTCAGCACAGAGATGGATGGGCGTTTCCCCCAGACGGCTGCCGCCCTGCAGGCCCTGCCCGGCATCGGGCCCTATACCGCCGCCGCGATTGCCTCTATCGCGTTTGACGAACCCGCCTGTGTTGTGGACGGAAATGTAGAGCGCGTGATCTCGCGGCTGTTCGCGCTGACCGACCCGCTGCCCGGATCAAGGCCGCATATCGCACAGCTCGCGGCCCGACTGACCCCGGCCGCACGCCCGGGCGAGCACGCACAGGCCATGATGGATCTGGGCGCCACGATCTGCACCCCGCGCAATCCGGCCTGTGTCCTGTGCCCCTTGCGCAGCGATTGTGAGGGCGCGGCCCTTGGCATCGCCGCCGAGCTGCCGAAAAAGGCCCCCAAAAAGGCCAAACCCACACGGTACGGGTTTGCCTATGTCATGCAATCACCAGACGGTGCGGTGCTGATGGAGCGCAGACCCGATAAGGGGCTTTTGGGCGGTACATTGGGCTTTCCCGGATCGGAATGGTCGCAGACACCAGCGCCGTGCCCGCCATATCCTGCGGACTGGCACGAGGCACCGCTCGCCGTGCGTCACACATTCACACATTTCCATCTGGTGCTGACGGTCTATGCGGCACGGGCCACCGCGCCCGATATGATGGCGGCGGACAGCTTCAGCGCGAATGCCCTGCCCACAGTGATGCGCAAGGTCTGGGAGGCCGCCCTTGCGGCCTTTGACACAATAGACGGAACCGATGGCTGATCGTTTTGCATAAGCGTCATTTGACGCACCTGCATTGCGCGCATGCCCTGATCGACGCTAAAGTCCGCAAGATTTCGAAAAAGGTGCCGGTCCAGATGTCGAGCCGCGAAGATTTCCGCCACCCCTCCCGCGCATTGCCGTTCTGGCTGTCTGTGGGGACAGTGCCGCTTTTGCTGATCGAGGCCAGTCTCGGGGGCTGGTTTTTGCTGCTATTGCCGCTTTACGCGTGGTGGCTTGTCACCTTTCTGGACCAGATTCTGGGGCGCAATACCGACCAGCCCGATACAGACACCCCCGAAGAAGATCTTTTCTGGTACAAGGCGGTCACTTTGATCTGGCTACCGCTGCAGATGTGCGTAATTTTCGGCACGATTTTTTGGGCCAGCCACAGCACCCATCTAAGCCTTGGGGAGAAGTTCGGACTGTTTTTCGGTGTGGGCATTATCTCGGGCACCATCGGCATCGTCTACAGCCACGAACTGATGCACCAGAAAACCAAAATGGAACGCTGGATGGCGGATTTGCTATTGGCAAGCGTGCTGTATTCGCATTTCCGAAGCGAACACCTGCTGGTGCATCACCTTTGGGTCGGCACGCCCGCCGATGCGGTCAGTGCACGCTATAATGAAGGGTTCCACCGTTATTTCCTGCGGGTTTTGCGTGAATGCCCCGGATCTGCGTGGCGGGCAGAGGATCGCAAACTTGCCCGCGCCAAACGGCCCGTGTGGCATCATACCAACCCGTTCTGGCGCTACGGTGCATTGCAGGCGGCAGCCCTTTTGCTGGCGTTCCTTTTGGGGGGCATCTTCGGTGTTGTTTTCTTTGTATTCCAAGCAATTGTTGCAATCTGGCAGCTTGAGCTGACCAATTATGTGGAACATTACGGGCTGACACGGCGCTATCTGGGAGAGGGCCGCTATGAACATGTGCGTCCCCATCACAGCTGGAATGCCTCGGAGACCGCCTCCAACTGGCTGCTGATCAACCTGCAGCGCCATTCGGACCATCACTACAAACCAAGCCGCCGGTTCCCGCTGTTGCAGACATATCCCGCGTCACAAGCCCCGCAACTGCCGCGCGGTTATCCCGCAATGACCACGCTTGCGATGATCCCGCCCCTGTGGCGCAGGCGCATGAACCCGCGCGTGCGGGCGTGGCGTAAACAATATTATCCCGATATCACGGACTGGACCCCTTATAACAAAGGTCTTTACGATATGCCGCGCGGGGCGGCCTAGCGCGCTATAGATGCGCCACAACAGCCCGTCAGGTCACCACCCGCAGGGTCAGGTTTATACGCCCGCCCTTGGGCATCAGCGCGCATGTGTCGGGTTTGACGCGGTCCACCCCGTGATAGCGCAGCCGCGCAGGCCCGCCCATCACCACAACATCACCCGATCGCAACCACAGGCTTTCGGTCGCGCCGCCACGCTCAATATTACCGATCCGGAACAGCGCGTCATCGCCAAGCGAGATCGACACGACCGGCGCGTTGAAATCGGCCTCGTCACGGTCCTGATGCAATCCCATTTTTGCGTCAGGACCATAAAAATTGATCAAGCAGCATTCGGGCGGGCGGTTGCAGCCCGACACGGCATCCCAAAGCTTGCGAACCGGTTGGGGGATGGCGGGCCACGGCTGCCCGTTCGGATGGGTTTCGCTGTAGCGGTAGCCGCGCCGGTCCGAAATCCAGCCAAACCGGCCTGCCGCGCTCATCCGTACCGACATGTTCCGGCCCGAGGGTGTCACGGGGGTGAAAAGCGGGGCTTGGGCCACGACCTGACGCAAGATCACCAACAGCTCGCGCTGTTCGTCCACACTAAGCCAGCCCGGGTAGTGTAAAAAGCCGCGAATATCGTGCGGATCAGGTCTTGAATCGGGCGGTTCTGGCATTTCCGGCATTTTCTTACCCTTTTGATGGTGTTCGAGTCCTTGCAGCGCGATTTTGGCCTCCTTATATACCCACCGAAGCCGGATGCGGTTTTATACCGCATCTTTGTATTCGAAACCAAACCCTGGGATCGGGGGCGGGGGCCAAAACGGACCTGTCTCCGCAAATCGCCAATAGAAGAGGTATTGATATGGGTAAAGTCATCGGGATTGACCTCGGGACCACAAACTCTTGCGTCGCAATCATGGACGGCGCACAGCCAAAAGTTATCGAAAACTCCGAAGGTGCGCGCACGACGCCATCGATCGTGGCATATACCGACGATGAACGTCTGGTCGGCCAGCCTGCGAAACGTCAGGCCGTAACCAATCCGGAAAACACAATCTTTGCCGTCAAGCGTCTGGTCGGTCGTCGCACCACCGATGCCGAAGTGCAAAAAGACAAAGGCCTTGTGCCCTACTCCATCGTCGACGGTGGCAACGGTGATGCATGGGTTGAAGTGAAGGGTGAGAAATACTCCCCCGCACAGGTCTCTGCAGTGACCCTGCAAAAGATGAAAGAAACCGCCGAGAGCTATCTTGGTGAAGAAGTGACGCAAGCTGTCATCACCGTGCCTGCGTATTTCAATGACGCACAGCGCCAAGCCACGAAAGACGCAGGCAAGATCGCCGGCCTCGAAGTGCTGCGCATCATCAACGAGCCGACAGCGGCAGCGCTTGCCTATGGTCTGGACAAAAAAGAAACCAAAACCATCGCGGTTTATGACTTGGGCGGCGGTACGTTCGATATCACCATCCTCGAAATCGATGATGGTCTGTTCGAAGTAAAATCCACCAACGGTGACACGTTCTTGGGTGGTGAAGACTTCGATATGCGGATCGTGAACTACCTTGCCGACGAGTTCAAAAAAGAGCACGGCGCCGATCTGACCAAAGACAAAATGGCCCTTCAGCGTCTGAAAGAAGCCGCAGAAAAAGCCAAAATCGAACTGTCGTCCAGCCAGTCGACCGAGATCAACCAGCCGTTCATCTCGATGGATGCGAAAACCGGTGCGCCGTTGCACATGGTCATGAAGCTGACCCGCTCCAAATTGGAGCAGCTGGTAGGCGATCTGATCAAGAACTCGCTCAAGCCTTGTCAGGCAGCTTTGAAAGATGCCGGCGTAAACAAAGACGAGATCGACGAGGTCGTTCTGGTCGGTGGTATGACGCGTATGCCGAAAGTTGTTGAAGAAGTTACCAAATTCTTCGGCAAAGAACCCCATAAAGGTGTGAACCCTGATGAGGTTGTCGCGCTTGGTGCGGCCATTCAGGCAGGCGTTCTTCAAGGCGATGTGAAAGACGTGGTCTTGCTTGACGTGACCCCGTTGAGCCTTGGTATCGAAACATTGGGTGGCGTATTTACCCGCCTGATTGATCGCAATACCACGATCCCGACCAAGAAAAGCCAAGTTTTCTCGACCGCTGAAGACAACCAGAACGCTGTGACGATCCGCGTTTTCCAAGGCGAGCGTGAAATGGCGACCGACAACAAGATGCTTGGTCAGTTCAACCTCGAAGACATCCCGCCGGCACCGCGTGGCATGCCCCAGATCGAAGTGACCTTCGATATTGACGCGAATGGTATCGTTTCTGTTTCGGCCAAAGACAAAGGCACGAACAAAGAGCAGAAGATCACGATCCAAGCGTCCGGTGGCCTGACCGACGAGGATATCGACAAGATGGTCCGTGATGCCGAGGAAAATGCCGAGGCCGATAAAAACCGTCGCGAACTGGTCGAATCGTCCAACCAAGGCGAATCGCTGCTGCACTCCACGCGCAAGTCGCTTGAAGAGCATGGTGACAAGGTTGACGGCTCCACCGTCGAGGTCATTGAACTGGCTGCCAACGCACTGGAAGAAGCTCTGAAATCCGACGATGCTGCCAAGATCAAAGGCGCGATCTCGAACCTTCAGGATGCAGCGATGAAACTCGGCGAGGCTATCTACAAAGCCGAGCAGGAGAAATCCGCAGCCAAGGAAGACGGGGCAGAGACCACTGAAGATGGTCCCAGCTCGGTTGATGAGGACATCGTCGACGCCGATTTCGAAGATCTGGGCGAAGATCGCAAACGCAACTGATCGCTCGGAACATTGAGGACGGGCCCGCATCTAGGGCGGGCCCGTTTTCACGTTCCCCCAAGGGGGTAAGATTATGGCAAAACGCGATTTCTACGAAGTGCTTGGCATCCAGAAGGGTGCCTCAGCTGACGAGATCAAGAAGGCTTATCGCAAGAAAGCCAAAGAACTGCACCCCGATCGCAATTCGGATAATCCCAACGCGGAATCGCAGTTCAAAGAAGCAAACGAAGCCTACGACACGCTAAAAGACCCTGAGAAAAAAGCGGCCTATGATCGCTACGGTCATGCAGCCTTCGATGGCAGCATGGGCGGCGGTGGCCAACGTCCCGGCGCGGGCTACGGCGGACAGGGCGATTTTTCATCAGCGTTCTCGGATGTGTTCGAGGATCTGTTCGGCGACTTCATGGGCGGCGGCGGCGGTCGCGCAGGTGGTGGCCAGCGCTCTCGCGCGACCCGTGGATCGGATTTGCGCTATAACCTGCGTGTGACGCTTGAGGAGGCCTTTGGCGGCCTGCAAAAATCGATCACCGTACCGGGGTCCGAAACCTGCGACGCCTGCCACGGTAGCGGCGCCGAAAACGGGGCCCAGCCACAAACCTGCCCGACATGCTCGGGCATGGGCAAGGTGCGCGCACAAAACGGGTTCTTCACGGTGGAGCGGACCTGCCCCACCTGTGGCGGCCAAGGTCAGGTGGTCAAGAACCCCTGCCGTGTATGCCAAGGTGCAGGGCGCGTCGAGAAAGAGCGCACCTTGTCGGTGAACATTCCGGCAGGTGTCGAAACAGGTACCCGCATCCGGCTCGCCGGAGAGGGTGAAGCAGGCCTGCGTGGCGGTCCCTCGGGCGATCTCTATATCTTCATCGAGGTACGTGACCACGAACTGTTCCAGCGCGATGGCAAGACCCTGTTCTGCCGCGTGCCCGTATCGATCAGTTCGGCGGCCTTGGGTGGCGAGGTCGAGGTGCCCACAATCGACGGCGGACGCTCGCGGGTTAAAATTCCGGCGGGCAGCCAGTCGGGCCGTCAGATGCGGCTGCGCAGCAAGGGCATGCCTGCCCTGCGCGGCGGTGCGGCGGGCGATATGCTGATCGAGTTGGCGGTCGAAACGCCGGTCAATCTGACCTCGCGGCAAAAAGAACTGCTGCGGGAGTTTGAAAAGATCGAGGCCGAGAACAATCCGCAAGGGGCATCGTTCTTCAAAAAGGTCCGCAGTTTCTGGGACGGAATGACGGGCTGATCTGCTCACATCGATGCACATTTTCAAGGCCAGCCTTCGGGCTGGCCTTTTTCATGCAACGCCTTGTTACCCCCCGTCCTTGGATCATCGCCGCGCGGGATTAATTGTTTATTAATCTCACCTGCCTCATCATCGCGCCATGAGCACGCAGCCTGATCCCGGTTCACAATCATCCCTTTTCGATACGCCGACGGCCGGCGCGCCGCCTGTCGATGGGCCGCCTGCCGATGGGCCGCCTTTGCCACTACACCATGGTGCGGACACGCCCAATACTACCCGCCAGCCCTCCTATATCCGCGATCATCGCAAAAGACTGCGCACGAGGTTCATGGCCAGCGGCGCAGACGCCCTGCCCGACTACGAAATGCTGGAGTTGATCCTGTTTCGCGCCCTGCCACGTCAGGATGTAAAACCGCTGGCCCATCGGCTGATGCAGTATTTCGGTGACTTCGGCCATGTTCTGTCTGCCGCGCCACAGCGCCTGCTGGAGGTAGAGGGCGTAGGCGATGCGGTCATCACCGAACTCAAGGTGATCGAGGCGGCAGCCCACCGGTTGGCACGCGCAAAAGTCATGCACCGTCCCGTACTGGCGTCGTGGCAGGCGTTGTTGGACTATTGCCATACCGCGATGGCGCATCGCGAAACGGAACAATTCCGCGTTCTGTTTCTGGACCGCAAGAACCTGTTGATCGCGGATGAATTGCAAGCGAAAGGCACGGTGGACCACGTGCCGGTTTATCCCAGAGAAGTCGTGAAACGCGCGCTCGAACTCAACGCATCGGCGTTGATACTGGTGCACAACCATCCGTCTGGAGACCCCACCCCCTCGCAGGCCGATATCGCGATGACAGAGCAGGTCGCCCAAGCGGCCACAGTGCTGGGGCTTGTGCTGCACGATCACCTGATCATCGGCAAGAACCGACAGTTGAGCTTCCGGACCGAAGGCTACCTGTAGCGGGGGTCACAAAGCAATGGCGTGCAAGAGGGTTTCCTGCACGCCATCAAGGTTAGGCTGAAGTCTTTTGCGTCGGGCGTCTTACAATTTGCCGTGGCAGTGTTTGAATTTCAGGCCCGAGCCACAAGGGCATGGATCATTCCGGCCCGGCTCACCCCAGGTGGTCTGATCGTTCTCGTCAAAACCCGGACGCTTATCGCCAATAATCTGGACCTGCGGGGGGGGCATGTCTTCTTGTGGCACCGAAGGGGCCGCTGGGGCGTGCTCTTGCAGATCCGCTTTCGGCGGTTCCATCCGGTCGGGGGCCTGTGCGGCACGCATCTGCGTTTGCATCGACGCGCGCTCTTCTTCGGTCAGGGGACGTATCTGGCTCAGGCGCTTGGTCACGTCTGCGCGCAGCCCCTCCAGCAGCGCTTCGAACAGCTGGAAGCTCTCGGTCTTGTATTCCGACAAAGGATCGCGCTGCGCATAGCCACGGAACCCGATGACAGAGCGCAGATGTTCCAGCGTCACCAGATGCTCGCGCCATTTGGCATCGATGATCTGCAGCAAGACCTGCTTTTCGATCAGGCGCATGGTATCGAGACCGAAGGCCGCCTCTTTTTCGGCCATATAGCTGTCGGAGGCTTCCTCGATCCGCTCGCGCATCACTTCCTGATCCACACCCTCCTCTGCGGCCCATTCGGCCAAGGGGAGCGTCAGATTGAGGTTTTCACGAATACCCTCGGCGAGGCTTTCGATATCCCATTGGTCGGCATAGCTTTTGGGTGGCAGGTGGCTGTCCACCAGATCATCGATCGCCTGATGACGCATATCGGCGGCAATCTCGCCCACTTCTTCGCTATCCATGATCTCGCGGCGCTGGCTGAAGATCGCCTTACGCTGATCGTTCATCACATCGTCGAATTTCAGCAGCTGCTTACGGATATCGAAGTTGCGGCCCTCGACCTTGGCCTGTGCCCGCTCGAGCGATTTGTTCACCCACGGGTGCACAATTGCCTCGCCATCTTTCATCCCGAGCTTGGACAGCACGCTTTCCAACTTGTCGGAGCCGAAAATCCGCATCAGATCATCTTCAAGGCTAAGGAAGAACAACGACCTTCCCGGATCGCCCTGACGCCCAGAGCGACCGCGCAGCTGGTTGTCGATCCGGCGTGATTCGTGGCGTTCGGTGGCCAGAACGAAAAGGCCCCCCGCTTCCAGAACTTTTTGTTTTTCTTCGGCGGTGGCCGCCTCGATGCGCGCGCGTACTTCTTCGGGATCAGCCTCGGGCAGACGCGCCAACTCGTCCTGCACCCGCATCTCCACATTGCCACCCAGCTGGATATCGGTCCCGCGACCGGCCATGTTCGTGGCAATGGTCACAGCCCCAAGACGACCGGCATCGCCTACGATCTGGGCTTCTTGCTCGTGCTGGCGGGCGTTGAGGACGTTATGCGTGATCCCTGCCTGCGTCAGCAACTGCGAGAGCATCTCGGATTTCTCGATCGAGGTGGTCCCCACAAGCAGTGGCTGCCCCTTGGCATGGGCTTCCTGAATGGCCTCTACCACGGCCTGAAACTTCTCCGTGGCGGTACGGTAGACGCGGTCATGCTCGTCCACACGCTGGATCGGGCGGTTGGTGGGCACTTCGACAACGCCGAGTTTGTAGATATCGGCAAATTCTTCGGCCTCGGTGGTGGCTGTGCCGGTCATGCCGGCCAGCTTGTCATAAAGCCGGAAGTAGTTCTGGAAGGTGACGGATGCCAGCGTGACGTTTTCGGGCTGGACCTGAACGCCCTCTTTGGCCTCGATGGCCTGATGCAGGCCATCCGACAAGCGGCGGCCTTTCATCGCACGTCCGGTATGCTCGTCGATCAGCACGATCTCGCCGCCAGAAACAACATAGTTGTCGTCTTTCTGGAACAGTTTGTGCGCGCGCAGGGCTTGGGTGACATGATGCACAAGCGTGGTCGATTCCGGATCGTACAGCGACTGACCTTCGGGCAGCAGACCGTCCTCGGTCAGGCGACGCTCCAGAAACTCGTTACCCTCTTCGGTGTAGGTCGCTGAGCGTGTTTTTTCATCAAGGGTGAAATGCTCCTCGGTCAGCTCGGGGATATATACATTCAACGTGTTGTATAGATCGGTGCGATCTTCCGCCGGACCGGAGATAATCAACGGCGTGCGTGCCTCGTCGATCAGGATAGAATCGACCTCGTCCACGATGGCGAAGAAGTGATCGCGCTGCATCATTTCCTCAACCGAGCCCTTCATATTATCGCGCAGATAATCGAAGCCCAGTTCGTTATTGGTCGCATAGGTGATGTCTGCTGCGTAGGCGGCTTTTTTCTCGGCATCATCCTGGAACGGAACAACCACACCACATGTCATGCCAAGCGCATGATAAACCTTCGTCATCCACTCCGCATCGCGGCGGGCAAGATAATCGTTGACCGTCACCACATGCACACCGCGCCCTGCCAGCGCGTTAAGGTACACAGGCAGCGTGGCCATCAGGGTTTTGCCTTCGCCGGTCTTCATTTCAGCGATAGTGCCTTGATGCATAAAGATGCCGGCCTTCAGCTGCACGTCAAAGGCGCGCAGCCCCAGCGCCCTGCGGGCCGCTTCCCGACAGTTGGCGAATGCCTCCGGAAGCAAGCTATCAAGGCTTTCACCCTGCTCTTGCACCCGGTTTTGGAATTCACGCGTCTTGGCAATCAGCTCTTCATCGCTCAGCGCGGTGAAGTCCTCCTCCAGCGCGTTGATCTTCGCCACAAGCGGGCGAACCGATTTTACCTTGCGGTCATTCGGCGTGCCGAAAACCTTTTTCGCGAGTGTTCCGAAGCCGAGCATGATTTCTCCGCAGCTGGGTCTGACCAAATCGTGTGCGAGGCCACCCTTGCCGCGCCTTTCAGCCGCGCCTAGGAAAGGCTTACGAAAAAAGGGGCGGAATGGCCTGCTTAGACCCTAGGCGATGTAAGGGCCGACCGTCACAGTGTCAACGCCGCGCACCGACGCGGCAGCTAAGGAGTGGCCAAGATGCCGAATCTGACGAACCTTTTGGGCACCGCGGCAGTGGTCGTGGCAATTGCAACCGGCGCACACGCGCAAGATGATGCCAAAACACAGGCCCCCACCGCAGATACGGTCGTGGCGACGGTGAATGGCACCGATATCACTTTGGGCCAGATGCAGGTCGCCCTGTCCGGTCTGCCGCCACAATATGCGCAGCTTGACGACGAAACACTGTTCAAAGGCGTTCTGGATCAGATGATCCAGCAAACGGCACTGTCGGAAATCGGCGAAGGTCGCAAAACCAAGCGCGACGATATCGCCCTTGAGGTGCAGCGCCGCGCCTATCTTGCAGGCTCGTATCTGGAATATGCTGCAAAAGAAGCGGTCACAGACGAGGCCGTGCAAAAAGCATATGACGAAACCTATGCGTCTGCCGATCCGGTGAAAGAATATCACGCAGCCCACATCATCGTGCCCACAGAAGAAAAAGCCAAGGAGCTGAAAACAGAACTGGATGACGGTGCCGATTTTGCAAAACTGGCCAAAGACAACAGCCAGGATGGCGCGGCCGAAAACGGCGGCGATCTGGGCTGGTTTGCGCTGGATGCGATGGTCGAGCCCTTCGGCGAAGCGGTTGCCAAGATGGAAGACGGCGACATTTCCGATCCGGTGCAGACAAACTACGGCTGGCATCTGATCAAGCTGGAAGGCACCCGGATGTCGGAGGCGCCAGCGCTTGAGGATGTGCGCGCAGAGCTGGAGAACAAACTCCAGACCCAAGCAATGCAAGATCGCGTCACCTCAACCGTTGACGAGGCCGATGTAGAGCGTATGGATGACGGCATTGACCCGGCAGTTCTGAAAGACGAAAGTCTTCTGGACCAGTAAAGCCTTGGGTAAAATTCGGGGAAAACGATGCCTAAAAAGAAGACGCTGAAACGCTACAAACATCAGGTTGGCAAGCTGAAGGGCCAAGTCAAGAAGCTGAAATCAAAGCTGAAAGACGGTGTATCCACGGCCGCGCCTTCCCTTGTCTCGCCTTTCGCGCCAGAACGTTTCCCCGATTTGCCAGATATCGCCGGGGTGGAGTTTGCCTCTGCCGCGGCGGGTATCAAATACCAAGGCCGGCCGGATGTGATGCTGGCCCGCCTTTGCCCCGGCAGCACGATTGCCGGGGTCTTCACCAAATCCTCCACACGGGCTGCGTGTGTGCTGGATAATCAGGCAAAACTGAACGGCAACCCGACATCGGAACTGGGCGCGGCCATTTTGGTCAACTCCGGCAATGCCAATGCCTTTACCGGCCACGCCGGCCAAGCCTCTGTCGATGCGATTTCGGCCAAGGTCTCGGCTGCGCTGGATCTACCGGCAACGCGCGTGTTCACGTCGTCCACAGGGGTGATCGGAGAGCCGCTGCCGCATGACAAGATCACCGATGCGCTGGACACCCTGACATCGGCCCTGAGCCCCGCAGGCATCAAGGATGCCGCGCGCGCGATCATGACCACCGATACATTCCCCAAAGGCGCTGGCGCCACCCTAAGTGCCAAGGGCGGCGAAATCCGTATCGCTGGCATTGCAAAAGGCTCTGGGATGATCGCACCGGATATGGCGACGATGCTGGTTTACATTTTTACCGACGCCACCATTGCCCCTGCCTTGCTGCAAAAAGCATTGAGCGCGGAGATTGATGATACGTTCAACGCCATCACAGTGGACAGCGATACCTCCACCTCTGATGCGCTTATACTGGCGGCGACCGGCCAATCCACTGCCGCGCCGATCACCGATCTGGATCAGCCCGATGGCAAGGCGTTTTGTGACGCACTTCGCGGGGTGATGACCGATCTGGCCCAACAGGTCGTAAAAGACGGTGAAGGCGCCACGAAATTTGTCGAGGTACAGGTGACCGGGGCAAAATCGGCAAAAGACGCCCATCTGGTTGCGATGGCGATTGCCAACTCTCCGTTGGTAAAAACCGCGATTGCAGGCGAGGATGCAAACTGGGGCCGTGTTGTTGCGGCGATAGGGAAATCGGGTGCTTATGCAGAGCGCGATCTTCTGTCCATCCGCTTTGGCGATATGGTTGTGGCCGAAAAAGGCTGGCGCAAGCCGGAGTATTCCGAAGAAGATGCCTCTGCCTATATGAAACAGGCAGAGCTGGTTCTAGGGGTCGATCTGGGCCTTGGAACGGCATCGAAAACCGTCTGGACCTGCGATCTGACGCATCGCTATATCGATATCAATGCGGATTACCGTTCATGAGCGGAAAGATCATTCTTGTCTCTGCTGTCGCTTTGATTGACGCAGACGGGCGTGTGCTGCTGGCCCGTCGCCCAGAGGGTAAATCCATGGCAGGTCTGTGGGAGTTTCCCGGCGGCAAGGTAGAACAGAACGAAAGCCCCGAGGCGTGCCTTGTGCGTGAGCTGCAAGAAGAGCTGGGGATCAACACATGGCAAAGCTGCCTTGCCCCCCTTACCTTCGCCAGCCACGCCTATGACGATTTCCATTTACTGATGCCGCTCTTTGCATGCCGCAAATGGGACGGTATCCCTATGCCCCGCGAAGGTCAGTCTCTTGCATGGGTCAAACCGGCCGATTTGCAGACCTACCCCATGCCACCCGCCGATATTCCGCTGATTCCGATCTTGCGTGATTGGCTGTAAATTCCTTCCAATTCGGTAAATTTGCGCGCTGAACCTAGGTTTAGCGCGTTATTTTTTGGGCAAAGCTAAAAATTAAAGCGCGGCAAAGCCATGAAGTTTCAAATATGCTCGCAATTAAGAAACAATTTACCCTGCCTTGCCTTTTTTCTTTGCAATTTTGTGACAAGCTGCTTTAATGAATTTACAGATTAACAGGGTTCAAGGGAGGTCCCCATGCTTCGTACTATCACAGTTGGCAGCTCGGTATCCGTCCAAGGTGTTTACCATTCGAAACTCGACAATGGCAAAATCACGGTCCGCGTGGGCGGCGAACTTTATACGGGACGCCCGGTGTAACAAACTTTGAAATTTGCCGGATTTATCGCGTGCTTGGGAGGGCACAACATAATTTCCCAAATCTGAGAAAAGGACCTTTTTTTAAAGGTCCTTTTTTTTATAGCCTTCGCTTTGGGTTTCAAACAGACCAACCCGACCATCACACGACATAACAAAACGGCCCCTTACCGAAGTAAGGGGCCGTTTTTTTTAGAAATTATCTGTCGCTTAAAGCGAACGTTCAATCTCTTCACGCTCGAAGATCTCGATCACATCCGATGGACGGATATCATCGTAGTTTTCGAAGGCCATACCGCACTCTTGGCCGGACTGGACTTCTTTGACCTCGTCCTTGAAGCGCTTGAGTGTTTTCAGCGTGCCTTCGTGAACAACCACGTTGTCACGCAGCAAGCGAACACCGGCAGAGCGTCGCGCCACACCTTCGGTAACCAGACAGCCAGCCACTTTGCCAACGCCGGTAACCTTGAACACTTCGCGGATTTGGGCGTAACCGATAAAGTTCTCGCGGATTTCCGCAGACAGAAGTCCCGATGCCGCCGCTTTGATATCATCAACCAGATCGTAGATGATGGAGTAATAACGGATCTCCACACCTTTCTGGTTGGCCGCGCTGCGTGCAGGTGCATTCGCCCGTACGTTGAACCCGATAACCGGGCAGCCCGACGCTTCTGCAAGCGTGATATCGGATTCGGTGATCGCACCGACGCCGGAGTGGATAACGCGAACACGGACTTCGTCATTACCGATTTTTTCAAGTGCCTGAACGATTGCCTCGTTCGACCCCTGAACATCGGATTTAACGATAACCGGCATTTCCGCGACAGTCTGATCGGCCTTGGCTTTCGCCATCAGCTGCTCAAGCGTCGTGGCCGCACCGGCGGCTGCGCGTTTGTCTTTTGCAGCCTGCTCGCGGTAATCAGAAATCTCGCGGGCTTGTGCTTCGGTTTCGACCACGTTGAGGACGTCACCAGCTTCCGGTGTACCGTTCAAGCCAAGAACCTCGACCGGAACGGAAGGACCGGCTTCATCAACGCGCTCGCCCTGATCATTGATCAACGCACGCACCTTACCCCATTGCTCACCCACAACGAAAATATCGCCGCGTTTCAATGTGCCGTTCTGAACCAGAACGGTTGCAACAGGACCACGGCCCACATCAAGCTTCGCTTCGATCACGGCACCCAGTGCGGCCCGGTTCGGGTTCGCCTTCAGTTCCAGAATCTCGGCTTGCAATGCGATGGCTTCCAGAAGCGCATCAAGCCCTTTGCCGGATTTGGCAGAGACCTCGACAGTTTGCACATCGCCGCCCATTTCTTCTACAACCACTTCGTGTTGCAAAAGCTCTGTGCGCACACGCTGTGCATTGGCTTCATGTTTATCGATCTTGTTGATGGCCACGATCATCGGCACTTTGGCCGCTTTCGCATGGTTAATCGCCTCGATCGTTTGCGGCATCACAGAATCGTCTGCAGCGACCACCAACACAACCACATCGGTGACATTCGCACCGCGTGCCCGCATCGATGTAAAGGCCGCGTGGCCAGGGGTATCAAGGAAGCTCAACACTGCGCCGGTCGAGGCTGTCACCTGATAGGCACCGATGTGCTGGGTAATACCACCTGCTTCGCCCGATACGACATTCGCCTGACGGATCGCATCCAGAAGCGACGTTTTGCCGTGATCGACGTGGCCCATGATCGTGATGATCGGCGGGCGCGAGATCAGGTTTTCAGGCGTGTCTTGCACCTGATCGATCACCTGCTCGACGTCGGCATCCGACACCCGCACAGCGCGGTGGCCGAATTCCTCAATCACCATTTCAGCCGTATCGGCATCAAGCGATTGGTTTGCCGTCACCATCATGCCCATTTGCATGAGCGATTTGACGACTGCGGCAGACCGCTCGGCCATACGGTTGGCCAGTTCGCCCACCATGATGGTTTCAGGAAGCTGCACTTCGCGCACTTGCTTTTCAGCGCGTTGCATATCGCCCATCGCCTTCTGGCGCTGACGTTCCTGTTTACGCTTCATCTGTGCGAGCGAACGCTGCCGTCCCTCACCACCGGTGAGCGCTTCATTCAGCGACAGTTTGCCCGAACGACGGTTGCCATCCTTGCCTTTGCCACGTCCTGCATCGCGGTCGTTGCGTTCGCGCTCGCGGTCTGTCTTGCGCGGACCGGCAGTGGTAACACCTTTGGTTTCCGCACGCGAGGCCGCAGCCTCCGCAGCCGCACGGTCCTGAGGGGTTTCCTCGGCCTTGGGCTTGCGCGTTTCTTCTTTTTTCTGCGCACGCAGTTCGGCTTCACGCTTCTTGCGCTCTTCCTCTTCTGCTTTCAAACGCAACGCTTCTACGCGCTCACGCTCTTCACGCTCTTTGGTTTCCATCTCGGCACGGCGACGATCACGCTCCTCTTCGCGTGCTTTTTCCTCAGCTGCGCGCTGAGCGGTCTCTTCGACCTCACGTGCCTTGGCCGCCTGAAGAGCCTTCAGACGGCGTTCCATTTCCGCGTCGGAAATACCTGCGGGGCGCTTTTTGGGATCGCCCAGGTTAGGGCGAGTGCCGCCCGACTTGGATCCGCCCGGTCCCGGCTTATTCACGACTCTTTTCTTGGCCTTGGTTTCGACCACCACGTTCTTAGTGCGCCCGTGGCTGAAGCTTTGCTTCACAGAACCAGGGCGTCCGCTACCAAGACCGAGGGTTTTTTTGCCGTCCGTATCGCTCATGCCGTCTTCGTATCCTTACTGGCAGCCACGTTGCTGCCGTCCTGCTTGCGCATCCCCGCAAGCCTTGCCGCTTCAATTATGACACGCGGAGTGAGTCCGCCAGCTGCAAGCGCGCCGTGTATCGCATGATCGCGCCCAAAAGCCAAACCTAATTCCGCGCTGGTAAGGCAACCGAACCATCGGCCGCCCTCAGGGGTCCAGAGCTTTCCCTTGCCGCGATCCGATCCGTCGGATGCCTGCAAGAGCACTTTGGCCCTATCATTGGCCAGCCAGCTCTTAACCTTTTCAAAGCCACACACGGCTTTGCCAGATTTCCGGACAAGAGAAATAAGCTCGATTACGCGATGCGCAAGGGCACGGTCGGTCAAATCCGCCAGATTGTCTGGCGCCTCTGCCTGTGCCTTCAGCCCGCGAGAAAACATTTTCTTTGTCCGTGCCGTTTCAATAACTGCGCGTTCTGCAGTCACCCAAACGCCCCGCCCCGGCAATTTTTCTGCCACATCGGGGTAGATCAGACCATCCGGGCCGAGCACGAATCGCACAAGACCGGCCTTGGGCTGCACGTCTTGAGTGACAATGCAGCGCCGCTCGGACTCATCGCGTGATTTATTGTGCCCACCTCGGCTCATGATTGGTCTGATCTCCTTGCTATTGTTCAGACTTCGGCGTTTTCAGCCGCGTCCTCTTCGGTTTCATCTTCCGCGTCGGCTTCCAGCTCGGCCAGATCGACCCACCCCAGAAGCACACGCGCCGTCATGATCAGCTTCTGCGCCGTCTCAAGCGTCATTCCGAAACTTTCCAGAATGCCGTCATCCTTGACACGTTTGCCATCAACCGTGGTCCAGCCGCCAGCCAGTTCCCAATCCGCACAGGTCGCGAAATCCTCGAGCGTTTTCACGTCGTCTTTCGCAAGTGCCGCGATCATCTGCGGTGTCAGCCCGTCGAATTCGAACAAGCTATCCTCGACGCCCAACTCGCGTGCGGCTTCAATCGCCTTGCGGTTCTGTGCGTCAATATATTCCGCGGCACGGGTCTGCAACTCTGCTGCGGTATCATCATCGATCCCTTCGATCGACAACAATTCATCGGCTTCGACATAAGCCACTTCTTCCAGCGTGGTGAACCCTTCGGACACCAGAAGCTGCGCGAAGAACTCATCCAGATCCAGCGAATCGACGAACAGCTTGGTGCGCTCGGCAAATTCTGCCTGACGCCGGGCCGATTCTTCTGCCTCTGTCATGATGTCGATGTCCAGACCGGTCAACTGGCTGGCCAGACGTACGTTCTGACCACGACGACCGATAGCAAGCGACAGTTGTTCGTCAGGTACCACCACCTCGATCTTGCCGGCTTCCTCGTCAATCACCACTTTCGACACTTCGGCCGGCTGCAGTGCGTTCACAAGGAAGGTCGCCTGATCTTCATTCCATGGAATGATGTCGATTTTTTCGCCCTGAAGCTCGCCCACAACAGCCTGAACACGGCTGCCGCGCATCCCGACACACGCCCCGACCGGATCGATCGAACTGTCATGCGAAATCACACCGATTTTGGCACGCGAGCCCGGATCCCGCGCCACGGCCTTGATCTCGATGATACCATCGTAGATTTCCGGCACTTCCATCTTGAACAGTTCCGCCATGAATTGCGGGTCGGTGCGCGACAGGAAGATCTGCGGGCCACGGGCTTCGCGGCGCACATCCTTGATGTAGGCACGAATCCGGTCATTCGGGCGATAGGATTCCCGGCCGATTTTGTCGTTGCGGCGCAAGATACCCTCGCCCCGACCGATATCGACAATGATATTGCCGTATTCTTCACGCTTGACCAGACCATTGATGATCGTGCCGTTGCGGTCTTTGAATTCTTCGAACTGGCGATCACGCTCCGCTTCGCGAACGCGCTGCAAAATCACCTGCTTGGCAGATTGCGCCGCGATCCGGCCAAGATCGACCGGAGGCACTTCGTCAATCAGCTCGTCACCGATTTGCGGATCGGATTTGTATTGCTTGGCCTGAGCAACACTCAGCTCTGCTTGATAATTTTCAAGATCCTCGTCGGCCACCACCGTGCGCACACGGGTAAATGTCGCGCGGCCGGTTTTGCGATCGATATGAACACGAATGTCCATCTCCGCCCCGTAGCGCGATTTTGCGGCGCGCGCGAGGCTGTCTTCCATCGCCTCGATCACCAGATCGGGGTCGATCATCTTCTCGCGGGCCACGGCTTCGGCGGTTTGCAGAAGCTCCAGCTGGTTGGCAGAGGTGATTGCCATCACTCAGTCTCCTCGTCGGAATTATCCGTATCCGTTTCGATCTCGTCGAAGTCGGCTTCATCAATCGCAGCGCTCGCCTTTTTCTGGCGTAGCATCTCATCAATCAACTCATCAGTCAGCACCAGCTTGGCATCAGACAGCCAATCAAACTGCAAACCGATCGTGACCGTCTCGCCCTGTTCTTCGATCTCGATCAGGACTTCGTCCGCCTCGGTGCCCCGCAAAACGCCTTTGAAACGTTTGCGACCGTCAATCATTTCCGATGTCTCGATCTTGGCTTCATAGCCATCCCAGATATCGAAATCCTTGAGCCGCGTCAGCGGGCGGTCGATCCCGGGGGACGAGACCTCAAGGTGGTAATTCCCGTCAATCGGGTCCTCCACATCAAGCGCCGCCCCGAGTGCGGTGGAAATCTTCGCGCAATCATCCACGATGATTCCGCCATCAGGACGATCCGCCATAACCTGCAACGTCGACGTCCTGCCGCCCTGCAGACGGATGCGGATCAGCTCAAATCCCAGTCCCTCGATCGTGGGCTGGACAATTTCAGCAAGGCGCCGGTCAATGGCGGTTTTGGCAATAAGGTCGGTCATGGTCCGTCCTGCTAACTGTTTCTCTGGTCCGGATACAAAAAAACGGGCCGCTGCGGCCCGTTATAATTACCCGGTGGGCGCCAGGGTTGGACCCTAACGCGCCGCTGTTGGCGTTGCATATACGACAATAAACAGTCGATGGCAAGGGTTCAGTGGCGCAGCTCGTCCATCGCGGCAACCAACCCTTCAGTGATCCCCGGTTCGGACAGGGCATGACCGGACGCAGCCACCAGCCTCAGATCGGCCAGCGCCCACCCTTGTGCCAATTGCCATGCGGACACTGGCGGGCAGATCATGTCCATCCGCCCCTGCACGATAATCGCTGGAATATGCTCGATCTTGTCGCGGTCGCGCAGGATCTGGCCATCTTCCTTCAGAAAGGCCCCGTGGGTGAAATAGTGGTTCTCCAGCCGAGCAAACGCCCGCGCATAGTCTGCCGGTGCCTCCCCCATCAAGCCGTCACTGTCGACCGAGGCCAGAGCGTTTTCCCACATTGTCCAGATTCGGGCATACCGTGCCTCTGTCGCGTAATTTCCAGAAAACAAACGCCGCGAATAGGCCGAAATCAGGTCGTCCCGCTCTTCCAGTGGAATGGGGTCACAAAACCGGCGCCATAACTCAGGGAAAAATCGCCCCGCGCCACCGCCATAAAACCACTGCAACTCGCTTTGAGTGGCTAAAAACACCCCGCGCAGCACAAGGGCGCTGACACGAATCGGATGAGCTTGCGCATAAATCAGCGCAAGCGTCGCCCCCCAACTGCCGCCAAACACGATCCAGCGCCCGATTCCCAGCGTGTCGCGAATACGCTCGATATCTTCCACCAGATGCCAAGTGGTGTTCGCCTCGATCGAGGCTTGCGGCTTTGACAATCCGCACCCACGTTGATCAAATAAAATAATGCGGTAATGCGCGGGATCGAAAAAACGCCGCATGGCAGGGCTTGACCCGCCTCCCGGGCCGCCATGCAACACCACCACAGGCACCCCCGCGGGGTTGCCAGACTGCTCGACATAGATGCGATGACCATCGCCCATCTCCAGCATCCGCCGATCAAACGGCTCGATCGGCGGATAAAGAAATGAGCTGGGATGGCGTTTTTGACCTGCGGTTCTATCCATAATCAGACTATATATTGCAAAATCCGCCACCACCACGGGGCAGGAAAAAAATTCGAGGAATAGAATGGCAGAGGCGAAATCGACGATCAATCCCGATGAAGTCGCCAAATTCGAGGCAATGGCCGCCGAATGGTGGGACCCGCAGGGAAAGTTCAAACCGCTGCATCAAATGAACCCCTGCAGGCTGGACTACATTACACGCCAGATCGCGGCGCAATTTGATCGCGACCTTACAACGCCAGCGCCCTTCAAGGGGTTGAGGATACTCGATATCGGGTGCGGCGGCGGGTTGCTTTCCGAACCTATGGCCCGCCTTGGTGCCGATGTTACAGGCGCCGATGCCGCTGCCGGCAACATACCCGTGGCGCAGCTTCACGCAGACCAGTCCGGCCTTGAGATCACATATCTTCACACCGCCGCAGAAGATCTGGCCGCACAAGGTGCGCAGTTTGATGTCGTTCTTGCGATGGAAATCGTGGAGCATGTGGCAGACCCGCAGGATTTCGTGAAAACCTGTGCGGAATTGCTGACAGAAGGTGGGCTTATGTGCATGTCCACCCTGAACCGTAATCCCAAAAGCTACCTGTTTGCCATCATCGGCGCGGAACATGTCCTCAGATGGTTGCCCAGAGGCACGCATGAATGGTCCAAATTCATCACCCCGACCGAGCTTGAGGGGCATATCCGCTCGGCCGATCTTACGCCGCTGGATCGCAAGGGAATGGTGCTCAACCCGCTGTCATGGCAGTGGTCGCTCTCGGAGCGGGATCTGTCGGTGAACTATGTGACAGCCAGCATCAAGCCCAAGAGCACTGTGGTCGCGCCATAAGCCCGCCGGAGGGAGGCTCTAGACCAACTGGCGCAGGCCACATTGCGCCAGTTCCCAATGCGCGAAAGCCACTCTCGGGGCTGGTCACAAAGCTTACTTTGCCTTCGGGCGAAACGCCTTGATTTTCGACGGATCCGTCTCGATATAGCCTGCTCCGATCAGATCAAGGCAGTAGGGCACAGAGGCGAAAACACGATTAAGGCATGTTGCAATCGCACTTGGCTTGCCCGGCAACGAAATGATCAGGCTTTTGCCGGCAATGCCGGCGGTCTGGCGCGATAAAATTGCCGTGGGCACTTCTTCCAGCGAGGCGCGGCGCATTTCCTCACCAAAACCCAGCAGCTCTTTATCCAGAATGTCTGCTATCGCCTCGGGCGTCTCATCGCGCGGGGCGGGGCCGGTGCCACCGGTGACCAAAATCAGATCGGCCTCAAGCGAAACCAGTGCGCGCAACTTGTCGCGCACACTGGCACGTCCATCGGGTATGATGGACCGTTCGATGTCGAGCGGCGATATCACAACACCCCTCAACCACGCCTCACAACCCGGGCCGCCCTTGTCTTCATATTCGCCCGCAAAAGCACGGTCAGATACGGTCACAATCGCTGCTGTGGGTCGTGCGTGGCTCATTTACCAGCAACCCGTGCATTGCGCGTGGCAATCAACTTCAGGCGCAGCGCGTTAAGGTTGATGAAGCCGGCCGCGTCTTTTTGATCATAGGCGCCAGCATCTTCCTCGAACGTCACGTGCTTTTCGGAATAAAGCGAATGATCGGACCAACGCGCCATGGTGCGGGCCATGCCCTTGTACAGCATCAGCTTGACCGTGCCCGTCACATGCTCCTGACTTTTGTCAATCAACGCCTGCAGCATCTCGCGCTCGGGGCTATACCAAAAGCCGTTATAGATCAGCTCGGCATAGCGCGGCATGATCGAATCTTTCAGATGTCCTGCACCGCTATCGAGCGTGATCTGCTCGATCCCGCGATGTGCCTCTAGCAAGATCGTGCCGCCGGGCGTTTCATACACGCCGCGCGATTTCATCCCCACAAAGCGGTTTTCAACAAAATCAAGCCGTCCGATGCCGTGGGTTTTGCCCAGCTCGTTCAGCTTGGTAAGAATTGTAGCGGGGCTCATGGTTTCACCATTAATCGCGACCGCATCGCCTTTTTCAAAGGTAATTTCGACATATTCCGGCGCGTCGGGCGCGCTGACAGGATCATCTGTGCGCTGGTAGACATAGTCGGGGGCTACATCGCCCGGATTTTCCAGAACCTTGCCTTCGGAAGATGTGTGCAACAGGTTGGCATCCACCGAGAACGGCGCCTCGCCACGTTTGTCCTTGGCGATCGGGATCTGGTTCTTTTCGGCAAAATCCAAAAGCGCCGTGCGGGAATGCAAATCCCATTCGCGCCAAGGTGCAATCACTTTGATCGCGGGATCAAGCGCATAGCAGGCCAGCTCGAAACGCACCTGATCATTCCCTTTGCCTGTCGCGCCATGCGCCACAGCATCCGCGCCCGTTTCATGGGCAATCTCGACCAAGCGTTTGGAAATCAGCGGCCGCGCAATCGACGTGCCAAGCAAATAAAGCCCCTCATACACCGCATTGGCGCGGAACATCGGGAACACGAAATCACGCACAAACTCTTCACGGATATCTTCGATGAAGATATTTTCCGGCGCAATGCCCAGCAATTCGGCTTTCTGGCGGGCCGGATCCAGTTCCTCGCCCTGCCCCAGATCGGCTGTAAAGGTCACAACCTCGCAGCCGTATTCTGTTTGCAGCCATTTCAGAATGATCGAGGTATCGAGGCCGCCGGAATAGGCGAGTACGACTTTTTTGGGCGCGGACATTGACATCTCCCGAGGAACATATTTTGAGGCTGGGATAGAGCGTTTTGATACATGCCACAAGGGGCGCAGTCAGGTTTCACCTGTCCCATAACCTATCAATATCCGACGCAGAGCCTTGCATACGCGCGCAGCCCATCTGAAAATTTCCGCGTTGTGTCATACACTGCGCGCTCTGCCGGGCGATTTTCCTTGCACCTTCAGACCTCCCGCGCCACTGATGCGATATGACCGATTTTGCCCACCATGCCCAATCCGCCACCCGCGCCCTGCGCGCGCTTTTCGATGCCACGCCCCTGTCACGCAACGACTTCCTGTCGGAGCGGTATCAGGCGGATATCTGGATAAAGCGCGAAGATCTGACGCCTGTGCGCAGCTACAAACTGCGCGGCGCCTTTACCGCCATGCGCAAGCTGCGCGAACGCAACGCGCAGGCCGGTCATTTCGTTTGCGCCAGTGCAGGCAATCATGCCCAGGGTCTGGCCTTTGCCTGCCGCCACTTCAATGTGCGCGGTACGATTTTTATGCCCGTCACCACGCCGCAACAAAAAATCGACAAGACGCGCACGTTTGGCGGCGACAATGTCGAGATCGTCCTGACAGGCGATTATTTCGACAATACACTCGCGTCGAGCCAAGAGTTCTGTCGCGAAGCGGGTGCACATTTTCTGGCCCCCTTCGATAATCCCGATGTGATAGAGGGCCAAGCCACCGTGGCCGTAGAGTTCATGGAACAGCTTGGCCATGCGCCTGATCTGGTCATACTGCCCGTAGGCGGCGGCGGCCTGTCTGCCGGTGTCACACAGTATTTGCACACGACCGCGCCGGATGTTGATTTCAGATTTGTAGAGCCTGCTGGTGGGGCCAGCCTCAAAGCCTCACTCGAAGCGGGGCGTCAGGTGACCTTGCCCCATGTCGACAGCTTTGTAGATGGCGCAGCCGTGGCCCGCATCGGCAACGAGCCCTTTGACAAGTTGCAGCACTTCTTGCCCAGCCAGGTTCTCACTGCACCTGAAAACCGTATCTGCGGCACGATGCTGGAACTTTTGAACGTTGAAGGCATGGTTCTAGAGCCAGCCGGTGCGATGACCATTGATGCCCTACAAGACATCCGCGACGACATTCGCGGCAAAACGGTTGTTTGCGTGGCCTCTGGCGGTAATTTCGATTTCGAGCGTCTACCGGATGTGAAAGAACGTGCCCAGCGATACTCCGGTTTGAAAAAGTATTTCATTTTACGGATGCCGCAACGCCCGGGATCATTAAAGGAATTCCTGCAAATGCTTGGCCCGGATGATGACATCGCTCGGTTTGAGTATCTTAAGAAATCGGCGCGCAATTTCGGCTCCGTTCTGATTGGAATCGAGACCAAATCTCCCGCAAACTTCCCGAAGCTGACTGCGCAGCTTGATGCCTCGGGCTTCACGTATCGCGACATTACAGATGACGCCATTCTGGCTGAATTCCTGATCTGACGGGCGCGCGCCACCCGGTCTTGTCTGATTGGCCTCCAGTCGCCCGGCCGGTCAGGCCGGGGCCAGAAACTCGCTCACTCGTCCCATGAATTCGCTCTTGGACGCGTCGTAGACACGCACCACACGTGCGACATCTACCTCTGCCGTATGTCCGGCAGCCGCCAGTCGTTCGCCGTCCTGGCATGCCTCCCCGAACGCACGAAATCCGAGGTTCCATGCCGAGCCTTTCAGGAAGTGCATCTGGTCTTCCAGCTTTTCGGGCTGCGATCCCAATGTTTTCATAACATTATCGACCTCATCCAGAAACAGCTCGACAACCTCACCGAACCCGTCCGCACCGATTTCGAATTGCAACTCCGTCACCCGGTCCCAATCAATCATTCTAGCCTCCACGATTTCACTACCCCACGCCGTTGACGCTAGAATGAAAGGCTTGCGAAACATTTAAGCCCTGCCCCGTTCTTTGTTCATCCGTTCTTAAGGCTGATACCGCACACATAAGGCGCCGCAGCAAACAGGAGCGCAGTCATTTGCATGAACACCTACCGGCGCCCCCAACCGGCGCAGCCGTCCGGCATGCGGCATGTGCTTGTTGTCGATGACAGCAAGATGCAACGCCATATACTGGCCACACAACTTGCACAGGCAGGTTACCAAGTAAGCGAAGCCGGATCGGCAGAAGCAGCTTTGAACATCTGCCGCGAGATCCAGCCAGACATCATCCTTTCCGACTGGATGATGTCGGGCATGTCGGGGCCGGACTTCTGCCGTGCGTTTCGGGCCATGCCGCGCGAAAGCTATGGCTACTTTATCCTGCTGACCTCGAAGAGTGAAAAGGAAGAGGTTGCCCTTGGCCTGCAAAGCGGGGCCGACGACTTTCTGACCAAGCCTGTTAACGGGCATGAATTGCGCGCAAGATTGCAGGCTGGCGAACGCATTTTGCGTATGGAACGTGAACTAACTAAAAAAAACCAATTACTTACCGCCACTTTGCAAGAACTGAGTGCAGTGCATGACGGCATTCGCCGCGATCTGGCAGAAGCGCGCAAATTACAACAAAGCCTCATCCGGGAGCGCCATCGCGATTTCGGCAATGCACAAATCACGATGTTGCTCCAGCCCTCAGGGCAGGTGGGCGGTGATCTGGTCGGCTTTTTCCCTATAAACTCAAGGCGCATCGGACTTTATGGTATTGATGTTTCAGGGCACGGGATCACGTCTGCATTGATGACGGCGCGGTTGGCGAGCTATCTATCGGCCAGTTCGCCCGAACAGAATATCGCCCTCTCGCAAACAGACCTTGGCCTTTACGAAGGCCGCGCGCCAAGTGATCTGGCCACTGTCATGAACAGGCTTGTTTTCACGGAAATCCAGACCGAAACCTATCTGACCTTGATCTACGCCGACATCGATCTGGCGTCGGGCAGGGTCAATCTGGTCCAAGCCGGACACCCCCATCCGATCAAACAAAGGGCTGATGGCCGATGCGAAGAATTGGGGGACGGCGGGCTGCCTGTCGGGCTGCTGGAAGAGGCGACGTATGAAACGTTTTCCACCACCCTTGCCCCGGGGGAGCGGCTGATCTTGATGTCAGATGGCATCACCGAGGCCACCGCCCCGGACGGCAGCCTGCTTCTGGATCATGGCCTGACCCTTGCGATCGAGGATCTGAAAAGCCACAGGGGACAGGATTTTCTGGATGCGCTTTTCACCCATGTCCAAGCGTTTGCCGACGGGCCGTTGACCGATGACATCTCGATGATTGTATTTGAATACAACGGCCCGACCCTGCGCGTGGAGTGAGAACAGGCTGCTAGCCCTTTGGCATAGCTGAAAATCCGTGCCGTCCGCCCCGCGCAAGCTGCCGCACATACCGGCCATCTGCCGAGTTGGAAAGATGGGCATCGGCGTCCTCAAGCTTGCACCACACGGCCGTATGATGCGGCTCCTCGGGGGCGCCATGGCACAATACAGGGCGCGCGATATGCAAATAGCAGATCTTCTCCGCCCAGAAATCATAATCGGGCATGAACACGAAACGCCGGTATACCCCGATCCGGCGGATATTGCCGATGCTCCAGCCCGTCTCTTCGCGCACTTCACGGTGGAGCGCCGCAATCGCCCCTTCGCCCGGATCAATGCCGCCACCGGGCAATTGCACCTCTGGCTCAGGGCGGGCCTGATGGGTCAACAATATATCCTCACCGCGTAATAAAATTGCATAGGCTCCGGGGCGGGCACGATACTGCTGTCCCCTGCGTACCGGTTCACCAAATCTCGGGATCACATATCTTCTCCTGTTGCAGCGGCGCACATACTCGGCGCAAAGGGAAACATCCCCGCCAGATTCTTAGGTCTTGGGTTCTCGGCTTGTTGCACCCATATAGGCACGGTAATCCCGCAAACGGGCCAAAAGCAAACCCCCATGAGGAGCAATATGACCACGCTTTCCCAAATCGCATGGGACGATACCGTACTTCCGTTCCAACTTGACCGATCCGATATCCGTGGCCGCCTTGCGCGGCTGGATGGCGTTTTGGATCAGGTGCTGGCGCAACATGATTATCCGGCTGTTGTTGAAGCCCTGGTCGCCGAGGTCGCCTTGCTGACCGCGATGATCGGCCAAACGATGAAGCTACGCTGGAAGCTGTCGCTTCAAGTGCGCGGTGACGGACCCATTCGCATTATCGCAACCGATTATTATGCCCCGAGCGAAGATGGCGGCCCGGCACGCATTCGCGCATGGGCCAGCTTCGACAAAGAAAGACTGGATGAGGCCGGACCCGGCTTCGAACAGATCGGCAAAGGATATTTTGCCCTTCTGATCGATCAGGGACAGGGCAACAAGCCCTATCAGGGCATCACGCCCCTGTCTGGCGATTCTCTGACCAGTTGTGCAGAGGCGTATTTCGCCCAGTCAGAGCAGCTGCCGACAAGGTTTGAACTGGCCTTCGGGCGTGCCAGCCTGCCCGGCCAGTCCGAAAGCTGGCGCGCAGGCGGGGCGATGCTGCAGCATATGCCACCGGCCTCGCCTTTCTTGAAGGCCGAGGAAGGGTCCGGCGAAGGCGGGCTTCTTAAACCGGAAGATATTCTGGATGGTGAAGAGGGTGAGAACTGGAACCGCGCCAATGTCCTGCTGGACACGGTCGAGGAGATCGAACTGATCGGGCCACGCGTTCAGGCCACCGATCTGTTGGTCAGGCTGTTTCACGAAGAAGCCCCCCGCGTGTTCGATCCGCAGCGGGTCGAATTCGGCTGTAGTTGTTCGGAAGACCGCGTACGCGATTCGCTCTCGATCTACTCGGCCAAGGACATCGCCTATATGACCACCGATGAGGGCACCGTCACCGCAGACTGCCAGTTTTGCGGAGCGCATTACATCTTTGATCCGAAAACCCTCGGATTCGAACCGACGAAGACGCCTGACGGGACTGAAAAAGACGGCAAAGATGCCTGATCTGCTCGCTCCGGTTCTTGCCGCTCTGGCCAGTCCGGGGCGGCCTTCTTCCGATTACGATCTAAACCGGTCAGGCGACCTGCCGCCCTCACGCGATCTGCGGGCGGCAGGCGTTCTTGTGGCCTTCGAGCGCCACGAGGATGCGCTGCACCTTTATCTGACCAAACGATCATCGCACCTCAAACACCATCCGGGTCAGATCGCCTTTCCCGGCGGCAAGGTGGAGCCCACCGATGCCAGCCCGATCGCGGCTGCGCTGCGCGAGGCCGAAGAGGAAATCGGGCTGCCCCGGTCCCACGTCAGGGTTCTGGGCGTGCTGGAACCGCATGAAACCGTGACCAGCTTCCAGATGGTGCCGGTGATCGCCGAAATCATCAAACCTTTCACCCCGATCCGTGAAACGGGCGAGGTCGAAGAGGTTTTCACCGTGCCTTTGTCCCATGTCGCAGACCTTTCGCGCTACCGCGTGGAACGTCGCCTATGGCGGGGGGACTGGCGCTATTTCTATGTGGCACCTTTCGGGCCATATTACATCTGGGGGGCAACCGCACGCATTCTGCGGGCACTGGCAGACCGCATGCAGGCGCCAGAGCAATCGCCATCACCGCCGGAGGCGAGGCTATGAAACTGGACGGGGCATGGATTAACGCGCCGGAGACCCAGGCGGTTATGGCGATGCTGACAGGGGCGGATCATCAGGCCCTGTTTGTGGGCGGATGCGTGCGCAATGCGGCACTTGCACAGCCGGTATCCGATATTGATATCGCAACCGATGCACCTCCCGAAACGGTCATCCAGCTAGCCCGTTCTGCCGGTTTCAAGCCGGTTCCCACGGGATTGGACCATGGCACAGTTACGGTCATTGCCCGCCACATCCCGCATGAGATCACAACATTCCGGCGCGATGTAGAAACCGACGGACGCCATGCGGTGGTGGCCTATTCCACCGATATCGCCGAAGATGCCGCCCGGCGCGACTTCACGATGAACGCACTTTATGCCCGTGCGGATGGCACGGTGATCGATCCCTTGGGTCAGGGGCTAAACGATCTGGCCGCCCGCCATGTGCGTTTTGTCGGCACACCGTCCGCCCGCATCACCGAGGATTTTCTGCGCATATTGCGGTTTTTCCGCTTTACCGCGTGGTATGGCGACCCCGATCACGGGCCGGACGCCAGCGGCCTTGCCGCCTGCGCCGCCCATGCAGATGGCCTGGAGGGCCTTGCACGTGAGCGGATCGGGGCAGAAATGCTCAAACTTCTGGGCGCACCTGATCCGGCACCGGTGCTGGCGACGATGCAGCAATGCGGCGTACTGGCCCGCATTTTGCCCGGTGCGGACAGTCGCGCCATGGCACCGCTTGTGCATTTCGAGGCAGGCCTACCAGCCAACCCCCTGCGCAGACTTGCATGTCTGACCGCCACACCGGCAACCGCCATGCTGCGCCTGTCGCGCGCACAGGCCAAGCGGCTGGCCCGCATACAAACCGGGGTGGCATCGCTTGGCCCGCCCGCAGAGATCGGATACCGCTTGGGTCAGGCCGATGCGGTCGATGCCGTGCTGATCCGTGCAGCCTCGCTCGGGATGCCCCCTCCCCAGCACTGGCACGCCGAGGTGGCCCGTGGTGCCGCACAAAAATGTCCGGTCACTGCGCAGGATCTGCTGCCCGATTATCAAGGCAAAGACTTGGGCGCGCGTCTCAAGGTGCTCGAGGACCGCTGGATCGCGTCGGATTTCAAACTTAGCCGCGCGGCACTTTTACGCTAATCCCGCATCGACCCCGCTTGGACAGATGCTGCGTGCACGTTAGCGTGGCGCCCTAAGGAGACCGCAGATGATCAATCCGTTTCGTGCCGCCACGACCCCGCCACCCGATACGCTGGGCCGGTTTTTCGGCTGGTGTCTGCGCGGCGCATGGGGGCTTTTGTCGCTCTCGGCGGTTTTGTCGGCGGCGGCGGGCTCGATGGAGGTGGCATCGGCATGGCTGCTGGGGCGGGTGATCGACACAATGGTCGGCACCGATCCCGGTGATCTGTGGACCGAACATGCCTTTATCCTGCTGGGGTTTGTGGTGTTCTATCTGGCGCTCAGGCCGCTTGTATTCGGCCTGTCGTCTGCGGCAAACCATCTGCTTTTGCAGCCCAATATTTTCCCGCAGGTGCTCTCGCGCCTGCACCGGCACACCATGGGCCACTCCGTTACATTCTTCGATAACGATTTCGCGGGCCGCATTGCACAAAAGCAGATGCAGACAGCGCGGGCGGTCACCGATGTCGCCTTGGGCGGGATCGAAACCGGTATGTTCGCCTTGGCGTCGGTACTGGGGTCGGCCGCGCTTCTGGTCAGCATTGATGGCTGGGGCACGGTGGCCTTGCTGCTGTGGCTGGTGGCATGGGTCTTTATGATCCGCGCCTTCCTGCCGCATGTACGGGCCCGTTCCAAAGCGCGTGCCTCCGCCAGGGCGACGGTCTCGGGGCAGGTTGTCGATACGATCACCAATATCAAAACCGTCAAACTGTTTGCCAACACCGAACACGAGGACCGCGAGGCGCTTGACGCCATGGGCTCTTTCCGCGAACGGGCGATCCAGTTCGGGCGCACATCGACCGCCTATCGCGCCACGCAAATGGCGTTTTCAGGGATTCTGCCGGTCGTTCTGGTGGGCGGGGCCGTGATGCTGTGGCGCAGTGGTCAGGCCACCCCCGGTGATGTTGCAGCCGCCGGTGCCATCGCAATGCGTATCGCGCAAATGTCGGGCTGGGTTTCGATGTCGCTCATGCAGATCTACGGCTCTCTGGGCGAGGCCGAGGACGGGATGAACACACTCACACCGTCCCACACATTGCTTGATACCCCCGATGCACACAGCCTGACACATGCCAAAGGGGCTGTGGGGTTCGACCACGTCAGCTTCGCTTATGGCCATGACAGCGGCGGGCTACGCGATGTGAACCTGCAGATTGCGGCAGGCGAACGGATCGGCATTGTCGGTGCATCGGGGGCGGGCAAATCAACGCTCGTTGCGCTTCTGTTGCGTCTGTATGATACCGAAGATGGTGCTGTACGACTGGATGGGTACGACATACGCGACATCACTCAGGAAAGCCTGCGCCGCCAGATCGCGATGGTCACGCAGGAAACCGCCATGTTCAACCGTTCGGCGCGCGACAACATCCTCTACGGTCGCCCCGATGCCACCGAAGCGGAGTTGTTTGCCGCCGCACGCGCCGCCGAAGCGCATGAGTTCATTTTGAAATTGAGCGATCATAAAGGCAACCGCGGCTATGATGCGATGCTGGGCGAACGCGGGGTCAAACTGTCCGGCGGCCAGCGCCAGCGTATCGCGCTGGCCCGCGCGTTCCTGAAAGACGCGCCCATCCTTGTGCTGGACGAAGCCACCTCGGCGCTCGATTCGGAGGTGGAGGCACAAGTACAGGACGCCTTGGGCAATGTCATGGCGGGCAAAACCGTGCTGGCCATTGCCCACAGGCTGTCGACCATCGCCGAAATGGACCGGATCATCGTGATGGATGCGGGCCATATCGCCGAAGCCGGCAGCCACGAAGAGCTTTTGTCACAAAACGGCCTGTATGCGCGGTACTGGAACCGGCAGTCAGGCGGTTTTATCGGCTGCGACGAGGCGACCGAGGCCGCGCAATAGCCTTTGCCGCGGGCACGAAGGCCTGTTAAACGCAGGCCCGCACATCCAGCTGAAAGCCAGACATGACCCATGCTCCCCTGATTATCGACCGCCTCTCCATTCAGGCCGACGGCGTGGCCCACGGGGCGGACGGCACAGTGCATGCCCCTTTGACATTGCCGGGCGAGGAAATCACCGGCGAGGTCGTTGATGGCCTGATTGCACAACCCAAGATACTGACGCCTTCTGCAAACCGTGTCCGGCCTGCATGCCCGCATTACAAAGCCTGCGGTGGCTGCGCATTGCAACATGGCTCGGATACGTTCGTGGCAGGCTGGAAGGCCCATGTGATCGAGACCGCGCTGGCCACCCGTGGGATTACAGCCAAAGTCGAACAGACTGTGACATCGCCCGCCAACGCCCGCAGACGCGCGACCCTATCGGGACGGCGTACAAAAAAAGGCGCACAGGTGGGCTTTCACGGTCGCGCCTCTGGCACCATTACCGAAATCACGGGCTGCACATTGCTGCGCCCCGAATTGCTTGCACAACTGCCCGCGGCGCGCGCGCTCACCGAAGCGGGCGCATCGCGCAAGGGCGAGTTGAACCTGACATTGACCCTCTCCGATACGGGGGTGGAGTTTGCCTGCACCGGCGGCAAACCGGTCACTCAGGATTTCTTTACCCAGCTTTCCGATATTGCCCACGCGCATGATCTGGCGCGTCTCAGCTGGAACGACCAGACGATCGCGGCCCTACGCCCGGCCCGCCAGACGATGGGCCGCGCCCGTATCACCCCGCCACCGGGTACGTTTTTGCAAGCCACGCAGGAAGGCGAGGCCGCCTTGGTGGCTTTCGTACAGGCCCATGTCGGGCGTGCGGCCCGTGTCGCGGATCTGTTTGCCGGATGCGGCACCTTTGCCCTGCCTTTGGCGCAGCACGCCGAGGTGCATGCGGTAGAGGCCGAATCCGCTATGCTTGCCTCGCTTGACGAAGGTTGGCGCCACGCCTCGGGGCTCAAACGTATCACGACCGAAGCGCGCGACCTGTTCCGCCGCCCGCTTCTGCCGCACGAGCTGGACAGATTTGACACAATCGTGATTGACCCGCCCCGTGCCGGAGCCGAAGCCCAGATTGCCGAACTGTGTACCTCCAAGACGCGCCGTATTGTGCATATTTCGTGTAACCCGGTTACTTTTTCCCGTGATGCCAAAAGCTTAGTAGATGCGGGCTTCACCATTGACGCGCTGATTGCCGTCGATCAGTTCCGCTGGTCGTCGCATGTGGAAATCGCGGCCCTTTTCACCCGGGCCTAACATGGCATTCACGCATAACCATTTTCACGCTAGACTGGCCGCAATAAGAACACGAGCAGTCCCTTCAATACAGGCATAAAATGCAGCGCAGAACGCTTCTTACAGGTTTTTCGGCCTTGGCCTTGCTGTCCGCTTGCGGCAGTGAGCCCACGAAATTCAAGATTTACGACGGCCCGCCCGTCACCCAGATCCAGATCTTCAAAAGCAAACGGATCATGTATCTGTTTTCCGGCAGCACGATCGTCCGGCAATACGAGGTCGGGCTTGGCGGCAATCCGGTTGGCCCGAAACGGTTCGAGGGTGACGGCAAAACGCCCGAGGGTGTGTACTACATAGACCGTCGCAATCCGAATTCAGCCTACCATCTGTCTATCGGTCTGAACTATCCCACTCCGGATCAGAAAGCCTATGCCGCAAGCTTTGGCAAAAAGGCCGGTGGCGATATCTTCATCCATGGCCGCGCAGACAAGGACAAAGGTCGGGGCAAAGACTGGACGGCAGGTTGCATTGCTGTCTCGGACGAAGAAATCGAGGAAATCTTCGCCATGGTCCCGCTCGGCACACCGATCTTCATCTATCCATAACGGATCACATGCAAAAGGCCCCGCATTCGGGGCCTTTTCTACATCGGGTATCCAGACAGATCAGCTACCGGTGACCATGGTCCACCAGATCTTGCCCGACGGTTCTTGATACCATGCAAAGCCCATCTGGCGTGCTTGGGGATCCAAGATCACATCACGGGTTTCCCCGTCCTGCATCCATGCCGACAATGTTTCGGTCTCGGCCTCGTAGGTTTCCGAGATATTCTCGCCCACGACCTCGCCGGCAAAGCCCGCACGTGCGGCACGATCCAGTGGCGATGAGCCATCCGAGCCCCAGTGCCATGGACGGTTCTGCTTGGCCATGTCGCGGCTATGGGCGGCGGCGGCCACTGTCAATGGTGTGCTAAGCACAACAGGTGCCGTGCCACGTGCGGCCCTCAGGCTGTTCACAGCCTCGACCGCCCGCGTCGGAATCACCTCCGCATCACTGCGCGTAATCCGGTAGACCTGTGCCAGAGGCTTGCCATCAGGCCCAAGCTGCGGCTCTTGTTGCTGCGGTGTTCCCGCACAGGCCGCCATGACAAGGAAAAGCGCCAAATACTTAAGAGATTTCATCCGTCCCACCGTTAGAATTGTTCGACGGAGCGATACACGCGGCTGTTTCGGCTTCAAACCCACAGTTCCGTGAACCATCGCTTTCGTCACGATCATGCGACATTGCCGCACTAGCCACCTGCGCGCCTTCAACAATAGTCGCGCGTACGCCGTCTTGTCAAAGATGCGCCGCCTCCTGTGTGGTCAGGCGCGCGACATCTGTCGCACCTGACCACACCGCGTCTCAGGCGATCCAGCCGCTCAGGTTTTCCTCGACCACATCCATCAGCACGCGGATATGGGCATCATCATCATTCAGGCACGGAATATACGTGAAGTCCTTTCCGCCCGCATGTTCGAATGCCTCGCGGATTTCACCGTTGATTTCCTCCAGCGTCTCGATGCAATCGGCAGAGAACGCGGGCGAGATGACCGCGACATCGGTCTTGCCGGCCTTGGCCAGCTCGGCCACATATTCCACCGTGTAGGGTTTCAGCCACTCCTCGCGCCCGAACACGGACTGGAAGGTGGTCTGGACCTCGTCCTTGTCCCACCCCAGACGCTCTCGCAGCAGCCGCGTGGTTTTCTGGCATTGGCAGTGATAGGGGTCGCCTTCCATCAGATAGCGCTTCGGCATCCCGTGGTAGGAACACAACAACACATCAGGGCGCTTGTCGCCCGGATAGACCCGCTCCACCGATTGCGCCAAAGCCTCGATATAGGCGGGGCGATCAAAATACTCCGGCGCCACCCGTGCGGCAGGTTGGCGTTTTTGCACCATCAGGGCGCGGAAGAACGCGTCATTCGCAGTGGCAGAGGTTGCACCGGCGTAATGCGGATACAGCGGGAAAAACAGGATCTTTTCGCAGCCGTTCTTGACCATCCTGTCTACAACCGACTTGGTCGAGGGCTTGCCGTAGCGCATACAGAAATCCAGCTCCACCTCGGCGCCGTAACGGGCCTCCACGGCTTCTTTCAGTTTGGCCACCTGCTGTTTGGTGATCGTCAGTAGCGGACTTTCATTGGCCTCGTTGTTCCAGATGGTCTTGTAATTGGCCCCCGAGGTGAACGGGCGTTTGCTCAGGATGATCAACTGCAATAGCGGCTGCCATTTCCAGTTTGGAATATCGATCACACGCTTGTCGGACAAAAATTCGTTCAGATACCGCCGCATCGACCAGTAATCCGTGTTATCCGGCGTTCCCAGATTTGCCACGATAACCCCGATTTTCGCCTGAGCAACAGGGGGATGGTCGGCAGGCGCATGCAACAAACGCGGATTGGCCGGAACTTTCATAATTTCTTCCCGTTTCAAGACCTTGTGGAACAATGCCTGAGATACCGCGTTTCATGCGCGCGTTAAACTCACACTTTACTATTATCAGAATTAACTTACCTATTGGGCATGGTTGACATGGATACAGGTGATTTCACACCCCCGCCCCGCTTGGATTGCGCCAAAGTTGCGATCTTTCTCGATTTCGACGGCACATTGGTGGATATTGCGCCAACACCGGACGCTGTGAAGGTTCCGGCCGATATCGGCGATATGCTGACCAGACTGGAAGCGGCTTGCAATGGCGCGCTTGCAATCGTGTCAGGCCGGTCGCTGTCAGAGCTGGAACAGTTTCTGGACGGGTTCGATGGATTGATGGTTGGCAGCCACGGCTCCGAGGCGCGCGGCATGGCCCCGCCCATGGACGCCATCCCAGCAGGTCTGGCAGACGCGCAATCCGAAATTCGTGCCTACGCGGACGACAACGGCTTGTTATACGAACATAAAACACATGGTGGCGCGGTCCATTTCCGCACCCGCCCCGAGGCCGGCCCCGCAGCCCGCGCGTTTATGGACGACCTGACCAGACGGTATACCGGATTTGCCGTCCAGCCGGCCAAAATGGCGTTCGAGTTGCGCCCCGACGGCTTTTCCAAAGACGGGGCCTTGGCGCTTTTGTCGCAACTTCCGCAGTTTGCCGGCCGTGCGCCCGTTTATCTGGGCGATGACAGCACAGATGAACCCGCCCTTTTGTGGGCGCAGGCGCATGACGGTTACGGGATCAAGATCGGGGACGGCGCGAGCGGTGCCAGCCACCATCTCGACACGCCAGAGGATGTTCTGGCATGGCTTCGTGCCGGATTGGAGACAAAAGCATGAGCAAGGGTCGTTTGATCTGCGTTTCAAACCGCATTCCCTCAGGTCCCAATCCCTCTGGCGGGTTGGTCGTGGCGCTGCATGATACACTTCTGGAAACCGGCGGCATCTGGATCGGCACATCCGGCAAGCTTGCCGAGACGGCGGGCAACGCCCTGCACGAGGTCGAAGGCGGCCCGTTCCGCCGCATGGCCTTTGATCTGACCGAGCAAGAGCAGGAAAACTATTATTTCGGGTTTTCCAATCAGGTCCTTTGGCCGCTGTTTCACGGGCGCACGGATCTGATGGAAATCCATGCCGAATATCTTTCGGCCTATAAGGATGTGAACCGTCGTCTGGCAAAGATGTTGATTGATGTGATCGAGCCGGACGACCGCATCTGGGTGCATGATTATCATCTTCTGCCGCTTGCGCTTTATCTGCGTCAGGCAGGGGCCAAGAATCGGATCGGGTTCTTTTTGCACACACCCTTCCCAACCCCCCTCGCCCTGCAGGCCATGCCCAACGCGCCCGAGGTCTGCGAATGGCTGTCAAATTACGAAGTGGTCGGGATGCAGGCTGAGCGCGATGCCCGTGCCTGTATCGCCAGCATGATCGAACTGGGCGGTGGAGAGGAGCTGGCCGGCGGTTTTGTGCAATTGAACAACCGCCAATGTCGCATTGCGGCGTTTCCTGTGGCCATTGATGCGACGGAATTCCGCACGCTGGCAGAATCGGAGGTCGACAAACTGCCCCGCGGGATTGTCAAACCCGAACGGCGCCTGATGATCGGTGTCGACCGGCTGGATTATACCAAAGGTGTTCCGCAGCGGTTCAAAGCCTTTGGCGAATTTCTCGAGCGCCATGAGGAGTGGCATCGCCATGTGTCGATGCTGCAAATCAGCCCGCCAACCCGCGAGGGCGTGGAGGCCTATGACAACATCCGCGAGGAAACGGAGTTGCTGTCGGGCCAGATCAACGGTCGGTATGCCGATATCCAATGGGCGCCGATCCGCTTTATCAACCGTCCTGTGCCGCGCGAGACGCTGGCAGGGCTGTATCGTGCCTCGGATGTCGCGCTGGTGACGCCGCTGATGGACGGCATGAATCTGGTGGCCAAAGAATTCATTGCCGCTCAGGATCCGGCCGATCCGGGTGTTCTGATCTTGTCGCAATTTGCGGGCGCGGCAGAGCAAATGCCGGATGCCGTGATCGTCAATCCCCATGACACAGAGCAGATGGCCACGGCCATCATGACATCTCTCGCCATGCCTTTGGTTGATCGCAAACGCCGCCATGCCGCATTGATGGAAACGATTGTCAAAAAAGATGTCAGCTGGTGGTCAAAAGGGTTCCGCACCGCGCTGGGATAAGGTGGATATACCACCGGACCGACGATCAACAGGGGGGCGGCAATATATGCTCGCCCCCCTGATGCCTTCCAAGCGTCGGTCTATTCAGCTTCTGGCATCTTCAGGGGATTGAGCGCATCAGCCAGCCGTGTCGTGGCTGATCCCGGGCGGAGCGGTTTTTGCTGGCTTTCATGGGGTTTCCATCCCGTCAGCCAGATCATCTCGAAACTCGCTTGCAACCGGCCCTGATCGTCACTGTAATGCGCGCCATACCGCTGCAAGGCTTCGGCGAAGACCGCACGGCGGGTAAAATGGCGGGGCCTTTGGGCAAGCGCATTGCCCTCTCCCATAGCGCGCAAATCGGCAAAAAGACGCATCGGATCGGTATAGGCGATTTTGCGAAGCGCCGTATCGGCCACCGGCAAGGCCAGCCCCACACGCTGCAAAAGCCCCCCCAGATCGCGCACTTCGGCCATCGGCAATACCCGCGGGCTTAGCCCGCCTGTGACGGCGGCCTCGGCCTCGGCCAACACACTGCGCAATTCGCTTAACGTCTGGCCACCCAGCATGACTGCGATAAACAGCCCGTCGGGTTTCAGGGCGCGGGCAGCTTGCACCAGTTGCCCCACCGGATCATTGGACCAGTGCAGGCACATCGCATGCACCACCAGATCATGCGCCCCCTCTTCCAGATCAAGCCGGTCGTCATCTGCCACATGTTTCGCCCCCGGCAGATCGCGCAGCCAGACTTCGGGAAAAGCACTTACCACCGCCGGCGACGTAAACTGCCTGTTAACCTCAAGCAGCCTTTCCTGAAGATCAAGGGCAGCCTCCTCATGCAAAAACAGATCCGGTCCGCGCGCACGCGCGCGAAGACGTTGACGGTTCAGGGCGGGGCGGTCTGTCAGCAGGGGAGGTTTGTTCATGATAGGACCGGATACTAAACACGCACGCCCGTGGATGCCACACAAGATGCACGACCTTTTGAAACGGATCGGTCACCGGCTTGTGACTGCTGTCTATCCGCCGGGCTGTATTGCCTGCGGTGCGGCAGTACAGGACCCGTTTGGTTTGTGTGCCACATGCTGGGCGCAGGCAGGCTTTATCACGGGTGTGGCGTGTGACAGCTGCGGCACCCCGCTGCCTGGACACTCCGACGGGGTGGAGCATTGTGACACCTGCCTGCGTGATCCGCCGGTCTGGTCGCGCGGGCGGGCTGTACTGACCTATGAAGAAACCGGAAAACGGCTGATTTTGGCGCTCAAACACGGTGATCGCACAGAACTGGCCCGCCCCATGGGCAAATGGCTTGCCACAGCGGGCCGCGACCTTATCCGCCCCGATACCCTGATTGCCCCGATACCGTTGCACCGGCTAAGGCTGCTGCGCAGGCGCTACAATCAGGCAGCACTGCTTGGTCACGCGCTGGCCCTGCACACAGGTGCAGAACATTTGCCCATGCTTTTACGCCGCACCAAAGCCACGCCTTGCCAGAACGGGCGTGATCGCGCGGCCAGATATGCCAATTTGAACGGCGCACTGGAAGTGCGTGCAACACATTGCCTCGTGCCGCAGGGGCGTTCGGTTCTGCTGGTGGATGATGTGATGACCTCTGGCGCCACGCTTACGGCCGCAAGTCGCGCTGTTTTACAAGCGGGTGCGGCACGGGTTGATGTTCTGGTCGTCGCACGCGTTGCTAATGACGGATGAATGCCTATATTCTGATGAAAGACAGAAGGATTGATTATGCAACGCGTCGAAATCTACACCACCCGCACTTGCCCTTTCTGCGTCACGGCAAAACGGTTGCTGGACGGCAAAAACGTGAGCTACGAAGAAACCGATGTGGGCGGCGATCCGGCCGTGCGCCAAGCAATGATGGCGCGCGCAAACGGCCGCCGCTCTGTGCCGCAGATTTTCATCGGCGATACACATGTGGGCGGATGCGACGAGTTGCAGGCGCTCGACCGGTCCGGAAAGCTGGATACGCTGCTGGCCGGGTGAGCCCCGGCACGACCTCCAATCAAAGGACCGCATCTGTGAGCCAAGAGTTCGACCCGCTGGCCGCGGCCCTCTTTGCAGAGGTTTTCATGGCTGATCAGCTCGCCCGCAGTGTTGTTGGGCGGGCTTTGCCTAAAGGCATGGAAATATCGCATTTTTCGGTGCTCAACCATCTGGCCCATATCGGCGAGGAGCGCACACCCGCGCAGCTGGCCGCCAGTTTTCATGTGACCCGTGGTGCAATGACCAACACGCTTTCAAAGCTGGTATGGGCTGGACATGTCCATATTCGACCCGATTGGGATGATGCGCGGCGCAAGTTCGTGTCCATCAGCCCGTCAGGCCGCGCCGCACGCGATGCGGCCTTTGCGGCATTCATGCCGGTAATCGCCGATATCGTGCGCGAAATCGGGCCGGAAAAAGTCAGGGCCACATTGCCGGTCATGCGGGAATTGCGCGCAAAGCTGGAAACGGCTGGCCAGACCAGCCGCTGATTTGTGCGGCCATCAACCGCCCGCCCTCAAAATAGAGATCCCACAAAAAACCCCGCCGGAAATCGGCGGGGCAAGTTTGTGCCACAGATGCACCGCATGTGTGGCACTGGCGGTATCTCCCGCGCGCGCACGAGAGTGCGGCGCGGATACTATCCTCAAAATCTCTGGTGATTTAATTCAGCTGTCCGGCCATCTCTGCACGGATCTGCTGGCGCAACATGTCGATCGGCACCAGCTTCCCATCACGCTTGTAATGCCAGTAGGTCCAGCCATTACAAGACGGTGCGCCTTCAAGCTGCGCCCCCACCTGATGGATGGATCCTTTGACATCATTGCCAACAAGGGTGCCATCGGCACGCACCTTGGCGCTGTAACGGTTGCCTTGCGAATAAAGCTGCTCGCCCGGGTGCAGCATCCCGCGCTCGACCAGCTGGCCAAATGGCACACGCGGGGCGGCACGTTTGGACGTGCTGACCTCTAGCGCATCATTGTCCAGACGGCGCACCTTGGCGATGCGCTTCTCGGCATGTTTGCGATAGCTTTCCTCGCGCTCGATCCCGATGAAATTGCGCCCCAGCTTTTTGGCCACAGCACCGGTTGTGCCAGTGCCGAAGAAGGGGTCCAGCACCACATCACCGGTATTGGTCGTGCCGATCAGCACACGGTGCAGCAAACCCTCGGGCTTCTGGGTCGGATGCGCCTTGTTGCCCATCTCGTCTTTCAGACGTTCATGGCCGGTACAAATCGGAATCATCCAGTCCGAGCGCATCTGCACACCCTCGTTCAGCGCCTTGAGCGCCTCGTAGTTGAACGTCGGCTTGGTGGTTTCGGATTTGGAGGCCCAGATCAGGGTCTCGTGCGCATTGGTAAACCGCTTGCCGCGGAAATTCGGCATCGGGTTGGATTTGCGCCAGATCACGTCATTCAAAATCCAGAACCCCTGGTTTTGCAACTCTGCGCCCATGCGGAAGACATTGTGATACGAGCCGATAACCCAGATCGCCCCGTTGGGCTTGAGCACGCGCCGCGCCGCGGCAAGCCAGTCACGGGTGAACCGGTCATAGACGGCGAAACTGTCAAACTGATCCCAGTCATCATCGACGGCATCAACTTTGGAGTTGTCAGGACGGTGCAAATCGCCACGCAACTGCAGGTTATAAGGGGGATCCGCAAAGATCAGATCAACGCTGGATTCCGGAAGCCCATTCATGACCTCGATGCAATCACCAGCAACGACCTGATTGAGCGGAAGCTCGGCCGGAGCCGCCCGCGACGTGGTCTTAGTCATTCTCAGCCTCTTTCACTGGCCCGCCTCGGTGGACGGATCAAGCCGGATTTTTCCGGTCTATTTCACTGCTCATACCGCCGGCATTTTTGCCGATCATCTGTGGATAAGATGGTTCAAACCACCAAATTCGTCAATTTCTTTAATTCCGTCGCAGGTTACGTTTTGCCTTGGCACAAGATATTGTGGACCGGCTTGAACGATTTCCTATGGACGGGGGTCACGCCGAACTCTTTCAACGCCGCAAGATGTGATGGCGTTGGGTAACCTGCGTTTTTCTCCCAACCGTATTGGGGATACTGTTGCGCGAGCGTCACCATCAACGCATCGCGTTCCTGCTTGGCCAGAATGGACGCAGCTGCAATCGATAGTGACCGCGCGTCGCCCTTTACGATCGGCTCTGCCGACATCGCAAGGCCTGTGGGCACGCGGTTGCCATCGACTAGCACATGATCCGGCACACGCGTCAACGCCGCCACCGCGCGACACATCGCAAGGTGAGAGGCGTGGTAGATATTGAGCGTATCGATCTCCTCGATACTGGCATGGGCCACAGCCCACAGGGCATGGGCCTTGATCTGGTCCACCAGTTCCGCGCGGCGCTTTGCGCTCAGTTTCTTCGAATCGTTAAGGCCTTCGGGAATATGGTTCGGGTCCAGAATCACGGCCCCTGCCGTAACGGGGCCACATAGGGGGCCGCGGCCCACCTCATCCACACCGGCCACAAGTTCAAGGCCGCGACGATGCGCGGCCTGTTCAAACGAAAAATCGGGGAGGGGTTTGATATCCATATCTGTCCCTGCCCCGTAACGGGCGCGCAATCAAGGGGGCGCGTGCGAAAGTGGGGCCGCAATGTTTAGCGGCGCGAGGTCCGAAAGCCCCGGTCATCAAGGCAGTTCTTGCCATATACGGTCTGGCGATGGCCGTTCTGGCGAATGTCGAACGCACAGCTTTGCGGGATCCGGCTACGCGAGGTGTTATCGGCGCAGCGTTTGTCCACGATCTCGCTCCAGCCATTGCGGCCCCGCAGCTGGCTGATGCACGCCGCGGAATAGCTGCCCGCATTCGCACGACGGTCATCACGACGGTCATCACGGCGGTCATCATAGCGGCCCGGCCTATTATGGCCGTGATCATTGCTCCAGCCGCGATGTTGATTGTTGTAGCGGGTCCGGGCCTGATGGTCCTTGTTCTTGCGGTCCTTCTTGTCATCATTGATCTGGTTGAGCAAAACCGTCGCAGCCCCAACCCCCAGGATCACCCCCAAGGCACGTTTCTCGCGCCCTCCCAAGGCAGACGCAGGGGTGGCCACCATGGTGCCCAAGATGATCGCAACACCGGCGACAAGCGCGGTAAGACGGGAAAAAACAGACATAGTCTTGATCCTTTAACTAAGGGAATGCGGCCTGCGCATTGTGTCGGGCCGTGTCATCCAATCCTGCGTCCCGCCGCGCCAGACAGGCAATATCGCGGCGCCGCTATCGGATAGCAGCGCGGCTGAAGCCCCCGTTTCGATCCCCGATAGGCGATATCATCGCGTAGAAACGCTTTGCTATTGAAAGACAAAGCGCGGTTGCGCAAGATCATGCCTATGAAACGCTTTATTTGCCTTTTCGCGCTTTGTGCGCTTGTCTCCTCACCGGTTGAGGCCGCCTGCTATGCCGATTACAAGGCCAAGCAGGACAACCCCCTGCGGTTGCATTACGGAGTGGCGGAGCTGCCCGATGCAGCCTGCAACCGTAAGGCCGCAGCACAACAGCTGGCACCGCGGTTGTCGCGTGCGGGCTGGACGCTTTTGAATATCGTATCGGTATTCGGCCAAGACGGGCTAGAGGAAAGGAAGACAAGTGCGGGACGCTATTTCCTCCGTTACTGACGTATTGCGCGCCGGACAACGCGCCGTCGTTTGGGGCATCGGCGCGATCAGCGTGATATTGGCGCTTACGGCGGGGTTCGTGTTCTGGTCCTTGCCGGATGCGGATGCGTTCAACAGCCGTGTGGAGCGGATCTTCGTCCAGAACGATGCCCTGACCCGCCCCACGGAATTGCGCCTGCTGGAGGTTCTGGCCCAATCCGGCACCGCCTTTGGCGAAGTGTTGCAAAGCTACAGGATCATCATCTTTATCCTGCTGATTTTCGCAGCAGCGCTCCTGCTGGCGGCCATGGTTCTTTTGGTGCTGATCATCGGCCTGAACCGGCGCATGACCGACATCCAGAAACAGGGGATAGAGGTGCAAAGCCTCCGCATTGTGCGCGCCGAAAATGCCGTCATGCTGAATGATATGGGCTTTACGCTGACACCCGCCGCGATCGAAACGATTGCCGTGCTGGCAGAGGCCCGCCTTGATGACGAGGTTCTGTCAGGCGCGCAGATCGAGGCGGTGATTTCCGGCCGGCCCGAGACGGAATGCGACGAAAGCGCCGGGGCCACACGCATCAAACGGCTGCGCGATGCGCTTGGCAACCAGCTGGTGGCCGAACTTCTGGTGAGAAATATCGCCCGCAAAGGCTATATGCTCAGCGTCGCGCCCGATAAACTTCACGTCGACTGAGCGTCTGTTACAAAGGCTTCGCTTGCTCCTGCGGGGTTGGATGCCTATATGGCGGTTTGAACATACCGCGCCGGGGGAGAGCCATATGCAAACGCCGTTCTACCTGATTGATCGGGCAAAACTGATCCAGAACATGGAAAAGATCGCCAAGCTGCGCCAGCTTTCGGGTGCGCGCACATTGCTGGCGCTCAAAAGCTTTGCCACATGGTCGGTGTTTGACACGATGCGCGAGTATATGGACGGTTCGACCTCGTCCTCGCTTTACGAATTGCGACTGGGCCGCGAAACTTTTGGCGGAGAAACCCACGCCTATTCCGTAGCTTGGGCCGATCACGAGATTGACGAGGCCGTAGGGTATGCTGACAAGATCATCTTCAACTCCCTCAGCCAGCTCGACCGGTTCGGCGACAAAGCCAAGGGCATCGAAATCGGCTTGCGTCTGAATCCGCGGTTTTCCACCAGCGGTTTTGATCTGGCCGATCCGGCGCGCGAATTCTCGCGTCTGGGCGAATGGGATCTGTCGCGCCTGCAGGCGGCAGGCGACCGGATTTCCGGTGTGATGATTCACTATAACTGCGAAAATGCCGATTTCGACCTGTTCGACAGCCAGTTGACCCGCATCGAAACCGAATTCGGTGATTTTCTGAAAACCCTGAAATGGGTCAGCCTTGGTGGCGGCATCCATTTCACAGGCCCACAGTATCCGCTGGAAAAACTGGCCGCGCGGCTCAAGGCCTTCTCTGATGCGATGGGCGTTCAGGTCTATCTGGAGCCCGGCGAGGCCGCGATCACCCAGACGACCACGCTGGAGACAACGGTGCTTGATATCCTTGATACGGGCAAACAGGTGGCCATCATCGACAGCTCGATCGAGGCGCATATGCTGGACCTTCTGATCTACCGCGAGGATGCCAAACTGCCGCAATCAGGCGCGTATCCCTATCAGATCGCAGGCAAGACCTGCCTTGCAGGCGACATCTTCGGCGAGGGGCGTTATGATACACCGCTGGCCGTAGGCGACCGGGTGAGCATCGCGGATGCCGCAGGCTACACCATGGTTAAAAAGAACTGGTTCAATGGTGTGGCCATGCCCGCCATCGCAATCAGGGAACCGGACGGGACAATTACCCCCGTTCGCAGCTTCACCTACGAGGATTACAAATCCTCGCTTTCCTGAGGGTTCAAAGCCCCCTTCCCCTGTCCAGACAACAAGGAGACAGCCGAAGTGAACAAAAACGTGCTCATCATCGGTGCCGGTGGCGTAGCCCAGGTCGTGGCGCATAAAATTGCGCAAAACAACGATCTTTTTGGCAAGCTGCATATCGCGTCGCGGACGAAATCCAAATGCGACGCAATCATTGCCAGCGTGGCCGAGAAAAACGCGATGAAAGTGGCGGGCACGTTTGACACCCATGAGGTCAACGCCCGCGATACCCAAGCCGTTGTCGCGCTGATCAATGCGGTTCAGGCCGATATTGTCATCAACGTGGGATCTGCGTTTGTTAATATGTATGTGTTGGATGCCTGTATCGAAACCGGTGCGGCCTATATCGACACAGCCATCCACGAAGAGCCTGACAAGATCTGCGAAACCCCGCCGTGGTATGCCAACTACGAGTGGAAAAAGCGCGATCTGTGCAAGGAAAAAGGCATTACGGCCATTCTGGGCGCAGGCTTTGATCCGGGCGTTGTGAACGCCTATGCCCGCTTTGCAGCAGACCAGCTGGATGAGGTGAAATCGATTGATATCGTGGATATCAATGCGGGCTCGCATGGCAAATATTTTGCTACGAATTTCGATCCGGAAATCAACTTCCGCGAATTCACCGGCACAGTGTATTCATGGCAGGAAGGTGCGTGGCAATCGAACAAGATGTTCGAAGTTGGCCGCGAGTGGGACCTACCCGTTGTTGGGACCCAGAAAGCCTATATGTCCGGCCACGACGAGGTGCACAGCCTTGCCGCGAACTATCCCGACGCGGATGTGCGGTTCTGGATGGGCTTCGGAGATCACTATATCAATGTGTTCACCGTGCTGCAAAATCTCGGCCTTCTGTCAGAGCAACCCGTGACGACCGCCGAAGGTCAGGACGTTATTCCGCTGAAGGTCGTGAAAGCATGCCTGCCCGATCCGTCCTCGCTTGCACCCGGATATACAGGCAAGACCTGCATCGGTGATCTGGTAACCGGAACGGTTGACGGCGCCCCGACAGAGATTTTCGTCTATAATGTGGCCGATCACAAAGAGGCATTCGACGAAGTCGGCAGCCAGGGCATTTCCTATACCGCCGGCGTGCCGCCTGTGGCCGCTGCCATCCTGATCGCGCAAGGGGATTGGGATGTCAAAGCGATGGCGAATGTCGAAGAGTTGGACCCCAAGCCGTTCTTCACAGTACTGGACCGGATCGGCTTGCCCACGCGCGTCCGCATTGGTGGCCTGCAAGGCGAAGACAAGGCATGGAACGCCTGATCGCGCGCCCTGTTTGATCTGATACGCCGCCCGGCCACCACGAAAAAGGTGGCCGGGCGGGCTCGTAAACAGCCCACGCCAGCCATCCCTGCAAACGCCAGACGGAGCCGCGCGCCCCGCGCGCACTTAGCCGGAGCGTTTCGTCTCAACCGCATAGGAATGGGTATCGCCAAACATATTCGTGCGAAACGTCAGCCATTTGCTATCCACGGAAAATTGCAGATTAGGCTCCATCCGGTAATCATGGGTGTTCAAATCCAGCAGCTTGCGCGCACGTAAAACCGCAGGGCGGATCAAGGCATCGGCATCAGGGGCAGAGACACCCATATCCTCAATGATCTCCTCATCATACAGATACATGTATTTCCCGTCAGGCGCATTGGCCACCATATCCGGCCCGCCCCCATCGCCGCCGATCAGCTTGCCATCGCGTGACACATTGAAATGCACGGACCATTCATTGCGCTGCATATGGCGCCAGATCCGTTTGCCTGTGTCCAGATTATAGCTCGCCAGCCAGAAATCCTCTCCGCGCGGACGCTGCAGATCATACCAGATTTCGCGACCGTCATAGGAAAAGAACTCGTGCCCCGCGATCTCCATATTCATCGTGCGGGAATGCACCTTTTGCGGTGTGCCGCCATCCGTGCGCGCCGTCCAGATCCGGTCCACTTCGTGCCATGGGCCTTCATGGCAATACATGATCTGATCGGGATCGGTGGGCGAGAATTGCACATGGTTCAACCAGTCGGTCGAACCGGTCACAACCTTGCGTTCACCCGTCGCGATATCAAGCGTGAAAATCTCCATCGGGATGCCCTGATGCAGCCGCTGCGACATTCGCACTTCCTTGGCGGCCTGAAAGCTGAGCGGTTTGCCATCCGGCCCGACGGCATTATACCCGCCATCGGTGCCCGCAACCTTCTGGCCAGGCTGAAGCGCCCATTCCCGCTCCTGCCACACGCCCAGCAGCAATGTGTCATTACTGTTCACCTGAAATAACGTACCATCAACCTGCTCGGCAATCTGGCTCAGCTTGCCGTCAGGGATAGAAACGGCAAAGTAATCCAGCCCCTTTGCGCCCTTACCCTCGCCTTGGGCATTCTTTTTATAGACATAGGCGATGTTTTTCTGCCGCGAGACCATCATGCATTCGTAAGGCCCCTCAACGAGCGGGGCTGCCTCGAAACTCTCCATGTCCACCACGTCAATACCGTTCGGCGTGTCGAGCACCATGTATTTTCCATCAGCGGTAAAGGCATTGTCGTGAAAGTACAGAACCTTGGAGCCGGATTGGCGCGATAGACGCCGTACAAGATGCCCAGAGATCGGATCTCTATAGCTTTGCGGCGCCCCACTCGTAGAGGCGCGAATGATCGTTGGCGTGAAAAGGCTTGATGCCCCCAAGGCACCGGCCATGCCAAGCAGCTGACGTCTGTCCATAATCTCCTCCCGAGTATTGCCTCGATCAGACTACCGCCAAAGGCTTTTCAATCAAGAATATTATTTCAGTAATTATAAAATGCCGTTTCACTTAATCTTCGTGAGGCCAAATCAAAGCTTTGCCCCTCCTTTTTCTTTGGGGGCCTGTGGGATCAATCTGATCCTGTACTAGTGGACGTCAGACAAAAATGAACATTCTTCGAATGGCGGCCCTCTGGCCTGACATCCAGCTGGAACCATAACATCTATTGTTCCATGAAAAGAGGCAGCCGCCTTTCCTGCGTCCTTCACGCGCTTTTGCACATGGCCAAGCGTGAGCGACCCATGACCTCCGAACCTATCGCACAGTGCTTGGGTACACCTCCCGTTGTTGTTCGGCGCACCATGGGATTTTTGCGCGAGGCAGGGATCGTTTCGTCCGTGCGTGGCCATGCAGGGGGATGGCACATCACCGCCGATCTGACGGTTGTGACGTTGCCGCAGCTGCGCGAGGCGCTTGGTGAGCCTGCCATCTTCGCAACCGGCAATCGGACCGAGACCCCATCTTGCCTGATGGAACCGTCGGTCAACGCCGCGCTGGAAGGCGCGTTTGCCGGTGCCGAAGCGTTGCTGCTGGACCGTTTCGCCCCATGTCACCCATGCCGATCTGGCGGCTGACTTCAGAGATCGGCACGCGGAAGCGCGTGAAAAGAAAGGCCGACGTGATACTGACCGATGGCCGCCGTCTTCAGTTTGCCGGATTGTTTACCGCGTCTCGCTGTGTGCCAGCCAGTCAGGTGACGGAAATCATGGGTTGCGCCCTGATCGACACGCCCATGGGGTCTCAGCTGCGATCCTCCGGTGACAAAGAGAATCTATCCGCAGCGCATTCGTGTGTGGTGATGTCGGGCGCGTCCCGCACTCGGTGTCGCTTGCCGTGTCAGATGGCGCGTGGGTCGGTGCCTAAGTGCATAGATCACTTGTTTGGCCAACGCGCTGTCTCAAAAGGAAACATCATGAAGCTCTACGAATTTAACTGGCACCCTACCCGCGTCGCATACTGAACCCGGTTTTTCTTGATCGGAAGAGACTCTGGCCTAGGAAACCCTTGTGTAAGTGTTCTTCAAGACCGGCATCATTTAAAGTGGGGCTTAAAAGCCTGAGGGCCGCAGGACCCGGCATTTTGTCGCCATCCAAAGCGCAGACAGCGATTTTACACAGCTTTCCAATAAGGGCTTTCAGGCCATCTCGCAGGGCCAGAGGCTGGCGATCTGCTGCCATTTTTGTCGAAGATTTAAATTCAAACTCTGCGCCGCCATACCCGAATTCATGAAAAACGGAATGGATATGTTCTGTCGGACCAGTGTCACCGATAACAATGCTATGAACGAAAACCATAGCAATGATTTTGCTATCATCCAGATGAATGTCGCAGGGTCATCTTCAAGCTCGACGCCAACGTCACAGTTGGTGCTATCCATCTTCGTGTGTCCCACCAGCAAGGGGGCGGCCCGCAGGGTCCCGCGCCTTAGGGTCGATCTGGGCGACCTTCGTGCGGCGCATGACATACCTGACGTACGACCTCGGCCCGAGCCAGATCAAGGTTGCCCAACGCCCGAACCATGCGGCCATATACTTCAGCTTACCATAAGCTACAGGTCCCCTGATATCGCGTGGTGGGATCGAATATGTGCTATCAGGTTTGGAGCCGACTGAACTATCGGAAGGCCCCCTTGAGCGGAAAGCGGATCTCGCGTCCTCCCCCCCGAAAGCGCGCGGGTGATCATGCCTGTGCCCGCATTGCGGTTCATTGATCAAGCTGTCTGGGATCGGGTCCGAACCCGCCCGGGCGCTTTGATGTTACACAGCCCATCGGACAAGCCTTGGGGGCGGTGGCGCGCCCGCACGCTGATTGCAGGATTGATGACCTGTGGCTACTGCTGCGGCGTGTCCAACCTGGCCTCTGGCTGTTCTACCGCGCGCAGGGCAAGATCGTCTGCGCCAATATGCGCATCATCGCCCAGACAGAGGGGGAAGCGCGGGTGCTGAACGCATTGCCCCACCACCTGATGGATCCAGCCGCGCTTGGATTTTTACTAGCCGCGAGCGGGCGGCGGGATTGATTGCGGGTCTGGACGACAGCACAGCTATCCCCGTTGCGAAGGACGCGCTGCAGTCTTTGGTGGAATGCCTTGTGCTGCCCCCGGCGTAGGACGACATTGGCGTGGAGATCCGGTTGGAGGAGACTTGCGGCTCATGTCAAAAACAAAGTGGCAGAGGCAAACCGCGAGAAGGCCGGTGCGTTGATTGCACGGCGGCAGGACCCGGACAGGATGCCGGACGCGAAGGACGCGCGGCGGGGGTGGGTTGACCCGGCTCATGCTGGATGCGTGTGGTGGGGGACTTGCGATCGATCTTCACGGAGCACTTGGCGGCTTGCTTCGCCTTGCGACGGGGCAATCAGGGGGTCAGATACAACGCTTACGGGCTTTGGCGGTTTGCTGTGGCTGTGGTTGCCGCGGAAGGCGGTCCCAAACGCAAAAAAACCCGCCGGGGCGGGTTATGAGGGTAAGTCTAATTTTGGTAGATTAGTATTTGGTTGCGGGAGTAGGATTTGAACCTACGACCTTCAGGTTATGAGCCTGACGAGCTACCGGACTGCTCCATCCCGCGTCATTTTAGTATTTATAGATTTGTATAATTTATAGAGATGCTCGCT
>SDAL01000001.1:1755491-2071893 GCA_004153385.1 Paracoccaceae bacterium | reverse complement strand
AGCGAGCATCTCTATAAATTATACAAATCTATAAATACTAAAATGACGCGGGATGGAGCAGTCCGGTAGCTCGTCAGGCTCATAACCTGAAGGTCGTAGGTTCAAATCCTACTCCCGCAACCAAATACGCCAATAACTACAATGCCTTACGCCCCGCCTTCCGCGGGGCTTTTTGCTGTTCAAAATCCAGCTCAACAATAGGTCAACAAAACAACCCAAACTGCGTTCGAATCCAGTGCCTTAGTAGCCAAACCCACACTCAGCCGCGTCAAAACGGAGCAAGCCGACGCTTAACTGACAAGTGCTCCGTGAAGATCGATCGCAAGTCCCCCACCACACGCATCCAGCATGAGCACAAGCCGGTTCAACCAACCCCCGCCGCGCGTCCTTCGCGTCCGGCATCCTGTCCGGGTCCTGCCGCCGTGCAATCAACGCGCCGGCCTTCTCGCGGTTTGCCTCTGCCACCTTGTTTTTGACCTGAGCCGCAAGTCTCCTCCAACTGGATCTCGACGCCAATGTCGTCCTACGCCGGGGGCAGCACAAGGCATTCCACCAAAGACTGCAGCGCGTCCTTCGCAACGGGGATAGCTGTGCTGTCGTCCAGACCCGCAATCAATCCCGCCGCCCGCTCGCGGCAGCTCACCGCCATCAACGGGTGGATCACGATCGGCTCCGGGGCAGGGGCAGGGGGAGACGGAAAGCCTGTGCTCCAGCTGCTGCCGTTGCTGATCCGGCTCGATCATGCGGTCCTTGACATGCGCTGCCGGAACACCGGCGATCATCGCGCCCACCAGCTTGCCATGATCGCGCTTGGTCCGCGCCAAGGTGCGGTCAAAAGACGCCCTCCGCCTCTCGGCGCAAACGATGACCTCTTCGCGATAAGTCTCGTAAAAAAAACCAAGCGCCAAACGAGTTCGGGCCAAAGAGCGCCGGAAGGTACAGGACGATGCGGGGTATGTCTGTCGCCTGCGAGAGCCGTGCGAGCCAGAGGCCCAGGCTCGACTGGCGAAGAGCTCGCAGGCCACAGATACTGGGCCTTCGTAAAGGCCGGATTGCGGTCGTTAGTTGCGCAATATGCGACCGAGCGCAAAGCACAGCTAGCTGCCCTTCCACGATCCCGCGCCGCAGCTTGAAGCCGGCCTTTGCGCTTGCTGTTGCAACAGGCGATCGCCAGTGCAGGTTCGCTTGGGGCCTCAGCCGTCGCGCGCGCCAATGCGACAGTTGCTATTGCATCGCGATCTCTCGCGATTTGATCAGAAAAAGGGCACAACCTAAAGTACCCTGTGCCGGTCAGACCCGGTTCATCGGAAATGTGCCACGCGCCAGAGCACTTGATGTAATTTACCCAAACTCCCGCGATTCTCTTCACTCCCGCAGGCAGGTGAAAAGAGATGGCGGAAGCGGAGATGCCCCTTCAGGGCCAAGAGGAAAGGAGATCAAGCATGGTCGATCTCAGGCAGGTAGAGCAGATTCACTCGGTCTTGGGGTCCAGCCCGGACTATCGAATGGACCTGCATGACCATGCGGAACACATCATGCTGTTGTTCCCTATCTGGGGCACATTCAGGGCCGAGGGAGATGGAAAGAAGGCTCATTTGTGGACGATGGAACGGCAGGTTCTCATCGTGCCGGCGGGCGTGATCCATGCGACAATGGCGACAACCTCGCATCAAAGCCATGTGGCGATCTATCTCCAGGAGGAATTCGGGACCTACCTTGCCAGGAAAGAGTCGAGCGACGCTTTGCCGGCGTACAGCGGGGTCCGGCAACTTAGCGAAGATGCAAGCCACCTGTTGGCCGTGCTCGGCCGCAATCTGGGGGCACGGGCATCGGATGGCGCCGGCCGTTTCGCCAGCCTAGCCGAGATGATCGTCAGAGATTGTCTGGTCAACAGCAGCACGACCGAGGGGGCGGCACCACTGATGGCGGTGGGACATGGCCGCCAGTTGGCCCAGACAGTCATCGGCCAATTGTCTGAAGACCTGAGCGCCACGCTCGACCTAGACACCCTGGCCAGCCGCAACGGCGTATCGCGGCGCCACCTCACCCGGCTTGTCCGCGAGCACACCGGCCAGTCCATCGCGGAGATCTTGCTAGGGTTACGCCTAGAAGAGGCGCGCCGACTGCTGTTAGGAACCATGCTGTCCGTCCAGATGATTGCGCTCGAAGTCGGTTTTGAGAGCGCATCGAGCTTCAGTCGTGCCTTCCGACGGCGTTTCGATCGTACGCCGCGGGCCATCCGGATGGCCCGTCCGGAACGGAACTAGGGCCCGCAGGGCACGTCGCCCGCATCCTCCTTTCTGTAAGTCTTCCTGAAACAAACAACAGTGGAGACCTCTATGAAACATGCATTCCTCGCCACCGCCCTGCTGTCCGCAAGCCTCGCAACAGGGGCCCATGCCGAAAACCTGACCCTGGCCACCGGATCCTCGGGCGGCACCTATTTTCCCGTAGGCGTTGCGCTGTCGACCCTCGTCTCAGACGCGCTGGCCGAAAACTCGGTCCGCATGTCGCCGATCACCACAGGCGGGTCGGCAGAAAACGTCGAGCTGATGGCCACCAATGAAGCGCAGGTCGCGATCATGTTCGGCATCTATGGCCGCGACGGCTATCGCGGCATCGGCCTGCGCGATGGCCGTCCCCCGATCCCCGAGCTTCGCTCGATCACCGCGCTCTGGCCCGATTACGACCAGTTCGTGATCCACAAGGACCACGTGAAGACCGGCACGCTGTCCGACCTGGAACACCTGGGCGCTGCGTTCTCGGTCGGTCCGCGCAACTCGGGGACCGAAGGCACAACCCGCCTGCTGCTCGACGCTGTGGGGATCGACCCCGAGACGGCGTTCCAGCAAACCAATATGAACTATAACGCGGCTGCCGAAGCTTTCCAGAACGGACGTATCGCGGGCCTCAGCGCGGCAGGGGGTATCCCCACCCCGGCAGTGTCCCAAATCTATTCGACGTCTGCGAAGGACATCGCGATCCTCCAAGTCACCGACGCGCAGGCGGCCCGCATCGCCGAGGCGACTGACGGGTTGTTCACGCAGGTCGAGATCCCGGCGGGGACCTACCCGAACCAGAACGACGTCATCCGGACGGTGATGCAGCCCAACTTCCTCGCGGTCCGCGCTGACGTCAGCGAAGACACCGTCTACGCGATGACCAAAGCCATGTTCGAGAACCTTGAGGTGCTTCGCGCAGCGAGCAGCGCGGCCGAGATCATCAGCCTGGACATCGCGCTGAAGGGCCTGCCGGTGCCGCTGCACCCGGGCGCGGCCCGCTACTACAGCGAACAGGGCATCGAGATCCCCGAAACTCTCGTCGAATGACCGAGTAGCGACCGGGAAGCCGGATATCGATCTGCAAGAGGTGGGGCTGTCAAACACGAGCGGCCGCACCATCACAGCGACAAAGAGACAGTTTCCATGACATTCGCGACCCTTCTCGGGCGCAGGGTCTGGACGGTGGTGGCCTGTGCCGCCGTCGTCCTGCACCTGGCCCTCGTCCTGTTCATTCCGACGGCCGATGCCACGATCAACGCGTGGCACCTGTCGACCGTCCTTGCCCTCGGCTTCGGCCAACTGGCCCTCGGGGCCGACAGCCGGACGCTGCGCAGCCTGCTGGGACTGGCGGCCATCGCCGGGGCCGTAACCGGCGTCTACTTCCTGCTGAACGTCGACGCGGTCTTTGACCGGTACGGGCTGACACTGGCTGACCAAGTCGTCGCGGGTGTCGCGGTCGGTGCGGTCCTTCTGCTGGCCTATTACCTTTCCGGCTGGGTCATCCCGCTGATCGCCGTCGTCTGCGGTGCCTACGTTCTAGGCCTCGGGCGGCTGTTCGACGGCATGTTCTTCTTCGGCGGGCTGACCCCTTACCGGATGAGCTATCGGATGTTCTGGCAGGATGGGGCGCTGTTGGGGTCGACCACCACGATCTCGGCCACTGTTATCTTCATGTTCGTCCTGCTCAGCACCCTGATGCAGGCGGCGGGGGCGACGCAGTTCATCATCTCGGCTGCCACCCGGCTGATGCGGCGCATCCCGGGCGGTTCGGCTCATGTCGCGGTGCTGTCCAGCGCGGCCATGGGCACTGTCAGCGGCAGCGCGGTCGCCAATGTCGCGGGAACCGGGACGTTGACCATCCCGATGATGAAGCGCGCGGGCCTGTCGCGGGAAACGGCCGGAGCGGTCGAGGCGGCGGCCTCGACCGGTTCGCAGCTGATCCCACCGGTCATGGGCGCCGGCATCTTCATCATGGCCGACTGGACCGGGATCCCCTACACCAGTCTGGTGATGGCCGCGATTATCCCGGCAATCCTCTACTTCCTGTCGATCTCGTTCACGATCCACCTCGAACTCAAACGCGACGGCCTGCTGGACCGCGCCGCCGAGCCCGACGACCAACCTGCCCAGCGGATCAACCTCGTCGAGGGACTGTCCTTCGTCGGCCCCATTGTGCTGCTGGTGGGCCTGCTGATTGTCGGCTATTCGCCGGTCTACGCCGCCGGCTGGTCCTGCGCCGCTGTGATCGTCTGCAGCTGGTTCGGCCCCCAGCGGATCGGGGCGGCGCGACTGCCGCACATCTGCGCCGAGACTTTCCGCACGCTGCTGCCGACCGCTGCCGTGCTGATCTGCGCCGGCATCATCGTCACCTGCGTAGAGACCTCGGGCCTTGTCGTCGCCATGGCGCAGTCGCTGAACATGCTGGGGCAGGGCAACCTGCTGCTGATCATCGCGCTGCTGGCCGTGATCTCGCTGTTTCTGGGGATGGGGTTGCCGGTGACGGCGTCCTACATCATCGTGGCCAGCTTCGGCGCGCAGGCGCTGATATCGCTCGGGGTCAATCCCGTGGCCGCGCACATGGCCATGTTCTGGCTCAGCCAGGATTCGCTGCTGACGCCGCCGGTCTGCCTGGCCGCCTATGCCGCCGCCAGCATTTCCGGGGGCAACCCGTCGCTGACGGGCCTCAAGGCGATGATCTTCGGCAAGGGTCTCTACGTCATGCCGCTGCTGTTTATCTTTCACGGGCTGCTGTTCGACGAAGGCGTGGGACAGGCGATGCTGGGCACCTTGACCGGCATTCTGGCGCTGGCGGCGATCGCGATGGCCAGTACCGGGCAGACGCTGCGCCGGTTGGGGCTTATCGCGCGCCTCGCAGTCGGTGGCAGCGCTGTCCTGATCCTCTGGCCGGTGCTCTGGGTGCAGGTGACGGGCGTGGTCCTCCTGACCGGTCTGATCCTTGCCGGACGCGTCGCTCCTCGTAAATTCCTGACTTCCATTATGAAAAGATCTGACAGATGACCAAGACCACCATGTACCTTCCTTCCGTCTTTGCCTCCGGCCCCAACGGCGGGAACCCCGCTCCGATCTGGCTGGACGCCGATGGCTTGACACCCGCACTGATGCTGGCCACGACCAAAGAGCAGGGCTACGAGAGCGGCTTTGTCCTGAAGCCGAAGGACCCCGCGAACCACCTGCGCCTGCGCTTCTTCGTGCCCGAACATGAAATGTCGATGTGCGGTCATGCGACGATCGGCGCCCTGTGGGTGCTGCGCGCCTTGGGGCGTCTTCCGGTGACGGAGGTGTTGAGGATCGAGACGCCCTCGGGCCTCGTGCATGCGCGGGTGCCCGCAGATGGCGGGCCAATCGCGATTTCACAACCTTGGGGATGTCGGGACGTGCTGGCTCCGGATCACAAAGCCGATCTGGCAGAGGTGCTGAATGTTGCCCCTGGCCAGATCGGGGAAGCGGCGAATGCCCGGACAAGCCGGGTGAAGACCGTCATCCGGCTTGAAAGCGAAAAGCTGTTGCAGGCGCTAAAACCGCGTTGGGATACGGTCAGCCAGCTCTGTGAAAAGCTCGAGACTACCGGTCTTTACCCGTTCGCCTGGGGGCAGGATCCTTGGCTGGTCCATGCGCGGCAGTTTCCCCGCAACTCCGGCTACCCTGAGGATGCCGCGACCGGCATCGCCGCTGCGGCGCTTGCCTGTGCGCTGGCGCTGGCGGGGGAGTTGCCCCGGTCCCACGGCGTGCTGCGCGTTCGGCAGGGCGAGGCGATGGGCCGCCCGTCCGAGATCGAAGTCGAGGTCGATGCCGCTGCCGGAACCTGCTGGATCCGGGGCATCTGCACGCTGGAGCCGGAGGTCACCGCATGATGGCGAGCGCGGAGGCGATCACGCGCGGCCTTCAACGGCTGGGGCTGGCGGTCGAGGCGCCAGCCCCGAAGGGCCGCTATGCCGCGGCAAAGACCGGGGGCGGGCTGATCTTCACAGCCGGGCAACTTTCGCGCCGTGAAGATAGCGTCATCAGCGGCACGCTGCACGGCGACCACGAGATCGACCGGGGCCGGCAGGCGGCAGAGCTCTGTGCAGGGCGCTGCCTGGCCGCCGCCGCGTCCGTTCTTCCGACGGGCACCGCCATTACTGGCGTTCTGCAAATGCGGGGGTTCGTAAACAGCACGGTCAATTTCACCGCGCATTCCCGGGTGCTTGATTCCGCTTCTGCCGTACTTGATGCGGTGCTGGGGGAAACATGCAGTTTCGTGCGCACCGCCATTGGAGTGTCGTCGCTTCCCGATGGCGGGACCTGCGAGATCGAGTGTATCTTCACGTATACCTCGGCGCCCTGACATGGCGCTCGCATCCCGCGGACAAGCCATCCATGATTTGGTGAAGCTCACATATCGCTTCTGAGCCTTCACCGGGTGCCAAGGGTCTTTGATGGGTCATCCGAGTGCGCGGATGTCGGCGTTTTGATGATCCTTGCCGACCCGGTCGCAAGCCTGCCGTCGGGGCCTGTCGGTGTGACAACGATGCGGTCGATCACCCTGCGCCGCGCGCCCTTCGCTTCCGGCATCGCGCTGTGACAGCTGATCGCCAGTCTTGCCCGTTGAAGGCGCAGTGCTGCCCGAACAGCGAAACGCGCAGCCTTCAACGCGGTCCGTTTGAGATCGTGCGGGATGTCGCCCGAACTTGCACAGCGACCCCCTTCAACGAGACGGCTACGAGGCGCGCAAGAAGGTCGAGATGCCTCAAGCGCGTTCGTCGCCTCACCCGTCTGCGGCTGAGAGGGCCATTGGGCGTGAAAGACGCATTTACGCAGGCGGCAATTGCCCGGAACCTTCGAAAATTGGCAAAAATCAACCCCGAGATGGCCCCGACAACGGTGGCTGGCTGAGACAGCCAAACATGCGCGCACCAAACATGCAGGCCATTCCCCGACGGCCACCGCGCCGTCCTTCCGAGCAGAAATTTCCGACGAGTTTTCAACAGCATTCAGGACCTTTCTGCCGTTCGCCGCACCTGCACAGTGGCTGCCACAGGCGCCTCCGGGGGGCCTCCGCTAGATCCGCCTGAACGTGTCAGCCAAATAGATCAGGTCAGTATTCTGGGTGGCGTTCAATCGGTCAGCCGTGCCAGAACAGATTCGACGTCATCTAGGAAGGCCGTCCACTCGCAGTCTTCGTCGATACCGTTCATATGCATGAGAAAAAGCCCTTCTACAGCCAGAAACGCGACACGCGCCGCGCGCGCTGTATCCGAGCCACCGCCGAGTCGTTCGAAGATGCCTCGATACCAGTCACGGGTCTCGCGCCGATTGTCCGGGCTCTCCAGATAGCTGACAAGCAGGCCCGCCATCTTGGCATTCATCACTTGTTGCGAGGCACGGGTTGCCGCGATGTAACGCCTGACGAAGGCAACGGGGTCGGCCTCCTCGTGCGCTCCCAGCATGGCATCGAACTGCTCCGTCCAGCGGTCGACAAGGGCGCGCACAAGGTCGTTCTTAGTGGCAAACGAGTATTGCACCCCACCCTTGGAAATCCCCGCTGCCTGCGCGAGCGAACCGATGGTCAGCGCCGCTCCACCACCTGTGCGCACGATCTCTTCGGCTTCGTTCAGCAAACCCTCGCGTGAAATGCTCGACTTTCTTCCCATGCGACCTCCTGACACCGGCGTTTGGACATTGAAATCCATACGAACGTATTTATATCGACAGCTGTTCCTGAAGCCAAGGTAAAGCATGTCTGTCCATCAATCTGATCCGAAGCGCTGGCTTGTACTGGTCGCCGTGATGCTGGCATTTCTACCGGTGGTGCTGGATATGACCATATTGCACGTGGCGGTGCCGACGCTGACCCAAGCGCTCGGCGCGTCGAACACCCAGGTGCTATGGATCATCGACATCTATCCTTTGCTGATGGCTGGACTTCTGGTGCCGATGGGCACCTTGGCCGACCGGGTTGGCAACCGGCGCATCCTTCTGGCCGGGCTCACGATCTTTGGCCTCGCCTCGGCGATGGCGGCCTTCGCGCCCAACGCGCCCCTGCTGATTGCGACCCGGATGCTGCTGGCGGTGGGCGGGGCGATGATCATGCCGTGCGTGCTTGGCATCATCCGCCGCACGTTCGAGGACGAGACCGAGCGCGGCGTCGCGCTCGGTCTTTGGGGAACGGTCGGCGCGGCCGGCGCCGCGGTGGGCCCGCTGATCGGCGGCGCGCTTTTGGGACACTTCTGGTGGGGGTCGGTCTTTCTGATCAATGTTCCCGTAATGGCGGTGGTCCTGCCAGCCTGCTGGTGCCTGCTGTCGCGGCGGGAAAAAATCACCCACGGACACTGGCCCATCGGGCAGGCGATGCTGCTGATCCTCGGCATGATCGCGACCGTCTACGCGATCAAGGCCGGGTTCGCGGGGCGGCAGCCGCCGGCGCTCGTTCTGTCGGTCATGGCCACCGGCGTCGCCCTTCTGTGGCTCTTCATCCGCATGCAGCTGCGCAGCGCCGCACCGATGCTGGACCTGTCGCTTTTTGCGCGCCCGGCCATCATCGCGGGGATCGTCATGGCCATCGTGGCCAGTGGATCGCTGGCCGGGGTCGAGCTGACGCTGGCGCAGGAACTACAATACGTGCTGGACAAGACCCCGTTTCAGGCGGGGCTCTTCATGGTCCCGATTATGGCGGCGGCGGCCATAGGCGGGCCGGTCGCGGGCTGGCTCTCCGCCCGCTTCGGTCTGAGGCCGGTGGCCTGTCTGTCTCTGGCCATCTCGGCGGGGGCGCTCGCGGGGCTCGCCATCGCGGACTTCCACGATCCCGGCCTGATCGTGCCCATGCTGCTGGCGGCCCTCGGTCTTGCGCTGAGCATTGGGCTTACCGCGTCTTCCATTGCGATCATGGGCGCTGCCGATACGCGCGAAGCCGGCGCGGCAGGCGCGCTCGAGGCGACCGGCTACGAGCTGGGCAGCGGTTTGGGCATCACCCTGTTCGGCGTCTTCATGTCGGTGGTTTTCGGTCACAATCTCGTTCTGCCCGACGGCCTGCGCGACAGTCTGACCGAACGGGCCGCACTCTCGATGGGCGATGTCTACATCACTGCCCAGCAGCTGGATGCGGATGATGGGGCCGCGATGATCGCCGCCGGCAAGGCCGCGTTTTCCGCGACCCATTCGATTCTGCTGACAGCCGCGGCGGTGCTGATGGCGTTGCTGAGCATCCTCGTCTATGTCCTGCTGCGTCAGACGCGCTCAGTCAGCGTCGGCCATCACTGAAGGCCTCCAGTCGGAGCCGCTCGCGTTCGAAGCCTCCGGAACAGACACCGCCTTTCGCCGGTAGCGCAGCATTGGTCCCGGCTTGGGTCAAACGAACGTCGCTACTGCGTCGCGTCAGTTGTTGGACTTGCGAAGTCGACCTCTTCCAAGGCGAGAAGTTTAGGCTCAAACCAGACCTTCGCGGCGACCTCAAAATCCGCTCTTGAATGAACAGCACAAAAGATCATCGATATTCGATAGCTGCCGTTCGCGGCACTCGCGTAGCACATTCCTCATGGCGGATCAGTCTGGATTTTCCTTCGGCTGTGCGCGGCCTCGAAACCACTGACAGGCGCGACCGCCCTGTATGATGAGCGTCGGAATGACCTGCACGGCTATCAGGCGAATGAGGTGCATTTTCATGACCGCGGCGACGTTCAAGCCAGCGCCCACGGCAATGATCGCAACGCTTTCGATCCCGCCCGGAACGATCCCAAGCACATTCTCTTCAAAACCTCCGCCTCTGAATTTGGTCAAGCACAATGCCGTCAGGATGGAAACTGCAGCCATCACGCAGATGACCAAGAAGATCGACACCATATGACCTCTCACCTGTTCGAGATTCACCTTCTTCAACCGGATCATAACGGCAACCGCGAGCAATGCTTCGGCGACGTTGAGCGCGATCGGTGGGGGCGAGAACGAATACTGCGGAGACAGGTGACCTGCTGCGAGTGTTGTCAGGACTGCGGCTAGCAGAAAAGGAGCTGGCATCGCCGCCATCGCGAGGAGCTTGCCAAAGGTCAGGCAGGCAATCACATTCAAAGCGATGATCAACAAGCCCTCTACAGTTCCGGGGGCTGTCCAGACGACTTGGCTCTGCTCTCTCATCATGAGCGATGCTCCTGTTGCGATGACAAACACCCTCACGACATGAACAAGGATAACGGATGGGTTGACGTCATTCCTGTCCGTGAGTTCCAAGACGCTGGCCATGGCGCCAGGATAGGCCGCAAGTGCCGCGTCGGCGCGTCTCCATCGGAAAATCCTCAGGAAACTGAATGACGCAAGCCACTGGATTACCAACGCAATCAGCGTGCCGACGACAAGCAGCGCAAGGCTCCCGCTTTCCATTCCCAGATGATTTCGCAGGCTTTCACCGACAGAAAGCCCGACGATGATCTGCATCACGATCACCCCCCCCGGAACCTCTTCCATCGCCGGATATGTCCGACTGAGAAAAAGGGCGGCAACGAAGGCGCCAACGAGCATCCCGTTCGCGACCCCGGCGAGTTGCAGGGCGCTTCCAGCAGCCGTGCAAATCGCAAGGGGGATGAGCATTGCCCCCAGTTTTCGGGTCGGGCGCGGCATCAGGCAGCCTCGGGCGCGCCAGAAGCCGCGAGCAGCTTGAAACGTCCTTGAATTTCCGAGCTGATCCTTCGGACCTGGTCTTGGATGGCGTCAATACTGCTCACCCCGAAATACGTTCCGCTGCTCAACTGGCCCGTGACGAATATGCTGGATCGAGCCTGTTGCCCTGAAAGCAGGCATGTCTCGAAATCGCAGCAAAGGCCGCCTTGTGGGTGGAGCCCCCCCCCGTAATACCGCATCAGGTCGTCCACGAGTGTCGAGTGATGCTGCGAGCCTGGTCCTGCCGCATTGATTAAGTGGTCGACGTTGACCGAGGCGCTTTCACTGACGAGCTCCAGACCTGAAACCGTTTCCCTGACGTCTTTCAGACCCGGAAATATCGACAGACGTCCCTGTCGTTGCATCTCGGTCAAACGCTCTACTCTACATGCAGGAATAGGGACGCGGGCGTCTGCCCAATAGTGGCGCCAGAGCATATCGAACCGCTCTCGTTCGAGCGGTGTCAATCTGGACCACAGTACGGCCAACTGCGCGTTCAATGAGCTGATCACCCCGAAAAGCCGCCCCCGATCCGCCATACTGGTGGTGTCCAGACGTGTCCTGAGAAACTCAATCAGCGTGCAGTCGATATCATGTGCGCGCAACTCCCTATCTATTAGCCTCACGATACCTCGCAAACCACCTTCGCAGGATCCGAGCGCGCCTTTGAGATAGTCCTCGCTGAGAACGCGCGGCTCGACGCGGGTATATGCCCCACTGGCAACAGGAATTCGCGACCGTCTTGAGGTGATCACCACCTCGATATCATCGCGATGTTCGAGGAGCCCCAGCGCCACGTCGACGGCCGAGTGTCGGGTGCCCACGATCCCGATCTGGCGCGCGTCAAGGGCCAGCAGCCGGCTGACAGGATAAGGATCGGACGTGTAGCGGTCCCGATTGGTGATGACGTAAGGAAGAGACTGCGCCTGGCTGCCAATGGCGAGAACGACAATATCGGCTTTGCATTCATTGCCGTCGGCTGTCTTGAGGATATGGGAAAGGCCATCCGGTCGGATCGATATCACTTCCGAGGGTGTATATCTGGCGACGGTTCGATGCTCGGCGAGCATCTTCTTCATTTCTGCTCGGAGAAAATCACCGAAGACGGGACGGGGCGCGAACGAACCCAAAGGTACTCCTGCCGCATGCAGAAAATCCTGAGGCTCCCGAAGGTACATCAACTCCGCAGGCCGGTTCAGCAGGTTCGTGTGCAGATCGCCTTGATAGGCACGGCCCTCTCCCATGCTCCTGCATTTGTCAAAGATATTGATGGACACGCCTGCCGGGTGCTGACGAAGGAGACGATCCGCCAAGACCGCTCCGGCGTAGCCAAAACCGACGATTGCTATATGCAGTTTCATTGCGCATCTCCACGGGCAAAGACCACTTCACGTCGGAACCACTCGTCGAACGCGCGCATCCTTTCTGCGACCTCGGCATTGTCGCGCCCGCCGATCACGGCACAAACAATTTCGCCATTGCTCATTTTCATGGCCGAGTATGTTTGGCCGGGGATGCCTGTTTCGATGTAATGTAGAAGGCCGTTAACGCCGGATGGGTCTGGCATGGAAACAAGTCGACCGGGCGTGGGGGGGATGGCGATATAGCCAACATGCCGTTTCGGGCGATGGAGCCCGTCATGACCATGTATGCCATCAAGGCCACGGACGGCCTTGATGTACTCCAGCCTCGGGTTGAAGCCAAATGCCTCGATGGCCTCTTGGCAGGCGCCATTGCCTCCAAGGCGGCAAGCGATTTCGCAGACGACAAGAGTGCCGTCCGTGTCAACGAAAAGCTCGAGGTAGAACAGCATCTCCGGAATGCTCGGCATTGCCTGCTCGATGATCTTGCGAGCCAAGGCGATCACATTGCGGTAGAGGTCGCTGTCCAGATCCAGCATGGCGACGGCCAAGCTTTTCCCTTCGATGAACTCAAGACAACCGACGTTCGCCATGACCGGTGTGATAAAAGCGGGAAGGGCGTCGCGATAAAGACCATTCACATGGATCATCGGCGCATCGACATACTGCTCGACCATCATGGCGTAAAATGTCGAGCTTTCCGCCTTTGATACATAGGTTCGCAGATCCGCGTCTGACCTCAGGGTCGTGATCCCAAGCGACCCGCGGCCGTCACGCGGTTTGACGATGACCGGATAGCCGACCCTATCGATGAAACTTTTCAGTTCAAGCGCCGAGGCAAATGGTGCCATCGGTCGAACGGGTATCCCGTATTCGGCGAGCCGTTGCTTCATCAGGAATTTGTCGCGGTAAAAGATCGTCCGTGCCTCGTAGCAGGTCTCCCCGCGGTTCAGATGATCACGAATGCGCGCCGCGCGTAGAAGGTCGATCTCCGCAAGCGCGATCACTTGGTCGGTGTGAAGTTCCCGCGCAAGTTCATACACGTCAAGCTCGACCGTCGCGTTGTCGTTAAAGGACGGGTAGAAGCGGATGCGGTGCCCGATGCGTGGAAAATGCCGCAAGACCAGATCGCGGGACTGTGCGTCCGTGAAAATGTAAGGGGCCGTGCCCAACGCTGCCAACCAGTCCTCTTCAGGCGTCTCAAGCAGAATCTTGGTTGGACACAGAAGAATGACAGCTTCGGTGACAGCAGCCGTATCTTCCGATCTGAAGGAGGGAACCTGAAATGTCGCAGTCATCATCAATCTCCGTTTGCAATTGCAATGGAGACTGCGCAAAGCGGAGCGAGAAGACCAAAAAATTACTTGCGGGTCTGCATAAGTCTGACTTATGCAAAAGTAATCTGGAAGCGGCGTTTCAAAGCGAGTTTAGAGTATGCAGCATCCGCAGGAGAGACTCCCGCAACTCCATTATCTGCGGACGTTCGAAGTGCTTGCACGCCACCTGAATTTCACTCTCGCCGGAGAGGAGATCGGGATCAGCCAAGCCGCGGTGAGCCAACAGGTGAAGGCCTTGGAGGCGCAGTTGGGGGTGACGCTCGTGATCAGGGGTCGTAAGGCCTGTGATCTGACACCTGCCGGCAGAAAGCTCGCGGGGAGCGTTGCCACCGGGTTCGAAGGGATACGCCAATCCGTTCGCGAGATCCGCATGGAACATGAACACAGCCTGCGGCTTTCCGTGCTGCCCAGTTTCGCGGCTGCATGGCTAACAGAGCGTCTTTCGAAGTTTCAGGCGATGGCCAATAATCCTCCGGTTCGAATCCTCGCCGATACGGATCAGAATCTGGATCGGTCGGGATGTGATGTCGGGATTTGGGCTGGGGTCGGCCAGTGGCCGGGGCTCAGCGCAGAGCTGATTTTCCCGATGGCCTTCACCCCCATGTGCAGTCCGGAATTCCTGCACAAATACGGCCCGATCGTGGATATCGACACACTTCTTTCAGCGCCGCTCATCGCAAGCCGTGACCCGTGGTGGCGGCTATGGCTTATCGCGGCCGGACATCCAGACCGGGAGGTCCCCAACGGGCCGGATATCACGCTTGATGCGCAGAATCTCGAGGCGACCGCCGCGATCAGGGGGCAGGGGGTCGCGCTCCTGACCCCGGCGGTTTTTCACCGCGAAATCGCCGAAGGTCGCCTTGTTCGCCTCTCATCTGTCTTCGCTCAAGATGGACGCGGCTACTGGATCGTCTATCCTCCCGAGCGCGCCAATGGTGCAAAAATTCGCAAGTTCCGGGAGTGGCTCTCCTCGGAAGCAAAGGCGTCCGAGCGGTCTGCCCAACGTCTGGAAAGCAGGCTCCGGCATGGCGAACACCTAGATGGCGTGAAGAACGCCATGAACCGCGCCTACAAAACGGGCGATGGGCGAGAGTGAGGTGAACTTCTTGGCACAGACGCCCCTCCGACCGCAGCCCCACGGCCTAGCCGATCACCAGCATTCGGCTGGGCTGAACCCCGACTTTGCCTGCGAATTGACGGACAGTTTGCTGGGGAATGCGCTGCGTGCCATCTTTCGGGATAAACCGCTTTTGCGCCGCAGTGAACGTTGATGCTTTCACGCGTTTCAGGTCCCCTTCCAGCCAAGAAAGACGAGCTGAAAACGCAAGCTGTGAACGGTTCAATTTTCAGGGGGCAACGCATAAAGACCTACAGCTGAAGTCCGCGTTGCTGCCGAGGCGGCATCCCGACCGGCAGCTTCGGGCCGGGATTGCCAGCACAGCCCTTCCGGACCTGCGCAATGCTGCACCAAGGGCAGGCGGTCGTCCGAGCCCAAACCGGACTTGCGGCGGTGCAGCAACCGATCTTCGTTTTGGGCTGTCACCCATCCGACTTCGGCGCCGCTTCGGGGTGACCGTTGTCAGCCCAAAGCAGACCCGTCACTCGCCGCTCTGACGCGAAGTCTACTCATGCAGATCGGCGGAATGCCGACTTATGGCACCACGGCGCGACAGCCGCAGCGAACTCGGAAAAAATGTCACTTATGCGGTGGCTAGCGGCAGCCCCCTAGGCCGTGATCGCGTCGATCAGGGCCGAATGCTGCCTGCGAAGAACCCGGTTGAAGGTCGCGTCATCATCCAAGGCACGAGCCAAGACGATCGCACCCTGTATGCCGGACACCGTTTCTTCCGCGAGTTGCCTTGTAAAATCACGGGAAACCTTCCCGACCTCAAGACAATGGGACAGCGCCGAAATCCACCGTGCGAAGTATTCCTTCACGATAACGGCGAACTCCACACCCGCGGTGTTCAGAGTCAAACAGCCAAGCAGGCATACTCGTCTGCCCGAACGAAAATAGGCTGTGACGTATTCGAACATGGACGAGATTGCCGTAGCCGGATCATTTGCGCGCTCCAATGGCAAAAAGATCTTTTCGCAGAACCAGTGGTCTATGTCGGCAAGGACTGCCTCCATCATCTCTTCCTTCCCCCCGGGAAAGAAGTTGTAGAGGCTGCCTTTGCCAAGACCGGTCGCCTTCGACAGCACCGCCAAGCTGGCGCCCTCGAAGCCATGCTCGCGAAAAGCCTCCGCCAGTGCGGGCACTGCGCTGGCGCGATTGGTGAGAACACGCATGGTTCTCAAAGACCCAGATCGCTCAGCGACGCATGCGCGTCCGGACGCCGCCCAAGAGGCCAATGAAACAAGCGCTCCTCCTCGGCAATCGGTTTCTCGTTGATGCTGGCATAGCGGTTTGACATCAGACCATCTTCGGCGAAAAGCCAGTTTTCATTTCCGTAAGCGCGAAACCATACTCCATTGTCATCGTGATACTCGTACGCATAGCGTACGGCAATCCGATTGCCCAAGAAGGCCCACAATTCTTTGATGAGCCGGTATTGGTGTTCCTTGTTCCATTTGCGCTGCAAGAAGGCCTGAGCCTCTTCCCGGCTGGTCGCAAATTCGACCCGATTACGCCAGCGCGTATGGGGCGTGTATGCGCGTGCAACCTTCGCAGCATCGCGCGTGTTCCAGCCATCTTCGGCCAAGCGAACCTTCTCGACAGCAGTTTCGTAGGTGAAGGGGGGCAGCGGTGGACGGGGCATTCCATTTCCTTTTTTGATGCGCGCGTGCTGGCGCAGCGGAAGCTTCGACGAGCATGCCGATACCGAACCAGATCAAACATACATTTACCGATCAGTACAATCTTGTACTGATCGGTAAAGCCTGTTTCGTAAAGTGTCAACAGGTAGTCCTGCCCGCACAGATTGCGGCACTCCTAGGAAAGCTTCGGGAAGGTAGTTTTGCAGCATGCGCGCGCGCCCTTTTCGACCACTTCGGGAGGGCCACACCGCCGCGTGGGCATGATCCCGACCGGCAGCTTCGGGCCGAGATTGCCATCCAGTGAGGCCATATGGGCTGGACTTTGCAAAGGACGCAATCTGTGCATTGCTGCCTATGGCGCGCAGCATGGGCTTGAATGGCAGCTTTGAAATTCTGGCACAGAACCCTTCACAGATGCAGCTAAGGTCCCCCCCGCCCGTGCTGTTGAACCGGCGAGGGCTTTGCCGTGGAGGCCAGTCTGATCTTTACTGACGCCAACAAGGTCCGGTCAATCGCAGCCGGAGACTGAAGCCCTGACGTCGCACACGATGCTTGACAGAACCGAGAAACGGTTCGGGATCAGACCGGATTGGCGTGCGGCTGACACTGCCTATGCCGAGAACTTCAGATGGCTGGTTGAGCCGCGCAGCGGCATCCCCTTCATCCCGGTGACCGGCAAGTCGGAGCGACGGGCGATTGCCCGAGCCAAACGGCGCCCCCCCCCGAACCTGAGGACAGCCCAAAATGCGTTCTCAGGCCGCGTTTTTCAACATAATCCGCCCGTTCAGTGTCGGCGGCACGCGTCATGATGCGCTACGTGCGAAGGTCACGACGGGCGGATTGCCGGCGATTACACCTCATCCTTATGAGAGGCTTGAACGCGGTTTCAGGTTCCGAAGCGTGGCTCGAAAGCGGCTGCTCGTCGCAGCGACAGTATCCGAGCGCCGCCGACTGGCAGCCGGGCGAGCCTGCCGCCGCCGAATTTCATTCCTATTTTGAGGTGATTTCCGCAATGGAACCCGCACTTTGTTCCAGTACGGAGCGGCTTTGTGTCCAGGCGTCGGGCTTGATGGACAACGCGGTTCTCAGCCATGCCAAACTCAGCCGCCGCGTGGCCTCCAGCGCGTCGGGGTGTTCTGTTTCGGTTTCGCGTGCGTCCCAACCGGCGATGCCGCCCAAGCCATGGCCGACGCCGTTGATCGTCAGCAGGGCATCGGCCCCGGGTGCGTCATGGAAGGGATCTGCATGCCACTCGGGTCCACGGGGTGTAAAACGGGGATCGTCGTCGGAACCGCAGACCACAAGCATCGGGGTGGAAATTCCGCTGAAGTCCACGTCGAAGAAGGGAAAGCGCGCGGCGTTTTCGGGGGTCAGATCTGCGCCGCCACGGCCCGGAGAGGCCAACAGGAGACCGGCACGGATGCGCGGGTCGGAAAAATCCTCGTCGTGCAAGCGCGCGCCAAGCAGCAGGCTGCAGGTGAAACCGCCGAAGGAATGTCCGGCCACAGCAATACGGTCGTGATCCAGTCGCCCTGCCACGGCCGGAGCCTGCCGCTCGACCTCGGCAAGCTGGTCGAGGACGGCGCGCATTTCCGCGACACGCTCGCGCCAGAAGAAGGGGCCGTTCGGCAGATCGGGGGCCAGACCGCCGACCCTGGAGCTGGCATGCGTCGGCTGGAGGACGGCCACCCCACGCTCGGCCCAGAATTGTACAAGCGGGGCGTAGCCGTCCTTTGAGGGGATGTAGTTCGAGGGACCGAAACCATGCGACAGGATCACGATGGGCAGGTTGGTCCCCGCCGCCGGTGCGGTCAGGCGCAGCTCCAGCGGCTGGCGCTGCGGCATGGGCAGCCGGATGGGGGTGTAGGCGACGGTAAGGTCAGGCTCTGGTGTCGGCAGGGCGCGCGACAGGCTGATCAGTCTGTTCATGGGGTGTTTCCTTTTGGATGGAATTGCGCAAGCGTGCGGGTCAGGCGTTGACAAGACCTGCGTCGCGGAACCAGGTTTCTGCGTCCGCGCCTGCGGGCAGCATCACGGGCGCGGTCTCGTCCGTGACGGCACGCCAGACAGCTAGGGCGACATCTCGTGCCTGGGTCTTTTCTGTCGCGGACTGGAGGCGCTGGAAATAGGCCTGCACGAACGGGCCGTAGGCCTGTGGCACATCCATACCCATCCGCGCCACGGCATTGCGTCCGAAAGATGTCGACGGCGCGCTGCCCGGCAGAACAAGCCGGGCGCGGACGTTGAATTCAGCCGCCTCCAGCGCGAAGCTTTCGGTGAAGGCATTCAGCGCGGCCTTGCTGGCGCTGTAGATCGACAGGGCGGGCAGAGGACGCAGCGTTACGCTGGAACTGATGTTGACGATGACACCACTGCGCCGCGATCGCATGGCCGGCATCACCGCGCGGGTCATCGCCATGGCCCCCAGCACGTTGGTCTCGAACAGCTCGCGCGCCCGCGCCATGTCAGCGCCTTCCAGCACATTGAGCATGCCGACACCGGCGTTGTTCACCAGCGCGTCGATCTGCCCCGTTCCTGCAATCGCAGCAGCGATGCTTTCGGGGTTGGTCACGTCCAGCGGCAGCACCTGCAAACGGTCGGACGCGGGCAACCCTTCGAAAGAAGGCTTGCGCATTGTCGCGATGACCTCCCACCCCTGATCGAGGAACTGCGCGGCGATGGCTTGGCCGAAACCGGAGGAACAACCGGTGATGAGGATGCGGGGCATGTCAGATCTCCTTGTCTGCTATGGCAAGGAGATAGACGACCGCCTTCGATCATCCTATATTCAGAAATCCGAAATAATATATCAAGCGTCCAGATCCATGTTCGACCACCCTGCAGATCCCCTTTCCAGCGTCGTGACCCTGCTCAAGCCGGCGGTCTCGATCTCCAAGATGGTCGAGGCGGGTGGCCCCTGGTTGGTGGAGCGCCGCGATATGGCCAGTCCCTTCTATTGCGCAATGGTCGAAGGGCGGTGCCGGCTGCAGGTCACCGGGCGCGATCCGATCACGCTGTCAGCGGGAGATTTCGTGCTGATCCCCCACCTGCAGAGCTTTACCATGTCGAGTGAGGTCCCTCCGCCATCGCATATGCCGGACCTACCGCTGGAAACCGGCCCCGGACGTTTCCGGCTTGGCCTTCCAGAGGCCCCGGTCGATGTTCGCGCCCTCGTCGGGCATTGCCGCTTCGGGACGCCAGCCAGTGACCTGCTCGTATCGCTGCTGCCCGAGATGATCCATGTTTCGGGGCAAAGCCGCCTTACAGCCCTGGTGCCGGTGATACACGAGGAAACCCGCGCCGACCGGCCGGGGCGTGGGATGGTTCTTGAGCGGTTGCTGGAGGTGCTGTTGATCGAGGCCCTGCGTTCGGGTCCGGCATCGACCCTGCCGCCGGGACTGCTGCGCGGCCTGTCAGATCCGCAACTGGCGGGTGCGTTGCATCGGATCCACGCCGAGGCGGGCGGCACCCTTTCGGTTTCAAAGATGGCCAAAGAGGCCGGCATGTCACGCTCCGGCTTTTTCGAGCGGTTCCGCAAGCAGGTTGGCCGCGCGCCAATGGAATACGCGACCGACTGGCGCATGGCCATCGCCAAGACCTTGCTGCGGCAGGGCGGCCTGACCAATACCGAGATCGCCCTCAAGGTCGGATACGGGTCGGCAAGCGCATTCGGACTTGCTTTCGTGCGCCATGAGGGCCTGTCGCCTGGGGTTTTCGCGAACAAGGACAGGCTGCAGAATTGAAGGGGGATGCCTATGTGCGCCGAACATCGGTAGGCAATCGCGAAGTCGAATTCGAATTCGGACCGGACTTGCGGCGGTGTGACATGCTGGCAAATATCCAAAGCAGTTTCTGCGCTTAGCGGCCGTTCGTCCCAGACGTAGCGAAAGTCAGCAACCCGCCCAACGCCATGCGCGGTCTACGCGCCAAGTCTGTTGATAGGGTGTCCGCTTCGGGCTGACACCATATCTCGCTGGACTTAGAGCAAGTGAGGTCTGGCATTCTTCTCTCCTGTTGGACTGAAACAGGGGCCAATGCGGGCTCCCCGCAATCAAATTGATAAAAAATCCATTAGCCCCCGCAAAACGCGGGGCTTTTGGGATGTTCAAATCCCAGCTCAACACTCCGTCAACAAAACAACCCAGACTGCGCGCAGCAAGGGGGGAGCCTCCTCCAGTTCACGCTGCGCGACAAGATGTGCAGCCAGCTTCTCGAACAGATCGCGATAGGGGGCGCGGTGGGCGCGGGCAGGGCGCTCGAACTGGGTGTAGAGGTAGAGAGAGACGCATCGCGCGCCGCCTGCGTCCTGCTGGTTCAGTCCGTCATTTTGATCGTCTGGCGTGATCTGTTCCCAGCCATTCACGTGGCTGATGGCGTTCTTTGCCCCGGCGTCGCGGATGATCGACAGCTTCTGTTTTGGTCCAAGTGGTCGCCGCTGTCGTGAAAAAACGATACGGCCATGTTCTGCCGCGTTGGGGGGATTGACGAACACGCTGATGGCGATGGGGCGCGGCGGCCCGAACCGAATATCTTGACGCCTTCCTTGCGCGCGCGCTCTTGGCTGGTGCACCGGTTGCCGCAAAGATGGAAATCGTAAAGGTCGGTGAACTTTTCCATGAGCCAGACGCGCAACCTATCCGCCGCCTTTCCCTCGACCCATCCCGCATTGCTGACGTAGCCAAGATACCCGCATACCCGCTCGGGTCCGACGACCATCGGATGGCTCGGATATAGCTGTCGTAGAGATTTATGACAGGCGTGTGGTTTGATCTCGTGGCGCAGGTGCTACGGATCTTCTCGTCCAGGCTCGGATCGCGCATGTTGGCGCTGTTCTGCATCGGGGAATAGGGCGGAGTGCCCACGATCACCCGGATATCCACCTTCTTCTTCCGTTTCCGGCGCGCGGATGTGTCGGGCATGTAGAGCGCAAGTTTGTCGTCGCCCTCATACATCTGGAAGGTGTGGGTCAGGCAGATGCCCTGCGCGCGCATCCTGACGCTGGCGTGGAACTTTCGAGGGGCTTGGTTCCTTGTCGAGGTTGGCCTCGTTTCACACATCCCGCACGCGCTGCACGGCGCGCGAGATGGGGTTTCCAGCGGTGAATTCATGACCTTCGAACAGGGTCTCGAACACGGGCTGCGTTATGATGTGCTGGGCCAGCATCTCGATGGCATCGGCTCCCGGGATCGTGGTGTTCGGATCGTCGCGCAGTTCGGACAGAACTCCGCCAAAGGCGCGGCGCGGGTCGCTGTCGGGGTCTTTCAACAGCGCGGTCAGGCGGATGATGTGGCTTTGGGCAATCCCGGCGGTGGAGGCCAACCAATCCTTCTAATAGTCGCGGGTACAGCCTGTCCTGACGAGCTTGGCGATGATGGCGCGGAAGAATTCGTCGATGGAGAAGGTCATCTCGGTCTGGGTCGGTTCCGGCCCCTTGATGACATCATCGCCGTTGCCACCGCAGCCCAAGCCGATGCCTGCACCGGCGGCCTTGGTCTGGGCGGGCCGCGTGTCGACAACGGCGCTCACGGATTGAAGGTCTTCGAACCCGGCGTTGATGCCGGTGCGTTCGACGGTATCGTTGATATCTTGTCGCAGAGATATCTTGGTGATGGTGCCGTCAAAGCGTTGATCATGGGCGCGCAGGGCATTCGGGACCTTCCAGACAAGGCGCTAATGCTCAGTGTCGGCCAAGCGCTGTTCGGGGGCATCTAGGCGGGGACACCGACCGCAAAGATGACATAGCGCCTCTTCTTGGTATCGGTCTTGCGCATGACGCGGCCAACCGATCGCACCACGTCGATCTGGCGTTTGCGCGGGTGTAATATCATGGTCGCATCGAAGGCGGGCACATCGACACCCTCAGAAAGGCCGCCCGCGTTCGTCAGCATATCGCAGGTGTTTTCACCGGCGTCGGCCTTAGCCCATCCAGCAGGGCACTGCGCGTTTTGGCGTTGAAGGAACTGTCGACGTGTTCAGCCTCGGGTCTGAGGCAGGTTCATCGTCGATCAAGCTGTCTTGGTCAAAGTCTTCATCAACCACCGCGCTGAATTCATCGCAGATCAGCTTGAAACTTCAGATGTCTGTGGCGCATGCAAGCGCGCGCTGCATCGGATGGAGATCTGGGGTGAGGTCGATCTTGGTCAGCGCCTTGTAACAGCCGATGATCTTGGCGTCATCGGCCAGCACCAGTTCGCGGCCTGCATCGCAGCGAAGCCATTCTCGTTGCGCCATTTGGCGACAAGGTCGATCCCGGCATCCTTGCCGCCTCAATCGCTGTCCTGCGCCCATTCGGACCACGACCAAACCGCTTTGTATCCTCCGGCTTGGACGGGGTTGTTCAGAAAGAAAGCAGAGGCAAGGTGTTCGACGTACGTACCCTTTTCGCGTTCGGTATGAGCTGCGTTGTGATAAGATTACGCCATGCAGTCTATTGCGGTCTTAAAATCACCTTGCCCTTTGAGCGTGATCTAACCGCGTTTTCCAGACCCGGCGATCCGATATGGTCGGGTCTGGGTGCCAAATATTCGTCGCGTCGCCTCAAATAATGTTCAACCATAGCGGGCTTTTGGCGCAAAAACCTTACAAGCTCTGCGTGGCTCTCCAGCCGCGATCTCATAGCGTCACGCGTGGGTCGTGGCTTGGGAGGCACGCAGTGAAGGCAGCAGAGACCAAGGTTGATCGTTTTCTGGCCAGCAACGAGACGTCATTCGCGATTCCGGTCTATCAGCGAAACTACGATTGGGCGAAGGCGCAATGTGCCCAGTTGTTCAAGGATATTCTGGAGGTCGGGAACAGTGACGATCTGTCCGGACATTTCATTGGCAGCGTCGTGTACGTGCATGATGATGTCTACACGGTCGCAGGCCTTCGCGAATTTACGATCATTGATGGTCAACAGCGCTTGACCACCCTCACGCTGATCTACATCGCCATTTTCCGTTATCTGGTCGACGCGGGCGAAAATCGCGAAGCTCAGCGCGTTTACAAGACCTTCCTGATAAACGAATTTGCAGAAGACTCCGAGAAGCTGAAGCTGAAACCCACCGACAACAACAAGGCCGCGCTGGCGCAGCTCATGGATCCGCTGGAAGCAGTTAAGATCAGCGGGTATTCGCGGTTGGTCGAGAATTTCCGCTTCTTTCAGAGCAGGATCGACGCGTCCAACGTAGCAATTGTCCAGAAGGGGCTGTCCAAGCTTATTTTTGTCGACATTGCGCTGGACCGTCAGAAGGACAATCCGCAGCGCATCTTCGAAAGCCTGAATTCGACGGGTCTGGAGCTGGCGCAGGCTGACCTTATCCGCAACTACATCCTGATGGGATTGCCGCGCAAAGAGCAGGAACAGGTGTTCCGCAAGTTCTGGGAGCCAATCGAGCGCAACGCGCGCAATCTCGACGTGAATGAAAGCCGCGTGTCGGATTTTATTCGGGATTATCTGACGCTGAAGCAGAAGGAGATTCCGAACAAGGGCGCGGTGTACGCCAAGTTCAAAGAGCGCTTTCCCACACCAAATTCGCCCGAACTGATGGATGCGCTTGTCGAGATCCGCGATCTGTCGAATGTTTACGCGCGTTTGCTCAATCCTGATCTGGAAACGGACACCGTGATCGCGCGCGAGCTTGGCTATATCCGCACGCTTGAGATCAACGTGTCCTATCCGTTTCTGATGCCGGTCTATCGGGATTTCCAAGCCGGTGTCATTTCCCAAGACGACTATGCTGAGGTGCTGCGTCTGTTGCAAAGCTATGTTTGGCGCCGCGCAATCCTTGGCCTGCCCACCAACGCGCTCAACAAGATATTCATGGGCCTTTATGATCGGGTGGACCCTGAGGAATACCTCAAGTCGATCCAGCGCGCGCTGATGCAGCGTGGCGGTACACAGCGTTTCCCGCGCGACCCCGAGGTGCTGGCTGTCCTGAAGGAAAAGGATATGTACAGCGTGAAGGGACGCACGCGTACCTATTTCTTCGACAGGCTCGAAAATCACAACAACCGCGAGACCGTCGATGTCACGGTGCCGGAAATCACGGTCGAGCATATATTCCCGCAAAACCCTGATCCGGAATGGCGCAACATCCTCGACGAGGACGACTATGCAGCGATTGGGGGAGCACTACCTCAACACGATCGGCAACCTGACGCTGTCAGGCAACAACGGTCGACTTGGCAACAGGACATTCACCGCAAAGCGGGAGATGAACCACGATGGTGGTGAACAAGGCTACCGCTACAGCCGGCTCTGGCTCAATCGCGACCTGCAGACCCTTGATCATTGGAACGTGGCACAGATCGAAGCGCGGGCAGAGCGCATCGCACAGCGGTTTCTTGAGGTCTGGCCCGCCCCCAGCGTGGACGTGCTGGCCGGCTCGAAACATGATCAGGTCAATATCTTTGAGGCGGAAGAGCCAAAATTCAAAAAATTGGAATATGCGGTTTTCCTCGGAAACCGGCTCTGGGTGACACAGGTCAGCCGTCTTTACGTTGAAGTCATCCAGTGCCTGCTTTCTGGGCAACCTGACGCTTTCCATGGCACGAAACTTGGGGATCGCATCCAGCTGGCAGCCGATCCTGCGACCCTTCGCCAGTCGGTTCAGGTTGCGGAGGGCTATTTCGTCGAGGGCAACATCGATTCAACGACCAAATTCGAGAGGATGAAATTCATCCTGACCGAATTGGGTCTCGAGGACGAGCTGTTCATCAAGTTCGCATAGAGTTGGGATACTTTCCTCTATTACTTACTGGCGTGCTTGCAGTCCAAGGCCGTATCTTCGGCATCGCTGCTGTCACCTCCACCGCCCGCAGCATTGCGCCCGCCGCCCGCGCATCGCGCACCCCCTCAAGCGCTCGCCATCAATCCTCATAACGGCGCTGGGCGAAGGCGATCTGGTTCGGATGCGGCCGCCGGGTGACCGGGGCAGGCCAAGACCTCTATCGTGCGCCATTTGCCCTAGGGTTGCACCCGTTCGGTGCCCACTCCTCGCGTCACAGCCCGAACACCATGAGGGTTCTGTGGCGTTTCCGCCGTCATACAGCCCGGCACGACGCCGGGTATTCGGTCAGGGATCCGTCCGGCGCGGGCCAGTTCTGCCACGCGGATGGCCAGTCGGGTGCTGCCCGAACTGTCGGCCATGCCCGCCACGGTCGCCGCGATAACCTCTGCGTCGGCGTGGGTGTAGCTGCCCGTCTTGTGCTGGCCGCCGTCCTGACGCAGCCCAGCGTGCTGCATCAGGACGTATTCCAAGTCAAATCCGACGCCTTCTTCCACGATATCCTCTGGCGGCGGCAGGTCCAGCCGCGCCTTTTCCAACCGGACCGCCCACTCCAGTACGCCCAAGCGCATGTTTCACCTTTGCACAGGTGGTGCTCGTAATCCGTCCCTGCATTCTATTCCGCAGGATCTACGCCCTGAAAAGGCAAACCTGCATGTCCTGCATAGGCCGCGTGTAAACAGGGCCGATCATTCTGGCAAAGGTGGTGCTGCAGCCACGGGCCTGTCGGGAAAACATAGACCTCGACCGAAAAGGCGTATCGCGTCTCGTGCGCCCAGACGCGCACCTGCCTTCAGCCAACACACCACAGATAAAACCGGCGCAGGGCGGGCATGCAAACAATCACACGCCCGACAGCCGGTCAGTCTTCAAGCAGCGCCTTCAATCTGGCACGCTCCGCAGCCGAAAGCTCCGAAGCCCCCGGATGAGCCTCCCCACGCCGGCGACGGAGGTAAAAGAATGCCCCCAATAGCGAAATCACAAAGATAATCGGCGCCGTAAGATAGAGCACCAGATTGATCCCACGGGCCTGCGGGGAAAATAGCACATACTCGCCATACCGCGCTGATATGTAATCCAGAACTTCCTGATTGCTGTCGCCGGCCAACACCCGGGCGCGCACCATGAGGCGCAGATCCCGCGCGACACCGGCGTTGGAATCGTCAATGTTCTCCCCCTGACAGACGGGGCAGCGCAGTAATTGGCTGATCTGGCGGGCACGTGCTTCAAGAGAAGGATCGTGCAACACCTCGTCGGGCAGCACTGCCAAGGCAGGGCTAGAAAGGGCCATCAGAAAGATAAAAACAAGCGCGCGCATCCCGTGTGTTACTCCCTGACCAAGGTCTTGCGCGCGCCAGCGCGCTTGCGCCCCACGGCTGATACGCGGTAGCGGCGGTCGCTCAAGCTGAGTGCCCCCCCGAGGGCCATCAACAAGGCGCCCCCCCAAATCCAGTCCGCGAAGGGTTTGAGGTAAGTTCGGACAGCCCAATCACCGTTCGCTTGCTGGTCACCAATCACCAGATAAATGTCGCCAAAAAAGCCGCTCTTGATCGCGGCCTCCGTCGTGGGCATCCCTTCAACCGGATAAATCCGCTTTTCGGGGTGAACCATCCCAATCAGATCACCGCCCCGAGAGATACGCATCAACCCCATCGTGCTGGTGTAGTTGGGCCCCTCGGTTTGCTCCACATTCTCAAGCGTGATCTGATACTGGCCGACATCAAAGGGCTGGCCGATTTTGGCCACACGGATGTCTTCGACCTGTCCTGCAAGCAACAGCCCGACACCAATGATTGTCACACCAAATCCGGCATGCGCCACAGCCTTGCCCCAATCCGCACGTGGCAGGCGGCGCAACCGAGAAACGCGGCGTCCGGCGCGCTGCCAAAGCTCTGCCAGAACGCCCAAAATGATCCATGCGCCCAGAAAGCTCGCAATCAGGGCCATGATGGTGCGCCCGCTCCAGACAGTCCACACAAGGCCCGCGATCACAAGCGCCAGACCAAAAGCCGGCAGAAGCGGGCGCATCAGCCGGTCGAGCCGCCCGCGTTTCCACGGTACAAACGCACCAACGGGTAAAATCAACGCAAGCGCGACAATAAAGGGCGTAAAACTTTTGTTGAAAAACGGTGCCCCAACGGACAGTTTGCGGTCCCAGAACATCTCGGCAACCAAGGGCCAGATGGTCCCGACGAACACCACCAAGGCCCCGACCGCCAGCAGGATATTGTTGAGCACAAGCGCGGATTCGCGCGAGAACAGCGAAAACACCCCGCGTGCCTGCATGGCTGACGCGCGTACCGCATAAAGGCAAAGTGCGCCGCCCACGAATACGGCGAGGATTGCCAGAATGAACACCCCGCGTTCAGGATCATTGGCGAAGCTGTGCACTGAGGTGATGACACCCGAGCGCACAATGAATGTGCCAATCAGGGAAAACCCGAATGCCAGAATGGCCAGCAAAATGGTCCAGCTTTTCAACGCCTCTCGTTTCTCAACCACAATTGCGGAATGCAAAAGCGCTGCGGCAAGAAGCCACGGCATGAAGGAGGCGTTTTCGACCGGGTCCCAGAACCAGAAACCGCCCCAGCCCAGCTCGTAATAGGCCCACCACGAGCCAAGCGCGATGCCAATGGTCAGGAAAATCCACGCAGCAAGTGTCCATGGTCGGACCCAGCGCGCCCATGCGGCATCCACGCGGCCTTCGATCAGGGCTGCAAGGGCAAAGGAGAACGACATCGAAAGGCCGACATAGCCCAGATATAGAAACGGTGGATGGAATGCGAGGCCGGGGTCTTGCAAAAGCGGGTTCAGGCCACGGCCATTCATTGCGACATCCGCCATCCGTGTAAACGGGTTCGATGTGAACAGGATGAAGGCCAGAAAGGCCACGCCGATCAGGCCCTGGATCGACAGTACACGTGCCTTCAACCGCGGCGGCAAGTTTCCGCCAAACCATGCCGCGGCAGCCCCGAACAGCGAAAGGATCAGCACCCACAGCAGCATCGAGCCTTCATGGTTGCCCCACACGCCAGAAATTTTATACAGCATCGGCTTGTCGGTGTGGCTGTTCTCATAGACCAGCGCGACCGAGAAATCCGACGTGACAAACGCATGGGTAAGCGCCGCGAATGCGATTGCGATCAGCAGAAACTGCGCGGTCGCTGCCGGTTGGCCCACCGCCATCCAGCCCATCCAGTTTTTCTGCGCGCCCAGTAACGGCACGATGGACTGGATCGCTGCCACGAAAAAGGCAAGGATCAGGGCGAAATGACCGAGTTCGGCAATCATACGGGGAAGCCTCCTGTTGCGCCCGCGTAGTATACCGGCTGTGGGCGAAATGCGAGGGTGCTGCAAACGATCATCGCGGCCCTGTGATTTGTGGCCGGTGAACGCGCGATTTCTGCCCTCCGCTCAGGCCGGCAGGCTGATCGCCGTTGATTCCTGTACCGTTTCCATCGCGACATAAGTTGTGGTGGACGACACATGGGGCAGCGAGGAGATCCGCTCGCCCATCACGCGGCGGTAGTCCATGATATCACGGGTACGTACCTTTAGAAGGTAGTCGAAGCCGCCTGCGATCATGTGGCATTCCTCGACCTCCGGCAGGGCACGCACGGCACGGTTGAAGGCAGCAAGCGACACTTCTCTGGTATCAACCAGCCTGACCTCGACAAAGGCCACATGGCTTAACCCCATCCGTATCGGGCTAAGCACCGCGCGATATCCGGTGATGACGCCCATATCCTCCAGCCGTTTGACGCGCGCCTGCACGGGCGTTTTTGTTAAACCGACGCGCCGCGCCAGCTCTGTCACCGATATGCGCCCCTCTTCCGAAAGCGCCGCCAGAATCTTCCGATCATAGTTATCAAGGTCTGACAGGTCATTCGGCATATTTTTTTCCATATATTTGGTCTTATTTTAAGCTTTTTTATAATAAATGGGCGAAAAGTCCATTTGAAAAGCCTTAGTGTAGGCGAAATGCTCATTCAGGGGGGCCGCCATGAATCATTCCGCCAATCCGTTGACCTTCGAAGAAATCGACGCGTTGACCTTGCAACCCGAAAAGCCATTGCTTGACCGCCTCGTGGCGCAGGCGGCTTTGGACGATGTGACCCGTCGTAAAATCTCCGCGCGTGGCGCAGATCTGGTGCGCCGTATCCGCGCAGACTCGCGTCCCGGATTGATGGAAGTGTTCCTTGCGGAATACGGTCTGTCAACAGAAGAAGGCATCGCACTTATGTGTCTGGCGGAAGCGCTGCTGCGCGTGCCGGATGCCGATACGATGGATGCGCTGATCGAAGACAAGATCGCGCCGTCGGACTGGTCCAAACATATGGGTCATTCGGCCTCGCCGTTGGTCAATGCGTCGACATGGGGTCTGATGCTGACGGGCAAGGTGCTGGACGACCGGTCCCAAGGGGTCGCAGGCCATCTGCGAGGCGCGATCCGCCGGCTGGGCGAGCCTGTGATCCGTCGTGCGGTCGGTCGCGCGATGAAGGAAATGGGACGCCAGTTCGTTCTGGGGGAGACCATCGAAAGCGCGATGGAGCGGGCCCGCAAACAAGAAGAAAAAGGGTATTCCTACAGCTACGACATGCTGGGGGAGGCTGCGCGCACCATGGCTGATGCCAAGCGCTACGAGCAAGCCTATGCCAAGGCGATCGAAGCGATTGCACGCAATTGCAAGAAGGGCAAGCTGTACGACAATCCCGGCATTTCGGTGAAATTCTCGGCGCTGCATCCGCGGTATGAATTCGCGCATGAAGACCGGATCATGGCCGAACTGGTGCCAATGGTGGTGCGTCTGGCCAAAAAAGCCGCCGCCGCTGATATGAGCTTTACAATCGACGCTGAAGAAGTCGACCGGATGACGATGTCGTTCAAGGTGATCGAGGCGGTTCTTGCCGATCCCGACCTTGCAGGATGGGACGGGTTCGCCGTTGTGGTACAGGCCTATGGCCGGCGCTGTTCGCAAGCGCTCGACTGGCTTTACAATCTGGCACAGCGCCTTGATCGCAAGATCATGGTGCGCCTTGTCAAAGGGGCCTATTGGGATGCCGAGGTGAAGCGCGCGCAGGTGGCAGGGCTGGAAGATTTTCCGGTGTTCACCCGCAAGGCATCGACCGATGTCAGCTATATCTCCAACGCACGCAAGCTGCTGGACATGCGCGACCGGATCTATCCGCAATTCGCAGGCCACAATGCGCACACGGTCGCGGCCGTGCTGGAACTGACCGATGGCGAAGCCCGTCGTGATTTCGAGTTCCAGCGCCTGCACGGGATGGGCGAGCGTTTGCACGATATCGTTCTGGGCGATCACAAAACCCGCTGCCGGATCTATGCACCCTGCGGGGCGCATCGCGACCTGCTGGCCTATCTGGTGCGGCGTTTGCTGGAAAACGGGGCGAACTCCAGTTTCGTCAACCAGATCGTTGACGAGGATGTCACCCCCGAAGAGGTGGCCGCCTGTCCGTTTGCGCAAGTTGCCGTTTACAAGAGCATCGAGAACCCGATCCTGCGCAAACCCTCCGAGATTTTCGGCAAGCGCGGCAATTCCAAGGGATTCGATCTGACGGACCGTGCCAGCATCGCTGAAATCGAGGCCGCGCGCGCGCCCTTCGCCGAAGGTCTGTTGCCAGAGGCACGTCCCTTGATCGCAGGCGAGACTGCGCCGGAGGCCGCGAGTGATGCGATCAACCCGTCAACGGGCGAAAAAATCGGCGATGTATTCAACGCCTCTGCCGCTGATGTGCAAACCGCCCTTGCCGCAGCCGAACCCTGGGACGTCTCGGTCGAGGAACGTCGCCGCGTTCTGTTGCGGGCTGCCGACCTTTACGAGCAGCATTACGGCGCAATCTTTGCCATTCTGGCACGCGAAGCAGGCAAAAGCCTGATGGACGCGGTGGCAGAGCTGCGCGAGGCTGTGGACTTCCTCAAATACTATGCGTTCAATATCCCCGAGGCCGAAGCCCGCGGCGTGTTCACCTGTATCAGCCCGTGGAACTTCCCGCTTGCGATCTTTACGGGCCAATTGACGGCAGGCCTGGCCACCGGCAATGCGGTTCTGGCCAAACCGGCAGAACAAACACCCCTGATCGCGCATTACGCCACACAGCTTTTGCACGAGGCCGGTGTGCCGCGCGCAGCATTGCAGCTGTTGCCCGGCGACGGGGCAACGGTGGGTGCGGCGCTCACCTCGGATGCACGGGTGAACGGTGTGGCTTTCACAGGCTCGACCGACACTGCAAAAATGATCCGCCGTGCGATGGTCGAGACGATGGACCCCGGTGCGCCGCTTATCGCGGAAACCGGTGGCTTGAACGCAATGATCGTGGATTCCACCGCCCTGCCGGAACAGGCGGTGCGCGATATTCTGGCCTCGGCCTTCCAATCGGCGGGACAGCGGTGTTCGGCCCTGCGGTGCCTTTATGTGCAAGAGGATGTTCTTGAAGGCCTGACAGAGATGCTGTTTGGCGCCATGGACGAATTGACCGTGGGCAATCCGTGGCATCTGTCCAGCGATGTCGGGCCGGTGATCGACGAAGACGCCGCCAAAATCATTCGCGACCATGTGGATCAGGCGCGGGCACGCGGGCGTGTCATGAAGGAAATCGCCGCTCCGAAAAATCAGGGGCATTTCTGCCCGCCTGTGGCCATTCGCATCAAGGGGATTGCCGATCTGGGCCGCGAGATATTCGGGCCGGTTCTGCATATCGCTACCTATAAAAGCGACGAGATCCACGATGTGATCGCGGCGGTCAATGCCACCGGCTACGGACTGACCTTCGGCCTTCACACACGGATTGATAACCGTGTGCAGGAAGTGACCGAAAGCGTGCATTGCGGCAATATCTATGTGAACCGCAATCAGGTGGGCGCGGTTGTGGGCAGCCAGCCCTTCGGTGGCGAGGGGCTTTCGGGCACCGGTCCCAAAGCGGGTGGCCCTGACTATCTGTGGCGCTTTACCAAAACCCAGCCTGACCGTGTGCCAGAGGCCGAGCGCAGCATGCCGGGGCCGACGGGGGAATCGAACCGTTTGACCCTGCATGTGCGTGAACCGATCCTGTGCCTGGGGCCGGGGCCGAAAATCGCAGCCGAACAAAAAGAGGCGGTCGAGGCTTTGGGGGGCGCGGCGATGATCGGCACGCGGACCACAGCAGAGGCGCTGGAGACCAAACAGGGGATCTCGGGCGCGATGTTCTGGGGTGATGCCAAAGAGGCGCGCGTTTTTGCGCAAGCTCTCGCAGAGCGTGCAGGCCCGATCCTGCCGCTGATCACCGGCAAACCTGATGTGGGCCACATCTACCACGAGCGCCATATCTGCATCGACACAACCGCCGCTGGCGGGAATGCCCAGCTTCTGGCCACAGCCGGTAGCGAATAATATATCGACTGCGCGGCCCTGCCTTGGTCGGGGCCGTGATTACCCATTCATGGTAGGGATGTCATTGTGGTCTCAGGATACAATGACCTTGCCCCGCGTGCTCTTCCCATGGGGCAATGCGGTATCGCTGCCGCCGCACCATGGGAAAGCCACGCTGTGTGAAACACAGTTTTCTTGATTTTCTTACAGATTTTGGCGGCCCAGCCTGCGGGGGCCGGTAAGTGGCGTTTTTGCACGCGGATTTACAGTGGGCCAGCCTGACCATCGCGCCCATCTGCTCGGGATGGCCCGGGGTGGGGCACATATTTCACACCTGCGTAGCGTAGCCACAAAACCTCGACGAAAAAGGATCGCGATAAGCGCGCCATTTTCATGCGTTCACGGACCCGTCCGGCCCGCGTGCCCGTGCAGGTGGTGAATATTTGATTGAACCTCGACCGCCGAACGCCAACTATATGCACACGCCCCCTTTTCAGGAGATGCTGATGATTATTGATCCCAATGACCCACAGATTGTGCAATGCCACTGCGGCGCGGTGACGCTGGAGGTGCAGCTTGTCGATGGTCTGTTTACAGCGCGCCGGTGTGATTGCTCGTTTTGTCGCAGGCGTGGTGCGGCGGCGGTGTCGGTCAAGCTGGAAGACCTAAAAATCACTTCTGGCGAGGATAATCTGACACTTTACCAGTTTAATACAAAAACGGCCCTGCATTATTTTTGCAAGACCTGCGGGATTTACACGCATCACCGCAGACGATCCAACCCAAATGAATACGGGGTGAATATGGGGGCGATTGTGGGCATCAGCCCGCGCGATTGGGAGCCGATCCGCTGGGTCGATGGTGTCAGTCATCCTTCAGACAGCTGACGGCCAGTCCAGCTCACTATTTCAGCAAACTGTCCTTGGAGGCGCGCCGGTTCATGCCGCGCGCGCCGTTTTTCCGGCTGTCGCGGCTTTGCTGGCACTCCACACACAGCTTCACACCCGGCAGCGCGAGTCTTCGCGGCTCCGGGATAGGTTCGTCGCATTCCACGCAAAAGACCGCACTTTCGCCCTGTGGGGTGCGCCGTGCGCGCATGCGGCTTAGTTCATCTTGGATAGAGGCATCGATCTGTTCGTTGACCGCGCCGTCGCGTGCCCAGCCACCTGCCATGGGTCTTCCCTCCTGTTGCGTTCCTGTAGGAAAGGTAAGCCCGGACAAGAAATTCTCAAGCCCTCGGGATGCAGATCGGTCGGGCGTGGGGCTTGGGGGCCTGCGCGCCCCCCGATCCAACGCCGGGCGTCAGCGGGATGCTCGCCGCACCGGATCGGGCGGGCAAGAAAAAGCCACCCTTCCTGATTGCAGAAAGGATGGCTTTTTCGCTAGGGGACAGGGCCGGGCAAGGCCTCAGGTGCGCAATTCGCCCTTGGTGGCCTTGGTGACTTTGTCGATGACCTTGGCGCTCACAGTCTCGATGTCCTTGTCGGTCAGGGTCTTGTCTGTCGGTTGCAGGCGCACGGACAAGGCGATGGATTTCTTGCCCGCGCCCATCTGTTCTTGCGCTTTTGCACCTGTGAACTGGTCGAAAACCTGAACGGCTTCGATCAGCTTCTTATCGGCACCAAGCGCCGCGTTCACGGCCGTCAGGGCCTCGACCTTTTCATCCACGACGAAGGCGAAATCACGCTCCACCGCTTGCAGATCGGAGGTGGCAAGGGCCGGACGCGCCGGACCTTTCGATTTCGGGAACGGCACATTTTCCACCCAGATGCAGAACGCCACGGCGGGGCCTTTTACGTTCATTTCGCGCAGGATCTTGGGATGCAGCTCGCCAAAGGCGCATAGGCGGTTGGGGCCAAGTGCCATGACGCCGGCACGGCCGGGGTGCCACCAGCCATCCAGCTTGCGGTTGATCTGCATACGCGCGGGCGCCCCGATTGCGCCCAGCACCGCTTCGGCATCGGCTTTGGCATCGAAAATATCGACCGGACGCCGTGACCCATAGGGATCACGCGGCGCAGTCGCCCCGACCAGCAGGCCGCAGGCTTCGATAAACTGTTCACCCGGCTCGCCACCGCTGAACGCGGGGCCGACCTCGAAAAGCGCAAGATCGGCAAAACCGCGCGCCTGATTGCGGCTGGCGGCTTGTAACAGGCCGGGCAGCAGGGCGGGGCGCATATGCGACATCTCCGAGCTGATCGGGTTTTGCAGCATGGTCGCATCCTCGCCACCCCCAAACAGCGTGGCCGATGGCCCGTCGATGAAGCTGTAGGTGACGCATTCATTATACCCAAGGCCCGCCATGGTGCGGCGCACCATTTTTTCACGGCGCTGCATCGGGGTCAGGATTGTTCCGGGCACACCGGTGGTTTCGCGCGCCAGCGGTTTGCCCTCCAGCTTGCTCAGCGATGCGATACGGGCGATCTCCTCGATCAGGTCGGCCTCGCCCAGCACATCGGGGCGCCAGCTGGGCGGTGTCACACGATCCCCATCAAAGCTGAAGCCCAAGGCGCGTAGTGTATCGCGTTGGCCGTCTGCAGGAATATCCATCCCGACAAGACGCCCGACACGATCGGGATCGAATGCATAGGAGCGATCTACCGCAGGGATTGCCCCGTCCATCACCACGTGGCTGGGGGTGCCACCGCACAGATCCAGTATCATTTGCGTGGCCAGTTCCAGACCGTCACGGGTGAAGGCCGGATCCACGCCGCGTTCGAACCGGTAGCGCGCGTCGGAGTTGATTTTCAGCGCACGGCCCGTAGTGGCGATTGTGATCGGATCCCAGTATGCGGATTCCAGAAACACATCGACGGTCTCGTCTGTCGCGCCCGATGCGGCCCCGCCCATGACACCGGCCAGGCTTTCCACGCCTGCGTCATCGGCCACGACCGTCATGCCCTGAGCCAGCGTATAGGTTTTGTCGTTCAGGGCAGCGAAGCTTTCACCACCTTGGGCGGCTGCGATGCGCAGGTTGCCGGTGATCTTTGCCAGATCGAACACATGCAAGGGCCGGTTCAGATCGAAGGTGAAATAGTTGGTGATGTCCACAAGGACCGAAATCGGCCGCAGTCCGATCGCTTGCAGGCGGTTTTTCAGCCACTGGGGGCTTTCGCCGTTTTTCACACCACGGATCACGCGTCCGGTAAAGACCGGGCAGGCTTTGTCTTTCAACGCGGGATCAATACTGACGGTGACGGGGCTGTCGAACTGTCCTGCGACAGGTGCCACGCTCAGCGGCTTCAGCGTGCCCAGACCACGTGCCGCCAGATCGCGCGCAATGCCGCGCACGCCCAATGCATCGGGGCGGTTGGGCGTGATGGCGATGTCGATCACCGGATCGATCTCGGCGGGCCGGTTCCGGGCCATCCAGTCGACGAATTTCTCGCCTACGTCACCAGACGGCAACTCGATAATGCCGTTATGTTCGTCAGACAGCTCCAGCTCGCGCTCGGACGCCATCATGCCATGGCTTTCAACGCCGCGGATTTTGCCGACAGACAGCGTGGTGTCGATGCCGGGCACATAATCACCGGGCTTGCACAGCACGACGGTAATTCCCTCGCGCGCGTTGGGTGCGCCGCAAACGATCTGCTTTTCGCCCTCGTCGGTGGCGACGCGGCACACGCGCAAGCGATCCGCATCGGGGTGCTGTTCGGCGTGGATCACCTTGGCCAGCGTAAAGGCGGCAAGTTTCGCGCGCGGGTCGAAAACCTCTTCGACCTCCAGCCCCAGATCGGTCAGTGCATAAAGGATATCATCGAGGGAAGCCTCGGTTTCCAGATGCTCTTTCAGCCAGCTCAGCGTGAATTTCATGGATCAGCCCTTCGTCTTTCCCCGAAGTGTCGGGATGCGGCCCCGTCCTAGCCCATTGACGCAAAGATGGGAAGATCACTCCTGCTTTCGGGCCAGATCGGATGTATCATCCATTGACAAAAGCCGCAGCTCGCGCACCAAGCGGATCGTTGGCTTGAATGCAAACAGGATCGAGCCGATCAGGAAAAACCAGGTGCCGGGGGTCATCCATGCCTCGGAAAAAAACATGACCGATCCCACGACAAAACAAAAAGCGGCCCCGAAATCCACGAACGTATACAGGACCTCGAACCCTGCGAAGACCCGCCGTTTCTGGGGGGAATCGTTGCGGTGGTCATGGTGAAACAGATGCTTTCCGTGATATTTCAAAGGGGCCTCTTGGGGGTTGGTGCAGGGTAGGGGGTGCGGCTCAGTGGCCAGCCGTATCGTGTTCGTGCTGGCCTGCCATGATCAGGCTGCGGAAAATCGCGACCGTGACCACAACGAAGAAGTCTACAAACAACATCCCCGACATGCCGAAAGTTCCCCCCGACATGGCGACCAAGATACCCACAACCAGATGCACAGCGCCGATCACGACCCAGACCGAGGCCAGTTTCAGACCCATGGGATAGTTGCGCGCGTCGGCGGGTTGTTGGCCTTCTGCCCAGAGGATCGCGATCGTGGCGCAGATCCCCAGCACGAAAAACATATATTGCGGTAGCGGTGTGGCGCGCCCGATCCCCGCGACCAAGAACAAAAACATCACGACCGTTGTCATCAGGGCTGTGCCGCCCAGAATGGACACCCGGTTGCTATAGCGCGAAGGCCGGTCCGTGGCAGGGCTTTTGCTCCAGGCCCAAAGCAATGTGCCAAGGCTCAGGGCAAAGCCGATCAGTGCCATAAAAATAAGTCCATACCATGCCATCGTACTCGTCTCCTCGTCTCGTTTGATCGTCAGGTCGACCGTCAGTCATCACGGATGCGGTTACTTTTGCACACCCGCGACGGTGTTGAAACACCCATGCCTGCAGCTTGATGCGGGTTTTGTGCGACATCGACGGATCGTGTCCGGCGCGGCAGTGGGGGTGTTTGAAATCATGCGCAAATGTCACCCGGCCCACATATGTGTAGGCCGGGTGATGTTACTGGTAAGTTGATTGCCTGCCTCGGAGTGTACCGAGGCAGAGAGCCAAGTTCAGTATTTGGCTTGGTTCGCTTCGCGCTGAACCACCGTGCCGGCGGTCGAGACATCCTGACCGAACCCTTGGACGGTCGAACAGGCGGACAGTGCGCCCAAAGCAAGCAGAACGAAAACAGGGGCAATGCGTTTCATAGAGGACTCCTTTGACTTCATTTCTATAATACATAGATCACAGAGTTGTTCCACAAGCCGTGATCGTATCTGGCAGGCTGGAATGATCGGTTTTCCGCCGAATTCATGTAGCGCACTCCAGCCCCCGTTCGATCAGCCTATCGAACATTTCTAAACATTGTTCCATCTGTTCGAGACTGACGAACTCATCGGGCTTGTGGGCCTGCTCGATCGAGCCCGGTCCGCAGATGACAACATCGGTACCCAACTGCTGGAAAAGGCCCGCTTCGGTTGAGAACGGCACACATGTGGCGGTGTTCTGGCCGGTCAGCTGGAACATCAGATCGCGGGCTGTATTTTCGGGCATCGGCTCCAGCCCCGCGACCTCGCCAATGGTCTGGGTGCTGATTGAGGCGTCGGGCATCACAGCCTGCATCTGCGGCAAAAGGCGGGCCACATGTTCGGCCACCTGCGTTTTCACATATGCCATGTCCTGCGCGTTGATCGGGCGGAATTCCCAATCCAGCACAGCATGATTGGCAATCACGTTATGGGCGACCCCGCCGTGCAGCTGTCCAACGTTGAGTGTGGTCCATGGCGGATCAAAACGACCGTCTTCGGGCGCGCGGGCCTTCAGGTCTTCGCGCAGTTCCAGCAGGCGCGCGATATAGCGCGCGGCATATTCGACGGCATTCACCCCGCGCTCGGGTGCGGAGGAATGCCCTTCCTGACCGTGGAAGGTGACGGTATATTCGCAACATCCCTTATTGCCCTCGATCACCTGCATTTGCGTAGGCTCGCCGATCAGACACAGCGCGGGGCGTATGCCGCGCTCGTGCAGTGTCTCGACCAGCGCGCGTGCGCCCAGACAGCCGACCTCCTCGTCGTGCGTGAAGGCGAAATGGATCGGGCGGGTGGTCGCAATGCGGGCCAGGTCCTCTGCCTTGGTCAGGCAGCAGGCGATAAAGCCTTTCATGTCGCAACTGCCCCGACCGTATAGCCTGCCATCTGCCTCGTGCATATGAAACGGGTCATGCGACCAGTCCTGATCGGTCACGGGCACCACATCGGAATGCCCCGACAGCACCAGACCGCCGTCACCTTCCGGCCCGATACTCGCCCAGATATTGGCCTTCTTGCCGGTTGGGTCGCGCAAGATGTCCACCCGCGCGCCTGCCGCCTTCAGATGGCGGGCGATATAGTCGATGATATCAAGGTTGCTGTTTGACGAGACGCTTTCAAACGCGATCAGATCTCCCAGCACCGCTTTGGCATGCGCAAGATCAGACATCAGTCTTTCACAAATAACTGGCGCGAGACTTTGCTCAGCGGTTCGGCGGCGCCATCCTCGCGGATCAGGATCGTCTCGGTCGTCTCCATCCCCCAGTCATCCATCCACAGGCCGGGCATGAAGTGGAATGTCATGCCGGGTTCAAGAATGGTCTCATCCATTGCGCGAAGCGATACGGTGTGTTCGCCCCAGTCCGGCGGGTAGGAGCAGCCGACCGCATAGCCGCAGCGGGCCGGACGTTCGATGCCCACTTTCAGCAATTCCGTATCCAGCGCCCGCGCGATGTCGCAGGCACGATTGCCGGGGCGGGCGACCTCGATCCCCGCATTCAGCCCCTCTGTCAGCGCAGCAGAAGCATCCAGCATGTGCTGGGGCGGCTTGCCAAGATAGATCGAGCGGCACAGCGGCGCATGATAGCGGCGATAACAGCCCGATTGTTCGACGAAGGTCATTTCGTCTTTGCGGAATGCCTCCCCGTTCCACGTCAGATGCGGCGCAGAGGCATCGGCCCCTGACGGCAGCATCGGCACAATGGCGGGATAATCGCCCCAACTGTCATCCTCGCCCTGCACGGCCGTTTTGTAGAGCTCGCCCACCAGATCGTGTTTGTGATAGCCGGGTTCGATCAGCTCTATCGCGCGTTCGATCACCAGCTCGGATATCCGCGCGGCACGGCGCATGAACTGCAGTTCCTCGTCGGATTTGATCAGGCGCTGCCAGTTGACCAGAACGCTTGCATCGACAATCTGTGCATCGGGCAGCCCTTCGAGCAAAACAGCATGGGCGCGGGCGGTGTAGAAATAGGTCTCCATCTCGACGCCGATCCGTTTATGGGACATGCCCAAGATCCGCAGATGCGAGGCGAGGTCTTCCATTGGATGGACCGTTTCCGATTGCACCATCCGGTCGGCATACCAGCGGATCTGCGTATCTTCCATCCACACGGTGCGTTTGGCGCCATTTGCATCCATGCCGCGCCCCCACCAGATCGGGTCGCCGTCCATTGCCAGTATCACCCCTTGATGGGTGTAGAACGACCAACCGTCATAGCCTGTCAGCCAGAACTGGTTCGAGGGATTGGTGATGAACAGCACATCAATATGACGCTCTGACATGGCGCGACGCACAAGCCGGATGCGTCGCTGGTATTCCTCGTAGGTGAAGGGGGCATGGGCGATAGGCATTGCGGCTCCGTTTCTTCGTGTGGGGCGCGCGCGAACAGGCGCGCAGCCCATGGGAACCCCGAAGTGCAGGTTGCGTCAAACAAAATCCCCGCGCCAGATGCCTGACGCGGGGGATGTTATGCCAAGAAAGCCCATTATAAGGGCAAAAACTGCTGTCAAATTACTGGCGGGTCGTCAATTCTCCGACGTGCAGCACGGGGGCTACATCCAGATCATGCGCATCAAGCATGCCGGCCACGCGCTCCAGCGATGCGATCAACTGCGCCTGTTCCCAGTCTTCGAGCGATTCGAACTTCTTCACAAACCGCTGCTGCAGTGCATCGGGGGCTTCTTCAAGCGCATAGGACCCTGCAGGGGTCAGGACGATGTCTGTCTGACGGCGGTCGATTTCGGACCGCTGGCGTTTCACCATGCCTTTGTCCACCAACTTGTCGACAAGCGAGGTGACGGTGGCCTGACTGACGCCCATGCGTGTGGAAATCGCTTTTGCCGTGGACCAGTCCGTTTCGGCAACAACTTGCAAGACCCGGAACTGGACCGGGGTCAATCCGGCAGCTTTGGCCAGATCGCGGCCGAAAATTTCGGTCGCGCGAAGAATGCGGCGTAGGGCAATCAGGCTCATATCGGTACGGCTCTCGCTCATGCCGTTCATGTCTCCACTTAAAAACTTCGATTGGCTTAATATCGCAGAGGCTGAAACAGGGCGCAATCCAGAGTTCCTTTGGTTGTTTATAGGATATTTGAGCAAAGATACTTAGGGTTGATATGCATTTTTGTCAACTATAACTGGAAAAACTCGGTTTTTAGGCAGAAATTTACTTTGATAGGTTGAAATATTTCCAGAGCCGGACTATTTAGTTTCTCGAAGCAACTGAGGGAACAGAATCGTGCCGACAGTCAAGATGATGAAAAAACCAGAGCTAACCTTCCGCAAGCCGAATGCCGAAGACGGTTCAGCGATTTGGGAACTCGTCAAAACCTGCAAGCCGCTGGATGAGAATTCCATGTATTGCAACTTGCTGCAGTGCGATCACTTCCGCGATACCTGTGTCATGGTGGAGCGTGATGGCGCCCCCATCGGTTGGGTTTCAGGCTATATCACCCCGTCCGATCCCGATGCATTCTTCGTGTGGCAAGTGGCGGTATCGCCCGATGCGCGTGGTCTTGGTCTTGGCAAACGTATGCTCAAGCATCTGATTTCGCGCAGTGAGGCCGACGAATGCACGCAGATCAAAACCACGATTACGAAATCCAACGAGGCATCCTGGGCTCTGTTCCGCTCATTCGCCCGCTCGGTCGGTGGTGACCTCACATCCGAGGCGCATTTCACCAAGGACGACCACTTCGATGGTCATGCCGCGACCGAACACATGGTGACAATCACGTTCGAAGAAGAGGCGAAGGCCGCAGCCTGATCCGGGCGCGGCCCCCCTTCATTCCCTTATAAAGCTACCCCCAGAGAGGTACTCTCATGCCGTTTGATAAAACAAGCGACCGTACGATCTTTACCCAACGCGAATCCGAAGCCCGCTCCTATTGCCGCGGCTTCCCGACCATTTTTACCGAAGCCCGCGGTTCGGAACTGTTTGACGCCGAAGGCAATCGTTACATCGATTTTCTGGCAGGCTGTTCATCGCTGAACTACGGCCACAACGATCCGGATATGAAAAAGGCGCTGATCGATCACCTGACAGGTGACAAACTGGGCCATGCTCTGGATTTCCACACCGACACCAAAGCGGAGTTCCTGACCACGTTCCAAGACAAGATCCTTGCGCCGCGCGGGATGGACCACAAGCTGATGTTCATCGGCCCGACCGGCACGAACGCGGTTGAAGCGGCGATGAAAATTGCCCGCAAGGCCACAGGACGTACCAATATCATCGCCTTCACCAACGGTTTCCATGGCGTGACCATGGGGGCGTTGGCCGCGACAGGTAATGGCTATCACCGCGGTGGCGCAGGGATGCCGACCCAAGGCGTCACACGTCTGCCGTTTGACCAATATGCCAATGGCGTGGATTCTGTGGCGCTTCTGGACCAGATGCTTTCGGATGCATCGGGGGGTGTGGATGCGCCTGCGGCCATCATGCTGGAAACCGTACAAGGCGAAGGCGGGTTGAACGCCGCATCGGCAGAGTTTGTGCGCGGCGTCGAGAAAGTAGCCCGCAAACACGGTGCACTGTTTATTATCGACGATATTCAGGCAGGCTGTGGCCGGACCGGCACGTTCTTCTCGTTCGAGGAAATGGGCGTCAGCCCCGATCTGGTCCCGATGGCAAAATCGGTATCGGGTATGGGTCTTCCGCTTGCGCTGGTTCTGGTGCGTCCCGAATACGATGTTATGGGACCTGCCGAACATAACGGTACATTCCGCGGCAACACCCATGCCTTCCTGACCGCGACGGTTGCGATCAACAAGTTCTGGTCGGATGACAGCTTCCAGCGGAAGTTGGCTGATCGGGCGATGATGCTGACCACTGCACTGGATGAAGTGTCCGGTATGGTCGAAGGCGCGTTCCTCAAAGGGCGCGGTCTGATGCAGGGTGTCGATGTGGGCAGTGGCGAGCTGGCAGAGAGAATCTGTAAGCGCTGCTTTGAAAACGGCCTAGTGATCGAAACCTCGGGCAGTGAAGATCAGGTGGTTAAGGTGCTGGCACCGCTGACCACACCCGACGAGATCTTCCGCGAAGGCCTGAACATCCTGATCAGCGCCACCCGCGAGATCACCGCAAACAAATGATTTCAAGACGTGTTCCGGCGGCGTGCGGCGAGGATATCTCTGGACGCGCGCCTGCCGGAGACCAAACACTCTAACTGAAAACAACAGGATTACATTATGATTGTTCGCGATTTCAACGAGCTGAAGAATACTGACAAAGCCGTGGCCAACGAGCGTTGGACGTCCGTGAGGATGCTGCTTGCCGATGATAATATGAACTTCTCGTTCCATATCACGACGCTCGAGGCCGGCTCGGAGCATGAGTTCCATTACAAGCACCATTTCGAAAGCGTCTATTGCATGTCTGGCAAGGGCCGGATCATCGAGTTGGACAATGACAATAAAACCCATGAGATCCAGCCCGGTGTGATGTATGCGCTCAATCTGCATGACCGCCACCGCCTGATAGCAGATGACGGCGCAGATCTGGTTATGGCTTGCTGCTTCAATCCGCCTGTCACAGGTACGGAAGTCCACCGTGAGGACGGTTCTTATGCGCCGGCCGACACGCTGCAGAAAGCGTAAGCCGATATGACTGACACACCAGTATACCCCGCTCATACCGTTGAAAAAATCGGTGGCACCTCGATGAGCCGCGTGCGCGAATTGCGCGACACGCTGTTCATCGGGAACCGCGAAGGGGCCGCGCTTTACGGGCGCGTTTTCGTGGTCTCCGCTTTCGGCGGCATTACCAATCTTTTGCTCGAGCATAAGAAATCGGGTGAAAGCGGTGTGTATGGTCGTTTCGCCAACGCCGATAACGATCACGGATGGCTCGAGGCGCTCGACGCCGTGTCGCAGGCCATGGTTCAGGCGCATCACGATGTGCTGGATCATCCCGCCGATCTTTCGCAGGCGGATGCGTTTGTGCGTGATCGCGTGGATGGCGCGCGCAACTGCCTGATTGATCTGGGACGTTTGTGCTCTTACGGGCATTTCCGTTTATCCGATCACATGCTGGCGATGCGCGAGATGCTGTCGGGATTGGGGGAGGCGCATTCCGCCTTCGTCACCACGCTGCTTTTGCAGCGCTCGGGGGTCAATGCCCGCTTTGTCGATCTGTCGGGCTGGCGTGACGAGCGTGATCACAGCCTTGAAAGCCGGCTGAAACAAGGGCTGTCGGATGTTGATCTGACCTGCGAAATGCCGATTGTCACAGGCTATGCGCAATGTGTCGAAGGTCTGATGGCAGAGTTCGATCGTGGTTATTCCGAAGTGACATTCTCTAATCTTGCGGCGCTGACAGGGGCCCAAGAGGCGATTATTCACAAAGAATTCCACCTGTCGTCCGCTGATCCCAACCTTGTGGGTCAGGATGCGGTGCGCAAGCTGGGCCATACCAACTATGACGTGGCCGATCAGTTATCGAATATGGGGATGGAGGCGATCCACCCCAAGGCTGCTAAAGTTTTGCGTCAGGCTGCAGTGCCTTTGCGTGTGACCAATGCGTTCGAACCCGAAGATCCGGGTACGCTGATTGATGACAAACCCGCCGACGAGCCCGCCGTGGAAATCGTAACGGGTCTGGATATCATTGCCCTCGAAGTGTTCGAGCAGGATATGGTAGGTGTCAAAGGCTATGACGCGAGTGTGCTTGATACGTTGACACGCCATAACGTGCGCATCGTTTCAAAGGCGACCAATGCCAACACGATCACGCATTACGTCGACAGTTCGCTGAAGGTGATGCGCCGTGTCGAGAAAGATATCAACAAGATCTATCCGTCGGCCAAGGTCTCGGCGCGTCCGCTTGCAATGGCAGCGGTGATCGGGCGGGACCTGCATGGTTTATCCACGCTGACCCGAGGACTGCAAGCCATTGCAGCTGCAGGTTATTCTGCGCTGGGCGCAACTCAGGGCCCGCGGAATGTGGATGTCCAGTTCGTGCTGGAGCGCGAGTGCCTGAAACCGGCGATCGCAGCGCTGCACGAGGAATTCATCACCGCCCCTGCGGCCAAGCTGAAAGCGGCCTGAAGCGCCTGCGCTGACAGAAGGCTACATTGACCGAAGATTATCTGGCGAAAGGCCCTCCGGTTCCGGTGGGCCTTTTTCAGTATGCCCGTGTCTTGAGGCCCGTGTCTTGAGGTTCGTGTCTTAAGGCCCGTGTCTTGGGGCCTGCCTGTGTGGCGGGCGCGTCGCGTCCCGCGCCATTCCGGAAAGATATCCCGAATGGAACAGATGCCCTGACAGAGGCCCCGCCTGATCATCGCCTCTTGCGAGGCGGGATCGGCTGGGTTAGCGTCAGGCCGAATCCGTTGGGGTGCCCCGTTCATGGGGCTGAGAGGCGCAAGCTAACCCATCGAACCTGATCCGGGCAATGCCGGCGTAGGAAACGGACACATGACGAGGTGCAGCGACCAAAGCTGCGCGCGCATATCTCCCGATCATCACGCCAAGGGTATCCCGTAAACCGGAGGATACTATGGGCGCGGTTGCGAAACTCTTGATCATAGCTGGTTCTGACAGCGGTGGTGGCGCGGGGATTCAGGCCGATCTGAAAACGGCCTCGGCGCTGGGGGTCTACGCCAGCACCGCAATCACTGCGATTACGGCACAAAACACGGTGGGCGTGCAGCGGGTCGCCGTGATGGAGCCTGATCTGGTCGCGGCGCAAATCGCCTCTGTGCTGGACGATATCGGCGCGGATGCAGTGAAAATCGGCATGCTGGGATCGGTGGGCCTGATCAGGGCTGTGGCCGATGCGTTGGCCGGTTTTCGCGGGCCGGTTGTTCTTGATCCCGTGATGGTGGCCAAATCGGGCGATACATTGCTGGAGCGTGACGCCGTTCAGGCCCTGCGTGAGCATCTGCTGCCACTGGCCCACCTGCTGACCCCGAACCTGCCAGAGGCAGCCCAGCTTCTGGGCCAGCCTCAGGCCGAGACCTCACACGAGGTCGCCGCGCAGGGGCGTGCTTTGTGCCAGATGGGCGCGCGCGCAGTCTTGATGAAGGGCGGGCATGGCGCGGGGCCGGTATGCCGCGATCTGCTGGTGGGGCCTGCGGAGGCGCTTCAGCAGTTCAGTGCCCCCCGCCAGACTACACAAAACACACATGGCACGGGATGCACGCTATCCTCGGCCATCGCCGCCGAGCTGGCGCTTGGCCGGCCGTTATACGAGGCGGTGGAACGGGCCCATGCATGGCTGCAGCGCGCCATTGCCTGTGCTGACCGGCTGCAGGTGGGGCGCGGCTACGGACCTGTGCACCATTTCCACGAGGTCTGGCCATGACAGTCGATGCAACCATCCTTGGCGCGGGGATCGCGGGCCTTGCCACCGCATTCGAGCTGACATCGCGCGTGGCATCCGTGCAGATCATCGACCCCGCAGGCCCGCCCGGACCGCACGGGTGTTCATGGTGGGCCGGCGGTATGCTGGCGCCCCATTGCGAGGGCGAGGTCACCGAGGAGGTGATCGTGCGTCTGGGGCGCGGGGCCGCAGCATGGTGGGCGCGTGCCGGTGTGCCTTTGTCCTATCGCGGCTCGTTGGTGGTAACACTGGCGCGCGACCGGCGCGAGCTTGACCGTTTTGCGCGGCGCACCACTGCGCACCGGCTGGTGAATGCGGAAGAAATTGCCGCGCTGGAGCCGGATCTGGCGGGACGCCATGACCGCGCGCTGTTTTTCGAGACCGAGGCCCATCTGTCTCCGCGTGTGGCGCTTGCCACCTTGTGCGAGGCCCTTCTCGCCAAAGGGGTGACGATCCAGCCCGAGGCCCGACATCTGGGACGCGTCATCGACTGCCGCGGGTTGCACGCCCGCGACAGCCTGCCGGACCTGCGCGGTGTGCGCGGCGAGATGGCGGTTTTGCGCTGCCCCGAGGTGACGCTGTCGCGCCCTGTGCGGTTGCTGCACCCGCGCCATCCACTTTATATCGTGCCGCGCGGTGACGGCGTTTTCATGCTGGGCGCGACCCAGCTTGAAGGGGATAATCGCGGGCCTGTCACATTGCGCTCGACAGTAGAGCTGCTCAATGCAGCCTTTGCCCTGCATCCGGCGTTTGGTGAGGCCGAGGTCATCGAACTTGGCGCCGATGCGCGCCCCGCTTTCCCTGACAATATTCCGCGTATCACGCTCACACCCGAGCGGATGCATATCAACGGCTTGTTCCGGCACGGCTTTCTGATGTCACCCGCGATGGCGGTGATGGCAGCAGATTATCTGCTGGCAGGCACAACACCGGAGCTTATCGCATGAAACTGACGGTTAACGGCACAGCGCAGCAGATTGTGGCCTGTGATCTGGCTGCGGCCCTTGTGGAACTGGGCTATGGCCCGGATGCCCGTGTGGCCACAGCGATCAATGAAACATTCGTGCCTGCGGGCCAGCGGGCCAGGCACGCGCTGTCAGACGGCGACAGGCTGGAAATTCTCGCGCCGCGGCAGGGAGGCTGACATGGTGGCATTTTACGGAACCGACCTCTGCTCGCGGTTGATGCTGGGCACATCGCAATACCCGTCGCCCAAGGCGCTAGAGGCGGCATTTGTGCGCTCGGGGGCGGGGGTGGCCACGGTGTCGCTGCGCCGCGAGGCGGCGGGCGATGGCACAGGGCAGGGGTTCTGGCAACTGATACGCGATCTGGGCGTGCCGGTTTTGCCCAACACGGCGGGATGCCATTCGGTCAAGGAAGCGGTGACCACCGCCCATATGGCGCGCGAGATGTTTGGCACGGACTGGATCAAGCTGGAGGTCGTGGGCCACGCAGACACGCTGCAACCCGATCCGTTCGGCCTTGTCGAGGCGGCCGGAATTCTGTGCGCGGACGGGTTCAAAGTATTCCCCTATACCACCGAGGACGGCATTCTGGCGGGCCGCCTGCTGGAGGCGGGGTGCGAGGTACTGATGCCGTGGGGCGCCCCGATCGGCACAGGGTTGGGATTGAACAATATCTATGGTCTGCGCACCTTGCGCGCGCAGTTTCCCGATGTGCCGATGGTGATCGATGCGGGGCTGGGAGTGCCGTCGCAGGCCGCGCAGGCGATGGAGATGGGGTTTGACGCGGTTTTGCTGAACACCGCTGTGGCCAAAGCGGGCGACCCCGCAAAGATGGCAGAGGCCTTCGCGCGCGCGCTGGAGGCCGGGCGTCTGGCCTATGAGGCCGATCCGATGGAGCCGCGCGATATGGCCCACCCCTCCACCCCTGTTCTGGGACTGGCGGTGTTGTCATGAGCCTGCCCCGTTTCTATCCGATTTTCGACCATCCCGACTGGCTGCGCCGCGCCCTGCCGCTCGGGGTCAAGCTGGTGCAGATGCGCATCAAGGACCGCCCCGAGGCGGACCTGCGCGATCTGCTGCGCGAAAGCGCCGGATTATGTCGTGACGCAGGCGTGGTGATGGTGGTCAATGACCACTGGCAGATAGCGATTGATCTGGGCTGTGACTGGGTGCATCTCGGGCAGGAGGATCTTGATACCGCCGATCTGGAGGCGATCCGTGCGGCGGGGATCAAGACAGGCATCTCCACCCATGACGAGGCAGAGCTGGAGCGCGCGTTGGCCTGTGCGCCCGGCTACATTGCCTTGGGGCCGGTCTGGCCGACAATCCTGAAAAAGATGAAGTGGCATGAACAGGGGCTGGACCGTGTGCGTGCGTGGAAAGACCGGATCGGGGATATTCCCCTGATCGCGATTGGCGGGCTAAGCGTGGCGCGCGCACCACAGGCTTTTGCGGCAGGGGCGGATGTGGTGTCTGCGGTGACCGATATCACCCTTCACAGCACCCCCGAGAACCGGCTGCGCGACTGGCTGGAGGCCACGGCATGAGCCGCTACGCCAGACAGATCGCCGTGCCCGAATTTGGTGAACAGGCCCAAAGCAGACTGGCGTCTGCGCGGGTTCTGGTGGTTGGTGCAGGCGGGCTGGCCGCGCCGGTGTTGCAGTATCTGGCAGGGGCGGGTGCCGGTTTTATACGGGTAATGGACGGAGATGTGGTCAGCCTGTCCAATCTGCACCGCCAGACCCTGTTTCGCGAGGCAGATCTGGGGCGGCTGAAGGTGCAGGCGGCGGCGGAAGCGGTGGCCGCTCTCAACCCTGACTGCGTGGTTTGCCCCGTGGCCAAGAGCCTGACCCCTGCAAATGTGGATGCGATGCTGCGCGATTGTGATCTGGTGCTCGATTGCGCCGATAGTTTCGCGGCCAGCTATATCCTTTCGGATGCGTGCCTTTGCGCACAGGTGCCGCTGATCAGCGCGTCTGTGGTGGGCAGTTCGGGCTATGTGGGCGGGTTTTGTGCCGCGGCCCCCAGCCTGCGCGCGATCTTTCCGGATTTGCCACCACGGTTGGGGTCTTGTGCCGAAGACGGTGTTCTGGGGCCGGTCGTGGGCATCATCGGGGCGATGCAGGCCCAGATGGCGCTGACGGTTCTCACCGGCATCGGTGCATCGCCCATGGGGCGTGTGCTCAGCGTGGACGGGCTTGAATGGCGCTTTGGCGGGTTCGGGTTTCTGGGCGCGCCCGAGCCGGCCCACGGTCCGCGTTTTATCGCCCCGCAAGATATGCACATCACCGATTTTATCATTGATCTGCGGGGCGCGGAGGAGGCGGAGCTGGCCCATCCCTGTGCCCATCGCGCGCGTGTCGCCGACATCGCATCGCCCGATCTGCGCCCCGCAGACGGCCAGCGCGCGGTGATGGTGTGCCGCACGGGGCAGCGCTCGTGGGCTGCCGCAGAACGTTTGGCCACAGTCTGGCCGGGCGAGATTACCTTGGTCGCCATGGGCGACGATACCGGAGGAAACACGATATGAAACATGCCCTGTGCCTTGCCTTTATGATGGCGGCCACACCCGTTTTCGCCGATGCGCCAGAGCGCACAAAACCGGCCAATGACAAAATGACGCTGGTTCTTGACTGGTTCATAAACCCCGACCACGGCCCCGTCATCGTGGCCGATGAACTGGGGTATTTCGACGATGTGGGGCTGGATGTGAACATTGTCCCGCCCGCAGATCCCGCCGATCCGCCGAAAATGGCTGCGGCTGGCAAGGCGGATCTGGCGGTTTCCTACCAGCCGCAGTTGCATTTGCAGGTGGCCGAAGGGATGCCGCTGAAACGGGTGGGGACATTGATCGCAACCCCGCTCAACTGTCTTTTGGTGCTAAAGGACGGGCCGGTCCAGTCCATTGCCGATCTGCGTGGCAAAAAGATCGGCTATTCGGTCGCGGGCACCGAAGAGGCCCTGCTGTCTGCCATTCTGGCCAGCGCGGATATGACCATGGGTGATGTCGAACTGGTCGGCGTGAACTGGTCGCTCTCGCCTGCGCTGATGTCGGGGCAGGTCGATGCAACCATCGGGGCCTATCGCAATTTCGAACTGAACCAGATGAAGCTTGAGGATGTGCCGGGGCGGTGTTTTTATATCGAGGAACACGGCGTGCCTGCCTATGACGAACTGATTTATGTCGCCAATCCCGATACGATGGATCCCGATAAAGTGACGCGGTTTCTGGCGGCGACCGAGCGCGCGACGCAATATATCGTCAATCATCCCGAAGACAGCTGGGATGTTTTCCGTGCGACCTCGCCAGAGCTGGACGACGAGCTTAACCATATGGCATGGGCCGATACGGTCGCGCGCTTCGCGTTGCGGCCCGCCGCGCTGGATACCGCCCGCTATGCGCGGTTTGATGCGTTCTTGCAAAAGGCAGGGCTGATCGAGGCCACCCGCGATGTGTCCGATCTGGCGGTCGTGGTGGAGGGCGCGCAATGATTTACGGCACCACCCATCCGCTCTGGCGCGCGGCCGCAGGCCCTGTGTGGAAAGAGTATACCCATCATCGCTTTGTCGAGGGGGTGCAAAATGGCACATTGCCCGATGCGTGTTTCCTGCATTACCTGCGGCAGGATTACGTCTATCTGATGCATTACGCCAAAGCATGGGCCTTGGGCGTGACCAAGGCCGACACGCTGGAGGAAATGCGCGCCTGCTCCGCCACGGTGGAGGGGTTGGTCAATGCAGAGATGATCTTGCATGTGGATGTCTGTGCCAGCCACGGTATCGATCAGCAGGCGCTGTTTGCCACCGAGGAACGCAGCGCCACCATGGCCTATACCCGCTATGTTCTGGCCACCGGCCATGCGGGGGATTTTCTGGATTTGATGGCGGCGCTTGCGCCCTGTGTCTGGGGCTATGGTGAGATCGGGGCGCGTTTGTTGGCGCAGTCGCACGCGCCGCAGTATCTGGCATGGATCGAAACCTATGGCGGGGCGCAATACCAAGACATCTGCCACGAGGTGGGCGCAATGATCGACGCGGCCATCCTGCGCCGTCTCGGGCCCGATCCGCAGTCCAGCCCGCGCTGGCCGGGATTGTGCCGGATTTTCCGTCAGGCCAGCCAGCTGGAGGTCGATTTCTGGGCCATGGGTTTGCAACCATGACCCTTGCGCCGCCGGGTCTGGTGTTTTCCGGCACGGTCCGTTTCGGGACAAATGTCCTGTTCGGCCCGCTGGATGTCGCGGTGCCAGCGGGGCAATGGTGTTGTCTTCTCGGGCCGTCGGGCGTGGGGAAATCCACAGTGCTGCAGTGTCTGGCTGGCATTGCCGGGCAGGCTCGGGCAGGCACGGACGCGCAGGCCCCCCTGACCCATGACGGGGCGGCGCGGGCAGATGACGGGCGCCCGCTGCATGGCCGCATCGCCCTGATGGCACAGTCCGATATGCTGTTGCCGTGGCTGACGGTGTCTCAAAATATCATGCTGGGCGCGCGGCTGCGTGGCCAGCGCACCGGTAAGGCCGGGAGGGCACGTGCCGCTGCCCTGATCGCGCAGGTCGGGCTGGAGGGGTTGGACCATCGCAAGCCGGCGGATCTGTCTGGCGGCCAACGCCAGCGGGTGGCCTTGGCGCGGGTGCTGTTCGAGGACCGGCCTGTTGTGCTGCTCGACGAGCCGTTTTCGGCGCTGGATGTGGCAACGCGGGCGCGGATGCAGGATCTGGCGGCGCAGTCACTTGCGGGGCGCACTGTGTTGCAGGTGACCCATGATCCGGCAGAGGCGGCCCGCTTGGGCCACCGGATTGTGGTGCTGACACGCGGCGGGATGATTGAGGCCGCCCCACCAGATGCGCCCACCCCCCGCGCGCCAGATGCGCCACAGACATTGGCCACCACCGGACGATTGACCCGTATGCTACTGGACCTGACATGAGATATCTTCGCATCGTTGTGCCACTGTTTTTAGGGCTTGGTTTATGGCAGGGCGCGATCTGGATCCTGCAGATGCCAAGTTTCATTTTGCCCAGCCCCCTGCGCGTGGCCGGAGCGCTGTGGCATGCGCGTGTGATTTTGGCTGAAAATGCGCTTATCACCATGTCGGAGGTTGTGATCGGGCTGCTGCTCGGGGCGGCCTTGGGCTGGATCACGGCGGTGGGGCTGGCGTTCTCTGTGGCGGCGCGCAACGCTGTGCGGCCCTTGCTGGTGTTTTCGCAAGCGGTGCCGGTCTTTGCGCTGGCACCGATTTTCACATTGTGGTTCGGCTACGGGATGGGGTCGAAAATCGCGATGGCGCTTTTGATTATCTATTTCCCTGTCACGTCCTCTTTCTTTGATGCCTTGATGCGGGTGCCCGCGCCTTGGCTTGCGCAGGCCCATGTGATGGGCGCGCGCAGGTGGCAGGTCATGTTCACCTTGCGCATCCCAGCCGCCTTGCCCGGATTTCTCTCCGGGCTGAAACTTGCCGCCGTCTACGCGCCCATCGGGGCAATCATCGGCGAATGGGTGGGGGCCTCCAAAGGTCTGGGCTATCTGATGCTTCTGGCCAACGGGCGGGGCAAAGCGGATCTGATGTTCGCGGCCCTGATCGTGCTGGCGGTTCTTACGCTGCTGTTGCACAGGGGCGTGGATCGCGGAGCGGACTGGTTTCTGGCGCGGCGCACCCGTTCTGTGGGGCCCGACGCCTGATAGCACTTGTGCTGAAACATTACCCGCCGATGGCCGGACAGGCAGTTTTTTCGAAATTATCATCTCTTGGAACTGGTCAATTGCCCAACGCGCCTTAGCCTGTCACATTGCGCGGGTAAGTTTCAGGAAAAAACATGGCAAACAGCAAACTTAGCGGGTCCGAGAACCGTCTGGTCAGCGGGTCGATCCCGTGGCAGCTTTGGGTCTTTGCCCTGCCCACACTGGGATCGTCGATCCTGCAATCGGCCAGTGGGTCGATCGACAGCGCGTGGGTCGGAAACCTGCTGGGCGAGGCCGCGCTGGCGGCCACCACCAATGGCAACCTGATCATGTTCCTGCTGACCAGCTTCGTGTTCGGCTTCGGTATGGCGGCCACGATACTGATCGGGCAGGCCATCGGGCGCAACAACATGGACAACGCCCGCCGCATCGTTGGCACCGCAGTGGGCAGCTTTCTGCCGCTCGTCACCGTGGTCGCAGGTGGCGGCTTTTTTCTGGCCCCGCATCTGCTTTCGCTTCTCAGCACCGCGACCGAGATCGAGGATCTGGCCCGTGTCTATTTGCAACTGACCTTTGTGGCGATGCCCGGTATCTTGATGCAGACGATGCTGATGATGACCCTGCGCGGTTCGGGCGATTCTGTGACGCCGCTGTATTTCATGGTGCTGGCGGTCACGTTGGGGGCTGTGTTGAATCCTGTGCTGATACTGGGGCTGGGGCCTGCGCCCGCTCTGGGGATCGGGGGGTCGGCTCTGGCGCTTGGTATTGCCAATTATGTCTCGTTGATCGCGATGGTCACTTATATCTATCTGCGTGATCTGCCGCTGCGGTTGCGCGGGGCAGAGCTGGGCTATTTGCGCCCCGATATGGCGATCTTGCGGATGGTTGTCAAAAAAGGGCTGCCCATCGGTTTGCAGATGGTGGTGGTGACAACGGCGGCCCTGACCGTGCTGCGACTGATCAACCGCGAAGGTGTGGATACCACTGCCGCATACGGGGCCACCCAACAGATCTGGACCTATGTGCAGATGCCGGCCATGGCGCTGGGGGCTGCGGTGTCGGCGATGGCTGCGCAAAACATCGGGGCGGGGCGCATGGACCGCGTGCGCCGGATCACCCGGGTCGGGATCGTGTTCAATCTGGTGCTGACCGGCGGGCTGATCGTCGCGCTGTTGCTGCTGGACCGTTATGCGCTTGCGATTTTTCTGGAGGGCGACGGGCCTGCGATGCAGATCGGCACCCATATCCTGCTGGTCGCGACATGGGGGTTTCTCGCTTTCGGTGTGACGCAGGTGCTGTTTGGCACGGTGCGTGCAAGCGGGCAGGTGGTCTGGCCACTGATCATTCTGGCGGTCTCGCTGTATCCGGTGCGGCTGGGCTTTGTGTATCTGATGCAGCCCCGTCTGGGTACGGATGCAATCTGGTGGAGCTTTCCGGTGGCCTTCATCACAACGATGATCTGCGCGATGCTGTATCACCGGTTCGGCAACTGGCGCAGTGCGGCCACGATGACTGTGGTCACAAGCCAGACGCATGCGCCGCAAGCCACGCCTTGCGATCATCATCCCGACCCGGCGGCAGGCGCGCTGACACAGGCGCAATCGCGCGCGTAATCAACCGGCGCGCGGAGGGCCCCGGGCGACAGACCCGCCTATGACCCGCTGTCGTCCGCCCTGTGCCGTTACAGGCGCTGTGGCTCTAGGTCCGCAGATTGGCGGTTAATAAAAGGTGTAATATGCCATCAAGCATTCCGATTTCCAATTTGGAGCACTGGGCGATTTTGCGGCGTGTCGTGGATTGCGGCAGTTTTGCGGACGCCGCACAAAGCCTTAAACGCAGCCAGTCCGCGATCAGCTACTCGGTGGCAAAGTTGCAAGAAACGCTGGGATTTCCGATTATGGAGATGCAGGGGCGGCGGGCGGTGCTGAACGGGCATGGCCGACAGCTTCTGGCCGAGGTATCACCGCTGATCGACGGGCTTGTATCGATCGAAACGGATGCCCGCGCCAATGCCGGCGCAGGGCCGCTGCAGGTCCGTTTGCTGGTGGATACGCTGTTTCCCAAAGTGTGGATGGCGAAAGCGCTCAAGCAGCTGTCTGGCGCCTATCCCGGGGTGATGATCGATCTGCAAGAAACGGTGCGCGAGGAGCTGCGTGCAGATGGAAGCCGGCCCTATGATCTGGCGATCTCGCTGACGGAATGCAGCGCAATTGCCGGCGAGCGTCTTTGCGATCTGTCTTTTGTGCAGGTGGCCCATCGCGATCACCCTCTGGCCAATGACGCAGGCCCGATGACGCAGGCCCATGCCGCGCGCCATTTGCGGGTGGCTGTGCGTAATCTGCGTTCCGCCGACCGCGATCCCAGTTTGCGAACAGGCAAGGTGTGGGCGGTGGCCTCGCTGGAAAGCGCGGTGGCCTCGGTGCGCAGTGGGGCGTGTTTCGGCTGGTTGCCGGAGCAGTTGATTGCCGAAGATCTGAAGGCCGGAACCCTTGTGGCACTGCATATAGGGGCCATGAACCGATCACGTGTGTCACTCGATCTGGTGTTTCACGATGCAGAACGGGCCAATGCACCCGCGCGCTTTTTTGCGAAAACCTTGCGAAACATCTGCGGGGCAGAGCAAGAGCTTGCCTGAGGCGGGCCGTTCACATCGGCCTCCCCCCTTGCGAGACGTGTGAAAAAGGGGCCCTGTCGGCCCCTTTTCGATCTGTGAGTGATGTCTTTGAGTGATGTCGCTTATTCGGCGCGGGTGCCTGCAAAGCGCATTTGCCACGCGTCGCGCTCCTCATCGGTGATCTTGCGAAACAGGACCTCGGGGGTAATGAAGGCGTGGCCTGCGGGCAGACCTTCAAGCGCCGCGCCGATTTCGCCGGGCCAGCTGTCATCGCTGGTCTGCATCGCGTCGAGCATGGTTTTCGCCGCATCGGGGATAAACGGCGCCGACAGGATCGCATAGATCCGCACAAGGTTCAGCGCGAGGCGCGCAATCGCACCTGCCTGTTCGGGATCGGTTTTGAACACCGTCCACGGCGCGCATGATTGCAGGTATTCGTTGCCCGCCACCCAGATGCCACGCAGCGCCATCGCCGCCTTGCGCACTTCTTTGGCCTCCATCAGGCGCTCGTATTCGCGCACGCGGGTGTTCAGATCGGCAATCAGCGCCTCTTCGGCCGCGCCCCATGTGCCGCCTTCGGGCAGGGCCTCGCCAAATTTGGAACGGGTGAACTTGGTGATCCGCGAGACGAAATTGCCCAGCACATCAGCCAGATCCTTGTTGGTCGAAACCTGGAAATTATCCCATGTGAATTCCGCATCCGACGATTCCGGTGCGTGGCTTAGCAGCCACCAACGCCAGTAATCGGAAGGCAACAGCTCAAGCGCCTGATCCATGAACACACCGCGCCCGCGCGATGTCGAGAACTGGCCGCCATCATAATTCAGGTAGTTGAACGACTTGATATAATCCACGACCTTCCACGGCTGTTTGGAGCCAAGGATCGTCGCCGGAAATCCGAGCGTATGGAACGGCACGTTGTCCTTGCCCATGAACTGGGTATAGGTCACGTCTTGCGCGCCGGCATCGGTGCGCCACCAGCGTGCCCAGTCTCCGCCGGTGCTGTCTGCCCATTCCTGAGTGCCTGCGATATATTCGATCGGCGCGTCGAACCAGACATAGAAGACCTTGCCTTCCATCCCGTCCCACGGGGCGCCATCGAACTGTGCGGGCACACCCCAGCTTAGATCGCGCGTGATGCCGCGGTCTTGTAGCCCGTCTCCGTCATTCAGCCATTTTTTCGCGATGGATGTCGTTAAAACGGGCCAGTCGGATTTGGAATCGATCCATTCCGCGATCACGTCTTTCAACTGGGACTGGCACAAGAACAGATGTTTGGTCTCGCGCATTTCCAGATCGGTGGAGCCGGAAATGACCGAGCGCGGGTTGATCAGGTCGACCGGATCAAGCTGTTTTGTGCAATTGTCGCACTGGTCGCCGCGGGCGTCTTCAAAGCCGCAGTTGGGGCAGGTGCCCTCGATATAGCGGTCTGGCAGGAACCGGCCATCCGCCTTGGAATACATCTGGGTTTCGCTGACCTCGCGGATCAGGCCGTTTTCGGCCAGAACCTTGGCAAACTGCTGGGTCAGATCACGGTTTTGCGGGCTGGACGAGCGACCGAAATGGTCAAAGCTCAATCTGAAGCCCTGCGCAATGCGCGCCTGAACATCGTGCATTTCAGCGCAATACTCCGCGACCGGCTTGCCGGCTTTCTGGGCTGCAAGCTCTGCGGGCGTGCCATGTTCGTCGGTTGCGCAGATGAACATGACCTCATTGCCACGCGCGCGCTGGTAGCGGGCAAAAAGATCCGCTGGAAGCTGCGAGCCTACGAGGTTCCCAAGGTGCTTGATACCATTGATATAGGGAATCGCGGAGGTGATGAGGTGACGTGCCATATATCCGCCTTTCAGATGGGTTTGCGCAGGGTTTAACGCGGGGCCGCGCGCATTGCCAGAGCGATATATGGTTTTAAGGCGTGGCGCGCAGGGTGGCGAGTTTCAGGCCGAACCCTATAAACACCATCCCTGTAAACCCGCGCAATGCGCGCTGGACACGTGGCGCGCGGACCGCGTCAGACAGGGTAGAGACCATCAAGACCATGCCTCCAAACCACACCGCATTGATGGCCGAATGCAACACCACCAAAAGGACAGGCGCGGCCCATCCGGCGTCGCTTTCGGGCAAAAACTGGGGAAAGGCTGCCAGATAGAACATCGACACTTTCGGATTCAGCGCGTTTGTCACAAACCCCTCAAGGCAAGCGCGGCGCGGACTGTGCAGGCGCGGTGGTTTCTTGGGCGATCGTGCCGTTTGGGCGGCCGGACGCCATGCGCTGATCAGGGATTTCACCCCGATCCACGTCAGATAGGCCACGCCCAGATATTTCACCACGCCAAAGGCGATGGCGGAGTGCATCAGCAAGACCGAAATTCCCAGCACCGACAGCGCCCCGTGCAAATAGAACGCGCCCACGAACCCCAACACGGTGGCAAACCCCGCGCGGCGTCCCGATGCCGGCACTGTTTTGGCAATCAACATGCCGTTCGGGCCGGGAGACATCACCAGAAGCGATGCCACAAAGCAAAATGTCATGATGTCGGACAAGGGCATGGGGCGTTTTCAACTGCTTTCAGGTCTTGGCCGCCCGCGCAGGCGGGACGCGCGCGCGGGCGGGGCAGGCCGCCATTTGTCTGGCGGCCTAGATGCGTCGCGGTGCCGCAGGGGCTCAGGCCAGCTTTGCCAGCCCGCGATCCACAGCATCGATGATCCGGTCGATCTTGTCTTTGTCCACGATCAGTGCGGGGCTGAAGCACAGCGTATTGTTCATACCCCTGAACGAGCGTGATGTCATCCCGATCAGCACGCCATCGCTGTCGGCAGAGGCCACGACCGATTGAACCAGTTTTTCTGCCAGCGGCTCCTTTGTGGTGCGGTCTGCCACCAGCTCGGCACCGCAAAACAGGCCCTTGCCGCGCACATCACCGATCACCTTGTGCTTTTCCTGCAGCGCCTCAAGACGTTCCATCATGTAGCCGCCCATTGCTTTGGTGTTGGCCAAAAGACCTTCGTCTTCAATGATGCGCATGTTCTCAAGCGCCGCCGCAGGCCCTGCGGTGCAGCCACCGAAGGTCGAGATATCGCGGAAATAGCTCAGCTCGTCATCAGGGTCGGTGCGGAATTTCTCGAACACATCGTCTGTTGTCAGCAGGCAGGCGATGGCCGCATAGCCAGAGGCCACCCCCTTGGCGCAGGTCACGAAATCGGGCTTGATGCCATAGTTCTGATAGCCGAACCATTCGCCGGTGCGCCCCATGCCGCACACAACCTCGTCTATATGCAGCAAGATGTCGTATTTGCGGCAGATCTCCTGCACCCGCTCCCAATAGCCTTCGGGGGGTGTGATCACACCGCCACCCGCGGTGACAGGCTCCAGACACAATGCGCCTACGGTATCGGGGCCTTCGCGCAAGATAACCTCCTCGATCGCATCTGCCGCACGCTGGCCGTAGTTTTCCACATCCCATTGCGCGCGGTATTCAAGGCAATGCGGCACGGCCACGAACCCATCAGGGAAGGGACCGTATTGCTCCACGCGCTGATGCTGGCCACAGGCGGCAAGGGCCGCGATGGAGGAGCCATGATAGTCGCGCTCGCGATACAGGATTTTCCATTTTTTGCCGCCGTGGTGTTTATGCGCGATCTGGCGCACCATCTTCCACGCCTTCTCGTTGGCCTCTGTGCCGGAGTTGACGTAGTACAGACGGGTCAGGCCGGGTGTCTTTTCGGTCAGTCGTTGCGAGAAGGCCGCCCCCGGAATGGACCCTGTGGAGCCTGCGAAATAGTTGATTTTGATCAACTGGTCGCGCACCGCATTGGCAATGGATTCGCGCCCGTAACCGACGTTGACGGTCCAGACACCGCCAGAGACGGAATCCAGATATTCCCGTCCGTTCTGATCCCAGACCGACATGCCGCGGCCTTCAACGATAATCCGTGGATCGCGGGATTTCAGCGCGTCATGCTGGAACATATGGTGCCACACATGGGCGCGGTCGGCCTCCACTGTGGCGTGCAGATCATTGGGCAGGCGGGGGTCTGTCATCGGGCGCGGTCCTTCGCGATCTTGGGTCTGGTATTCATTCCAACACCGCGCGCAGGACCGTGCACAGATCCAGCGGGCACGATCTGATGGAGCCAGAGGCTTGCTATTTTCGCGCAGTGGACCCATGGTCCGGTATCAGCTGGCCCGAGCCGCGGGGCATCCCACAGCCCAAAGGTGACCCCACCCCATGCAGATCCTGCCCATTGCGATTGATCGCACCCGTCCCGAGCCTTTGCAAAAACAACTGCGTCAGGCGATGGTTTCGGCCATCCATGACGGGCGGATCCAGCCCGGCCAGCAGTTGCCGTCCTCGCGGGTGCTGGCGCAAGGGCTGGGGGTGGGGCGCAATACGGTGACCGCCGCCTATGACGAACTGATCGCGCGCGGCTATCTGCAGGCGCGCGCACGACGCGGCATCTTTGTGGCGCAAAAGCCCGTGCCCCCTGTGAAAGCCATACAGGGGGTGTCGGTGGATTGGGCGCGCCATCTGCGCCTTCGCCCGTCGCGGTTCGAGGATATCCGCAAGCCGCTGGCATGGCAGGCCTACCCGTTTCCGTTTATCAACGGGCAGGTCGATCCCGCGCTGTTTCCGCTGCCGGCATGGCGGGCGTGTTCACGCGATATGATGGGGCGTGCGGCGCTGGATTGGTGGGCGGCAGATCGTGCGGTAGAAGATGACCCGATGCTGATCGAGGAAATCCGCAGGCAGATTCTGCCACAACGGGGTATTTTCGCGCGTGCCGAGGAAATCCTGATCACGCTTGGGGCTCAGGAAGGGCTGTATCTGGCAGCCCGCCTGTTGGCAGGCCCCGACAGCCGGATCGGTGTGGAAAGACCGGGATATCCCGATGCGCAGTTTCTTGTGGCGATGACGGGCAGCACATGCGTTGATCTGCCAGTGGACAACGAAGGCGCCCGTGTGCCAGATGCCGCCTGCGCCCGTGAAGCGGGCGGTCTGGATCTGGCGGTGCTGACGCCCGGCGCGCAATGCCCCACAATGATCACCATGAGCGCGGCCCGCCGCACCCGATGGCTGGAGCGCGCACAGAAAGACGATTTTCTGATCGTCGAGGATGATTACGAGGGCGAGGTCGGTTTTGCCAGCGCGCGCGCGCTCAAGGCGCAGGATGCGGCGGGGCGGGTGATCTATCTGGGCACCCTGTCCAAAGTTCTGGCGCCCGGGGTGCGTATGGGCTTTATGGTGGCGCCTGCGGCCTTTGTCAGGGAGGCCCGCTGGCTGCGCCGGATCATGCATCGCTCCGCCCCGCTCAACAACCAGCGCACCACCGCGATTTTTCTGGCGGAGGGGCATTACCAGACCTTGGTCCGCCGCCTGCGGTCCGCCCATGCCGAACGCTGGCATCAGGTCAACGCGCAGCTGACCCGAGACCTACCGGGATTTTTACCACCCGCGCCGTGCCATGGCGGCTCCAGTATCTGGCTGGAACTGCCCGATGGCATGGCAAATACCGATCTTTTGCAGGGCGCACTGGCCCAAGGGGTCGCCTTCGAGCTGGGCGATGCGTTTACCGCCCCCGGCAATGCGGGGCGGTTTATCCGGCTGGGTTTAAGTTGCATACCCACGCAATCGGTGGGTGAGGGGGTCAGGCGTTTGGGGCAGGTTGCCACGAGGCTTTGATGACACCTGCCCCAACACCACAACCTGTATTCCGCTCGCCTGATCCTGCCATTGCCCGTCGCGCGTGGGGAAATCCGCAGGTTTGCACACACCGGTGCCGGTGGGATCACTGCGTGGTGCTGCGGGCCTCCTGCAGGGCGATGGCTGCGGCCACCAGACCGGCGTGGGAAAAGGCCTGCGGGAAATTGCCCAGCTGAGCGCCGGTTGTTTCGTCAAGCTGTTCGGACATCAGGCCCAGATCATTGGCACCTTGCAACAGGCCTGCGATCTGGGCCTCTGCCTCGTCCAGTCGCTGGGCACGGGTCAGATAGTCGGCGGCCCAGAACCCGCAGGCGACAAAGCTGCCCTCGCGCCCCGCAATGCCATCGACCCCGTCGCTGTAGCGGCGAAAATGCACCCCTGTCGCCAATTCTGCCTTGATGGTTTCATAGGTCTGGACCATGCGCGGATCGTCGGCCCGAATGATGCCCATGCGTGGCAGCAGCAACAGGCTGGCATCAAGCCAGTCCTGACCCAATGCGCCAGTGAAGGCGCGACGTTTCTCGTTCCATGCCTGTGTCAGAACATGGTCGCGGATGCGTTTGTGTTCATTGGCATAATCGGCAGGATCGTCTTGGACCGCGCCCATATCGATCAGATCGATCCACGCATCCAGGGCCATCCAGCACATGGCTTTGGAATAGGTGTGATGAAGACGGGGCCCCGGAATTTCCCACAAGCCGTTATCGGGCAGGGTCCAGTCGCTCATCGCGGATTGTGCATATCCCCTGAGCCGGTCCTGTTCGCGTTGTGATAAACTGCCACCGTGGTTCACATACATCCGCGCGCAATCCAGAACCGAGCCGTATCCATCCAGCTGCAACTGGCCATGGGCATCGTTGCCGATGATCAACGGGGCAGAGCCGCGATAGCCCTCAAGCGCGAGCAATTCCCGCGTGCCGGGGGTCTGGTCTTTGGAAATGCCGTAAAAAACCCCCAGACGTGGGGCGGTTTGGCAGGCCGCATCCATCAGCCATTTAAAGAACCCCTCTGCGCAGTCTGGCAGGTTCAGGGCAAAAAACGCATGCAGAACGAAGGTCGCATCGCGGATCCAGCAAAACCGGTAATCATAGTTACGCACACCACCGATGGTTTCCGGCAAGCCCGCAGTCGGGGCGGCCAGCAGCGCGCCCGAGCCTTGGAAATGCAGCAGATGCAGGATCATTGCACAGCGCATCACCGCGTCTTTGAACGGGCCTTCGGGCTTGCAGCCCAGATTGATCTGGCCCCAGTGTGATAATGTCTGCGCCAAGGCGTGGTCTTGGGCCTTGCAGTCCATCGGCGCATGGGGCGCGTGATCGGCGCCGTCGGGCAGTGTTTGCAATAGCACATACCTGCGTTCGCCTTCGGTCAGCCGGACCGATCCGCCCAATGTGCCGGGCGCCACGGCTTGCAACGCGACATCGGTGGAAAACCGCAGCCGCGTTCCGTGAAAGTCCATTTCCCATATATGCGGATCTGCGGTGTCGAATGCGGGCAGATCCGCGCCCCAGTCCAGCCGCGGACTAAGCGATACGCCCAACTCGGGCGTGCCGTGTACCGCCTTGATCAGGCGCAAAAGCTGGCGGCCTTCACCGCTATTGCCCACCACCATGAAATCGGTCACTTCCAGAATGCCGTCCTCTACGTGATGACAGGTTCGCAAAACGGGACTGTCTTCAAGATAGCTCCGCTCCACACGCCCCGCGCTGAGCGGTCCTGCATAAAGCCGCCCGCCGCGCCGCGCATCCAGCAGCCCGCAAAACAGCGCCGTGTCATCGAAATGGGGCAGGCAGAGAAATTCGATCGCCCCGTCGCGCGCGATCAGGGCCGCCGTCGAACGGTCACCGATGATCGCAAAATCCTTGATATCGGGATAGGTGCCGGCACGTTCGGGCAGGTCGGCCAGCGCTATATGGCTGGGATCGGCGCTGAGCGAGGTATCTTTCATGCATGTTGTCCTTCAGGCCCCTTGGCCAAGGTTGATCGACAGTCCGCCATCGATGGTAAAGCTCTGGCCTGTGACATAATCGGCATCGTCAGACGCCAGATAGACTGCCATACGGGCCACCTCCCAAGGCTGACCCGCGCGTTTCCACGGGATGTTGTCTTCCATCTCGCGGCGTACCACCGGATCGTCGATTGCCTCTTGATTGATCGGGGTCAGGATCATGCCGGGCAGGATGTTGTTGACCGTGATCCGGTCCAGAGCAAGCTCCAGCGCCAATGTCCGCGTCAGCATGCGCAATCCGCCTTTTGACGTGTCATAGGCGGAGGTCCCTGCGCGGGGCACATCCTCGTGCACGGAGCTGATGGTCACGATACGTCCCCCACCGGTCTGGTCCTGACGCTGGCGCACGAACGCCGCCGCCGCCATCGCAGGCCCTGTCAGGTTGACCGCCAGAATGCGCGCCCAATCTTTCGGGTCCATATCTTTCAACGCAACCGGTTCGGGGTCCATGCCGCCATTGTTGATCAGAATGTCGGCCGCGCCGAAGCGTTTTGCAGTGGCGGCAAACAGCGCCTCGATATCGTCAAGATCGCCAAGGTCGCATTGCACGACCTCTGCCAGACTGCCCAATGCAGTGATGCGTTCTGCAGTTTTGCGTGCACCGGCCTCGTCGGAATTATAGGTCAGGACCAGATCGGCCCCTTCCGCGGCGAAGGCCTCGGCAATGGCCGCGCCGATTCCGCTTGATGCGCCGGTCACAACCGCGATTTTCCCTGCAAGACGGTTGGCCGCAGGGCTTGGGGAGGGGGCCGGGTATTTCATCGCGGAACCTTTCAAAGAGGGTAGTGTGAATTGCCGCATCAGGAAAACAGCACATGCGTCCTGATCTCACAACGAAACCGCGCCGAACTTGTTTCCTCAATCTCCGGAAAAAGTTCAAAAAAGTGGTCAGTCGGGCAGTGCAGGAATTTTATCCGGATATGGCAGTTGTGGGATGCGGATGGCGCAAAGCGGGTGTAGGTTTGGCGCATGATCCGACTTGATACCCGAGATTTGGAAATTTTGCAGGTGCTGGCACGCGAAGGCCGGATCACCAAGGCGGCGCTTGCCGCCAAGGTCAATCTGTCCCCGACCCCTGCATGGGACCGGTTGAAAAAGCTGGAACGCGCGGGGCTGATCGAAGGCTACCACGCCGATATCAACCTGCGCAAACTGGGCCCGCATGTCACCGTGTTTGTGGCCGCCGAACTGGCTGATCATACCGCTGCGACCTTCAGGATATTCGAGACCTCGGTGCAAGACCACCCCGAGGTGATCAACTGCTGGGCGCTTGGCGGCGGGTTCGATTATCTGTTGCAGATCGTCACGCGCGATATCGACAGCTATCAGCGGCTGATTGATTCCATGCTGGATGCGCGGATCGGGATAGGGCGGTATTTCACCTATATCGTGACCAAGCAGGTAAAGCGCGGTTTTCCACCGCTGGATCTGCTGGCAGGCCAAATGGACTGATCCGCGCGCAATTGCAGGCCGGATGACAGCTGTTACACGTGCACAACGGTCTCACCTTCGGGCAATGGCGCGCCATTGTGATGAAGAAAGGAGATCCGATATGCTCGACACAGCTATTTCTGCCCGCGCTGACATTGCCGACAAGCGTCTTTTGCGGGGATTTTCCTATGTAGATGGCAAATGGGTGGCGGGCGATGAAGGTGCCAGCTTTGCCGTAACCGATCCGGCAGACGGGGCACGGCTGGGCGATGTGGCGCGGCTGAGCGCTGCGCAATCGGCCCAAGCCGTAGATGCCGCCCAAAAGGCCTTTTTGTCGTGGGGGCTGACCTTGCCGCAAGAACGCTCCGATATCCTGCGGCGCTGGTTCGAATTGGTGATCGCCGCCAAGGAGGATCTGGCGCGGATCATGGTGCTGGAGCAGGGCAAGCCCCTGTCAGAGGCCCGTGGCGAGATCGATTATGCCGCCAGGTTCATCGAGTTTTATGCCGAAGAGGCCAAGCGCCCCAATGTGGAAAGCGTGACCTCCCATCTGCCGGATGCAGAGATGGAGCTGTGGCTGGAGCCGATGGGGGTGGCTGCACTGATCACGCCTTGGAATTTTCCATGCGCGATGCTGACGCGCAAGGCGGCGGCAGCCTTGGCGGCAGGATGCACGGTTGTGGCCCATCCCTCTGCCGAGACACCTTATAGTGCGCTTGCGCTCGCGGAACTGGCAGAGCGTGCGGGCTTTCCTGCAGGCGTGTTCAATGTGATCACAGGAGATGCACCCACGATCGTGAAGCCGTGGACCGAAGACGCCCGCGTACGGGCACTGTCGTTCACCGGCTCGACCGAGGTGGGCAAACTGCTCTATGCGCAGTCGGCCGGCACGGTGAAACGTCTGGTGCTGGAGCTGGGCGGCCATGCGCCCGTGATCGTGTTCAAAGGCGCCGATCTGGACCGGGCGGTTGCAGAAACGATCAAGGCCAAATTTGCAACATCGGGGCAGGATTGCCTTGGGGCCAACCGTATTTATGTCGAGCGCGATATCTACGAGGCGTTCTGCGCCAAATTCGTGGCGGCCACGCAGGCCCTGCGCATGGGACGTGGTATGGATGACCCCGATATCGGGCCTTTGATGAATGCGCGCGCTGTGGCCAAACAGGTCGAGCATGTGCAGGACGCACTGGACAAGGGGGCGACGCTGGCCTGTGGCGGCACGGCGGATGGGCTGTTTTACGCCCCCACCGTATTAACCGACGTGCCCGATGACGCCCTGATCATGTCGCAAGAAACCTTTGGTCCGGTGGCACCGATATCGCCGTTCGACACCGAAGACGAGGTGATCGCGCGCGCCAATGCCAGCGAATACGGGTTGGTTGCCTATGTGCACACCCAAAATCCCCGCCGGATCTACCGTGCCACACGGGCGCTGCAATACGGGATGGTGGCGGTGAACCGCACCAAGGTAACAGGCGCGCCCATTCCCTTCGGTGGCGTGAAGCAATCCGGCCTCGGGCGCGAGGGCGCACGCACCGGAATGCAGGAATTTATGGAACTGAAATACGTCTGCCGCGACTGGGCCTAATGGCGCAGGCGCGAAGCTCGCGACGCAAACGACGATTGAAAGGAAACGATATGCTGACGAATGACCAACTTGACCGCTGGGACCGCGAGAATTTCTTCCATCCCTCGACCCACTTGGCGCAGCACGCGCGCGGTGAGAGCCCGACCCGTATCATCAAGACTGCGAACGGGGTGTATATCGAAGATCGTGACGGAAACCGGATGCTGGATGCGTTTGCGGGGCTTTATTGCGTAAATGTCGGCTATGGCCGCCCCGAGATTGCCGAAGCGATTGCCGAACAGGCGAAAGAGCTGGCCTATTACCACGCCTATGTCGGGCATGGCACCGAAGCGTCGATCACACTGGCGCAAATGGTGATGGAGCGCGCGCCGGCGGGCATGTCCAAAGTGTATTTCGGCTTGTCGGGATCGGACGCAAACGAAACCAACATCAAGCTGATCTGGTATTACAACAACATCCGTGGCCTGCCGGAGAAGAAAAAGATCATTTCGCGCTGGCGCGGGTATCACGGCTCGGGCGTGATGACAGGCTCGCTTACCGGTCTTGCAGCGTTTCACAACAAATTCGATCTGCCGCGGGCGCCGATTGTGCATACCGAGGCCCCTTATTATTTCCGCCGCCCCGAAGGGATCAACTCCGAAGCGGAGTTTACCGCCCATTGTGTGGCAGAGCTGGAAGCGCTGATCGAACGTGAAGGCGCCGATACAATCGCGGCCTTTATCGGCGAGCCGGTTCTGGGCACTGGCGGGATTGTGCCGCCCCCTGCAGGGTATTGGGAGGCAATCCAGAAGGTTCTGCAAAAGCATGACATTTTGCTTGTCGCTGATGAGGTTGTCACAGGTTTCGGGCGTCTGGGCACGATGTTCGGCTCCGATCACTACGGAATCAAACCTGATCTGATCACCATCGCGAAAGGCCTGACCTCCGCTTATGCGCCGCTATCGGGCTCCATCGTGGGCGATAAAATGTGGAAGGTGCTGGAGCAGGGCACGGACGAAAACGGCCCCATCGGCCATGGCTGGACCTATTCGGCGCATCCCATCGGCGCCGCAGCAGGGATTGCGAACCTGAAGCTGATCGACAGCTTGGGTCTGGTTGGAAATGCTGGCAAGACAGGGGCCTATCTGAATGCGGCCATGAAAGATGCGCTGGGCGATCACCCGAATGTGGGCGATGTCCGTGGAGAGGGTATGCTGTGTGCGGTGGAATTCGTGCATGATCGTGACGGGCGCAAGTTCTTTGATGCCGATGAAAAGGTCGGCGCAAAACTGGCCGCAGCCCTTCTGGCCGAAGGGGTTATCGCGCGGGCGATGCCGCAGGGCGATATTCTCGGATTTGCCCCCCCGCTGTGCCTGTCGCAGGCAGAGGCCGATATGGTGGTGGATGCCACCGCCAAAGCCGTCAAGGCGACATTGGGATAACGGGCCAGAGCGGCCATCTACACTGCGGCTGTGCATTATTGTGCAGAGTATGGGAATCGGGCGTCCTCTTCGGTGGGGGCGCCCGGTTTTCATTGCCCGTGCTCAATCAGGGCATGATCCATTTTGGGCTCCGCTGAGGCCTTCCAGCAGTGCCGCGCGTGGGAGATGGCGATCAAAGGCCTTGTTTTAAAATAGAAAACCGCGAGCAGACAAAAGGCGTTCCGCGCTTTTAAAGATTTGCACCCACAGGATACGGTTTACGGATTTTTTTTGTTTTGAAGGTAACTCTGGGAGCAATATTATCAGGGTGAGAATGCACGATGAAAAAGAAAGCGTTGACGGTTTCTCAAAAACTTTTGCTGGCAGCCGGGTTGGCGATTTCCTTTATTGTTGTGGGTTACACTGGCTTTACCGCATGGCGAACAACCGTTCAGGTGAACCAGCAGGTTAGCGAGCTGGCCAATAGCAAGGCCAGTTGGGCGGCCAGTCAGGTTGCGGTGAATATTACCGAGGCGAACTCCGCCGGGATCACACTGGCCGGTCTGATGGAGGGGTACATCAATACGGGTGCGGCCACGACCAACCAGATCATCTCTATGCTCTCGGAGGTGCCTATGAAATACGAAAACGTCAATGCGGCGTGGATGGCGGGGCTTCCTGACGGGCCGACGGATCTGTTTATCACCGGCACCACTGGCCGTAACGAACAGGGCGTATTCACCCCTTATTGGATGAAAGATGAAACGGGGAAACTAAACTTTGTAACATATGAGGTGAAGCAGGATGCCGACTGGTTTGAAGCCCCGATCCGGACGGGAAAAAGCGTAACGACTGAGCCGTTTCGTTCGACCAAGGGCGTGCTGATGACAGCGATTTCAGTGCCCGTACGCCACAACGGCAAGATCGTCGCGATTGCAGGGGTGGAAATCACTCTTAAAAACCTCACCGATCTCGTGAACAACATGCCCTCCTTCGAGGGGGGGCGCATGATGCTGGTGGATAGCAGTGCCAAATGGGTTGCCAATCCCGATCCCGCGACGCTCACAAAACCGTATGATGGGGTGGGGGCTGATTTGGTAAAAGCAGCCCTTGCCGATGGCAAACCACGCACGATTACAGGACTTGCCGATGGGGCGACACGGCTGGTGTACCCGTTCACTGCGCCGGGTATGAACCGGACTTGGGCCACGATCCTGGACGTACCGGAAAAGATCTTCATGGCGCCTGTCCACCGCGAGGTTCTGACGACGATCGTCAGTGGCGGGCTTATTTTGCTGATGGCATTAGGTACGATCTTTATCTTCTCTTCGCGTTTGGTGCGGCGACCGCTGGCCAGCATGCTCGCCTCGGTCAATGAACTGGCGCAAGGAAAATATGACAAACCGGTTCACGGTTCGGAGCGGGGGGACGAGATTGGTCTGATGGCTCGGTCGGTAGAGACGCTGCGCCAAGGGTTGCTTCAGAAAAAGGTGCTGGAAGTGGAGCAGGCACAGCTTCGCGAACAGGCCGAAAAAGACCGCCAGCACCGCGAGAATGAAGAAGCGCGCCAGCGGCAGGAGGCCGAAAACCGCCGCAAGGAGGACGAAGAGCGCAAACGTCAGGCGGCAGCTGCGCAGGAGGCCGCCCGAAACAAGGAAGAAGCTGAACAAGCCGCGCGTGCCGCAGAACTCGCCCAAGTTGTGGACGGTCTGGCAAGCGGTTTGCAGGGCCTCGCGTCGGGTGATCTGGATGTTGCGATCGATCAGCCATTCGGCGAGATTTATGAGCAGTTGAGGATAGACTTCAACAATACGGTCGAGCGTCTGACAGAGCTTGTCGTTTCGATCACAACAGCCACCCATGAAATTACCAGTGGTGCGAATGAAATTACCGGTGCTACCGGCGATCTGTCGCATCAAACAGAAACAGCTGCGGCCACACTGGAGGAAACGGCTGCTGCACTGAACCAGCTTACGGCATCCGTTCAATCGGCGGCACAAAGCTCTCGTCAGGCCGATAATCTGGTGCGTGACGCCTCGCAAAAAGCCGATACATCTGTGCAGGTTGTGGGGGAGACCGTAACCGCGATGGAAGAGATCAAGACGTCTTCGGCAAAAATTTCGAAAATTGTGGATGTGATTGACGATATAGCGTTCCAAACCAATCTTTTGGCTTTGAATGCGGGGGTGGAAGCTGCGCGGGCAGGCGAGGCAGGTCGCGGATTTGCGGTTGTCGCCTCCGAAGTGCGGGATCTGGCACAACGCTCTTCGCGGGCGGCCAGTGAAATCAACGATTTGATTTCAAAATCGGGCGATCAGGTTCTAAGCGGCGTGGCGCTGGTGGGCCGCACCGGAGAAGCGCTCACGTCCATTCTGGAATCGATCAACGTCATATCAACCCATGTCGGTGATATTGCATCTTCCGCAGATGAACAGGCTACAGGCATCGGGGAGATCAATACAGCTGTCAATCAACTGGATCGTACGCAGCAACGAAATGCTGCCGCGTTCGAGGAAACTTCGGCGGCGTGTATGGCGCTTAGCCGAGAGGCAGATGTCCTGACGCAACTGGTTGGGCAGTTCAAGTTGAAGAAACATGATACAATTGAAAATTCTGAAACATATGCCGCATAAAACAGGGCGGCATATAGCCAGAGGGTGCCGAACGCGATAGGGCGTTCGGTACCCCCCCTCGGGTGTGATTGGTCCGCATGTTTTCACGGTACAGTATAGTCTGAAAGACCCACGCCGTTACATAAACTCAACGATACCAAGGGGGCCTCGAGAATGATGCATTTTTCCCGATTGTCTGAACTGGATAAAAGATCACCTCAACCCATTCGTTCTGACCATGTAACGATGCAGAGAAGTCGCGCACTCGTACATTATTTGCTGCGAGAGGGGACGCTCCACGAAAGACGCTTTGCTACGGAGAATCTTCTAAAAGCGCAGCGCGCGAGGTGGAGGCAAATTCACGACGCCACAACGTTAGCGTGGTGATGAGTGTGGCACCTATCAAGGCTTCGGGGCCCAGAAGCCAAGCCAAAGATGCCAAAGCAAAATACACATTTCTTAGTCCACGATTGAAACTTTTCGCGGCATTGATGTTTACAGATGCTGCCTGATCGGCACGCTTGTAGGCTATCGGATCTTCGGGATCATTGGGAACTGCTGCCATCGCAATTGCGGCATAGGAAAAAAGCCTGTGCGACCAGACAAATTTCTGGAAAGCCAGTGCGCCGAAAAGCACCGCCGTCAGAATCCGCGTCTCCCATAATAGCGCAGGCCCCTGTGCAAGCGCAAAATCACTTGCCAGATCGCTCAGCGGTTTGGGGTTGCCGATCAATGCCAGCCCGCCGCCAATTGCGATCAATGCGGTCGAGGCAAAGAATGTGGTTGATTGCCGAAGCCCGTCCACCATCTGGCTGTCAAAAATCCGCGGCTGGCGGGTTACAAGCTGGCGCATCCATTCCCGCCGGTAGCCTTCCATCAACTTGCCCACTGAAATCCGGCCCGCAGGCGGGTTTTCCGAAAAATGGCCAATGATCCACCAAGACAACAACAGGATCGAGAGCGCGAATAAATCAAGCGGGCCAAGCGGGCCGAGTGTTAACTGTTCCATATGTGGATGCTAGCCGGTCTTAAGCGCCACCACCAGATTATATCTATCCCGATATCACAGTTTTGTGATCTGGGTATGGCGCACAGGCAGCGAGCCCTTGAAACCTGAATTGCGTGTACCCAAATCCATCGCATCGGGATGCCGCTACAGGGTGCCGATAATAAAATGTTGCCCGTGCTCCCAAAGGGGCGGGTATTCACCATCGCTCAAAAGAGGATGATATTATGCGTAGTTTCGACCTTTCTCCGCTTTACCGTGCCACTGTCGGCTTCGACCGGATGGCAGATTTGATGGACAACGTGATGTCCAAGGAGCTTAGCCAGCCAAGCTATCCTCCCTACAATATCGAAAAAACCGACGAAAATGCTTATCGCATCACAATTGCAGTGGCCGGATTTGGATCTGACGAGCTGTTTGTGGAGATGCGTGACGGGGCGCTGATCGTTGCTGGCCGAAAATCCGCCGAAGAAGGCCAGCGGACCTATCTTCATCGTGGTATCGGCACACGCGCGTTCGAACGACGCTTTGCACTGGCCGATCATGTCAAGGTAACAGGCGCCAATCACGAAGATGGCATGCTACATATCGATCTGGTGCATGAGGTGCCCGAGGCGCTGAAGCCACGCCGGATCGAGATCACAAACACTGCCGACAGCCGTGAAATCAACACGCATCGCAAAAACGATACGGTTGATGCATGATAAGGGCAATAATGTCCGATAGCTGACTTTTGGTACAAGCGCGGGGGCCTGCCTCCGCGCTTTGCCTATTGGGGTGCGGCGCTGCGTTCCACGGCCACAGTTTTCAAAATTGCGTAGCATTCGGTGCCGTTTTGCAAATCCAACGCACCAACAGAACGCTGTGTGACATGGGCCAAAACAGCCTCTCCGCCGATATCGATTTGCACCCATGCGCGGTCCGGCCCGATACCGGGGCAGGGGGTGATACGCGTGATCCTGCCGTGCAGGATGTTCAGCGCCGATAGTCCGGTGGGGAGATCGCGTGACACGATAACGTCGCTGGCTTGCACCCTGAGCCGCAGCTGTCTGCCGCGTTCATGCGGCTCGCTCAAAAAAACCGGCCCGCCTGAAGTGTGTGCGCGGGTCATGCCATCGGCATCCTGACCGGACACTGTCGCATGAATGACTGCGCCCGCCTCGCTACCGCCGAAGAAATCGGCAAGATCGGGATCGGAAAGCAGATCTGACACCGTGCCGGTTGCGCGAACCTTTCCGTCTTTGATCAATACCACCGTATCGGCCAATCGGGCCACTTCGGCCATTGCATGGCTGACATAGATGATCGGCACGCCCATATCGCGGACCCGTTCCAGAAACGGTAGGATTTCGCCACGGCGCGGCGCATCCAGCGCGGCCAGCGGCTCGTCCATTAGCAGCAGTTGCGGTTTGGCCAGAAGCGCACGGCCGATGGCAATGCGGGATTTCTCCCCGCCAGAGAGGTCTGCAGTACGCCGGTCCAGTAGTTTTGTAATGCCCAAAAGCTCTGTCACCTGATCGAAATCCGGTCCTGTGGCGCCTTTGGGCGCGAAGCGGGCGCCATAGGTCAGATTGCGGCGCACGTTCAGGTGTGGAAACAGGCGCGGATCCTGAAAGACATATCCGATGCGCCTGCGTTCCGGCGGAATGAACCGGCCGGTGGTGCTGTCAAAAAGCACCTGACCGCCTATTCTGATCTGGCCCGTGTCAGGCCGCAGCAGGCCCGATATCGCATTGATCAGCGTCGTTTTTCCTGCACCGCTTGGCCCGAACAGCGCTGTGATTCCACCGCCTGTCCGAAAGCGCATATCCAGATCAAGCGCGCCGGCGTTATGTTTGATATCCAGATCAAGCATTGATCAGCGTCCCTTGATCCGCTGCGCCACGCTGCGAGCGATGAAATCCGAACACAAGACTGCCGTGATCGCGATCAGCACCGAAATTCCGGCCAGCCGCGCGGCGGCGGCCTCGCCCCCCGGAACTTGTAAAAGCGCATAGATTGCCGAAGGAAGGGTCTGGGTGCGGCCGGGAATGTTGGACACGAAGGTGATCGTGGCACCGAACTCGCCCATTGCCTTGGCAAAAGCCAGAATGGCACCCGCGATGATGCCGGGGGCGATCAATGGCAGGGTGATGGTCGCAAAGACCGCCCAAGGCCGCGCGCCCAATGTGCGTGCCGCCTGTTCAAGTCCGGGGTCAACCGCCTCGATTGCGATGCGGATCGCGCGCACCATCAGCGGAAACCCCATAATTGCGGCGGCCAGTGCGGCACCTGTCCAGCGAAAGGCAAACACAAGCCCGATGCTGCGTTCGAGAAAGCCGCCAATGGCCCCGTTGCGACCAAAGACGATCAGCAAAATATATCCGGTGACAACGGGCGGCAGGATCAGGGGCAAATGCACCACTGCATTCAGTAGCCATAATCCCGGCATCCGCCCGCGCGCCAGCACCAGTGCCACCGCGATCCCCAGTGGCAGTGAGGCGAGAACCGCAATGCCCGAGACCTTCAGTGACAAAAGCACCGCCCCCCATTCCTCGGGCGAAAAGGTCATCACTTGGCGGCGTCCCGTGGCAATACCTCAAAGCCCTGCGCGGTGAAGATCGCGACTGCTTCTGGGCCGGAAAGATAGTCCAGAAATGCCGCTGCCCCATCCGGATCCATGCCGGTATTCAAAAGAGCCGCCGGATAGATGATGGGATCATGGGTCTGGGGGGCGAAGGTGGATTGCACATAGGCGTTCGGCTCGGCCGCCGCATCGGTGGCGTAGACGATGCCGAACGGGGCCTCGTTTGTGGCCACCAAGGCCAGCGCCGCGCGCACGTTATCGGCCTGTGCGACATGCGGGGCGAGCTCCGCCCACAGGCCCAGATCGGTGAGCGCCTGTTTGCCGTATTGGCCGGCGGGTACACTGTCGACCAAAGCCATGGCGAGAAAGTCATCCCCCAGCCGCGCGGGCAGGTCCTGCGGTGCAACATCGCCCGGACGCGATCCCACCAGAACAAGCGTATTGCCCAGAAGATCATGGCGCGTACCGTCGACCACCGCGCCGTCTTTTTCGACTGTGTCCATCCATGGCACCGATGCAGAGATGAACATATCGGCAGGTGCACCCGCGCTGATCTGGCGGGCAAGCTTGGAGCTGCCCGCATAGGACAGCGTCACGGGGTCATGGTTTTGCGCCCACTGCAGGGCGATTTCATCAAGCGCGGTCTTCATGGACGCGGCTGCAAACACAATCGGTTCGGCCGAGGCGGGCAAGGCCACCCCCATCGTGATGGCGAGGGTCACAAGAACGGATGAACGTTTGAGCATGGGGCAGACCTTCGGGGAAATTTCGTTATGTTCGGTCAAACATAACACTCCGCCTCTCCGCGTCCAGCCCGATTCTCAGGGCCGCACCAACTGGCCCAGCCGCTCCAGCTCGGGCCTCGCGGCGTCGTGCACGCGCTTTTCTATCTGGCGGTACAGCTGCAAAACCTCTTGGCCCGTTTGCGTCAGGCTGGCCCCGCCGCCCTGTGCGCCGCCCCGTGCGCTTGTCACCAACGGGGTTGAAAACCCTTTGTTCATCGCCTCCACCAAAGACCATGCGCGTTTATAGCTCATCCCCATGGAACGGCCCGCCGCAGAAATCGATCCGTGCTGTGCAATCGCGGCCAGAAGATCCGCCTTGCCCGGCCCCAGCATGACAGGGTCCCAGTAAAGGCGCACCATAATGCGGTTGGTTTCCAATTCTGCCTCCCTTTTCTGGCGTAAAAACGCGTAGAGTGTAACATAAAGCAAAACAGAGAATTTTCGGGAAAGACAAGTCGCGGCAGGCAGGGTAAGACCAAGGCATGATGAATGATATTGATGTGATCGCGCCCAATCTGAAACGCCGCCTGTCGGGGGTGACGGCCACTGTCGTGCGATTGGTGCCACTACAGGCGCGCCGGATCGGGATCGTGACAACCGGGCCGGGCTTGCCGGCGGATATGCCGCATGTGGCGCTGCATAGGTTGCCGTTTCTACCGCGGCGCAGGCGTGTGTGGCATGCGCGGCGGAATGTGGAAATGGCGCTGGGGCTGATCCTGAAATATCTGTTGCGGATGGATTTGAAGCTGGTGTTCACCTCGGCCAGCCAGCGCAAGCACAGCGCCTACAGCCGGTGGTTGATCAGCAAGATGGACCGGATCGTGGCGACCTCCGCGCGCACGGCGAAATATCTGAGCGTGCCCAATCAGGTCATCCATCACGGCATAGATATCTCCGGTTTTGATGCCCCGGCGGACCGTACCGCCTTGCGCGCGCGTATGTCGTTGCCGCGTGGAACGTTGATCGGTTGTTATGGCCGTATCCGGCACCAAAAAGGTACGGATGCGTTTGTTGATGCGATGATCAAGGTCCTGCCCGACCGCCCGAATGTCTCTGCATTGGTGATGGGACGGGCGACCGAAGGCCACGCCGATTTCCTGTCGGCATTGCGCCGGAAAGTGGGTAAGGCCGGGCTGGAAAACCGTATTCTGTTCTTGCCAGAAGTCGGGGTGGACAAGATGCCCGACTGGTATCGGGTGCTTGATCTTTACGTCGCGCCGCAACGCTGGGAAGGGTTTGGTCTGACCCCGATAGAGGCGATGGCCTGCCATGTGCCGGTTGTGGCCACACGTGTGGGTGCGTTCGAGGAAATCGTCACCCCCCAGACAGGCACCTTGGTGAAGCCTGGCGATGTGTCGGGTATGGCCGGGGCCGTGGCCGCCTTCCTTGATGATCGCGAAAAGATGCAGGCCGCTGGTCAGGCCGCACGGCGCAATGTGGAAGAACGCTTCCAGATCGAGGACGAGGCCCGTCAGCTGATCGCGTTGTATCGGGAGCTGCTGGCGTGAACCGATGGGGGTTCTGGGCGGCGCGATTGTTGCGACGCGAGGCAGAGCTGGCCACCCTTTCGGTGCCCCAAAACGCGCTGCTGACGGAGCTTGCGGAAAAAAACGTGGCTTTGGTCGGCAATGCACGCGCTTTGGCGGATACCGGATTTGGCCGCGACATCGACGGCCATGACATAGTCATCCGGATCAACCGCGCCCCCATGCCGAGTGCCAAAAGCCACGGCACACGCACCGACTGGCTGGCGCTTGCCACAGGGCTTGGCGATGCGGATCGCAGACGTATCGGACCGGCGCGCTATCTGTGGATGAGCCATAAGCGCAAGCGCCTTGATTGGGCAACCGCGTCGAGCACGGGGTTCTATTTACACCCTCTGGCCGATTATCACGCGCTTTATGCCGGCTTGGGCGCGCAGCCCACCACGGGCGGCATGATGATCGATCTTCTTTTGCGGTCCAGATTGCGGCAGCTTACGCTTTTCGGCTTTGATTTCTTTGCATCTTTGTCGCTGTCGGGGCGCCGTAATGCGCAAGATGTTCCGCATGATTTTAACGCCGAAGAACGCTTTGTCGCGGGGCTTATGGCGAAAGATTCTCGCTTAATTCGGCGCTAACTCGTAACAAAGCCTTTAATTTTTGGGCGTGCCGCGCTATGTCGCCCTTTGTTGCGAATGAGCAGGGAGGTCCCATATAATGGGCTATAAAGTCGTCGTTGCAGGCGCCACAGGTAATGTGGGCCGCGAAATGCTGAACATTCTGGCAGAGCGCCAGTTCCCCACTGATGAGGTCGTCGCACTGGCGTCCCGCCGGAGCCTTGGCACCGAAGTCAGCTACGGCGACAAGACACTGACCTGCAAAGATATCGAAGGGTTCGATTTCACGGGCTATGACATCGCGCTTTTCGCGATCGGTTCTGATGCGACCAAAACTTATGCGCCCATCGCGGCCAAAGCGGGCTGCGTTGTGATCGATAACTCGTCGCTTTACCGCTATGATCCGGATGTGCCGTTGGTCGTGCCGGAAGTGAACCCGGAGGCCGTTGACGGCTACACCAAGAAAAACATCATCGCGAACCCCAACTGTTCGACCGCACAGATGGTTGTCGCGCTGAAGCCTTTGCATGATCGCGCCAAGATCAAGCGGGTTGTCGTGTCGACCTATCAGTCCGTGTCCGGCTCGGGCAAGGAGGCGATTGACGAGTTGTGGAACCAGACCAAAGGCATCTATGTGCCCGGTCAGGAGGTTGCACCGAAGGTCTATCCCAAACAGATCGCCTTCAACGTGATCCCGCATATCGATGTGTTCATGGACAGCGGTGACACGAAAGAAGAATGGAAAATGGTCACCGAGACCAAGAAGATCATTGATAAATCGATCAAATTGACCGCGACCTGCGTGCGCGTTCCGGTGTTCGTGGGGCATGCAGAATCGCTTAACATCGAATTCGAGGAATTCCTTGATGAAGACGAGGCGCGCGACATCCTGCGCGAGGCACCTGGCATCATGCTGGTCGACAAGCGCGAAGACGGCGGCTACGTGACGCCGGTGGAATGCGTTGGCGATTTCGCCACATTCATTTCGCGTGTGCGTCAGGATGTGACGATCGAAAACGGCCTGAATCTGTGGTGCGTGTCTGATAACCTGCGCAAGGGGGCCGCGCTCAACGCGGTGCAGATCGCGGAAACCCTGGGCAAACGCTGCCTCAAAAAAGGCTGAAAATACCGCGCACAGGTGAACCTGTCGTAGGCATCAAGCGCCCAAGGCTCCGGCTTTGGGCGTTTTTTTATCGAACGTTGGTCGTGTAGAGAATTATGCTTACATCCGCGTTGACTGGAATGTGACGCGGCCTCCCTTGTGAATGGTTTCAAAACTTCGCACTGTTTCGCGAGGGATTTAGGGAGATTTTCATGCGGTTTACTCTTGCGGCTTTGGCCCTTTCTGTGGCGCCCGGCGCGTTGTTCGCCCAGCAACAGGCGCAGGCGCAGATTACTCACGTGACGCTCTACCCCCAAGGGGCGCAGGTCACACGCAATGTGCAAATTGATGCAGCCGAACCGACACAGATTATGATACCGGGCCTGCCCGATGGCACCGATATCAACCAGCTGCGGCTGTCGGGCGACAGTGTCGAGGTCGGCGCCGTCAGTCTGATTGACGACCGGCTGCCGGTGTCTGCGCCCGCGCCGTCGGAGGCCGAGGGTGCCGCCCGCGACAAAGTGGAGCGGCTGCGAACGACGCTGGAGGACAAAGAGGACGAGGTCGCCGCCATCACCGCCCGCGCAGAGGCAGCCGAAGACCGTATTGCCTACATCAAGGGGTTGGCGAATGTTGCCGCCGATCCCGAACAGGGGCTGTCGATACTGGATGCGCTCGGCGCCCGGCTTCTCGCAGCACGTGAGGATGCTGTGGCCGCACGCGCGGATGCACGACGCGCCGATCAGGCGTTGGAGGCAGATCGCGATGCTTTGAAAGCCGCACGTCAGGCGCTTGAGGCCCTGACCGAGGACGCGCCCGCGACCGATACATTGGTTGCGACCGTCTCCGGTACCGGTACATTGACAATCACCACCTTTACCGATGCGGCAGGATGGGCGCCCAGTTATGATTTGCGTCTGGATCGGGCGGCAGGGCAGATGCGGATGGATCGTTTCGTATCGGTTCATCAGGCCTCTGGCGAGGATTGGCGTGGCGTTGATCTGACGTTGTCGACCGCGCGCCCGGGGGAGCAGGCCGCCCCGCCGGATTTGTGGCCGATCCTGCGTCAGGCCGTGGCCGAGAACCAAGATCCGCCAAGGCCTATGCCATTGTCTGAAGGTGCCACTATGCTGCAAATGCGCGGCGCGAGCATGAAGACGATGTCCGATCAGGTGCTGACCCCGCAGATGCAGGGTGTAACGCTGACGTATGAATACGGGTCCAGTGCAGATATCCGAAATGGTGTTGATGCGTTAAGATTGAGCCTTGATCACCTTGATCTGGCAGCCGATGTGGTGGCGCAGGCCGTCCCGCAGCTGGAAAACACAGCCTATATGGTCGCGCGTATGAAAAACACATCCGATCAGGTGCTGCTACCGGGACAGGCGGCCCTTTATGTAGATGGGGCTTTGGTGGGCCATGACATGCTTTCGCTGACTGTGGCCGGGGCCGACCTGGATCAGGGGTTCGGTGCCATCGACGGCTTACAGCTGGATCGGATCGTGACCCGCAACTCCGGTGATCGCGGGGTGATTTCCAAATCCAACCAGCAAGTCGAGCATGTTGAAATCACGGTAGAAAATGCTACCGGAACGGACTGGCCAGTGCGTGTACTTGATCAGGTCCCCTATTCCGAACAGGAAGACCTGAAAATCAGCTATCAGGCAGAGCCGCAGGTGACGGAAGAAAACGTAGACGACCAGCAAGGTATTCTGGCCTGGGATCTGACGGTGCTGGCCGGTGAGAGCCAAACGATCAGCTTGGACAGTACGCTGTCATGGCCGGGCGACAAAGTGCTGCGTTGAAGATGAACAAAAGGGGGCGGATCACGCCCCCTTTTTGACGCGCGGCGGAGTTATGTGCCCGATTGACCGTCAGGCCACAAGGCGACGGGTCCGAAAAACGGGTATATCGGCGGGCGGTTCGGGTGGGGCTGGTGCCGCAGGCGCGCTGCGGCAAGACTGAAATGCGGGTAGCGTGTCGGTTCCATCCATATCCATATCCTTTGAGAGATCAGGTGTCAGTGTTGTTGGGGCCGCACCCGTGACCGTGTCCGCTTGGGGATGGTCTGCCTGCGCCAGCTCCTGAATGGCCTCGCGGGCAGACGACGCTACATCCTGTGCTGCCTCGGGCGCGGTCGGGGCAGTTGCCCGCTGCCGCGTTTGATCCAGAACGGGGTGTGGTTCGGGGGCCTCCAGACCGGGAAACGGTTTGCCATACCGTTCAGCGAGTTCCCGTGCATCAAGATCCAGCACATCGAGCTTGCATAGGAAATCGTGGGCCGGAAAACTGCGCAGCGCGAGCTGTCCGCCGCCGTCATGGTGCAGCATCAAGCCGCGTTCGCGCAGTTGGTTTTGCAGGTCTGTCCAGCCGTCCGCCTGTCTGAACACCCCTTGCAAACAGGGGTCCATACGCAGGCGTTCGTCAAGCGGGGTCTGTGCATCCACCAATGCCGCCCCAATGGCTGCGCGAATGAAATCAGCAGGCGATATCGCTTGTTGTCGTGCTGCTTCGCGCACCCGTTGAACCAACTGGACGGGAAGCTTGAGAGAGATGAGCTGTGAGGCAATCTGGGTCATGCATCCAGATTGCCTGCAGAGGTTTAAGGCGTGGTTAAGCCGCTCACACGTCTTCGAACCCGTTGATTTGCGGGTTATATTGCCGCAAACCGCCATTGCCGATGTCATGCCAGAGCCCGTGCAGGGTCATCTGACCTGATTCGACGGCTTTGGTCACAAAGGGGAATGTCATCAGGTTTTCCAAGCTGACCATTACGGCTTCTTGCTCCAGCGCCGTGATCCGTTCCGGCTCGGGAAGGTCTTTCACCCGCTCATACCCCGGACGCAGCAGGTTCAGCCATGTGCCCACGAAGGATGTTTTTTCTTCCAGATCAGGGGCGTGGCCCGTGCACATTGCGTCGCAGCCTGCCACACCGCCACAGTTGGAATGGCCCAACACGATCAGATGGGATACTTTCAGCGCCTGCACCGCATATTCGAGCGCCGCCGAGGTGCCGTGATGTTCGCCATCGGGCTCGTAGGGGGGCACCAGATTGGCAATATTGCGGTGAATGAAGAACTCGCCTGAATCCGCGCCGAAGATGGACGTGACGTGGACCCGTGAATCACAACATGAGATAACCATTGCTCGCGGCCGTTGGCCTTCTTCTGCGAGCTTCTTGTACCACACCTTGTTTTCCGTGAACGATGTGGCCTTCCAGCCGTGATATCGCTGCACCAAAGTGGGTGGTAGCAAACCAACACGTTCCCTCATCTCAGTCCCCTTTTTCGTGATCTCTTGCTTAGTTATCCATGAAAAGTCCGAAATTCGAGGGGATTTCGGTGGGGCGGCAACGAATTCTTGAGATCTTTACTTAAAGCTGCCGGTGATCGGGCCGGTTTGAAAGGAGAATATGTGGCCAATTCAGGGAGTCTTGGAATCGGTGGATGGTAGATCCATCCGCTCTGTATAGGAAGGGATTTTGATTGAAACGGAAGGGAAATGAGGCCCTTAGGCCAGTGGTGCAGTTGCGCACTATCGAACCGGTGAAGGTGCAGGAGGAGACGATTGCTGCCCTTTACGCCCAGCTTGGGCCGAAAGCGGCAGAACGATTGTTGCTAAATGCGGTAGAGGAGCTGGCCAACACCCTTGTGGCTATGGAAGCGGCGGTCGCAGGTAATGATCTGCCGGGATTGAATGCGGCGATCGGCTCGCTTGTGCCGTTGGCGCGCAAGGTGGGCTTGGGCGCATTGGAGGGTGTGGCCCATGATTTGCGTACCTGCATGAAACGCGGCGATGATATTGCGGCACAGGCAGTTTTGGCACGTATCCTGCGACTGGGGGACAGGTCGCTTAGTAAAATATCGAATATCGAGGATATGCGCGGGTAGCTCGCCGGAGGCTTTTTCTGGATGACGATCCTTGGTTCTCGGTAGGTTGAAGGGATCGGGCCTTGCAGGCATCGCTTGGGGCGCTAGGCTACGGACAAACCGCAATTATTCCGGATGTTTCCTATGACCTCCTTCGTGCTTTCCGATCGTTCTGCCATGCGTTTTGCCGACCCAGTCGACACTGCCCTGCCGCTTTATATTTGTGAAGGCGGGGTGCCGGACGGATTGCCTGCACACGCCGGGGCATGGGCCAAGGCACAGGGTTTTACCGGTGCGTTGGGTCAGATTTGCGTGCTGGGCGATGGATCGGGGGCCATTTCCGGGGCGTTATTTGGTTGGGGGGACGGCGCTGCCCGGGCAAGGGGCCGCTTCCATCTGGCGCGGGCCGCCGCGCAGCTGCCAGCCGCCACATGGCGCATCGAGGGGCTGAATGCGCAGGCCGATCTGGAAGAGGCCGCACTGGGTTGGTTGCTTGCGGGCTATACGTTTGACCGCTACGCACATGCCAGCGTCCCCAAGGCGAGGCTTCTTTGCCCCGAGGGTGTAGACGCTGCGCGCGTGCAGATTCTGGCGCAGGGTGAGGCGCTCACCCGTGACCTGATCAATACACCCGCCAATGATATGGGCCCGCAAGAGCTTGAGGATGCGATGCGCGCGCTGGCGCAGACCCATAAGGCGTCAATTCAGGTCACAACGGGTGATGCGCTTCTGGCGCAAGGGTTTCCGCTGATACATGCCGTGGGTCAGGCCAGCCCGCGCGCACCACGCTTGATCGACATGCGCTGGGGGGATCAGGGGCCTGAAGTGACACTGGTTGGCAAAGGCGTGTGTTTCGATACCGGCGGGTTGAACCTGAAACCCGGCAGCTCCATGGGGTTGATGAAAAAGGATATGGGCGGGGCGGCCACCGTATTGGGGCTGGCGCATATGATCATGGCGTTGAACCTGCCACTGCGCTTGCGTGTGCTGGTGCCTGCGGTGGAAAATGCGGTGTCGGGGGCTGCGTTCCGGCCACAAGACATCTATACGTCCCGTAAAGGGCTGACGGTTGAAATCAACAATACCGATGCCGAAGGGCGCTTGGTTCTCGCCGATGCACTGGCACTGGCCGATGAAGAAAACCCGGATCTGATCTTGTGCATGGCCACGCTGACAGGTGCCGCCCGCGTGGCGCTTGGGCCGGATCTGGCCCCGTTTTACACAGATGATACGCCCCTTGCGGAGGGGTTGGCCCGCGCGGGTCTGGAGCATTGCGATCCGCTGTGGCGTATGCCGCTTTGGGCCCCTTACGAGGATAAGATCGAGCCAGGCGTCGCCGATCTGGATAACGCGCCCGCAGGCGGTATGGCAGGCTCTATCACGGCGGCATTGTTTCTGCGCCGCTTTGTCACCGAAACAGAGCGGTTCGCGCATTTCGATATTTACGGCTGGCAGCCGACGGCGGCACCGGGCAGGCCGCGTGGCGGGGCGGGTCAGGGCGCACGGGCCATTCTGGGCGCGCTGCCACAGGCGCTGGGGTTGGCGCAATGACCATGACGCATGACCGCGGCCATGGCCGCCTGATCGATCTGCAAGACCGGCGGCAGTTGCCTTTTTCAGGGCAGGTGGCCTTGCGCCTGTTGGAGGGACGAATGGACGCGCCTGACTTTAGTGACGGCGTCGCGATGCAGGTCGTTCGGCCGGTCGCCGATCTTTGCGCGGCCCCAATGGGCGCGCGCGACAGGCAACTGTTATTCGGCACGCCGGTTACCGCGATAGAAGCGCGCGGCGCGTGGCAGTTCGTGATGTCGCATGCCGACGGATACTGTGGCTGGATCGAGGGGCGCGGGCTGGGGCCTGCATCTTCTGGCGCGCCCAGCCATACGATTTGCACCCGCTCCAGCCATATCTACCGCACGGCGTCCATCAAGCAAGGCGAGGTGATGCGCCTGCCGCATGGCGCACAGTTGGAGGTATTGCGGCAGGAGGGCGGTTTTGCTGTCACCCCCCAAGGCTATGTGCCTGTGCAGCACATCCGCGCCATCGACCACCCCGAGGCCGATCCGGTTACGGTGGCCGAAATCTATCTGGGCACGCCCTATCTATGGGGCGGCAACAGCGATACCGGCATCGATTGCTCGGGGCTGGTGCAGCAAGCGCTTACAGCCTGTGCGGTGGAATGTCCTGCCGATAGCGACCAGCAATGGCGTGCATTCGGCCCTGCTGTGCCTGAGGCCGCAGATTCGCGCCGGGGGGATCTGTTTTTCTGGAAAGGTCATGTGGCGATGGCGGTGGACCGCCATCATCTGATCCATGCGAACGGTCACACGATGAGCGTAGCCTATGAAGATATCACGGCATGTCGTGCGCGTATCGCCGCCGCAGGCGAGGGAGACTATCTTGGCCGCAAACGCCCGCGATGGAAGGCGGATCCCCAGCACGATGCCGGTAGCTAGGGGCGTGGCAGTCAGGTGGTGCTTCGGCAGGCGGTGCTCTCTTGGACCCGTTTTGCCTTAAGCCCATCTTTGCTTGATCTCCGTTTGGCCTACGCACATATGGCCCGACGGGGTCAGGCGCTGGCGACCCTGCGCATTGCCTGAACCGGCGTGTTGGAAAAAGCGCGCCGGACACAAGCTGTGCCGTGTTTCGGACGGGGTTTCGGACGGGGTTTCGGACGGGCGCTGTCACGAAATACGCGCCTTAGTCGATCACGCGGATCATCTTGCGTTCCAGAACACGTAAAACCTGCCGCAAATCCCCACCACGTTTCAGGATTTGCCCGTCCATCGCGATCACCGCATACATGCCTTGCTTGTTGCGGAGATCCGGACGTTTCTCGACGCGATAAATCGGGTGCTCCGCCGCTCTGCGGAAGATGGAAAATACCGCGACATCGCGCAGAAAGCTCATGGCATAGTCGCGCCATTCCCCTGCAGCCACCATCCGGCCATAGACAGGCATGATCAACGCAAGCTCGGTGCGATCAAAAGCCACTTGGGGTGCGGCGTTTGCGGTGCCGCGGCCTGCGGGGCGAGGCGTGTTGTGCACAGTCATCCCTCCAGCCTGCCACTAATCACGCAGTCGATCAAGCCTGCAATCACCGTGCATCAGGAGCTTTGGCAGAAGGCCGCGCACGGTCGGCGCGTTGCCCTGACAACTTGGTGAGGGGGGCATGATATCGGTGTCAGACGGGTTCGGGGGGCGAGAAAACTCCGTTACGGTGCGTCGCAAATCCACGCCGCAGGAAAAGGTTCCCATGACTCCAGACGTCGTTTCCAGGTTTTTGATCGTTCTGTGCGGCGGTGTGTTTTTGGGCGGGGCTGGTTGGGCGCAGGCCCGTGTGGAGGTGTCCGATCCCGATGTGCTGGGCCGCCATCACGGGATGGAAACCCTACAGCAATCCGCCGCCGTGATCGCGCGAATGGTCGCGGGCACGCGCCGGTTTGATCCGCAGATCGCGGCGGCTGCGGCCAACGGGTTGGCAGACGCCGCCGCAGAAATTCCCGCCCAGTTTGAAAAGCGCGCCGATGATCCTTTATCGGAGGCACGCGCTGAGATCTGGCAGAACTGGGATGATTTCGTGGGCAAGGCGTCCGGATTGAAACAGGCGGCTGCTGCGATCGATCCTTCATCGCCCGAGCGATTGCGCGCCGGATGGCAGGATGTCGCGCGCCGATGCGCTGCGTGTCATGACAAATATCGAGAGGATTGAAGGTGGGATAGGTGATGGTGCCTGCCCACCGGATATCCTCTTGCGATCACCACGGCCCCGAAATCACACACGGGCGTCAGGGCAGGGCAGGGCCCGCCCTGACGGCCAGCAGAGCGTTACCCGCAGCGCAGCGCCACAATTTTGCCGTGTGCGTCCAACTGGATGCGCAGCCGGTCCGGCCGGTAATCCATCGTCAGCATGCTGCCCGGCTTTTCGACCCGATTGGGGGTGGGCCATGTGCTGGCGGGCAGGTTGGCGTAGGACGCGCCAAGCTTGCCTTGCACAGTGTCGGCCCCGCAAGCCGCAGGGGAGATCTGGCCGGGGCTGCCATCGGGTGTGACGGGGCTGTCCATCGAGGCCGTGCAGGCCGCCATGCTCAGGCTTGCGCCAAGTATATAAGCCAGCCGCATACGCATCAGCCGCAATCGATGTTGTAGATGTTGTCGTTCTGGTCAAGCCGGAACACGATCCTGCCCGCCTTATACATCTGGTCTTCGACACCGCGCCATTCCACAATGCGGAACGGCGTATCCCCCAGCGACAGTGTCGGGATGACGCTGGCCGGCTGGCCGAGTGCGAATATATATTGCTTTGCACCGCACAGATCGGGTTCGCGTTCTTGCAGGCCGGTGTTCTGGCCAAAATCGGTTTCGGGCGTCATGTAGGTTCCCGGAAGGATCGGGCTGGGTGCCAGCTCTTCCTCTTGGGGGGCGGTCTGACAGGCCGCAAGCAAGGCGATGACAGCAAAGGCGGTGGCACGGGTCAACATGGGCTTCTCTCGATTGAATTTGGCCTATCATGCCCCAAGTTCGGATCGATTTCCAGAACCACCTTCGGCGCATGTCTCAATCTTGGAAAGGCGTGGCGAAGATGGCGCGACTGTGGGGCGGGCGATTGTGGACAGGCAGACGATAGGGGCAAGCCAGCCGCGCGCTGGCGGACGCTATGGACCCAGATATGCCTTCAGCGCAGGCGGCGGATTATCAAGCAGTGCAGCTGTCGGGGCAGGGGCGGCCACACGCCCGTTCGCGATCACACAGGTTTGCGGACACAGCGCGCGCGCATCCGCAGGCTCGTGGGTGACCATCAACAGCGTCATCCGGTGATCACGGCACAGGCGGCGCGTCAGATCCAGCATCTCGGTTTTCAGCGCGGGCCCCAAGGCCGAGAACGGTTCGTCTAGCAGCAGGAGCGGGCGGGCGCGCAGCAGCGCACGCGCGAGCGCGGCACGGCTTTGCTGGCCGCCAGACAGCGCGCCAGGCTTGCGCGCGCCCAAACCGTCCAGCCCTGTGGCCACCAGTGCCTGTTCGATCCGGCCGTGATCGGCCCGCGCCAGCCGCAGCTTGGGGTTGATGCCCAGCCCGAGGTTCTGGGCCAGTGACAGATGCGGGAACAGGTTCTGGTCCTGAAACAGGATGGAAAGCGGCCTGTCGCCGGGCGGCATAGAGGTAATATCACGCCCGTCCCATATGATCCGGCCGTATGCGGGCGGCAAAAACCCTGCCAGCGCCGAAAGCAGCGTGGATTTGCCAGCCCCCGACGGGCCGATCAGCGCGGTATGGCAATCGGCCGCCACCTGCAAATCAGCCCGCAGTTCGAAATCGTCTTGTTGCAACAGAAGGTTATCGAGAATGAGCATGATGTCCTATCCAGTCACAAAGCCAAAACAGCGCGAATGTCAGAGTGATGAGCAAGGTCGCGGCCCCTGCCGCCTGATCCAGACGGTAGCTGCCCATCAACTGGTACAGCGCCAGCGGCAGCGTTTGGGTGCGCCCGTCAGAGAACAGCGTGATAACCCCCAGATCCCCCATCGAGAAGGCCGCAGACAATCCTGCCCCGAACCCCAACGGGCGGGCCAGACGCGGCCATGTCAGATAGCGCAGGCGCGCCAGTCCCGATAGCCCAAGCGATGCGGCCAGCCTATCGTAATCTCGCGCCAGAACCCGCATATCGGGCAGCAACAGGCGCACGACAAACGGCAGGCTCATGGCGGTATTGACCATCAGCGTGACGGGCAGCGCAAGCTGTGTCGGGTTCATGAAGGGGCGTGCCATTAAAAACAGCCCCGTGCCCAGCACCAGTGCAGAGGCCGCAAGCGGAAGCATGGCCGCAATTTCCGCCCAGCGGTGGCGCGGGCTGGCGGCGGCAAGCGGCAGGGCCAGCGTGATCGTCAGCAGGCTTGATCCGACCGCCAGCCCAAGCGACACAAGGCAAGCGTTCCAGATATCGGGCGGTAGATGCAGCAGCGCGGGGATGCCACGCCCGACGATCAGCGCGACCGGTATCAGCAAAAACAGTGTGGCTGTGGTGATGGCCAGCGCGTCTTGAACCCATAGCCATTTCGACAGGCCGATGGGGGACAGGGCCGGACGGTCATGGCCCGCCCCGAAGGCTGCAGGGCTGCGTGCCACACGCGAGGCCAGCGCCAGCGCGCCAAGGCATAACCCCACCTGCACAAGCGCCAGACTGGCCGCACGGCCAAAGTCGAAATCGAACCGGAACGCCTGATAGATCGCCAGTTCTACGGTCGTGGCCCGCGGTCCGCCCCCCAAGGTCAGCGCAATGGCAAAGCTGCTCAGACACACCAGAAAAATCGCAAGCGCCGCGCCGGGCAGGATCGCGCGCAGCATCGGCCATTCAAGATGGCGCTGAAGATCGCCTGCCTCGAACCCCAGCGATTGGGCCAGCCGGATCCGCTCGGCGGGTATCGCCTGCCAGCCTTGCAGCACCATCCGCGTGGCCAGTGGCAGGTTGAAAAACACATGCGCCAGAATGACCCCGTGTGCGCCATAGATCGACACAGACGGCAGGCCCGCCGCGGTGAGCATCGTATTCACCCAGCCGCCGCGCCCGAACAGTGCGATCAGCCCCATGATGGCCGCGATCGTGGGCAGGATGAACGGCGCCCCCAAAAGCGAGATCAGCAGGTTTCGGCCGTAAAATCTGCGCCGTGCCAGCGCACGCCCCACAGGGATTGCCAGAAGGCATGACAGTCCCGCCGACAGGGCCGCTTGCCATATGGTGAACCAAACGGCGTGCGCTTCCGCCACGCGCAGGGCGGAAAACCCGCCCGCCCACCATGCCACACACGCCAGCGTGCCCAGCACCAGAACGGCCAGACCAAGCGCGGCTATGGCCGCAGGCAGCAGCCCGACCCATCGGGATACGGGCCGTGTGCGCAGGTGGGTGTCCGGGCTCACCGGAAGGCACGCAGCCATTCGTCAAGCGCGGGTTGGCGCAGGGCCTCTGCCTCTGTCTCGTTATAAAACAGGGTTTTGTCAGGCTGCGGCATGGCGGCAAATTCGGGTGGCAGGAAGCCGTCTTTCATGATCGCGGGATAGGACCAGTTTGCCGTGGCAATCATGCTTTGGAATTGGTCTGACAGAATGTAATCCATGAACATCTGGGACAGCTCCGGCTGGTCTGTGGTGGTCAGTTGGGCGGCAAGCTCTGCCATGAGGTAATGGCCTTCGGGGAAAATCGCCGCGACCTTGGTATCATCGTTCTCGGCAATGATATGATAGGCGGGGGATGTGGTATAGCTTAGCACCATATCGACCTCGCCATCGGTAAACAGCCCGTAGCTTTCCGACCAGCCGGGGGTGACGGTCAGCACTTTGGGGGCGAGTTTTTCCCACGCTTGCGGGGCGTCATCGCCATACACGGATTTTACCCACAATAACAATGCCAGCCCCGACACCGAACTGCGCGGATCCTGAATCGCGATTTTCAGATCATCGGGCGCATCAAGCAGGGCCTCGAAAGACTGCGGCGGATTTGCCAGCCGTGTCTTGTCATAGACAAAGGCGGTCTGCGACCAGTTGAAAGGCAAAAACACCGGATCGGTCCATTCCACCGGCAGATCAAGGCGGCGCGTGTCTTCGTTATGGGGCGCAAAAAGGCCGGTTGCGCGGGCGCGCGCGGTGACATCCGTGTTCAGGCCGATCACGACATCGGCTTGGGTGTGTTTGCCCTCCAACAGGATGCGGGGCAAAACATCGCCCGCGACAAATTGCAGATCACAGTCGCAGATATCCTCGAACCCTGCCTCGATTTTCGGCCCCGGCCCCCATTCGGATGTGAAATAATCGGGCGCATAGACGGTGAGCACAGGGGGCTTTGCGCCGTCTTGTGCGTGGGCGCCCATGGGGGCAAGCAGCCCCGCGAGTGCGGCAACCACCGGACGAATGCAGAAAGATCGGGCCATCTGGCGCTCCTCATCAAAACAGCTACGGAGAGGATGAGCGACAGCCGCCCCCTTCCCTCCGCCGGTATCAACCGGGTCAGGTTCAACGGGTTCGTCCACAAATTGGAACGTCTCAGCCCGGTTTGCGCCGGGCACCCCGAGGGTGTGACCATGAGGGTACGGCAGGCGCGCGGGTGCCGCAAGAGCCCAGATCAGGACATGTCATGCGCGCAATCGTGCGCGGCCTGCAGCAATGCGGTGATTGCCTCAGCACGGCGCAGTTGTTACAGCAGGCCCAACCACAGTTTCGCCGCAGCGGCGCGCGTCATTATTGAAAGGAACGGAGCCATGTCGTTCAACTCGTTCGGACATATGTTCCGCGTCACAACATGGGGCGAAAGCCACGGCCCTGCGCTGGGGGCGACGGTGGACGGTTGCCCGCCCGGTGTCGATCTGACCGAGGATTACATCCAGACATTTCTGGACCGCCGCAGGCCCGGCCAGTCCAAGGAAACCACCCAGCGCAAGGAAGCCGATGCGGTCCGGATCCTGTCAGGGGTGTTCGAGGGCAAGACCACCGGCACGCCGATCCAGTTGATGATCGAGAATACCGATCAACGCTCCAAGGATTATGGCGAGATTGCGCGCCAGTTCCGCCCTGGACATGCCGATATCACCTATCACCAGAAATACGGTCTGCGTGATTATCGTGGGGGGGGGCGATCCTCGGCCCGCGAAACCGCGGCGCGTGTGGCGGCCGGCGGTGTGGCGCAGGCCGTGTTGAAGGCGCTGTGCCCAACGCTGAAAATCACGGGCTATATGGTGCAGATGGGCGAAAAACACATCGATCCGGCGCGCTTTGACGCCAGCCAGATTTTGCAAAACCCGTTCTTTATCCCCGATGCCGAGGCGGTCGAGGAGTGGGCGGCCTACCTGCAAGCGATCCGCAAGGCGCACAGCTCTGTCGGGGCAAAAATCGAACTGCTGGCCGAGAACGTGCCCGCAGGGCTCGGGGCGCCTGTTTATGCCAAGATGGATACCGATCTGGCGGCGGCCATGATGTCGATCAACGCGGTCAAGGGCGTGGAGATCGGCGAGGGTATGGATGCGGCGGCCCTGTCGGGGGTGGAGAACGCAGACGAGATCGTGATGGGCCCCGACGGGCCGCAGTATCTGTCCAACCACGCGGGCGGTATCTTGGGCGGCATCACCACGGGTCAGCCGATCATCATGCGGTTTGCCGTCAAGCCGACCTCGTCGATCCTGACCCCGCGCCGCTCGATCAATCTCGACGGGGAGGCCGTCGAGGTTGTGACCAAGGGCCGCCATGATCCGTGTGTCGGTATCCGTGCGGTGCCTGTGGCCGAGGCGATGATGGCCTGTGTGCTCCTTGATCATCTGCTGCTGGATCGCGGCCAGACAGGCGGAAAACGCGGCCATATCGGCTAGCGTTTTCGCACGCACGGGGGGGCGCCGTCTGCCCTATTTGGGGCGCGACCCTTTTACCGGACGGCGCGCGCGATTATGTATCAAGGGTTAGGGGAGGTCGGTATGGACGATGTACTACACATGCCTTCGGTTTCGCCGCGCATCCGGCGCGGGCGCAAATACGATCAGGTGATCGACGGCGCACGCAAGGTTTTCCTGCGTGACGGGTATGAAGGCGCGTCTGTGGATGACATCGCCCGCGAGGCGGGTGTGTCCAAGGCCACGCTATATAGCTATGTGCCGGACAAGCGGCTGTTGTTTTCCGAGGTCACGCAGAACGAATGCGCGCGTCAGGCCTTGGAATCCATCAGTCGGATCGAGGCGATGACAGCCCCGCCGGAAGACGTCTTGCGATTTGTGGCCGAGCACATCATGCGGCACGTCACCTCTGACTTCGGGCGCGACATCTACCGGATCTGCGTGGCTGAAATCGAGCGGTTTCCCGATCTGGGGGCGCAGTTCTACGCGTCTGGCCCGATGATGCTGCGGCGGTGTATCGCGGCCTATCTGCAGCGCGCCACCGAACGCGGTGAACTCGTCGTAGAAGATTACGAATTCGCAGCCGAGCAGTTTGCCGATCTGTGCAAGGTGCATGTGCACTGCAAGATCATTTTCGGGGTCGAGGCCCTGACCGACGCCGATCAGGAACGCACCATTGCGGGCGCGATCGAGATGTTCATGGCGCGTTACGGGGCCAAGGCCTGACCCGACCCATGCGGTTCAGGCCCCTCGCGCGGCTTTCACAGACCCGCGCCGCGTGCGGATGATGGCATTGTCAGGTGATCTTGGTGGCCCAAGGGGGGCATAAGGCCCCCGCTTGCCGATTTCGATCACGCCAGATCGCGTACCATCAGGTGGTTGCCTTCGCCTTTGCGGACCTCGAACCGGCCCGTCATCCGCAGCAGATCGGACAGTTTCGCACTGCCATAGGTGCGGGTGTCGAAATCGGGATTGGCCTGCGTGATGAATTGACCGATCTGGCCCAGCGAATACCATTCCTCTTCCAACCCGATCCGTTTCATGGCCGCGACGATCAGCGGGATCGCCTCTTTGGCATTCTGCTTTTCGGACTGCGGGCGCGGCGGGTCGGTGCGGGCGGTGTCGTCTTGGTGGCCCGTGGCCTCGGGGGGTGTGCGGTCGGGCGTGTCGGCGCCCAGATTTTCCACATAGATGAACCGCTTGCAGGCATTGCGGAACGCCTCGGGTGTTTTCTTTTCGCCGATGCCGAACACATCCAGACCCTGTTCGCGCACCCGCTGGGCCAGCCGTGTAAAATCGCTGTCTGACGAAACCAGAACGAACCCGTCGAACCGGCCGCTGTGCAAGAAATCCATCGCCGCGATTACCAACGCGATATCGGAGGCATTCTTGCCTTTTGTGTTGGCGAACTGCTGGTCGGCCACCAGTCCAAGGGTGTTGGCCTTTTTGGCCCAGCCGGACAGGCGCTGTGCCGACCAATCGCCATAAATACGGCGCACGCTGGCCTCTCCCAGTCCCGAGATTTCCTCGAAAATGGCCTCTGCATGGGCATGGGGTACGTTGTCGGCATCAATCAAAACGCACAGACGTGGTGTGCCGCGGTCATAGTCGGACATCAGATTCTCTTTTGCTCGTTCCGCACATGCGGAGTTCAATGATTACTTTAGCCCAAGCGGCGCAAAAGGAAAACGCGCTGTGGGTCAGGGGGCGTGCGATCCGCGCAAGGTCACAACCGCTCCGGTTTGTAAGGTGCCCAAAGCCGCCGGTTCATCAGATACAACAACAGTGCCAATACACACAGCAGCGATATTGCGACCACGCCCCATCGCTTGCGCGCGACCAGTTTCGGCTCTGCCGTCCACATCAGGAACGCGGCCACATCCATGGACATCTGTCGGGGGGTGGCAGGTGTGCCGTCTGCATAGATGATCTGGCCATCATAGAAGGGCGGTGGCATGGCGATGCCAGCGCCTTCGATCGCGCGGTTTTCATAAAGATAGGCACCGCCGGTATCGGTTTCCGCGCCGGTATAGCCTGTCAGAAGCGAATAGATATATTCAGGCCCGCCCGTGCCATTGACCAGCTGCGACAGGCCCAGACCATAGGGGCCATGGAACCCCGCGCGCGATTTGGCCATGAGCGATAGATCCGGACCCATGCCTGCCTCGTTACGGGCGGGAAATGCGTCGGTCTCTTTGCGGGGGCGCTCCTCGCCGGTGTGCGGATCAAGAATGAACATCTGTCCGGCGTAGGCGCGCACCCAATCGGGGTTCATGCCCAAACCGTCCGGATCGCTCAGGCTGCGCAGCGGCACGTATTGCAACCCGTGACAGGCCGCGCAAACCTCGCGATAGACCTGAAATCCACGCCGCAGTTGTTGTTGATCATACGTACCAAACGGTCCTTCGAAACTGAAAGGGATGTTGGTGATCGCGCCATCGTCCGGCCCCGCATACAGCGGCATCGCGCCAAGGGCGAGGCTGCCTGCCACGCCAAGCACCATCACGCGCAGGGTTTTTGCCAGCTGGATCATGAGGCGCCTACTCATCATGCTGGCCGTAGCGGGTGTTGAAGTCATCCTCGATCGTGGCGGGCAGGGGGCGTGGGGCTTCAAATTTCGGTAAAAGTGGCAAAATGACAAAGAAATAGGCAAACCAGTACCCTGTTCCGATCAGGGAAACCCGCCGTGACAGATCATCGGGGGGGAGCGCGCCGGCCCACATCAGAAGCACAAAATCGGCCATGAGCAGCCAGAAGGCCCATTTGAACAGCGGGCGATATGCGCCCGAGCGGATGGGGGATCGGTCCAGCCACGGTGCCAGCGCCAGCGCCATGATCGCCCCTGTCACCGCAAGCACCCCGAAAAAGGTGGCATTGATCGTGCCGAAACTGGCCCAATGCACGAACGTCACCAGCCATGTATCGGCGCTGAAGGCCCGCAAAATCGCGTAAAATGGCAAAAAATACCACTCCGGCACGATATGGGGCGATGTCACGCTCCTGTTGGCCTCGATGTAATTGTCGGGGTGGCCCAGATAATTGGGCATGAACGCGACCACAGCCACAAAGACCACAAGCACGATCACGAGGGCCAGCAGGTCCTTGATCACGAAATACGGCCAGAACGGCAATGTGTCGCGCTGGAGGTCTGCCTTGGTGGCGCGCCTGACCTCTACGCCTGTGGGGTTGTTGTTGCCGGTGGTGTGGAAGGCCCAGATATGCAGACCTACCAACAGGCAGATCACGAAGGGCAGCAGATAATGGAGCGTGAAAAAACGGTTCAGCGTGGCGTTGTCGACCGCGGGGCCGCCCAACAGCCAGGTTTGCAGCGACGGGCCGATGCCCGGGATGGCGCCGAACATACCGGTGATAACCGTGGCCCCCCAATACGACATCTGCCCCCAAGGCAAGACATACCCCATAAAGGCCGTGGCCATCATCAGCAGATAGATGATCATGCCGACGATCCATGTCATCTCGCGCGGGGATTTATAAGATCCGTAATACAGGCTACGGGAAATATGCAGGTAGATCGCCACAAAGAACAACGAGGCGCCGTTGGCATGTAAATAGCGCAGGACCGCGCCGCCGTTCACATCGCGCATGATATGTTCGATACTGGCAAACGCCATATCTGCCTGCGGTGTGTAATGCATGGCCAACGCAAGACCGGTGACGATTTGCAGCACCAGACAAAAGGCCAGCACCATCCCCCATATCCACCACCAGTTCAGGTTTCTGGGTGTGGGCGCGGCAAATGTGGCGTGCAGCAGGCGCACGACGGGCAGCCGCGTGTCCAGCCATTTTGCCAGCCCGTTGCGCGGTTCATAGGGATCATGCGGAAGTCCGGCCATCGCGCCCTCTTTATCCAAGCCGAAGCGTGGCGGTGTCGGTGAATTCTGCCCGAGGGATATCAAGGTTTCGCGGGGCGGGGCCTTTGCGGATGCGTCCGGCGGTATCGTAATGCGAGCCGTGGCAGGGGCAGAACCAGCCGCCGAAATCCCCCGCCTTGTCGCCAATGGGCACGCATCCCAGATGGGTGCAGACCCCGACCATCACCAGCCATTCGCCCGCGGTATCAAGGGTGCGGTTTTCGTCTGTAGCGGTGGCGTCGGGTTTGTTGGCGTTTTCGGCCGATCTGTCGATCAGCTGGTCCAGCGCCACCGCGCGGGCGGCCTCGATCTCGGCGGGGGTGCGGCGGCGGATGAACACGGGCTTGCCCTGCCATTGGACAGTCAGCTGCGTGCCCGGCGCGATCCCTGCGATATCGACAAGAATGCTCGCCTCTGCCCTGACATCGGCAGAGGGGTTCATCTGGTTCATCAACCCCCAGCCAGCCGCCCCCACAACCACAGCGCCTGTGCTGGCGGTTGCGAAATACAAAAAATCCCGTCGGCTGGGAGGGGCGTCATCGGTGTCGGGCACGTGGTTCCTCCCTGTCGTCGGGGCACAGTTCAAAGCGGCGTTTCGGTTTTGCAAACGCCCCTGCGGGCGGGGCTGCATGTGGCACCATCATACCAGCCACGTCCGAAAGTTAAATGCGACATAAGCGACACGGGAAGACCAGCACCACGTCAGGAGCGGGCGCAAGATGCGCACCGGTGTGAACGCGGGCGGGCTTTCTAATCCGGTTGCAGCATATAGCCGATGCCCCTGACGGTTTGCAGATAGCGCGGTTCCTTGGGGTCGCGCTCCAGCTTGCGGCGCAGACGGGTGATCTGCACGTCAATCGCGCGATCGCCCGCACCTTCGTCCTGCCGGTCGCGGCCCAATTCCTCGATCAGGTCCGTGCGGCTGACCACCGCGCCCGCGTGGGTGGAAAAAATCCGCAACAGGGCGATTTCCGTGGCGGTCAGGCGCACGGCCTCCTCGCCTGCCCATAGCTCGCCCCGATCCTGATCGTAACGCAGCTCCCCCAGATGCAGGAATTTCGGACCGCTCGCGACCGCTTTGGGCACGCGCCGCAAGATCGCGTTGATCCGCAGCAGCAGTTCCTTGGGCTCGAACGGTTTGGGCAGATAGTCATCCGCGCCCGATTCCAGCCCTTCAATACGCTCATGCGTTTCACCGCGTGCGGTCAGCAGCAGGATCGGCGTGTGCAAATGGCGGCGCAAATCGCGTGTCAGGCTTATGCCGTCCTCGCCGGGCATCATCACATCCAGCACGATCAACGAGAATTCCAAGCCCTGCAGCAACCGCCGCGCCTGTGCCGCATCGCGTGCGGCCGTGACCAGAAACCCGTTGCGCATCAGGAATTTGCGCAACAGGCCGCGAATACGTTCATCGTCATCAACAATCAGCAGATGCGGGGCGGATGTATCGGCGGCCATTATGGCTGATCCTTCATTGCATGTAGCTGCTGTTGCAACTCGTGGTTCATCATCGCATCCAGCACCTGCCGAAATCCTGCAACCGCCTGTGGCCCGGCGTCGCGGTAGGCCGCCCGCATGCGCGCGCGCTGCGCTTTGGACAGCTCGCGCTCCAGCGCCGCGCCCGCCTGCGTCAGATACAGATGTCGTTCCCGTTTGTCTTTATGCCCCACACGGTTTTCTACAAGCCCGTCTTGGATCAGCGTGCGCAGCACCCGGTTGAGGGATTGCTTCGTCACCCCAAGAACCTGCAGGAGCGATGAGACCGTCAGCCCTGACTGGCGGTTGATAAAATGCAATGCGCGGTGATGGGCGCGCCCGTAATTATGTGTCTCAAGGATACGATCAGGGTCGGCTGTAAACGACCGATAGGCGAAAAACATCGCCTCGATCCCGTTGCGCAACTGCTCATCGGTCAGAAACAGCAGGTTCTCACCGCCCTGCGAACCGATTTCTGCCATGGGTCACCTCACTTTTTCCGTGAGTTTAGGGCAGCGTTGTTGACTTTCCAAGAATCAATTGCTAGCGACAGGCAGCTTTTTGCGCAACTTTATGTCCGGTTCGGACTGAAATGGCGCAACTTGTGGAAATTATAGCCGCATTAGGAGACGGAAATGACCGGGGCTTATGACGATCGCGACGGCAAGATTTGGATGGATGGTACTTTGGTCGAATGGCGTGATGCCACCGTCCATATTCTGTCACACGCGATGCACTACGCGTCTTCGGTCTTCGAAGGCGAGCGTTGCTACAACGGCAAAATCTTCAAATGCCGCGCCCATTCGGAGCGTTTGATTGAATCCGGCCGGTTGCTGGATATGGATATCCCGTTCAGCGCCGAAGAGATCGACGCCGCGAAATACGCCGTGCTTGAGGCCAACGGCTGGACCGATGCCTATGTGCGCGCCGTGGCCTTCCGTGGCGCGGGCGAGGATATGGGCGTCTCGGCGGCGCGCAATCCTGTACGTCTGGCGGTGATCGCGTGGGAATGGGGCAGCTATTACGGCGATGCCAAATGGGACGGTGCCAAGCTGGATATCGCGAAATGGGCCCGCCCCGATCCGCGCACTATTCCGGTTCAGGCGAAGGCGGCAGGGCTTTATATGATCTGTACCATGTCGAAACACGCAGCCGAGGCCAAAGGCTGTTCGGATGCGTTGTTTCTGGACTGGCGCGGATATGTCGCCGAAGCCACGGGCGCGAACGTGTTTTTCATCAAGGATGGCGAGATCCACACCCCGCTTGCGGATTGCTTCCTTAACGGCCTGACCCGCCAGACGATCATCGAGATCGCCCGCGAGAAAGGCCTGACCGTGAACGAGCGCCGGATCAATCCATTGGAACTCTCCTCGTTTACCGAGTGCTTCCTCACAGGGACGGCCGCCGAGGTGACCCCGGTTGCTCAAATCGGCGATATCACCTTCGAAGTGGGCGATATCACGCGCGATCTGGCGAAAACCTACGAGACATTGGTGCGCAGCTGATCCGCACTCCGGCCCTGTGATACCAAGACCGGATATCTGTGTTTTCACGATAAAAGGCGCGCCATCCACGGCGCGCCTTTTGTTCCAAGGTACTACGCCGCAAAAACGCCGGTTGGCGGCGATAGCCTACTCTTGCGTAATTTGGCGTTCAATTCTGAAATAGGCGCGCATACGCGATCCGCGATGTTCGCGCGGCCGCTGATCGAGCGCCGCCGCATTGCGGCTGCGTGCTTGTTTGCGGGCCAGATCGACAAACTGGCGCAGGCGGTTACCTTCTGCCTTGGGGCGTGCATGGTCGAGTATATGACGTGTCATGGCTATCCTCCGGTCGCGTGATTACGTCCCGTTCCATAGCACGATTTGGCGTAAAAATCGACCCTTTCATCCCTGCGGGGTCTGGGCGCGCCGCTGGCGCTCGCGTTTCAGACCCAGCCGCCGTTCGCGCCAGATGATCAGAATTCCGGCCAGAATGATCAATGCAGCCCCTGTCAGCACCACAGGGGTCGGCACTTCGCGGAAAAATACATAGCCGATGATCAGTGCAAACAGCATGGAGGCATAATCGAAAGGGGCCACAATAGAGGCGGGCGCAAAGCGATAGGCCGATGTCAGCATAATCTGCCCGACCCCGCCCAACAGCCCGGCGGCCACCAGCATGATGGCGACCATCGGGCTGGGCCAGACCCAGCCGAAAGGCAGCGTGATCAGCGACAGAACAGTGGAGGTGATGGTAAACCAGAACACGATGGCCGATGTGCGCTCGCTTGCCACCATTTTGCGAATAAACACCTGCGCAAGTGCCGCACACAGAGCCCCCGTCAGCGCCAGTATTGCGCCCAACGCTTGTGCACTGGTGGCATCGCCCGGATCGTTCAGGCGCGGTGACAGGATGATCAGGACCCCGATCAGGCCAAGCGCCACCGTGCTGAGGCGGAACAGGCGTACTTCCTCGCCCAGAAACATCGCGGCAAAGATTACCACCAGCAGCGGTGTGGCATAGGTAACGGCGGTGACTTCGGGCAATGGCAACAGGCCAAGGGCTGCGAAGTTCAGCCCCATCGCCGCTGTGCCCGCGATCCCGCGCCAGACATGGCTGATCGGGCTGGCCACCTGAAACCCCACCGACAGCTGGCCGCGCATCGCAAGCCAGATCACGATCACGGGTAGCGCGAAAAACGACCGGAAGAACACGGCCTCACCGGGGGGCACAGCCTCCGCGCTGGCTTTGATCAGCGAGGCCATGACGATGAACGCCATTACAGAGGCAATTTTAAGCAAGATCCCGTGCAAGGGCGCGTGTGAGTCTGTCATGCGGCCAGTCTTGGTCAAAGTGGTGACGCTTCACAAGATGGCCCATGCGCATTGTCAGCGACCAAGCCGCCCCAGTGCCCAATCTGCCGCATCAGCCACGCTTGGCTCGGGATCGCGGGCCAGATCGCGCAGGATCGGCACAAAGGACGGATCGCCGGAATTGCCGATGGCATAGGCCACATTGCGTACCATCCTGTCACGTCCGATCCGCTTGATCGGCGAGCCTGAAAACCGCGCCCTGAACCCGGCATCATCCAGCTGTGCCAGCTCTGCCAGCGGGGGGGCACGATGGGGTCCGTGATAGCGCAGTTCGTGGGCCTCTTGCGCGAATTTGTTCCACGGGCAGGCGGCAAGGCAATCGTCGCAGCCGTAAATCCGGTTGCCCATCATCGCGCGTAGCTCCGGGTCGACGGGGCCCTTGTGCTCGATCGTCAGGTAGGAAATGCAGCGCCGCGCATCCAGCTGGTAGGGCGCGGGAAAGGCCTTGGTGGGGCAGATGTCCAGACAGGCGGTGCACGACCCGCAATGATCGACCTCGGCTTGATCGGGGGCCAGATCCAGTGTGGTGAAAATCGCACCCAGAAAGAACCATGACCCCAGATCGCGGCCCAGCAGATTGGTGTGCTTGCCCTGCCAGCCTAGGCCTGCGGCCTGACCCAGCGGCTTTTCCATCACCGGTGCGGTATCGACAAACACCTTGATCTGGCCCTGAATGCCTTGCCTTTGTGCTTCCTCAAGAAGCCAGCGCCCCACACGTTTGAGCCGCTTTTTGACAAGATCATGATAGTCGCGACCCTGCGCGTACACAGAAATCGCGCCGCGATCGGGGAAGTCCAGATCCTCCAGCGGATCATGGTCGGGGGTGTAGGCTTCGGCCAGCATGATCACCGAACGGGCCTCTGGCCAAAGCTGGTCTGGCGCGCCACGCCACCCCATCCGCTCTGCCATCCATGCCATCTGCCCGTGGCGGCCTTCTGCCACAAACCGTGCCAGCCGCTCGGCCGCCTCGGGAATGGCATCGGGCCGGGTGATCCGCGTTTTGGTGAACCCTTCGGCGCGCGCTGTATCGAGCAGTTTCGATTTCAGGTCATCCAAACCGGTTGCTCCTGATTGCGGGGCGGTTTCACTGGCCGTTTCATAGTGTCGTGTGATCCTGCATGGGGCCTTTGACAGCTGAAAAAGGCTGGCACATGATGACCGCGCCCGCCGCCGGTTTCTGCGCCTTGGCCTGTATCAGAAATTTGGCCTGTATCAGAAATCCAGTTCGGCATATTGCGGGCTGGGCATCATACCGGGCAACTGGTCGGCCAGAAGCGAGCGGAACGCCGGACGCGATTTGATCTTGGCGTACCAGTCTTTGACATTTTCCGACCGGTTCCAGTCCACATCCGAGATGTAATCAAGGCAGCTCAGATGTGCGGCGGCAGCGAAATCGGCAAGCGACATGTTGTCGCCTGCAAGCCAGCGCCGTTCGTTCAAAAGCCAATCCATATAATCGATATGGAATTTGATCGCAGACAGGCCCGCCTTGACCATCCGGCTGTCGGGGTAGCCTTCCTTGCGCACCTTTTTCCAGACCCGCTCGCGCATGATCCGGCTGGTAACCTCGGCATTGAACTTGTCATCGAACCACCCGCACAGCCTGCGTACCTCGTACCGTTCCTCGGCACGTTCGGGGATCAGGCGCGGTTGCGCGATCGTCTCGTCCAAATATTCGCAGATCGCCTGACTTTCGCTCATCAACATGCCGTTATAGCGCAGCACGGGGACTTTGCCGGCAGGGTTGCGGCGCAGGAATTCGGGGGATTGCTCCCAATACCGCTCTTCGACCAGCTCGACCTCGATCCTTTTTTCTGCAAGGGTCAATCGAACCTTGCGGCAAAAGGGCGACAAGGTCACATGATAAAGCCGGTTCATTAATGCCTCACTGGTCAATGTTGGTTTTAGCGGTGATAGCGATCTTGGCGCGCGGGTTCAATGCTTGCACCCACGGGCGGACATATTCTGCCCTGATACGGGCAGCATTTGGCCGATATCCGGCGTGCACAGTCCGACCCTTCAGCCGGCGTGCGTTCAAAAGGCCTGTGGCATTCAAAAAGCCTTGCGCGCGCGCAAAGCGGCCTGAATCGTACCGTCGTCGAGGTAATCCAGCTCGCCTCCGATCGGCACCCCTTGGGCAAGGCTTGTGACCGAAATCTGCCGGGTTTCAAGCGCTTCTGCGATGTAATGGGCGGTGGTCTGCCCTTCGACGGTCGCGTTCAGCGCCAAGATCACTTCTGTCACGTTATCTGCTGCGATATGGTCGAGCAGCTTCGGGATCCCCAGCTCCTCTGGCCCGACACTGTCGAGCGCCGACAGCGTGCCGCCCAGTACATGATAGCGGCCCTTGAAGAACTGCCCGCGCTCCATCGCCCATAGATCGGCCACATCCTCGACCACGCAGATCTCGCCCGTCGCACGGCGCGGATCGGTGCAGATGTCGCACATCTCTTGGGTGCTGATGTTGCCACACCGCGCACATTCGCGCGCATGGGCGGCAACTGTCGCCATGGATTGCGCAAGCGGGGTCATCAATGCCCCGCGCTTGGCAATCATGTGCAATACCGCACGGCGCGCGGATCGCGGCCCAAGTCCCGGCAGACGGCCCATAAGCGCGATCAGCGCTTCGATATCATCGCGTCCCGAAGCCATATGCGCGGGTCAGATCGGCAGGTTCATGTCAGCAGGCAAACCCATTTCCTGCATCAATTTCTTCTGCTCTTCCTGTTGGCGGGATTTGGCGCGCGCCTGTGCATCCTTGACCGCGGCCAGGATAAGATCCTCCACCACTTCTTTCTCGGAGGGCACGAGGATCGAGGGGTCGATCTCCAGCTTGCTCAGATCGCCGGCCACGGTTGCGCGTACGCTGACCAGACCCGCGCCTGCCTCGCCCGTCACCTCGATGGATTGCATCTCTTCTTGCATGCGTTGCATGCGGTCTTGCATCTCTTTGGCCTGTTTCATCATCTTGGCCATATCGCCGATGCCGCCCATACCTTTGAACATATTCTGTCTCCTTAGTGATCCTCGAAGGGATCCCATTCATCTTCAACTTCATGCAGAACAGTGTCCTGCATCTCTTGGGCAATTTCTTCCGGCGTGGTGATCTTTTCAAATTTCGACTGTGGAAACACGTCGAAAATCACCCGCACAAGCGGATTTTCCATTGCGGCGCGCTCTGCCGCGCGCCGGTCTGCATCGCGCAGCTCCGCGATTGTCTCGCCGCCGCCTTCGTTAACAACCGACACCCCCCAGCGCTGGCCGGTCCAGTTCATCAACCGCTGGGCAAGCCCTGCCGCCAGTCCGCGCGGCGCATCCGGCGTGGGCTGGAATTCGATCCGGCCAGGGCGGTAGCTGACCAGCCGCAGGCCGTTTTCTACATCCACCAGCAGCTTCATGTCGCGCATGCGCGCAATCAGGTCGACCACTTTGTCGAATGTGTCAAATCGTGCAAGCGCCTCCTCGGGCGAGGGCTCTTGCGCAAGCGCTGTGTTGCCCACCGCCATCACCGGTTGGCCGAAGCGCGCGCGCATCGTGGTGGCATAGGGCGACATGGCGGTTGTGTCACCGGCCCCCGACATGACGGGCGCATGAACCGTGCCGCCCGAAGCGCCGGCTCCGGCTCCGGCACCGGCCCCCGAGATGGAGGCCCCGCCACCACCGCCACCGGTGTCGGGCGCGCCGGGCGGCAATGTGCCCGGTCCGGCCTGTACGCGTTTCAACAACGCCTCGGGGTCGGGGAGGTCTGCCACATGGGTCAGACGGATCAGCGCCATTTCGGCGGCCATCATCGCGTTGGGCGCGGTCGAGACCTCCTCGATCGCTTTCAATAGCATCTGCCACATGCGGGTCAGCACACGCATCGGGATTTTTTCGGCCATGCCCATGCCGCGATCACGTTCCTCGGGGGGGATCGTCGGATCTTCGGCGGCATCGGGGGTGATCTTGATCACGGAGGTCCAATGCGTGATCTCGGCCAGATCGCGCAGGATCGCCATCGGATCGGCCCCGTCGGCATATTGGCCCGAGATTTCGGTCAATGCGCCTGCTGCATCGCCCTTCAGGATCATGTCGAACAGGTCCATCACCCGCGAGCGGTCCGCCAGCCCCAGCATGGCGCGCACCTGATCGGCGGTCGTCTCGCCCGCGCCATGTGAAATCGCCTGATCCATCAGGCTCATCGCATCGCGCACCGATCCTTCGGCGGCGCGGGTGATCAGCCCCAGCGCATCCGTATTGATCTGGGCGTTTTCACGTGCCGCGATCCCGCCCAGATAATCGATCATCATTTCCGGCTCGATCCGGCGCAAATCGAAGCGCTGGCAGCGTGAGAGAACTGTCACCGGAACCTTGCGGATTTCGGTGGTGGCAAAGATGAACTTCACATGCGCGGGCGGCTCTTCCAGTGTCTTGAGCAGCGCGTTGAACGCACTGGTCGAGAGCATGTGCACCTCATCGATAATATACACTTTATAACGTGCCGAGGCGGCCCTGTAATGCACGCTTTCGATGATGTCGCGAATGTCGTCGACACCTGTACGCGAGGCGGCGTCCATCTCCATCACGTCCACGTGGCGGCCGTCGGTGATCGCGCGGCAATGTTCGCATTGCAGGCATGGGTCGGTCGTGGGGCCGGAGGTGCCGTCCGGGCCTATGCAGTTCAGCCCTTTGGCGATAATCCGCGCGGTCGTGGTTTTACCCACACCGCGAATGCCGGTCATGATGAACGCATGTGCGATCCGATCCGCGGCAAAGGCGTTTTTCAACGTGCGGACCATCGCCTCCTGTCCGATCAGATCGGTGAAGGTGGCGGGGCGGTATTTCAGGGCAAGAACCTGATAGCCGCCCTGATCGGGGGCGTCGGTTCCCAGCGCATCGGTCATGGCGGCTCCTTTGGTTGCGCGTAATCTAGGCATTGCGGGGGCACGCGTAAAGGCACCATCACACCCCCGTGCGTGCGGCCCGCACATACGCGTTCCGTATTCGGGCGCGCGTCTGACATCATGGGGCAACGGCCATCATGGGGCAACGGCCATCATGGGGCAACGACCATCATGGGGCAACGACCGGGGCACAGCCATGCACATTCGCACCATGCGGTAGAAAAACTGGGCAGGAGAGTTGGGTGAGAGACTGGACAGCGACCCAAGCGGGGCTCGTTGCGGCTGCTTCCTTCCGGACCTGACCGGGTTGGCGAGGCGCTCGCCCGCGCCAGTCTCTCGAGGCGTCATATAGAAAACCGTCACCGGATTCGCAAGGGGCCGCAGCACGGGGTGCCTCAAAAAACCGCAATCCGGTGTTATGCACGAGTGTGCGCGGCGCTTGGCCCGCGTGCCGGGGAACCACCTACCGGGGCTGCGGCGTTATGGCCACAAGAAGGCCTTGCAGTGCCAATTGCCGGGCCAGTGTCTGGAAAGGAACTTCCATGGATTTACAAATCAAGGGACGTCGCGCGCTTATCACTGGTGCAAGCGGCGGGATCGGCCACGAAACCGCGAAGGTTTTGTCGCAAGAAGGGGTGGAGCTGCTGCTGACCGATATCGATCAGGACAAGCTCGACGCCGTGGCAGGGCCGCTCGGGGCGAAGGCGGTGGCCGCCGATCTGTCCACCACCGAAGGCGCAGAGGCGTTTATTGCCGAGGCTGGCACGACGTTTGATATATGGGTCCATGCCGCGGGTGTAACCGGCGCGAAAGGTGATCCGCTGACCATGAGCGATGAGGACTGGTCAGAGGCGCTCAATATCGATTTTCTGTCTGCCGTGCGGCTGGCGCGCCACATCGGGCCTGCGATGGTGGATCGGGGATGGGGGCGGATGGTCTTCGTCACGTCCGAAAATGTCGCGCAACCCTATGCCGACGAGACGGTTTATAACGCGGCGAAATCGGCATTGCTCAGTTTCTCCAAATCGATCGCGCTGGCCCACAGCAAGGCCGGATTGCTGGCAAATTGCGTGGCCCCCGCCTTTATCGAAAGCCCGATGACGGACGGGATGATGGAAAAACGCGCCAAGGAACTGGGCGTGTCGAAAGAGGACGCGATCAAGAGCTTCCTTCAAGAAGAGCGCCCGTTCCTGAAGCTGGAACGCCGTGGCAAGGCAGAAGAGGTGGCCCCCGTCATCGCGATGTTATGCTCGGAACGGGCGAGCTTTGTCAGCGGCTCGAACTGGCGCGTGGACGGTGGATCGGTAGGCTCTATCGAGGTTTGATCCTACCCGAGCGATGTCAACTCGGCGCGCATCTGTGCGATTGAAAAATCCATCAATGCGCGCAGCTTTCGCGACAGGGCAACACCGTCAAGATAGACCAGATGAAGGTCTGTTACGGGAAACGGCTGATCGGGCAGAACGCCGGTCAGCCGTCCGTCTGCCAAGGCCGTCTCGACCATGAATTGCGGACAATAGGCGATGCCCTTGCCCGCGATGGCCATATCGCGGGCCACCCGTCCGCTATTGACCATGAACCGCGCCTGTATGGCGATATCGTGTGGCGCGTCCTGTGCGCCCACGCGCCATTTCTGGACCTTGCGGTGATTGGTGTCGAAAATGCAATCATGGGATGTAAGGTCGCCCAGATCGCGCGGCGTGCCCCGTGCATCTATGTAGGCGGGCGCGGCGACCATCCGCATCGCGAAATGGCCCACGCGGCGGGCTTTCAGCGCGCTGTCGCCCAACTGCCCGATCCGGAAGGCCAGATCGATCCCGCCAGCCGCCAGATCGACGAACGTATCCGAGAGATGCAGATCGACCGTCAGATCGGGATGCGGCGCGGCAAAACGCGCCAGTGTATCGGCCACGAACATCTCGCCAAATGTGACGGGCGCGGACACCCTGATCGTGCCGGAATAGCCGCGCGATTGCTCGCTTACCTCGTCCAGCAGATCGTCCAGACCCTCGATCAGGGCCGGACCCCGCGCCAACAAGCGCTCTCCGGCGGGGGTTAGCCCGATCTTGCGGGTGGTGCGCTGCATAAGTCGTGTGCCAAGCCTGACCTCCAGTTCCGCCACATATTTTGATGTCAGCCTGTTGGAGATACCCAGCCTGTGCCCTGCCGCTGTAAAAGAACCGGTTTGGGCTGTGGCGATGAAGGCCCTGATTTGCTCTGTCAGATCCATACCAGCCCTATCATTATGCACATTATGTTCCGAGTGTTTCCGGATAATAACCGTTTCATTGATAAAGGTAACCCCCGATATTGTGGCCATACCGCCTGCGCATCTTCCTGCCGCAGGTCGAGGCAAACAAAGGTGGTGCGCGGATCGCGCAGCCGCCTTCCCCGATAACGGAGATTGAGATGACGATACTTGCAAACGAAAAGAGCGTAGACCCGCATCTGGCGGGTGTCGGCATTTTGGTGCTGCGCGCGGTGACAGGGGCGCTGTTTATCACCCACGGGCTGATCAAGCTTGTGGTGTTCACACCCACCGGCACCATGGGGTATTTCACCTCGCTCGGCTTGCCCGGGTGGATGGGTGTGGCCACGATGATGGTGGAACTGGCAGGCGGTATCGCCTTGGTGTTGGGGATTTTTCCACGTGTGGTGGCAGCGCTGATGGTGCCTGTGCTTTTAGGCGCGGCGCTGATGGCGCATGTGCCAAACGGTTTCAGCTTTTCAAACGCGGGCGGTGGCTGGGAATATCCGGTGATGTGGGCTGCGGTGATGGCGGCCATTGCGCTGCTGGGCGACGGACCCAAGGCCCTGCTGCCCAGCCGCATACTGGGGCGTTTCATCGGGCGGGCTTGAGCGGCGATCGCTCGGCCACAGATCAGGCGCGACGAGACGCGTCCCTCAACAGGAGAATGCCATTATGTCACAGATGATTTCACCGGTCGGTATCGATCATGTGACGCTGGTCGTGCATGATCTGCCTACCACGGGCGCGTTTTACGAACAGGCTCTGGGGCTTGAGCGTCTGTATCACACTGGCACCGAGGCCGGATATGGCGCGGGGGGCACGCTGCTGGTGGCCCTGCGTGCCGACCCATCGGCGCGCCGCGCCAGTTCGTTTGAGCCGGGGTTGTTCCACACCGCGTTCTTGCTGCCGACACGGGCCGATCTGGCCGCTTGGATCGGGCATATGCGTGCCAAAGGCATCGCGGTGCAGGGCGCTGCGGACCATCTGGTGAGCGAGGCGTTCTATCTGTCCGACCCAGAGGGCAATGGCATCGAGGTATATGCCGACCGTCCCGGTACGGACTGGGTCTGGCACGCGGGCCAAGTGCAGATGACCACGCAGCCGCTTGATATGGCGGATCTGGAACGGGCGAACACCGGCCCGTGGCAGGGGGCGCCTGCGCATACGGTTGTGGGCCATGTGCATTTGCAAGTGGGCGCGATTGATCCCGCGATTGCGTTCTATACCCAGCATCTGGGCCTTCAGCGCACCACAGGCGACAGGGGCGTGCAGTTCTTCGGCTGGAACGGCTACCACCATCATATCGCGACAAACGTCTGGTACAGTCGCGGGGCGGGGCCGAAATCCATGCCGGCCACGGGATTGAGCCATGTGGCCCTGCGCATGTCTTGCGCCATGCGAGAGGACCTGCGCGCCCGCACACACACGCCTTTGGTTGACCCGTGGGGGTTGGAGTTTACCTTGAAGGCACATTGAACCGAGGGGGAGGCGTTCATGCTGGTTGACGGAACATGGACCAAAGAGTGGCAGCCGGTCCAAAAGGCCGATGACAAGGGCCGCTTTGTCCGGCAGACATCCGAATTTCGGAACTGGATCACGCCGGACGGGCGCGCAGGCCCCACAGGGCAAGGGGGCTTTGCCGCTGAGGCCGGACGATACCGGCTGTATGTGGCGCTGATTTGCCCTTGGGCCTCCCGCACATTGATGGCGCGCCGTCTCAAGGGCCTTGAGGATATCATACCTGTCACCGTTCTTGCCCCCCAGATCGGGCCGCAGGGGTGGCAGTTCGGCGGTTTTGCGGGGGCGGATGCCGATCCGCTTTATAGTGCAAGCTACCTGCATGAACTCTATACCCGTGCCGATCCACATGTGTCGGGCCGCGCGACTGTGCCCGTGCTGTGGGACATGCAGACCGAGCAGATGGTGAGCAACGAAAGTGCCGATATCCTGCGGATGTTCGATACGGCCTTCGAGGGGATCGTGCCGTCCGATCTGCGCCTTTACCCCGATGATCTTGCCTCCGATATCGATCAGGCCAACAAACGCATCTACCGCCGCTACAATAACGGCGTGTATCAGGCCGGATTTGCCAGCACCCAATCCGCCTATGACGAGGCCGTTGCGGATATTTTCGACGAGATGGACCAGATGGAGGCCGTTTTGTCGGACGGACGCGCGTTCTATTTCGGTGACAGGATGACCGAAACGGATGTCCGTATTTTCGTGACCTCAATCCGGTTCGATGTGGCCTATCACGGGCTGTTCAAATGCAACCGTCGCCTGCTGCGCGACTATCCCGCGCTTTATGCGCATATGGTGCGGGTGTTGAATGTGCCGGGGGTGGTCGAAACGGTTGATCTGGGCCATGTGATCGCGGGGTATTATGCGATCGAGCGGGTCAATCCGGTGGGTATCGTACCGGCTTTGCCTGAAGACAGTGCACGGATCTGGGCCGAGGCGGCACGCGCACAAACACGCCGGTAAGTCATCCGTATCTGGCCGCCCCTTGCAAGGGGGGCGGTCTGACGCGGCACCGCTTACATGAAGCTTTGCGGGTCGATGTCGATGGCCAGCCTGACGTTATTGGGCAGCCGCAACTGCTCCACCCATCTGGCCAAGGCGGGCTGTAGCGGTGCTTTCTTATCGGCCTTCACCAGCAGCCTGACCCTGTAGCGGCCCCGAACACGGGCCACGGGGGCAGGGGCTGGCCCGAAAATCATCGCGCCGATGTCGCGCAAGGGCTGTGACTGGCGTGCCAGAACCTCGCCAATATCGAAAAGGGGTTTCAGGTCCGGTCCCGAAAGGATGATCCCCGCCATCCGGCCATAGGGGGGGACGGATTGTGATTGCCGCTGGGCGGCCTCGGCGCGCCAGAAGGCTTCTTCGTCCCCGCCGAGGATGGCGCGGATGACAGGATGCTCCGGCTGGTAGCTTTGCAAAAGGGCGATCCCTTTCGCCTCCGCGCGCCCGGCGCGCCCTGCAACCTGGCGCATCAGCTGGAAGGTGCGCTCTGCCGCGCGCAGGTCCGATCCTTGCAAGCCCAGATCTGCATCGATCACCCCCACAAGCGTCAGGTTCGGAAAGTTATGCCCCTTGGCCACGATCTGTGTGCCGATGATGATATCCGCACCCCCGCCCGCGATCTGGGCGATCGTTTCCTTCAGCGCCCGCGCCGAGGCGAACAGATCGGAAGACAGCACGGCCAGACGGCTGTCGGGGAACCGTTCGCGGACCTCTTCGGCCAGCCGCTCCACACCGGGGCCTACGGGGGCAAGTTTGCCTTCCACCTTACAGCTGGGGCAGGTGGTGGGGATGGGTTTTGTCTCGCCACATTGATGGCAGACCAGCTGCTTTTGAAACCTGTGTTCAACCATGCGCGCATCGCAGTGATCGCAGCCGATCTGATGGCCGCAGGCCCTGCAGATGGTCACGGGCGCATAGCCGCGCCGGTTCAAAAACAGCATCGCCTGTTCGCCGCGCTGGATACGTTTGGTGACCTCGCCCACAAGCGTGGGTCCGATCCAGTGATTGCTTTCGATGCTTTCGTCGCGCATGTCGATGGATTGCATCTGCGGCATCTCTGACACACCGTAGCGGGCGTTCAGGTTCAACCGTGCGTATTTGCCGCTTTCGGCATTGGCCCATGTTTCAAGCGATGGTGTGGCCGAGGCCAGCACCACCTGCGCGCCACAGATAGACGCTCTGAGCACGGCCATATCGCGCGCATTGTAAAGTGCGCCTTCCTCCTGTTTGTAGGAGGTATCGTGTTCTTCATCGACCACGATCAGGCCCAGATCGCGGAACGGCAAAAACAGTGCCGAGCGTGCGCCCACCACCATTTGCGCCTCGCCCGAGCCACAGGCTTTCCACAAGCGGCGGCGTTCGGTCTGGGTGACGCCGGAATGCCATTCACCGGGCAGGGCCCCGAAGCGGGCCTCCACCCGTGACAAAAACTCCGATGACAGCGCGATTTCAGGCAGCAGCACCAGCGCTTGACGACCTTGGCGAAGACACTCCGCGACAGCCTCCAGATACACTTCGGTTTTGCCGGACCCTGTGACACCTTTCAAAAGAACCGGTGCGAACTGGCCCGCGCCCGCGCGCAGCTGATCGGTCGCCTGTGCCTGCTCGGCCGACAGCGTTTTGCTGGGGCGTGCGGGATCCAGCCGCAAAAACGGCGCATCGCGGGGCACATCGGCCTCCAGCACCGCGCCCGATTTGGCCAGCCCCTTGACGACTTGCGTGCTGACCGAGGCAAGCGCGGCCAACTCGCCCAGCTGGAAACCGGCCCCGCCGTGGTCGGCCAGCACCTCCAGCACACGGGTGCGGGCGTCGGTCATCCGCTCGGGCGTGCCTGCGCCCAGCCGGTAGATCTTGCGGGTTCCCGGTGCATCGAACAGACCCGGCGCGCGGGTGGCCAGCCTGAGCACCTGCGGCAGGGGCGTCATGGTGTAATCGGCCATACGCTGCAAAAACTGCTGCATCTCGCGGCGCATCGGCGGCACGTCCAGCACTTGCAGAACGCGGCGCAATCGCTTGATGTCAAAGGTACCGTCGCCCGCCCCCCAGACCACGCCCAGTACCTTGCGCGGACCAAGCGGCACCAGCACGAACGCGCCGTCTTCGCAACCGTCTTCGGGGGCCAGATAATCGAGCGGGCGGCCAATCGGCTCACTCGTCAACACAGCGATGCGCGCGCCGGGGGCATATCGTTCGGTGCCTTGCATCAAACGCTCCCAGCGAGGACGGTGTCAGACTGTGCGAGCGATGGGGGACGACCCCGTGTGTCTTGTATGGTTTGCCCGTATGGCAGGGCTGGATCATTCGGCAAGTCAGAGGTGTTTTGCAGGCCCGTGCCTGCCTGCGCGCGTCTGGCGCCAGCCTTCGGATAAGAAATCTGTCTTGATTGCATGGTCGTCCACCTTGTTGCGCCTATGTTGTATCTGGCGCTTGCAGTAGCAATAGCAGCAATTCTCATCAGGAGAACATGGATGAAATTCTTCGTCGACACAGCTGACATCACCGCCATCAGGGACCTAAAGGAACTGGGCATGGTCGAGGGTGCGACTACCAACCCGTCACTGATCCTGAAATCCGGCCGTGATGTCTTCGACGTTACGAAGGAACTTTGCGAAACGGTGCCCGGACCTGTCTCGATCCAGGTCATGGCCATCGACGCCAAGGCGATGATCGAAGAAGGTCTGAAACTTGCCAAGATTGCTCCTAATATCGCGATCAATGTGCCGATGACCTGGGAGGGGCTGACCGCATGCAGGGCGTTTGCATCCGAAGGGCAGATGGTCAATGTCACGTTTTGTTTTACAGTCAACCAGGCCCTTCTGGCTGCCAAAGCGGGCGCAACTTTCGTCTCGCCTTTCATCGCCCAGCTGGAAGATGAAAGTATGGACGGTATGCAGCTTATCAAGAATATCCGCACGGTTTATGAAAACTACGACATGAAGACAGAGATTCTTGCAGCCTCGATCCGGTCGGTCAATCATATATCGGAATGTGCCAGAAACGGGGCCGATGTGGTGACGGCACCGCCCGAGGTTATCAAGGCGATGGTGCAGCACCCGTTGACCGATGAGCAGCTGGGCCAGTCCATGTCCGACTGGGAGAAAACCGGCCAGCAGATCGCGTGATATTCCGACTGATGCCGCCTCGGGGTAGGGGATGATGATCACGCGCGCCAGAGGGTCTCGTGCCGGCACCTGCCCCGCCCTGTTGGGCCAGACCAGCTTTTTGGGCCAGACAGATATTTCTTCTGCAAGACGCACCTGTGTTAAGGTTGTGTTCTCTAACAGGTGTGTGGCCGGCAGGGGGGCGGGGCTGAGCCGGCCTATGTGCGATCACACTGCGTGACCGCGCTTTCGCCTAGCTTGCGACCAGCTGCGGCTGGGGCACTGTGGGGTTTTCTTCCAGAAGCACGCGGATCGCGTTGCGTTTTGCGGGGTTCTGCCCGATCAACCGGATCAGGGTGTCCACTTCCGGATCGATATGCAGCCCCAACAGCACATAGGCCAGATCCAGACCGTTGGTCAGGCATATATCGGTCAGGCTGCCGATTGTGGGATCATTGCCGTCTTTCAGGACGGAATGCAAATAGCCGGGAGATTTGGCGGCTTGCAAGGACGCTTGGCGCATGGAAATGCCATGCTGGGTAAGCTGTTGCGATAATCGTTGCCGGATCGCGTCGACTGAGGAAGCGTGCATATCGGTACCTTGCTAATATATAGGTAAAATAATTCCGGGCATTGTTCCAAATATTGATCTGAAATGCCAGCTTGAGTGGCGAAGATCTGCCCACAGCTGGCAGCAATGCATCAATCAGTTGCTGATTTGCAGATGAAGATCTGTATAGTCGATCAAAATGCGAGCAAGAGGCGCTTGAATGACACAAACCGCTTTGGGCGAAGACCTGCGTGCGAAAATCATCTCTGATCCCGCCGCCGTTCTGGAAGATCGCGATTTGATGCAGGTGTTGATCGCAGCCAACGATCACGCAAAAGGCAACAATATCGTGGATTTGCGCGGGGCGGCGATGCAGCGGTTGGAAACCCGCCTTGATGCCTTGGAAGACACGCATCGCAATGTGATTGCCGCAGCCTATGAAAACCTTGCGGGCACGAACCAGATCCATCGCGCTGTGTTGCGCATGCTGGAACCCAAGGATTTCAAGCAGTTTCTGGCACTGTTGCGTGGGGATGTGGCCAATATTCTGCGTGTCGATGATGTGCGGCTGGTTCTGGAAACCCGTCAGGAACAAGAAAGTAAGGCGCTGGGCGCGCTGGATGATGTGCTCCATATCGCCGAGCCGGGGTTTGTGGCGCGGTACATGCAGTTGGGCCGGTTGGCGCAAGGTCAGGTGATCTTGCGGCGCGTGGGGGCGACGGGTGCGGATGTCTACGGCGCCAAAGGGGACGAGATGCGCTCTGAGGCGCTGATGTCGCTGGATCTTGGGGCAGGGCGCTTGCCGGGGATGCTGGTGATGGGTTCGCATGATCCCAAGTTGTTCACACCCGCGCATGGCACGGACCTACTTGGCTTTTTCGCAGGCGCGTTCGAGCGTTCAATGGGCCGTTGGTTGGGGTAGAGACGATGCTGGATATGTCACAAGGGCTGCGCGACGCGATGCAGCGTTGGCTGGAGCACATGCGCGCGCTTGATGCGGCCTCCGATCATACGCTAACCGCCTATGGCACGGATCTGCGCGATTTCCTGACCTTCATGCAACACCATCACGGCGAGAGTCTGGGCGTGGCGCGGATTGCGGCAATCTCTGCGGCGGATATGCGGGCATGGATGGCACATGCACGGGGGCGGGGGCTGTCGTCGCGTTCGCTTGCACGGGCGTTGTCGTCGGTCAAAAGCTTCATGCGGTGGTTGTCAGACCGCGAGGGGTTCGATGCGACAGCGGCCCTGTCCGCGCGGTCCCCGAAATTCCAGCGCAAACTCCCCCGCCCCTTGGCCGAAGAGGCGGCCCGCGCGATGATCGGTCAGGTGGATTTGCAGGCGGCAGATCCTTGGGTGGCCGCCCGTGACGCAGCCGTGATCACCCTGCTTTACGGCTGTGGTCTGCGGATATCGGAGGCGCTTTCGCTGACCGGAGCAGATGCGCCACTGAGCGATGTCTTGCGCATTGTAGGCAAGGGACGCAAGGAGCGTCTGGTTCCGGTGCTGCCTGCCGCGCGCACCGCCGTCGAGGTGTATCGCGCGCTATGCCCGTGGCCCTTGAGCGACGAGGCCCCGCTGTTTCGGGGCAAACGGGGCGGGGCGCTGAATGCGCGGCTGATTGCCAAGGCCATGGAGCAGGCGCGCATGGCGCTGGGGCTGCCGTCGAGCGCTACACCCCATGCGATGCGCCACAGTTTTGCCACACATCTTTTGAGTGCCGGCGGTGACTTGCGCGCCATTCAGGAATTGCTGGGCCATGCCAGCTTGTCCACCACACAGGTTTATACCGCCGTTGATCAGGCCCGCCTGATGGAGGTCTATCACGCGGCCCATCCCCGCCGTTAAACCGGCAGGGCCGTGCGCCGGGTGGTGACGCCCCGGCGTGATCCACGCTTGCGCCACGCGGATGTTTGCGGCATCACCACGGGATGGATATTCGTACAAAAGCCCTGCTCGTTCACCTTCTGACTGCCACCGGTGCTGTCTTCTCGCTTCTGGCGCTGGATGCGGCGGTGGAGCGTGACTGGAGCCTGATGTTTTTGTGGCTGGTTGTGGCGCTGGTTGTGGACGGGATCGATGGCCCGCTGGCGCGCCGTTATGATGTGAAGCAGAATGCCCCGCGGTATGATGGCGTGTTGATGGATCTGATCATCGACTACCTCACCTATGTGTTCATCCCGGCCTATGCGCTTTTCAAATCGGGCTTGCTGCCGGGCTGGACAGGCTGGCTGGCGGTTGTGGTGATTATTTATGCAAGCGTTGTCTATTTTTCCGACAGCCGCATGAAAACGACAGATAATTCGTTTAGCGGTTTTCCGGGATGCTGGAACATGCTTGTGCTGGTGATTTTCGCGGTAGAGCCGGGCATGACGGTTATTTTGGGACTGACATTTCTGGTGACGGTCGCCATGTTCCTGCCGCTGAAATTCATCCATCCCGTGCGCACGAAACGCTGGCGGTGGGTGTCGTTGCCCATTGCGCTGGTGTGGGTCGGTTTTGCCACGCAGGCCGCATGGCAGGGGTTTGAAATTTCCGCATTCAGCCATTGGGGCCTTGTGCTCAGCTCGCTTTATCTGCTGCTGGTGGGCATGGTCCAACAGCTGATTCCGCTACAAAGCGACTGATCTTTTTCCAAAAACGACACTTTGAATGGGTTGATATTAGAAGTTAACTCGACGTTAACTTCTAATATAGGCGAGTCTGTTGGGGTCTGGCTGTGGAAACACTGCCGGAAATGCTGCATATGCCGTGCATGATGTCGGTTTGGCGCTACTTAGCATTTGCGAGCCTGCGGGATGTCGGACTTAGCAAAGAAGGCGTCGCCTTTATGCCAAAAGTTTGCCCCGCGACACGTCATAAATCTAACATATGCTTCGATACAACCAGAGGCATCACCCAGAAACGATGTAACAGGAGAGAAATATATGGCGGAACAGGAACAGGAGATGGACGAGGAAACGGGTCTGCCAGCCCCGGAAGGGGACGCAAATCCTATCGAGACCGATTATGAAATCGGTCAGGATAATATTGAAGGCACCTTCGCAGGCCGGATCGGTTTCGACGTCCACAACCCGGTTTTCTCGATCTCCGGCGCGGTGATTATCGCCTTCATTCTTTTCACATTGATTTTTCAAGATTCAGCCGCATCGCTTTTCAGCTGGCTGTTTACGAATGTAACGCAGGGCTTTGACTGGTTTTTCCTTTCGGCTGCGAATATTTTCGTGATTTTCAGTCTTTTTCTGATCGTATCACCATGGGGCAAAGTGCGCCTCGGCGGCTCTGATGCGACACCGGATTTCACCTACCCTGCATGGTTTGCGATGCTTTTCGCCGCCGGTATGGGCATTGGTCTGATGTTCTATGGTGTATCTGAACCGCTGACACATTTTTCGACGTCACTGGGTGGAACCACGCTTGAAAACGGTGCGCGCACCGACTGGGCGCCGCTTGCTGGGGCCGAGGGCAATGACGAAGCCGCCTTCCGTCTGGGTATGGCCGCGACGATCTTCCACTGGGGGCTGCACCCTTGGGCCATCTATGCGGTTCTGGCGCTGGCGCTGGCGTTGTTTTCCTATAATAAAGGCCTGCCGCTGACCATCCGTTCGGCATTCTACCCGATCTTCGGCGAGCGGATCTGGGGCTGGCCGGGCCACATCATCGATATCATCGCGGTTTTCGCAACGCTCTTCGGCCTTGCGACGTCGCTGGGCTTGGGGGCGACACAGGCCAATGCGGGTCTGAACGCGGTCTTCGGCGTACCGATCAATATCATCACACAAGTGATTTTGATCATTGCGATCACTTCGGTGGCGCTGGTGTCGGTTATTCGCGGACTTGAAGGGGGTGTGCAAAAACTCTCAGAGCTGAACATGATCCTTGCGATCCTGCTGTTGCTGTTTGTGTTGTTCACCGGTCCGACATTGACGCTTCTTGGTGATATCGGGGTTGGTCTTGGTGCGTACCTCACCGAACTTCCGCATCTGGCAAATCCTTTCGGCCGTGAAGATACCAACTATGTGCAAGGCTGGACGTCCTACTACTGGGCGTGGTGGATCAGCTGGTCGCCCTTTGTCGGTATGTTCATCGCCCGCGTTTCGCGTGGTCGCACGGTGCGGGAATTCATCACCTGCGTGCTGCTGATCCCGTCGCTTGCATGTGTGGTGTGGATGTCGATCTTCGGCGGGGTTGCCCTGCAGCAGGTCATTCAGGACGGCTATACCGTTGCGATGGATGCGGATCTGCCGCTTCAGCTGTTCCGTGTGCTGGACGAGTTGCCTTTCGCACAGATCACCTCGGTGGTCGCGATCATACTGGTCATCGTGTTCTTTGTGACCTCGTCTGACTCCGGTTCGCTTGTGATCGATACGATTACGGCGGGCGGTAAAGTCGATGCACCGGTTGCACAGCGTGTGTTCTGGGCCACCTTCGAGGGTGGCGTGGCGATTGTACTGCTGATCGGTGGTGGTCTTTCTGCACTGCAATCCATGGTGATCTCCACCGGCTTGCTGTTCACGGTTGTACTGCTGGCCATGTGCTATTCGATCGTGCAGGGCCTGCGTGCGGAACCGCGCAGCTGATCGAGTGGCAGATGCCGCATGAGTGAATTAGAAGCGGGCGTCCCTGATCGGGGCGCCCGTTTTGCGATCTGCGATCCTGACATCGCGCACGGGGCATGGCGTTTTGCAACTGCGGCCATGGTGTGGCGGCGTCAGTTGGTTTGGCCGTCAAAAATGCTACATCAACAAAGCGCATCGATTGGCGGTCGCGCACGGGAGAGGGTTTGAGATGACGATCCATGGCATCAAGACACCAAAAGACGTCAGGGCATTCTGGTTCGCGCCGGAGGTCGAGAAGAAATGGTTTCTCAAGGACGAGAATTTTGATGGCGAAGTCCGCGACCGGTTCATGGCCACCTATGAGGCCGCAAGAGGCGACAGGCTGACCAACTGGCGCGCCACGGCCGAAGATACGCTGTCACTGTGCCTTGTTCTGGACCAGTTTCCACGCAATATGTTTCGCGGATCCCGCCGTGCATTTGAAAGCGACGCGCAGGCATTGGCGGTGGCCCAAGGGGCGGTCAATCAGGGATTCGATCAAGAGGTCGCCAAGGAGCGGCGCGCCTTTTTCTATTTGCCCTTCATGCATGCCGAGGATCTGGCGGTGCAAGACCGTGCCGTGGCCCTTTATACGGCCTTGGGGCAGGAGCCCAATCTAGGCTACGCAAAGGAGCATCGCGACATTATTGCCCGTTTCGGGCGTTTCCCGCATCGTAATGCCGCGCTGGGGCGCGAAAGCACCTCCGAGGAACGGGCCTTTCTGGAAACCCATGAGGGATTTTGATCACGGGTTTTTCTCGGGCGTGCATCGGTTTATGATGCGCGCAAACAGGAGAACCCGATGACCGACAGCGACATGCTTTCGCCCGCCGAGATCGAGGCGCTTTTCACCCGCACCGACGGCAATTACCGTTTTGCACGCTGGGGCCGTCCGATTGTGCCGATCGTATTCGGGGTGCAGGAAGAAACGCTACAAGTTGTGAAGGGCGCGGTCGAGGCCGTGGCCGCGCTGAGTGGCCATAAGCTGGCCGAGACAGATCCCGATCTGGGTGCGAACCTGATGATCTTTTTCTTCCGCGACTGGCAGGAATTGCTCGAGGTGCCCAATCTGGACCAGATGATCGGCGGGTTGCAGGACGTGGTCGCGCGGCTGGATCGCGAGGCGGCCACGCAGTACCGCACGTTCCGGTTCGACGACAGCGGTGCGATCCGTGCATGTTTCAGCTTTGTGCGCATGGATGCGGCGATGGACGAGGTGCCCGCCGAAACCATCGCACTGGGTCAGGCCGTCCAGATGATTCTTGCTTGGGGGCAGGGGGCATGGTCCACCACGTCGCCGTTGGGGCTTGTGGGCGGCGCAGCAGTGCTACGCCCCGACGTGGCCGCGCTGATCGTGGCGGCCTATGATCCGGTCATGCCGGCTGTGGCCAATGATCCGTCCCATGCGTTGCGGTTGAACGCGCGCGCCGGTGTCTTGCGCACACGTGCCGAGGCCGCAAGCATGCAGATGTCGCGCGATGTGGCCGAGGCGGGCGATGACAGTACTCCGCCGGCCAAGCCCGAGCAGAAGGCAGCCCCGCTTGGCTAAACGGTGCGGGGGGGGCTGCGCGCCCGCCTGCACCACGCCCCCTTTCTCCTACCGCAAGGATTGCCAATGGCTTTCGATTTTCCGATCAGGGTTTATTACGAAGATACAGATCTGGCCGGGCTTGTTTATTACGCGAATTATCTGAAGTTCATCGAACGCGGGCGTTCGGAATGGATCCGCGCGCTGGGGGTGGACCAACGCCAGATGAAGGCGGCGGGGCTTGTGTTTGCCGTGCGTCGGGTCGAGGCGGATTACCTCAAACCTGCCAGATTCGATGACGAACTGACGGTGCGCACCCAGCTTGTGTCCGAAACAGGGGTGCGGATCGTGCTGGATCAGGCAGTCTTGCGGGGGGCAAACGTGCTTTTTACCGCACAGGTCACGCTGATTTGCATGAACGAGGCAGGCGGTGTGCAGCGGATGTCCGCTGATATCCGCCGCAAACTGGCCCCCAGCCTGCATTAAACGCCGCCTTTTGGTGACGTTATCGCGAAGTGACGTAGTTGTTATAGCATAGGGGCTTCACCTGCGTTAGAATCGCTGGCAATCAAGCCGTGACAAACGCGGCCCTGTAATGGCGAGCAGTGATAATGGAAACAGAAGTGCTTGGTGCGGCGCAGCAGATGGATTTCTCGCTGCTGGCTCTTTTTGCCCGTGCCTCTTTGACAGTAAAACTCGTGGTGATCGTGCTGATCGGGGCCAGCTTCTGGTCCTGGGCCATCATGATCCGCAAATTCCTTGCGTTCCGGTCTGCGCGCTCGGAGGCGGAGCAGTTCGACCGCGCGTTCTGGTCCGGCGAGCCTTTGGACGAGTTGTTCGACCAGATCGGCCCGCAACCCCGCGGCCCCAGCCAGCGCATCTTTGCTGCAGGCATGATGGAATGGCGTCGCAGCCACCGTCAGGACGGGGATCTGATCGCAGGCGCGCAATCGCGGATCGAGCGGTCGATGGATGTCGCGATCACCAAGGAAAGCGAGCGGCTGAACACCGGGCTGAGTTTCTTGGCCACCGTCGGCTCCACCGCGCCGTTCGTGGGTCTGTTCGGGACGGTCTGGGGGATCAAGGTCGCTTTCGAGGAAATCGCGATTTCGCAAAATACATCGCTTGCAGTTGTGGCCCCCGGTATTTCCGAGGCGCTGGTCGCCACGGCGCTGGGTTTGCTGGCGGCTATCCCTGCGGTTATTTTCTATAACAAGCTTTCTGCCGATGCGGACCGGATCGTTGGCGGTTATGAAGCCTTCTCCGACGAGTTCACCACCATTCTTTCGCGCCAGCTGGACGCTTGATGCATGGTAAGCACCGGCGCAAAAAAGTCACAACGTGGGCGCGGTCGGCGCGGACGTAACCGCCATCAGGCGATGGCGGAAATCAACGTCACGCCGATGGTCGATGTCATGCTTGTGTTGCTCATCATCTTCATGGTGGCCGCCCCGATGATGACGGTTGGCGTGCCGCTGGAACTGCCCAAAACCTCTGCGCGTGCAGTGCCCACCGAGGCTGAAGAGCCACTGACCGTGTCGCTGCAACTGGATGGCACTGTGTCGCTGATGAATTCGACCGTGCCGCAGGACGAACTGGTGGCGCGGCTGACCTCTGTCGCGGAGGAACGCGATAGCACCAAGGTGTTCTTGCGCGCCGATGGCGGCATTCCCTATTCCAGCGTTGTGCAGGTGATGGGGGCGCTCAATCAGGGCGGGTTCAACAATATTACGCTCGTCACCGAATCCGGCGGCCCATCGCTGACCGGAACGGACGGGCAATAAGCGCAGCCACGGGGCGCGCGGAGATGCGTATGGATCGGGCAGAAAAAATCGGCATCTATGCCTCGGGGGGGCTGCATGCGGCGGTGATCCTTTGGGCGATTGTCGGTGATATGTGGTTTGCGCGCACGCCGACAGAGCCGGTGCAGATGACGCAGGTCTCTGTCATTTCGGATGCGGAGTTTCAGGCAATGCAGGCGGCGGCCCCGTCGGCAGGTGGCACGCCGGATGCAGTGCAGCAAACCGCCCCCGAGGCGATGGATGCCCCATCTCAGGACGATGCGCCGCCCGAGGTCACGCCGGAGCCCCCGCAGCCGTCCGCGCCCGAGCCGCAACCGGCCGCCCCCGAGCCTGAACCCGCGCCCGAACCCCAGCCCGATATGAGCGATCTGACAGATCCGCCCGAGCCTGCCGAAGTGGTCGAGGTGCCGCCCGAGATGATGCCGCCGGTGATCGAGCCGCAAGACACCCAGACCCCCGAATTCAGCCCCCGTCCCGTGGCCAAGCCCGCGCGCCGCGTGGCGCCCGAACCTGCGCCCACGCCCGAGCCCGACACACAGGTGGCCGCGATTGCGGAGCCCGAAGCACGCCCCGAAGAAAGCGTGGAGCCACCGCCAGAGCCCGAAGAGACCCCCGAGCCCACCGCACCCGAAGAAGCGGGTACCGAGATCGAGACCGAGGCCAGCGAAGAGGTGGCAGAGGCCAAAACCTCTGCCCCGCCTGCAAGCCCGCGTCCGCGTACCAAGCCCGCCCGCCCTGCGCCTGCACCGGAGCCTGCAAAGCCCGCGCCGCCTGCGCCGGATCGTGACGACAGCCGAGAGCAGACCCAGACCGCAAGCGATGCCCCCAAACCTGCGGCCCCCACGCCGGCCCCGCCTGCGCCCGAGGTCAGCAGCGCAGTCGATGATGCGCTGGCACAAGCGCTCGGTGGTGGTGGCGATGCCAGCGGTGGCACCGGTGCAGCCCCCTCCGGTCCGCCGATCACACGCGGCGAGAAAGAGGCGCTGATCGTGGATGTGAAACGTTGCTGGAACGTGGGCGCGCTATCGTCGGAGGCGCTGCGCACCACGGTGACCCTGGCTGTGGATATGAACCAGAATGCCACGCCGATTGTCAGCTCCATCCGTATGATCGATTCGTCTGGCGGATCGCAGGCAGCGGCCAATCAGGCATTCGAGGCCGGACGCCGCGCGATTGTGCGCTGTGGATCGGACGGCTTTCCGCTGCCGGCTGAAAAATATGGCCAGTGGCAAACCATCGAAATCGTCTTTAACCCTGAGAATATGAGGATGCGATAACATGTGCCTGACGGCTGCCTCCTTTGTTCCACAGGAATTCCCGGTGTTTTCTCTTGTTGTGATGCCCGTCATGGCTGATCGTGGCCCCATCACTACGACCGAGACCCGCAGACCCAATCAGGGAGTTTTTCAATGCTGCGTATGCTGATGGCCATGACGGCCGCGATGAGTTTTATGGCGGCGCCTGCGGCCATGGCCCAAGACGGGCCGCTGCGGATCGAAATCACCGATGGTGTGATCGAGCCGCTGCCCTATGCGTTGCCGACATTCGTCGCCGAAACCGGTGATGCCAGCCAGATGGCACAGGATATCGCAAGCGTGGTGCGCTCCGATCTGAACGGCACGGGCCTGTTCCGCGAGATCCCCGCCTCGGCGCATATCCAGCGGTTCTCCAGTTTTGGCACATCTGTCAACTACAGCGACTGGACCGCGATCAACGCTCAGGCGCTGATCGTCGGGGCCGTATCGGTGTCGGGTGGTCAGGCTGTGGTGAAGTTCCGTTTGTATGATGTGTTCTCGGGGCAGGAAATGGGCGAGGGGCAGCAGCTGGTGGCCAATCCCCAAAGCTGGCGCCGTCTGGCGCATAAGGTGGCCGATACGATCTATTCGCGCATCACCGGCGAGGGGGGATATTTCGACAGCCGTGTGGCGTTCGTGAACGAAACCGGTCCCAAGGATGCGCGTCAGAAACGGATCGCCATCATGGATTACGACGGGGCGAACGTGAACTATCTGACCGATTCCAGTACCATTGTGCTGGCCCCGCGCTTTTCGCCCGATGGTAATCGTGTGCTTTATACCACATTCGAAACCGGTTTCCCGCGGATCAAGATGCTCAATGTGTCCAATGTCACATCGCAACTGCTGCCCGAAACCCCCGGCACGATGACATTCGCGCCACGGTTTTCGCCCGACGGGCAGTCGATCCTGTATTCGATGGAGCAGGGCGGCAATACCGATCTGTACAAAATGGGGATCAATGGCGGCAATCCGCAACGCCTGACCAACAGCCCTGCGATTGAAACCGGCCCGTCGTTCAGTCCGGACGGCTCCAAGATCGTGTTCGAATCCGATCGCTCCGGCACGCAGCAGCTTTATATCATGGGCGCAAACGGGGGCGAGCCGACGCGGATCTCGTTTGGCGAGGGGCGCTATTCTACCCCTGTATGGTCGCCGCGTGGCGATATGATCGCTTTCACCAAACAACATGCGGGCCGGTTCCATATCGGCGTGATGCGCACCGACGGCTCTGAAGAGCGCCTGCTGACGGCATCGTTTCTGGACGAAGGTCCGACATGGTCGCCCAATGGCCGTGTGATCATGTTCACCCGCGAAACCCCTGGTGCCCAGGGTGGGGCAAGCCTTTGGTCGGTGGATATCTCCGGTCGTAATCTGAAACAGGTCAACACCCCCGGCGCGGCATCGGATGTATCATGGTCGCCGCTTCTGCCGTGAGTGATTCCCAACACCGGGCAAAGCTGATAGCCTGCCTGTAACCGGTCTTTGATATTATGGAATTCGTGCAATGAATATCGCAGTTAAAGCAGCCCTTCTGCTGAGCGTTCTGGGTCTTGCGGCCTGTAACAATCCCGACCGCTTCGGGGGCTCCGACGCGGGGCTTGCGGTCAATGATCCCGGTGGCGTCTTTGGGGGTGGCACGGGTCTTGGCGCGGGCGGCGTGGATCAGACAGGCATCAACAATCCCGACTCGCCCGCCTATTTCCAGCAGACCATCGGCGACAAGGTCCACTTCCTTGTCGACCAGTCGACCCTGTCGCCCGAAGCGCGCCAGATTCTGGGCCAGCAGGCGCAGTGGCTGGTGTCGCATCCGACCTATACCGCGATCATCGAAGGCCATGCCGACGAGCAGGGCACACGTGAATACAACCTCGCGCTTGGCGCGCGGCGTGCCAACGCGGCCGAGGAATTCCTGATCAGCCAAGGCGTGGCCTCCAACCGGTTGCGCACCGTGTCTTATGGCAAGGAACGCCCGATTGCTGTGTGTTCTTCGTCGGAATGTTATAACCAGAACCGCCGCGCGGTGACGGTCATCGCCCAAGGCGCGGGGGCGTAAACATGCGCGTGGCGCTCAAAGGGTCGATCTTTGGTATCGCCATGCTGGCAGGCTTGCCCGTCATGGCGCAGGACAGCCAGTCACTGGCTGATATCCGCAACGAATTGGGGCAGCTCTCGGGACAGATCCAAGGGCTGCGTCAGGAACTGGTGTCGTCGGGGGCATCGGGCATTCAGGCAGCGGGCGGTGCATCCGCCCTGCAACGGATGGACACGATGGAGGCCTCGCTCAGCCAGTTGACGGCCCGTACCGAGGAGCTGCAAAACCGCATCAACCGCGTGGTGGCCGACGGGACCAACCGCGTGGGCGATCTGGAATTCCGTTTGTGCGAGATCGAGGAGGGATGTGATATTTCCTCCATCGGGCAGACACAACCTTTGGGCGGGGCGGCGGCAACCGCCCCCAGCGCATCCCCGCAACCAGAGCCTGCGCCCGCATCCGGCGGCGCCGATCTGGCAATGAACGAGCAGTCGGATTTCGATCGGGCCCGGGGGGTGCTCGATCAAGGTGACTTTCCTCGCGCCGCAGAGCTCTTTGCGACCTTTGCCCAATCCTATCCGGGCGGGCCGCTAAGTGATGATGCGCTGTATCTGCGTGGCGAGGCCTTGGAGAAATCCGGCCAGACCGCAGATGCGGCCCGTGCGTGGCTTGAGGCATTCTCGACCTACCCCGAGGGTGACAAGGCCCCCGAAAGCCTGATGAAACTGGGGGTCACGCTGGGCCAGCTCGGGCAAAAAAGCGAAGCCTGCACCACGTTGAGCCAAGTAAGCGAGCGGTACAGCGCAAGCAATGCCGCCGCCGAAGCCCGCAGCCAGATGGCCACGCTGGGTTGCCAGTAGGCCGGGGGCGTTCGCGATGACCGACCGATCCGTTGAGCGATCACTCGACTGCCGCGCGCCCCTCTCGTGCGGCAGTTTCGTTTTTCCCGGGCTGGCAGGGTTTGTGGCGCGCATCTGTCAGGCGCAGGGCTGTGCGGACGCGCGCCATCTGGCACCTGTCGCGGTGGCCGTATCGGGGGGCGGGGATTCGCTGGCCGCCTTGCGTATTCTGGCGGCCCGCATGCCGGTGGTGGCCGTTACCGTCAATCACGGGTTGCGCGCGGCGGCCGCAGACGAGGCCGCATTCGTCGCACGCGAGGCCGCATCGCTTGGCGTGGATCACCATACGCTTCACTGGCACAGGCCTGATGCCAGCGGCAACCTGATGGATCAGGCACGACGGGGTCGTTTGTCGCTGATTGCGCAATGGGCCAGTGCCCGCGGGATTGCAGATGTCGTGCTGGGCCATACCGCCGATGATCAGGCCGAGACCTTCGTGATGCGCCTTGCGCGCGCCTCCGGTGTGGGCGGTCTGTCGGGGATGCGCCGCCATTGGCGCGAGCGTGGTGTGACATGGCATCGCCCTTTTCTGGACACCCCGCGCGAGACATTGCGCGATGTCTTGCGCGCGAACGGTGCGCGCTGGATCGACGATCCGTCCAATGACGATCCGGCCTACAGCCGCGTACGGGTCCGTCAGGCGGCCCCGATGCTGGCCGAACTGGGGCTGGACCGTGCGGCGCTGACGCGTGTGGTGGACCATCTGGCCGCCGCAGACCATGCCATCTCTACCGCCCTTCGCGGCTATGTCACCCGTTACGTGCGCCTTGATCGCGGTGATGTCTTGGTGGAGGCGAACGGGCTGGACACCGATCTGCAGGGCGAATTCCGCAGGCGGCTGTTCGGTGCCGCGTTGCAATGGGTCTCGGGGGCCGATTACGCGCCGCGCGGGCCCAAGCTGGATGATCTGTGCGCCACCTATGACGCGCGTCCCGCGCGCACATTGCACGGGGTTCAGATCAGCTTCCGCGACGGTATCTTGCGGTTTGCACGCGAATATCGGGCGGTTGCGCGTCGCCCTGCGGCACAGGGCCTGATTTGGGACCGTTGGGCCATGCGCCCGCCACAAGGCCAAGGGGCGGGCGGGGCCGATCTGCGCGCCCTTGGCCCAGAGGGGTTGGCACACTGCCCCCAGTGGCGCGATACAGGCCTGCCGCGCGCATCGTTGATGGCCAGCCCCGCAGTCTGGCACGGCGACGCGCTGATTTCGGCCCCTCTGGCGGGGATTTCGCGCGGTTGGCATGCAGAAATCACGACACAGTCTTTTGATACAATGCTATTCACCCGTTGAACCTCGGCGTGGAATCCCTATTTTCTGTGCGACGGCTGCACGCGTCCGCTTGTGGTCCAATTGAAGTGGAGGTTTTTCCTTGGGTAACGCGCGCAATCTTGCCTTCTGGGCAGTCCTGTTTGTGCTGATCCTCGCATTGTTCAATCTGTTCGGCGACGGACAGAGCGGGGCGAATTCACAACAGGTCGATTATTCGCAGTTCATGTCTGCCGTTAACAAAGGTGATGTGAGCAATGTTCAGATCGACGGCGAAGATGTGCGCTATCAACTGACTGATGGCACGGCCACCTATTCAACGGTCAAACCCCTGACCGACCCGATCGCGGAAACGCTGATCGACAAAGGTGTTGATGTGAAGGTGGTCAAGCAGGAGCAGTCGGGTTTCATGTCGCTCTTGGGCGTTTGGCTTCCGTTCCTTGTGCTGATCGGTATCTGGATTTTCTTCATGAACCGGATGCAGGGCGGCGGCAAAGGCGGTGCGATGGGCTTTGGCAAATCCAAAGCCAAACTGCTGACCGAAAAGCAGGGCCGCATAACCTTTGACGACGTGGCCGGTATCGACGAGGCGAAAGAAGAGCTGGAAGAGATCGTGGAATTCCTGCGCAACCCGCAGAAATTCTCGCGTCTGGGTGCCAAGATCCCCAAGGGCGGTCTGCTGGTAGGTCCCCCCGGCACCGGTAAAACCCTGCTGGCGCGCGCGATTGCGGGCGAGGCGGGCGTGCCGTTTTTCACCATTTCAGGGTCCGACTTCGTGGAGATGTTCGTAGGCGTCGGCGCAAGCCGCGTGCGTGACATGTTCGAGCAGGCCAAGAAAAACGCGCCCTGTATCCTGTTTATCGACGAAATCGATGCGGTGGGCCGTGCGCGCGGCGTGGGCGTCGGCGGCGGCAATGACGAGCGCGAGCAGACATTGAACCAGCTTCTGGTTGAAATGGACGGTTTCGAGGCGAACGAGGGGATCATCATCATCGCGGCGACCAACCGCAAGGATGTGCTGGATCCTGCGTTGCTGCGCCCTGGCCGGTTCGACCGCCAGATCCACGTGCCCAACCCCGATATCAAGGGCCGCGAAAAAATCCTGACCGTGCATGCGCGCAAGGTGCCCGTAGGCCCCGATGTGGATCTGCGCACGATCGCGCGCGGCACGCCCGGTTTTTCGGGGGCTGATCTGATGAACCTTGTGAACGAGGCCGCGCTGATGGCTGCCCGTGTGGGCCGCCGCTTTGTGACCATGGTCGATTTCGAGCAGGCCAAGGACAAGGTCATGCTGGGTGTGGAGCGCCGTTCGATGGTGCTGACGCCCGAGCAAAAGGAAATGACCGCCTATCACGAAGCGGGCCATGCGATCGTGGGCCTGAACCTGCCCAAATGTGATCCGGTGTATAAAGCCACGATCATCCCGCGTGGTCAGGCTTTGGGGATGGTTGTGTCCTTGCCCGAAATGGACAAGCTGAACTATCACAAGGATGAGGCCAAACAGAAGATCGCCATGACGATGGCCGGCAAGGCCGCCGAAATCCGCAAATGGGGCGGGGATCATGTCTCCAACGGTCCTGCGGGCGATATCCAGCAGGCCTCTGCTATTGCGCGGGCGATGGTGATGCGCTGGGGGATGTCCGAGAAGGTCGGTAATATCGATTATGCCGAGGCGCATGAGGGATATTCCGGCAACACGGCAGGGTTCTCGGTTTCGGCGTCCACCAAGCAGCTGATCGAGGAAGAAGTTCGTGAACTGATCGACGAAGGCTATCGCCGCGCCGTGCAGATTCTGGAAGAAAAATCGGTGGAATGGGAGCGTCTGGCGCAAGGGCTGCTGGAATACGAGACCCTCACCGGGGCCGAAATCCAGAAAGTTGTGAGGGGCGAGGCCTTGGGCGGTGACGATGATACGCCCAGCTCCGGCAACATGCCTTCGGTCAGTTCGGTGCCCAAAACCAAACCGGCCCCGCAAGACGGTGATGCCCCTGTGACACCGCATCCGCCGGCCCCGCCGGTCTGATCGTCTCTCGATCTGTGCCTTCGGGCAGGGATGGTGCAAAAGCATCCAAGGCGGCCCCGAGGGGCCGCCTTTTTTGTAGCATGGCAGGGGATAGGTACGGTTGTGGGTCACAGCGCGGGCTGGGCCCGCAGCCTGCCATACGCGCGGGGATCTGTGCGCATATGCAGGACAGATGTCGCAGCCACACCGAACGCATTGCGCATGTAACAATTTGATGTCAACTGAACGAAGCGGTATAGAAAACGCAAGATCTGCATCCGGAGTTGAAATGAGCCTACGCCCCAAAGATACGTTGATAACCGCCCTGATTTTGTGCCTTACCTTCCAGTCCTACGCACTGGTGATGGCCGATACGGTGCATGATGTATTCAGCGAGGGCACCGGCGCCGAGCTGGTGACCGTGGTTCTGTTTGCCTTCGCGTTCGGCTTGTGGTGGACCACCAGTCCCAGCAGACGCGCGGGCTGGCACATCGGTATGGTCATTATCCTGATGATGATGCGCGAACTGGATTTCGACAAACGCTTCACCGCGGATGGTGTGCTGCAGCTACGGCTGTATTCCAGCGCCGATAATCCGGTTTATCAAAAGGTCATCGGCTTCATGGTGATCGCGCTGATTGCCGTGGTCGTGATCCGCATCTGCGTGCGCGATGTGCCCGGATTGCTGCGCGGCCTACGGGCCAATACGATGGCGGCATGGTTGATGGGCATTGCTTTTGTGGTTTTGTGCCTGTCCAAGACGCTTGATGGTTTGGCACGTAAACTGGCCCCTTGGGGGATTTATGTGTCGGAATGGGCCAATACCCGCGCTGGCCGGATCGAGGAACTGGCAGAAATGGTGTTTGCCATCCTTCTGGTGCAGGTTCTGGTCTATTGCGAAATCCGCCGCCGCGAGCACCGTGCGCAAACCCATGGCTGGCAGATTTTCGAGGCGGGGTATCATCCGCTCAACGTGCCGCGCGTGCGTTAAGGCGCATTGCGCGCGGCCTTGGTCTGCGACGCCGGCGTTCAAAGGTCCCTGCAAGGCAGGGGCCTTGCGCAGCCTCGGGGCTTGAGCCACGGCGCGCAAGGTGCGATACGGGGGACGCATTCCGCCCTTGCAAGGACAGCCGATGAAAGATCCTGCCGATATTTCCTCAATGAAAGATTTGCGCGTGGAGATCGACGCGCTTGATCGTGAACTGGTCGCGCTTTTGGCCGACCGCACGCGATTGATAGATCGTGCCGCCGAGCTCAAGCCCGCAGAAGGCCTGCCTGCACGCATCGACGCCCGTGTCGAAGATGTGGTGGTCAAGGTCAAAGCCGAGGCGGAAATCCGCGGTTTGGCGCCCGAACTGGCCGAAGTTTTGTGGCGCGAGATGATGGAACATTTTATCGCACGCGAAGAACGCGTTTTGGGGAAAGGGCATTGATATGAGCGCTCAGATTATTGACGGAAAAGCGTTCGCTGCGAGCGTGCGGGCCAAGGTTGGTGACGCGGTTGCCGCGATGAAAGCGGACCATGATATCACGCCCGGTTTGGCGGTGGTTCTTGTAGGCGAGGATCCGGCATCCGAGGTCTACGTCCGCAACAAGGGGCGCCAGACCCTTGAGGCCGGTATGAAGTCGTTCGAGCACAAACTGCCCGCCGACACGTCAGAGGCCGATCTTCTGGCACTGGTGGCGCGGCTGAACGCCGATCGGTCCGTCCACGGGATTTTGGTACAATTACCACTGCCCGCTCACATGAACGAGGATCTGGTCGTTAATGCGATTGATCCTGCCAAGGATGTCGACGGGTTCCATATCTCGAATGTGGGGCGTCTGGCGACCGGACAATCGGCGATGGTGCCCTGCACGCCGCTGGGGTGTCTGATGATGCTGCGCGATCATCTGGGCAGCCTGTCGGGCCTGAATGCGGTTGTGGTTGGACGCTCAAATATCGTTGGCAAACCCATGGCGCAGCTGTTGTTGCGCGACAGCTGCACCGTAACGATCGCCCACAGCCGGACCAAAAACATCGAGGCATTGTGCCGTAATGCGGATATCGTGGTGGCCGCAGTCGGCCGCCCCGAGATGATTTCAGACGACTGGATCAAACCCGGCGCGACCGTGATCGATGTAGGCATCAACCGCATTGATGCGCCTGAAAAGGGCGAAGGCAAAACCCGGTTGGTTGGGGATGTCGATTTCCAAAGCGTGTCACAGGTCGCCGGCGCGATTACGCCGGTGCCCGGTGGGGTTGGTCCGATGACCATCGCCTGCCTGCTGGCCAATACGGTGACTGCGTGTGCGCGCGCCAATGGCCTGAACGCACCCGAAGGCCTGACCGCCTGACGCTGATCTGTGCGCGCCCCGTGTGTTCGGGGCGCCTGTACCCAGACCTGTGCGCGTCCTCATGTAGGGCGGTCCGGGCGTGGGCGGTGTCGCAAAACCGCGCATGACCGCCGCATGGGCCGATGCTGGTCACTGGTAATCAGGCCGGAGATCGGGTTTTATCCGCCAAAGCCTTTTTTGAAGGCCGGATGGCCCCCCGTTTTCTCTTGGGTGTTGAATGTATTTGATAAGATCCGTTCTTGCTGCGCTGTGTGTGTTGGCACCGGTCGCGCCGGTTGTCGCGCAGGTGATGTCGGGTGGGGTGCAGACCATGGCAATGCAAAAGCAAAGCCCGACGGTGCGCTATTACGCGCCACCGGTCGCATCGGGGCCATCCGGCGGCGCACGTGCTATTCAGGGTGGTGGCGCCGCAGGCGGAAACTACACATGGTATTGGTCACAGGTCTCTCCGCAGCTGGGGGTGCGCTCGGGGCGGTTCAGCCGTGCGATTGCAGCCTTGCAGCAGGGGCCGAGCGGCGCACAGGTGGGGGCGCCGTCGCTGTCGGGGCTGCGTGCCATTGTCCAGCGCCACGGGGCGGAGATCGCCACTGCCACACAAGGCACGCGTGTATCGCCCGCGATGGTGCTTGCCGTCATTTCGGCGGAATCGGCGGGCCGGTATGATGCGGTGTCCTCTGCGGGGGCGGTGGGGCTGATGCAGTTGATACCGGCAACCGCAGCGCGGTTTCACGTAACAGACAGCGCCCATCCCGGGCAGAATATCCGCGGCGGCGTGGCCTATCTGGACTGGCTGATGCGCGAGTTTGACAACGACCCGCTGATGGTTCTGGCCGCCTATAACGCAGGCGAGAACGCGGTGAAAAGCAATTCCGGCGTGCCGCCCTACCGCGAAACCCGCGATTATGTGCCCAAGGTTCTGGCGGCATGGACGGTGGCACGCCAGCTGTGCGCCGTGCCCCCCAAGATCATGAGCGACGGGTGTATCTTCAAACTGTAATCTTGCGGTTTGGTCCTGATGGCGCGCCCTGCCATCGGCGGTGTGGCAAACGGGCAGGAAAGGACACAGGGCATGCAAAGCAGGCTTACAGATGAATTTGCGGTTATCGCGGATATTCACGGCAATATCGATGCGCTCGACGCGGTGCTGGCGGATATCTCGGCGCGCGGTATCCAGACCATCCTCAACCTTGGCGATCATCTGAGCGGCCCGCTTGAGGCCGCGCGCACGGCAGACAGGTTGATGGCGGCGGGGATCGCCTGCATTCGGGGCAATCACGACCGGCAACTGCTTGATAGGCTGCCCGGGGCGATGGGCCTGTCGGATGCCAGCGCCTACGCGCAACTGACGCCTGCACATCTGCGGTGGCTGGGCGCCCTGCCTGCCACGCTCGAGCCGATGGAGGGGGTCTTCGCATTTCACGGCACACCGCAAAGCGATACGACCTATCTGATGGAGCAAGTGGATGCGCAAGGCCGCGTGTCCATGCGCTCGCGTGCGCAGATCGAGGCCGCGTTGCAAGGCTGCACGGCACAGCTTTACCTGTGCGGCCATACCCATGTGCCACGGCGGATCGATCTGGGGCAGGGTCGGGTGGTGCTTAATCCGGGCAGTGTAGGATGTCCGGCGTATAGTGATGTGCAGCCCGTGCCGCATGTGATGCAAACTGGCACGGCCTGTGCCTGCTATGCGACGCTGGGGCGCCACGCAGGGGGGTGGCACACGAGCTTTCACCACATTCCCTATGATACAGGCGCGATGGTGGCGCGTGCAAAAGCAGCGGGGCGAGAGGATTGGGCGCAGGCTTTGGCACATGGCACGCTGACCTGAGCCGCATAAGGCCCTGCGGTCTGGGGGGCTGGGATAGATAAGGCGTTATCCAAGAAAAACGGCCCGCCATAAGATGCGGACCGTTTTGAGACGCAGATCCGGCGTCAGGCGTTAATCGACCAATGTGGCCTCTGTCGCCGCGCGCAGATCATCTTCGGTGATGCCATCGGCCAGTTCGACGATTTTCAAGCCGCCTTCAACCACGTCCAACACGCCCAGATTGGTGATGATCCGGTCGATCACGCCGGTGCCTGTAAGGGGCAGCGAGCAGGCTTTCAGCACCTTGGAGTCGCCGTATTTATTCTGGTGATCCATCACCACCACGACTTTTTTCACGCCAGCGACCAGATCCATTGCGCCGCCCATGCCCTTGACCAGCTTACCGGGGATCATCCAGTTCGCCAGATCGCCGTTTTCGGCCACTTCCATTGCGCCCAGAATGGCGGCAGCGATCTTGCCACCACGGATCATGCCAAAGCTGGTGGCACTGTCGAAATAGACCGTGCTGGGCAGCTCTGTGATGGTTTGCTTGCCCGCGTTGATCAGATCGGGGTCCTCGTCGCCCTCATAGGGGAACGGCCCCATGCCCAGCATACCGTTTTCCGATTGCAGGGTGACATTCACGCCTTCGGGAATGAAATTGGGCACCAATGTCGGGATGCCGATCCCGAGGTTCACATAGGTGCCATCTTCCAGCTCTTGTGCCGCGCGGGCGGCCATCTGGTTGCGATCCCAGCCTTGTTTTACATCGGTCATCTCAGGCCTCCTTCGCGCGTGTGGTCACTTTCTCGATCCGCTTCTCATGTGCGCCCTGAATCAGGCGGTGCACATAGATCCCGGGCAGGTGGATCTGGTCTGGGTCCAGCGTGCCAACCGGCACGATTTCTTCGACCTCCATCACACATACCTTGCCACACATGGCGGCGGGCGGATTGAAATTGCGCGCCGTCTTACGGAAAATCGCATTGCCGGTTTCATCGGCCTTCCATGCCTTGACGATGGCCAGATCGGCAAAGATCCCTTCTTCAAGGATATAATGCTCGCCGTGGAACACTTTGACTTCCTTACCCTCGGCCACCTGTGTGCCATAGCCGGTTTTGGTGTAGAACCCCGCAATGCCGGCCCCGCCCGCGCGCATCCGTTCCGCCAGCGTGCCTTGGGGATTGAATTCCAGCTCCAGTTCCCCCGACAGATATTGCCGCATGAACTCTGCATTCTCGCCCACATAGGACGACATCATCTTCTTGATCTGATGCGTTTCCAGCAGCTTGCCCAGCCCGAACCCGTCTACGCCTGCGTTGTTCGAGGCCACCGTAAGGTCCTTGACCCCACTTTCGACAAGCGCATCTATCAACATCTCCGGAATTCCGCACAGACCGAAACCGCCCGCCGCAATCAGCATTCCGTCAGACACCAGCCCGTCCAGAGCCTCTGTCGCGGAGCCATACACTTTCTGCATCAATTCTCTCCCAATTCCTCGCGTTGATTAGGCGATATTGATGTGATCGAGTCAATTGCTGCGATGCGGCGTCACTACGGTTTGAACAAAAAAGACCCGGCGCACGGCCGGGTCTGAAAATGCCATCAACTTTCGTCTGCTCCATCGCCTGCGGACGAGGGGTCCGCATCCTGGGCCGGTTTCTTGGCTTGTGACGGTTTTGCCGCGGTTGTTTTGGCAGGCGCCTTCTTGGCTGGTGCCTTTTTGGCGGCGGGCTTTTTCGCGGGGGCTTTTTTCGCCGCAGCCGTTTTGGTGGCTGAAGGTTTAGACGCTGCTTTTTTTGCAGGGGCTTTCTTGGCGGCGGCTTTTTTCGGGGCCGCCTTTTTGCGCGTGCCAGACTTGGCAGCCTTTTCCGCAATCCACTCAAGCGCCTGTTCAACGCTCACGTCCTCGGGCTCGATGCCGTTGGGAATCGTCGCGTTGATCTTTTCCCATTTGACATACGGACCGTACCGTCCGGGCATCACGTTGATTGCACCGCCATCGGGGTGGTCGCCCAGTTCCTTGACCGGTTTGGCCGCCGCACCGCGTCCACCACGGGCGGCCTTCTGGGCCAGAACCTCGACCGCATGGTTCATACCGATCGTAAACACATCCTCGACCGACGGCAGGTTGGCATAGGTGCGGTTGTGTTTCACATACGGACCATAGCGCCCGATTGCAGCCTCGATCATGACACCGTCTTCGGGATGGGCGCCCACTTCGCGCGGCAGATGCAACAGCAGCAAGGCCTTTTCCAGATCCAGATTTTCGGGCGGCCATGTTTTGGGCAGGGACGCGCGGGGGGGCTTGGGGGCCTCTTCTGTAGGCTCGCCTTTTTGCACATAGGGGCCAAAGCGACCAACGCGCAACGTGATGTCCAGCCCGTCTTCCTGACCCAGCACCTTGCCGTCCAGCGCTTGGGCGGCATCATCGCCATCAGGGGCCGACAGCGGGCGGGTATAGCGACACTCGGGGTAGTTGCCGCAGCCGATAAACGCCCCGCCGGAACGGGCGGTTTTCAGGTGCAACTGTCCCTCGCCACACACCGGACAGATGCGCGGGTTCGACCCGTCCTCGCGGGGCGGGTAAAGATGCGGGCCAAGCACTTCGTCGATCTTGTCGAGCACTTCGGTAATCCGCAACTCCGAGGTTTCCTCGATTGCGGCATGAAAATCACGCCAGAAACGGGCCAGAACCTCTTTGTAGTCCCGCTCGCCTGCCGAAATATCATCCAGCTGGTCTTCCAGGCCTGCGGTGAAATCATATTCCACATACCGGCGGAAATAGTTTTCCAAAAATGCCGTGACAAGGCGCCCTTTATCCTCGGGGATCAGACGGTTTTTATCTTTCAGCACATAGCCACGATCCTGAATCGTGGTCACGATCGACGCATAGGTGGATGGGCGCCCGATGCCGAGCTCCTCCATACGTTTGACCAGTGTGGCCTCGGTATAGCGCGGTGGCGGCTGGGTGTGGTGCTGCGCCGAGAAAATCGCGGTGTCTTCGCTCATCACCGCAGCCGCGCATCGCTGGATGCCCGGTGCGTCGCTCTCAACTACATGGTCCTCGCCCTGCGCCTTGGTGAAAGCCTCGCCATAGGCCGGTGCGGGTTTGAGCGCGTCCCCTTGGTTGATTTGGGGCAGACGACGGCCATCGTCGTCCTCGTCATCGTCGCGGCCCTGATCGTAGATTTTGAGAAAGCCGTCAAACGTCACCACAGAGCCCGTCGCCCGCAGTTCTACCTGCTGGTCTTTCGATCCGATCAACACGGTCGTACGCTCGAAACGGGCGGCTTCCATCTGGCTTGACAGGGTCCGTTTCCAGATCAGGTCATAGATTTTCTTCTGGTCATCGGCCGAGATTTTCAGCTGGTCTGTCGATACGAACATATCGGTCGGGCGGATACATTCGTGGGCTTCTTGTGCGTTTTTCGCCTTGTTTTTGTACATGCGTGGCGATTTCGGGACGTATTTCTCGCCGAAGCGATCCTTGATCGCATCGCGGGCCTGCATCACGGCCTCTGGCGCCATGTCGATCCCGTCTGTCCGCATGTAGGTGATATACCCCGCCTCATACAGGCGCTGCGCGGCAGACATCGTGGCCTTGGCCCCCATGCCGAACTTGCGGCTGGCTTCCTGCTGCAAGGTCGAGGTCATGAACGGCGGGTAGGGGTTGCGCGTGGCGGGCTTTGCCTCGACCGAGGTCACGCTCAAGGCGCGGCTGGACACGGCCTGCACGGCCATTTCGGCATCGGTCGCGTTGGCAAGGTCGTATTTATCAAGCTTTTTGCCACCCATCACCGACAGGCGCGCCTCGAAACTCTGACCGGCAGGTGTTTCCAACTGGGCCACAACCGACCAGTATTCGCGCGGGTTGAACGCCTCGATCTCCATCTCGCGCTCGACAATCAAACGCAGGCAGACCGATTGCACACGGCCCGCCGATTTTGCACCGGGCAGCTTGCGCCAAAGGACGGGCGACAGGTTGAACCCCACCAGATAATCCAGCGCCCGACGCGCCAGATAGGCCTGTACCAGTGGCCCATCGACCTGACGGGGGGATTTCATCGCTTCCAGAATGGCGGTTTTGGTAATCGCGTTGAACGTCACACGCGAAACTTTCTTGCCCTTCAGCTTCTTCTCCAGCGCCTGTTCAAGGTGCCAGCTGATGGCCTCGCCTTCGCGATCAGGGTCAGTTGCCAAGATCAGGGTGTCATCGTCTTTCAACGCATCGGTAATGGCTTTGATATGCTTTTTCGAATCGGAGGCAATCTCCCATTTCATATCGAAATCATTCTCTGGATCGACCGAACCGTCCTTCGGCGGCAGGTCGCGCACATGCCCGAAGGATGCCAGAACCGTATAGTCGGATCCCAGATATTTGTTTATTGTCTTGGCTTTAGCAGGGGACTCGACGACAACGACGGCCATGTGGACCTCTCGGATAGGGCTGCAGACTATGGGCGCGGAACATGTGGCCCTTGTTGGGGGAATGTCAATGCACGCCTAGCGGGGAGCTTGTCACTTGCGGGATGTGGCACCGTTATAGTCGCGCAATCAGCCCACCCGGCAGCCGCTCTATCCGTAGATCCATCTCCAGCTCGCAAATGGCTTGGGCAAAGAGCGACGGTGAGAGATGCAAGTCGCGGATCAAGGTGTCTTCGGGTACAGGGGCCACGCTCAGCCTTTGCAAAATGCGCGTGATCGCAGTGGGGGCGTCTGTTGTCATCTCGCTTGGCACCATCTGCGATGCTGGCGCGGCCTGTGGCAGGGGCTGTGGTCGCGGGTCGGGTGTCGGGGCGACAGTGGGGGTGGGCAGGCACGCTTGGGTGACTGCGGCCGGTCCCAGTGCCTCTGCGATATCGTCAAAGCTACGGATAAGAACCGCGCCGTCGCGGATCAGCTGGTTGCAGCCACCGGTGCGCCCGTCCATCGGGTGGCCCGGCACGGCCATCACCTCGCGCCCCTGATCAAGCGCATCGCGCGCGGTGATCAGGCTGCCCGACCGCGTGGCGGCCTCTATCACGATGACGGCGCGTGATAACCCCGCGATGATCCGGTTGCGTTGTGGGAAATGGCGCGCCTGTGGTGTGGTGCCGGGGGGCATCTCCGAAAGGCGCAGCCCGTTACGGGCCAGATCATCGTGAAGGGCTGCATTCTCGCGCGGATAGACCGTGTCGATGCCCCCACCTTGCACGGCAATGGTTCCCGTGGGCAGGGCCGCACGATGGGCCTGTGCATCAATGCCGCGCGCCAGCCCCGATATCACCACATAGCCTGCGGCCCCTGCCTCTGTTGCCAGTTTGCCAGCCATTCTACGCCCCAAGGACGAGGCATTGCGTGCACCAACGAACCCAAGCGCCGGACGGGTCAGAAGATCCAGATTGCCCAAGGCCCACAGCACCGGCGGCGCATCTGGCAGGTCCATCAGGGCCGCAGGATATCCGGGCGCACCAAAGCATAAAAGCCGCGCGCCCAGTTTATGTCCTGCGCGAATTTCGGCGCGGGCGCTGGCTTCGCTGCAAATATGGTAATCGTGTACCCCCGCGTTTCGGGCGATGTCAGGCAAATGCGCCAACGCGGCGGCTGCACTGCCATACTCGGCAATCAACCGGTGAAAGGTCGTGGCACCGACCCTTCGGGAACGAAAGAGACGCAGCACCGGCAGATCATTTTCTACCGTGGTGGGTGGGGTGAAGGGTGTGGTGTTAGAAAACAAGTCTGCTTTCATCCGGTCCTCCGCCTCTCTCGCCCCCTCTTTCTGCACGGTTAATCTTAACGAAAGGTTACGCAGTGTTTTGGCGGCAGAAAAAACCGGAAAACGCGCAGGGCGTGGCACTTCGCCGGATGACGCCGCAGCATCGTGCCACAGCGGGAAACAGGCCGGCCCGAAGCGTTTGCCACGCGTTCGGGCCGGACACAGCATCGCCTCAGGTCGCAGAGCCACCCACTGTAAGCCCGCCAATCATCAACGTAGGCTGGCCCACACCCACAGGCACCCACTGGCCCTGTTTGCCGCAGTTGCCAATGCCCGGATCCAGTGCAAGATCATTGCCGATGGCGCGGATCTGGCGCATGGCTGTGGGGCCGTCGCCAATAAGGGTTGCGCCCTTGACCGGCGCACCGACCACACCGTTTTTCACGCGATAGGCTTCGGTGCAGTTGAACACGAACTTGCCGTTGGTAATATCGACCTGACCACCGCCAAATCCCACGGCATAGATCCCGTCTGCCAGATCGGCCAGAATATCGGCGGGCGACGCGTCCCCCCCCAGCATATAGGTGTTTGTCATCCGTGGCATCGGCACATGCGCAAAGCTTTCGCGCCGTCCGTTTCCGGTGGGCAAGGCCCCCATCAGTCTGGCATTCTGGCGATCTTGCATGAACCCTACCAGCACGCCATCCTCAATCAGGACGTTCTTGGCCGATGGGGTGCCTTCGTCATCAATCGTCAGCGAGCCGCGTCTGTCGGGGATGGTGCCATCATCCAGAACGGTAACCCCTTTGGCGGCAACCTGTTTGCCCATAAGGCCCGAGAAAGCCGATGATTTCTTGCGGTTGAAATCGCCCTCCAGACCGTGGCCCACGGCCTCGTGCAGCAGCACACCCGGCCAACCAGGGCCCAGCACCACATCAAACTGGCCCGCGGGCGCGGCCTCGGCGCGCAGATTGACCCGTGCGATACGCAGCGCCTCCCTGATCGCAGGCTTCCAGTTTTCGGCACTGATCAGCCCGATCAGCCCATAGCGGCCACCACTGCCGCTGCTGCCCGATTCCCGCTGTCCGTTTTCCTCGACGATCACCGAGACATTAAGCCGTGCCATCGGGCGGATGTCGCTTGCCAGCCCGCCTTCGGGGCGCAGGATGAACACCTCTTGCAGGCTCGCGGCCATGGAGGCGGACACCTGAACCACATTCGGATCCAGATCGCGGGCGTAGGCATCGATTTCCTTCAAGATATCGATCTTGTCGGCAAAGCTCGCATCGCGCATCGGGTCGGTTGCGGCATAAAGATGCCGGTTTGTGCCCGCAGGTGGCGGTGCCATCACGCCGCCGCCCTGACCCACCGCCAGACGCGCCGTGTCCGCCGCGCGGCGCAGCGCGCTCTCGCTCAACTCGGTGGAATGCGCATAGCCTGCAACCTCGCCACGCACCGCACGCAGGCCGAACCCTTCCGATGCGTCGTAGCTGGCCGTTTTGACGCGGCCATCGTCAAACACCAATGCCTCGGAACGGCGGCGCTCTAAAAACAATTCGCCATCATCGGCACCCTCGGTGGCCTCGCGCAGCACCGAAAGCGCGGCCGCCTCGTCGAGTTGAGTTTCGAAGGGGGCGAAACGATCCTCGCTCATCGGGTTTCCTTTCATTGGGTGTTCATAATTTCACGCGATACTAAGCCGGTATGGCGCGCCGCGCCAGCATGGGGACTATGGCAGGCGGGTATGGGATCGATATGCGGTCCCCATCGTCAATATGCAAGCGGCGCCCGCCAGCGGCCGGGGGGCGTTGGTCCCCGTTGGGGGCAGGGGGCGCCACACGGGGACCACATTGCCGGGACACAGCAGGGGGCGCGTGGCAGCCAGTGGCCATGCACGCCGGCCATGCACACCGGCAATGCGCGCCGGTCCTCTGCCAGCATCACGCGGCAGACGCATGAGACGGACAGGGGGGAGTGTCCTCAAGGACTGTGGCTGCCGCAAATGGCAGACGCGGACAGGGCGGGCGTTATCACGTGATGGACGAGACGGGGCTTTGCGGTTAATGAGAACCTCGTTTCGGGCAGGATCGCGTGATTGTGCTTCAGGGGCAGGCGGATGAGGTGTAATCTGACCGTGCGCCCCACACCATAACGGCATCCCCTCTTCAGGGGGCATCGCCGCGCAGATTACGCTGGCTGGCCGGAACACGGGACGCGACCCCTTTGCCGCACGACACCGCCCCAATCAGGCGGATGTGGCATCTCACCAAGTCGCATGATGCAGTGACAACAACGGAATGCCCAGATGAGCGATATCGGCTACGCAGAGCCACAGCAACAAGAGGCGCAATTCAACGATTTTATCGCGCTGTTAAAGCCGCGGGTGATGTCGCTTGTGGTTTTCACCGCCTTTGTGGGGCTGGTGGTCGCCCCTGTTCAGGTGCACCCATTGGTTGGAGCTATTTCTATTCTTTTCATAGCCTTGGGCGGCGGAGCCTCTGGCGCGCTGAACATGTGGTATGATGCGGATATAGACCGCGTAATGAAGCGCACGCAATCGCGCCCGATCCCTGCGGGCCGTGTGAGCGAGGGCGAGGCACTGGGCTTCGGTTTGGGGCTTGCGGGGATTTCATGTGTGATGCTGGCGCTGGCGTCAAATGTGTTCGCGGGGCTGTTTCTGGCGTTCACCATCTTTTTCTATGCCGTTGTCTACACGATGTGGCTCAAACGGTCGACGCCGCAGAATATCGTGATCGGCGGGGCGGCAGGCGCGTTCCCCCCGATGATCGGCTGGGCGGTCGCGACAGGCAGCGTGTCCATCGAATCGATTGCCATGTTTATGGTCGTCTTTCTATGGACCCCGCCGCATTTCTGGGCCCTCGCGTTGTTCATGAAAAGCGACTATTCCAACGCTGGCGTGCCGATGCTGACCGTGACACATGGTCGCACAGTCACGCGGCGCCACATTCTGGCCTATGCGTTGATTTTGGCCCCTGTCGCCGTAGGCACGGCTTTCACCAGCATTGGCGGACCGGTCTATCTGGCTGTGGCTGTTGTGCTGAACGCGATCTTCATACACGGCGGATGGGTCATCTGGCGCCGTCAGGAGGCGGCGGCCGTGGCAGACGGCTACCGCGTGGAAAAACGCTACTTCTATTTCTCGTTGCTGTATCTGTTCGGGCATTTCTTGGCACTGCTGGCCGAAAAGGGCCTTAGCTTCTGGGATGGGTACGCCGCGCTGGGATGGATGTGATGGGGCCTCATCACGAACATGATCTGCATCGCCGCCGGTTTTCACGCAATCTTGGGCTGGGGCTTGTCCTTGCGGCGCTCTGCCTGCTGGTGTTTGCCTTGAGCGTGGTAAAGATTTCCGAGGCTGTCAGTCAGCATGAGGGCGCCCGCTTGCCCCGGAGCGAGGGCGCGACAAGGCCTGAGGCTTCCGTCGCGCAGCTGTAACCCCGCGCCGCAATAATCGTAGGAATTGGCCCGCCTGTGGCGAAGGGCTTTCCGGCGTGGATGTGATGCCCCTTCTGTGAGCAGTGACGATAACGCCCGGCCCCTCAGGGCCCGCTCTTGTTCTTGGCGGGCGCGGGTGAGGCGAAGGGTAGGGCAGGGTGCGCATGCCGCACGACTGCGCACCGTCGCCTTGGTTGTTCGCGACTTATTGAACCTGTATCTGGCACGGGCGCGCTATATCTGGGCTGGCCTACAGGCCGGTTCGCGCGATCAGGGTGCCCGTAGGATCAGGTCAGGGAATGTGGTTTTGAAACGATATGTTGCACCGTTGATAGTCGGTCTGTTGGGCGTGGGCCTGTTTTGCACCCTCGCCATAGAGCAAGCGCAGCGGGCACAGTCCACGGCGCGCCACATCGATCATATCGCACGTCTGCTTGCCTTGCCTGCCGATGATCTGCCCGCCAAGGAGGCGATAGGACCGGAACTGGATTATACCGGCGTTCAGATCGTCGGTGGTACCACGGGACAGGAGTTGTTGGTGCTGGGCGGCGCGCAAGACGGCGAGGCGGTCTATCATGTGGTCTCTGCGTTCGAGACGGGCGATAAACGGCGCGTTCTTGTGGATCGTGGCATCGTGCCCGACGGCGCGCGCCATGACCCCCGTCCCCCCACGGCAATGATTGTGACGGGCAATCTGCGCTGGCCGCAGGAGGCGGACGCCTACACCGCCGCCCCTGATATGGTCGCCAATATGTGGTTTGCCCGCGATGTGCCCGAAATGGCCGCCGCTCTGCGGACAGAGCCCGTTTTGGTGGTGGCACGCGCCATTCGCGGCGATGTGCAGGATGTCGCCCTCAGGCCTGTCGCCGTGACGGGCATACCGAATAAACACATGTCTTATGCGATTGCGTGGATTTTCATGGCAATCGCATGGGCAGGGATGACAGCAGGCGTTCTGTGGCGTATCAGGCCCTGACGAACCGAAGGAATGACCATGCGTTATATTTCGACCCGGGGAGAGGCCCCGGCATTGAGCTTTGGCGACGCGATGCTGACAGGCCTTGCCCGTGATGGCGGACTGTATGTGCCCGAAACCGTGCCGCAGTTTTCCCCCGAGGAGATCGCCGCAATGGCGGGATTGTCCTACGAGGAGGTGGCTTTTCGGGTGATGAAGCCGTTTGTGTCCGAAACGTTTTCGGACGAGGAACTGCAAGGGGCCATCACGCGCGCCTATGCAGGCTTCGGCCATATCGCCCGTGCGCCGCTTACGCAGCTTGGCCCGAACCATTTCCTGCTGGAACTGTTTCACGGCCCCACGCTTGCGTTCAAGGATTTCGCGATGCAGGTGATCGGCCAGCTGTTCCAGATCGAACTGAAACGGCGCGACCAGAAGGTTACGATTGTGGGGGCCACCTCGGGTGATACCGGATCTGCTGCGATCGAGGCGTTCCGTGGGCTTGATAATGTCGATGTGTTTATCCTGTTTCCGCATGGACGTGTGTCCGAGGTGCAGCGCCGCCAGATGACCACGCCGGTCGAGGCCAATGTGCATGCGTTCGCGCTGGAGGGTGATTTCGACGATTGCCAAGCCAAGCTGAAAGACATGTTCAACGATTTCGATTTCCGTGACGAGGTCGGTTTGGCGGGGGTCAACTCGATCAACTTCGCGCGGGTTCTGGCGCAGATCGTGTATTACTTTACCGCCGCCCTCAGCCTTGGTGCGCCCGGACGGCCTGTGTCATTTTCTGTGCCTACCGGCAATTTCGGCGATATTTTCGCAGGCTTTCTGGCCAAGGAAATGGGCCTGCCGGTCGAACGTCTGGTGATTGCGACAAACCACAATGATATCCTTGATCGCTGTTTGAAAGCAGGCGACTATACCAAACGCGGTGTGACAGCCTCGATGAGCCCCTCGATGGATATCGAGGTCAGTTCCAATTTCGAGCGCGCGTTGTTTTGGGCGTATGGCCGGGATGGCAAGGCGGTATCGCAATTGATGGACGAGCTGAAAACCACCGGCAGTTTCAATATCTCTGAGAACGCAATGGGCGCGCTTCGGGCGCATTATGACAGCGGGTCGGTGGATGAAGCCCGTACGCTGGAGGTGATTGCCCGCACCTACGAGACCACGGGCGAGTTGTTGTGCCCGCATTCGGCGGTGGGTGTCGGTGTGGCCGAGGATGCGCAGGCGCGCGATCCGGCCACGGTGATGGTGACGCTTGCAACCGCCCATCCTGCCAAATTCCCCGACGCGGTGGAAAAAGCCTCGGGCCTGCGCCCTGCGCTGCCACCGCGCATGGCCGATCTGTTTGAGCGCGAAGAGCGGATGACGCGCGTGCCCAACGATCTGGCTGCACTGGAAACCATGATTAAAGAAAGACGCCGCGCATGATAGAGATGACGACCCTTCCCAATGGCCTTCGTGTTGTAACCGAACGCATGCCGTCAATGGCGTCTGCAGCAATCGGTGTTTGGGTTAATGCGGGAGGGCGTCACGAACGTCCCGAGCAAAACGGCATTGCGCATTTTCTGGAGCATATGGCGTTCAAGGGAACCAAGACGCGCTCTGCCTTGCAGATTGCCGAGGCCATCGAGGATGTGGGCGGATATATCAATGCCTATACCTCGCGCGAGGTGACCGCCTATTACGCGCGGGTGCTGGGCGGTGATGTGCCGCTGGCGCTCGGGGTGATCGGGGATATCTTGATGAATCCGGTCTTTGATCCGCGCGAGATCGAGGTGGAGCGGGGCGTGATCTTACAAGAAATCGGCCAGTCCGCCGACACGCCGGACGATATTATTTTCGATTGGCTGCAAGAGGCCGCCTATCCCGATCAGGCGATCGGGCGCCCGATCCTTGGCCCGTCGGAGCGGGTCTCCAGCTTTGGCCGTCAGGATCTGTCGGGCTTTGTCGAAGAACATTACGGTCCGGGTCAGATGATCCTGTCTGCGGCAGGTGATGTGGATCATGACAAGATCGTGCGTCAGGCCGAAACCCTTTTCGGCCACATGCGCCCGCGCAATGACGTGGCCGCCCAGCAGGCTGTCTGGCGTGGTCGCGAACGGCGCGAGATCAAAACGCTTGAACAGGCGCATTTTGCGCTGGCGCTTGAAGGACCGAACTACCGCTCGCATGATCTTTATGCCGCGCAGGTCTATACCACCGCGTTGGGTGGCGGCATGTCGTCGCGTCTTTTCCAGAAAATCCGTGAAGAAAAGGGCCTGTGCTATACAATCTTTGCGCAGGCCGGTGCCTATGAAGATACGGGCATGGTCACGATCTATGCCGGCACGTCTGCGGCTGAAATCTCGCAGCTTTGCGGGATTACGATGGACGAGCTGAAACGGGCCGCCGATGATATGTCGGAAGTGGAAATCGCCCGTGCGCGGGCGCAAATCAAGGCCGGCATGTTGATGGGGTTGGAAAGCCCGTCAAGCCGTGCTGAACGCATGGCGCGCAATCTTGCCGTATGGGGGCGCGTGCCCGGGCTGGAAGAAACCGCAGAGAAAATCGATGCCGTGTCGATGCAGGATGTGCGTGATTTCGGCGCACGTCTGATCGGATCAGGGCAATCCGCGCTGGCCCTTTATGGCCCTGTGAGCACCGCCCCGGACCTAGAGGAGCTGCGCGGGAGGCTTGTGGCCTGATGCTGACCCGGCGTCGGAAACCGAAGGTGGAGACGGCGCGGCTGCTGCTGCGTCTGCCCCAGCATTCCGACTATCGTGACTGGTCGAGCCTGCGGGAGGAAAGCCGTGACTTTCTGATCCCGTGGGAGCCGTCCTGGGCACATGATCATCTGACGCGAAAAGCATTTGCCAATCGTGTGTATTGGTCCGCAAGGGCCGAGGCGGCAGGTTCAGCCCTGCCGTTTTTTATCATCCGGCGCAAGGATGCGCGCGTGCTGGGGGCGTTGACGCTCGACAATATCCGCCGCGGGCCTGCTCAATGCGGGACGATGGGCTATTGGATCGGGGCGCGCTATGCCCGTCAGGGCTATATGCGAGAAGCCATCGCGGGTGTTGTGGATTACGCGTTTTCGATCCTTGATCTGAGCCGTGTCGAGGCAGCGTGCCTGCACGAGAACGAAGCCTCGCGCGGGGTGCTGGAAAAATCCGGTTTCAAATATGAAGGCGTGGCGCAGTCCTATTTGCAGATCAACGGGCGCTGGCGCAATCATGTGCTGTATTCCAACCTCAGGCCGGATCGCCGCGGGCGCACGGATGTGGGCTATGCCTGAGGCGCGCGCGTTGGCCATGGGGCCTTGCGCGTTTCAAACAAGATGAAAGGGGCCGGTGTGATGGCGCAGAACGCAGATGAGGCATTCAAACGTGTTTTGACCGAAACACTGCCCGATCTTTGGTGTGACACGCCCGGCCCATCCTATCTTGAGGAGCCGCGCGGGCGCTGGTTCGGGCAGGGCGGTGTGCTGGTCAAACCTGAAAACACCGCGCAGGTGGCGGCCGTTTTGCGGCTGTGTCATGCCCATGGGGTGAGCGTTGTACCCTATGGCGGTGGCACAGGGCTGGTGTCGGGGCAGGTGATGTCGGACGGCGGCACGGCCTGTATCTTGAGCCTTGAGCGGATGCGCGCGGTGCGCGAGGCCGATGACCACGCGATTGTGGTGGAGGCGGGCATGACTCTGGCAGAGGTTCAGCAGGCCGCCGATGCACGCGGACGGATCTTTCCGCTGTCGCTGGCAAGTCAGGGCAGCGCGCGCATCGGCGGCTGTCTGGCCACAAATGCAGGTGGCGTGAATGTGGTGCGTTACGGCAATGCCCGCGAATTATGTCTGGGGGTCGAGGCGGTTCTGGCAGATGGCACGGTGATGTCCGGCTTGAAACGCCTGCGCAAGGATAACACGGGCTATGACCTGAAGGATCTGGTGATCGGCTCGGAAGGCAGCCTTGCGGTGATCACGGCAGCAAGCCTGCGCCTGTTTGCGCCGCCTGCAGCCGTCGGGGTTGCCTGTTTCATCGTGCCCTCGCCGCAGGCGGCGCTTGGTCTGCTGGAGCTGGCAGAGCATCGGCTGACGGGCTGTATTTCGGCGTTCGAGCTGATCTCGGGGCAAGGGCTGGCGTTTCTGGATGCGGTTGGCCCCGATGTCGTGATGCCGTTTGCGGATGCGCGTCCCGACTGGATGGTGTTGTGCGAGATTGGCCTGCCACAGGGCCTGACCCCCGAAGACGGGTTCGGGGCCGTGTTCGAGGCCGCGGTCGAGGCCGGCTTGGCAAGCGACGCCGTGATTGCGCAATCGCAACGCCAGCATGCACAGATGTGGGCCATGCGCGAGGCTCTGCCAGAGGCCAACAAGCGCATCGGATCGATTTCAAGCCATGATATCTCGGTGCCATTGCCCGATCTGCCCCGCTTTATTGCGCGTGCGGGTGCAGCTTTGGCCGAGCTGGGCGATATGCGCGTGAATTGCTTCGGGCATGTGGGGGACGGCAATCTGCATTACAACGTGTTTCCGGCCAAGGGGCGGGGGCGCTCGGAGTATGACCATCTGCGCGAGGCGGTGAAGGATGCCGTCTACGAGGTGGTGGATGAATTGGGCGGGTCTGTGTCGGCAGAACACGGGATCGGGCGGCTGAAAACCGGCGATCTGGAGCGGTATGGCGATAGCGGAAAACTGGCGGTGATGCGTGCGATCAAAACCGCCCTTGATCCCAAAGGCATTATGAACCCCGGTGCGGTGCTGCGCGTGAGATGATCCGCGCAGGCTGGCGCACCAAAGGCAGCGGTTGGGCCTCAGGCCCCTTCGAATTCGCACAGGACCTGAACATTCATGTCCAGTCCCTCCAGCAGCTTGCGCCCGCCCAGCTCCGGCAGGTCGACGATAAACGAACAGCCCACGATCTTGCCGCCCAAGCGGTTGATCAACTGGATACCCGCATGACACGTGCCGCCTGTGGCCAGAAGATCGTCCACGATCAACACACGCTCTCCGGGTTGGATTGCGTCCTCGTGCATTTCCATGATCGCCTCGCCATATTCCAGCTGATAGGCCTGCGAAATCGTCTGACCGGGCAGTTTGCCCTTTTTGCGGATCGGCACGAACCCCTTGGAAAGCTGGTGCGCAATTGCGCCGCCCAGGATAAAGCCGCGCGCCTCCAGCCCCACGATCTTGTCGATTTCCTGACCGGCCCATGGATGCAGCAACTGATCGATTGTCATGCGAAAGCCGCGCGGGTCGGCAAAAAGGGACGTTACATCCCGAAACATGATTCCCTCATGGGGGAAATCGACAACGGTGCGGATGTAATCTTTAACAGTTTTCATGTCCGGACTCCGGCAGGCAGGGTGGCGGTCACAATACGCGACCGGCCACACAGGTGAGCTTTTCGATCATTGCCGGATCGCGATGGGCGGGCGCGGTCATGATCGCCCCCTCCAATGCCGTCTGGCAGCCTTGGGTGCAAGCACCTGTGTGCGTAATCAGCCGTGGCAAGGCCGAGATCAGCCCGCGCGCGCGTTCGGCATTCGCATGTGCGGTGGCCACCACCTGCGCCACATCGACCGCATCGTGATCGGGGTGCCAGCAATCGTAATCGGTGATCATCGCCACGCAGGCATAATGCAACTCTGCCTCGCGGGCGAGCTTGGCCTCCGGCATGCCGGTCATACCGATCACATCCGCCCCCCAGCTGCGATAGAGGCGGCTTTCTGCAAGGGTGGAAAATTGCGGCCCTTCCATCGTCACATAAGTGCCGCCCTCATGCACGCTGGCGCCCGTGGCACGCGCCGCAGTCGCGCACTGCGCGGCCAGCTCGCCACAGACCGGATGGGACAGCGGCACATGCCCCACAAGCCCTGCGCCAAAAAATGATTTTTCGCGCGCATAACTACGATCAATATACTGGTCGACCAGCAAAAAATCACCCGGTACATAGCGCTCGCGCAGCGACCCCACAGCGGAGACGGCCACGACATGCGTCACCCCCAGCAGCTTGAGCGCTGCAATATTGGCACGATAATTGATGCCGGACGGTGTGTGGACATGGCCACGCCCGTGACGGGGCAAAAACACCATCTGTGTTGCGTCCAGGCGCCCTGTCAGCACCTGATCGGAGGGTGTGCCGAAGGGCGTGTCGACCGTCTGCCATGCCTTGTTCTGTAGCCCGTCGATATCATAAAGGCCCGAGCCGCCTATAATGCCGATCTTGTATGTCATGGGTTCGTCCTGCGCGTGAAGAGGTGGAAAATGGCGCCGGTCAGCCCTCAAGCGTGGGGCGCAGCATTTCGAATGTCTGATCAACGGCGGCGTAATCGCCTTTGTATCCCAGCCGCGACAGCCAGCTTGGCGGGCGATACAAACCGTCTTGCACACAATCAGGGCGCAGATGGATGCCGACCACCACACCATGGATCAGGAAATTTCCCTTACCCAGAAGATCGATCACCTGCACCACGCGGCATTCCAGCGCGGCGGGCGCTGCGGCCACGCGGGGGCAGTCGATCTCGTTGCATTCGGCCTTTTCCAGATCGGCCTTGTCGAATTCGTCCACGCCCGCCGCATAGGGCGCGCAAGTGGTGTTCATCGCGTCTTTCAGTGCCAGCTCTACCAGATTGACGCAAAACACGCGGGATTCACGGATCTGGGCCAGATTGTCCTTCGTGTCGCCACGGTCGGGCTTGCTGCCGGTGGAGGCAAAGATGACCTGTGGCGGTGTATAGGCCACGGCGTTGAAAAAGGAGTAGGGGGCAAGGTTGTCGCCCTGTGCGCCCCGCGTTGAAATCCACCCGATCGGGCGCGGTGCGACGATTGCATTGAACGGATTATGCGCCAGCCCGTGGCCATCCTCTGGTCGGTAGAACATCTCGGCCTCCTTCGTATTTGAACCCGACAGTGCCGCGTGCTAGGCGGTTTGAAAAGGGCGCAGTGCCCGCGATTGATCAAAAAGACCGGCGCCTTGGTGCATATCCGAGCCGCCCGCACGCGAGGGGCCGATGTATCAGCTTGCGCAAGAACAGCCCGATGACTGGTGGGAAGTCGAGGCATTATATGATTTGTGCTTTGCCCCCGGACGCACGGCGCTGTCGTCCTACAGGCTGCGGGACGGTGTGGACCCTGTGCGCGCGCTGTGCCTGACATTGCGCGATCAGGCCGCGCTTGCGGCGGTGATCCGGTATTGGCCGATTTGCATCAACGGGGCGCGCTGCCTGCTTTTGGGGCCGGTCGCGGTGCACCCCACCCGTCAGGGGGAGGGGCTGGGCGGCCTGCTGATCAACGAGAGCCTGTCCAAGGCGGCGGATCTGGGGTGGTCGCGTGCGCTTTTGGTGGGCGATGAGCCCTATTACAAACGCTTCGGATTCCACAAAAATCCGCATGTCGAAATGCCGCCTCCGACCAATCCCGACCGTGTGCTGACGCTTGAGTTGCATCCGGGCGCGTGGGCGGGCGTTCACGGTATGGTGGAGAAGGCGGACTGATATTGGAACTTGCCGCATGCCGCCCCATATATATTAGCTGAAGCGGAGGGCCCCCATGGCGATTGAAACCCAGACTGAAATCTTCGAACCGGTAAGCGATCCTGCGCTGCGCGCCGAACTGGACGCGCTTGCCAAACGCTATCGGGGGGCCTCCGGTCCGGGGATACGGTTGCTCAACACCGTTGGCGGTTCGGCGGAAGGCCTGCTGAACAAGCTGCCTGCGCCGGTGCGGGGCGGTCTGGAAGGGGCGACCGCGCGTGCGCTGGAAACCGCGATGACAGTAGCGGGCCGCTCGCGCGCCGCGATAGAGGACAAGCCGGATTGGTTCAATCGGGCCCTGACCGCAGCGATGGGGGCGGCCGGCGGCTTTGGCGGCCTGCCCGGCGCCGCCACAGAGCTGCCGTTTACGATCACGATGCTGCTGCGCTCGATTCAAGGCATTGCAGCCGAGCACGGGTTTGACCCCGCCTCCGAAGAGGTGCAGCTGGAATGTTTGCGCATCTTTGCCTCTGCGGGGCCGCTGAAAGAAGACGATGGTGTGGATATGGGGCTGATTGCGACCCGTATGAGCCTGTCTGGCACAAGCGTTCATGCGCTGGTCTCAAAAGTCGCGCCGCGTTTTGCCACCGTTCTGGGCCAGAAGCTTGCAGCCCAAACCGCGCCGATCCTGGGCGCTGTGGCGGGGGCTGCGGTGAATTACACATTCACCAGCTACTATCAGGAAGTGGCGCATGTGCATTTCGGCCTGAAACGCCTGGCCATTGATACACAAACGGATGAGGGGGTCTTGCGCGAAGAACTGGTTTCGCGGATGCAATAACCTCGGGCGTGCCCGCTCTTCCAAAATATCCGGTGTGTCGAAAAATCCGGCGCGGGCGGGATCAAAGATGCGCCAGATAGGTGGTCACGGCATTGCGCACGGATTGCTGGCCTTCGTTGCGGGCGCGCTGGACGATCTGGCGCAATTCAGCCAGATCTGCCCGGCGTATCAGGTGTTTGATCGGCCCGATCGAGGCCGGACGCATCGACAGGCTGCGCAAGCCAAGCGCGGCGAATGTCAGCGCCTCGACAGGGCGGCCCGCATCCTCGCCACAAAAACTCAACTGGGTATCGGAGGCTTGGCACCGCACGATAATCCGCTCCAGAAACGTCAGGAAACTGGTATCAAGCGTGTCATAGCGCTTGCGCACACGTTCGTTTTCTCTGTCTGCAGCAAAGAAGAACTGTTTCAGATCATTTCCGCCGATGGAGATGAAATCGCACGCTTGATAGAAACTGTCAGGCGCAAAGCCCAGCGAGGGTGTCTCCAGCATCGCGCCGATTTTCAGATCCTCGGGTACGGGGCGGCCCAATGCTGCCTCGCGGTCGCGCTGTCGTAAAAGCGCATCGCGGCCCGCATAGAATTCAGACGGGCAGGCGATAAAGGGAAACATCACCTCTAGCGGGCGGGTTTTTGCGGCCCGTATCAGCGCCTGAAGCTGCATGTTCAGCACACCGGGTTTATCAAGCCCCACCCGGATCGCGCGCCAGCCCATTGCGGGGTTCGGCTCGTCTTGCGGCTTCATATAAGGCAAAACCTTGTCCGAGCCGATATCCAGCGTGCGGAACTTTACCGGCTTGTCTTTGGCCGCATCCATGACACGGGCATACAGCCGTGCCAGCTCGTCGCGCCGCGGCACATGGGCGCGGGTCAGAAACTGCAGCTCTGTGCGAAACAGGCCAACCCCTGCCGCGCCGGAGTTTTCCAAAGACGGCAGATCGGCAATCAGACCCGCATTCATCGTCAGGTTGACAGTAACGCCGTTCACATCCTCGGCCGGAAGATCGCGCAGATCGGCATAGCGTTTTTGCGCCTCTGCCTGCATGGCGATCTTGTCGCGGAATGCATTGGTGACATTGTCCTCGGGCCGCAGATGGACCACGCCCTGATCACCGTCCACCAAGACACGGTCGCCGTTAAGTGCCTCTGAGGTGATGCGCTTGGCATGGATCACCAAGGGGATGGCAAGGGCGCGGGCCACAATGGCGGCATGGCTGCCGACAGAGCCCTCTTCCAAGACCACGCCTTTCAGCTTGCGACCGTAATCCAGCAGCTCCGCCGGACCGATGTTGCGCGCCAGCAAAACCGGATTGTCAGGCAGTTCAGCGCCGGTGTTGGTGCCTTGGCCGGTCAGCAGGCGCAGCAGCCGGTTGGACAGATCGTCAAGGTCCGACAGGCGGCCCTTCAGATACGGATCTGCCACTTTTTCCAGCCGCGCACGTGTTGTGGATTGTTCTTTCTCGACCGCGGCTTCGGCCGACAGACCCAGTGCGATGTCTTCGGTCATGCGCCGCATCCAGCCGCGTGAATTGGCCAGCATGCGATAGGTTTCCAGAACCTGACGGTGGTCCATATCCATGCCTACCGCGCCCGAGATCATGTCGTTGACCTGCGTTTGCAAGGTGCTTACGGCCTCTTGCAGGCGGCGCTGTTCGTCTTCGGGGTCGTCGCCCACGGGGTTGGTGACCACAACGCGCGGCTCGTGGAGCCAGACCTTGCCCTCGCAGGCCCCTTCCTGTCCGCAGGTGCCGCGAAACATGACCGGAAACCGGTGCGAATGGCCGATGCCTTCACGGTCGCCAACAAAGGCGCCCAATTCGGTCATTTCGGCCAGAACCATCGCGACGACTTCCAGGCCATAGACCTCGTCATCCTTGAAATCGCGCGCATCCTTGGATTGCACGACCAGCACGCCCAGTTTTTCGCCCACACGCTGGATCGGCACGCCAAGGAAACTGGAATAGATTTCCTCGCCGGTTTCGGCCATGTAGCGAAAGCCCTTTTCGGACGGGGCATCATGGGTGTTGATCGGCGTGTTGAGCCGCGCCACGCGGCCCACAAGACCCTCGCCCAAGCGCATGCGGGTCTGGTGCACAGCCTCGGCCCGCAGGCCTTCTGTCGCACATAGCTCCAGCGTTTCTGGATCACAGAACAGGTAGATAGAGCAAACTTCCGTCTGCATCGAATGGGCGATCAGCGAGGTGATCCGGTCAAGCCGGTCCTGCCCGTCGCCGGGCTGCGCCAACACGTCGCGCAGGCGGCGCAGCAGGTGGCGACTGTCGCTTTCACTGCGTTCCGGCATTCTGGCTGCGTCCTTTCCTTGGCATCGCGCCTGACGGGACTGCGTGGGCAGCTTCAGCCCGCCTTGTCCAAATCAAAGGCATCATGCAGGGCTTGAACCGCCAACTCCAGATATTTCCGGTCCACCAGCACGGAAATTTTTATTTCCGATGTCGCGATGACCTTGATATTCACATTTTCAGCGGCAAGGGCCTTGAACATTCTGGCGGCAACGCCTGCGTGGCTGCGCATACCGATGCCCACCACGGACACTTTGGCGACCTCTGTATCAACGACCAGATCCTCATAGCCAAGCGCGTTGGCCGCCTGAGCATCCTCCAGCGCTTTTTTGGCACGGCTGACCTGATTGATCGGGCAGGAGAAGGTCATATCGGTGACCGCCTCGATGTGATCGCCGTAATTGCGCTCGGATATATTCTGCACGATCATGTCGACGTTCACGCCGGCATCGGCCAGCGTGCCGAAGATGCCGCTGGCAATGCCGGGACGATCCTCGACAGTCACCAAAGTCATTTTTGCCTCGTCGCGCGAAAAAGCGACGCCAGAGACGATTTTCGATTCCATGATTTCATCCTCGCCACAGACCAGAGTTCCCGACGTTTCGTCTGTATCCTCGAACGAGGACAGCACCCGCAGGCGCACGTTATTGCGCATCGCCAGCTCGACCGAACGGGTTTGCAAGACCTTCGCCCCCAGCGAGGCAAGCTCGAGCATTTCCTCGTAGGCGATGCGGTCAAGCTTGCGTGCCTTCGACGAAACCCGCGGGTCGGTTGTGTAAACGCCGTCCACATCGGTATAAATATCGCACCGCTCCGCGCCGAATGCGGCGGCAAATGCCACGGCCGTGGTGTCTGACCCGCCACGACCCAGCGTGGTGATCCGGCCTTCTTCGGACAGCCCCTGGAAGCCCGAGACAACCGCGACACGCATGCCTTCTGCGAATTTCGCATCGATATTGTCGCGCGGGATCGATTTGAACCGCGCCGCACTATGGGCAGATGTCGTGTGGATCGGCACTTGCCATCCTTGCCAGCTGCGCGCGGGTACATTCATTTCCTGCAAGCGCAGAGCCATCAGGCCGGCTGTGATATTCTCGCCCGAAGAAACCACGGCATCATATTCACGCGCATCGTAGAAGGGGGAGGTAGCCTCGACCCAGCCGACCAGCTCGTTGGTCTTGCCAGACATGGCCGATACGATGACGATCACGTCATATCCGCGTTCGACCTCGCGTTTGACCTTCTGTGCCGCATTGGCAATGCGGTCGAGATCGGCCACCGAAGTGCCGCCGAATTTCATAACGAGAAGCGGCATTCCTTCTCCCTCGCTCAGCCTTCCCGGTCCCGGTGCCGGGGGATCGCGTTCGGGTTAAACCAAGGGGGGGGACGACGCAAGAGCCTGCATTCGCACAAAACACATGAATGTCACGCGGTTGTCGTATGGAGCGGGTAGCTGGCGGGCGCGGGCCACCGGCAGGCCGGAGGAGGCCTGTCAGAAAACTCTGTCAGAAAACTCGGCCTGCTGTCGGCAAGGAGGCGCTGCATGAAACCATCGGAACGTGATGCGCAAGAACGCAAGGCGCAGGCGCAAGGGCTGTATGACGCGCTGTCGGCTGTGCGCGCGGATATGGATGCGCGCGCGGGCAGGCAGATGGAGCGATGGGCGGGGCTGATCGTTCGGCCGGAATTTCGTCCCTCTGCGTATAATCTTGCCGATTATCTCGCGCTTGATCGCGGGGCGCTGGTGCCGTTACAGGCGCCGTTCGCCGCGCTGGGTCTGGCCTCGCTCAATCGTGCGGAGCCGCATGTGCGCGCCTCGGTCGATGCGGTTCTGGGCGCACTTTCGATGATTGCGGGCACGCCGTGCGAGCCTCCACCGACCGAGTTATTCGCCGCGGGCCCTGCGCGGTTGGGGGCGCGCCGCGCCGCTCACTTCGGGGCGCGACGCGGCGGCCCTTTCACCCGCATGATGGCCACGCTGGCCCAGCCTGCGCGCGATGGTGCATCTGCTATGGCCTTGCTGGAGGCCGGGGCCGACTGCCTGCGCATCGACGGGGCTGATGGTGATGCGCAGATCTGGGCGCGGATGATGGCCGAAATTACCCCGCTGCGCGCAGCCCTGTCGCGCCATGTGCCGGTTCAGTTCGATCTGGGCGGGCCGCGCTATGCGGTGGCGCGGATGCTGGGCGGGCAGGGACGGCTGCGCCCGGGTGACCGTTTCGAGATCGTATCGAAAATGCTCAAAGGGGACTATCCGCGCATTACACTGACCCAGGCTGCGCAGTTCGATGCGCTGCGTGAAGGCATGCAGGTCCGCATCAACCACGGCAAGTTGCAAGGGCAGGTGCTGCGCAGACTGGACGGGGTTGTGCGCGTAGAAGTTACCGCCACACCAGCCAAGGGGGCGCGCCTGAAGCCCGGCATGGTGGTGTCTTTGCCCGGTGTCGAGCTGGATTTGCCTGCTCTGACAGGCCACGATCTTGATGGGCTGAGGTTCGCGCTGCACCATGCGGATGCAATCGGATTCAGCGGGGTGCAGAGCTGCGCCGATCTGGAGGCGCTGTTTGCGGCGATAGAGGCGGAGCTTGGTGCGGGCGCGATTGCACAGGGCCGTGTGCCTGCGCTCGTGCTGAAGGTGGATACCGCGCGGGCAATCTATAATCTGCCCGAGCTGTTGGTCAAGGCGGGCGGGCGGCTGCCGGTTACGGTGATGGTTTCACGCCCCGATCTGGCCGCCGACCTGAGTTTCGCAAGGCTTGCCGAGATACAAGAAGAGGTGCTTTGGCTGTGTCGCGCCGCAGAGGTTCCGATCATCTGGGCCGTGAATATCCTCGAGCGACTGGTGCAGGAGGGCACACCGTCGCGCGCGGAGCTGACAGAGGCCGCCCTGAGCCATCAGGCCGATTGCGTGATGGTGGCGGCAGGGCCACATGCGCCAGAGGCGCTTACCGAGTTGCGCGATATCCTGACGCGCGCAGACAGGCACATGGCCGGTGGAGGGGCGCGGCTGGAAACACTGGCGCTGTGGTCGGCACGCACGGGGCACTTTGGCTGAACGCTCTGCACGGGTCTGCCGCGCGATCTGCTGGCTGGTGACGCACGTGCAGTTTCATGCGGCACGGAGGTGGTGCGATCTGGCTTCAGTTGGTCTTGCGGCTGGGTCGGAAAGGCAGGGGCATGACGGGCACGCCGTCTTCGGCCAGGGCGCGGGCCTCGTCCAGACGGGCCTCGCCGTAAATCGCGCGTTGTGGCTTGCTGCCGTCATGTATGGCGCGGGCCTCTGTCACGAAATCCTTGCCGACATAGTCTGAATTGGCCTCGACCTGTGCGCGCATCTTGGCCATCGCGCGCTCCAGATCGCTGGCGGGGGTCTGAAGCTGCCCCTTTGACGGGCGCGGCTTTTCGGCATCGGTCGTGCCGGATGGCGCTTTGGGTGCGTGCGGGGCGGCCTGCACGGCGGGGGCCATCAGGGATTTCTCGACCCGTACAGAGCCACATACAGCGCAACTGACCAGCCCACGGGTGGCTTGGGTTTCAAACGCATCGGCGGAGGCAAACCAGCCGTCGAATTTGTGATCATTGTCGCATTTTAGCGTGTAACGGATCATGAGCATTCCCGAAAAAGGCTGGCACGAAACCTGACAAAACAGGCTGTATGCCCCCCGATGCATGGCACGTCGGCACCTTCTGCTGACATAACCATTTTGCCAAAAGATGCAAGATTAAGGCAGGTTTTTCAGCTTTGGCAATGTGCGCAGCAATTCGGCAAGCTGCGGTTCTGCCACGGCTTTTGCGGCCTTGCTCACGCGCATCCATTTGCGCCGCCTTTGACCTTTTTCGGGGAACCGTGCTGCCAGCCTGTCCACTTTGACCACAAACACATCGACATGGCACAGATGCACTTGGCCGGGACTGAGCACCTTGTCGTAGCTGTAATGCCCGATGGGGGTGTTTTTCACCTGACCAATCACGCCCGCCTCTTCCCAGCTTTCCGTCAATGCGGTTTCAGCCGGAGATTTATTTGCCATCATCCAGCCTTTGGGCAGAACCCAGCGGCCTGTGTCACGCGAGGTGATCAGAAAAACTTCCAGCTTTCCAGCCTTGCGACGGATGCAAAGCGCCGCGGCCTGAGCGGGTTCTTTATGCGAGGTCCGGCCCAGCAGGCTAAGCTTTTTTTCCATTTTCATAAGGGCAGACGGTCCGATACAGGGTAGCACTGAAACCTAGCACGGAATATCCTTAATCAAGGGTAGAAAAACGCGTGAAATATTTGTGACGCACAGATGACACGCAACGCGCGGGCCGTGATGTCAGCGGGATTGGGCAAAAATCGCACGCAGGCGTCGGGCAAGCTCGGGCAAGGGGCGATCGGCGGATTGGGCCAATGCATGTTGCGCGGCGTCTGCCATGGCTTTTTGGGCGGGTGCATCCAGTCTGATCAACTGCTGCGAGAGCGCTGCGGCATCTGCCACAGCGACTGCGCCACCTGCATCATCCAGCAGGCCATAAGGTTCTGCGGCATTTCGCACATCGGGCCCGTGCAAAATCGCGCATCCGAATGCGGCAGGCTCGAACGGCGTGTGCCCTCCCTTGGCCACAAGCGAGCCGCCGGTGAAGCAGATACCTGCCGAGGCATACCAGTTTTCCATCTCTCCCAAGGTATCTGCCAGATAGACGGCGTGGTGCGGTGCCTGCCCCAAGCTGCGGCGCGAATAACGCAGGCCTGCCCGTTCGATAAGCCGCGCGATATGGTCACCGCGATGCGGGTGTCTGGGGGCCAGAATCATCCGCAAGGCCGGACGGTCGTGCAGCGCGGTGAGGAAGGCCTCAAGGATCTGCTCTTCCTCGCCTTCGTGGGTGGAGGCAGCCAGAAAAATATCGGCCCGCGGACCGGGCAGGATATCGTGTGGCTGTGATACGCTGACGGCGGTTTTGAGATTGGCACGGGGCAGCAGCTGATCAGGCCGCAGCCCCAGCGACAAAAAACGCCCCTCCGAGGCGGCATCTTGGGCCGAAACCGCATGAAGCGCGTGCATGATCTGCGCCCCGAGCCCCGTACGCGCCCAAAGCCGTGCCGATTTTTCCGACAGTCTGGCCCCGACCATCACACAAGGGCGACCGCGCTTTGCCATCATCGTGATCCTGTTCGGCCAGATCTCGTTTTCTATGATCAACAGGGCGCAGGGCTGATGGGCGCGCACAAATCGCCTGACGCAGATACCCAGATCCAGCGGTGCCAGACGATGGGTCACGCCTGTAAGGTTCCAGCCTTGAGCGAGGGTTTGAGCGGTGGTGGAGTTGGTTGTGATCACAATCCGATGGCCATGTGCCAGAAGGTCGTCAATCAGCGGGCGGGCCGAGGTCAACTCGCCGTTGGAGGCCGCATGCAGCCAAACCGGACGGGGGGCGGCGTGGCTCGGGCCGGGCGGATGACCGCCCAGCCGCTCGACCACGCCGGCACGGGTCTGCGACCCGCGCGCCCAGCCCCACAGCAGATGCAGGATCAAAAGCGGTGCGGCGAGCGAAAGAAGCAAACGGTAGAGAAACATGTGGCGGGGCCTTTGACGCAAAATCGGGTTTCATCCAGACCCCTGATCGGGCGCCGATGCAAGGGGGGCATGGTGCTCGCACGCCATCTTACCGCCCGCACCGCGACCTTTGCAAAGCCGGTTTCACACCCGGGCATCCGGCGCGGCCTTGCGTTTGCGCCGTGCCCGGACAGGGCTGTGGCGCATGCGCTTACCTGCGCGGAGCTAAATCCGGCAGCACGTTTGAGAAAGAGCGGAGGATGCCATGCAGCCGTTCGATTCTGTCATCGTGGGGGCGGGTCCGCAGGCTGTGTGCTGGCCAACAGGGTAAGCGCCGATCCCGGAAACCGGGTGGCCCTTCTGGAGGCAGGGGGGGCGGGACACCTATCACGGGGTCCGTATTCCGGTGGGCTATCTTTATTGCATCGGCAATCCGCGCCCCGATTGGGGATATAAGACCGCGCCCGATTCCGGGCTGGGCGGGCGCATACTAGGTGGCTGTTCTTCGATCAATGGCATGATCTATATGCGGGGGCAGGCCCGCGAGTATGACGGATTGCGGCAGATGGGGTGCACCGGCTGGGGCTGGGAGGATGTTTTGCCCCTGTTCAAATCGCAAGAGGATTTTGTCGACGGAGCGGACATCCATCATGGCGCCGGCGGCCCTTTGCGAGTGGAAAAAGCACGTGTGCACTGGGGATGTGCTGGATGCTTTCCTGAGCGCGGCAGAGCAGGCGGGCATTGCGCGCACGGCGGATTTCAACACCGGCACCAACGAGGGTGGCGGGTATTTTCACGTGACCCAAAGGCAGGGATGGCGGTGGTCTTCGGCGCGGGCCTTCCTGCATCCGGTGGTAAAACGACCCAACCTGCAGGTGATCACCCATGCCCGGGTCGCGCGTTTGATGCTGGACGGGCGGCGGGTCACGGGGGTGGATTACCATCAAGAGGGGCGCACGAAATCTGCCATGGCGGGGCAGGTGGTTCTGGGTGCCGGTGCGGTGGGGTCGGTACACATTCTGGACCTGTCGGGCATCGGGCAGCCAGAGGTTCTGCGCCGCGCCGGAATCGCGCCGATGATCGAGCATTCAAATGTAGGCGAAAACCTGCAAGATCACCTGCAGCTTCGGCTGGTCTACAAGGTGCACGGTGTCAAAAGCCTGAACACGATGGCCTCGACCTTATGGGGCAAGGCAATGATCGCGGCAGAATATGCATGGCGTCGCACTGGTCCAATGGCAATGGCGCCCAGTCAGGTGGGGATCTTGACCCGTTCGGATCACACAAAGGAAATGCCGGACCTTGAGTATCATGTGCAGCCTGTCAGCCTTGATAAATTCGGCGCGGCCGTGCATCCGTTTCCCGCGATGACCGCGAGCGTTTGCAATGTGCGGCTCGAAAGTCGTGGTACGATCCATATCAGTCGCGGTGATGTCCGTGCCCATCCGGTGATTTCACCGAATTACTTAACCACGCAAGCGGATAGGGATGTCGCCGTACCTGCGATTGCCCACCTCCGGCGCATTGCCAGCCAGCCCGCATTCGCGAAACATGATCCTGTCGAATACAAACCCGGCCCCGATTATGTCACGCATGACGATTTGATCCGGGCAGCAGGTGAAACCGGCACCACGATTTTCCATCCTGTGGGAACCTGCCGGATGGGTGTGGTTTCAGACGCGGTCGTGGATCCACGCTTGCGGCTACGCGGTGTCAAGGGGCGAAGGATCGCGGATGCGTCGGTGATGCCGCAGATCACCTCTGGTAACGCCAATGCGCCAACCATGATGATCGCGGGAAAAGCGGCCCGGATGGTCTTGGAAGATGCAAGGGCCTGACCGCTTGCAGGCCCATGCGGCCCCGATGCGTGATCTGGCGATGGGGGCGTGCCTGTTACGCTAGTTTTTCTGGCGCTCGGCGGCGGCAGCTTTCATCCGCGCCAGCAACTCTGCCTTGGTCTCTTTTTGGCCGAAAGGATTTTTGGAAGACCCTTTGGAATTATGTTCGGTGTGGCGGGGGGCGTTTTTAGGGCCTTTGGGATTGCCGGATTTACTGTAGTCCATGGCGTGCTCCTGCGATGATGGGTATCCCATGCCAGAGGGCTGCGATGCGGGCAAGGCTCTTGTGGTGCAAACGCCATCCGCAATCTGTAAAATAGGGCCCATAAAAAAACAGACAAGCCCGTGTGCGCCTGTCTGTTTGATGTTGTGAGGATGGAGTGGGGTGCGCGCGATCAGCTGTCGCGACCGCGGTCGGGGGTCGGCACCACATTCACCGCGTCACGCGATGTGCCGTTTAGCACGAAGGTCGCGTTCTGGCGGTTGTCGTCGCGCAATTCGTCAGTGGCCTCGATCAGTTCGGCAAGAGAGTATTTGGCAGGGTCCACACCCAGCTGCGCGGCAATTTGTGCCTTGCCCGGGGTCACATCGCCTACACCGCCTGCGGTGTCGCGGTTGTTGTGGTTGAGGAAATAGATCTCGTTGCTGCGGTTGTTGTCGCGGCGCGCGTCGTCAATCGCGGTCAGTTCTGCGGTCGAGAATTCGGCACCGTTCAGGTTCAGGAACTCGGCCAGTTGTGCGTGGCCCGGGGTCTGGGCGCTTGCAGCACCGGCAGTTGCGGTCAGGGCAAGGGTTGCGGCGATAATCATACGTTTCATTCTAAGCTCCAAAACTTAATGTCTGCGGCGGCACTGGGTCGTCCGCGTTTGCTTCATGAAAGGGAGATAGTAAGTGCGCCCAGAACTTAAACGTGATTATTTGACCATCTATGGTGCGATAGTGCACAGGCGGTTTTTCGTGTCGGCATTGAAAAACCCCGCCCTGATACCAAGGCGGGGTTGATTGGAACGCTTGGGGGCGCCCTGCGGGCCTAACCGGCGGCGATACGCTTTTCCTGTGCCCGGCGCCATGCGCTGTCGGAGGGTGAGATGAAGCTGTAAAACATCGGCACCACGAACAAGGTGAACATCGTGCCGATGATCAGGCCGGTGAACATGACCAGACCCATGGCTTGACGCGCGGCCGCCCCCGCCCCTTCGGCGATGACCAGCGGTATCACGGCGAGCGCCATGGCGGCTGTGGTCATCAGGATCGGGCGCAGCCGGGTTTTGGCTGCAGACACGATAGCTTCGCGGCGCGTGGCCCCGTGGTCATGGCGCTGCTGGTTGGCGAATTCGACCATCAGAATGCCGTGTTTGGTGATCAACCCGACCAGCGTGATCAGCCCCACCTGAGAGTATATGTTGAGCGTCCCGAGGCCGATATTCAGCGGTAGAATCGCACCGAAGATCGTCATCGGGACAGACATCAGGATGATAAGCGGGTCGCGGAAGCTTTCGAATTGTGCCGCCAGAACCAGATAAATTACCAAGACCGCTGCCGCAAACGCGATGATGATCGTGTTGCCCTGATTGACCTCCAGACGGGACTGGTCGGAATAGTCGATGAAGAACCCGTCGGGGAGTGTCTCATTGGCGATGCGCTGGATTTCGGCTAGCCCCTCACCGGTCGAGACGGTCGGCAAAGGCAATGCGGTGATGGTCGAGGAGTTGAGCTGGTTGAACTGCTCGATGGCAGAGGGGCGCACGCTGTTTTCGATATTGACCACCGATGACAGCGGCACCATGTCGCCGGTCGAGGCGCGCACGAAATATTTGCCCAGCTCCTCGGGGTTGGCACGCTGATCGCGCGGTACCTGCATGATGATGTCATAGCTGTTTGAATCACGGTCGAACTGCGAGACAGAGCCACCGCCCACCAACAGCCCCAAGGTTTGGCCGATGTCACTGATCGACACATTCAGCGCCGCCGCACGATCACGGTCGATGGTCACACGCACTTCTGGCGCATCAAACGACAGCGAGTTTTGCACGACGATGAACCGGCCCGTGGCCATGGCCTTGCGCTTGATCTCCTCGGAGACTTCGGCCACGCGCGCCGGATCGTGGATGGATTGCAGCACCACCGAAATCGGCAAGCCGCCGCCCGTGCCGGGCAGGGTGGGGGGCGCAAAGACGAACCCTTGCAGGCCCGCCGATTTATCAAGGCCGGCTTGGATGTCTTGCTGGACTTGTGCCTGCGAGCGGTTGCGATCCCCCCAATCCGCCAATTGCCAGATCTGGATGCCTTGCGTGTCGTCCCCGCCAAACCCCGCGATAGAGAAGGTCTGGTTGACCTCAGGTATGTCGCGGGTGTTTTCGGCAACCTCTTCGATATAGCGCGAGGTATAGCGGTCGGTTGCGTATTTCGGCCCCATCATAATCGCGAAAAGGGCGCCCTGATCTTCTTCGGGGGCCAGCTCGCTGGAGGTTCTGGGGAACATGAACGCGGTCGTGGCCACCAAAACAATCACGATAAACAGCGTCAGCCCGCGCATGTTGAGCGAGCCATCCACACGGCGTCCGTAAAACGCGGCAAGCTTTTCAAACACATGATCCACCCACCTTTGAAAACCCGAAGTATGGCCGGATTTCAGGATCCGGCCTGCCATCATCGGGGTGATGGTCAAGGCGATGATGCCCGACAGGATGACCGATCCTGCAAGCGTGAAGGCAAACTCCGTGAACAGGGAGCCGGTCAGACCGCCGGTGAAGGCCAGCGGGGTCAGAACTGCGGCCAGTGTAATGGTCATGGCAATGACCGGCCCCGTGATCTCCTGCATCCCCTTTACGGCGGCGGGGATGGGTTTCATCCCCTCCTCGATATGGCGGTGGATGTTTTCGACCACAACGATGGCGTCATCCACCACCAGACCGATGGCCAGAACCATCGCCAGCAAGGTCAGAAGGTTGATCGAATATCCCAGCGCCAGCAGCACCGCCATGACCCCGATCAGTGACAGCGGAATCGTGACAATCGGCATAAGAACCGAGCGGAACGAGCCCAGAAACAGCAAGATCACCACGACAACAATCGCCACAGCTTCTGCGATCGTGTGGAAAACTTCCGTGATCGAGGCCGAGATCGTTTCGGTCGAATCATAGACCTTCTCGATGGTCATCCCGTCGGGAAGCGAGGCGTTGATTGCCGGCAACTCTGCGATGACGGCGGCAGCCGTATCCAGCGGGTTGGCCGACGGCGTGGGCAAAATCCCGATGAACGTGCCCGATTGGCCGTTGAAACTGACGATTTCGCCAGCCTCGTCCGAGGCAAGCTCGATGCGCGCCACATCGCGCAGCCGCACGACCGCATCGCCGTCCGCCCTGATCGGCAGCGCGCCAAAGGCGTCGGGTGACGAAAGCGTGGACTGCAACGTGATCGACTGCGCGACGAATTCGTTTTCGGTGGCACCGGGGGCTGCCAGAAAATTCGATGCCTGAATGGCGGCCAGAACCTCTGGCGCGGTCACCTGACGGGCGGCCAGTTTGTCGGGGTCGATCCAGACCCGCATCGCATAGTTGGAGCCACCGATGATCTGTAGCTCTGCCACACCCTCGATTGTGGACATGCGCGGACGGATCACCCGATCCAGATATTCCGTCAGTTGCTCTTGGGTCATATTGGGGTTTAGCGCTGCAAGATACATCAGCGCGAAGGTCTGTCCGGTGCCCTTGACGATTTGCGGATCATCCGCGCCCGACGGAAGATCGGAGCGCACCTGCTGCACTTTTGCCAGAACCTCGGTCAGGGCCACATCAGGATTTGCGCCCAGTTTCATGTTCACCGAAACGCTTGATGATGACGGGCGCGAGCTGGACGTGACATAATCGATGTTTTCGGTTGTCGCGACGGCTGCGGCAATCGGGGCCGTGATAAAGCCCTGGATCAGGTCTGGGGCCGCGCCCGCATAGGTGGTGGAAATCGTGACCACCGTTTCGTCCACCTCGGGGTATTCGCGCACGGGCAGGTTGAAATACGCCTGTATCCCGATCAACAGCATGAACGCGCCGATCACCATCGACAAAACAGGACGGCGAATAAATATTTCTGTGAAATGCATCGCTTGGGTTCCTTACTGACCGGTGGCCGTGTCAGCGGGGCCAGCGCCAAAGCTGCTCTCATCGGGCGCATCGGCCTGTGTTGCGTCGTCTTGCGCAGGCTGTGCGGACAGGCCCGGATTTACGGGCAGCTTGACGGTGTTGTCGATCTTGACCACAGCGCCCGGGCTCAGGCGGTTTTGTCCGGCGTTTACCACCAGATCGCCCGCAGCTACCCCATCGGTAATTTCGATCAGATCACCAGACCGCCGTCCCAAGGTGACAAATACCTGTTGGGCGGTCAGATGGGTTTCCTCGGCCCCGTCCTTGACCGGCGTTTCACGTACAACAAAGACCGAATCCCCGTATAGCGTCGAGGTGACGACCGTTTGCGGCAGGGCAATCACGCCATCTTCACTTGGCAACACCACCCGGACCCGCATGAACTGCCCCGGCGTCAGCGACAGGTCGGTATTTGGCACTTCGGCACGCACCCCCACAAGACGGGAGTTGCTGTCGATTTTCGGCTCGATCCCGGTGATCTTTCCGTCCGATGCTTCCTGACCGATTTCGGATCTGACGATCACCCTCTGGCCGATCTTGATCTGGCCTGCCTGCTGCTCGGACAAGGTGAAATCCACATGCATCTTTTGCGCGTCCTGCAAGGTTGCAAAGACGGTGCCCGGGCTGACAAACTCGCCCAGTTCCACCTGCGGTATACCGATGACCCCGCCAAACGGCGCGATCAGCTGCTTTGTCTCCAATGCGGCCTGCAGTTTCTGGGTCTGGGCACGTGCCTGACTGGACGAGGCTACGGCCTCATCCAGCGCCGACACCGCCGAGACGCCACGTTTTTGCAGCGCTTGGGCACGTTCCAACGTGGTTTGCGCCAGATCTGCCGTGGCCTGGGCTGCGGCCAGATCTGCGCGCTCCTGCCGGTCGTCGATCTGGACCAGCAGCTGCCCCTTCTCGATTTTGTCGTTCGCACCAAATGTGATTTCGCGTACGACGCCTTGCGCCTCGATCGACAGATCCGTCCCTTGCGCCGCATTGGCGGTACCGATGGCCGCGATGCTCGGGGTCCATGTCACGGGCTGCACTTCGGTCACAGATGTTACAACGGGGGCAGGGGTCATATTGGCAAAAAACTCGCCAATCATTTTTTCGCGAAATAAATTAAACCCGATAATTCCGCCTGCTACGAGAGCAAGCAGCAGGATGGCAATAACAATCCGTTTGATCATGAAGGCTCCGGAAACTGGGGCGCGAAAGCGCTTGGAAAGGCGGACAGCGCACATATCGGCCGACGCATATTCGACGGTGATCACCTTTTGGCGATGAGCGCGCAATAGATAAAAAAGCTGAAAGTCTGATAGCTGTACCCATATTGCACATGCGATATGCGCCCGTCGCGCAAAACATGCAGTCTCGTGGCAAGATGCGACACATTTCCCAAAAAAGACCCTGTGGATGCATCTTAATTGTAAAGTGTTTTGGTTTGATCGCTGTTTGTGAGATAAGCAGAATTGCTGCATTGCAGCAATCGTATCATTTGGTCATGCGATTCAATATTTTGGAAAGGTGGCTCACGATGTTCTCGACTTTGGCAAATACCATGACACTCCCGATCGAGGCCGCATGGCTTGGTATGGAAGCGCAGGCCGTCATTGCGTTACGTATGGCGGGCCTTGCGGGGCTTTGGCACGCAGCCCCTGACGAGATGTCGCGTATGGTCACGGAAAAACAGCGCGCATCCGTTGATGCGGGCGAGGCGGCCACACGCGCGTTCATGCAAGGTGCGGGGGCCGATCAGGCGATGCGGGCGGTGGTTCAGGTCTATAGCCGTCACACAGCGGGTAACCTGCGCCGTCTGGCCAAGCTTGGTCCTGCCTATCTGGGGTGAAGGTTGCACTAAAACCGATGCGGCCCCGGAGGTTTTGGAAAGATTCTGGGCCAGCAGACAACGGCGGATGAAACTTCTGTAGGGGGCTGGGCGTTCAGCCAGTAACACAGGAGCCGAGAATGCAGCCCACAATGCCGCTTGCCAGCACGCAAACCGATCATGACATATCGACGCTGTCCGCTCAGGACGACGCTGATCGGGGGCGGGATACACCGGTTCCCACCAAGGTTTTTTTGATCGCCAACCCCAATTCGGGCCAGAACTCCCGCGCCGAAGAGCCGCTTCAGGCGGCGCTTGATGTATTCGGACCGCAGGCCCGGATCTATCGCTGGGAGCCGGGGCGCGAAATTTCCGAAACCGTGGAAAGGGCTGTGCGGGACGGGGCCGATCTGATCGTGGCGGCGGGCGGCGATGGCACGGTAATGGCCGTCGCGCAGGCCATGCTGGGGCGCGATGTGCCGATGGGGGTGCTGCCCCTAGGAACATTCAACTTTTTCGCGCGGGGGCTGCGTCTGTCAGAAGACCCGACAGAGGCCGCGCAGCAGATCTTGAACGGCCAGTCCCATGCCATTCGCGTGGGCACTGTCGAGGGACGGGTATTTTTGAACAATGCATCGCTCGGAATTTATCCCAGCATCCTGAAGGCCCGCGAGTCGATCTACCGTCGCTGGGGCAGGCACCGGATTGTGGCCTACTGGTCTGTTGTTCGAACATTTCTGAAATTTCAAAAACCGATGCATATAGAGCTGCACACCGACGGGGAAACCATCACGCAAGACACCCCCTTGGTGTTTGTGGCACGCTCTGCCTATCAGCTTGATTTTTTCGGGCTGGAGGGCGCGCAAGCCATCGGAGACGATGCTTTTGCCGTTCTTGTGGCCAAGGCAGAGGGGCGCTCGGGGCTGTTCAAGCTGGCATGGCGTTTGGTCACGCGGACCATGCGCGAAGGGCGCGACTATGATCTGATACGGGCCAAGGATCTGACGATCCATACCCGCTCCAAGCGATCGCTGCTGGCTTTTGATGGTGAAAAGTCACGGCTTCCGTCGCCATTCTCGTTCAGGATGCACCCCGACCTGCTCAATATCATCTTGCCGAAATCGGTAACCGACACCTCGTCTGACACGCAGGCGGGCCCTACACAAGCAGGTGCCGCATGAGACGTATCCTTCATCTGTCAGATCTGCATTTCGGGCGTAGTGATCCCGCTTTGGAAACGCCCTTACTGGATAAGATATCCGAGCTTTCCCCCGATCTGGTGATCGTATCGGGGGATTTCACCCAGCGTGCCAGACGGCGGCAATTTGCGCAGGCGCGGCGGTTTCTGAACCGCATAGATGCGCCCGTTCTGTCGGTTCCGGGAAACCACGACACCCCGCTTGACAATATTTTTGTCCGGTTTTTCACGCCTTGGAAACGCTATCGCCAAGCCATTGATACAGAGCTGGAACCAGAATGGCGTGATGGCCGCGTGCATGTGGTCGGCGTGAATACAGTCAACCGGTTCGAATGGCAGCGCGGGCGGCTTTCCTCGCACACTTCGCGGCGCATCTGTAATGCATTTGGTCCGTCCGATAGTGATGTTTTGCGTATCGTGGTGATGCATCACCCGTTGGAACATGGCCCGCATACCGACAAGAAACTGATGCATGGTGCGCGTGATGCGCTGGCACAACTGTCAGAGTGCGGGGCCGATCTGGTGCTTTCCGGCCATCTGCACGAAGCCTCTGCCGCGCCTTTTGATACCGCGCCGGGATTGATGTTCGTGCAAGCGGGCACCGGCCTGTCAACACGGCTGCGCGGCACGCCCAACACGTTCAACATGATAGAGGTCAGCCTTGACAACGAGGTGTCGATCACGCGGTTCGAATGTGACAATGATCTGGATTTCATCGCGGGCGATCCCCGCCATTTCCGCCGCGAAGGGCAGGATTGGTCGGAAATCAACAAGACGACATCTGCAGAGGCGCGCTGTTATCAGCTGATCCGCAAGACAGCGGAGGGGTGATATACACCTTCCCTTAATCCGATCCTCGCATAATCTGCTGATATGGCGATGATCGGGGAGGGGTGATGCGGATCTGGTTGGTGAGCCTTTGCGTGATATGCAGCGCATGTGGGGCGCAGCCCGCGCCACAATTTTTCAATGCCACACGCCATGATATCACATTGGAAGATATCCGCTTCGTTGTTTTTGATCGCGGTGGAGATGCCGAGGTGATCAGATTGGGATACTTGGGCCTTGCGGAGCGCGCGCGTGTTCCGCGCTTAATGCGACAGGCTGCGGAGCAAACCACCGGTTGCAAGGTGACCGGCCCCTCGACAGGGCCGCTACGCTCCCCGTCGCTGCCGGGCGATACCGGAGAGGCCCGGTTTCGCCTAAGATGCTAGGGGCGTCGACGGTGGGAAACTTGTCTACCGCTCCAAGAAGGCACGGACCCGTGCCTCGAATTCGCGCGGGTTCTCGGCATGAAGCCAGTGGCCCACTTTTGGTATCTCGCTCATCTCGGCTTGAGGAAACAGCGCCTTGATTTTCGGAATCTCGGCTTGTGTGACGTAATCGGACCCCCCGCCATGCACGAATAGGGCCGGTCCGGTGAAATCCGCCGGAAGCCCTTCGGGAAAGTCCATGATTTTTGCCATTTCGGCGTCCAGAACATCCAGATTCAGTTTCCAGCGTGCGGGATCGGCTTTCAGATCAAGCGATTGCAGCAAGAAGGCACGAACCCCTTCGCTATCGATGGCGTCCGACAATCTGCGGTTGGCCTCCGAACGTAGGGTCAGTCCAGACAGATCCAGCGCCTGCATGGCGTGGACCAGGCCGGACTGGCTGTGGCTGTAGCGCACAGGGGCGATATCGGCCACGATCAGCCGCTCCACCATCTGCGGCTGTGTCAGCGCCAGCACCATCGCGGCCTTGCCGCCCATCGAATGGCCCAGAACATCGGCCCGCCCGCCATGAGCGGCAATCACTTCCGCCAGATCGGTGGCCATGTCGGCGTAGCTCTGGCTGTCGTGCCAGTCGCTGTCGCCATGGTTGCGCTGGTCTACGGCAATCACCTCGCGCCCGTCGGACAGACGCTTCTGGATAACGCCCCAGTTGCGGGCCGAGCCGAACAGCCCGTGGACGATTAAAAGCGGGGGTGCCTCGGTTGCGGCACCTTGGATATCAATGTTCAACATGGCTTATTGCTAGCGCGATGCGCAGGCGCATACCAGCCCTTTTGCACAGGGGACGAATGGCACCGGGGCAGCGGGGGGCATGCTGGCGCGAATGTGCTGGCACAGCGGGTTGCCCGCCGCATATGGGCGCTGTAGCTTTGCGCACGAATGAACGGAGAGCCGAGATGAACCCTACGGATCTGCAAAACAAGATCGATCATGTCTCCAAGCTGCTTGCCACGCGTTTGGGCGCGAAAGGGGCCAGTTTACACGACAGGATCAACAACCGTGCGCGCGCCTTGCCGCGCAAGGTCCGCCACGCGGCCCGCGAACTGGCCGAGACCGAGCAGATTTTGGGTGCGCCCAAACGGGTGATGCAGCTGGATCCGAAACAGATCGACAAACCCTATCGCACCTGCATCAAATACCTCGAGCCTTTGGGCGCGCAAACGCGGTTTATGCAAGGCTTTTTGCGACTGGTCACGGGGGTGGTTTTCATCATCGTCATGACGGGGGCCGCGATGCTGGCATGGGCCATCGCACACGACAGTATCTAAGCGCTGATCGTCCGCGTGCGCGGACGGGCTGCCCTCTATGCAAGCCCCCTTTGACGCAAGGCGGCCCAGACCCAAGCAGGCCCACAAGAATACCGGCGCATCTCCAATAGCAAAAGGCCCCGGCATTGCCGGGGCCTTTCACGTGTCACAAATGTGGTGTGATCACAGATTCGGATAAAGCGGGAAACGGTCGCACAGGGATTTCACCTTGGCGCGAACCTGCTCCTCGACCTCGGCGTTGCCATCCTCGCCGTTGGCGGCAAGACCGTCCACGACTTCAACGATCAGGCGCGCGATCTCGCGGAATTCATCTTCGCCGAACCCGCGGGTGGTGCCCGCCGGTGTCCCCAGACGCACGCCGGAGGTCACGGTCGGTTTTTCCGGATCGAACGGAATGCCGTTTTTGTTGCAGGTGATATGTGCCCGTCCAAGCGCTTTTTCGCTGGCGTTGCCTTTGACGTTTTTCGGACGCAGATCGACCAGCATCACATGCGTGTCGGTGCCGCCGGTGACGATATCAAGACCACCTTTCATCAGCTCGTCCGCCAAGGCTTGGGCGTTTTTCACGACCTGCTCGGCATAGACCTTGAATTCGGGACGCAGCGCCTCGCCAAAGGCGGCGGCTTTGCCTGCGATGACATGCATGAGCGGGCCGCCCTGAATGCCGGGGAAAATCGCCGAATTGACTTTTTTCGCGATATCTTCGTTGTTTGTCAGGATCATGCCGCCGCGCGGGCCGCGCAGGGTTTTATGCGTGGTGGTGGTCGCGACATCCGCATAGGGGAAGGGCGAAGGGTGCTGTCCGCCGGCCACGAGGCCTGCGAAATGCGCCATGTCAACCATCAGATAGGCGCCAACCTCATCGGCAATTTCACGCATTTTCGCGAAATTGACCTGCCGCGGGATGGCCGAACCACCAGCGATGATCATCTTCGGCTTATGCTCGATGGCAAGCTCGCGGACCTGATCGTAATCGATCAGCTGGTCTTGTTTGCGCACGCCGTATTGCACGGCGTTGAACCATTTGCCCGACTGGTTGGGCTTTGCGCCGTGGGTCAGGTGGCCACCTGCATCAAGGCTCATGCCAAGGATGGTGTCGCCGGGCTGCAAAAGCGCCTGAAACACGCCCTGGTTGGCCTGGCTGCCGGAGTTGGGCTGAACGTTGACAAAGTCACACCCGAACAACTGTTTGGCCCGGTCAATCGCGAGGTTTTCGGCCACGTCGACATACTGGCACCCGCCATAGTAGCGGCGGCCCGGGTAGCCTTCGGCATATTTGTTCGTCAAAACAGAGCCTTGCGCTTCCATCACGGCAGCAGAGACGATGTTTTCCGACGCGATCAGTTCGATCTCGTCACGCTGGCGACCCAGCTCGTTACGGATCGAGCCGAAAAGCTCGGGGTCACGGGTTTCAAGGCTTTCGGTGAAAAAGCCAGCATCGCGCTGATCAGTCATACTCGGATCTCCCGGTGAGGATTATTCACCGCGGGTTTACCGCAGAAAAACCAACTCGAAAAGCATATAGGCGACAAATTCATGACGATCCGCGCCATTGCGGCACATCAACAGGTGAATGCCCTTGTCTTTTTCGGGGTAGATTGCTCTATCTTCGGGCAACGAAAGGGCAATTGGTTGAATAGACCCAACAAGATACATTTCGCCGCCGCGACCGGAGAGATCGCGCAGGAGGCGCTGAGCGCATTGATCGCACGCTATGGCCAGACCACAATGGCCGAGGCGGAAGTGATCGTGGCGCTCGGCGGCGACGGGTTCATGTTGCAAACGCTGCATGAAGGCACGGCCCTGCCAGTTTACGGGATGAATCGCGGCACGGTCGGGTTTTTGATGAACGAATATTCACCCGATGATCTGCCCGAACGGCTGGCCAATGCCGAGGAGGCGCTGACCCACCCGCTGGCCATGACCGCCCAGACGGCTGACGGAAAAATCCATAAAGCGCTGGCGATCAACGAGGTTTCGCTTTTACGGGCCGGACCACAGGCGGCCAAGCTGCAGATTTCTGTCAACGGGCGGGTTCGGATGGAGGAGCTGATTTGCGACGGGGCGATCTTGTCCACGCCCGCAGGCTCCACCGCGTATAACTATTCCGCCCACGGGCCGATCCTGCCCATCGGAACAGATGTTCTGGCGCTCACCGGTATTGCCTCGTTCCGCCCTCGGCGCTGGCGCGGCGCGATCTTGCCTGCAAGCGCGCGCGTCCGGTTCGATATTCTCGAGCCCGAAAAACGCTCTGTCATGGCGGATGCCGACAGTCGCTCGGTGCAACCGGTCAGGTGGGTCGAGGTGGTGCTGGAACGGCGCGTGGCGCACCGTATCCTGTTCGACCCCGGTCATGGCCTTGAAGAACGGTTGATGAGCGAGCAATTCGCCTGAGGGGACCCTTTCGCGCCGGTTGCGGGCGGGGGGAGGATGGGGCTTTCGTGTATCCTGCAAAGGGCGGCTGGTGAACCGCCCGCTTGCATTGTGGTGTGGGGCTAGCGGGCGGCGGGCCATCCGATAGCGGCGAGCGCCTTTTCGATTTCGTCCAGAATGGCGGGATCATCGATTGTGGCGGGCATCTTGAACGGTGTGCCATCGGCAATTTGGGCCATTGTCGCGCGCAGGATCTTGCCAGAGCGTGTTTTGGGAAGCCGGTCCACAACACAGGCCGCCTTGAACGCGGCGACAGGCCCGATCTTGTCGCGCATCATGCAGATGCATTCGTCTATGATCTGCTCATGCGGGCGGGTCGATCCGGAGTTCAGGCATAAAAACCCTACAGGAACCTGACCTTTGATCGGATCATTTACCCCGATCACCGCGCATTCGGCCACATCTCCGTGGCTTGCCAGCACCTCCTCCATCGCGCCGGTGGACAGCCTGTGGCCAGCCACGTTGATCACATCATCGGTGCGCGACATGATATAAAGGTAGCCATCGGCATCCACATAGCCTGCATCGCCGGTTTCATAATAGCCGGGAAACCGTGCCAGATAGCTTTGCTCCAGCCGCTCGGCTGCGTTCCACAATGTGGCAAGCGTGCCCGGAGGCAGGGGCAGTTTCAGCGCGATCGCCCCCAGTGTGCCTGCAGGCACCGCATTGCCGCCTTCATCCAGTACCGCCACCTCGTAGCCCGGCATCGGGACCGAGGGGCTGCCCGGTTTGATCGGCAGCGCCCCCAGCCCCAAGGGATTGGCGGCAATGGCCCAGCCGGTCTCGGTTTGCCACCAGTGGTCGATCACCGGTACGCCCAAGTGCTCTTGCGCCCAGTCGACCGTCGCGGGATCGGCACGTTCGCCTGCCAGAAACAGCGCCTGCAGGTCGTGCAGCTTGTAGCGCCGGATCCACTCACCGGTAGGATCCTGGCGCTTTATGGCGCGAATGGCGGTGGGGGCGGTGAAAAAGCTTTTAATCCTGAGGTTCTGGATCGTGCGCCAGAATACGCCGGGATGGGGCGTGCCTACGGGTTTTCCCTCGAACACCACGGTGGTGGCACCTGCAAACAGAGGCGCATAGCAGATATAGCTGTGGCCGACGACCCAGCCCACATCCGACGCGGCCCAGAACCTGTCACCCGCCTCTATATTATAGATATGTTTCATCGACCATTGCAGCGCAACAAGATGGCCTGCGGTGTCACGCACCACACCTTTCGGGCGGCCGGTGGTGCCGGATGTATAAAGGATATAGGCGGGGTGGTTGCCTGCGAGCGGTACACAGTCCACTGGCTCGACCCCGTATTGAAAGCCGTGCCAGCTGAGGTCGCGCCCCTCGACCAGTTTGGCAACCTCTTGCTCGCGTTGGAAAATGACACAAAAATCGGGTTTGTGGACGGCGCGTTCGATGGCGTCATCCAGCAAGGGTTTGTAATGCACGATATGGGCGGGTTCTAACCCGCAACTGGCCGCAAGGATCGCCTTAGGGGTGCAATCATCAATCCGGACAGCCAGCTCGGCGGCCGCAAACCCGCCAAATACAACCGAATGCACCGCGCCCAGCCGCGCACAGGCCAGCATTGCCACCAAGGCTTCGGGGATCATCGGCATGTAGATGATCACGCGGTCGCCCTGCACAATCCCTTGGGCGCGCAAGGCACCGGCCAGCGTGGCCACACGGGTTTGCAGATCCTTGTAGGTGATGCCCTTGGTCGAATGGGTCACCGGGCTTTCATGATGGATTGCGATCTGTGCGCCGCGCCCTGCCTCGACATGCCGGTCGACGGCATTCCAGCAGGTGTTGACCACCCCGTCGGAAAACCATTCATAGCGCGGGGCATCTTCATCAAACAGGGCTTTTGTCGGTGGTCTGACCCAGTCGATGGCTTGGGCGGCCTGCATCCAGAATGCCTCCGGATCTGTTTTCCATGCCTGATATGTCTCGCGATACTGCATCGTGCCCTCCTCCGATATGCCAGCTTGCATCGGAACCCCGCAGGTTTTCCACATTATTCTTCTGCCCTGCAGGATCCGGCGCGGGGCGGGGCACCGTTACACGGGCCGCGCCGGATCCTGCATGACGCCATGATCAGGCCGTTGGCGCATGAAAAATGCCGCCCAAGCACGATGGCTTGGGCGGCATTCAGCGCGCATTATTGGCGGCTGTGTCCAAGGCGCGGGACAGGCCTATCCGTAATGGGCCACAGGGGTGCCTGCGATGGCCGACACATTCAACAGGCCGCGCGTGGTGATTGCGGGTGTCACGATATGGGCCTTGTTGCCCATCCCCATCAAGATCGGCCCGACTTCCAGCCCGTTGGCTTTCATCTTCAGAATGTTGCGTACCCCCGATGCGGCATCGGTATTGGCAAAGACCAACACATTCGCCGTGCCTTCAAACCCGGACGTCGGCAGGATCCGTTCGCGCAATGCCGCATCCAGCGCTGCATCGACCTGCATCTCGCCCTCGAAGCAGAAATCGACCTCGCGCTGGGACAGCAGCTCCATTGTCTCACGCATGCGGCGACCGGAATCGGTGTCGAGGTTACCGAACTGGCTGTGCGAGCACAGCGCCACTTTCGGTTCCAGCCCGAAGCGGCGGACATGGCGCGCCGCCCCCATCGCCGTTTCCATCAGCTGTTCGGGAGAGGGCAGGTGATGCACATGTGTGTCCGCGATGAACAACGGCCCGTCTTCCAAGATCATCAGCGACAATGCACCCACCGGATGCAAACCGCCACGCGCAAGGATCTGGCGCACGTATTTCAGGTGCCACAGATACTGGCCGAACGTGCCGCAAATCATGGAATCGGCTTCGTCACGATGCACCATGACGCCAGCGATTGCGGTGGTATTGGTACGCATGATCGCGCGTGCCAGATCGGGCGAGATCCCGCGTCGTGCCATCAGTTCGTGATACGTGCCCCAGTAATCGCGGTACCGTGGATCGTTTTCGGGGTTCACGATTTCGGTCTGGCCCAGATCCAGCGTCAGGCCCATCCGCTCGCAGCGCATCTGCATGACATCGGGACGCCCGATCAGGATCGGGGTGTCGGTGGTTTCCTCGATCATCGCCTGTGCGGCGCGCAGCACCCGCTCGTCCTCGCCCTCGGCAAAAACGATCCGGCGGCTGGCTTGGGATGCGGCCTCGAACACCGGACGCATCAACAGGGCAGATTTGAACACCGACCCGTCAAGCTGGCGTTTGTACGCTTTGATATCTTCCATCGGGCGGGCGGCCACGCCCGAACGGATCGCCGCCTCGGCCACGGCAGAGGCCACGATGCCGATCAGGCGCGGGTCAAAAGGTTTCGGAATCAGATAGTCTGGGCCGAATGTCAGCTTTTCGCCCTGATAGGCGGCAGCGGCTTCCGCCGAGGTGGTGATACGGGCCAGTTCGGCAATGCCTTCCACACACGCGATCTGCATCTCGTCGTTGATCTCGGTGGCGCCCACGTCCAGCGCACCACGGAAGATGAACGGGAAACACAGGACGTTATTGACCTGATTGGGGAAGTCGGACCGGCCAGTGGCCACAATCGCATCGGGGACGACGGCACGCACCACATCGGGCATGATTTCGGGGTTGGGATTGGCCAGTGCAAAGATAATCGGCTGGCTGGCCATTTTCTTGACCATATCGGCTGTCAGAACGCCCGGACCCGACAGACCCAAGAACATATCCGCATCATGGATCACATCGTCCAGCACACGCTTGTCGCTGGCTTGGGCAAAGGCGGCCTTGTGCGGGTTCATGTCTTCCGCACGGCCTTCATATACCAGACCATGCACGTCGCACAGCCAGACATTTTCACGCTTCACACCCAGTTTCAGCAGCATATTCAGGCAGGCAATCCCTGCCGCGCCGCCACCGGTGGACACGATTTTGATATCTTCGAAATTCTTGCCAGCGATCTTGAGCGCATTGGTCGCGGCCGCACCCACCACAATTGCGGTTCCGTGCTGATCATCATGGAACACGGGAATATTCATCCGCTCGCGGCAGATTTTCTCGACGATGAAACAATCTGGGGCCTTGATGTCCTCCAGATTGATCGCGCCGAAGGTCGGCTCCAGCGCGCAGACAATCTCGGCCAGTTTCTCTGGGCTCGGCTCGTCGAGCTCGATGTCGAAACAGTCGATATTGGCGAATTTCTTGAACAGAACCGCCTTGCCTTCCATAACGGGTTTGGACGCAAGACCACCGATATTGCCAAGTCCCAGCACCGCCGAACCATTGGACACCACGCCGACAAGGTTACCACGCGCCGTGTAGCGTGCCGCGTTTTTCGGGTCTGCCTTGATTTCAAGGCAGGCCTCGGCCACACCGGGCGAATAGGCGCGGCTCAGGTCGCGACCGTTTGCCATCGGCTTGGTGGCGCGGATTTCAAGTTTGCCCGGTTTCGGGAACTCGTGGTAATCAAGCGCCGGGTGGCGCGGCTTTTCGGAACGTGTGTCTTCCATATGGGCCTCCCATGAAAACTGGTTTGGTGTTAAACTAAATCGCCGACGGTTGAAATGCCTGATCTTGGGGGCAGGTGTCTGCAATGGTTTGCGCCACGCTTGCATCATCGCCGTGACAAGCGCAAACTCGGACCCTTGAGTTATCCCAAAGAGGCTGGAGCCTGCCACATGTCGCTTCTCGATTCTGCAACGAATATCCGCGAAAATGCCTATGCGCCCTATTCCAACTTTAAAGTAGGGGCCGCGATCCGTGGGGCGAACGGGCAGGTTTATGCAGGCGTCAACGTGGAAAACGTGGCCTACCCCGAGGGTACCTGTGCCGAAGCGGGCGCCATCGCGGCCATGGTGGCGGCGGGCGAGACGACACTTGTGGAGGTGGCCGTAATTGCCGACAGCCCCAGCCCTGTGCCGCCCTGTGGCGGGTGCCGCCAGAAACTTGCGGAGTTCGGCGCGCCCGACACAAAGGTGACACTGGCCACGGTCGGCGGGGCGGTTTTGCACACCACCATCGGTGATCTTTTGCCCGGCCAGTTCGACGCAAGCCATATGGCCTCGGCGACAGGGGCTCGCTGATGAACGCCCGTCAGATCATCGACCGGGTCCGGCGCGGCGAGGAATTGAGTACCCAGCAGGCCCAGTGGTTTGCCAAGGGGCTGGCCGATGGCGCGGTCACCGATGCGCAGGCAGGCGCATTTGCGATGGCTGTTTGCCTGAACGGTCTGGGCGAGCGGGGACGCGTGGCGCTGACACGCGCGATGCGTGACAGTGGCGAGGTCCTGAAATGGACGCTCGACGGGCCTGTCATCGACAAGCATTCCACAGGCGGGGTGGGCGATTGCACATCGTTGTTGCTGGCGCCCGCGCTTGCAGCCTGCGGTGTGTATGTGCCGATGATCTCGGGGCGGGGTCTGGGCCATACCGGCGGCACGCTTGACAAGCTTGAGGCGATCCCAGGATATCAGGTCGAGCCACCGCGCGAAACGATGCAGGAGCTGGTGGCGGCCTGCGGTTGTGCCATTGTCGGCGCAACCGAGCGGCTTGCCCCCGCCGACAGGCGGCTTTACGCGATCCGCGATCTGACCGGCACTGTGGAAAGTGTGGATCTGATCACCGCATCGATCTTGTCCAAAAAGCTTTCGGCCGGTCTGGACGGGTTGGTGCTGGATGTCAAAACCGGCTCTGGCGCGTTCATGGAAACCGAAGGGGATGCGCATATTCTGGCGCGCGCTTTGGTGGACACGGCCAAGGGGGCAGGGTGTCGCACCGCGGCGCTGATCACCGACATGAGCCAGCCGCTGAGCTTTTCCGCCGGCAACGCGCTTGAGGTGATCGAGGTGATGGAGACCCTGACCGGCAATCAGGTCAACGAGGCGCTTTGGGATGTGGTCGCGGCATTGGGTGGCGAGGCGATGGTGCTTGCAGGGCTGGTGCCGGATGCGGAAATGGGTGTGGCGCGGATCGATCATGCGCTGGAGTCAGGACGTGCGGCAGAAGTGTTCGGCCGTATGGTGGCCGGGCTTGGCGGGCCTGTAGATTTCGTGGAACGCTATTTCGACCGGCTGCCATCCGCGCCCGTGATCTGTCCGGTGCCTGCACCAAGCACGGGGTTCGTGACCAGTATCGATACCCGCGCATTGGGTGAGGCTGTGGTGGCACTTGGGGGCGGGCGCAGGCGTCCGGGCGAGCGGATCCACCCGTCTGTAGGCCTGTCGAGCCTTGCGATGATCGGCGAGGACCGGACTGCCAACGAGCCGATCGCCATGATCCACGCGATGTCTGTGACAGATGCAGAGGCCGCTGTGGCGGCCGTGCGCGCGGCCTATCATATGGGCGAAATGGCCCCCGAAGAACCGCCGCTTATCTATGAAAGACTTGGCTGATGGCACGTGCATTCCTGATCGTCATGGACAGTGTCGGCATTGGCGGGGCGCCCGATGCAGACCGCTTCTTCAACGGCGATGTGCCCGATACCGGCGCCAATACGCTGGCCCATATCGCGCAAGAATGTGCGGCGGGGCGTGGCGAGAACGGGCGCACCGGGCCACTGCATATGCCCCATCTGGACCGGCTGGGGCTCGGGCAGGCCGCGCGTGTGGCAAGTGATGCGGACCTGCCTGGTCTGGGTGAGGGCACGCCGGAGGGTCTTTGGGGCGCGGCGTGCGAAACGTCTCCGGGCAAAGACACGCCATCTGGCCATTGGGAACTGGCGGGCGTGCCGGTGCCATGGAACTGGGGCTATTTCCCCGATCATCATTCTAGCTTTCCGCCCGAGCTGATCGCACAGGTGGCAAAGTTCGCGGGGACAGACGGGATATTGGGCAATTGCCATGCCTCAGGCACCAAGATCATCAACGAACTGGGGGCCGAGCATATCCGCACCGGCAAGCCGATCTGCTACACCTCTGCCGATAGTGTGTTCCAGATTGCCGCCCACGAGGAGCATTTCGGCCTTGAACGGTTGTTGGGACTATGTGCGCAACTGGCCCCGATCTTGCATGAGCGGCGCATCGGTCGGGTGATCGCGCGGCCCTTTACAGGGGGCGAGGGCGCGTTCGAGCGCACCCCCAACCGGCGTGACTTCGCGATTGCGCCGCCCGCGCCCACAGTGCTGGATTGGGCGGCAAAGGCGGGCCGCGCGACCCATGCTATCGGGAAAATCGGGGATATTTTCAGCCACCGTGGCATCGCAAAACTGCACAAGGGCCGCGATGATGCAGCCCTTATGACCCATCTGATGGCGCTTGGCCGTACTGCCGAGGAGGGCAGCCTGACATTCGCCAATTTCGTGGAATTCGACAGTTTGTGGGGGCACAGGCGCAATGTATCAGGCTATGCGCGGGCGCTGGAGTGGTTCGACCGGTGCGCGGGACAGTTTCTCGAGACGCTTCGTCCCGGTGATCTGGCGCTTTTCACCGCCGATCATGGCAATGATCCGACATGGGTCGGCACGGACCACACCCGCGAACAGGTTCCGGTGATTGGCGCAGGGATCGGTTTGCGCCCGGTGGGGCAGGTGGCATATGTGGATATCGCGGCTTCGGTCGCAGATCATCTGGGGCTTTCGGATCATGGTCCGGGGCGCAGCTTTCTATAGATAGTCCGAAGGAGAGGCCGATGAGCCAACATCTGACCGTGGTCAAACATCCACTGGTAACCCACAAACTGACCTTGATGCGCAAAAGCGAAACCTCGACCGCGTCCTTCCGGCGCTTGCTGCGCGAGATCAGCCTGCTTCTGGCCTACGAGGTGACGCGCGATCTGGAACTGACCAACATCCGGATCGATACACCGCTCAAACCGATTGATGCGCCGGTGCTGGAAGGCAAGAAGCTGGCGCTTGTGTCGATCCTGCGCGCGGGCAACGGGTTGATGGACGGTATTCTGGAGCTGATCCCCGCCGCCCGCATCGGCTTTGTCGGGCTGTACCGTGATCCCGAAACGCTGCAGCCTGTGGAATATTACTGCAAATTGCCCAATCTGCTCGAAGAGCGGATGACGATTGTGGTCGATCCGATGCTGGCCACCGGCAATTCCTCTGTTGCGGCGCTGGATCTGGTAAAGCGCAAAGGGGCGAAAAACATCTGTTTTGTGTGCCTGCTTGCATCGCCCGAAGGCGTCGCGCGGATGAAAGAGGCGCATCCCGATGTGCCGATCGTGACCGCGTCGCTGGATGAAGGCCTTGATGAGCATGGCTATATCGTGCCCGGACTTGGCGATGCCGGTGACCGGATGTTTGGCACGAAATAACCACCCGTTTCACGGTGCAGTCCGCACGCGCCCGTGCTGCACCGGAGCCTGCGCATCACGACAGGAGCTGCCCGCAATGCTGCGACGTCTTTTTCGGATCTGCGCATTTTTCATATGCGCAGCGCAGGCGGTGGGCGCGCAAACCGCAGGGCCCGCAGAGGAGCCGCCTGCGGGCTTTGGTGCGCGGCAATATGTCGATAGCGCGGGATGCGTGTTCGTTCGTCGTGCCGATGATGGGAATGGCTGGGTCGCCCGCCGCGGGCGCGACGGGGCCCCGATCTGCGGCTACAGCCCCAGCCTGCCAGAGCGGGCGGCGTCCCTGCAGCCGGGTATCGCGGGTATCGATATCTTGTCCGGCGCGGGATCGCGTTGCCCGAATGCGCCCGCGCGTATCACCCGCTACCGGCTGAGTGACGGGCGGCATGTTGTACGCTGTGGTCCGCCCGCGCGCGATCCGGTAGGCTTTATCAATAGCGCCGGCATCAGCGGATTGCGTGTGGGCAACGGCGGCCTGCCGGCGCCCCAGACACCTGCGCTGGTGGGGGCGCGCACGCAGACCGGCGCGGGGTTTGCGGACCGGCGTCCCGATGTGCGTGATGCGCCTGAATTCGATATGGTGCCGGGCGCGCCTGAATTGCCCCCGGCAGCGCTTGTAGCGCCCGCGCCGGTGGCGCAGAACGCCACGCCCGCCACGCAAGGATTGGCAGATACAGCCCCCGATATTCGTCAAGATACACAACAGAGCACGGCCGCGCCGGCGGCAGATGTGCACACAGCCCAGCCGCAAGTCGACGCGCCTGCCACGACCCAGCATACAGGCGTTCAGCCTGCGGCGCGGGCGCCAAGCGCCACGCCGGCACGTATAAATGCGGTGCCCCGAAACCAACCGGCGCACAGATCCGCGCCCGCAGATCCGCGCGGGTATTTTGTTCAGGCGGGCATCTACCGCAAACCGGCCAATGCCAAGCGTGCCAAGACATTGCTATGGGGGGGCGATCTGCCGGTTGCGAGTGCGCAAAACGGTCGTGGAATGACCGCAATCTATAGCGGGCCGTTTCGTGAAATCGGCGCGGCGCGGGCCGCACTCGCCACTGTGCGCCGTCTGGGGTTTGCGGATGCCTTCATCCGCTAGGGCCCGTGCCCGCCCGCAGGTGCCCCGCCCGATCACGATGATCGCGCGGGGATAAGGGGTGTATACCTGTCAAACCGATAGGCAGATGTATTTCATTTCCAGATATTCCTCGATCCCGTGACGGCTGCCTTCACGACCCAGTCCCGATTGCTTGACGCCGCCGAAGGGGGCCACTTCGGTGGAAATCACGCCTGTGTTGACGCCGACAATCCCGTATTCAAGCGCTTCTTGTACGCGGGTGATGCGACCGATGTTCTGGGCATAGAAATATGACGCCAGCCCGAAGATTGTCGCATTCGCATGCTCGATTGCTTCCGCCTCGGTGTCGAACTTGAAAAGCGGCGCCACGGGCCCGAAGGTTTCCTCGGTCGCGACCTTCATATCTTGCGTGATGCCGGTCAGGACGGTTGGCTCGAACCACGTACCGCCTTTGGAGTGGCGCTTGCCGCCCAGCATGACGGTGCCGCCTTGGGCCTGTGCGTCCTTGATATGGGCTTCGACCTTTTCTACCGCCTTTTCATTGATCAGGGGACCTGCTTCGACACCGTCGTCCAGACCGTCGCCTACTGTCAGTTGCTTGACGGCAGCCGCAAGTTTTTCGGCAAATGCATCATACACGCCCGATTGCACATAAATCCGGTTGGCGCAGACACATGTTTGGCCGTTGTTGCGGAATTTACACGCGATCGCGCCCTTTACGGCTTCGTCCAAATCGGCATCGTCGAACACGATGAACGGCGCATTGCCGCCCAGTTCCATGGAGCATTTCATGACCTGATCGGCGGCTTGGCCCAGCAGAATACGCCCGACATTGGTCGATCCGGTAAAGGTCAGCTTGCGCACCGTTTCGTTTTCACAAAACTCCTTGCCGATATCGGAGGATTTGTTCGACGTGATCACGCTGAAAATCCCTTTGGGCAGGCCGGCGCGCTCTGCCAGAACGGCGATGGCCAGCGCCGAAAGCGGCGTTTCGGATGCCGGACGGGCCACAAACCCGCAGCCTGCGGCCAAAGCGGGGCCGGCCTTGCGAGTGATCATCGCATTGGGGAAGTTCCAAGGTGTGATCGAGCCCACAACCCCGATGGGCTGACGGATCACACTGATGCGTTTGTCGGCCATATGGCCCGGAATTGTTTCGCCGTAAACACGTTTGGCTTCTTCGGCAAACCATTCGATAAAACTGGCGCCATAGGCGATTTCGCCTTTGGCTTCTGCCAGCGGCTTGCCCATTTCGGCGGTCAGGATGGTGCCCAGATCCTCTTGGTTTTCCATCATCAGATCGAACCATTTGCGCAGGATCTGCGAGCGTTCCTTGGCCGGACGCGCAGCCCAGCCCTGCATGGCGACACGGGCCGCCTCGATCGCGCGGGCGGTTTCGGCGCGGCCCAGATCGGGGACACGGGCCAGCACATCGCCGCGTGCGGGATTGTGGACATCGAAACCGGTGCCGTCATCGGCGTCGATCCAGTCGCCTGCGACATAGGCTTTCGATACCAGCAGGCTGGGGTCTTTCAGCAGGGATTTCAGATTGGTGCGATCTTCTGGCATGGCGGGTCCTCTCCTTTATATCGGCGTTCGGGCCGAAACTGCGGGGTGTCCGCAGGCGGCTTTGGCCCGCGGTCCTGATCCACATATGGGGCAACACGGGCGCGGGACCATTCACGATCCTTTAATCATGCTAGCCTTCGTGGACATTGCACCGCAAGCCGATCCGCTTTAATGCAAGGCAATAAGTTCGCCGCCCTTTCGCCAACCGCTATCGGAGGCTTTGCCCCATGACCCACAAGCCCATGACCCACAAGATCGCTATCCTTGGTGCCTCCGGATATACCGGGGCGGAGCTTGTCCGCCTGATCGCGACCCATCCCACGATGCAGATTGTGGCGCTGTCTGGCGAGCGAAAGGCCGGTATGGCGATGGGCGATGTATTTCCGCATCTGCGCCATCTCGACCTGCCTGATCTGGTCAAGATCGAAGAGATCGATTTCAGCACGGTCGATCTGGCGTTTTGCGCCCTGCCGCATGCCACATCGCAGGCGGTCATCAAGGAGCTGCCCAAGGATCTGAAGGTTGTCGATCTGTCTGCCGACTTCCGGCTGCGTGATCCGGCTGAATATGAAAAATGGTATGGCAAGGCGCATATCGCGACCGAAATGCAAAAAGAGGCCGTCTACGGCCTGACCGAATTCTACCGTGACGACATCCGCAATACGCGGCTTTGTGCGGGCACGGGTTGTAATGCGGCGGCTGGTCAATATGCGATCCGCCCGCTGATCGAGGCCGGTGTGATCGATCTGGATGATATCCTGCTGGATCTGAAAAACGGGGTTTCGGGGGCGGGGCGTGCGCTCAAGGAAAATCTGCTGCATGCAGAGCTGTCGGGCGGCGCCTATCCTTATTCCGCAGGCGGCAAGCACCGGCATTTGGGCGAATTCGATCAGGAGTTTTCCAAGCTTGCCGGACGTCCGGTGCTGGTTCAGTTCACACCGCATCTGGTGCCGATGAACCGTGGTATCCTTGCGTCTGCCTATGTCAAAGGGGATGCGCAGGCGGTCTATGATGCGTTGGTGGCGCGCTATGACGACGAGGTGTTTATCGAGGTGCTGCCGTTTGGTGCCATGCCCTCGACCCGCTCGGTGGGCGGATCGAATTTCGTGCATATCGGGGTCAGTGCGGACCGGATCGCGGGGCGTGCGCTTGTGGTGGTCGCGCTTGACAACCTGTGCAAAGGGTCCTCCGGTCAGGCGCTTCAAAATGCGAACCTGATGCTGGGCCTTGAGGAAACCGCAGGGCTGATGCTGGCGCCTGTGTTCCCCTGATCGGGTGTTCTCGAAACGGTACTGCGGCGATAAGGGAGCCTGTTGGCGGCGATGAAATCACTCAAGAAGAAACGCAGAATTCAGGTGCTTGTCATGGCTGGGGTGGCGCTTGTGCTCTCAGTCGGGCTGATCGGCTTTGCGTTTCGTGACGGGATCAACTATTTCCGTGCGCCGTCGCAACTGGCCACATCGCCGCCCGCCCAAAACGAGGTGTTCCGTCTGGGCGGACTGGTGGCGGATGGCTCCCTCCAGCGTGACCCTGACGGCACGATCCATTTTGAGGTGACCGATGGTGGGGCCACGGTGCCTGCGCGGTTCAAGGGTGTACTGCCCGATCTGTTCAAGGAAGGCCAAGGTATGGTCGGCACGGGACAGATGCAGGGCGGGGTGTTTGTGGCCTCCGAAATACTGGCCAAGCACGACGAGAACTACATGCCCAAGGAAGTCGTCGATGCGCTGAAGGCGCAGGGCGTCTACGAGGCCCCCCAAAGCTGAGGCCCCCCAAAGCTGAGGCCCTGAGCAAGCCGAGGTGCTGAGAAAGCCGAGGTGCTGAGGGCGAGGCACTGCCCCGGGTCAAGCGGTGGGGTATGGGGCAGAGCGGTGTGCGCCGGTGGGGATGGCCTTATGCGGGTCTCTTCCACCCTGAACGGCATGCTGCGCGCGTTTTACGGCTATCACGCATCATTCCGGCATGCAGATTTCCTGCAAGGCCACCCATTCGCTGTCATCCAGAACGGCGCGCGGCGCCGGCGCGCCTTTGAAGGGGTCTGCCTCGATCAGGCGCAGCACGCTTTCGCCGCTGGGATCACGCGCGAACGCATAGGGTGTTGATGATACGCCTGCATCATCAAATGCCTGTAACAGCGCCTTGGGGGGCAGGGGGTCTGGCGGGTTGCGCAACAAGGACGCACCATAGCCCTTGATGTCCTTGGCTGGCAGGTTGCCGGTGGTCAGCAGGCGAATGGAGGTGCCCACACCGGCCCAGTTCAGGAAATGCAGCAGCGGATCGCGTGTGCGCGCTTGGGTGGCTGCGGCAATCAGATAGCCTGCCGCAACCTCGGGCGTGTCCGGCCCCTCGATCGTATCGCGGCCCAGCACCGTCAAACCGCCGGGCAGGCGCAATCCGCCCTTTAGGGCGTCGGGGACTACGGCAATCTGCGATGTTCCCGGAATGCGTCGCGTCAGCGCGTGGATCGCGTCCTCGCTTGCACTGGCGGCACAGACCGGCCCTGTGGAGCGTGTCAGATCGCGCAGGATCTTCTGGCCCAGTTCAACCCGTGTGGGGATCGGGGCCACCTTGGCCGCATGACGGATAACGATATCGGGCACGAATATCAGGCCGGCAACGACGACCACAGCCACAAGCCCTGCCAGCGCCACACCCCGAACGCGCCCCGGTTGGGACTTGCGCGAGGCGATGACCTGATGGACCTGCGTGATGGCCTTGATCATTGTCTCGTCATCGACCTCAAGCGTTTCATCGCCTTCGGGCAGCGGAGAAAACACCGCAGGCGTTTTTGCGGGATTGCGATAATGGATGGCGGGGAGCGACCAATGCGCCAGCACTTTGCTGGTTTTGGGGTCCGACAGGACGATGGTCGTTTTACCGAATGTAACTATGACGTCGCGCGGGCTTGCGTCCGAGCTTTCGCGCCAAGTACCAGAGGCTTCAAGTCGGTCATAATTCGGTAGGACGGTCATCCGCTCATTTCTGCTCTTGTTCGAGCATGAAGATAGCCTAACAACGCGCAGGGTCAATCGACGCCAGCATAAAGGCGCTTGAATTCACAGATTTAACCGCATGTTTCACGCAGAGTTTTTGCGGATAGCAGTCAAAATTCCGCCCATCCCGTCCCCGCCTTGGCCTGTGTTCGGGTCTAGTGCGCCACGGGCGTGCCCCCGCTTTGGTAAAACCGTCGTCCATCCGCCTTCATCCGCGCCAGAAGCGGCGGCACGCCGAAGCGGGGACCACACCGCACGGCCAGATCCTCTGTCATGGCCACAACCCTATCGACGCCCACCATATCGATCCATGAAAACGGCCCGCCCGACCACGGCGCAAAGCCCCAGCCAAGAATGGCCCCCACATCGGCCTCGCGGATATCATGGATAACACCTGCCTCGAAGGCGCGCACGGCTTCCAGCGTCTGGATCAGCAGCAACCGGTTTTGAACCTCCTCCAAGGGGGGATCAGCGCGGCGCGCAAAGAGCTGCCCCAGCCCCGGCCACAACGCCTGGCGTTTTCCGTCCGCATCGTATTGATAAAATCCCGCGCCGCTTTTGCGCCCGTGGCGGTCTTGCGCAATCATGGCGCCGACCACGGCTTCGGCCGTGTGGTCGGCATAATCTGCACCTTGCGCCGCGCGGGTCGCTTTGGCGATACCTGCCGCCAGATCGAGCGATACCTCGTCAATCAACTGCAGCGGACCCAGTGGCATGCCCAGCATCACTGCGGCGTTTTCGATCAGCGCAGGCGATGCGCCTTCCTCCAGCAGCCTCAGACCTTCGTTAAGATAGGGGGTGATACAGCGGTTGGCGTAAAAGAACCGCGCATCCGAAACGATAATCGGGGTCTTGCGCATTTGCCGGGCCAGATCGAAGGCCCGCGCGACAGTGGCCGGATCGGTCCGGGCGGTGGTGATAATCTCGACAAGCGGCATCGTTTCGGCGGGCGAGAAGAAATGGATCCCCACAAACCGCGCCGGATCTTTGCAGGCCTGCGCCAGACCGGTGATCGGCAAGCTGGAGGTGTTGGTGGCTAAAACCGCCATGTCGGGCAGAATACGCGCCGCTTGGGCAAGGACGTTTGCCTTGATCTCGGGGTCCTCGAAAACCGCCTCGATCACCATGTCGCAGCGGCAGAGGGTGTCCATATCCGTGGTCGTGGTGATCCGATCCAGCACGTCGGCTTTTTGCGCGGGCGTGGCGGTGCCGCGCTTGATGGCCTTGTCGTAAAAGCCGGCGCAATAGCCTTTGCCCTGCTCGGTGCGGGCGGCATCCAGATCCAGCAAAGTGACCGTGATACCGGCGCGGGCCGCGCCAAGGGCGATGCCGGCCCCCATCATTCCGGCCCCGATGATCCCCAGATGCGCGGTGGGCTGTGCGGGCAGATCAGGCCGGCGCGCCCCTTTTTCCAGCGCGCTCTTGTTCACAAACAGTGTATTGATCATAGCGCCCGACTGCGGGTGACATACCACATGGGTGAACCAGCGCGCCTCGATCTTCAGCGCCAGATCAAAGGGCACGAGCGCCCCTTCATATACCGCCGATATCAGTGCCTTGGGGGCCATATAGGCACCCTTGGTGCGTGCGTTGATCATGGCCGATGCACCTGCAAAGGTCATGAAGCCTTGCGCGCTGTAGGGGGCGCCACCGGGCATCGACCAGCCGGGTTTGTCCCACGGTTTGACAAGATCATCGGGGGCTGCCTGTGCAATCCAGTCGCGGGCGGCCTGCATGGGATCGGCACAGACCTCGTCGATCAGACCGGCCTTCTGCGCGGCTTTCGGGGTCATGATCCGGCCCTCCAGCAAGACGGGCGCGGCGGCCATCAGGCCCAGTTTGCGCACCAGCCGTGTGGTTCCACCGCCACCGGGAAACAGGCCGACCTTTATCTCGGGCAGGCCTATTCTGGCATCTTCGCGATCTTTCACAAAGATACGGTGGCAGGCCAGCGGCAATTCCAGCCCGATCCCTAGGCCGGTGCCCGGCAAGACCGCGGCCACCGGTTTTCCGCCCTGGCGGGTTGCCGGGTCCATCCCCGCCCGCTCTATCCGGCGCAAAATGGCGTGCATCTTCATCACCGCGTCAAAGATCGCACGCGGTCCTTGGGTCTTCATCTGTGCCACTTCGGCCAGATCCATGCCGGCTGCAAAATCCGCCTTGCCCGACGTCAGGATAATGCCGCGCACATGGGCATCGTCGAGCGCATGTGTCATCATCTCGTCAAGGGTCGCGAACGCCTCGGAGGTCATGACGTTCATCGAACGGTGAGGCTGGTCCCAGATGATGATCGCGATTCCATCTTCCAGCGTATAGTGGAAATCTTGTGTCATAATGCGCCTTCCTGTTGATGCGCGCCCTCGCTGGGGGCGTCAGACCCGTTCGATGAGTGTGGCAACCCCCATGCCGGAGGCCACGCATAACGTGGCAAGCCCTGTGTGCAGATCGCGGCGCTCCAGTTCGTCCAGCAATGTGCCCAGAATGATCGCGCCTGTCGCCCCGAGCGGATGGCCCATGGCAATGGCCCCGCCATTTACATTCACACGCTCGGGCCCCAGCCCGAAGGCCTGCAAGAACAGCAGTACCACTGCGGAGAACGCCTCGTTGACCTCGAACAGATCAATATCCGCGATGTCCATTCCCTGCTCGCGCAGAAGCTTTTGCGTGACGGGCACCGGACCGGTGAGCATGATCGTAGGGTCGCAGCCGATCTTTGCGCTTGCACGGATGCGCGCGCGTGGTGTCAGGCCGTGGGCGGCGCCAAATTCGCGCGTGCCGAGCAAAAGCGCGGCGGCCCCGTCCACAATCCCTGAGCTGTTGCCCGCATGATGCACATGGGAGATCCGTTCCAGATGCGGATAGCGCAGGCGCGCGACCGCATCAAAGCCCGGCATCTGCTCGCCTATCGTCTGAAAGGCCGGGGTGAGCGCGGCCAGAGTATCCGCCGTGGTGTCCGGGCGCATATGCTCATCGCGGTCCAGTATCACCAGCCCGTTCTGGTCGTAGACCGGCACAATGGCGCGATCGAACCGTTTATCTTGCCATGCCGCGTGTGCACGGTGCTGCGATTGCGCAGCCCAGGCATCGCATTGCGCGCGGTCAAACCCGTATTCGGTGGCGATCAGATCGGCAGAGATCCCTTGGGGCACGATGCGGGCCCCCAGCGCAAGGGTGGGATCAACCGCCACCGCCGCGCCATCACTGCCCATCGCCACACGGCTCATCATCTCGACCCCGCCCGCGATATAGGCCGACCCGCTGCCCGCGCGGATCTGGTTGGCGGCAAGGTTCACAGCCTCCAACCCGCTTGCGCAAAAGCGGTTGATCGACAGGCCCGGCACACTGTCGGCAAAACCGGAGGCCATAACAGCAGACCGCGCCAGACAGCCGCCCTGTTCACCAATCTGTGTGACATTGCCCCAGATCACATCCTCCAGCGCATCGGGTGGCAGGGTATTGCGCGCCTTGAGCGCATCCAGCATCTGTGCCGATAGCGACAGGGCCGTGACCTCGTGAAGCGCCCCGTCGGCCCGACCACGGCCACGCGGGCTGCGACAGGCATCATAGATAAAAGCATCGATCATCATCTGGCCTCCGGTATGTGTCTGGTGGGGGTGGCGTCAGGCCCGCTCGGAAGGATGGCCCGGCATCATGTCATAGGGGTGTGCCCAGTTCGGCAGGGCGCGAATGCGTTCCAGCCAGCGACCTGTCGCGGGGAAGCGCACAGGATCGAAGCCGAACGTCTCTGGATAGAAAAGATATCCCGCACAGGCGAAATCGGCGATGCTGGGAGTGGCGCCCACGATCCATTCACGGGATGCAAGATGGGCCTCCAGCGTGGCAAGGGCGGCCTCCACCCGTCCCGAAAGCCAGCCTATGACCGCATCCGAGCGTTTCTCGGCAGGCAGGAAGTGTTTCATGAAACGCAAGGCCCCGAACTGGCTGGAACCTTTGTGGTTGTCCCAAAACAGCCAGCGCAGCACTTCGGCCGCATCATCACCCTGAAACTGGCCGGTCAGCCCGGCTATATGCAGCTGGATCAGGCCGGATTGCGCAAGTGTGACATCGTTTTCAACGAAGACCGGACATTCGCCCATCGGGTTGATCGCCCGAAATTCGGGAGTGCGGGTTTCGCCGTGGAAAAAATCTACGAAGACCGGCGTCCAGTCATAGCCTGACAGGGTCATGGTCAGCGCGGCCTTGTAGGCGTTGCCAGATTCACCGAAACAATAAAGCGAGGCAGTCATGGAATGGGGTCCTTTGTATTTGGATCATAATGGCGTCTGCCTTTATGACCCTTGCGCAAGCATGACGCGAAAGGAAGGGGGCGCGTAAAGTTCGTGGCGTCCCAAACCGGCGGTACGCAGTGGCACTGGACCTTTTGCCGATGCCGGCAAAGTTGCCTGTGTCAAGCCTGCGTGTCTCAAAACGCATCCGCGCGCAGGGCCATGACATTGTCGCCACCCGTTTCGATCCGCACGCGGTGCATGGCGCAGGCGGGCATGTGACGGGTCAGATAATACTGCGCCGTATGGAGTTTGGCTTGCAGAAAACCCTGATCGGTCCACGTGCTGTGTTGCACCGCAAAAGCCATGCGCAGCCACATAAGCCCGAGGCACACATGGCCCATAAGATGCATGAAATCATAGCTGCCCGCCAAGGCCTGATCGGGGTGGGCCTTACCGGTTTGCGCCAGATAGGCGGTGGCCTGCATCATCTCTGCCGTGCCTTGGGTCAGTGCATCTGCCAAAGGGACAAGCTCGGCCAGATCGCGGGCACGGGCGCATTCTGCCTCTATTTCCGCCAGAAGAAGCCGCAGACCCTCACCCTTTTGTGCGCCAAGCTTGCGCCCGACCAGATCAAGCGCCTGCACGCCGTTTGCGCCCTCGTAAATCATCGTGATCCGTGCATCGCGCACGAACTGGGCCATGCCGGTATCCTCTATATAGCCGTAGCCGCCGAACACCTGCTGGGCCAGAACGGTGCTGTCAAAACCGCGATCGGTCAACACCCCCTTGATCACAGGGGTAAGCAAAGACGCCAGCGCATCGGACGGCGCGTCCCCTGCCTCGGCGCGGTCAATCAAGCTCGCACCCCAGAACGCCAGCGCACGCGCGCCCTCGACAAAGGATTTCTGCTCCATCAGCATCCGGCGTACATCAGGATGCACGATCAGCGGATCGGCGTCCGCCTCGGGATCGAATGGACCGGACGGCGCGCGGCCCTGCCTGCGGGTGCGGGCATATTCAAGAGCGTTCTCATATGCAGCCCCTGCCAGCGCATAGCCTTGCAGCCCCACGCCCAGACGCGCCTCGTTCATCATGGTGAACATCGCGGCCATTCCGCCATGCAGCGGACCCATTAGCCACCCCTGTGCCTGATCGTAGTCCAGCGCGCAGGTGGGGGAGGCATGGATGCCCATTTTTTCTTCGATGCCACGGGTATACACGCCGTTTGCGGTGCCGGGCCTGCCCTGTGCATCGGGCAGGAATTTGGGCACGATGAACAGGCTTAGGCCTTTGGTGCCCGACGGCGCATCAGGGGTGCGCGCCAGAACCAGATGCACGATATTTTCAGCCAGATCGTGATCGCCCGCCGAGATGAAGATCTTTTGCCCGCTAAGACGGTAGCTGCCATCGGCTTGGGGCACCGCGCGCGTGCCGATCAGCCCCAGATCGGTGCCGCATTGCGGCTCTGTCAGGTTCATGGTGCCGGTCCATTCGCAGCTCGCAAGCTTGGGCAGCCACATGCGGCGCTGGTCGGGTGATCCGTGTCTGGCAATCGCAGAGTAGGCCCCGTGGGTCAGACCTGCATACATATTGAGCGCCATATTGGCAGCGGATAAAATCTCGCCCACCGCCGTATACATCAAGAAGGGCAGGCCTTCCCCACCATCCTCGCGCGCGCAACAAAGCGATGTCCAGCCGCCGGCGCGCAGCGCTTTGAAGGCGGGTTTGAACCCGTCGGGTGTGTGGACAGCCCCCCCATCCAGACAGCAGCCCTGCCGGTCGCCCGAAATATTGAGGGGGGTGAGTGTTTCGGTGGCCACGCGGGCCACCGCATCCAGGATTGCCTTGGTGAAATCCGGCTCCAGATCCTGATATCCGGGCGTGTCCGCCGTCGAGATCTGTAACATCTCATGCAAAACGAACTGCATGTCTTTGACATTGGCCTGATACCGCGGCATGACCTTGCTCCCTTATTCAGGCAGCAGAGGCTTTTCCCGTCTTCTCGGACAGCGTCTGCTCGCCCAATTCGATCTGTTCGCCAAGTTCTGTAATCGCGCGCGACAGATCATCGCGTTGTTGTTGCATCTCGACCAGCCGTTTCTGGGCCAGTTTCAATGTTTCGGTCAGCTGTGTGACCTGCCCATCGCCAATACTGTAAAGGTCCAGAAGCTGGCGGATGTCTTCAAGGTTGAAACCAAAACGCTTGCCGCGCAGGATCAGTTTGAGCCGGGCGCGGTCACGCCGTGTGAACAACCGTTTTTGGCCTTCCCGGATCGGGAACAGCAGTTCTTTGCTTTCGTAGAACCGAAGGGTGCGCGGCGTAACCTCGAAGGCGTCGCACATCTCCCGGATCGTCATTCTTTCGTCTTCCATCCTTGCCTCTCGCGTTTCTTTTTCCAGGCGGGAATGGCAGGGGTCTTGCCATTCCAGTTATACTCGCAAATCGGGCAGCCGTGTGCAAAACGTCACGTCACACCCGTCCGACACATCGGGCCGGGGGGAAATATGTGTTTAAGAAATTTCGGGGTTTGAAACCTGATCTGGGACAACAGCGCGCTGAATGCCTTCCCGAAGGTCAAAGTTCAAGAGCCGTTGTGATCCTCGTCACAGGGTCGTGCGGTCTGGTCACGCAAGGCCTGCAAATCCTTGATCGTGTCATTCAGCGCGTCACGGCGGTCGATCAGCACCTGCAACTGGCGTTCTGCCAGCGCCTGCCATACACGGTTTTGCTCTTCGGTACCCTCTGTTTCATAGATCAGCAGCCACTGTCGCAGCTCTTCCAGCGAAAACCCGAACCGCTTGCCGCGCAGGATCAAGGTCATTCGTGCCACTTCGCGCTGACCGTAGAAACGCGTCTTCCCTTCCTTCTTTGGTGCAATCAATTCGATATATTCATAATACCGCAATGTGCGCGGTGTGATCTCGAATTTCGCACACATTTCCTTGAAGCTGTATAATTCCGACATGTCTACCCTTTGCGAAGACTGGACGATTAATGGCGTGCGCTCAGCTTGACAAGTAATAAGGTGCACAGGTTTTATCGCAGGGTCTATGCCTGCGCGGCCAAATAAATGTTATTTCCACGAGGCATAAAAGGAGCAACATCATGTCGAGTGACGAGACCACCCCCGATCGGGCCGCAGCACAAGGGGCCGTAAAAAGGGACACGGTGGATGCGGCACGGGCGTTTATTGCGCGGTTGCCACATTGTGCGGCGTTGAACATGACGGTTCAACATTTGGATGCGGGGCAGGCGGAGTTGATGATGCCCTATGACACAAGGTTGATTGGCGATCCGCAAAGCGGTGTGATTCACGGCGGTGCGGTCTCGGCGCTGATGGATACCAGCTGTGGTGCGGCAGTCATGGCCCATCCGTCTGCGCCCAAAAGTACCGCCACACTGGATTTGCGGATCGATTACATGCGTCCGGCCACCCCGGGCCAGCGGCTTTTGGCCCGTGCGCAGGTGTTTCGTGTGACCCGGACCGTGGCATTCGTGCGCGCGGTTACCTATGACGAAAACGAGGCTTCCGGCCCCGTGGCGCAGGCCACAGGCGCCTTTACCATCGAACGCAGCACAGGAGACGCATGATGACCCGTTTGAATCCGGAGCCTGTTCAGGTCATCAAGCAGCGCCGTGATGCCGGGCTTGCCCGCCTTGTGGCGGCCATCCCCTATATCGGGTTTCTGGGGGTCGAATTTATCCGTCACGGCGACGAGCTGACGGCCATCCTGCCCTATAAGGAAAGCCTGATCGGAGATGCCTCGGTGCCCGCACTGCACGGTGGGGCGACTGCGGCCTTTATGGAGATTGCGGCCCTTGTGGAGTTGAGCTGGTCCACGGGCTGGGCTGCGGTGGAATCGGGGGCGTTGTCGCAAGAAACCCTACCAGATATGCCCAAAACCATTGATTTCACGATGGATTATTTACGCCCCGGTCTGCCGCGCGATGCCTATGCGCGTGCCCGCGTCAACCGCTCGGGGCGGCGGTATGCCAGCGTTCATGTGGAAGCCTGGCAAGACAATCGCAGCCGGTTATTTGCACAGGCCACCGGACATTTCCTGATGCCAGAGAATGACCGTGATCACTGAAGGCGTGCGCGAGATCAGCCATCGCCGCGTTTTGAAAATTGCGGTGCCGGTGGTTTTGTCGAATGCGACTGTGCCGCTGTTGGGGATGGTTGATACCGGTGTGATCGGTCAGATGGGGGCGGCGGCCCCCATCGGTGCGGTGGGCTTGGGGGCGGTGGTTCTGTCCTCGCTTTACTGGGTGTTCGGGTTTTTACGGATGGGAACCACGGGGCTGGTGGCGCAGGCCCAAGGGGCGGGCGACCGCGCCGAGGTTTCTGCCGGATTGATCCGCGCGCTGCTTATTGCCGCAACTGCGGGGCTGGTCCTGATCGCGCTGCAATGGCCGCTGTTCCATCTGGCCTTCCGGCTGGCGCCGGCCAGCGACGATGTCGAGGCGCTGACACATGCCTATTTGTCGACGCGGATCTGGGGGGCGCCTGCGACCATCGGGCTTTATGCGCTGACGGGGTGGCTGATCGCGGTGGAACGTACACGCGCTGTGCTGGTGTTGCAGCTGGCGATGAACGGGCTGAATGTGGGGCTGGACCTGCTGTTTGTGCTGGGGTTCGACTGGGGCGTGCGGGGTGTGGCATTCGCCACGCTGATCTCGGAGCTGTTCGGGCTGTCGCTTGCGCTGTGGCTGTCGCGGGGGGCGTTTGCGCACGGGCTATGGCGTCAGGCGCGGTTGTTCGAACGTGCGGCGCTGCGGCGGCTGATGCAGGTCAATACCGATATCATGCTGCGATCGGTCATGCTGCAGGCGTGTTTTACCAGCTTCATGTTTCTAAGCGCAGGGCGGGGGGATCTGAACCTTGCTGCCAATCAGGTCTTGTTGCAGTTCCTGCAGATCGTGTCCTTCGCCCTTGACGGGTTTGCTTTTGCGGCAGAGGCGCTGGTCGGGCAGGCGGTGGGCGCGCGGTCACTGCGCCACATGCGGCGCGCAGGCGTGCTGAGTGCGCAATGGAGTGTGGCAGGCGCGGCCCTTCTGGCACTTGTGTTCTGGGGCGCGGGCGGGGGGATTATCGATCTGATGACCACCTCGCAGGAGGTGCGTGACGCGGCCCGTGTGTATCTGCCGTGGTTGGTGATAGCCCCCCTGATCAGCGTGGCCAGTTACGTTCTGGACGGGATTTTTATCGGGGCCACAATGACGCGGGCCATGCGCAATACCATGCTGGCGTCGACCTTGATCTATGCCTTGAGCGTGAGTGTGCTGCTGCCGGTATGGGGCAATCACGCACTTTGGGCATCGCTGATGATCCTGAACTGCGCACGGGGGGTGACGATGGCGTTGCTTTATCCACGCGCTGAGCGGGGATGCGTGATGTCACGACCCGTATAAGCGTGCGTGCCTTATCCTAAACTTCTGCCCGTAGCGAGGGGGAGCGAAAACAGGCGGGCATCGAACCCGCCTGTTTTCGTGCGAACGCGCCGCGCGTGCGGGCGTCCGCGCATCTGGCCGGCGACGTGCTTTGGACCCCGCAGTGCGGGGGATTGACGCGCGCGGCGTCGCGCGGATCAGCGCGAGCGTACCATTCCCATGATGTCATAGGTTTTCTCGACAACCGGACGGGCGATTGCCTCGGCACGATCCGCGCCTTTGCCCAATATCCGGTCGATCTCTGTCACATCGCTCATCAGGCGTTTCATCTCGTCCGAAATCGGTGCGAGTTTTGCCACTGCCAGATCGGCCAGTGCCGGTTTGAAATCGCCAAAGCCCTTGCCTGCAAATTCCGTGACGACCTGCGCGGAGGTTTGCTCTGACAGGGCGGCGTAGATGTTGACAAGGTTGCGCGCCTCGGGCCGCTCGGACAGGCCCTCGATGGTTTCGGGCAAAGGCTCTGCATCGGTGCGGGCCTTGCGGAACTTCTTTGCGATGGTATCCGCGTCGTCGGTCAGGTTGATCCGGCTGGCGTCTGATGGATCGGATTTCGACATTTTCTTGGAGCCGTCGCGCAGGCTCATGACGCGGGTGGCCGGTCCGTCTATCAGCGGTTCGGGGGCGGGAAAGAACTCCACGCCGTAGTCATGGTTGAATTTGGCCGCGATATCGCGTGTCAGCTCCACATGCTGTTTTTGGTCCTCGCCCACAGGCACCATTGTGGTGTGATAGGTCAGGATGTCGGCGGCCATCAGTGCGGGATAGGCATAAAGCCCGAGGCTGGCCTTTTCGGCGTTCTTGCCGGCCTTGTCCTTGAACTGGGTCATCCGGTTCATCCAGCCAAGCCGTGCCACGCAGTTCAAAAGCCACGCAAGCTCTGCATGTGCGCTCACCTGGCTTTGGTTGAACAGGATGGATTTCGCCGGATCGACGCCCGAGGCGATGAAGGCGGCGGCGGCCTCGCGCGTCTGGCGGCGCAGGGCGTCGGGATCCTGCCAGACCGTGATTGCGTGCATATCCACCAGACAGTAGATCGTCTCGATCCCCTCGTCCTGTTTTTGGGCAAAGCGTTTCAGCGCGCCCAGATAGTTACCCAGCGTCAGATTGCCCGACGGCTGAATACCCGAGAAGATCCGTGGCGTAAAATTCGCGTTCAGGATTTGTGTCGTATCACTCATCTGCGTCTCCCCTGCGTGCAGGCTGGAAATATCGTTCAAGCTCGCTTATCCCCAATTGGACCGGGGATCAATATAACTGCCCGGTGCCAACCCGCGAAGGAGGCCTTATGCAGCCCGGCTATAATGAACATCCGCTTAATCCCTTGCCACCGGTCATCTGGCTTCTCGCCGCGCCTATCATTATAGGCGAGCTGATGTTCGGGCTGGGGCAGGCGGGCCTGTTTGCCAACGGGGTCGCGTGGCGGCTGGAGGCCTTGCAGCGCTTCGCCTTCGATCCCAACCTTTTGCGGTTCATGTTCGAAAACGGCACATTCCCTCTGCGTCAGGTGACACGGATTGTTACCTACCCGTTTGTACATGGCAGTTTTACCCAAGCGGCCTTTGTGCTGGTATTCGTGCTGGCGCTTGGCAAGATGGTGGGTGAGGTGTTTCGCGGATGGGCGGTGGCTGTGGTGTTTTTCGGCTCCGCCATCATGGGGGCGCTGGTTTATACTGCGCTGCCCTTTACCCAGACCGCGCTTTATGGCGGGTATCCGGCGGCCTACGGGCTGATCGGGGCGTTCAGCTTCATGCTGTGGGTCAGGCTGGGGGCGGAACGCGCCAACCGGTTGCAAGCCTTCCAGCTGATTGGCTTTCTGATGGCGCTGCAGTTGCTGTTCAGCCTGATTTTTGGTGCCACCACCGACTGGATTGCTGATCTGACCGGCTTTATTACCGGATTTGTGCTTAGCTTTGTCGTGGCACCGGGGGGCTGGCGCCGCCTTGTGAGCCGTATGCGACAACGCTGAAACCGGTGATCCGAATTTGACATTTTCGATATGAAACGGGGCCGTGCGACAGGTGTCACACGGCCCCGTTTTCTTGGGTTCATCCGCCCCTAGCCGCGTTTCAGGGCCGTTTTGAAATCCGATATCCGGAACGCGCCCAGCACCGCGCCTGCAATGAAATAGACCGCGATGCCGAAGCCCACGAGCCCTGCAAGCGCGAGATAGCGCAGATGCGGTGTCACAAGCGCCTGCTCCATCCAGTTTGCCATGCCCCACACCGCCAGCCCCATAACAAGGGCGGCGAGGATGATCCGTGGCAATCTGCCGGTGAAGCGGCGATCAAACCGTGCAGCCTCCCCCAACTGGCGCGAGCCGAACCAAAGCTGGGCAACCATTGCCCAACTCGCCAAGGTGGTGGCGAGCGCTGCGGCATAAAACCCGAAGAACGGCGCCAGACCTACGGCCAGAACGGCATTCACAATCATCGCCACAACGGCATAGTTGAACGGCGCGCGTGTGTTTTCGCGGGCATAGAACAGAGGTTGCAATACTTTTTGCAGCACGAACGCAGGCAGGCCGGCACCGTAGATTGCCACAGCCATCGCGGTGGCGGCGGTGGCCTCGGAACCGAACGCGCCGCGCTGGTAGAGCACCGAGACAATCGGGGTAGAAATCGCAATCAACGCCACGGCACAGGGCACTGTCATCGCAAGCGCGAATTCGGCGGCGCGCGAAAAACTGCGCTGGCCGCCCAGCTCGTCACCTGCACGCAGACGGCGCGCCAGATCGGGCAAAAGCACGATGCCAATGGCGATCCCGACAACGCCCAAAGGCAGCTGATACAACCTGTCGGCATAGCTTAGCACGGAGATCGCCCCGTCCTGATACCACGACGCCACCTGCCGTCCGACCAGAAGATTGACCTGCACAACACCGCCCGCCAACATCGCTGGTGCGGCCACACGCGCAAGCCGGCGCATGTCGGGCGACAGTGCGGGCCACACGGGATGGATACGGAACCCAGCATAATAGGCCGCGATCCAGACCACAGCGAGCTGTGCGATGCCGGCCAGCGGCACCGACCATGCCAGTGTCTCGCCCACGGGCCAGCCATAGCGGTCCGCAAGGCTCATGCCGGCCACAAATATGATATTGAGCACAACAGGGGCGGCAGCGGCGGCGGCGAACCGTCCGGCGGCGTTGAGCACACCCGACAGCAGCGCCGCCATCGAGATGAAGATGATATAGGGGAACGCGATGCGCCCGAAATCCGTCGCAATCGCCAGACGTTCGTCTGCGGCAAAGCCAGAGGCCATCGCCAACACCAGCCATGGCATGGCCACGCTTGCGATCACCGTCAGCCCGATCAATATGAGCAAAAGGCCGCCCATTGCCTCGCGCGCAAAGCGTTGGGGGTTTTCATCGGCTTCGAGCTTTTTGGCAAAGATCGGAACGAATGACATGTTCAGCGCCCCTTCCGCAAAGAAGCGCCGGAACATGTTGGGCAGCGAGAACGCGACATAGAACGCGTCCGAAACGGGACCTGCGCCAAGATAGGCGGCGATCATGATTTCGCGCGCGAACCCCAGAATGCGGCTGCTGAGGGTCCAGAAACCGACCGTCAGAAAGCCGGAAAAAAGCCTGATGGGCTTCATATATTGCCTGCTCGTTTGGAACCGCTGGTGATGTAATCGCGCAGCTTTTGTTCCAGTTGTTTCATTTTATGATCTGATTTGACCTTCAGCCCGAACATATCTTTAACATAGAATGTATCGACCACCTGCGCGCCATAGGTCGCGATGACGGCACTGGCGATATAGATATTTTGCGAAGCCAACGCTCTGGTCAGATCGTACAGCAGCCCCGGACGGTCGCGGGTGTCCACCTCCACGATGGTATAAAGTTCAGATCCCTCATTATCGAACATGACATGGGTCGGGAAACGGAATTCACGCTCCCGTTTTTTCAGTTTGTCGCGATCTTTAAGGGCATCACGTGCCACCACCTCGCCGCGCAGGGTTTTCTGGATCATATTGCGCAGGCGTTGCAGGCGCGCGGCCTCGAACGGGTGCCCGTCGTCATCTTGTATCCAGAACACCGCTGTGGCGTAGCCGTCCTTGGTGGTGTAGGTGCGCGCATCCACGACATTTGCCCCCACCAGCGCCAAGGCGCCCGCAAGGCGCGAGAAAATGCCCGGATGGTCGACCAGCGCGAAACTGGCCCGTGTGGCATCGTGATCGGCATCCACCTGCAAATCGATGCGGATCTCGTCATCGGGCAAATCCTGCAGCAGGCGGGCGAAAATCTCGTGGTTGTCGGTGGCCAGACCTTGCCAGTAGGGCGGGTAATGGCGGGCCGCTTCCGCACGGCGTGATTTCTGGTCCCAACCGTTTGCCGCCAGCCTGTCGCGCAGCGCCTTTTTGGCATCCTGTGCGCGCTGCTCGCGGTTGATCGCCTCAAGCCCGTGTTCCAGCGCATCGGAGGTCTCGTTATGAAGCCTGCGCAGAAGGGTGGCCTTCCAGTTGTTCCACACATTCGGGCCAACCCCGCGGATGTCACATACGGTCAGCACGGTCAGCAGATCAAGCCGCTCGCGGGTTTTCACGACCTTGGCGAATTCCTTGATGGTGCGCGGGTCGGAAATATCGCGCTTTTGCGCCATATCCGACATCACCAGATGGTTGCGCACCAACCATTCCACCGTCTCGCATTCCTTTTCCTTAAGGCCCAGTCGCGGCGTCACGGCACGCGCGATTTTGGCGCCCAGAATCGAATGGTCCTCGGGGCGACCTTTGCCGATATCATGCAGCAGCATCGCCACATACAGCACCCTGCGGTTGATACCTGCCTCAAGTATCTCCGAGCTTAACGGCAGCTCCTCGATCAACTCGCCGCGTTCGATCTGCGCCATGGTCGAGATGACCTGAAGCGTATGCTCGTCCACCGTGTAGCTGTGATACATATTGAACTGCATCATCGCGACAATCGGCTCGAACTCGGGGATGAACGCGCCGATCACATTCAACTCGTTCATGCGGCGCAGCGCACGCTCGGGGTTGCCGTGTTTGAGCAAAAGATCAAGGAAAATGCGGCATGCCTCGCGCTCGCGGCGCACCTTATCGGTGAACAGATGCAGATGCGATTGCACCAGCCGCATCACATCGGGGTGGATCAGCAGACCAGACCGCAGGGCCTCCTCGAACACCCGCAACAGGTTGAGCGGATCGGCCAGAAATGCAACCTCGTCAGTGATGTTGATCCGGCGGTTGTCATCGACAAACGGTGGCTTCAGCTTGCGGCGCCGGCGGAACAGGCGGGTCAGTTTGGGGGCCGTCTTTACATGCTGGGATTCCAGCTTCGTCAGGAAAATCCGCGTGACATCGCCCACAATTGTCGCATGGCGGAAGTAATCTTGCATAAAGACTTCCACCGCGCGGCGACCGGCCGTGTCTTTGTAGCCCATGCGATCGGCCACCTCGACCTGAATATCGAAGGTCAGTTGTTCGGTCGCGCGGTGGGCAATCAGGTGCATATGGCACCGCACCGCCCACAGGTAATTCTCGGCATCATGGAAATTGTGGTATTCATCCTCGGTGAACACACCAAGCGGCACCAGTTCGGCGGCACGATGCACGCCGTGAAGGTATTTCGCGATCCAGTAAAGCGTTTGCAGATCGCGCAGGCCGCCCTTGCCTTCTTTTACGTTGGGCTCCAGCACATAGCGCTGGCCACCCTGACGTTTGTGGCGGCGCGCGCGCTCCTCCAGTTTTGCCTCGACGAATTCCGAGGGGGTCTGGCTGAACAGATCGTCGCGCATCTTGGTGGAGAGTGCCTCTGCCAATGTGGCATCACCGCACAGGAAGCGTTGCTCCAGCAGGGCGGTGCGGATGGTGATATCCTCGCGGCCGAGTTTCAGGCACTCGTCTATCGTGCGCGAGGCATGGCCCACCTTCAACTTCAGATCCCACAGGATATAAAGCATGCTTTCGATGACCCGCTCTGTCCACGGTGTGACGCCGTGCGGGTTGAGAAAGAGAAGATCCACATCGGAATGCGGGGCCATTTCGGCGCGCCCGTATCCGCCAACCGCCAAAATCGTAACGGTTTCGGGGGAGGCTACACCGGTTTGCGGATTAAGGTGATCGGTCGCCACATGCACCGTGGCGCGCACCAGCCCGTCCGTCATCCGGGCATAGTTTTCGACCGTCTCACGGGCTTGGCGGGTGTTTTTGGTAAATTCGGCCTCGATCCACGGGCGGGCGGCATCGCGTGCGGCTTTCAGAAACCGGACGGTGGCAGCGCTGATATCCTTGGGATCGTCCAGACCGGCCAGAACAACATCTAGCGCTTCGAAAAGGCCGCTGTCGCTAAGCAGGATCGGCGCGTCCGCATCTACGGGTGCCGACAGGATCGGGGTGCTCAGTGTATCGCTATGTCCCATATCGGGGGTCCTGTCCAAGACAGTTGTGGGGGAGGGGTGGCGTCAGGCGCGTTCTCCGCGCCTGACGCCTTATCCGTGATCCGCAGACGATCAGAAACCGGCGCGGCCAAAGCTGCGCGGGGCCGGATCGATGATCTGCATCTGGTTGTTGCGCACCTGTGCCACAGCCAGCGCACGCGTGTTCGTGCCATCGCTGTTCAGGCGGAAGACGCCGTTCACGCCCACAAAGCCCGAGCGCTGCGTCAGACCGGATTTGGTCAGCGCATTCGGGTTGCCGGATTTCACCAGCGCACCGATTGCGGCGATTCCGTCATAGGCAAGACCGGCAATCGGATGCGGTGCCTGACCATAGGCTGCCTGATAGCGCGAGCGGAACTGCGCGCTCAGGCTCGGGTCGGGCAGGGCAAACCAGCCGCCTTGCACACCGGGCAATTCCAGCGTGGCACGCGGGTTGTCCCAACGGGTCAGGCCGATGAATTGCTTTTGCGCCGGATCCACACCGCGCTCAGGCAGTACTTGGGTCAAAAGCGGCAATGCGCCTGCGGTGTTGGCGGTCATGAAGACGGCATCCACGTCGCCGGCTTTTGCGCGATCTGCGATCGGGCCTGCCGCCGCGATCACACCTTGCTGCGAGAACGGGTAGGACATCTTGCCCGCCAGTTTCGCACCACTGGATTTGATCGCGCCTTCAATCGCCTGTGCGCCGATCTCGCCTGCGGTGTTCTGCTCGTGGACAATAAGGATGTTGGGTTTTCCGTGGCTTGCGGCATAGCCCACCAGACGGTCTGCGGTGTTCTCGAAGGTCGGGCCCATCACAAAGACGTTGCCGCCAGCGATCTGCGTGTTGTTAGAGAACGACAGCACATTCACATTGCGGCCTGCAACCGCCACCCCGACCGCATTGGCGGATTGGGCGAAAACCGGTCCAAGGATGATTTTCGCGCCCTCGTCCACAGCCTTGGTGGCCATCTGTGCGGCGCGTGTCGCATCACCGCCCGTGTTGTACACACGCAAATCGACATCAACGCCGTCAAGATCGGCAATCGCCAGCTCTGCGGCCTGCTTGAGCGACCGCGCCAGCGTCTCGTCGCCTGCGTTGCTCGATCCACCGGGCACAAGAAGGGCGACAGGCACGGGTTTGGATGTGTCAATTTTCTGACCGCTATTGCTGTTGTTCATCGCAATAGGGGTACAAGCCGCGACCCAGAATGCCGATATAATAGCGGCGATTCGTATCATCGGGTTGCGGCGCTTCCGTAAAATCGCAAACATATGGGATCCTCTGGTCCATGGCAGGGGGTGTTGGTGGCGACACTATGCGTTTCCATTGATGAAGTAAACTTTTCGAGGGCAGCTGAAATGACAGGAAACTGGCAAGCCGGTAAAACGGCGGAATTTGGCGCGCGCGCCGGACAGGGGCGTTTGCAGCCGGGGCTGCATTTCATCGCGACCCCGATCGGGGCGGCCCGTGATATCACCTTGCGCGCGCTGGATATGTTGGCCACAGCGGATGTGCTGGCGGCCGAAGACACACGCAGCCTGCGCCATCTGATGGATATCCATGGCGTCGCGCTCGATCACCGGCCCTTGATTGCCTATCACGATCAAAACGGCGACGCGGCGCGGCCACGGATCATGGGGCTGCTGGCGGAGGGTAAAAGCGTGGTCTACGCCTCCGAGGCGGGCACCCCTCTGGTGGCGGACCCGGGATACCAGCTGGGGCGCGCGGTGATCGAGGAAGGCTATCGGGTCTTTGCAGCGCCCGGACCATCGGCGGTTCTGGCGGCGCTGAATGTATCGGGCCTGCCGTCGGACAGGTTTTTGTTCGCAGGCTTTCCGCCCCGCACATCGGGCGCGCGCCAGAACTGGTTTCAAGGGCTGGATACGGCGGCGGCCACGGTGGTTTTTTACGAAAGTCCCAAGCGTCTTAAGGCTTGCTTGACAGATTTGGCGCAGGCTTTGGGCGACAACCGCGAGGCGGTGGTGTGCCGCGAGCTGACAAAACGGTTCGAGGAGGTTTTGCGCGGCCCTGTGGCCGAGCTGGGTGCGCAGCTGGCTGATCGCGAGATCAAGGGCGAGATTGTTGTTTTATTTGACCGCGCGGGCAAGCAGGAGGTCACGGGCGCCTCGATCGAGGACGCGCTGCGGGCGCGGCGCGCGCATATGAGCATGAAGGATGCCTCGGCCGAAGTGGCCACACTTTTGGGGCTGAAACGGCGCGAGGTGTATCAGACCGCGCTGGCAATGGAGAAAGGCGATGGGCCGGATTGAACAGGGTGCGATGGCCTATCACGGCGGGTTGGCTGCAGAACAGCAGGTGGCGCGCGAATATGAAGCGCTGGGCTTGCAGGTCGTTGCGCGGCGCTGGCGTGGGCATCATGGTGGCGAGATCGACCTGATTTTGGGCGATCAGCACCTTGTTGTGTTCACCGAGGTGAAACGCGCCCGCAGTTTCGAAGCCGCCGTGGCGCGGATCACACCGCGCCAGTTGCACCGCATCGCCTTGTCTGCACAGGAGTTTTGCGCCACGTCAGCGGCGTGGCGCGGCGCGCGGATGCGTTTCGATATCGCGCTGGTTGACGCACATGGCCAGATCCGTCTCCAGCAAAATGCGGTTTGCTTTGACGGGATGTGATGGGCCCGATGTCATCAAGGTGATTGCATCGGGCTGCGCCAAAGGGCATCAAGCTTGCAACGAAAGGGGGCGGTAATGGCCTTGAAAATTGCAATTCAGATGGACCCGATTGGTCCGGTTAATATCGACGCAGACAGCACGTTCCGCATCGCGGAAGAGGCGCAAGCGCGCGGACACGACCTGTTTTACTATACCCCGGATCAACTCAGCTATCGCGAGGGCACGATCTGTGCCCGCGGCTGGCCGCTGAGCGTGCGCCGCGAAAAGGGCAACCATTTCACTCTGGGCGAGATGACGGATGTGGATCTGTCGACCTTCGATGTGGTCTGGCTGCGTCAGGACCCGCCGTTCGATATGGGATATATCACCACCACGCATCTGCTGGAACGCATCCACCCCAAGACGATGGTTGTGAACGATCCGTTCTGGGTGCGCAATTCGCCCGAAAAGCTGTTGGTGTTGAATTTCCCCGACCTGACCCCCCCCACGATGATCGCCCGCGATCTGGCGACCTTGCGGGAGTTCAAGGCCAAACACGGCGATATCATCCTCAAGCCGCTTTATGGCAATGGCGGGGCAGGCGTGTTCCGCCTTGATGCCAATGACCGCAATCTGGCCTCGTTGCACGAGCTTTTTGCAGGCATCAACCGCGAACCGCTGATCGCGCAGAAATTCCTGCCTGCGGTCTCCAAGGGCGACAAACGCGTGATCTTGGTGGACGGGGAGCCTGTGGGCGCGATCAACCGCGTACCGCTGGAAGGGGAAACGCGGTCCAACATGCATGTCGGCGGGCGGGCCGAGAAAGTGGCGCTGACCGAGCGCGATCTTGAAATCTGCAAGCGGATCGGGCCGTACCTGCGTGAGAAAGGGCAGATCTTCGTCGGGATCGATGTAATCGGCGATTGGCTGACGGAAATCAATGTGACCTCTCCCACCGGCATTCAGGAGCTGGAGCGGTTCGATGGCACGAACATTGCCGGTAAGATCTGGGATGCGATCGAAACGCGTCGGGCCAACGCATGAGCCTGCGGGGGCGGGCGCTCAATACCCTTCTGCGCGTCACAGCAAAGCGGCGTTTCGCACGCATACTGGATCCGGTTTCGGCCCGCGCCGAGATGGAGCGGGGGGCCGCACGTCTTCCGGTGCCGCCGGGCCTTTTGGTCCAGCGGCAGGATCTGGGGCGTGTTCCGGCACTGCTGGTGCGCGCGGGCGTCACCTGCGAGCCGGAGCAGGTCGTGATGTATCTGCATGGCGGAGGGTATCTGGCAGGGTCCGCGTGGCATTATCGCGGGCTTGGCGGGTATTTGTCGCGCGCCCTTCGCCGTGAGGTGGTGTTGCCGGAATACCGCCTGGCCCCCGAGCACCCGCTGCCCGCCGCCATGCAAGATGCGTATGCTGCGTGGCAGGGATTGCTTGAGCGTGGTTACCTGCCCAAAAACATAGTGCTGGCTGGCGATAGTGCAGGCGGTGGGCTGGCGTTGGGGCTGCTGGCGCGGTTGTGTCAGGAGCATACGCCCCCTGCAGCCTGTGTTGTATTCTCGCCATGGACGGATCTATGCGGGGAGGGGCCGTCGTTAGCTTACAATGCCGCGGTTGATCCGGTGCTGCCTGCGCACAGATTTCCCGAACTGGTGAACTATATAATCGGCGATATGGATCCGTGCGACCCGGTGGTATCCCCGCTTTATGCGCAGTTTCCCGATCCCCCGCCGGTGTTGATCCAGCATTCCTTAAGTGAAATCCTGTGCGATGACAGTTTGCGCATGGCGGACCGTTTGCGTAGCTTTGGCGGGGATGTAACCGTGCAAAGCTGGCCTGACACGCCGCATGTGTGGCAGCTTTTTCCGGGCTATTTGCCGGAAGCGCGCGAGGCGATCAGGGACGCGGCCGCCTTTATCACGAAGCGGTGGCCATAGGCTGGACCAGCCGGAAACCGACAGCCTCCGCCAGATGCGACCGGCGCACCTGTGGCGCGCCGTCCAGATCGGCAATGGTACGGGCGACGCGCAGCAACCGGTGATATCCTCGTGCCGACAGCCCGTAGCGTTCCGACACACGTTGCAAAAGAGCGCGACCATCATCGTCGAGCGCTGCGATATCGGTTAAAAGCGGCCCGTCTGCGTCCGCGTTGCTGCGGCAGTTGGGATGATCGGCAAATCGTAGGGCCTGAACGTCTCTGGCACGCAGGACGCGGCGCGCGACCTCTTGTGCGCTGTCCGCCCCCGAAGGCAGATCAAGATCGGTATATGAAACCGGCGATAATTCCAGACGCAGATCAAAACGGTCGAGCAGGGGGCCTGAAATGCGCCCGAGGTAGTCCGCTCCGCATTGCGGCGCACGCGGGCAAGCCAGTTCGGGCTGGGCCATATGCCCGCAGCGGCACGGATTGGCCGCAGCGATGAGCAAAAACCGGCAAGGATACCGCACATGCGCGCGCGCCCGCGCCACCGTGATCACACCATCCTCGATCGGCTGGCGCAGAGTATCCAAAACGCCGGCTGCGAATTCGGGCAACTCGTCGAGAAAAAGCACACCGTTATGGGCAAGGCTGATCGCGCCGGGGCCTGCGTTCGGCCCGCCCCCTGTCAGGGCGGCTTTGCTGGCGGTGTGATGGACGTGGCGGAACGGGCGGACCCGCGAGATGCCGCCCTGATCCAGCAGCCCCGCCACAGACTGCACCATGGAGGTTTCAAGCGCCTCTTGTGCGCTGAGCGGTGGCAAAAGCCGTGGCAGACAGGCCGCCAGAAGCGATTTCCCGCACCCCGGTGGCCCGGTCATCAGCATATGATGACGTCCGGCGGCAGCAATTTCCAAGGCTCGTTTTGCACGCTCCTGTCCCCGTACGTCGGCGATATCGGGACCGCTGGGGGTGTCGCAGGTGGTGCCCGGTCGCGCGGGCGCTCGCGGGTTGGTGCCGCTCAGATGATCCAGCATCGCGCGCAAACTGGGGGCGGCAATCACCTCCGTATCTCCGACCCACGCGGCCTCCGGCCCGCAGGCCTCGGGGCAAAGCAGCCGCGCGCCGCGGCTTGCCGCCAGCACCGCCGCCGGCAGCGCACCCGGCACCGAAATCAAACGCCCGTCCAGCGACAGCGCCCCAAGCGCCACACAGTCCTGAAGTGTCTCGGGCGGGATCACACCCATTGCGGCCAGCAGCGCCAGCGCAATTGGCAGATCGTAATGCGCGCCCTCCTTTGGTAAATCGGAAGGCGCCAGATTGACTGTGATCCGTTCCATCGGAAGGGCCAGCGACAGGGCTGCGAAACTGGCCCGCACCCGTTCGCGCGCCTCTGTCACGGCCTTGTTTGGAAGTCCTACGATGGTAAAACCGGGCAATCCGGGGGCAAGGGCACATTCCACCTCGACCGGATGCGCATCGACGCCCTGAAAGGCCATCGTAAAACTGGATGTCGCCACTGCCGTATCCTTTGGCTGCCCCCTTTTGGCCCACAGTGCAGACTGTGATGTTAATTCCGCGTTAACCGGTTTCAGGTCGCAGACAGGCCGCGAATATGCCAGCGCTCAGCGCGCTTATGCCTGCGGCAAGGCTTGACGTCTTTGAAATATGTTAGAGGTCTGTTAAATAACGATTATTTATTGGACTTGTCTGTCAAATCCTTTGCGGAGGCGTGGATTTGCACCGAATATTTCAAATTCCAACAGGTTTTTGAGGAACATTTTCCATTCAATTGCATTCTTTACTCAACGAAGCACGTCAGACGTCGGAGCGCGTCGGGCACGGGACAGGCTCGGGAGATATTTGAAATGGCACTCGACGGAATGACCGATGAAACTTTGCCGCGTCGTGCGATGCGCGCTGAATTTCTGGATGCGGACACGGAGCTGCAACTCGCGCGGGCGTGGCGTGAACATCGCGACGAATATGCGCTGCACCGCCTGATCACTGCCTATATGCGGCTTGCGATTTCTATGGCGTCGAAATTCCGCCGCTATGGCGCGCCGATGAATGATCTTATTCAGGAAGCCAGCCTTGGCCTGATGAAGGCGGCCGAGAAGTTTGATCCCGACCGTGGCGTGCGGTTTTCAACCTACGCTGTGTGGTGGATCAAGGCCTCTATCCAAGAGTTCGTGATGCGCAACTGGTCGATGGTGCGCACTGGGTCGACATCCTCGCAAAAAGCACTGTTTTTCAACATGCGCCGTATTCAGGCCCAGATAGAACGTGAAGTCACCGCAGAAGGCGGGACGATCGATGCGGCCAATTTGCGCAAGCGTGTGGCGGAAGAAATGGGTGTGCCGCTGCATGATGTCGAGATGATGGAGGGGCGCTTGTCAGGCAGTGACTTTTCGCTGAATGCGACGCAATCGAGCGAGGATGAAGGCCGCGAGTGGGTCGATACGATTGAAGACGAAAGTGCCGACACCGAGAAAACCGTGAGCGAGGGGCAGGATGGCCGCACGATCCGTGTGTGGCTGGGCGAGGCCATGTCGCGCCTGAGCGAGCGCGAGCAGTATATTGTCCGCGAGCGCCGCCTGATTGACGATCCGCGCACGCTGGAAAGCCTTGGTCAGGAATTGGGCCTGTCAAAGGAGCGTATCCGCCAGTTGGAAGCGCAAGCGTTTGGTAAAATGCGTAAAAGCCTCGAGACGCATGGCCCAGAGGTGCAAAGCTATTTCCACTGACATGTGGCGTGACATCTGAACACAGCTGCCCGTGACGTTTTTCGCAAAAGACCCGGCCCGTAATCTGGCCGGGTCTTTTGGGTTGCGGGGGAGGCACGCTCGGGCTTGCGTCCCTATCGCGCGCCGCCTAGATCATGTGAGTATGGCAAAAACTGTGCAGGAGGGTTCGGGATGCTGAGCGGTAAAAGGATCGCCCTTATCATCGGTGGCGGGATCGCGGCGTTCAAGACGCCCGAACTGATCCGCATGTTACGCGCGCAAGGGGCCCATATCACGCCTGTGCTGACGCGCGCGGGGGCCGAGTTTGTCACGCCGCTGACCATATCCACCTTGGCGGGCGAGCAGGTGCACGAGGATCTGTTCGACCTGACCCGAGAGACCGAAATCGGCCATATCCAGATGTCGCGCGATGCCGATCTGCTGGTCGTGGTGCCAGCCACGGCGGATCTGATGGCGAAAATGGCGCAAGGCCTGGCCAATGATCTGGCCTCGACCCTTTTGTTGGCCACCGACAAGCGTGTGCTGATCGCGCCTGCGATGAATGTGCGGATGTGGGACCATCCCGCCACCCAGCGCAATATCGCCCAGTTGCGCCTTGACGGGGTGCTGTTTGCAGGCCCGGTCGATGGCGATATGGCCTGCGGCGAATTTGGCCCCGGGCGCATGGTGGAACCTCGCGATATCGTGGCCGCGATCCACGCAGCATTTGACGACACCACATCTTGCGAAGGGGGCGCGCGCGTAGGGCCGCTGGCAGGGCGCCATATCGTGGTCACCTCCGGTCCGACGCATGAACCGATTGATCCTGTGCGCTATATTGCCAATCGTTCGTCAGGGGGGCAAGGCGCGGCGCTGGCTGCAGCGCTTCGCGATCTGGGGGCAAGGGTCAGCTTTATCACCGGCCCCGCGCAGGTGCCCCCCCCGAGCGGTGTAACGGTCATCCCCGTGCAGACCGCACGGGAAATGCAGGCCGCCGTGGATCAGGCCCTGCCTGCCGATGTGGCAATTTTTGCCGCCGCCGTGGCCGATTGGCATGTCACCAACGCCACCGCGCAAAAAATGAAAAAAACGGGCGATGGGCAGATGCCTGCTTTGGAGTTTGCGGAAAATCCGGATATTCTGGCGCAAATCGCGCATCGCACGCAGATGCGCCCGCCGCTGGTGATCGGATTTGCCGCCGAGACGGAAAACCTGCACGCCAACGCGACAGCCAAACGGGCGCGCAAAGGATGTGACTGGATCATCGCCAATGACGTGAGTGCCGACACTGGTATCATGGGTGGCACAGAAAATGCGGTCACGATAATTGACGACGCGGGCACCGAACGCTGGGCACGCATGAGTAAGGCCGATGTGGCCGAAGCGATTGCCCTGCGCATTGCCGCGACACTGAACAAGAAGGAAAACTGATGGATACGCCGGTTATAAAACTGATCCGCGAGGATTGGGCCGATGCGGATGTTGCATTGCCCCGCTATGAAACCAGCGGCGCGGCAGGCGCGGATTTGCGTGCGAACCTGCGCCCCGAAGATCGCGAGGCGGGTCTGGTTCTGGCCCCTATGGCGCGTATGATCGTGCCCACCGGCTTGCGCGTCGAAATCCCCGAAGGGTTTGAAATGCAGATCCGACCGCGCTCCGGTCTGGCCTATAAACACGGGTTGAGCCTGCCCAATACACCCGGCACGATCGACAGCGACTACCGCGGGCCGCTTGGCGTGTTGCTGATCAATTTCGGCTCCGCGCCCTATACGGTTACACATGGCGAACGTGTGGCCCAAGCGGTGATTGCTCCGGTCGTGCAGGCACGGTTCGATACGGTTGATCTGCTATCAGATACGCAGCGCGGGGCGGGGGGCTTTGGCTCCACCGGCACGGCATAACGCCCGTGGCCGGCCCGTTCTCATCCAACGAGCTTGAACGCTATGCCCGTCATATCATGCTCCGAGAAGTGGGCGGGCCGGGTCAGCGGCGCTTGAACGCGGCGCGGGTGCTGGTGGTCGGTGCGGGGGGATTGGGCGTGCCTGTCCTGATGTATCTGGCAGCGGCAGGGGTCGGGCACATTCAGGTGATCGACGATGATGTTGTCTCGCGCTCGAACCTGCAAAGGCAGGTGATGTATCGCGACGAGGATATCGGCCAGCTCAAAGTGGACGTGGCAGCGCGCTTTGTGAACGCCCAAAATCCGCATGTCCATATCACGCCGCTTGCCGCCAGATTTGACGCGCACTCCGGCCCGCCGTTGCTTGCAGGGGTGGATCTGGTGATCGACGGCTGCGATGATTTCACGACCCGCCAAGCGGTCAATGCGGCCGCGGTCGGGGCAGGCGTGCCGCTGTTGTCGGGGGCAATCACCCAATGGGAGGGGCAGATCTCGCTTTACGATCCTGTGCGCGGCGCGCCCTGCTACCAGTGCCTGTTTGACCGCGAACCCGCCCAAGGCCTTGCGCCGAGTTGCGCCGAAGCCGGTGTGATGGGCGCACTGCCCGGTGTTGTGGGGGCCATGATGGCGGGCGAGGCGATAAAGGAATTAACCGGCGCGGGGCGCGGCTTGCGCGGGCGGCTGTTGATGCATGATGCGCTATGGGGCGAGGGGCGCGAGATCAAGGTCGTACGCCGTCAGGGCTGCAAGGTTTGCGGGCATATCCAGACAGCCCATGTCTAGATTTGTGTCGCGGCGCCTCGTCGTATTTCCAACAAGTTGACGGGCTAGGGGCTTTTGTTCGCAAGGGAGTACGCCTACCTTACGGGCAAAGGAGATTTGTGATGACAAACCCGTTGCTAGCCGAATGGACCGGCCCCTTCCATCTGCCGCCGTTTGCCGAGATCCGCGATGAGCATTTCGCCACCGCCTTCGAGACGGGCCTGACGACGGCCCGCGCAAACATCACCGCCATCGCCGCCAATCCCGAGGCCGCGACATTTGCCAATACGATCGAGGCACTGGAACAGGCCGAGACCGTGCTCGACCGTGTGGCGGGCGTGTTCTATAATCTTGCAGGGGCTGATAGCACCCCTGCAAGAGAGGCGCTGATGCGTGATCTTGCCCCGAAACTGGCGCAGTTTTCCTCGGAAATCACGATGAACGCGCCCCTGTTCGAGCGTATCGCCACATTGTGGCGCGCCCGCGAGACATTGGGGCTGAGTGACGAGCAATCGCGCGTGTTGTATCTGTATTACCAGATGTTCACGCGCGCCGGTGCTGCCCTGCACGGCGATGCGGCACAGCGGATGGCCGAGATCAAGCAGCGTCTGGCCGTCCTTTATACGTCGTTTTCGCAAAACCTTCTGGCCGATGAACGCACATGGTCCCACCCGCTGCGCGACGAGGATATGGCGGGGCTGCCCGATTTCGTCAAAGACGCCGCGAGAGGGGCTGCACAGGAACGTGGCGAGGACGGGGCGGTGCTGACGCTATCGCGCTCTCTCATCGTGCCGTTTTTGCAGTTCGCCGAAAACCGCGATTTACGGGCGCTGGCCTATGAGGCATGGGGCGCGCGTGGTGCAACCGGCGGCGAGACGGACAACCGCGCGATTGTGGCCGAGATTCTGGCGCTGCGTGCCGAACGTGCCACGCTTTTGGGATATGACAGTTTCGCGGCCTACAAGCTTGAGCCCGAGATGGCAAAAACACCGCAGCGGGTGCGCGAACTGTTGATGCGGGTCTGGGCACCGGCCAAACGGGCGGCGCTGGCCGATGCGGATGTGCTGACGCAAATGATGCATGCCGATGGGATCAATGGCGATCTGGAGCCTTGGGACTGGCGCTATTATGCCGAAAAGCGCCGCGTGGCAGAGCATGATTTCGATGCCGGCCAGATCAAGCCCTACCTTTCGCTGGACGCGATGCTGGGCGCAGTGTTCGATGTGGCCCACAGGCTTTTCGGGCTGGAATTCGAACCGCTTGAAGGGCCGTTCTACCACCCTGATGTGCGGGCGTGGAACGTGACGCGCAACGGCACCCATATTGCTGTGTTCATGGGCGATTATTTCGCGCGCGGTTCGAAACGCTCGGGCGCGTGGTGTTCGGCCATGCGGTCGCAGAAAAAGCTTGGCGGGGCGAGCGCGCCCATCGTGGTCAATGTGTGCAACTTCACCAAGGGCCAGCCTGCATTGCTCAGCCATGACGACGCGCGCACGCTGTTTCATGAATTCGGCCATGCGCTGCACCAGATGCTGTCGGATGTGGACTATCAGCTGATTTCGGGCACCTCTGTGGCGCGCGATTTCGTGGAGCTGCCCAGCCAGCTTTTCGAGCATTGGCTGGATGTGCCGGAGGTGCTGGAGAAACACGCCCGCCATTACCGCACAGGCGCGCCCATGCCAGAGGACCTGCGTCACAAACTGCAGGCGGCGGCCACCTTCGATCAGGGGTTTTCCACGGTGGAGTATCTGGCGTCGGCCCTTGTTGATCTTGAGCTACACAGCGGACCCGCGCCACAAGATCCGATGGCCCGCCAAGCGGAATATCTGGCAGAAATCGGCTTGCCCCATGCGATCCGGATGCGCCACGCCACGCCGCAATTCGGGCATGTGTTTTCAGGTGATGGCTATAGCGCGGGCTACTACAGCTATATGTGGTCAGAGGTGATGGATGCCGATGCGTTCGCAGCGTTCGAAGAAGCCGGTGGCCCCTTTGATCCCGTTGTGGCGGAACGGTTGCAGACGTGGATTCTGTCCAAAGGCGGATCGCGGGATCCGCAGGAACTGTACATGGAATTTCGTGGAAAAATGCCCGGGGTAGAGCCGCTTCTGGCAGGGCGCGGATTGACGGAATAACCTTCAGCCGACCGTGTCGGGCGTCCACCAGCGGTGGCGGGCGCCCCGCACGCGCCCCTTGCGCGTCTCGTGTTGACGGGCAGGGGGGGCATTAATCGGCAGTCGGGTCAGGCCTGCGGATGATCTGATGCGCCGTGCCAGACGTCTTTGTGGATAATGACATCGGCATTGGGATGGGCGCAGATCAGCGCCTGTTTCAATCCTGCGGCAATGTCATGGGCCTCGGTCAGGGGCTGGTCACCGTCCAGCTCGATATGTACCTGCACGAACAGCTGGTTTCCGGCGGTGCGGGTTTTCAGATCGTGATAGGCACGCACGCCGGGATACTCGGCCACCGTCTGACCCAGCCCTGTCACGATTTCGGGTTCGGCTGCGGCGTCCATCAGCGCATTCCACCCGCCTGCGCCGATTTTCCACGCGCCGCGCAGCATGATCGCAGCCGCCAGCAGCGCGACGATGGAATCCAGCCGCTGCCATCCCAATGCCTTGGCCGCCCACAGCGCGAAGATTGCCCCCATCGTCGGCAGAAGATCGCCCAGATAATGCAACATATCGGCAGAGACCACCTTGTTGCCGGTGCGCTTGGCCACGCGTGATTGCCAGAACACCAAGGCAAGCGTCAGACAGACGGATGTGACCATCACCACAATACCAACCCCTTCGGAGCTGATATGATCGGCGTCCGGCGCCATCAGGCGGCGGCTTGCCGTCCAGATGATCAGACCCGCAGAGACCGCGATGAAGATCGCCTGACCGAGCGAGACAAGATCCTCGGCAGAGCTGTGGCCGAAAGTGTGATCATGATCTGCGGGGCGGGCGGCATACAAGATTGTGACCAAGCCCAAGGAAGATATCAGGAGGTCCATCGCACTATCGGCCAGCGACGCACCGATGGAAATCGCCCCCGTTTGCCACAATGCCCAGAGTTTCAGCATCACAAGAACGCTTGCCACGCCAACTGAGGCAAGGCCTGCGGAAATATTCAGCCGCTGGCTTTCGGAATCATACATGATCACACGCGGCCTTGGGCCAGTTTGGGAGTTTGGAATAATGTAGTCCTACCCCGCGCGGCGCGGCCGGTAAACCATGTATGCGGGCCTAGTCGCGAATTTCATCAGGGTCCACGCCCCAGATCGCGGTTTTCTGAACCCAGCCATCCGCGCCATCCTCGTTCAGTTCGCACCAGTCCTTGGTGCATTCCCCCAGATGCAGGATGGCTCCGGCCTCGGCGCGGGCGACGACGGGGGCATTGGTGTTCGGCTTTGCCAGAAGCTCGGTCATATCGTCGTTTACGATAACTGTCCGAACACCGGAAATCAGTGCGTAATGGATCCAGCCGCCCGCGCCGTCCCTGTCCTCAACGCGGCGCCAGTTGCTGTATTCGGCTGTTACCCGCAGCGGCATGGCGCGGTGCTTGAAGACCCAGTCGATCCGGTGCGACAGCGATGGGCCGCGGCGCACATTGCCCGATCCGCTTTTAAGCGAGACGTAGCGCGGGATAGGTAAATTGGTGACCGGTCCGATTTTCTGGGTGCCGGGGGCTGGCACATCGGCGGGCGAGGGCTCGGCGGTGGTCGTTTCAGGTGATTGCGCGTTGGGGCTGCCCGGAAATCCCATACCGATCACGCATGCCATGCCCAAAATGCCTGCCAGTGCCGTCATTGTTTTCAGTTTCATCTTGATCATCTGCTTTGCCACCCCGACTTCTGCGCAATAAAATTACGCAATGGGCGTTTCTCCTGCCATTTTACGCCTAAGCGGGGCTTGTGCGACCGCCCCTTGCAGGGCAGTTTGCACCTACGGGCGACCATTTGGAAGAGGAGGATCGGGCGATGTCGGACCAACGGTTGAAAGTTGTGGTGACCCGCAGACTGCCGGAGGTGGTCGAGCGCCGGATGGCGGAGCTGTTTGATGTGGATCTGCGCACTGATGAACATGCGATGACCAAAGAAGATCTGGTGGCCGCAATGGGGCGGGCGGATGTTCTGGTGCCCACCATTACCGACCGGATTGATGCTGGCATGCTGGCACAGGCGGGCCCGCATCTGAAGCTGATCGCGAATTTCGGCGCAGGGATCGATCATGTTGATCTGGCCACCGCCCGACAGCGCGGAATTCTGGTGACCAACACGCCCGGTGTGGTGACCGACGATACCGCCGATATGACGATGGCGCTTATTCTGGCCGTCACAAGACGCATCCCCGAAGGCTTGGCGGTCATGCAGTCAGGTGACTGGCAGGGATGGTCGCCCACAGCCTATCTGGGCGGTCGCATTGGCGGCAAGCAGCTTGGCATTCTGGGGATGGGACGCATTGGTCAGGCCGTTGCCCGCCGTGCACGCGCGTTCGGTATGGAAATCCATTATCACAACCGCAAACGTTTGCGCCCCGAAACCGAAGCCGCGCTCGAGGCGCGCTACTGGGAAAGCCTTGATCAGATGGTCAGCCGCATGGATGTGATTTCGGTCAACTGTCCGCATACCCCATCGACATTCCACCTTCTGAACGCGCGGCGGCTGAAACTTCTCAAGCCCGAGGCGGTGGTGGTCAATACATCACGCGGCGAGGTGATCGATGAAAATGCCCTTACGCGGATGTTGCGCACGGGCGAGATTGCTGGCGCGGGGCTGGACGTGTTCGAAGGCCGCCACGAAATCAACCCGCGTCTGCGCGCCCAGCCCAATGTGGTTCTGTTGCCGCATATGGGATCGGCCACGGTGGAGGGGCGTATCGAGATGGGCGAGAAAGTCCTGATCAATATCAAGACGTTTGCCGACGGCCACCGCCCGCCCGATCAGGTGGTCACCAGCATGATCTGAGCGGCGGTGGCACGACGGTTCGGTGACGGGCCTTCTGTCACATTTCAGGCCCAAAGGGGCCGCACTCTCGATACCCGTTTCATAAAGCGCCCCCCGACATCAATCAGGGGGCGCAGTTCTATAGTCGACCGTCAGGCACGTGCGCCATTAAGATCTGTCACACTCCGGGCGTCGCCCCGCGCATGGATCAGGAGCCTTCATACTCCGGCATTTGTTCCAGCTCTTCCTGAGTGGCGGCGATATGGATCGTCAAACCGTCCGCGCCTTGGCTGATTTCCATCTGTTCGGGGCTAAGGGCCACCGGTTTCGCGCCAAGGCCAAGGAAACCGCCAACATTCACGATCACCTGTTTGATCTGGTTGGACTCGTCTGTCAGAACCTCCGACACTTTGCCGACGCTTTCGTCATTGGGTCCATAGATCGTCTTTTTGCTAAGATCGGCAGGGGTTATCTGCGACCAGTCGGTGCTGGAGGAACTGGCAGCGTCTGCCTGTTCGGTTTTCATCGCCTCGGAGGCGTCGTTCTTGGCCTTGTTTGCGGTTTGGGCGATATCCTCACCTGCCTTGTCGGCAGCAGAGCCTGCTTCGGCGGTTTTCTCTTCGGTCCAAGCGCCAGCATCGTCTGCGGCTTGTGAGACTGCAGATGTCGCGCTATCGGCCTTTTGCTCTGTCCAGTCCGCGGCTTCGCTTGCGGCATTCGAGAGCGTGGAGCCGATAGAGGCCGCTGTGGCCGTGTCCGCCGATGTATCTGTTGCGGTGTTTGGTGTACCGGCATCAGGCTCCGCTTGCGCCGCGTCTTGGCTGCGATCATAGGCGGGGGCATCTTCCAATGTGGCGCGGTCGCCCTTCATGACGATGTTATAATCGTCCGCGTCATCGCCCGGCACCATTTGCAGCGCATCAAGGTTAACCGCGACTGTTTTCTCGCCAATGCCAAGGAAACCGCCGACGTCGACCAGTACGGCCTCCACATCGCCTTGTGTGCCGAAGACCACATCGCTGACTTCACCGATATTGTCCCATTCGTCCTTCATGGCCGCCACATCATCCTTGGCGGTGACCTCGGCGTCTGTGGCATACACGCTTTTGCCAATGAAATCGGACGCATCTACCGCACCCGAGATTGAACCGTAAAAGGTCTCGTTGCCAGTGGTGCCCTGCGATTGGGGCTGCACCTGCGCCGCCGTGCCGGTGTCGCCTGTGGCTGATCCGTCGGTTTGTGCCATAACGGGCAACGCGGCCATCACCGTGATCGCGGTGGTTGCAAGAAGCTTTCTCATAAGTCCTCTCCCTTTGGGGTCGGTCAGGGTGCCAGATGTGCCACCCGATTGTGTGAAAAGACAACTTGCCACAGCATATTTGGTTTCATGGCGGCGCGTCACAACAGCGTTATAACTGTGTCATCACGCCCGATTTGCGCTAATTGCTGTGACCGGTTTGTCTGTCGGGGTCTGCTGGCATATCAGCGTGCCCGTCTTTTGTCGTTTTTCTGACGTCAAATGTCGGGCGTGATGCCACCTGCGCGGCGCTTATTGGTCACTAATGGTGCAAATGCCTGCTTTAGGAGACGCACCATGAAGACCCATGTCAAAGCTTTGATCGTCGGTGGCGGGGCCATCGGTTGCTCCATCGCTTATCACCTTGCCCGTGCCGGGTGGAACGATGTGATGTTGGTGGAGCGCGACGAGCTGACCGCTGGCTCCACATGGCACGCCGCAGGCCTGTTGCCTTTGTTCAACATGAGCTACGCCACGACCCATATCCACAAATACTCGGTCGATTTTTATAAAACGCTGGAAGCGGAAACCGGTCTGAATGCTGGTTTTTCTGTCTGCGGCAACCTGCGCATGGCGCAGACACAAGACCGGATGGACGAATATCTGCTGTATAGCTCGATTGCTGAATCCGCAGACGTCTATCACGAATTCCTGACGCCTGCGCAGATCAAGGAGCGTTGGCCGCTGGTGGAAACCGGTGATCTGAAAGGCGCGCTGTTCCACCCTCAAGACGGCTATATCAACCCCGCCGATCTGACACAGGCAATGGCCAAGGGCGCACGCCAGCGTGGTGTGGATATCGTGCGCAAGCTGCAGGTGAACGCGTACAAGTGGACCGGTTCGGAATGGATCGTGACGCTTGAGAAAATGGTCGAAAAGGGCGGCAACCTTGTCGGCTCCGGCGAGTTGGTGGAAATCCATGCAGAGCATGTGGTTACCGCAACCGGCAACCACGCACAGCGCACGGCGCAACTGCTGGGCATCAAGATCCCTGCAATTCCGGTGGAACACCAGTTCATCGTGACAGAGCCCGATCCGGCCTTGGTCAAATGGCGGGCTGACGGCAACCCCGAGCACCCTGTTTTGCGTGACGCCGATGCCAAATGGTATGTGCGAGAAGAGCGCGGTGGCTGGCTGCTTGGCCCCTACGAGCGGAATGCACCGGCCTGTTTCCGTCATGGTGTGCCGGATTCGTTCCGCGCAGACCTGTTCCCGCTCGATCTGGAGCGGATCGAGGAAGAGTATATGTCGATGATCGCGCGGATCCCGACATCCGAAACCGCCGGTCTGAAAGACGATTTCAACGGCCCGATCTGCTACACACCCGATGGCAACCCGCTTGTCGGTCCGGCACCGGGATTGCGCAACATGTGGCTTGCCGAAGGCTTCAGCTTCGGGATCACGGCGGCAGGCGGCACCGGTTATTATCTGGCACAGATGATGGTGGAGGGCGAGGCCGAGATCGATATGGCAAGCCTCGACCCCAAACGTTACGGCAGCTGGATGACCAACGAATGGGCCGCGCGCAAAAACGAGGAGTGCTACGAGCACGTCTACGTTCTGCACCACCCCGACGAGGAACGCGAAGCGGCCCGTCCGTTGCGCACCACGCCCGCCTATGACGCCCAGATCGCCGAAGGGGCGCAGATGGGCCAGATCAACGGCTGGGAGCGTCCCAACTATTACGGTCCGAAAGGCGCGCCTTCGTCGTTCGATCATGATGCCCGCTCGTTCCGCCGTGGCGGATGGTGGGAATATGCCAAGGCCGAAGCGACGGCCATCCGTGAAACCGCAGGGCTGATCGATGCCTCGGCATTCACCAAACACCTTGTGCGTGGCCCCGGTGCGACCGCGTTCCTTGATGGCTTCACGTGTAACAAATTGCCGAAAGTGGGCCGGATCAACCTGACATATGCGCTGACCAAGGCCGGCACCACCCGCACGGAATATACCATCGTGCGTTTGGCCGAGGAGGAATACTACCTGATTTCGGCCGGTGCGCTGACCGATTACGACGGTGACTACCTGAAAAAATCGGCAGAGGATTTCCGTGCCGGTGGGGGTGATTACATCGACATCCACGACATCACGACGCAATGGGGTGTGTTCGCGATCGCAGGCCCGAAATCGCGTGATATCCTCAACGAGCTGGTGGTCGATGCCGATCCAGCGACCGTGTTGTCCAACAAGCGCAGCCCGTGGCTGTCGTCGCGTGATATCGAACTGGGCATGTGCCCTGTGCGTGCGGTCCGTGTGGCCTACACAGGCGAGCTGGGCTGGGAACTCCACCATCCGATCGAATTCTCGCGCTATCTGTGGAAACAGCTTGTGGAGGCGGGCGAAAAGCACGGCATGAAGCTGGTTGGCGCACGTGCACAAAACTGGTTGCGTCAGGAAAAATCCTATCGCGCTTTCGGCAACGAGCTGGGCCGCGATGCGACGCCGCTTGAAGCAGGTCTGGACCGTTTCGTGGATCTGGACAAAGACTTCACCGGCAAGCAGGCAATGATCGATACGGGTATTCGCGCGAAATGTGTGACCCTGCTGATCGATGGGCCGGAAGATGCCGATACGTGGGGCCGCGAGGCGTTAATGAAAGATGGCAAGAAAGTGGGCCGTTTGACGTCTGGCGGCTATTCGGTCGCGTTCGGCAAGCAAATCGGCATGGGCTATGTCAGCCCCGAATTGTCCGAGCCCGGCACCGTGGTGCAAGTGCGGATCCTGGGTCAGGACTACTCGGCGGAAGTGACCGTCGACAGCCCGCACGATCCCGAGAACGTGCGTATCCGTCAAAACGGCTGAAGGGCGTCGCCCGGACCCTGAACGGGCCAGAAAATGAAACCGCCGCCCCTTGTTGAAAGGGCGGCGGTTTTTTGTGGCGTTTGGGCGGTGTGGAAAGCCTAGCGCTGTTTGCGGCTGGTATACCAGCGCGCCCAAGTGGTCTGGTTGCCGTTGAACGTGTTCAGATCCACCGTGCCGCCAATACCGGGCACGATACCTGTGCCGCTATACTGCCAGAAGGTCCAGTCGACGCCCGGATACCGGTCTTTGGGATGGTCGGCCACGGAGCGCAGCCAGAAATCGTAATTGCCCAGTCGCGTCAGGTGGTTCTCGTGCCAGAAATCAACGGTGGTGTAGATAACGGGACGGGTGCCATAGTGACGCTCAATGATGTTGAGGAAGGTGCGCATCTCGCTGACCACCGTTTGTGGGTCGGGAAAGCGGCGGCATGTCTTGGACTGGTGGTTCCATTCGATATCCAGCACCGGTGGCAGATCGCCGGCGCGTTTCGGCACACGCTTGATATACCACTCTGCCTGCTCTTGCGGGGTGCGGCAGAAGTAATAAAAGTGATATGCGCCGACGGCAACGCCTGCGGCGCGCGCTGAATCTGCGTTTTTCTCGAAGCCTGGATCGATGTAATTCCCGCCTTCGGTCGCCTTTAGCCAAGCGAACCGTACACCTGCGCTGCGTGCGGCGGACCAGTTCATGATGCCCTGATATCGGGCGGCATCCACGCCATGCACCGGATATAGCGCTGGATGATGCTCTGCCCACGGGTGGGGAGAACGATCCCCGAAACGCGCCGGAATGCCTTTTGCCTGATAGGCGGCCGCGTTCAGCATGCGCGGCGTTTCCAGATCACCCACCATCGGGCGATCGTCGCTGCCACAGCTGACCAGTATGCATGCGAGCCCCAGCGCGGTCGCAAGCTGTCGAAATAAACTCATTACGGTCTCCCTGCCATATCGCGCCAAACTCTCGCAAATTCACCGTTATGTCATCCCCGATTCGTTGGATTTCACCTCGATGAAAGGGGGCGGGCAGGGACGGCAGGGGCAAAAGCGTGGCAGGGATGCATAATATGAGCGGGTTTGTGCAAATCTGCCGGATGAAAACCAAATATCTACCATTTGCGATGACAGTTGGGGCAGTCTTTACGCAAGGGGCAACGTTTCAGACCCCGCATTGGCACGAGGTGGGAGACAAGGCGATGCAAAATAATACGATGCGCCGGGGATGGCATGGTGAAATATTCGGATTGGTTTTCTGCATGATTTTATGGGCCGGCGTGTCGGCCGCTCAGGCAAGCCCGACGGCACGCGGCGCAGTTACACAGGACGTGGTTTCGCAACAGGCCGTGATTGCCGCCCCCAAAGCGGAATACTGTCTGGGCGCGATCGCGGGCTATTCCGAATGGCTGGAACGGGTGGACGCGATGCGCCTGGGCGGGGCGCAAAGCGGGTTTTACGGCAATCCGCTACGAGAGATCGGACGTATCGAAAATGGCCGGTATGTGGTGCTGCGACATGTCACAGACGGGCAGTCCGCGACCGATCTTGCCAGCCTGATGGCTGTGCAGCCCGTGGCGTGGCGTCTGCGTCTGGATCAGGCCAACGCCACGCGGTTTCGTGCCTTGGGAGACGAGCTACGCGCAGAGGTGGAACACTGCATTCGCGAGATTGTGGTTGTGCGGTAAACGTCTTCAGGAGCATCTGGCCGAGATCTTCGGTCTGGCGCGATATCAAGTGGTCTCATGAGTGACCGATCACCGGCCTATGGACGGCGTGCCTCTGGGGGCTTGGGTCGTGGCATCTCAAGCCACGTTGCGACAACCTGTTTTATTTTGGTTTCCTTGGTCCTTTCCGGACTGTTTCGGTTGATCGCGCCATCCAAGGCCCTTTCTGGGAGTGGTGTGTGAGCGATCACAAACCATCTCCAGATCCTGATCGGCGGGCGCAGCCACGGGTGGGTCGTGGAGAAATACTTTGTCGGGCGAAAGCGTAGTGCGTGCTTCATGAGAGGCGTATCTGACCGTTTCTGCCACAGCGCCCGCGGGGCGTGAGGCGGGTTGTGGTGACGATCCCCGGTCTGGGCGTATAGCAAATCACGGAACCTGATGCCTTGGTCAGAAGGCGTGGATTTGCCAGCACGCTAAAGTAAGGGGCTATCACACGTATCGGCCTGTTCATCTGGTATGCGTCTTACGTCGCGCGTTGTGCGCCGTCGCATGGAACAGCCTGTCTTGCCCCGGCCAAGGAAAGTAACGCTGGTCTTGTCCGCCGCGCGCGGGCCGTGACCGGACCGGCGGAAAAACAGGGCCGTGCCGTGGCTGGCACTGTTTTCGACGGTGCGGCAGATATCGCGCAAACTATCCAGACCGGCCAACTGCCAGACCGGCAATCAGTACGTTAAACAAGTCGTAGATCGTGCGGACGGCTGACGCGCAAGGATTGCCCCGACATACGATAAACGACCTGCAAAAGGTTCTTGTGACCAGCTTGATGGCGTGCTGGCGTAGATCAACAAACCATATCGGTTTGCGCCGCCGCGCCCGCCGGTTCACAGCTACCCATGGCGCGGTGATGCTGTCACAGCCATTCAAATTTGGCGGCAGCACGTCGATTGGAGGCGGCGCTTGACCTTGCAATACGGTGTGGAGCGACGTTTTCCATAATGCGTCAACAGACATTTCAGGGTGCAGCAGGCTGTGATCGTGCGAGTGTTTTCACGCTTGTTTCCAGCGAAATAAAGGGTTTGCCGCAGCATGATTTAGCGCCCGCGTCAGGCCCGGCATCCTTAAGGTTAAAGGTGGTGTGATTTTAGCCGCCCTTGTATCCCGATGGGGTAAGGGTGCTTGCGCATAGACAAAGGGCGGCCCGTGAAGGCCGCCCTTGTTTGATTTCGAACCAGAACGAGGCTCAGGCTTGCAGCGAACGCACGTTCACTTCGCCTTCTTCGCGGCTTTTCATCGCGGCCACAGCAGCGATAGAGCCAGCCGCCGTGGTGAAATATGGAATGTGGTCGTAGAGCGCGACGGAGCGGATTTCGCGACTGTCCGAAATCGACTGATTGCCTTCGGTCGTGTTCAAAACCAGCGCGATATCGCGATTTTTCATCATATCGACGATATTGGGACGCCCCTCGTAGACCTTGTTGACGATCTGCGCGTGAACATCACGCTCCTTGAGCCAAGCCGCCGTGCCACGCGTTGCAACCAGCGTAAAGCCCATCACGATCAGGTCGCGTGCGGCCTGTGCCAGTTCCTCGGACTTGTCCGCATCCTTGACAGAGAAGAACACACGCCCTGATGTCGGCAAGACCGTGCCTGCGCCCATTTGCGCCTTCAGGAAGGCACGCGGGAAGTTGCGGTCCCAGCCCATGACCTCGCCGGTGGAGCGCATTTCCGGACCAAGCAGCGTATCAACGCCCGGGAACCGCGCGAATGGCAAAACAGCCTCCTTGACGGAGAACCACGGCGTGATCGGATCGGCCAGCGTCAACGGATCGGCATAGGGCAGATCATCCTCGGGGCCGGCATTTTCCGGATAATCGGGACGGTGTTCGAAGGCCGACATCGGCTCGCCTGCCATCAAGCGCGCGGCAATCGACGCAATCGCGCTATCGGTCGCTTTGGCCACAAACGGCACGGTGCGCGAGGCGCGGGGATTGACCTCCAGCACGTAAATGTCGCCGTCCTTGATCGCGAACTGGACGTTCATCAGACCCACAACATTCAGCCCGCGCGCCATTTTCTCGGTTTGCAGTTTCAGCTCTGCAATCACCTCTTTGGACAAGGTATGCGGCGGCAGCGAGCAGGCGCTATCGCCCGAGTGGACGCCAGCCTCCTCGATATGCTGCATGATGCCTGCAACATGCACATTCTGGCCGTCGCACAGGGCATCGACATCCACCTCGATCGCGCCGCTGAGATAGCTATCAAGCAGCACAGGGCTGTCGCCAGACACGATCACGGCGTTATTGATGTAGCGTTTCAGGCTGTCGAGATCGCGCACGATTTCCATAGCGCGTCCCCCCAGAACGTAGGACGGGCGGATCACCAGCGGATAGCCCACGCGGCCCGCGATTTCGAACGCTTCGGCGTCGGAATGGGCGATGCCGTTGACCGGCTGCTTCAGCTCGAGAGTGTTCAGAAGCTCTTGGAAACGCTCACGGTCTTCGGCCAGATCGATGGCGTCAGGTGTCGTGCCGAGGATCGGAATGCCTTCGGCTTCCAGTGCATTGGCCAGCTTCAGGGGCGTTTGGCCACCGAACTGGACAATCACCCCGTGCAGCGTGCCGTTGTCTTGCTCCACACGCAGGATTTCCAGCACATGTTCCAGTGTCAGCGGCTCGAAATACAACCGGTCGGATGTATCGTAATCGGTCGATACCGTCTCGGGGTTGCAGTTGATCATGATCGTTTCATAGCCTGCATCCGACAGCGCGAAACATGCGTGGCAGCAGCAGTAATCAAATTCGATCCCTTGGCCAATCCGGTTCGGACCGCCGCCCAGAATGACCACTTTCTTACGATCAGACGGGCGTGCCTCGCATTCCACATCGCCCATCGCAGGGGCTTCGTAGGTGGAATACATATAGGGTGTCTGGGCCTCGAATTCTGCCGCGCAGGTATCGATACGTTTGAACACGGCCTGCACGTTAAGGTTACGGCGCGCGCGACGGACCTGACCTTCGGTGCGTCCGGTCAGATGTGCCAGACGCAGGTCGGTAAAGCCCATCATCTTGATCTTGCGCAGACCGGCCTCGTCCATCGGCAGGCCTTTTTTGCGGATCACCGCCTCGGCATCCACAATTTCGCGGATGCGCGCCAAGAACCACGGATCGAAAGAGGTGGCCGCGATGATTTCGTCATCCGACAGACCGTGGCGCATCGCTTGCGCGATCAGGCGCATCCGGTCCGGCGTTTGCTTCGAGATTGCCTTGACCACGGCCGCTTTGTCGGGTGCGCCCTCGATTGCGATCTCGTCAAAGCCCGACAGACCGGTTTCCATCGACGCCAGTGCTTTTTGCACCGATTCGTGGAACGTGCGTCCGATGGCCATGCCTTCGCCCACGGATTTCATCGCCGTGGTCAGCGTGGCTTCGGAGCCGGGGAATTTTTCAAACGCAAAGCGCGGGATTTTGGTCACGACATAGTCGATCGACGGTTCGAACGACGCGGGCGTGACTTTGGTGATGTCGTTGTCCAGCTCGTCGAGCGTGTAGCCCACGGCCAGCTTTGCGGCGATCTTGGCAATCGGGAAGCCTGTGGCCTTCGACGCCAGTGCCGAGGACCGCGATACACGCGGGTTCATCTCGATCACCACCATCCGGCCGTCAGCGGGGTTTACAGCCCACTGCACGTTCGATCCGCCGGTTTCAACGCCGATCTCGCGCAGGACGTTGATCGAATGGGTGCGCATCAACTGGTATTCTTTGTCGGTCAGCGTCAGGGCAGGGGCCACGGTGATACTGTCGCCGGTATGCACGCCCATCGGATCGATGTTTTCGATGGAACATACGATGATCGCGTTATCCGCTTTGTCGCGGACCACTTCCATCTCGAATTCTTTCCAGCCCAGCAACGATTCGTCGACCAGGATCTGTGCCATGGGCGAGGCATCCAGCCCCGAACGGCAGATCCGCTCGTAATCGTCGCGGTTATAGGCCACGCCACCACCGGTGCCGCCCAATGTGAAGGCAGGGCGGATGATCGCAGGCAAGCCGATATCCTCAAGCGCTCCCATTGCTTCGCGCACGCCGGCGTTTATGTCATAACGCCCGTCTTCGCCTTTGGGCGCAGCAATAATGGTGGCCTTCGGGTTCTCGATGCCCAAGCGGTCCATCGCCTCGCGGAACAGTTTGCGGTCTTCGGCCATTTCAATGGCTTCGCGGTTGGCGCCGATCAGCTCGACCCCGAATTTCTCCAAAACACCCATGTCGGCCAGCGCCAGCGAGGTGTTCAGGCCGGTTTGCCCGCCCATTGTCGGCAAAAGCGCATCGGGGCGTTCTTTTTCGATGATTTTGGCAACAACTTCGGGGGTGATCGGCTCGATATAGGTCGCATCGGCCATGTTCGGATCGGTCATGATCGTGGCGGGGTTGGAGTTGACCAGAATGACCCGGTATCCCTCTTCGCGCAGGGCCTTGCAGGCTTGTGCCCCCGAATAATCGAATTCGCAGGCTTGCCCGATAATGATGGGCCCCGCACCGATAATGAGGATGGACTTGATGTCAGTTCTCTTCGGCATAGTCAGGGTCCCTTCGTTTCGGCGCATAGCAAAGGGCGCGGGCCATAAGGGCCGCGCGCAAATCGGTGCGGGTTATAGTCTGCTTGCGCGGGCGTGCAAGGGCTGATCGACCGACAACGGGATATTCCCTGCAAGCCGCGCGATGCGACAACGGGGTTTGACCGCCCTTTTCATGCCGGAAAACCGATGCTTTACGGGCCTGTCACTCGGCTGCACGGGCGCGGGAGTCGGCATGGTTTTCTTGCGTGCAAGGGTGTGTGCGTGCATCGTCGCAATACAGGTAATCGCGGGTCAGCGGCACATCCTCCACGCTGTGGGACAGTTGATACTGGAACACAACCTGCCCGCCATAGCGAAAGGTCATTTCGCTTGCGATCAGATAATAGCGCCACATCCTGCAAAAACGCGCGTCATAAATGGCTTGCGCGCGGTCGATATTTGTCTCGAATCTCTCGTACCAATGGCGCAGGGTTTCGGCGTAATGGTTGCGCCACACTTCCAGATCCGCCACCACAAGCTGCTCGTGCTCCACTGCGGCCGAGGCTTCCGACATCGCCGGGCAATAGCCGCCCGGAAAGATATATTTCATAATCCAGTTGGAGGTGGTGCCCGGTGGCGTTGCCCGTCCGATAAAATGGATCAGCGCCGTGCCGCCGGGGGCCAGCATCTGGCGCACATGGCGGAAATATTCGCGGTAATGGGGCACGCCCACATGTTCGAACATCCCCACCGAAACGATCCGGTCGAATTGTTCTTCTACTTTGCGGTAATCGGTCAGACGGATGTCGATGCGGTCTTGCAGGCCTGCCTCGTGCACGCGCTGGCGCGCGAGATCGTATTGCTCGCGCGACAGCGTGACACCCACGACACGCGCGCCATAATCTTGTGCAAGGGTCAGGGCCATGCCGCCCCAGCCGCAGCCGATATCCAGAACGCTCATCCCCGGTTCGATCAGCAGCTTTTTGGCGATATGGTGCTTTTTGGCAGATTGCGCCGCCTCCAGCGTCATGTCGGGGGTCTGGAAATAGGCGCAGCTATATTGCCGGTCCTTGTCAAGAAACAGATCGTAGAGCGTGGACGACAGATCATAATGATGGGCCACGTTCGTTTGCGCCCGATTGACCGGATTGAACTGCGCAAGCGACCGGCCCAAGTAGCGCAGAATGGCGAGCGGGCGTTCAAACCATGGCATTCCGCGCCGACCGAGGTTTTGAACAACCAGCCGCAAGAAACCCGACAGATCATCGTCTGCGATGGTAAACCCCTCATCCATATACCCCTCTCCCACGCCCATATCGGGGTTCATCACGATTTTGCGCGACAGGGCCGGATCGTGGATGGTCAGGCAGACAGGCGTACCGGTGCCATCGCCATAGCGCCGCATCGTGGCGTCATGAAACCGCAACTCCAGCGTACCGTTATGCAGCATGTGGTGAATGATCCGGTCCAGCAGGCGATCCCAGAGCGTCATGACAAGCTCCCAGTGGTTGGTTCTCAGGCAATCCGGTGGCACGAAATTCCAATTCCACCGGTGGCGCGCCTTTGGGGAAATGCACAGATCAGGCGCTTTTGTTAACGAAGTGTTAAATAAATGGTCGCGCCAGTATAGGTGGTGGCCCCCGGAATTTCTGTGAATCCATGCAGATCGTTTCGCGTTGTGAAGCACATCTGCGCAGCTATTTGGCAATTTCCCGCGCATATCCAACAAGAATGCGCATTTTTCGGGCACACGCCCGCAGCCAGCCCGTGGCGTTATGGGCGAGGCGCCACCGGCACGAGGTTGCGCGCTGTGCCGCCTTTGACCGGTTCTGGCCTTGACTTTCCAGCCCCTAAAGGGTGTATCGGCCCGAGCCAAAACACCCAGTTTTTTGAGGGAAGTCACATGCACGCCTATCGCACACATACCTGCGCCGATCTCAGCGCAGCAAACGCCGGTGAAGATGTCCGCCTGTCGGGCTGGGTTCATCGCGTGCGAGATCACGGCGGTGTCCTGTTTATCGACCTGCGCGACCACTACGGCATGACCCAAGTGCTGTGCGATGGCGACAGCGACGCCTTCAAGCTGATGGAGACCGTGCGCTCCGAATGGGTGATCCGGATCGACGGGACGGTCAAAAACCGCGCCGAAAGCCTGATCAACCCCAAAATCCCGACAGGCGAGATCGAGGTCTATGTCCGCAGCATTGAAGTGCTGGGCGAGGCGGCAGAACTGCCCCTGCCGGTCTTCGGCGAGCAGGAGTATCCCGAAGAAACCCGTCTGTCCTATCGGTTCCTCGATCTGCGCCGCGAAAAGCTGCACAACAACATGATGCTGCGGTCCAATGTCGTGCGCAGCCTGCGTAACCGGATGTGGGAAACGGGGTTTAACGAATTCCAGACGCCGATCATCACGGCCTCCTCGCCGGAAGGCGCGCGCGACTTCCTCGTGCCATCGCGCCTGCATCCGGGCAAATTCTATGCGCTTCCGCAAGCGCCCCAGCAGTTCAAACAGTTGATTATGGTGGGTGGTTTCGATCGTTATTTCCAGATCGCGCCGTGCTTCCGCGACGAAGATCCGCGTGCCGACCGCTCCCCCACCGATTTCTACCAGCTTGATGTGGAAATGAGTTTTGTCACGCAAGAGGATGTGTTTGCCGCCGTGCAGCCCGTCGTTCAAGGCGTGTTCGAGGAGTTCGGCAAAGGCAAGGCGGTTGATACCGAATGGCCGTTGATCCCCTACAAAGAGGCGCTGTTGAAATACGGCTCCGACAAGCCCGACCTGCGCAACCCGATCGAGATGCAGGTCGTATCGGAGCATTTCGCAGGGTCCGGTTTCGCGATTTTCGCCAAATTGCTGGAGCAGGAAGGCACAGAAGTGCGCGCCATTCCCGCACCCAAGGGCGGTTCGCGCAAATTCTGCGACCGGATGAACAAGTTCGCCCAGGAGCAGGGCCTGCCGGGAATGGGCTATATCTTCTGGCGCGATCAGGGCGAGGGGTTGGAAGCCGCAGGTCCGCTGGCCAAAAATATCGGCCCCGAACGGACCGAGGCGATCCGCCAGCAACTGGGCCTTGAGGTCGGTGATGCGGCCTTCTTCCTTGGCGGCAAACCCGAAAGCTTCGAGGGTGTGGCCGGTCGCGCGCGCAATGTCATCGGTGACGAGCTGGGCTTGTCGCAAAAAGATTGCTTCAAATTCGCATGGATCGTGGATTTCCCGATGTATGAGAAGGACGACGAGGGCAAACTGGATTTCAGCCACAATCCGTTCTCGATGCCTCAAGGCGGCCGCGACGCGCTGGACGGCGATCCGCTGGAGGTCATGGGCTATCAGTACGATCTGGCCTGCAATGGCTACGAACTGATTTCGGGCGCGATCCGTAACCACGATCTGGCGACAATGTACAAAGCCTTCGAGATTGCGGGCTATGACAAGTCCGAGGTCGAGAAACGCTTTGGCGGCATGGTCAATGCGTTCAAATATGGCGCACCGCCCCACGGTGGCTGTGCTGCGGGGATCGACCGGATCGTGATGTTGCTGGCCGAAGAGCAGAACATCCGCGAAGTGATCATGTTCCCGATGAACCAGCGTGCCGAAGATCTGATGATGGGCGCGCCGTCCGAGCCGATGAACGAACAGCTGCGCGAGCTGAACTTGCGGGTTATTGCGCAGGACTAAAGCCCTGCCATCGCATTGCACCGCTGACAGAGTGATCAAAGAGGCCCCTGAACGGGCCTCTTTTTTCATTTCGGCGGCCTTTGTCCTACCCACGGAAATATCATTCGGGGGCCTTGCGTCCGATGCGGTAGACTACGCATGTTCTCAAAGCCCACAGAAAGTGTGACGTTGCCATGGCATCGCAAGCGCATATGGAATTTTCCGAACTGGCCCCGATCCGCTTTGGATACGGACACCGCCCCGATGCGGCAGGAGGTGCGGCGGGGCCTGTGACCGCCGATGCGATGCTGGCCTTGCTGCGCGGTCCCGATCAGGCCGCTTTAGCCTTTCCCGGCCCAACGACCGAAGATGGCCTGGCCGTACGTGCGAAATATTCCGAACTGGGCAAGATGCGCCGCAAGGACCCTGCCGCCTATGAACAGGTCTTTGCCAATTACCGCAAAACACTGGGGGGAATGCGGCGCGATGTTTTGCGAGCCGTGATGGCGCGCGGCGTTGCGAGTGACGATATGTTCCGAGAGCGGCTTTGGGCATTCTGGAGCGATCACTTTACCACCCGTGTCAAACGCCAGCCTTACGCGCTTTTGCAACTGAGCCATGCCGAGGCGCTGCGCCCCCATCTTTCGGGGCGCTTCTCTACCCTGCTGCGTGCCGCGACGCTGCATCCGCAAATGATCTATTATCTCGATCAGAACCAGTCGGTGGGGCCTGAGTCGCCAAAGGCCAAGCGCAAGCCCGGCAAACATTTCGGATTGAACGAAAACCTCGCCCGCGAATTGATGGAACTGCATACGCTGGGGGTAAACGCAAGCTATACCCAAACCGATGTGCGCGAACTGGCAGAATTGCTCACCGGGTTGCAGGTCCATACCGATGGAACCTATTTCCAGAAACAATCGGCAGAACCCGGCGCGGAACACGTGTTGGGTCGTGAGTATGGTGGGGGCGCGCCATCGTTGCGCGATATCCATGCGGTGCTGGACGATCTGGCCCGTCACCCCGATACCGCGCAACATCTGGCCCGCAAACTGGCTGTTCATTTCGTGGCCGATACCCCCGACCCGGCTCTGGTGCAGGCGATGGCGCAGGCCTATCTGGATCACGATACAGGGTTGATGCCGGTCTATGATGTGTTGCTGACACATCCGGCGGCCTTGCAGGCGCGGTTTTTGAAAATGCGCCAGCCGCTGGAATGGATGATCGCGGCACAGCGCGCCATGGGGGTCGGCGGCGATCAGGTGATGGGCTACGGGGCCAAGCAGATGTCACGGCGGTTTTCAGGTCCGCTCAGGCGGATGGGCCAGGACTGGCGCGCTCCGCCTGGCCCCGATGGTTGGCCGGAAGCGCCAGAGGCATGGGTCACACCCCAAGGGTTGGCAGAGCGGATCAACTGGGCGGTCAGCCATCCGGCGGCCCTTCTAGGCGGCGAGCGGCGGTTGCCCGATCCTGTGGAGTTCGGCGCACAGGTTTTGGGCACGCGCCAGTCGGATGCGCTTGTGGCCGCGATCCCGCGCGCGGAATCCCGCCGCGAGGCGGTTGCGCTGGTGCTCGCGTCCCCCGAATTCATGCGGAGATAATTCCAATGCTATCGCGACGTTTCTTCTTGCAAGGCTCGGCTCTTATCGGGTGTTCTGCGGCGGCGCACCCGCTGATGTCTTCCATGACCTTTGCCGCGACACCGGGCGAAAACCGTCTGGTGGTGGTGATCTTGCGCGGGGCGATGGACGGGTTGGACATTGTGCAGCCTTATGGGGATCCGATGCTTGCCAAGCTGCGTCCGGATTTCGCGATCGGCCCCGGCAACGGCGCCCATGATCTGGACGGGTTCTATGCGCTGCATCCGGCACTGTCGCCGCTGCTTGCACTGTGGCGGGCGGGGGAGCTGTCATTCGCCCACGCCGTATCGACCCCCTATCGCGGCAAGCGGTCGCATTTCGACGGACAGGACATTCTGGAGGCTGGCACCGGTCAGGATGTGCCGCCCGAACTGCATCGCACGGGCTGGCTGAACCGATTGTTGCACTCCATGCCGGATGCGCGGGCGGATACGGCCTTTTCGGTCGGTACCAGCGGGATGCCGGTTCTGGCAGGGGAGGCGCCCACAATGTCGTGGTCGCCGGAGGCCTCTGTCGGGGTGAGTGATCAGGGCCAGCGATTGTTCGAGCAGATCTACCATGATGATCCGCTGTTTCGCGATGCAGCCCGGGCCGCCTTCGAGATCGGCGCGCAATCGAACGCAAGTGGCCGCCGCACAACCGGGGCCAAACGCACAGCACAGGCGCGCGCGATTGCGAGTTTTGCCGCAGGTCGGTTGCGCGGGGATACGCGCATCGCGGCGTTTTCAATCAACGGCTGGGATACCCATCGCGCACAGATCAGCACGTTGCGCACGCCTGCCGAACGGCTGGCTGCAACGATTACCACCCTCAAAGACGGGCTGGGGGACGTGTGGGGGAAAACGGTTGTGTTGGCGATGACGGAATTCGGTCGCACAGCGGCGCAAAACGGATCTGGCGGGACCGATCACGGGACAGGCGGCGCTTTGGTCATGGCGGGGGGCGCGGTTTCAAAGGCGCGGGTCCACGGGCATTTCCCCGGCTTGCGCGAGGCCGATCTTCTGGATCGCCGCGATCTGATGCCACAGGCCGATATACGCTCCTATGCGGCATGGGCGATCCGCGGGATGTTCGGGGTGGACCGCGCCGTGCTGGAGGGGCAGGTGTTTCCCGGCCTCGACATGGGCCCCGATCCCAAAATCCTTGCCTAAACGTTTCGCGTCCTACATCCAGTAGATCGCGCGGGCCGACGCGTGTCCGGCCCGCAGGTTTGCGCGATTGTGTGCGGATGATGGTTCGGCTAGCGTCACGCCGTATAAGGGTTAGTCGGAGACCAGATGGAAAAGCAATTCGGTATGCCTTTGGGCGATTGGCAGCCGCCGGGTATGCCACAGGCCGGGCAGATGCAGGGCCACTATGTTCAGCTTGAACGGATGACCGTCGATCATGCCCATGCGCTTTACCGCACGCTGGGCGGTCAGGATGGCTTGTGGGATTATATGGCCGTTGGCCCGTTCCATGCCGAGGCCGGTTTTATCCGCTGGGTTACCGAACAGGCGGCCCTTTCGGACCCGATGTTTTTTGTGGTGATTGACCCGCGGACCGGACAGGCGGGTGGGCTTCTAAGCTATATGCGCATTGCCCCTGCGATGGGTGTGATCGAGATCGGCTCGATTGTGATCGGCCCCGAGTTGCAGCGCAGCCGCGCCACAACCGAGGCTTTTTTGTTGATGATCGGATATGCGTTTGAAAACGGCTACCGCAGGGTGGAGTGGAAATGCGATGCCCTTAACCTGCCATCGCGTAATGCGGCACAGCGGCTGGGATTGAGTTATGAAGGCGTCTTCCGCCAAGCCATCCATTACAAGGGCCGCAACCGCGATACCGCGTGGTTTGCCGCCATTGATCAGGATTGGCCAGCCCTGCGGGAAGCCTATCGCGCTTGGCTTTCCCCGACCAATTTCGATGCGGATGGCCGCCAGATCGAGCGCCTGTCGGATCTGACCCGTCTGGTGCGGGTAAGCCATGATCCCGAACTGGTGCAAGACGTGGTATGACGGGCTTGAGCGGTATGGCGGGCTTAAAACGTCGCGCTGTTTGACAAACGCTCCTGCACAAGGCCAGACAGGCGTGAAATGTCTGACGGCGAGGGGCCGCCCCTGCGGCGCAGCGCACTTGCCGCCAGCTCCAGCGCGTCATCATGCGATGACCGTGCGAGCCCTGCCAGAAACTGTGCGACATAGCCGAAGGCCGGCTGGTCGCGCGCCACAGAAAGCACCTGTGCCATATGGCTTAGATCATCGCGCAATGCGATCGGGTCCGGGCTGATGGTGGCGTCGTTCACGGGCAACAGCATCCGTGGACGTTCCGACACCGGCAGGATCGACAGAATTGCCTGCTGGAACAATCCCAGACTTTCGACAGGCTTGGGCAGGAATCCGTCGGCCCCTGCGGCGTAGGCCACCTGTTCCATGGCACTATCGCCGGATGTTCCCAAAACGACCGGCATGGCCTGCGCGGTTGATTTTATTGTACGGATCAATTCGTCGCCACAGCCATCGGGCAGCCCCAGATCCACGATCACCACCGACGGGCGATAGGTCCGCAGATGCCGGTGGGCCGAGGCCAGACGGTCGGCGCGGCGGATGCGCGCCCCTGATCGAAGGCACAAAAGCCGCATGGCCTCTGATGCATAGCGACTGTCTTCCACGACCAGAACGGTCAGGCCCATGAGCGGGCGGCGCAGATCGACGGGGCGGGGGCCGAGCGGTTGCGATAAGCTATCCCTCATTTCAGTCTCCTTTGGCAGCAAGGACGGATTCGTGTCTGCCCCAGTAAAATGCCCGATGGTGAACAGGCCGTTAATCTTAACACCGGTACGGGCGGGTCTTTGATGGCATCTGCGTGTTGATGTGTCCTTCGCAGCACGCAAGCCTTGCGCCAAGGGCAGGGCGCTTCTAGCTTTTGAAAGCACGATTTCAGGAGAACGCATATGATTGGCCGTCTGAACCATGTCGCAATTGCTGTGCCCGATCTGGAGGCTGCCGCCGCGCGGTATCGCACGACACTGGGGGCCACGGTCGGCGCGCCGCAAGACGAACCCGATCATGGTGTGCGGGTGGTGTTCATCGATTTGCCCAACACCAAGATCGAGTTGCTGCATCCTTTGGGTGAGGACAGCCCGATTGCGGGATTTCTGGCCAAAAATCCCGACGGTGGGGTCCATCATCTGTGCTACGAGGTTGAAGATATCCTTGTCGCCCGCGATCAGATGCAATCTATGGGCGCGCGGGTTCTGGGCAGTGGTGCGCCCAAAACCGGCGCCCATGGCAAGCCCGTGTTGTTTCTGCACCCCAAAGATTTTAACGGGTGCCTGATCGAGCTGGAAGAGGCCTGACCCCGCTGGTCCCGTGTGTGCGTCACGCGGTCCTGACAGCCGGATGGAACCTGTGCCTGCGTTGCTCCGTTGGCCTGAGGGAGAAATGATCTACAGGCTACCGGCTGGAAAGGCGCATCATGATACCGCCATGGTTTACTTATCTGTCATGGATATCTTTGGCATTCGGGGCGGTCACTGCGCTGGTCTTGATACGTGATCTACGCGCCCGACCGCCGCATATGGCGATTATGGCGTGGGTCTGGCCCATTTGTGCTTTGTTCGGCCATGTGATTGTTGCGTGGTTTTATTTCAAACATGCGCGCGCCCCCGCACATCCCCATCACCATACGCATAACCATCATGACATGGCCCATGATCAGGGCAGCGGGGCCACCGTTGTATCCGTGGCCAAAGGGTCGCTTCATTGCGGGGCAGGGTGCACCTTGGGCGATATCATCGCAGAAAGCCTTGTGATCGCGTTTCCGCTTATCCTTCTGCCGCTCGGGTACCCGGGTTTCTGGGGCGATCAGATCTTTGCCATCTGGATGCTCGATTTCATTCTGGCTTTCGCGATCGGTGTGGTCTTCCAATATTTCGCGATCAAGCCGATGCGGGATCTAAGCGTGGGGCAGGCCATCAAAAGCGCGATAAAAGCCGATGCAGCCTCACTAAGCGCATGGCAGCTGGGCATGTATGGCGTGATGGCAGTGTTTCATTTTGGATTATTCTCACATCACTGGGGGATCACCGTCACCGCCACGCGGCCGGAATTCTGGTTTGCGATGCAATGTGCGATGGGGGCAGGGTTTGTAACCGCCTATCCGGTCAACTGGCTGCTGATTTCGCGCGGGATCAAGGAGGCGATGTAGATGTCGCTGGCATGCTCTGGCCGGCACGGGCGGTATCCGTGTCCGCCGCGCCGGCCAGGGCGTGTGGTGTCAGGCCGTCACACGATGGGCTTTATCGCCTGTAAGCCTGTGGAACAGATGGGTGAACGTCGCCGCCCCAAGCACCGGCACGACAAGGTTGACGATCGGGATCATCAGTACCACGGCCATCAGCCCGCCTGCCGTCCATACCAGCAAGCGGTTGCGGGCATAAAGGGCCTTCACCTGATCGCGGTGCATCCGTCGTGCTGCGGCCATCTGGAAATATTCCCGCCCCAGTAAATATCCGTTCAGCCCGAAAAACAAAAACGGCGCCAGCGGAATGATGAAGAAATAGATCACAAAGGCCACAAGGTTGGCAACGATCACCAGCCCCAGAAACCGCAAACTGTCCGCGATGGTTTCGGCCAGAGTAAAGGCACGGATTTCGGGTAGGCTGGGATAGTGGGTTTTCTCCACCATTCCGGCGACATCTTCCAAAAACAGCCCCGTGAAGGCTGCAGCCACCGGAATCATCAAAAATACCGACATCACCAGCATCACCCCGACCGCCGCGATTGACGCCACATCATCGGCCCACGTGATCTGCATATGGGTAAAGGGCAGCGTGAAGCTGTCTGGCACGATCAATGCTGCAAGCCAGCCGAACACAGCGGTGGCCGCCGCCAGCAAGCCAATCGCCAGTGCCACGCCGAGGGCCAGTATTTTCAATGCCCCCGGACGTGTCAGATCCTCGAACCCGCGCATAACAGACGAAAGGATCATCTTAATCATCAACCCATGTGACAGTATCCGACAAATCAGGGCGGGGCCGGTCGGGTGGGGTGACCCCTTCGGTGCCTATATGGATATAGCCTGCAACCCATTCGCCTTGCGACAGGTTCAACGCTTTTTGCCCGAAGGTCGGATCATGGGCGGCCCATCCGCTTAGCCAGTTGGCCCCCCAGCCTGCGGCGAGCGCCGCGCTCAACACCCCGTAGCAGGCCGCCCCTGCCGACAGGGTCTGCTCGATCTGGGGCACCTTGGCGCTTTCGACGGGCGCTGCGATCACGGCAATACACAGATGACTGTCCGAAAACTGCTTGGCGGCTTTCTCGATGTCATTGGGCGCCAGCCCTGCCTCTGCGGCGCCTGTCGTGGCAAGGGCTGCCAGACGTTCCAGCGCGCGCCGGCGCAAGACGACAAACCGCCACGGCACCAGCTTGCCATGATCGGGTGTACGTGCGCCCGCCGTCAGGATCGGCATCAGGTCATCGGTATCCGGCACAGGCAGTTGCAGCGTCTTCGCAGGCCGCGAGCGTCGCGTCAGCAAAAACTCCATCGCGGCCTTGTCCGGCTGCGCGGGGTTGATCGCGCCTTGGGCAATATCCATGATCTGTCTCCTCTTTCTGGCCCAGATATCGTCATATGGGCCTGAAACTTCAAGCAGGCCCTGCGGCCTGTCTGTCCAGTTTGGCAGATTTATGCGACAGTTTCCCGCAACACGATAGAGCAAACAAAAGGATGAAGCGTGGCTGATCTGACAGCATATTCAAAATCAGGCACCCAGATTGAGATCCGCGTTACGCCCAAAGCGTCACGCAACGAGATCACGCAGACCGATACCGGACTTCGGGCCTATGTCACCACCGTGCCGGAAGACGGGAAAGCCAACAAGGCAGTGCAAAAACTTCTGGCCCGCGAGCTGGGTGTGGCCAAATCGCGTCTGACCCTGATCCGTGGCCAGACATCACGGCAAAAAATCTTCCAGCTGGATTAGAAGATTTGACGTCAGGCATAAGGATGGATCGCGCTGTTCGGCCCGATGGGCCGCGCCTAGCTGTTTGTAGGGCTGGGCTGCTGGCGCATGCGATACACCCCTTCGGGCAGATCGAGCGCTGCTGCCAGCTCCCGCAACTGCGCGTGCGAGAATGTAAGGCGCTGAACCGTATCGCTTTGCACACTCAGCTGTTCTACAACGACGCAATCCTCGAAACACTCGATTTTCACATCTTCTTGTAGATAATCGCGTGGGTCGGCCCCCTCGTCCACAAGGGTGATAACGGTCGCGTCAAATTCGTGTTCGATGGTAAACATGATATCGATGGTAGGCCAAGCCCGCGCCGGTGCAAGCGCAAATTGCGATGTGTCCGAAAAGATATCCTGCTTGCAGAGGGATACGGAATTTGCGGCCTTTATGGCGCGCAGGCTTTCGCGATCCGGTTTCAGGCGCTAGTATCTGCACATGTTCCGGTTGTAACCTCCCCCCTTTGAAAGGTGCAGTTATATATGCGCGTTGTCTTTGTGAGCTTGTGTTTATGCATACTAACGCTTGCCGGATGTGCGCAGATGCCGCCCACCACTTCCAACAGCATCCCCGCCAGCACCGATCCCGATCGGCTGAGCTATCAGGCGGCCGCGATGAATTTCATCACCGTTGTAGACAGGATGCAGCCCGTGATTGAGCGGGAATGCCGTGACAGAACCCGCCATGTGGTGCGAAACTGCGAGTTCAGGATTATGGTGGATGACCGTTCTGATCAGGAACCGAACGCCTTCCAGACACTGGACCGGCGCGGGCGTCCGATCGTGGCCTTCAATCTGGCGCTGATCGCGGCGGCGCACAATCAAGACGAATTGGCGTTCGTCATGGCCCATGAGGCCGCCCATCACATCGAGGGGCATCTTCAAAGCAAGGAACATGACGCGATTGCCGGTGCCTCGATGCTTAGCTCTATCGTGGCGGCCTCGGGGGGGTCGGCCAGCGCGGTGCGCCATGCCCAGAATATGGGGGCCGAGGTGGGCGCGCTGACATTTGCCAAGGATTACGAGCTGCAGGCCGACAGGCTGGGCACGGTTATCACATGGGATGCGGGGTATGATCCGCTGAAAGGCGCGCAGTTTTTTGCGCGTATCCCCGATCCGGGCGAGGTTTTTCTGGGATCGCATCCCGCGAATGCATTGCGCATCGATATGGTGAAAAAGACTGTCGCAGAGCTGAAACATGGGACTATTTGAGCGGTCGGCCGCCGCAGGCCCGCGCAGCAATGGCAGGCGCGCATGGCTTGGGCGTTTTTTGAGTGAAGGGATGAGTTTGCGATGATGTCGCGTGTTCGCTGGCGGTTCCGCCAGATCATGGAGCGGATCTGGGTCCGTGTGAGTGCCTTTGGTATCTTGGGGGTGATCACTGCGCTGGGGGCGATCTGGATCGGTCGCCTGATGCCGTCCGAATTCGGCTTTGATGTCAGTGCCGACGCGATCAAGACGATCTTGAAAATCATCGCCAGCTCGATGCTGGCCGTTACCACATTTTCGCTTTCCATCATGGTCACGGCCTTCGGGGCGGCGCAAGGCTCTGCCACGCCGCGCGCGATTGCGCTGTTGCAATCTGATCGGGTCACCCAGCACGTTCTTGCCAGTTTCATTGGCGCGTTTGTCTATTCGCTTGTGGCAATCATCGCGCTCGAGGTCGAGATCTACGGCGATGGGGGCCGTTTGATCTTGTTCGGTATGACCATCGCGATTGTGGCGATGATCGTGATCATGCTGCTACGCTGGATCCAGCATCTGAGCGAATTCGGGCGTTTGGGTGACACTGCCTCGCGGGTGGAGAATGCCGCAACGGCTGCGTTATGTACCCGTGTGAACGCGCCTTTTCTGGAAGGCTGTCCATGGCAGGAGCCGCCGGTGGGCGCGTGGGCTGCCATGGCCCCCCGTATCGGGCATGTGCAACATGTCGATATCGAGATGTTGCATGACGTCGCGCAGAAACACGACTGTCATATCTGGCTTCTCGCCCCGCCCGGCGCGTTTGTGCATCCGGCCCAAGGGATCTTGCGCTGTGACGCGCTGCCCGAGGATGCCCAGAGCCGTAAGGCGCTGGAAGAAAGCCTGTGCGAGGCGTTTACCATCGCCCATGCGCGTTCCTACTCGCAAGATCCCAATTTCGGGCTCAGAGCCCTGTCGGAGATCGGCTCGCGGGCGCTTTCGCCTGCGGTGAATGACCCGGGCACGGGAATAGATATCCTTGGGCGCGTGCTTCAGGTTCTGTCACACTGGCATCCGCAGCCTGCGACCGATGTGCTCTATCCGCGGATTTATGTGCCCGCACTGGAGCCGCAGGACCTCGTACGCAACGGGTTTGATGCGCTGGCGCGCGACGGGGCCGGGCAGGTCGAGGTGGCCCACCGTCTGCAAGAGGTTCTGGTTGCTTTGGCACATGTCAATCCGGCGGAGTTCAAAGACCATGCAGCCGACATGGCGCGGCGGGCCGCGACGTTCAGTGATGCCGCGCTGGATCTGGAAGAAGACCGGATCCTGATCCGCACCATGTCACATGCGGTTGGTGACCTGCCCACGGGCGGGTAGGGCGCACCGCGCTTTGTCCGTATGCGGGGTGGGGTATGAACGCGCCCTGTCCGGTTTGATCCATGTCATGGCAGGCACGGGGCATTGTGCGCTGATATGGCCTATGCAGACAGGACACGAGGGCGCAGGTATGACGGATGCAAGAACAGTAAATCTTCACGCAGCCTTGGCGGGACGCATGGCGCGTACGGTTGGCGTGGATCTGGCCCGTGCGGGCGAACAAGGTCTGGTGGACCCGCCCGCGTGGAAGGCCGCCGTGGAGCGTTGCACGCAATGCGGTGACCCTGCGGCCTGTGCCGGTTGGTTGTCGGCGCAATTACCACCAGAGGATCTGGACGCCTGCGCAGTCGCCAAACCGTCCGCCCCTGCGTTTTGCAACAACCGTCTGATGTTTGACCGTTTGAACCGCCTGATCGAGCGTTGAGCATGGCACGACGGCTGTGGTCACTCTTGGCGCGGATCTCGTGATCAACCGACGGGCACAGGCAGATCGGGCATGTACATGCGATTGACCATGTCCTGAAAGCCAAGGGCCTGAACGACGCGGTATCTGGATTTTACGCATGCCCGCCATGATATTTTGTCAGATGACGTGCTTTCGCGCCTTGTGCCTGCGGGGGCATTCCAACACACTATGCAACAGATGCGCCCTACTGCAGGTGGGGCGCTTGTTCATAGACCAAAGGCCCCTTTATGCGCAAAGATCTGAGCGAAAAAGAGTTGCAGGCCCAGACCAACCCCTCGCATCCGCCGCAGGACAACCCGATAGAGCCAATCTCTTCGGGTAAACTGCTGGCATTGCTGCTGGGGCCGGTGTTGACGGCAATCCTGTATTTCCTACCGCCGCCTGCGGACATGCCCGTGGCGGCGTGGCATCTGGTGGCGGTCACGATGTGGATGGTGGTGTGGTGGCTGTCCGAGGCGGTGCCACTTGCCGTTACCGCATTGCTGCCCATCGCCGTTATGCCGGTCTTGGGAATTGCACCCATCGGCGATGTGACTGAACGCTATGGCAATCATCTGATCTTCCTGTTTCTGGGCGGGTTCATACTGGCAGGTGGCATGCAGCGCTGGGGCTTGCATCGCCGGATTGCACTGTTCATCGTGCGTATGATCGGCACCACGCCCGCACGTATCGTGATGGGCTTCATGCTGGCCACGGCGTTCTTGTCGATGTGGATTTCCAACACGGCCACGGCTGTGATGATGTATGCCGTGGGCGTTTCGGTGATCGAATTCATCGACGAACGCACGGATGATAAAAAGCTGGTGCATAATTTCGGCGTCGGGCTGATGCTTGCCATTGCCTATGCGGCCTCCATCGGTGGGGTTGGCACGCTGATCGGCACACCGCCCAATGCGCTGCTGGCAGGGCTGATGGCCGACACCTACGGGATCGAGATCGACTTTTTGCAATGGATGATGATCGGTGTGCCGGTGGTGATCGTGATGCTGCCGCTTACATATCTGCTGCTGACGCGGGTCGTTTTCCCGACACCGGAGCTGAAGCTGGACGAGGTCCGTTCGGTCATCGACGACGAATACCGCAAGCTTGGAAAAATGGACCGCGGCGAGACGATTGTGGCGGTTGTTTTCGGAGCGGCGGCGTTTTTGTGGGTCACACGCGGGTTTCTGGGGCTGCCGATTACCGATAGCGGGATCGCCATGGCGGCGGCCTTGTTGCTGTTTGCAATCCCTGTGGGGCGTCGTGAAGGCTTTGTGCTGGATTGGTCCATCGCGCGGTCGCTGCCGTGGGGGGTGTTGATGCTGTTTGGCGGCGGTCTGGCGCTGGCGGGGGCATTCAACTCCACCGGTCTGGCGGAATGGATCGGGTCGCAGGTCGCTTCGCTGGAAAGCCTCAATCTGTGGCTGCTGATCCTTGTGGTCACGACGGCAATCGTTTTCCTGACGGAAATCACCTCCAACACCGCCTCTACGGCCACGTTCCTGCCCATTCTCGGGGCGGTGGCGGCAGGGCTCGGGGTGGCGACCGAATACCTGACCGTGCCTGTGGCTCTGGGCGCGTCCATGGCGTTCATGATGCCTGTGGCCACCCCGCCCAATGCGATTGTCTTCTCCTACGAACGTATGACGTTGGGCGATATGGTAAAGGCGGGATTTGCGCTGAACTTCCTGAGCATCGCGGTGGTGTTTCTGGCCATGCGTTTGCTGGCGGGGCCCGTCTTCGGGATCTGATCTGCAAAGCGGTTGCACGTTGTGCAGATCGCGCGTGGGCAAAAAGTTTCACGTGAATACACACCTCTCGCGCGGGCGTCCCGTGCGAGAGGTTTTTTTGTGCAGACCGGATGAAACTAGCCGTAGAAAGCCGCTGTTGCCGGGTCGGGGGCGCGGGCGCTTGAAGGCGCCTCAAGCACACTGTAAAGATGGGGGGATCGCGCAGGCCCCTTTTGATGACGGATAGCCGAAATCCCTGCGGCGCTGGTGCGCGCTCGACACCAGCCCCGCCATCCGAACGATCCGCAGCCGGACCACAAGCCACTTTTACCCTGACCCATGAATAGGAAGACCGATGCGTGTTTCGATCGATGTCCAGATGCATTATGAATTCTCCGCGCCCAATACGGTTGCGCTTGTGTTGGAGGTGGCACGCACAAACGGCCAGTTCATCACATACGAGAATATGGATCTGGGGCAGGCAACTGTCACGCGTATCGCGGGGGATTGCGGTGTGGGGAGCCGGATCTGGGCGCAGGTGCCCGGACGCGAGATGCGCCTGCATTATCAGGCCACAGTCGACATTACGCGCCCCAATCCGCCGCTTGAGGGGATGTGGGCGATGCCGCTGCATATGCTCTCGGCAGAGGCTACACCCTTTATCCGCCCGTCGCGTTACTGCCAGTCCGACAAATTCGTGCCCTTCGTCAACAAGCAGTTCGGGCATCTGATGGGCGGCCAGAAGGTTGCAGCCATTCGCGACTGGATCGAATCCAAACTGTCCTATGTGCCTGGCAGCTCTGACTCGGACACCAATGTTCTGGATACCTTTGCTGCGCGTGAAGGGGTATGCCGCGATTATGTGCATCTGTTTTGCGCCATGGTACGCGCGGCCCAGATCCCGGCGCGTGCCACATCCGTCTACGGCCCCGATGTCACGCCGCAGGATTTCCACGCCGTGGCAGAGGTCTGGCTGGATGGGGCATGGCAGTTGGTTGACCCGACCGGCATGTGTGGCGCCGATGGTCTGGTGGTGGTCGCGGTCGGGCGGGATGCCTATGATATCGCATTCATGGAATCGCAAGCACCCGCCAGCCTATTGTGGCAGGGCGTATCGGTCGTGCGCTGCTAACACCCCCCCGTGTCGGAGGGTATCTGACGACACCGGTCCGCGATCCACGCTTTCGATATGGCAAGTGCTCCACGCGGGTTGAGTGGTGACGGCGGCGTAGGACACATCAAGGCCGCCGGCCCGCGTGGCTCCAGAAGGGCAGGCCGCCGCGCCACCCTCGGACCGTGGTGGTTTTGCCTGCCACGATGGCGAAAAACCCGTGCGCAGTTTTAATCGGGTCGCGCGACACGCTCGCCACAAGACACGCCACAAGCGCGTCCTTGCCCGCCCCCGGGGGGACTGGTCGCGCCGAACTGGGGCGTGCCGCTTGGGGAGGGGCGCTGATACCGCTGTTCATCGGGTCGCAATGGGCGCGCGGGCCGTCCAGTGGCACGATCCCGTTGGCATCGCTTGGCCATACCATAACCGGCCTTTTTGTATGCCCCTGATCCAAGAGGTGGCGCATTTCAATGACCCTATGCAGGTTGTTTGCGCTGACCTGCGCCGTGTCGTGCGCGGCGAAGAAAACCTTGATGACTGCATCAAAGAAGGTGGCGCGATCGTCTTTCAAGCCACTATTCTCTTTGTCGCGTGCACCTGTCCGTAAGCGGGCCGCAGGGGGTCATTTTGATTTGCGGCACGGGTTTTCGGATTTTGCGCCCAGTGCGACAAGCCCACGCGACAGGATCGGCCGGACCGGCAGAAAGGCCTTGTAACCAAGTTCCATGGCAGCCGTCATGCCGGGAACCTGTGCGAGGCGCGCCGCCCATTTCCAGCCGGGCAAAACATGCCAGATCGCGGCGAAGGCTTTGGCACCGGACAACAGCGTGCCGTCCTTCTGGCGCACATGAAAGCGCTTCATCGCGTTGGCGGGCGCAAGATCAGGGCCAGGGTTCACGCCCTCGCGGGAGACATCGACAAAATCCAGCCTATGGGCGCGGTCCTGCCGTTTGTAATGCGCGATTTCCGCAGAGCAAAGCGGGCAGGAACCGTCATAATAAACCTGCAGGGGCTGCGGGTCGCGCTGTGCGCGTTCTGGCATATCTGGCACGAGAGGGGGTGTCCTGTGATGGGTCTGCCTTTCAGGGTAAGTCACGTGGCACAAAAGGCAATGCGTTCTGTGTGGTCTGCGTCGGGCGCCGTTCCAAGCCGCTATGATCCCAAACCGGCCCTTGGATGATACAGAACGCAGCCCCGATAGTGTGTCTTTGGGGGCTGCCTTTGCGGTGGCCTGCTGCGCGCAGGATGGCATTTTTCGCTTTTGTGACGCCAGCAGACTGGCAGATGGCGCCACAGCCTGCACACGGTCACATGTGACAGATCTCCCCCGCCGCCTTTCGCTGTGGGGCCAGCCTGCCAGATCGGCCTGGCCTTGGTCACTGCGGGTTGCGTTGACGTTCTGACGGTCGCCCGAGTGCCAGCATGATGCACGCGCCGACTGCGGTGCCAAATCCCGCACAATAAAGTGGCGCGGTCATCCCAAACCCGTCGATCATCACGCCGCCCAGAACCGCACCGCCTGCGATTGCGATCTGAAAACCTGCCGACAACAGCGCCCCCGCGGTTTCGCCCTGATCGGGGACGGCTTGTGCGCTCCAGCTGGATATGGCCACGGGAAAGGCGCCAATGCCAAAGCCCCAGACCGCAATGGCCGCAACAACAACCACCAGTGTGGTGCCGTGTCCTGCCAGCACCACCGTTGCCCCCGCAATCACCATCGCGCCGCCACCCGCGCCAAGCGCAGCGCTGACGGAGGAAATGCGGCCACTGATCAGATTACCGAAAAAGCCGGCAACGCCAAAGATCAGGAGCACGACCGAGATTGTCTTTCCGTCCAGCTGCGCACCGGTTTCCAGAAAAGGTCTGATAAACGAGATACCCGCAGTGTTTCCGACCAGAACAAACAGCACAGTGACAAGACCAATCACCATGGCGGGATGCGCCAGAGTGGTGCGGAACATGGTGATGGTGGGCGGAAGGGTTGCAGGAAGTTTGGGGAGTGTCAGGATTTGCCCCGCAAGCGCGAGACAGGCGCATAGAGTACTGATCGCGAAGGACGCGCGCCAGCTGAGCACCTCGCCAATATAGGCCCCGAGCGGTGCTGCAATGACATTCGCGACCGACACGCCTGTGAAGACCACGACCAAGGCTTGGGGGACCCTGTTTTTGGGCACCAAGCGCATCGTCAACGCAATTGCCATGGCCCAAGTGCCGCCGAGAGCCACCCCCAGCAAGGCACGTGCGGCCAGCAAGGCGGGAAGGCTGGTGGCCAAGGCGCAGGCAAGGCTCGCTGCGCAAAACACGATGCCGAGTATCCAGACCAGCCGTTGGCGGTCCAGCCGTCCCGATCCAAGCACGAGCAACGGCCCTGCGCCCGCAGCAATGAGCGCGGTGGCCGTGATCGCCTGTCCTGTGGCCCCTTCGCTGGTGCCCAGACCGGCAGCCATGGGGGTGATAAGCCCGATGGGCAGAAGCTCTGTGGTTACAAGGCTGAAAAGCCCGAAAGACAGTGCGAAAACGGCAGGCCAGTTGGCCTTGTCTTGCGCATCTGTGTTTGGTTGAAGTGAAATATCGGTCGTCGTTTTACATGACATGGTTGCCTGCCGGATAAGGTTGATCGGGGATCGTATGGGGGCCAATCACCGGCTCGACGCGCCGCAGATGATGTAAGGTATCTGTGTCAAGGCAAGGGTCCTGTCCGATGATCGTACCGGACACAGCTTATGCAACCTGAACCATGCTTTAGGTCAAGGGGTGTTTAGAAAAAATCTGCGCGGATCTGACAGGCTTGTCAGACCGTTACATCGGCGCAATAATCTTGAGTAATGTTCAGGTTTGATCGAAGGTACCTATGAAAGACGAGCTGACAGTCGGAGAGATGGCCAAGCGTTCCGGCGTGGCCGTATCGACCCTGCATTTCTACGAGACCAAAGGATTGTTGCGATCACGCCGTACTGCCGGAAACCAGCGCCGCTATCCCCGTGGGCTTTTACGCCTTGTGGCAATCATCCGCATCGCCCAGCGGGCGGGCATCTCGCTGGCCGAAATCAAGGGCACTCTGTCGTCTTTGCCAGAAGATCGTGCCCCGACCGTTGGAGAATGGCGCCGGTTTTCCGCAAGCTGGAAAGAGCGGCTGGACCAACGGATCAAAGCGCTAACGCGGCTGCGCGATGATATGGAGGGGTGCATCGGGTGCGGATGCCTTTCAATGGCCGTGTGCCCGCTGCGCAATCCACAAGATGTCCTCGGGGAGGATGGCGTGGGGCCGGTTTTGCTGGATTGAACGGTTCTGCGCTGTGTGATGGCGATGCGGGCAGGCGGGCTGGGACGCCCGCGCCCGAGATGGGCTGCGTGCCCGGCGCGGCCAAAAGCAAAGTTGCTCAGGACATCACAGAGGGTCGTCTGCCGGCATTGGCCCGGGAATGTGTAATCAAGATCGCGCGCCGCATGGCGCTCAAGGCGAAAGGGAGCCGGCTGAACTGCAGCTCGGCGCGATATCAACTTGCCATATTGCCCAGCTTTTAGGCCTCAATCCGCAAACGATAGACACCAGAAGGGGGCGGGTCACATATCAGATCGACAGGTTTGCCGGATCTGATCAGGCCGTGGATAGTATTGGCAACGCGGTCGGCCAAATAGTGGGACGTTCCAGATTTTCCCCGCTCGCCTCGGCTGTGGCTTGGGTATCGTGAATGGATTGGTCGCACTCGGCATCGGTCACAAAAGGAAAATAGTGGAAACGGATATGCCACTGTTGGCCAGTTTGCTCACGGCGACGTTCGAAAGCATCTTTTGCGCAGCTTTCCTGCCGGCACGGTCCTGCACCTTGGGCAATAGTCAAAAAGGTCGCGCCGGCACGGTCATCTATCATGGCCCCGCGCCCCTACCGCCGTGTGTGCGGTTGCGCGGGCCGTATCATCGCGATTGGCACGATTGTATTATGGTCCAACGGTGCCCGATGCTTGGTGATCGTGATCTCCTTGATGCGCGTGTCCCTCCATACTGGCGTTGTTCTCCAACACCTCGATTTGGCTGAATGCGTCGAGTGTCCTGTGAGGGGCGGGCCTGACCTGCACACGATCAGTGACACCGCAATACACAGCCACGGCAGTTGGGCACCGCGTCGCCTGCTTTGTGTGTATTGCAGATCGCCCCCCCCCTATAGCGGGCGCGCCCGAACCGAAGCGTGGTCAAGCTTATCCGTATAAACTAAAAAGCGCCTGTCGATCGCGGGCAAGAACCTGTTTCGATTGTGACAAGGCCTGCAGGGCCAGGCCCTGCGTAAGATCGCGACAGATGGCCGGTTACTCGGCATCGGACCGGCGATGGCGTGGATCAGCACGAGCTACACGCCCCTCTCGGTCAGGCGGGGCTGGCGAACGCATCGCAAAAGAATGTGCCGTTCTTTTAGCCCCGCCCCAAGGCGCTCATGGGCATGTCGCGGGGGCGGCCTATCGGGGTTCAGTATGCGGGTCTCTGCGATGATATCAGGGCGTTTGCTTCAAACGGGCGGACGCCGGAAGCGGCAGCGGACCTTTGGCGGTTGCGCGCTGGATGCTGCGGTTGGCGATGCGCACTGACACCGGCAACTTGAGGCAGGTTCTGCACCGACGCAAGAACTGTAATGTTGCATCTGATCCGCGGGGCCCCCTTTCGCGCAGGGTAAAAGCCGGTATCCTAGGCAGGAACTGACAGGAGATGCGTCGTGAAAATCTGGGGCCGAGACAATTCGACCAATGTCCGTAAGGTACTGTGGTGTGCCGAGGAAATCGGTTTGGCGTATGAGCATATCCCTGCAGGCGGCACGTTCGGCGTCGTCGGGTCCGAGACGTTTCGCGCGCTCAATCCAAATGGTTTGGTGCCGTGTCTTCAGGATCGGGATCTGGTGCTTTGGGAATCGAATGTCATCGTCAGATATCTTGCAAGAGAATACGGGGCGGCCCCGTTTGCACCATCGGACCCGCACAAATGGGCAATGGCCGATAAATGGATGGACTGGGCATCGCTTTCTTTCGCGGTACCTTTCCGTGATCTGTTCTGGAACATGGTGCGTTCTACGCCCGAGCAACGCGACGATGCAGCCATGCAACGCGGCCTTGCGCAATGCGCGACGCTTATGGGCATTGCAAACGACGCTCTTTCACAAAGCGCCTGGCTTTCCGGCACCGAGTTCGGTTTTGGCGATATTCCCTTGGGCTGTATCGCCTATGCGTGGTTCACCATGCCGATCGAACGGCCAGCGCATCCAGCGCTTGAGGCATGGTATGCCTGCCTGTGTGACCGTCCGGCCTATCGACGGGCTGTCATGACAGCGCTGACCTGATAGGGCCAAGTGGCGCAAAACTCCGGCGTGTGAAAGTCATCCCGGCGCACCAGTGCCCGGTCTGAGGCAGTCACACCTGTGGCGCGCAGGCACGCTGGGTCGCATTCACACTGGCGGGGCCATGTGAAAGATGCGGGACGGCAGACGCCTGCGCTGTTACCCGTTGACCTTTTGCGCGGGCTCCGAGGTGTCCCCGGTTTGCTTGGTGGGCGGATGCTGTTCGCGCGCTTCCTGCTTTCGCTGGGCCTCTTTTTCGTCATCCATGTGCGACCTGATCGAAAGGAAAATCGTCGTTCCCAGCACGGTAAACTTGAACAGACCTAAGCCAATGGGAATCCAAATCATTGCTTTGGCTCCTTACTTTCTAATATTTCAATGCGTCTTTCGACAAAGGCGCTATTTCATACAGTGCGGTGGCCAGCTGTTGTGTCTGGCGCGCCTTTAGTGCGTGTTGCCTGCCGCGATCATGGAATGCTTGATCGGCCAGACAGGGATATTAATCTTGTCGCGTCGTTCTGGATAACGACGATGTAGTGCGATGCATCCGAATTGGCGGGGTTTATGTGCCATGCCGAGGTGCCGCTTGTCGCACGGCGATGTTTCCGGCCTTCAGACCTATGTCTTGGCGTCGAGAAGAGGCCACCTATGGTGCCAGTGCGCTGAGCGAATACAACGTAACGCCCAAAGTTCATAAGGCCATAGATCGGGATCCGATTTCTAGTATCGTACTTCCTCATAGTGCACTCGCCTGCGTCACACGATCCTAAGCTGGCGTATCGAACGCTCCCGCTCAACTTAGCCATACATTGATTGCTTGGTTAAACCTCGTGTATGTTGATTGCAAGGATTAAAATTACATACAGTTCAAGAATTGATGCTTATAATCCGAAGTGTTATGGCATTGTAAAAATTGGATATTTTATTACCCTCTTCCATTGTTGTTCGGTTTTCTGAAATAAATGCATACATTCAATGGCGCTATCACGCTTGACGCGAATTCCGGTGATGCGGCAGCAAGGCCTCGACTCGCCGGTGATGGCAGGTTGCACCCGCTCCTTTGGTTCTAAGCGTCCGGTATCTATCTCCGCCGGATGTTTTGCGGCGGGCAGAAGCCTCCGGATATAATGGATCTGCTCGACATCACCTTGATCATATGGGTGCACGTCCCCGATGTGGCTGACCAGACAGTCTGCCTGTCGCCCTGATGGGCGCGCAGGTTATTCCGGTGCGATTGTCATGGGGATCGAAGGCGTCATCGACAAGGCCAGAATTGTCCTGCGTCAGGCGACGGGCGCGGCGGACCGCAGGCGCCATAGTGAACGCCAGACGTCCCGCTCAAATGCATTTTGACAGGCGACCGATGTGCCGTGTCAAATCCGGAATGGTTGTGGCGATCGGGGCAGGCGGGCGTGCAGGAATAAACCCGTAGGTATCATTCTCGATCAGGGACAGCTCCTGTACCTGCAAGATCACGGCCAATGCCAGACGTTGCACGCCCGGCACTGGTAGCGTGGTGGGGGTCTATCACGTTGGGTCGAGGAAACGGACCTTGGGGTGATGGCTGGCAATTGCGTGCTGCAAGGCGTGGGGCATCACCTCGGCATCATCCATTTCCAGCCCGATAAGCGTCATTCAGAAACGCGCGGCGATGTTGCAGAGGCCGGGATCGCTTACCTTTTCGCCCAGAACGGGGTCGGGTCAGAATCGAAAGGATCGCCGCCATCGTCGCATGCGCTGCGGGCGTGACGGCCACACGGTTTTCAGACCATGTCTCGCCAGCATCACGCAGATCACCGCCATAGCGTTGGGCTCTATGTAAAGCGTGACTTTGTATATGGCGGCCGTCGCCGGAGATTTTTCAGGGCGCGAGAGTTGTAAACCACACCGGACACCGTGATGCCTTTGGGCGTGACCTGGCGTCCGATAGATGATCCCAAAACCCTCTCGCCCACGGAGCGGGGCAACTGAGAGGGGGAGCCTGATCGTGCCGCTGAGACGTGTCAGAGCCCTCGCCGGTGTTTTTCCGAAAAGACCGCTGTGAGGGGGGGATGAAAAACGTCGACAACATACCGAATGAAGATCAGGGCCAATGGATCATCGGTTAAGACGGGGGCCTCCCCAGTTGGGTAGCTGCGCAAGCCTATCGATTGCATTGATATCTTCGCTTCCGAAAACGGCTGTGAGTGCACGGCGCAGCGAACGGTCGTTATCAGCCGATTTAGTGGCAAAACCAGCGTTTGCGAACGCGGAAATAGCTGTTCTAAATTCAGCGTGAACGCCTTTTCTATCGAGCTTTTCGCGTTTGGTGCGGTGCAGGAAAGATCCTGGCCAGTTTGCGGAGGTTTTGGGCAGTTGCGGCGAAGAGAAATCTGTCATTTGCGCCGCATGAGCCACGTCGTCGGGGCCTTTCGAGGCCGAGCCGCTTCGACGATGGGCCGCGCGACAGTCGTGTCAAACAGGTCGCTGTCGCGAAAGCGCCCATGCCGGTTTTTGGAAAACGTTGAATGATCCGGGACCCGGTCGCCCAGATCGCGGCGACACAACCAGCGATACGCGAGGTTCGGATGCACCTCTTCGCACATCCGCCGCTCGGACCGGATGCCGACGCAATCACCGACCACAAGCATCCGGATCAGCAGGTCCGGATCGACCGACGGCCCGTGTGACTGTAGACATCAGCAAGGTGGGCACGGAGGCTCCTCAGGCCGACGAGCCGGTCAATGGATCGATGCAGGTGATCCTTCAGTGACACCTCGTGGAAAAGTGCCGGTTGAGCGTCCTGCCGTGGTCCCGTCATCACCGATCCTCCCCTTGATTGCTGGAATTGAATCGGTCGTTCAGCTCTCGATCAAGAAAGGTTTTGTCTGAAAAATAAACCCTTTGTGCCGAATGCCACAGAGCAGTCGAATGGTCACGGCTCTCGGAAACCCTCTGCGTAGGGAGGCAGAACCACCTTAAGAGGCGATCTCCATAAATGCCGTTACTGCAGGACTTGGCTCAAGGACGGCCAGACATAGCGGGAAGGTCGCACCGGCCGCAGCAATGGATCGGTAGGCTACTTGGTCGGGCTGGAATCGCTGCATGCTTTTGGGGACGACCGACACGCCGACACCGACCGCGACGAGAGACAAGACGTCATGCATGCCGTGCGCCTCTTGCGTTACCCGAGGTACGAACCCAGCCTCAGCGCACAAGCGAATGACCTGAAGGTGGAAGCCGCGTCCCTCAACCATAGGCCAAAGCACGAAATCCTCGTCCGCAATGTCGGCTAGGCAAAGATCGTCTTTATCGGCCAGATGATGGTCCGATGGCAAAGCGATACAGAGCGTATCCTGGTCAAAGTCGTGAAGCTCAATGCCTGCTGTCTGCGCGATTGGCGCGATGACGACGCCTGCATCCAGCGAGCGGTCTCTTAGCCCTGCGATTTGGCGGCCAGTCGTTGCCTCGCGCAGCTCAAGCCGAACATGTGGTCGCGCATTCCTGAAGGCCCGGATTGTGTCCGGCAACCGGCCATAAAGCGCGCTTCCAACGTAGCCTAGCCGGAGGAGACCCCTTCGGCCTGCCGCCGTGTCGCGCGCCGTTGCGATTGCGTGATCTGCTTGGCGCAACGTCTCACGGGCTTCATGAAGGAAGCTCAGCCCGGCAGCGGTTAGACCCGGAACACGGTTTTGCCCCCGGTCGAGCAACTCGACGCCGAGATCATCTTCGAGTTTTCGGAAGTGTGAGGTCGATCGGAGCGCTGACCAAGAGCTGTCGATAACCGTCGTCGCGCGGATGGACAGTTGTCCATGCCGCCACAAAACATTTGATGCCTGTTACTTTGGGCACGGCATTCCTGCGCACTTAGGACAATACGACTCACGTTACGCCGCTATAAGTTGCTCACATGAGATTGTGACGTCTGAGGCAGTCGTTGGAACAATCCATCTCGCAATGCGGATACACACACCCTGAGCGATTGGTATGGTGAAGTTGCCGGTGAAAGGTTGAGCTGCTGCGAATCACGAGCGGGATTGTTCCAACGATTGCCAAAGGAACATGGCTCTAGCGTTCGTCCGCATGGATCGATGTGGAGGCGTGGTATTCAAAGGAGGTGAAGATGCACAATCTACTTAGGGGAATCGTGGTGATCAGCTTGGCTGGGGGAGTATTCTTCGGTTCGACCGCGCTGGCGCAGGACCCCGTTCGTCGGGTGGACGTCAGCTTTGTTCAGGGAACGTCCGGAGCAAGCTATAGCGATTCGATCATTGGCTACGAGTCCGTGGACTATTTCCTGAGCGCCAGCGGTGGTCAGCGCATGGGCATCGAAATGAGCACATCGAACGCCTCGAATTATTTCAACGTTTGGCCACCTGGCGGTGACACCGCCATCTTTGTCGGGTCGAGCTCCGGTGATCAGTTCGACGGCATTGTGCCGCGATCAGGCGAGTATCGTGTGCAGGTCTTCCTCATGCGCAATGCCGCTCGGCGCGACGAAACCGCAAACTTTACACTCAAATTTGCGATCACGGACGCGTCAGCCCCGCCATCGACGCCGCAGCCGGATTTTGCAGCGGGCGAGACAGGTGGGCCGGACTGGTAAGTCGTGCAGGATGTCTCCGCCGGTGACAGACCGAACATCCGCGCAGGCCCATCAACGAAGGACGCGATCTTGGGACACGTCGGAAATGGCGCAAAGACGCGCAATCTTGGTTGCCAAGACCAGGCGCGTTGGTGCCAGGTCTAAAGCCCGAACGGGCGCTTGCGCGGCTGGCTCGGCACCGCTTCATTGCAGAGGACACGGCACCGACTGCGGCGCAGCAGCCGCAGCAGAGCCCGAGCCAGCCCGCTGGGGACGCGCCCGTGTTATTCCACCGGACGACAGGGGAGTTCGAGATCAATTTCGCGTCTGGCTGCGGGATGCTTTTCAATCCCGCGGGCAATTTCCTCACCGCAGGATCATCATCTTCGCCAGAGCAGTCGCTCCGCGCGGCAGAGGCTTTGGCCGCTTACGCCGAAAACAGGGCCTTTAGGGTCAGGGCGCATAGCCAGGGAATGACGGGTGCAGCAAATGCGAGTGCTGACAGGAAAACCTTGGGGCAGCGGTTGTACCCGGGTGCCACACGCCGCCCATCCTTGAGCCTTGCGATCATGATCTCGATGCGGTTGCGGCGTTTGTCGTACTTGACGGGTTTCTTGCGCTGTTTCCGGCCCGGGGTGCCGGCGCGTATCCATTTGTCTTTCAACGCTTCTCTGACCCGGTCGGCGTCATATCCGCGATCCCTGCGCCGCCGGTCGACATTTGGCAGGCGGCTTAACACTGCCCGTGCGCCGATATGGTCGCTGACCTGACCGGCAACGACGGACTGGTTCAGCGGACGGCCTTTGCTGTCGCAGATAGCGTGCAGCGTGGTGTTCACGCCGCCTATGGTCCGTCCGATCAGACGTCCGCGCCCCCTTTTTGACGCCCATGCCGGTCGCTGTGCCTTCAAAGACGTAGCCCCGATCATGACGGTCTTTTCCTCGTCATGCTCGGCTGCCAGATCTGCCATCCTCTGGGCAAAGAGGCCCTGTTTGTGGCGGGATTTGAACCAATGGCGTCTCGTCACGGACCCCCACTCACTTCCAACGCGCGTCGAGTGTCTTGTGCGGTCCATAGGCAGGGGGCGCGTCACGCCAACCGCAAGCCATTGCGATTGATGACGATAATGCTGCTCAAACCGCGCCTGTCATCGACGCGGGGCGCGCCGTAGGGCTTGGGAAAGGAAGGTTCAAGACGCTCCATCTGGCTGTCGGTCGGTCAAAACACATCAGACATGGTCACCGCTCATCTTTGCAACGGTGAACCACGCACCCCAGCGGACATCGATGGGGCCTTGCCCCTAGACTCGGTCCGGGTCGGGACGCCACGGCAAAGATCGGAAGCGCGCCTTCTTTACAGCGCCCGAGCAGAGTTTCCGTAGCAGATGCATTTGTTTGCTCAAAGCTCAATGCTCCAGATCTTGCGTGGTGGTGCGGTTCGGGCAATTTGGCCGGTCAGTGCGAAAATTTTGCTCGGGAGTGTCTTCTTCGAGACGCCGTTGTGCATGTCTGCTCTGCCTGCCTCGGGTTACTGTCGCTCACTTAATCGCAAGGCATACGCTGCTTCGCCGAGGAACTGATCATTGAAAGCTCTCTTGGATAGGGTGGTCGACTGCAGCTACAGAGGACTGGATTTCAATGCCGTGTAGCGGCGCATTACCAGTCGCGTAGGGCCAACAAGGCGTCGCGCTCTTGCTCGGCGCAGGCAAGAAACATGTTTACGACCTCGCGTTGGTAGCCTTGCTTGGGCATCATTCGAGCGATCCGGCAAGGCACATTGGCCTCGAAGCGGCGGATGACAACCTGCGGATCGCGTGTCAGCACCGCTGAAATCGGATCGATCAGTGCAACCCCGAGGTTCTCCCGCACCATGGCGATCATCGCAGAAGACATGGAAGTCTCGATCGTGCTTTTGACGCTGACACCCGCGTGCTGGAACAATTCATCGAGCAAACGCCGCGCGGCGACAATGTTGGTCCACTGGATCAGCTTTTCGTTTCTCAGATCGCCAATCTTGACCAGATCCAGCTGAGCCAGCCTGTGGTCTGCATGAACCGCAAGCACGTAAGGCTCGTCGATGAAGGCCCATGTCTCGAACCCTGACCGCCGGAAGGGCGTTTCGGCCAAACCCAGCTCGACCTGATGTCTGGCGACCCATTGCTCTACGCTTTGCGAGGTGAGCACATGAGACGTGACGCCGATCTCAGGGTTCTGCCGGGAAAAGCGGCCCATGACACGTGGCACAAACTGAATGCCCAAGGCCGGTAAGACGGCAATAGTCAGGTTGCTTTCATGCCCTTCGCGCACCTGTTTGGCCCGTGTCCCAAGATCATTCAGCGAGATGAAGGCGCGTTCGACATCCTCGATCAGAGCGTGGGCCTCTGGCGTGGGCAAAACGCGACCCTTGCGCCGATCGAACAGCTTTATCTGGAGCTCCTCCTCAAGGCGGTCCAGCATTCGGCTCACGGCGGACTGGCTGCGCCCAAGCGCCTCCGCCGCACCCGCCACAGTGCCAGTTTGCATGATGATACGGAACGCTTCGAGCAGCTTGGTATTCATGTTCCCTCTCGGTGATCAAGTCAACTGACAGCTGAGCCTGAAGCGAATGCGACGGGCGCACCAGCGCAAACTGGCGCGCCATCGGTTAGAGCCTTTGCCCTGTATTACACCATCGCAATCCCCGCGGCGGTCAGGCGTCTTTTGACCTCGGCCAGATCGCCCTCATAGTCCCAAACCTGAACCGTGTCATGGGGGCAGGCGACGAACAGGTGGTCTTCGGTGAAGGACAAAATGCGGTCCAGCTTGATGACTTTCTCGACAAAGTCGCTGGCAGGCAGATCCTGTTTGATCAGTTGGCCGTTCTGATCGTAGCCGATATGGACGCTGCGCGCGCGAATTTTGGCGGTGAAATAAGACATGTAAACTTCCTTTTTTAGGTTTCTCGTGAAGGTTGGTGAGGTGGCACGCCTCAGCTGAGCCTGCAGAGCCGAAACGCGTCGTAGATTGCGGCGTGGACGTTGCGCGAGGCCTGTGCATCGCCGATGCGATGGAGCTCGATCCCGTCCTTTGTCCGTGGCTGGATTTGCTGGCTGACGAGAGCGTGGATATCGGTCTTGCCTTGATTGCCGGAATGCTGGCGCAAGTCGTGGAAAAGATCATCCATCGGCACGGTCCCCATTTCGACCACCAGATGATCCACCACCAGCGTCCGGCTTTCGCGCGTCAGCTCGTTCATCAAAGTTGCCTCGATGCGGTTGTTGTGGCGGCGTGCCGCGACAAGTCGGGTATCGATTTCGGGGCGCAGGCCGCGTTTGGCGAATTCCTTCCGCCAGCGGGTCACTTCGGGATAGACCTGCTCTTGCGCGAGTTCCTTGTCGATCGTCGCATACGTCACTTCGGCCCCATCATCATGGGCCATAAGCGCGGCGAGCTGTGCGGGATGGCGACCGGTGCCATCCCAGATCAGGACATCGTTCTTCAACGTGACCTGACGGCTGAGCATGTCCCACGTCGAGATCGCAAGCTCGGACCCGTTTCCGAAGTCCAGTTGCGGTATCCCGCCTGTGGCCAAGATCACAAGATCGGGGTCAAGCGCCAGAATGTCATCGGTGTCCATGTAGCTGTTGCAGGTGACCTCGACCCCCAGATGCTCCAGTTCCATCAGGCGCCAATCAACGATGCTGATAAGGTCGCGCCGCCAGTCCTGGGCCGCCAGCAGAAGTTGGCCGCCCGGTTTGGCCGCTGCGTCGAAGATCTGCACATCATGTCCACGCATGGCCAGTACCCGTGCGGCCTCGAGGCCAGCAGGGCCTGCACCAATGACAACGGCTTTGCGCCTGTCTGCGGGATCGACCGCGTCGACCTTGGCAGGAAACAGCACCTCGCGTCCCGTTGCGGCGTTGTGCAGGCATTTGGGGCGATAGGCCGACTGACAGTGGCCGGCTCCGACACAGGGGCGAATGCGGTCCTCTTGTCCCGCTAGAAGCTTGCGCACCATGTGGGGGTCGGCAATCTGCGCCCGTGTCAGGCCCGCCATGTCGATCTTGCCACTTTCAACCGCAAAGCGCGCGGTGGCCAGATCGGATAGCTTCGCGGCATGAAAGACTGGTAGGCCGATTTCCTGTCTGAAGTTGCCGACGACATTCACCCAAGGCGCTGATCCGACACCCATGCCGGGCATGTTTTCCTCGGAAAGGGCGCGGGCGGTGTCCATCGACCCATAGATGGCATTAAAGAAGTCAACCGCTCCGGCATCGCGTAGCATCGTCGCGGCTTCGAGGCACTCCTCGGCTGGCAGGGTGCCGTCTGCTCCTTCATCTACCACGAAGCGCATACCGACAAGGAAATCATCGCTGACCTCGCGGCGGATGGCCTCATGAACCATCAGCGCGAAGCGCAGCCGGTTTTGCAGGCTGCCCCCGAAACGATCGGTGCGCTGATTGGTCTTGGGGGAAAGGAACTGGCCGATCAGGTGCCCGCCGGCCAGCGTTTCGATGCCGTCCAAGCCGCCTTGCTCGCAACGTCTTGCGGCGGCGCCGTAGGCCGCAACGACACGGGCGATATCCTCTTCATCCATCTCACGCGGGATGGCGCGATGCAGGGCCTCGCGTACAGGAGAGGGTGCGATCGCGGGAAGCCAGTCCTGCGCGTAGGGTTCCGCGCGACGGCCAAGGTGGGTGATCTGGCACATCAATGCCGCCCCCTGCCCATGCATCCGTTCGGCAAAGCGCTGGAAATGCGGGATGATGCCATCGGTGCCGACGTCGAGCTGGTTGAAAACGTTCGGACTGTCGCGATCGATGTTGGAGGAACCGCCAAACATCGACAGGGCCAGCCCGCCGCGCGCTTTCTCCTCGTGGTAGGCTTGGTAGGCCTCTTGCGGGTAGCCATCTTGCTGCAGGCCGCAGGCATGGCTGGTCGATATGACGCGATTGCGGAACGTCGTCTTCTTGATCGTCAGCGGGCGCAGAAGCGGGTCTTTGATCATGGTTGTTTGGGTATTCATTGGCAATATCTCTCTGTTGGCCGCAAGTTGTCCCTGGGCCGGATAGAAATTTCGTGTCGGTGGGGGGGCTAGAGAACCTGAGACAGGAACTGCTTGGTTCGTGCGTCCTGCGGGTCACCGAAAATCTGGGCAGGCGGTCCCGACTCCACGATTCGGCCGCCATCGGTGAAGACGACGCGGTCGGCGATTTCACGCGCAAATCCCATCTCGTGGGTGACCAGAACGCAGGTCATCCCCTCACTCGCCAAGTCCTTGATCGTCGTTAGAACTTCCTTGACGGTTTCGGGGTCGAGGGCCGCCGTCACTTCGTCAAACAGCATCATGTCGGGCCGCATGCAGAGGGAGCGCGCGATGGCGACGCGCTGCTGCTGGCCGCCGGACAACTCGCCGGGATAGTGATTTTCTTTGTCGGCCAGTCGAACCTTCGCCAACAAGGCGCGGGCTCGGTCGCGCACCTCGGCCTTGGGTTCCTTGAGCACCAGCCGCGGGGCCATCATGACATTGTCGAGCACGGTTCTGTGGGGGAACAGGTTGTATTGCTGGAAGACCATGCCAACCCTGCGCCGTAGTGCCAACCTGTCGAACTTCGGTCCCGTAATCAGCTGCCCCTCAATGAAGATTTGCCCTTTGTTGATTGGGGTCAGCCCGTTGATCGTGCGGATGAGTGTCGACTTGCCGGAGCCTGACGGCCCGATGATGCAGATGACCTCGCCTTGGTGGACCGAAAGGTCGATGCCTTTCAGTACTTCGAACGTTCCGAAGGACTTGTGCAATCCGCGAATGTCTATGATCGGCTGATCAGGCGCCCAAGCCTCGGTGTATTCGGTGGTCATGCTGGCCTCGCTCATGTTGCTGCGAACCTGCGTTCCAGTCTCTTTGTCCAGACGGAAACGGGGTAAATGAAGATGAAGAAGATGGACATCAGGAACAGGTAGAACGGAATCAGAAGGTCGGGGCTGGATCCTGCCGATTCCATCGCGGCTTGCGTGTTGCCCAAGGCTTCGTTGACGCCCAGAATGGCCGCGATAGGGGTCATCAGGGTCAGGAGTGCAAACCAGTTCATCCAACCCGGTAGCATCCGGCGAATGCACTGTGGCAAGATGACATGGCGCATGGTCTGCATGCGGCTGAAGGCCAGGCTTTCGGCGCTTTCCCATTGCCCCGTCGGGATGGAGGCCACCGCGCCGCGCAGAAGCTCGGCAATATTGGCCATGACGGGCAGGGTGAAACCGATTGTGGCTTTGACCCAGCCAGGGATCATCACAGTCCCGAAATGCGGCAGTGTAATCTCGAACGGCACCATCAGCATTATCGCGAAAAGGATCACAAGCCATGGCGAGTTGCGGAAAACACGCGTCACGAACCTTGCGGGCTGGCGAATGATCACAGCGTTGCTGATCTGTAAGAACCCCAGCCCAATACCGGAAACGGTGGCCAGTATCATGGCGAGCACGCTCATCAAGATGTTGAGCGTAAAGCCTTCGAGGATAAAGGGTATCCAGCGGCCTAATACTTTCAGGGGGCTGTCATCAGGCCCCTTGGCGATATGTGAGGTGGCCAAGTAGGCGATCGCGAGGGAGGCCAGCAGCAGAGCGGCCCCCAAAAGGATCGGGACTGTCGACCGCGTGCGGGTCGTGGAGACTGCGTTGGTCATTTGCCCAGCCCCGGTACAGAAAGCCGTTTCTCGAGCTGGCCCATGATGACGCTGATGATCGCAACCACTGCGATGTAGTAGACGAACAGCAGCGTCATCATCTCGCCCACGTTCAAACGGTCATTCCAGACGCCTGACAACGCATAGGTCATTTCCGGAACAGCGATGACATATGCAATGGAGGTTGTCTTTGCCAAGCTGATCAAATTGCTGGCGAGCGCCGGCAGCGAAAAGCGCAGCGCCAATGGCATCGTCACATGAACGAAAGTCTGCATCGGCGAGAACGCCAGCGCCTCGGTGGCCTCAGACGTGGCTTTCGGTACGGCTTCGATGCCCGCGCGGAAGATCTCGACATTATAGCTGCCGCCAAAAATCCCCAGTGCGATGACCGCCCAACCAAAGGACGAGATCATCGGTTCGTACCAGCCGCCCATGTCGACCTGTGGCGTGAAGGCTCCAAGACCGAAATAGAAAAACAGCAACTGCACGACCGGCGGTGTGTTGCGAAAGACGGCGATGTAGGTCGCTACGAGAAAGCGCAGCACCCAAAAGCGCGATCGTTGCGCCGCTGCACCCAGCAGGCCGACCACCAGAGAGACGGCCAGCACGCATAGGATCAATAGGAGCGATGTCTGCACGCCCGTCATCAGGCGTCCTAGGTCATATTCATCAAAGAACGGAGAGAAATTGAGCCCCGTCGTCTGTTGTAGCGCCAGGAACAGGGGCGCTGTGAATTCAAGCATGAGCGAAGTCCATTATTCGGGCAAGTGCAGGTAGAGCGCCGCCAGAAGGCAGCGCCGTCAGGCATTCAATCCGCTAGAAATGTCCGGTCATATGCGAAAGAATCGTGCATATTCGCCAGCCAGGCCGTCGATTGCAGATCGTATTCCTCCTGCAAACCGATCAAGGTTCCATCCTCATGCCAGCCATAAATCAGGCCTGACAGTATTTTCCCGAAGGCACCGTCTTTTTCGGCGATTGGAACAGCCGCGGCCCATGGGTTAACGAATAGAGCGTCCACGGGCATTTCGAACCCCTCCCAGTCGCCGGTCGCCAGATCGGCCGCGATTGAGCTGTCATCATAGAACCACGCCACACATTTCCCCGAACGCAAGGCCTCCTTGCCCTCGGCATTGCCCGCAAACGCCATCAGACGTGCGCCGAAGTCGGTCTCGATCAGCTGGTTGTAGATCACGCCTTGCTTGGCACAGATGGGCTTGCCCGCGACATCGTCCCATGACTCGATCGCACCCTCTCGGGCCATCAGCGACGGTCCCGACGCCCAGTAACCGGGTTCGATAATTCCCACGACCTCGCGCCGGCTGGCAGTGTCGTACATGCCGCCGATGATCAGATCGATCCGCTTCTGCTCCAGAAACTGGATGCGGTTGGCCGATGTCACCTCGACCAGTTCAGCTTCGACCCCCAGACTTTCGGCCACGCGCTTGGCCAAATCGACCTCGATGCCCTGCAAGGTTCCGTCTTGCGCGCGGAAGGCCCAAGGCTTGAATGCTCCCAAAACGCCAATTCGCAATACACCGCGTTCCATTACGGCGCTCAGTGTTTCGGCGTTGTTTTCTTGGGCGCGGAGGGATGTCGGTGCGAAGCTGCTCCCAGCGGCAATCGCCACGGTGGTGATCATAGCCATCATAGTTTTCATCTTGTATCCCTGTTGGTTGGGGTCTTTTTTCCAAGCGTGGGTTCGTTTTGTAGGAGCGCTGTCGGCCTGATCAGCTACATCAGCGGCGCCTAACATTTGCCCATCTGCGCAGAGCAGTCTGCTGTATCTTCAGAATTGATCAAAATGAGTAATATGGCCTATATAATGCGATACTCGCATACCGCGGACCTGCTCATGCCTCTGCTGACATCCCGTGCGAAGGACAATCCACCAGCCTCCTTCTCGTCGCGCTAGGCCCCGGGCCGCACGAGAAGCGTAGCTGGATGACGCATAGGTCTGCTCAGCGCCCGATCACAGGTGTGATCAATCCGAACGGGGCAAGCGGACGCGCGTTCATAGTGCAGCGAAGGCCCGCTTGGTCCCGCATAGCTTACCTTGGCCGCCAAATACTGCGGTCTGGATCACTGGCGGCTTTGGGGACGCTGCGGGGCGGCGTTCCTCCTCACAGTCAATGGCCGCAAGGGGCCGAGAGTTTCAGGCGGTAGCAAGTCGAGGCACCGCGCGGCTTGTCCGTTGCAGCAGTTTCGACGCGGCAGTTAGAGATGAATGTCAATTGACCAGTTGCCGAAAGACAAAGTCGGCGCGCAGCATCTCCAATATTTTGTATCCGAGGGCGGTGTGGGTCGCTCGCATGATGGCGCAGGTCGCTTCGGCCTCGGTGCGGGGCTGCTAGCGTTCGGGGTCTTGTGTGAAGATCTCGTCCCAGAGGGATGTCAAGAAGACGCGGGCGTTGCGTTCTAGCAAGCATCCCTCGCCGCTGTGGCCACATGGGGCGGCACGGGGAGGCTGCAGAGGATCAGGTAGCCCAGAATGTCGGGAATCCCTCGGGCGAAGATTGTCGGGCCGGAAAGCACCTGTGCGGCGCTGTAGGCGCGCAGGTCCCGCTCCAGCATCCGTTCGGCATAGGCCATGCGATCCGCCCAAGGGCAGGGCGTCGCCGCCGCGCGCCATCTCCTTGCGGATGATGGCGCGGCCGGATTCGGAGGTCGTGTGAAAGCCGCGGTGGGCAAGCTCGGTGATCAGGCTGGTCTTGCCTGCGACCCAAGGCCGCCCGTTACGACGAAGGAATGGTCGCTTATGGGCCATCCTCGGGTTTGACAGGGGAAGGGCTGCGAAACGACCAACACGCAATGGGTGCGGATCAAAGCAGCAAGAATTTTCGGGGGGAAAACAGCACCGGTCTGCGCGGCAGAGGCACATCCTCTGACGAGAAAGGCAGAACTATCTGGCGCTTTTCACCACCCATGCGCGCTACGCTTGCGAGATCGAATTTCAGGGCTTTTGCACACCATGCGACCGCTCACCCAGCTGGCCTGAGATGCCCCTTGCTCGGTGTCTCTAAGAAAGCTCGTTTCCATGTTCGACATCTGCCCAATGCTTGTTGACGGGCATACGGGCTGCCCGCTTTGCTATTTCTCCGATCTGGATCGGTCGAAAATTCCACTGATCGACGCCGACATTGACGCTGTTTCGCGATCCCGCCCATTGGTCATGGACGTGGCCGAACAGCTGCAGGGCGCCTCTGCGAGCGCCGTTCCAAGTGATCATCGGATAGTGGCACAGGACGAGGCTGTGTTCGCCGTCCTTAATCTCGGCCATGTACTCTGCGCTGGCCCAAGGCAGCGAGATGACCGCTTCGTCGTCGTGGTTGCCGATGATCAGATGCTTGCGGCCGGGCAGGCTGTGAAACCAGCTTTCGAACTGTGCCGTATCATCAGCGCGGCCGAAGGCGAAATCACCCAAAATCCAAAGGTCATCATCGTGCGCGACGCAGGCCTGAAAGTTGGCAATCAGGGTCGCGTTCATCTCTGCCGTTGAGGCGAAGGGGCGCTTGCAGAAGTCGATGATGCGGTGGTGGCCGAAGTGCAGGTCGGCCGAATACCAGTTGGCCATACACGTGCCTTCCCGTGTTCGTCAGACTTCAGCTCAGGGGCGAGGCCACGCAGGCGCAAATGCCTGTCAGTTCGAAAAGATTATGGACGGTGAGGCGTTCGGAATATCAGCAGATGCCAGTCTTGCCCGAGCAAGGCGCCAAGTTGGACCGGATAGGTTCCAATTTTCGGCGAACGTCACAAAAGGAAAGTTGGCTGGGGCGGCAGGATTCGAACCTGCGGTACACTGTACCAAAAACAGTTGCCTTACCACTTGGCTACGCCCCAACTTGGCGCGGTTTCTAGCTAAGGCAGAGAGGGGCTTCAAGAGGAAAATGTCAAAAAAAGTTTGTATTGCCGATTTGCTTGGGGCAGTGGGGGCGTATGGATATGTTTGACTCAATAATACTTGGCGCTGGCGCCGCAGGGCTTATGGCCGCAATCGAATGTGGACGTCGCGGAAGGTCGGTCTGTGTGATAGATCACGCGGCCAGTCCGGGCGAAAAAATTCGGATTTCAGGCGGAGGGCGCTGCAATTTCACGAATCGTCTCCTTGATCGGAAAAACGCACGCGACAGGTTTTTGTCGGAAAATCCGCGATTCGCGCTTTCCGCATTAAGCCGGTATCAACCGCAGGATTTTATCGCGCGGGTGGACCAAGCAGGCATCACTTGGCATGAAAAACATAAAGGCCAGCTTTTTTGTGACGGTAAGGCCACGCAGATCATCGATATGCTAACAGATGATCTGCGCGCGGCGGGTGGGCAGCTGCGCTTGTCCACCGATATTCTCGGGTTGGATCGCACTGCGGACGGGTTTGTTGTTGAAACCTCGCAGGGGGATTTGCACGCGCGAAGTGTGATTGTGGCCACGGGCGGCAAATCCATACCGAAGATGGGGGCAAGCGGGCTTGGATATACCATCGCGGAGCAGTTCGGATTGCGCATCGTGCCGACACGCCCGGCATTGGTACCGCTGACATTTGCCGAGCAGGAGTTGCAAAAGACCAAGCCGTTGGCGGGTATTTCGGCGCAGGTTATTCTGAGCCATGGCAAAACGCATTTCGACGAGGCGCTGCTATTCACCCACCGGGGTCTGTCCGGTCCTGCTGTTTTGCAAATTTCCAGCTACTGGCGCGACGGTGAACCGTTGTGTGTGGATCTTCTACCGGGCGGTGACATTGCGGCCGCTCTCGCGGCTTTGCGTCAGGAAAGCGGGCGTATGGCAATCCATAACGCGCTGGCCCGATGGCTCCCCGAGAAATTGGCCGCGCTGGCGGTGGCCGAGTCGGGCGTGTCTGGACGGTTGGCCGATCAAAACAATGCAGCGTTGCAAAAGCTGGCAGGCGTTGTGCATGGCTGGCAAATCCGGCCTGTTGGGTCGGAAGGCTACCGCACAGCCGAGGTGACCCTTGGCGGTGTTGCCACCGACGAGCTGGATGCCAAGACCCTTCAGGCCAAATCGGTGCCGGGACTGTATTTCATAGGCGAGGTCGTCGATGTCACAGGCTGGCTCGGGGGCTATAACTTTCAATGGGCATGGGCATCGGGCTGGGCGGCAGGGCAGGTGGCATAATCTGCGCTGCGGCCTGTCGGCTGTCTTCACGCCATTAAAAAGGCCCGGTCATCTGACCGGGCCTTTCAGTTTGAAAAATGCTGACCACGCACAATAGGGTGAACGTGCGGCCGGCGTGCCTCAGCTCGATACTTGTTCGCGCAGGATGGAGGCGGTCAGCGAAAGCATCAGATAGATTCCCATGAAGATCAAAAAGGCCACAACTGTGTTTTCGAACGCACGCGGGTAGCTTGCTTCGTCGGGCGCAATGGGCCGAACACCCATTTCAAGGTAGCGCACCTGTTTGTTGGCCTCGACGCGCGCGGTTTCCATCTGCTGGGCCGCTTGGCTCAGCAGCAGCTGGCGTGTCTCCAGCTCGGATTCAGCAATGCGCAAATCGCCTGTTACCGCAGCCAAGGACGTGGCGTTCGACGAGGGTTGGGTCAGTTGCGAGCGCATGGTCTGGATCATTGCGGACAATCGCGAAATATCGCCTTTGGTGCCATCCACCCGCGCCATGTTGGGGCTGGGATTGTCCAGCAGCTGTCCCAGCTCAAGCCGTTTTTGTTGTAGTTGCGTCTCCAGTGCCGCGACTTGGTTCATCACAAGGCTGTTTTCGGAGATCGGATCCAGAACCCCTTGGTTTTGCTGTAATGCCAGCACTTTTTGCTGGGCTGCGCGTACTTTGTTCTCGGCATCGCTAAAGCTTTCGCGCGCGCCCTGCATCTGGTCTTCGCGCAATCGGGATGTCAGCTGGTCCACCTGCTCTTCGGCATAGGAAATCAGCGCTCTGGCAAATCGTGCCGAGGTGTCCGGGTCTGCGGCGATGACCTCCATCTTGATGATGCCTTCTGACGGATCATAGCCGATTTTCACGTTGTTGCGGTAGCTTTTATACCCTTCGCTATTGCTGGAGGGATCGGGAAGGCGCTGCAGGGGATCGATCCAGTCTTGCTGGAAATGCGCCTTATAGCCCTCTTCACGATCAAGGCGCAAAAACGCCTCCAACGATTGCAGGAAACTTTGTACGGTGACGGAATCCTGATTGTTGGCCAGTCCGGTGCCCGAAAACAGGCTGCTGACCCCCCCGCCACCGGCACCATCTGCTTTCTGGATAACGAATTCCGTCTTGGTGGCATACATGGGCGTCGCCATTGCGAAATAGTAATAGGCCGCGATTATGGTGGGCAGAAGGACGAAGAAAGCAAGCCGCGTGGCCAGCAAGCTGAGTTTGCGGCGTCTGCGGCGCGCGATATCCTGCTGGATTTTGAGAATCTCACTCGCCCGCTGGTTATCATCAAGCACATGTGTCGATGGCATGTTATCGCTTTGCGGGGTCTTTTGCAGGCTGTTGGGCGCATCGGTGCGGGTCAGGGCGCGCGATGCACCGGCAGCCGGTGTGACCATCGCCAGAATGTTGGCGCGATCCAGCGGGTCGATCCCGTGGCGCCGCAACACCAGCACTGCTTCCAGATCCGAGCTGGCCTCCAGCCCGTTTTTTTGCGCCAGTCGCCGCGCCAGACGCAGTTGTCGTGCGGTCAGGCCCTCGTCGCGTATCTGGGCGATCGCCTCGTCATGGGCGACCTGATCTTCGGCCGTCTCGACCGCTGGATCGCCCGATGATCTGTCAGGCGTGGCGTCGGGCTTTGCCGCATCGCCGAAACGTGTGTCGCCGAAGCCGTCGTCATGGGGGGCAAATAACATCTCGCCAGAGGTTTGGTCCGACGGTAGCGGCGGCGCAGAGCGATCAGTTGCGCCTGCCACCGGCGTTTGCGGGGCCTGCGGTGCGGTTGCAGACGCTTTTGTGGCGTGCGCTGGGCGGCGAATGCGGTATTTTGTGGCTTTAGGTTTGATAGTCATACATCCGCTTCGCTTCTTCTAAACTATTAAAAATATACAGCTGTCCGTCGCGCAGCACGGCTGCGGTGCGGCAGAATTTTTCAAGCGTGCTGGGTTGGTGGGACACAACAACCACCGTGGAATCGCGCAGCCTGTCTTGCAAGATAGAGCCGGCTCTGCGGTTGAATTCGACATCCGTCGTGGCCGGCATGCCCTCGTCAATCAGGTAGATGTCGAATTCCAGCGCCAGTAAGAGTGAAAATGTGAATCTGGAGCGCATGCCGGCGCTGAACGTCCCCACCGGCATATCGAAGTATTCGGCAATGCCGCACAGCCAGCGGCAGAATGCCTCGACATAGTCGGGATCAAGGCCGTAAAGCTGTGCGATAAAGCGCGCGTTCTCTCGGGCGGAATGTTTGTTGACCACACCGCCCATGAACCCCAGTGGAAACGACACACGACAGGTGCGCCTGACGGTGCCCTCATCGGGTTGTTCCAGTCCCGCCATCATGTTGATCAGGGTGGTTTTTCCGGTGCCGTTGGGAGCAAGGATACCAAGAGATTTGCCCAGCTCCACGCGAAAGCTTGCCTGATCAAGGATAATTTTGCGCTGTTTGCCGGTCCAGAAAGACTTGCTGACATTTTCAAATTCGAGCATCGTCCCTCGCCCCGTCTGGATCGGACCATCCAGCCATCTGTCAAAAACCTACGGCAATTATGTCCGAAAACGTGCAAACTGATCGTCAACGGGTCCATGGAATTGTTATCGCAATGTCGGGAGGCGCACAAAGGAATTTCCAATATAATTATTGCCAATCCGGCCCGAACAATGGCCGAAAGCCTATTGTTTGGTCTGGAACGGCCGAAAGTTGTTTGCCGTAAAATGATAAGATCTGCGATCCATGCATGCTTTCTCTTGCCACAAGGGGAGGGGCGCAATACGGCTGGCGGTCATATTGACCTCAAATACGGACGCGCCCCAGATCTGCGCGAAAAGCCATATGACACCCTACGACCGCGCCCATGCCGCCATGCAGGCCGACCCCGAAAATGAAGCCCTGCGCCTTTCGGTTTATGACAGGCTTGCAGATGCGGAGTTGTTTTTGTTGCTGGAGGAGGAACCCGTCGGTGCCGATATCCGCCCGCAGGTTTTCGAGACCGAAGAGGGCAGCTTTGTGCTGGCCTTCGATACCGAGGACCGCATGGCAGAGTTTTCGGAAAATGTTATGCCCTATGCCGCCTTGCCAGGGCGGGTGATCGCGCAAAGCCTTGCGGGCGAGGATGTCGGGCTGGGGGTCAATCTGGGGGTGGCTGAAAGCGTCATGCTGTTGCCGCCTGAAGCAATGGAATGGCTGACAGATACGCTGACGCATGCGCCGGTCGCTGCGCAGGGGCGCCCTGTGGCGTTTAGCGCGCCCGCCTTGCCACCTGCGATACTGGGGCTGTTGCTGCCCGCGTTCGAGGCGAAATTCGACCAGATTTCAGGAATGGCAAGCCATGCGTTGCTAGGTGGTGTGACCTACGAGGACGGGCATAAGGGTCATGTGCTTGCACTGCTTGGCACGCCCGAAAGCGCACGCGCGGCGATCGCGAAATCCATGGGGGAGGCGCTGACGTTTTCCGGACTGGATGCGGGTGAGCTGGACGTAACATTTCTGGATGAAACCAGTTCTGCGGCGCAGACCTTGTTGCAAAAGGCATTGATCTTGCGTTTGCCGGAGCCGCAGGTCGAAGCCCCACAAAGCGAGCCACGTGTCGGGCCCGGCATGGACCCGGCAAAGCCGCCGATTTTGCGCTAAGGGTCGCGTTCGAACAAAGACCGCGCGCGCGCAAGAGATTGCCGCGCCGCTTTTACAGGAGCTTTACCGGAAGGAGAGGGGTCGAAAACAGGCGGGCATCGAACCCGCATGTTTTCGGGAGGGCGCCTTGCAGGCCCCCTCCGGACGTTCCCCGAGGCTCTTTGCAACACCGAAAGCGGGGCGATGCTCGTGCGCAGCCAAAGGCATAGTGGCATATCCCAACCGGCCCGTGCCGCATGCCGTGGCGTTCTACCGGCCTAGCGCCATGTCGGATGGAAACGTTTGCTCGGGCTGGTGGTGAAAATCTCGCACCCGTCCGCGGTGACGCCCACGCAATGCTCGAACTGGGCGGAGAGGGATTTGTCGCGTGTGACGGCTGTCCAGTCATCGGCCAGAACCTTGGTATCAGGGCGGCCAAGGTTGACCATCGGCTCGATTGTGAAGATCATGCCTTCTTCGAGCACAGCCCCGCTGCCTTCGCGCCCGTAATGCAGAACGTTGGGCGGTGCATGGAACACACGCCCCACACCGTGGCCGCAGAAATCGCGCACAACGCTCATGCGGTTGGCTTCTACATAGCGTTGGATGGCGTGGCCGATGTCGCCGAATGTGTTGCCGGGCTTCACCGCCTCGATGCCCAACATCAGGGAATCATATGTCACCTGTATAAGGCGCTCGGCCTTGCGCGGCAGTGCGCCGGCCACATACATCCGTGAACTGTCGCCATACCAGCCATCCAGAATGACCGTGATGTCGATGTTCAGGATGTCCCCGTCCTTGAGCTTTTTGTCGCCGGGTATGCCGTGGCACACCACGTGGTTGATCGAGATGCACGAGGCATGCTGATAGCCGCGATACCCGATCGTGGCCGATGTCGTGCCCAGCTCCTCCACCCGCGTACGGATGAAGTTTTCCAGATCCATCGTGCTGATGCCCGGCTGCACATGCTGTGCCACCTCGTCCAGAATCTGTGCCGTGACCTGACAGGCACGACGGATGCCGTCGAAATCGCTGGTTGTGTTATAGATACGGATGCCGTCTTTCGTGACGCGGCCCTGACTTTCGTCCACCGTGCTTCTCCTTCAATCGCTTGGGCTCTAGATAATCACAAAACCCCTGTTTGGCCAGTGCCCGGGGCTTTTCGTGGCGCCATACCCGCCCTATACCTTAGCCCAAAGGAGATCCGATATGCCAAATCCGACCGCTGCCATTTTGATCATCGGCGATGAAATCCTGTCTGGACGCACGCGCGAGGGCAACGCCTATTACCTTGCAGGCGAATTGACCCGTGTCGGGATTGATCTGGCAGAGGTGCGCATCGTGGCTGATGTCCAGGATCAGATCGTGGACGCGATCCGCACGCTTTCAGCAAAATATGATACGCTTTTCACCAGTGGCGGGATCGGCCCCACCCATGATGATATCACCGCAGATGCTGTGGGCGCGGCTTTCGGCGTCGGGGTTGATGTGCGCGCGGATGCACATGCGCTGCTTGCACGCCATTATGCCGCACGCGATGCGGAGTTTACGCCCGCGCGGATGCGGATGGCGCGTATCCCCGACGGCGCGCGCCTGATCGATAATCCGGTTTCGGTGGCACCGGGGTTTGCGATCGGGAATGTGTATGTCATGGCGGGTGTGCCCAGCGTATTTCAGGCCATGGTTGCAAGTGTCCTGCCCGGCCTTGTCGCGGGGGCGCCGGTGCACTCTCACAGTCTTAAGGTCATGCAGCCTGAATCCGAGGTGGCAGAGCCGCTTGGTGCTTTGGCTGCACGCTACCCGGCGTTGTCGTTTGGCTCTTATCCATTCGAGGTAACACAAGGCTACGGTGTCAATCTGGTGCTGCGCGGGCCGCAGGGCGAAGAACTTGCGCAAGCGTGGCGGGACATGCGTGACACTTTCCCGGGGGGGGAGTGATGGATCCTTACCGCATCAGCGATGCGACATGGCCCCCTGTCGGGTGTACGCGGATCGGTGATTTTATCGTGCGCCGTGGTGCGGGCGGTGGCGGTCGCGTGAGTAGCGCCAGCTGGGAGCCTGCCGCGCAAGGCGCACATGACACAGACGGGCAGGAGGCCGAGACTTCACAGATCGATGCCGCAATCGTCGCGATGCGGCAGATGTCACAAGTGCCCCAGTTCCAGATCAGGCCGCATCAGCGCGCGTTGGATCGCGCGTTGGCAGCACGGGGTTTTGCGAAACTGGACCCGACACGCGTGTTTTCCATGCCACTTGCAGACGGGCAGGAGGCACCTGCGCCGCTTCGTGCGTTTTGCCATTGGCCGCCTTTGGCCATCACGCAAGAAATCTGGACCGAAAATGGGGTCGGTCCCGCCAGGCAGGCGATCATGCAGCGGGCGAAAGGTCCCAAAACGGCGGTGCTTGGACGGTTGGACGAGCATCCCGTAGGCGCTGGGTATTTCGCGATTCACGACGATATCGTGATGATACACGCGGTGGTGGTTGAAAAGCGGGCGCGTCAGAAAGGCGTCGCGCATAACATGATCGCCGAAGGGCTTCGTTGGGCCAAAACGCAAGGCGCACGACATCTGCTGCTTGCCGTGGTGGAAGATAACCTTCCGGCGCTGCGGCTCTATCGCAAACTGGGCCTGACAGACTGTTCAGCCTATCATTACCGACGGGAGACAGCCGCATGATCGATTTCACGTCGCGCTTCAAGGGACCGCTGCGGGCTTTGACGTTTAGCGTGTCCGCTTGGGTGCTGGCCATGGCAGCGACCTGTGCTGTGGCTGATCCCGTTACGCTGGATCTTCCACCGGAGGCCACGATCAGCGCTTCCGACAGCAATCCTGCCACCAGTTACACGCTGTTCACCGGACCATGGGCGGCAGACAACCAAAAGCAGCTTACGCTCGAAGGAACACGTGTAGACACCGCATGGCGGCTCGCGGCCAACCAGCAAACCAGTTTGCAGATCTTCTCGCCCCTGCGCACACAGGTGGAGGAGGCGGGCTATGAAATCTTGTACAGCTGCGCGACCGATGCCTGCGGCGGGTTCGATTTCCGTTATGGCCTGGGACTGTTGCCCGAACCGGGGATGCATATAGACTTGGGGGATTTCCGGTATCTGGCCGCGCGCAAGGGGCCGGAATATCTTGCCCTGACAGTCAGCCGCTCTTCCAACTCCGGCTTCGTGCATCTGACCACGCTCACCCGGCAGGCAACCGACACCCCGCAAACGGATGATCCGCTGGCTCAAGATGCGCCGGATGTGCAGCCCACAGGTACCGCTCTTGAAACCGAAGGATCGCTGGTGCTTGAGGATCTGGTATTCGAAAGCGGTGCGGACCGTTTGAAGCCGGGCAGCTATGACAGTTTGCAGCGGCTGGTGGATTATCTGTCACAAAATCCCGACACACGGGTGGCTTTGGTGGGCCATACCGATATGCAGGGCACGTTGGACGCCAATATCGCGCTTTCCAAGCGCCGGGCCGAGGCCGTGATGCAACGATTGATCGGGGATTACGGCATTGATCCCGCACGACTTACGGCGCAAGGGGCCGGCTGGCTGGCGCCTCGGGCCTCGAACCTGACCGATGAGGGGCGCCTGCGCAACCGCCGCGTTGTTGTGGTGTTGACCCAAGCCGGGCAGTAGCTGAAAAGGCGCAGCGGACCGGACAGAGGCAGCCATCCCACGCAAAGTCTGCGTTGCCCCCACGCGTATAGCGCCCGACCACGCAAAGGCGGCGCTGTACGCGTGGGGGCAACGGGGGGCGGTATTGACCGGATGCTGTGAGCCGGTCAATGGCATGTGGCGGCACGGATCTGGCCCCGGGGGGGGCGAGGCCCAACGTCACGTTCGGACCGCCCCCTACGGACCGCCACGGGCGCGACACAGCATGGGCGTCCTGCTTGACCCATGGTCACGGGGCCATTATCGCTCGACCGCGGGGTCAGGGCCGCACTGCGCTGGGCGTGCCCTGCGTGTTGCGGGTCCGCATTGCCCCCCTTTCTGATTGTTGGAGACCTCTATGACGCTTGCCTCGACGCAGACACATCGCGACAGCGCCGGCACCCAAGTGGCCGGTATTATGATTATGTGTGTCGCCATGTTGATGCTGCCTTTGGTGGACACTGTGTCCAAGCTGCTGACGCAAGTTGCCTCTCCTCTTGATGTCGCGATCATGCGTGCGTGGACCCAGTTGATATTTCTGGTGCCTGTGGTTTTCGTGATGCGCCGGCAGATGCGCGGCAATCCCGTGTCGGTTTACACATTGGTGTCAGGGGTCTTGATGGCGGTGGTGTCGGTCACCCTGATCGGTGCTTTCGCCACCCTGCCGATTGCCACGGCGATTGCGATCTTCTTTATCGAGCCGTTGTTGCTGACGCTACTGGCGGGGCTGATGCTGCGCGAAAAACCCGGGCCACGGCGCTATATCGCGGTGGCGATCGGCCTGATCGGCGCGATTATCGTGATCCGTCCCAATTTCGTGGTTTTTGGGCCAACGGTTTTTTTACCGGTGATAAGCGCTGTGGCCTATGCGCTCAATATGATCGTTATGCGTCAGGCCACACGCAGCCGGACCGCGCTCAGCTTTCAGTTCGGATCTGCGGTGTGCGGGGCGGGGGTGATGGTTGTGGTGCAACTGGTGATGGTGCTGGCCCATGGCGCAAGCTGGATGCCGTTTGAGGGCGCACCGCAATCGGCCTATTGGATGGTGCTGGGCGGGGGCGCTCTGGCGGCGCTGGCGTTCTTGCTGATCACGACGGCGTTCAGCAAGGCAGAGGCGAGCATTCTGGCCCCGTTCCAGTATCTGGAAATATTCGGCGCAACCATGATGGGGTATCTTGTCTTTAACAATATCCCCGATGCGATGACGTTTCTAGGCACCGCGATCATTCTGGGGTCGGGGGGATATGTGTTCTACCGCGAACGGGCTTTGGGGAAGAACACCCAGAAAATCGCAAGCCGGTTCAAGCGTGGCTGAACTGCCCCCGACAGCTTGACGCGCGCCCTCACCTGACCTTTATCCGGTAAGCGAGAGGCGCGCGTGCGCTGGCTTTCGCCGTCAGCGCGACGGGGCGGGGGGATTGGCGTTTGGCCCAAGGCCGATCAACGCCGGCACATCCGCCATGTCGCTGAAAATCTCTGCGCCTGCATCGATCAGGCCTTGGGTCGGCCCGTGCGGCGCATATCCCAAACAGCGCATGCCTGCCGCGCGCGCGGCCTGTGCGCCTGTGGCGCTGTCCTCGATCACCACGCAATCTTGCGCATCGACCGAAAGGACGTTGGCGCAATGCAGGTAAAGGTCGGGGGCGGGTTTGGGCGCGCCCACGCTTTCCTGACCGGAAAACAGGCGGCCTGCCAGCTTGGCCTGCACCTGCGGGTGCTGGCCCAACGTGGCCTCCATTTTGGCAAGCCGTCCGTTCGATCCAACCGCATAGCTGATCCCCGCCGCATCGAGCCTGTCGAGAAGGGCCGCGATGCCGGGCATAAGCGGTGTGCCCTGCCGCAGGCGTTCATAAAGAGTCTCATAGTACAGGTCTGGCCAGTTTTCGGGCAGATCGGCCCCAAGGCTGCGGGCCTTCTCGGCGCAGCCCTCTATCGTGCCCCCCAGAAACGCATGCTCCATCTGCTCCATGCTCATATCCAGCCCGTGGCGGGTGAATTCCTCGTGCAGAAGGGCAAAGGTCGCAGGCTCGCTATCGACCAGAACACCATCACAGTCGAATAAAACAGCGCGTATCGGCATGGGAAAGGTCCTTTGGAAGGGGGAGGTAGGTGAAGGGAGAGGAGGGGCAGGCAGCGGTGTCGTGCGGCACACCGCTATTGCGACAGTCTGGCCAGGGTCACGATCGTATCGCCATAGGCGCGCTGATCGAGGATATCGAGCGCAGGGGGCACCTGCGGCTTGGTGTTTTCTTCCCAGACCAGTGTCGCATCGGGCGCAAGCCATCCATGCTCCAGACACGAGGCGATGGCCTTTTCCCCAAGGCCCATCCCGTAGGGCGGGTCCAGAAACACCAGATCATAGCCCTTGCTGCGGCATGGCCCCATACGGGTGGCATCGCGCCGCCAGATATCGGTGGCTCCCATGGCGCGCATCAATTCGATATTCTTGCGTAAAAGCACCCGTGCAGGCGTGCCCTGATCCACGAAAGACACCCGCATGGCTCCGCGCGACAGTGCCTCCAGCCCAAGCGCACCGGTGCCTGCAAAAAGATCCAGCACGCGCGCCCCTGGGATCGGGTTGCCGTGACTGCCGTTGATCAGCAGGTTGAAGATGGATTCCCTGACGCGGTCTGTGGTCGGGCGCAAATGTCCCCCCATATCGCCCGCGCCGACATCACTCAGCTTCAGGCCCCGCTTTTCGCCACCGATAATCCGCATTTGCTCAGCGCCTCATGAGTTGTTTGAGTTCCGTGGACGGATCGCCCAGATCATGGGCAGACACTGGCGTGTCCGCCTCGATCAGCCTTTTGCCCACCATATAGGCCCGTGGATCATTCAGCGCATCGACGGCCACCAGTCGGCCCTGACGGAAATACCAGAAGCTGTCACCGTCATCGTGGCGGGTGATGACCTGATCATAGCCCGCATTCCAGCCCGCAATCTGCAGTTTGGCATCGAACTGATCGGACCAGAACCACGGTTTGGGGTGATAGGGCCGCTGGGCGCCCAAAATGTTGTGGGCCACGCATTCGCCCATATCCACGGCGTTGCCCACCGATTCCAGACGGGTGCGCAGGCCGGATATCTCGATTTCGGCACAATCGCCCGCGGCCCAGATATAAGGGTTCGATGTCTGGCCGTACGCGTTGGTGACAATGCCGTTTTGCACCAGCAATCCCGCTTCTTCTGCCAGTTGGGTGTCGGGGCTGACACCGATGCCGGTGATGACAAAATCCGCAGGCAGATGGGTGCCATCCACAAGATCCACACCCGTGACATGCGTATTGCCTGTCAGGCGTTCAATCCCGGTGCCTTCGCGGAGTGTCACGCCGTGGCGGGTGTGCAGATCGCGGATCGCGCCTGCCGTCTCAGCGCAGGCCACGCGACCCAGAATACGCGGGGCGGCTTCGACCACGCTCACCTCCAGCCCTAGTTTGCGCGCCACAGCGGCTGCCTCAAGCCCGATATAGCCGCCGCCAATCACCACAAGCCGCGCCCCCGCGACAAACAGGGGGGCCATCAGATCGACATCGGCCAGATTGCGCACGCAGTAGACGCCCGGCAACGCGCCCCCCAACGCCATTGGCAGGCGGCGCGGGCTGGCGCCTGTGCACAGCGCCAGATGGTCATAGGCAACCTCGTCGCGGCCAACGCGCAGGATCTTTGCCTCGGGGTCGATGGCGCGTGCCTCCTCGCCCAGCCGCAAGCCGATCGCGTTGTCGCGCCAGAATTCCGGCGCTCGCAAGGTCAGCCGGTCCAACGGCATGTCGCCCAGCAGATAGGCCTTGGACAAGGGCGGGCGCTGGTAGGGGGCCACAGGCTCTGCGCCGATGATCGTCACCGGATCCCTATAGCCTTCGGCGCGCAGCTTTGCTGCAAGTGAGGCCGCAGCCTGACCGCCCCCGACAATCACAGTCCCTGACATGGATATTTTCCTCTGGTGATCCTTCGGGGTGATCCTATATCGTGCCGGTAACGATGTGCAACGCGACAGGATGAACGATATGACGATCAGTGAAGGCGATGTGTTACCGGGCGGGACGTTTCTGGTGCTCGGGGCAGACGGGCCGCAGCCTGTCAGCCTGAATGAAAAGCTCAAAGGCCGCAAAGTCGTGATCTTTGCCGTGCCCGGCGCGTTCACAGGCGTTTGCACGACCGCCCATGTGCCCAGTTTCATCCGCTGCGTTGACAAGTTCCGTGAAAAGGGCGTGGAAGACATCATCTGTATTTCGGTCAATGATCCCTTTGTGATGGATGCATGGGCGATCGGCACAGGTGCAAAAGAGGCGGGGCTAAGCATGCTGGCCGATCCCGAGGCGGCCTTCACCCAAGCAATCGGCATGGAGTTCACCGCCCCGCCTGCGGGCCTGATCAACCGCTCCGCGCGGTATGCGATGGTGGTGGAGGATGGCGTGGTCAAGATCCTGCACAAGGAAGAAAATCCTGGCGCGTGCGAGATTTCGGCAGGCGAGGGGCTGCTGGCTGCGATGTAACACGCAGCACGAAGGGGGCATGGCGGCATGCGCGCCGGTTGGTCCCCCTTCGTGCGACGCGGGCGATGGCAGGTGTGATAGGGGTGGATGTGCCTGTGGCCCGCCGCATCGCATCCTATGATCAGGATGGGCGGCTTGCACTGGACGCCTGCGCGACGTAAGCCACAAACCCATGCGGATTTTAGAAAACATCATCAGTGATCGCGGCTCTAAATATGCCGTGTCGGGCGGGGTGTGCCGCACCGAAGAGGACGCGCGCGCTTTCATCAAACAATTGTGCCGCAAGAAGAAATTCGCGAAAGCCACGCATAACACATGGGGGCTTTTGACCGCTCAGGCTCCGATCAAAAGCGATGATGGCGAAAGCGGGGCCGGCATGGTGATCTTGCGGATGCTGGAGCGCGAAGGCCTCTATGATCATATTATCGTCGTGACCCGCTGGTATGGCGGCAAGCATCTGGGCGGAGATCGTTTCCGCCATGTTCAGGACGCGGTGCGTCTGTATCTTGACGCGCATACCGGACATCCCGAAAAATAAGGCCCACACCCCGTGATGCCGTTATAAGGGCATCGGTGCGGACCACCTTTGATCTCAATCCAGAAAATCGTCGCTCAGGTCCGAGCGTGGATCGGGCGCGCCGCCGCCGGAGTGTTCGTCGTCCTTGGCCTCAAAGGGCGAGGCATCCAGCACGCGGCCTGCGGTGGTGATTGCATCAAACCCCTGTGCCAGTTCCGCATCCAGAACGCTCAAGCCCCCGCATGAATGGGTCGAGAGCGTGACCTCGAGCGTGTTGTAGACATTGCGCCAGTCGGGATGATGGTCCATTTTTTCGGCACACAGGGCGGCTTGGGACATAAATCCCCATGCGGCCGCGAAACTGTCGAATTTCCAGCTTTTGCGCAGGCCTGTGCCGTTGTGAACCAATTGCCAGCCTGTCTTGTAGAGCATGGGAAGAAGCGCATCGCGCTCTTGATGGTTGAGGGGGGATGCCATGAAAGCCTCGCGTTCGGGGACAAAGGGTGGGGGGATATGAAAACGGGCAGCTGTCACAGCTGCCCGTTGATGCATTATTCTGCGGTGGTTTTGTCTTTCGACACCAGCTCCAGCGAGGTATCGAAGACGATTTCGCGTGTGGGGAAAGGGATGCCGATCCCGTTGGCATCAAATTCGTTCTTGATCTTTTCAAACACTTCCCAGCGGAAGCTCCAATAGACCAGTGTCGGGCACCATGCGCGCAGCACAAGGTTGATCGAGCTGTCGCCCAGTTCGCGCACACCGATTGTGGGAGGCGGGTCTTGTAGGACGCGCTCGTCTTCCGTGACGATCCGCGTCAGGATATCGCGCGCCAGCTTGATATCGCTGTTATAGGAAATGCCCACCGTCAGATCCATCATCCGGGTGCTGTTGCCGGAATAGTTGATAATCGCCTGCGACCAGATATCGGAGTTGGGCATCACAACCTGAATGCCGTCATATGTTTTCAAAATCACATAAAACAACGAGATTTCCGTGACAGTGCCGGCCTTGTCGCCTGCCTCGATGTAGTCGCCGATCCGGAACGGACGGAACATGATGATCATGACGCCAGAGGCAAGCGACGACAACGTGCCCTGCAGCGCAAGACCGATTGCCAGACCTGCGGCACCGATCAGGGCGGCCAGCGATGTGGTCTGGATCCCGAAGCGGTTCAGGATGAAGATGAACCCGATAGCGAGGATCAGATATTTGACGATATTGCCCATAAAGCCGAACAAGGTATCGTCGAGCTTGGCATAGCGGTTCGACAGATTGGTAATCCGGGCTTTGGCCCAGCTGGAGATGATCAGGGCAATGACCAGAATGACCAGTGCCATGAGTACGTTCAGGCCCGCCAGTACAACGGCGTCGATGCGTTCTGGCGTGATCCATTGGCCAACATTGGTCAATTCTTGCAGGTTCAACTCATCCATAAGGGTGTCTTGGTCCTTCTTTCGTATCGTGTCATGTTCTTGTGTCGCCGCGCTGGTGGCGTGTGCAGGGGTCTAGTGTTTAGGATGTGGATCGGAAAGGACCCATCTGTGTAAGCACCTCGACATCTGTGCCAACGGCATTGCGCTCTGCCTCCAGATAGTCCGCGACCGCCTGACGCAAACCCGGATGTGCGATCCAATGTGCAGAATGGGTGACATGGGGCAGGTATCCACGCGCCAGTTTGTGTTCCCCCTGTGCGCCGGCCTCGACGCGGCCCAGTCCGGCCGCGATCGCAAAATCGACGGCCTGATGATAGCACAGCTCGAAATGCAAAAACGGATGATCCTCGATACAGCCCCAATAGCGGCCATATAGGCAATCACGCCCGATGATGTTGAGCGCGCCGGCAATCGGACGACCGTCCCTGAAGGCCATGATCAAAAGCACGTGCTCGCGCATGTCATGCAAGGCATCGAAGAACGCGCGCGTCAGATAGGGGGTGCCCCATTTGCGCGCACCGGTATCTTGGTAGAACTGCCAGAACGCATCCCAATGTTCGGGGAGGATATCATCGCCCCGCAGGGCGCGGATCTCGCCACCGAAATCTTGGGCGCGCGCGCGTTCCTTGCGCAAGGCCTTACGCTTGCGCGAAGACAGCTCCGCCAGAAAATCCTCGAAACTGTGATATCCGGGATTGTGGAAATGGAATTGTTGCCCAAGCCTGTGCAGATACCCTTGGCTTTCGGCCAGCTTTGCCTCGTCGGGCATGCAAAAGGTCATATGGGCCGAGGATAGCCCCGCATCTTGGGTGATTTGCGCCATGCCGGCCAACAGGGCGTGACGGCCTGCCGCCTCATGACCCGGGGCACACAGCAGCCTGCGTCCCGAACAGGGCGTGAACGGTACGGCGCATTGCAGTTTGGGGTAATACTGTCCGCCAGCGCGTTCAAAAGCATCCGCCCAGCCGTGATCGAACACATATTCGCCCTGACTGTGGCCCTTGATATAAAGGGGTGCGACCGCGATCACCTCTGCGTTCTGGCGCGCGATTATCGGACGCGGCTCCCAGCCTGTGCCGGCCCCGACGGAGCCGGAATGCTCCAGTGCGCAGAGGAACGCATGTGTTACAAACGGATCAATGGCTGTGCCGCCATCGCGGGTTTCAGGGCAGGCACAGCTGTCCCAGATGTCTGCTGGAATATCCGCAACCGCCAGCCCGACTTCTATTTCTATTGCATCACTCATCATGTCACTCCAACGGGGCCAATGATGGTCTGCGGCGCCCGTGCGTCAAGCTGTGTGATCAGGATTGCGGCGTGGCCCCGTAGCCTTGGGTGGCCCCGTATCCTTCAAAGGTTACATTTGCGGCAATCTGTCTGGCCTCGGCCTCGTCTTGCGGATTGCCTATTGTCCAGCACAGGATCGCGGCCCCGTCTGCCTTCAGCCGCGCGATACGCGCCATTCCCAGATCGCGCCAGTAATGGGACACGAACTGGCAACCCAAATCCTCGAAATCGACAATTCCGGCGCGGCGTTCACGCTGGGCGGGGTCCATTTGATCGAAATGGCGATCGGTGTAGGCGCAGGTGGTCAGGCCAATGCAAACCTCCGGCGCATGTGCGTGAAACCGCGCCAGTGTATCGGGGCAAAACGACATGACCGCCACCGGCCCGCTATAGCCCGACAGGGCCTTGGCCGTCTCGCGCTCTAAAGGGCCGCCCCCGATCCCTTCCGGCAAAACCATCCGGCCTTGTTCTTTCAACTCCACCAGCAGCGGCACCTGTCCGTCCACCAGCCTCAACACTTCGGCAAATGTGGGAATGCTCTCGTCGCTGTCCAGAAGATGCAGGCATTGCAATTCATCGGCGGGATAGTCGCAGACCTTGCCAGAGGCGCCGGTCAGCCGTTCGAGTGTGTAATCGTGAAACACCATCGGCACATGGTCTGCGGCGGGCTGCAAATCTATCTCGATCGCATAGCCCGCCGCGATGGCCGCCGAAATGGCCGCGCGGCTGTTTTCCGGACGCCTGTCCGCGCGATCATGATAGGCGCGATGCGCGATCGGACGGCTCAGGAAATCCGGATGCAGTTTCATGTGGCAACCTCGAAAATCGCCTCGATCTCGACGGCGACACCCATCGGCAAGGAGGGCGCTGACACGGCAGAGCGGGCATGACGCCCCGCATCGCCGAACACTTCGACCATCAGATCGGAGGCACCGTTGACCACTTTGGGCTGTTCGGTGAACGTCGCGGTCGAGTTTACAAACGCGACCAGCTTGACCACGCGCGTGACCTTGTCCAGATCGCCCAATGCCGCCTTGGCTTGCGCCATCAGCGACAGCGCACAGCTGCGCGCGGCCTGTGCGCCCTGTTCCACATCAAGCGTATCGCCCAATGTACCGGTAATCAGGCCGTCCGGCCCCGAGGAAATCTGCCCCGACACGAACAGCTGGTTGCCCGTGCGCACATAGGGCACATAGTTGGCAGCAGGGGCGGGGGCGGCAGGCAGGCTCAGGCCTAGGTCGTTGAGCCGGTCTTCAATTCTGGACATGGATATCTCCGTATTCTGTCACTGCGCAGGCTACGGTAGCTGTGGCCGGACCTGCAAGCCCCAACGACCCTGCTTTGGCGTTTAATCGCCTCAGGCCCTGGTGGGGCGCACGGTCTTTTGACAGGGGGCACGAGGGGGGTTCAGGCCACCATCGCCTCGGCTTTTTTCAGATCCACCGACACCAGCTGGCTGACCCCTTGTTCCTGCATCGTGACCCCGAACAGCCTGTTCATGCGGCTCATGGTGACGGCATGGTGGGTGATGACCAGAAAACGTGTGTCGCCGCGGCGTGTCATTTCATCCAGCAGATCGCAGAACCGCGTGACATTGGCATCGTCAAGCGGCGCATCGACTTCGTCGAGTACACAGATCGGGGCGGGATTGGCCATGAAGACCGCAAATATCAGCGCCATCGCCGTCAGCGTCTGCTCGCCACCTGACAAAAGCGACAGGGTGGAGAGCTTTTTGCCGGGCGGTTGGCACATGATCTCGAGGCCGGCATCGAGGGGATCGTCGGATTCCACAAGTGCAAGGCGGGCCTCGCCGCCACCGAAAAGGTGGGTGAACAGCTGGCCAAAATTTTCGTTGACCTGTTCGAACGCGGCCAGAAGCCGTTCGCGGCCCTCGCGGTTCAGTCCCGCGATCCCGCCGCGCAGCTTGGCAATCGCATCCTCCAGATCGCCTTTTTCTGTAAACAGCGTATCATGCTCTTCCTGCACGGTGCGGGCATCTTCCTCGGCGCGCAGGTTGACGGCACCAAGCGCATCGCGCTGGCGTTTCAATTCATATACGGCGGTTTCCAGCTTCGGCACGACAGGGATGTCCTCCACCTCGACGCGCAACAGGCGCAAAAGATCGGGCGGGGTGCGCTCTGTCTCGTCGCGGATCCAGTCCACCGCAATGCGCAGGGCATCGCGCGCGGCCTCGACCTTGGCTTCCGCACGCGCGCGGGTCTCGCGGATATCGCCTGCCTGACGCTCGGTCTCGCGCTCGGCGTTCTGGGCGGCACTCAGGGCGGCTTCGGCCGCGTGCAGGGCCTCGGTGGCCGTGGCCGCGCGGGCTTTGGCGGTTTCGGTCTGCTCGTCCAGATCTGTGGCGCGATCGGCCAGTTCTTCCGGCAGGGCAGCGGCGTCCTCAAGGGCTCTGGCGGCGTCTTCGCGGCGCGATAGAAGGTCGGTGCGCTGGCGCTCTGCGGTGGCCAGACGCCCGCGCCAGCCGTCCAGCTCCTTGGTGATGGTGTGCAGGCGGTTCACACGTGCCTGACCATCGCGCCGGATTTCGTCCAGTGACGAGCGCCGTGTCATCATCGTCATGCGCGCGGCCTCGACCGTGATGCGCACGGCATCCAGATCCTCGCGTGCAGTTTTCAGATCGGGCAGGCGCGATTGCGCAAGCTGTGCGGCGTCCAGCGCCTCGCGGGCGCTAAGGGCCTCGTCCTCGTGGCGTTGCATGGCGTCGCGTGCGGTGTCCAGCCGGCCTTGGGTCTGGCTACGCTCGGCCTCGGTCTTGGTCAGGGCGCGTTGGGCCTCGGCCATGCGGCGGTCGGCGTCCTTGCGTGCGGTGCGAGCACCGGCTTCAGCGTGGGTGGCCTCATCGAGCTTTTGCTTGAGCGCGGTATGGGTGGCAATCGCGCGCCGGCTTGTGGCCTCAAGCGCTTCGAGTTCGGTGCGCAGTTCGTCCAGCCGGTTGCGCTGCTGCAACCGGCGCGCCGATGCAGACGGGGTATCGCCTGCGCCGGTGCGATACCCGTCCCAGCGCCATAGATCACCCTGAATGGTAACCAACCGCTGTCCGCGGGCCAAGGCCATATGCAGCGCCACACCGGTTTCCCAATCCGCAACCAGGCCGATCTGTGACAGCCGACGGGCAAGGGCGGGGGGCGCATCGACCACCTCCGCCAATGATTTCACCCCGTCGGGCAGGGGCTGGTCGGTGGGGTAATCGGGCAGGGTCGCCCAGCCGGTGGTGGCATTGCCTTCCAAAGCGGGCGCGCCCAGATCATCGGCAAGGGCGGCACCAAGTGCGGCCTCGTAGCCTTTGAGTACAGAGATACCATCAAGGATCTGGCTGCCCGATGCCGCTTCGCGTTCCACCACTCGGGCAAGGGCGCGTTCTTCGGCACGCAAGGTGGCACAGGCCCCTTCCGCCTCCGCGCGCGCGGTGCGGGCGGCGTCCTCTTCGCCTTGGATCTCGGCGCGCCGGGTTTCGGCGTGTTGTAATGCCTCCTCGGCACCTTGGGCTGTGTGGCTGGCGGTGTCGTGCAGCTCCTGGGCCGCGCGCAGGCGCTGGGACATGTCATCCAGCAGGCCTTCGGCTTCGGTCGCACTGTGGCGCGCGCCGGCTGTGGCGCGCTGTGCCTTTTCGGCCTGTGCGCGGGTATCGGCCAGCTGGCGCTCGGCGGATTGATGGCGCGCGGCCAGTGCGGCCACCTCCTCGGTCAGTTCGGCAAAAGTCGCCTCGCGGTCTTCCAGAACCTCTGCGGCGCTTTCGGCGGCGTCGTTTGCGGTGTCCAGTACCTCGGCGTGGCCGTTATGGGCGTGGGTCAGATCCTCGTGCTCTGCCTCGAGGCGGGCGATTGTCTCGCCAGCATCACGGTTCAGCTCTGCCTCGCGCAGCATGTCGCGATCAAGCTGTGCGATCCGTGCGGTCAGGCTGGCGATCTGGTCGCGGGCCTGTATCTGCTGGCTTTCCAATTGGTCTTGCGCCAAGCCCAGCCGTTGCACGATGGCGCGCGCGATGGCCTCTTCCTCGCGCAGGGGGGGGAGCTTTTCTTCTTGTGCATTGCGGGCATTGGCCGCGTCGCGTGCGGCGTGTTCGGCCCCTGCGGCAGAGGTCATTATGGCTTGCAGGGCGGCCTCGGCCTCAAGGCGGCTGTGATCGGCCTCAAGCCACCGACGGTACAACAGCATGCCTTCGGTGTGGCGCAGATCCTCGCCCAGTTTGCGGTATTTGGAGGCTTGGCGCGCTTGGCGGGCCAAAGTATTGAGTTGCGAAGAAAGCTGGTCGATTACATCATCGACGCGGGCCAGATTCTGCTCGGTCGCCTTCAGGCGCAGCTCTGCCTCGTGGCGACGCTGGTACAGGCCCGAGATGCCGGCGGCCTCTTCCAATATCCGGCGGCGGGCTTTGGGCTTGGCGTTGATCAACTCGTTGATCTGGCCCTGACGCACAAGAGCAGGCGAATGCGCCCCGGTGGAGGCATCTGCAAACAGCATCTGCACATCGCGGGCGCGCACATCCTTGGTGTTGACCTTATAGGCCGAACCGGCGTCGCGGGTGATCCGGCGGGTGATCTCCAGCGTGTCCGTCTCGTTGAAGCCTGCCGGCGCAAGCCGTTCGCGATTGTCGATCTGCAGCGTCACATCGGCAAAGTTGCGCGCGGTGCGCGAATGTGTCCCCGCAAAGATCACATCTTCCATTCCGCCGCCCCGCATGGCCGAGGGACGGTTCTCCCCCATCACCCAGCGTAGGGCTTCCAGCAGGTTCGACTTGCCACAGCCGTTCGGCCCGACAACCCCTGTCAGACCGTCTTGGATGATCAGGTCGGTCGGATCGACGAAGCTTTTGAAGCCGTTCAGGCGCAGGCGGGAGAAACGCAAAATAAGAACCGTCACATGGATGTTGATGATTGCTGTGTTTTTTCAGCCACAGCCGTGCCTGTCAATTCCAACCACCGGGCTTTCGGTGACTTTCCGCCGGTTATCCACAAGATATCGTGGGCGGGTGACAGCGCATGTCAATATTGTGCTTTTGCGTGGCACGGCCGTATCGCGCGAAAATGGCCCCCGAGCGGGCGGTATTGTCATGGGTGCAGGGCCGCTATGCCTTGCCCGATGAAACATGCGGGGCCATAGGATAAACGGCGCGCCCTCCCGCGTGATAACTGCATTGGAGATATGATGGTCGCAGCTTTTGCCTTTATCTTGCTGTTCCAGCTTCTGGGCGAGGTGATCTCGCGCGCGTGGCTTTTGCCGGTGCCGGGGCCGGTCTTGGGAATGCTGTTCCTGCTGGCGGGCCTGTTCTGCTCGGCGCGGTTACGCGCGCTGGTTCAGCCCACCGCAACGGGCCTGCTGTCGCATCTGTCGCTGTTGTTTGTGCCGGTGGGGGTGGGCGTCGTGGCCCATATGCCGACGCTTCTCGATCACGGGGCCGCACTCGGGGTGTCGCTTGTGGCATCGACCGCGCTTGCGCTTGTCGCGGGGGCTGCCACCTTCACCTTTGTGGCGCGCCTTGGCAAAAAGGATGACACATGACCAATCCTGCCGAGATCTGGTCCTATCTGGCCTCGCAACCGCTTTTGTGGCTATGTGCCACGCTGTTTGCCTACTGGGTCGGCGATGCGGTGTTTCGCGCCACAAAGCGCCAGCCCTATGCCAATCCGGTGGCGATTGCGGTGATCTTGCTGGGCACGGTGCTGTGGTTGAGCGATACGCCGTATGAGGCCTATTTCGAGGGGGCGCAATTCGTGCATTTCATGCTCGGGCCTGCAACCGTGTGTCTGGCCGTGCCGCTTTATGCCAACCGCAATGAAGTGCGTCGTACGTGGAAGCCGATACTGGCCGCGCTTGTTGTGGGCAGCACGACCGCGATTTTCTCTGCCTTGGCGATTGCGTGGGCGTTGGGGGCCGATCACGAACTGCTGGCCACGCTGGCACCCAAATCGGCCACAGCACCTGTGGCCATCGGCATATCAGAGGCGATGGGCGGGCAGCCCACCCTGACTGCGGCGCTTGTGCTGCTAACTGGCATTATCGGGGCGATTATCGTAACGCCGCTGCTCAATCTGTTCGGTTTTCGTGACTGGCGCGCGCGTGGGCTGGCGACCGGTGTGGCCGCCCACGGCATCGGCACTGCGCGGGCTTTTCAGGTGCATGAACAGGCGGGGGCGTTCGCGTCCATCGGGATGGGGCTGAACGCGGTTCTGACCGCCCTGATCGCGCCGTGGGCATTGTCGTTTTTCTCTTGAACGGCACGGCAGGGGCGGCTGCATTTGCAGTGGCTCGCGTTCGCGCGCTCAGCTGGCCGGTTTGAACGGGGCCATGCCGGCGCGGGCCAGCTCGTCGGCGCGTTCGTTTTCAGGATGCCCTGCGTGCCCCTTGATCCATTCCCATCGCACATCATGACGGTCTTGGGCCGCATCAAGGCGCTGCCACAGATCGACGTTTTTCACCGGCTTTTTGGCGGATGTTTTCCAGCCGTTGCGTTTCCAGCCATGAATCCAGCCCGTTACACCGTTTTTGACATAGGCTGAGTCGGTGATGATCGTGATCGTCACATCGCGGCTCAGGGTCTCGAGCGCACTGATCGCAGCCATCAACTCCATCCGGTTGTTGGTTGTGTCTGCCTCACCGCCCTGAAGATCGCGTTCTTTGAGGACAGTCTCGCCGTCCATCGCCCGCATCAATACACCCCAGCCACCGGGCCCGGGGTTGCCCGAGCAGGCCCCATCCGTCCATGCAAAGAATTCCGTCATCGTGTCCCCTTTGTCAGATCCGCGCGCAGCTGTGAAATCCAGTGCCCCTCTCAGCGTGTCGGCTGCGGATCGTCAAGCCCGATATAGCCCGGCTGTGCGGCCATACGCGCAAGCCACGCATTTATGGCACCAAACTGTGTCATGTCGAACCCGCCACGGCTGCCGGCGGTATGGGTGTAGCCGTAAAGCGCAATATCGGCCAGGCTGGGGTGTGCCCCGAGCAGCCAGTCGTTTTGCTGTAGATGCGCATCCATCATGGCCAGCAGGGCGTTCCCGCGCGATAACAACTCTGCCATCCGCTCCGGCGTGGCAAGATGGCGACGGGCGGGGTAGAATTGCAGCGCGCCGCGCACTGCAATCACGCCCTCGTGCTGGTTTTGCTCCCAGAACATCCAGCTGAGCATCTGGGCCTGTGCCATGGGCTCTTGCGGCAAGAACGGCGTCTCGCGGCCGAGGGCCACCAGAATGGCGTTGGATTCGGCCAATTTGGTGCCATCGTCGAACTCCAGCACAGGGGCCTTGCCGAAGGGCAGCGCGCCCGCAGTGCGTGCGGCTTCCAGCGCGGGGGAACTGTCCTCGACATCTACAATATCGCAAGGCTGCCCGGTGAGCGCGAGAAGCAGCCGGACCTTATAGCTGTTACCGGAGCTGGGCATGGAATAAAGTTTCATGACGCGTTTCTCTTGAATGGGGCAGGTGTGTGCGACAGGAGTGTTTGATCGTTAGCGAAAATATGCAAGGCAGACCAGTGTGATCAGTGACATCGCGCCACGCAGTTTGACCCACCACCCGGGCACGGCGGCGCGCCATACCATCAGCGCGTCCACAGCAGGCACGATCACAAGCCCCGCCATCAGCGGCCAAAACAGCGGCCAGCCGAAAATACCTGCAAACAGGACAGGTGCGACAGGACATATGGCCGCCACCGCCCCCGAAATCTGGTCTGACGGGCGGCTTGCGCGCGCGCTTTGCCCCCACAGCGCGCCGCCCATGAAACACACCAGAAGTGCGGTATAGGCAAGGATCACGCGTTCGGGGCCAAGCCCGCCCGGAAGCGGCATCGCACCGCTTTGAGCGTTGAGCACAGCCCACACGGGCGGGATCACGGCGCACAGCCCGACGATCAGGGCGGTGCGGGGAATGGGCGGACCTGCGGCCCGGATCACGACGCCGCGCGCAGCACGCGCGGTACCTTGAATTCAACCCGTTCCTGTGCGGTTTCAACCTGTTCGACCGTCACGTCATAACGGTCGCGGAAGGCGTCGATTACCTCGTTGATCAACACCTCTGGCGCGCTGGCACCTGCGGTGATCCCGACCGATGCAATCCCGTCAAGGGCGCGCCAGTCGATGTCGTCGGCGCGTTGAACAAGCTGGCTATAGGCGCAGCCCGAAGATGATCCCACCTCGACCAGACGTCGCGAATTGGACGAATTCGGTGCGCCGATCACCAACAGCGCATCAATGAGCGGAGCGATGGCCTTGACCGCCGCCTGACGGTTGGTCGTGGCATAACAGATGTCTTCTTTGGCGGGGCCGATGATCTTGGGGAATTTCACTTGAAGGGCGTTGACGATACCGGCCGTATCATCCACCGAAAGCGTGGTTTGGGTGATAAAGGCAAGCCGGTCGGGGTCGCGCGGCTGCAATCCGGCAACATCGGCTTCGGTCTCGACCAAAAGCACCTCGCCATCCGGAAGCTGGCCCATGGTGCCTAAAACCTCAGGGTGACCTTCGTGGCCGATCATGACCATTTGCAGACCTGCGGCGTGATGACGCTCGGCCTCGATATGTACCTTCGATACCAGCGGGCAGGTCGCATCGACATACACCATCTCGCGGCGCGCCGCCTCGTTGGGGACTGCCTTGGGCACGCCATGCGCGGAAAAGATCACAGGCCGGTCATCGGGGCACTCGTCCAGTTCCTCGACAAAAACCGCCCCCTTGTCGCGCAGCCCGTCCACCACGTATTTATTGTGGACGATCTCGTGGCGTACATAGACAGGCGCGCCCCACTTCTCCAGCGCCATCTCGACGATCTTGATAGCCCGGTCAACGCCGGCGCAAAACCCGCGGGGGGCTGCCAAATAAAGGTTCAGGGTCGGTTTCATCGCGCTCTCCTAGTCCGGCCCCACAGCTAAGTGTGATAGGGCGCAAGGTCCAGCCCCCGTGGGGCGGGGATTTCACCGATCCAGACCGGATTGGAAAAATAGATCTCGCGGCAGGGGCGGGGGTGGTTTTAAGGCCTTATAGCAAAAACCGGTTTATCCACCAAGCCCGGTTGCCTTGATTGTGAGCCATGCCACGGCACCGTAACGGGCAACCTTTGCGATAAAGACGATCGGCAGGTAAAGCCAGACCGACATGCGCAGGACGCCCGCCACAAGGCACACCAGATCCCCCCCCGGCGCCCAGCTTATCAGCAGGATCCATGCCCCCCAGCGTTCGAACCAGCGGTGCCCGCGATCAAGCTGCTTTTGGGACGCGGGAAACCATTTGCGGTCTTTCCACCGGTTCAGTCCGCGGCCCAGATAATATGTGATCAATGATCCCAGCGTATTGCCGATGCCCGCGATCAGGATCATCAGACCTACAGGCGCGGCGTCCGAGGTTTGCATCGCCACAAACAGGATTTCCGACTGCATCGGGATCGGGGTGGCTGCGAGAATGCCGGATAGGAAAAGACCAGCCAGTGAGGCGACTTCTTGCATCTGTGGTCCTTGATTGTGGAGCAGGGCTGCGCAGGGCGCGAATCGTCCCGCGACTGGATAGTCCTATGCAGCACCGGGCTGCGGTAGAAGCGCTACAAAGATCCGGGCGAGGGCGTTTTGCCTTGCCTCGCCCGAATCAGCCGCGTGTCAAACTGTGATCGTGCACAAAGTATAGCTGTCGTACCTTACGATAAATAAGCTGGGGCAACAGCCATGCCTTTGATCAGGTCTCCTCACCTTCGCGTGGTTCGCGGGCGGGGCGTCCGATGACATCGCGCAAGGCATCCAGCTCGATAAAGTTATCGGCCTGTCGCCGCAGCTCGTCCGCGATCATCGGCGGTTGCGAGCGTATGGTGGACACGACCGACACCCGCACACCCTGACGCTGCATTGACTCCACCAGCGGCCGGAAATCGCCGTCGCCGGAAAACAGCACCGCGTGATCAAGGCGGGGCGCCAGTTCCATCGCGTTCACGGCCAGCTCGATGTCCATATTGCCTTTGACTTTACGCCGGCCCATGGAATCGGTGTATTCTTTCGCGGGTTTGGTCACCATCGCATAGCCGTTGTAATGCAACCAGTCGACCAGCGGACGGATCGGCGAATACTCTTCGTTTTCCAGAAGTGCAGTATAATAGAAGGCACGAACCAGCTTGCCCCGGCGTTCGAATTCCTGCCTTAAAAGCTTATAATCAATATCAAACCCAAGCGACTTTGCCGCCGCATAGAGGTTTGAGCCATCGATGAACAGCGCCAACCGTTCGTCTTTGTAAAACATGAAATCAAATTCCTTTCGTTCTGATTTCTGCAGCGCATCTGAGTGGTTGGTTGATGTGCTGCGTTCGGTATATAGCGGGCCAAAACCGTGGCTCCACCATTTCCAATTAACTGTTAGTTAGAGGAGGTGGTATCTACCCAAATGGATAACTCATGCTCGTAATTGCTTTCGGCGCCAATCTGGATACGGAATGGGGGGCTCCCAGCTCTATTCTCGTTGAAGCGATGAAGCTTTTGTCTGCGAAAGGCATCACCGCTCACTCGGTCTCGCGTTTTTATCACTCTCTTGCTATCCCATCTGGGTCTGGACCGGATTTCGTCAACGCATGTGGGGTTTTTAGAAGCGATTTGTCGCCGATTGCGGCGCTTGCGGCCTTGCATGAGGTGGAGGAGGCGCTCGGGCGTGTGCGCACCCTACGTTGGGGCGCGCGCCGGATCGATCTGGACTTGCTGGCGGTGATCTGTGCGCCGCCGGATCTGGCGGGGGCCGGTGGCCGCGTCTTGCCTGACGGTGCGGCCCGTGACGTGCGCACAACAGCGGAGGTCTTTCCGGATCTGGCCACATGGACCCGTTGGGCGGATCTGCCTTTTGAGCGACAGATGGCAGAGACCCCCGACCAGCTGATCTTGCCGCATCCGCGGATCGCCGACAGGGGATTTGTGCTTGTGCCATTGGCAGAGGTGGCCCCGGGATGGCGCCATCCGGTGCTTGGAAAGACCGTCGCAGAGCTGGTTACACAATTGCCGAAGGAACAGTTTTCGGGGCTGGTGCCATTTGGCACGCCTTACGAGCAAACACCGCTTGTCAATAAGCCCTGAAAGCTGTATGGAGGGCCTTTGAATTTGCCCGATACCGACTGGAGTAACATATGGCCCGTGTGACGGTTGAAGATTGTGTAGACAAAGTTCCGAACCGTTTCGAGCTGGTGATGCTGGCCGCCCATCGTGCGCGTGAGGTTACAGCCGGTTCGCCGCTTACGGTTGAGCGCGACAACGACAAAAACCCCGTGTGCGCATTGCGTGAAATCGCCGACGAGACCCAGTCCGCCGATGATCTGCGCGAGCGCCTGATCGAGGCCAACCAGACGCAGATCGAAGTCGACGAGCCTGAAGAAGACCAGATGGCACAGTTGATGGGGGCCGAAACCTCCGATGCGCCTGTCGAGGACGACATGAGCGAAGAACGCATGCTGCGTGCGCTGATGGAAGCGCAAGGGCGCGAATAAGCGATTGATAAGGCGGAAGAGCGTAGATGATCGACGTCGAGGACCTGATCGCGCTCGTTCGCAACTATAACCCCGGAACGGATGCGGCGCTGATTCGCAACGCCTATGCCTACGGCATGAAAATGCACGAGGGGCAGTTCCGGCGCTCGGGTGAGGCGTATTTTGCCCACCCGATTTCGGTCGCAGCCATCCTGACCGAACAACGCCTTGATGATGCAACCATCGTCACCGCGCTTTTGCACGATACGATCGAAGATACGCGCGCCTCCTACAAGGAGGTGTGCGACCTTTTCGGCGAGCAGGTCGCAGAGCTTGTAGACGGTGTCACCAAGCTGACCAATCTTGAATTGTCGTCATCGGAAACCAAGCAGGCCGAAAATTTCCGCAAGCTGTTTATGGCGATGTCCAAAGACCTGCGGGTGATTTTGGTCAAATTGGCCGACCGTTTGCACAACATGCGCACAATCAAGGCGATGCACCCGTCCAAACAGGCGCAAAAAGCGCGTGAAACGATGGAGATCTATGCGCCCCTTGCCGGTCGTATGGGGATGCAATGGATGCGCGAGGAGTTGGAGGATCTTGCGTTCAAGGTCCTTAACCCCGAAGCACGTACCTCGATCATCCGGCGCTTTGTCAGTTTGCAAAAAGAAACCGGCGATGTGATTCCGAAGATTTCCGGTGATATCCGGCTGCTGCTGGAGCAGGCCGGGATTGATGCGGATGTTTTCGGGCGCGCAAAGCGCCCCTATTCCATCTGGCGCAAGATGGAAGAAAAGCGCCTGACGTTTTCGCGCCTGTCAGATATTTACGGGTTTCGCGTCATCACCCAGACAGAGGCCGAATGTTACCGTGTTCTGGGGCTGATCCACCATCGCTGGCGTGCGGTTCCGGGGCGGTTCAAGGATTACATCAGCCAGCCCAAAACCAACGGCTATCGTTCCATCCACACGACCGTTTCGGGCCGTGACGGCAAGCGGGTCGAAGTGCAGATCCGCACCCGTGAAATGCACGATGTGGCCGAATCCGGCGTGGCGGCGCATTGGGCCTATAAGGATGGCGCCCGTTACGCCAATCCCTTTGCTGTGGATCCCGCGCAGTGGATAGCCACGCTGACAGAGCGTTTCAGCGAGGGCGACCATGAAGAATTCCTCGAGAATGTAAAACTCGAGATGTATTCCGATCAGGTGTTCTGCTTCACGCCCAAGGGGGATGTGGTCAAGCTGCCCAAAGGGGCCACGCCGATTGATTTCGCCTATGCCATCCATACGCGGATCGGCAACAGCTGTGTGGGTGCCAAGGTCGACGGCATTCGTGTTCCGCTTTGGACGCGGCTGAAAAACGGCCAGTCGGTTCAGGTCATCACTGCATCCGGCCAGCGCCCGCAGGCGACATGGCTTGATATCGTCGGGACCGGTCGGGCACGCGGCTCCATCCGCAAATCCCTGCGCGAGGAAGACCGAAGCCGGTTTGTGAAGCTGGGCGCGGAGCTTGCACGGGTGGCCTTCGAGCATGTCGGCCGCCGCGCAACCGACAAAGCATTGCGCACGGCGGCCAAATCCCTGGGTGTGGGCGACGAGACCGAACTCCTCGCTCGGCTCGGTTCGGCAGAGATCGCCTCAAGCGAGGTGCTGGGCGCACTTTATCCCGAATTGCAAATCAAGCGCGAGGCGACTGTCGAGCCCACGCGCGCGGTGATCGGACTGGGGGCGGACCAAAGCTTCAGCCGCGCGGGATGCTGCCAGCCTTTGCCCGGCGAACGGATCGTCGGCATCACCTATCGTGGCAAAGGGGTGGTGATCCATGCCATCGATTGTCCGGCGCTGGAAGATGTGGAAAGCGAGCCGGAGCGCTGGGTCGATCTGCATTGGCAAGGCGGCCAGCATCCGCCCGTTTACTCCGCATCGCTGAAAATCACGATTTCCAATGATGCCGGGGTGTTGGGCCGTATCTGCTCCTTGATCGGGCAACAAAAAGCCAATATTTCCGATCTGAACTTTGTAGATCGCAAGCCTGATTTCTACTCGCTTATCGTCGAGGTGGAACTGAGCGAGGTCGAACACCTTCACCGGTTGTTAACCGCGCTTGAGGCTGAATCAGATGTGGCCCAAGTGGAACGCTGGCGCGATCTGTCACATAAACCCTGATACACAGGGTTGTTACATTGCAGTGTCTTGGCAGGGTTGTCGTAAACGGCTTTGCGTGTTCCCTATGGGCGCGGGCGTCTTGGCTTGATGGGGGATTGGCGATGATCGCGCGCGTGTGCGGTCATACCAAAGGAAAGAAGCAGACGTGTTCAAAAGGCGCGATAGAAAACCAATGCTGAGTGCGGCGCGCGATGCGCTGTGGCCGCGTACCGGTTGGGCGCGCGCGTTCCAGTATGTAAAACATCGCCTGAACCGGCTTCCCGATCGCCCGCAGCGTATCGCGCGTGGTATCATGGCGGGTGTTTTCATCTCTTTCACACCGTTTTTCGGGCTGCACTTTCTGCTGGCGGTGACGTTGGCGTGGATTTTGCGCGCCAATATTCTGGCGGCAATTCTTGGCACATTTTTCGGCAACCCGCTGACCTTTCCGCTGATCGCCGTTTTCTCGACCAAATTCGGGCAGTTTTTGCTAGGTGCGGAGCGCAGTCGCCTGCATCCGCCGCCCGAGGCGATGACGGTCACGACGCCGTCGGGTGAAGAACGCTCGTTTCTGGTCCATCCGCCGGGGGCAGATAATTTGACGGCGATCTTCTCGCAGGCGGCTGGCGAGCTGGTGCATAATATCAAGGCGATATTCACCTCCGAACATGCCGAATGGGGCGGGCTGCGCCAGTTTTTCCATGATGTGTGGCTCCCCTATCTGGTGGGCGGACTGCTGCCCGGTGTGATCGCTGCGGTGGTGATGTATTACGTGACCTTGCCGATTATCACCGCCTATCAGAACCGTCGCCGTGCCAAGCTGAAAGAGAAGCTGGAGCAGGCACGTGCGAAGCTCGCGGCGCGTCAGCAAAACCGCGTTGATCCGACCGAAGGTACCTGCGCATCCGACACCGATACGTCTGCCCCCCAGTCCTCGCCGTTCGACCGTCCGCGTGAATAGGGGGTTCAAACCCTTGGACGGGCGCGTCATAGTTTTATCACTCCAGTGACCTCAAGGTTGGCCCCATGTCAAAGAAACTTCGCCTTGGCGTGAATATCGATCACGTTGCAACGATCCGTAACGCGCGCGGGTCGTCCTATCCCGATCCGGTGCGCGCGGCCAAGCTGGCCGAGAGCGCTGGCGCGGATGGCATAACGGCGCATCTGCGTGAGGATCGCCGCCATATACGCGATGGCGATATAGAGGCGTTACGGGCCGAATTGACCACACCCTTGAATTTCGAGATGGCCCCCACCCCCGAGATGCAGGCGATTGCCCTGCGTCATGTGCCGCATGCCTGCTGTATCGTGCCGGAAAAACGCGAGGAGGTGACGACCGAAGGCGGGCTGGATGTGGCCGCCGACGAGGCACGCCTGCGGGCCTATGTCGCGCCATTGGTCGGTGCGGGGATCCGCGTTTCGATGTTTATCGGCCACGAGCCTGCCCAGATCGAGGCGTCCGCACGGATCGGGGCGCAGGTGATCGAGCTGCACACCGGCCATTATTGCGATATGCATTTCGCGGGCCGCTTTGCCGAACGCGATGCCGAGCTGGAGGCCCTGCGCGCAGGGGCCGCCTATGCCGCCGATCTTGGTCTGGAGGTACATGCGGGACACGGCCTGACCTATGATACGGTCAGTGCGGTGGCTGCGATCAAACATGTGAGGGAACTCAATATCGGCCATTTCCTGATTGCCGAGGCTGTGTTTATGGGCCTGCGTCCTGCCGTGGAGCATATGCGCCACCTGATGCAGGCGGCGCGAAGCTGACGCGGGGCCTTAAAAATGAATTACAAACGTTTCTCTTTATATATGATCGTCACCACATTTGCGATTTTTGCCGTGGTCCTCGCCTTGGAGGCGATGGGCATATCGATTGGCAACGCGTCCATGTCAATGCTGCCGGGATGCGCGGGCGCGATGGCAGAAGGGCAGGGGTTTGCCAAACAGCACGCACGCCGTCCCGCCCCGAAAGAAGCGTGGAGTTTTGGTCTGCGCGCCTTTCCGCTGGTGCTGGCGTTGCAGTTTTGTGCGGCTTTGGTCTTCGCGATGTTCGCGCCGGGCCTGTTTGCGGGGCTGAGCGGGCCGGATCTGGCGTTGGCCGCGGGGCTTTCGGCTGTGATCTTGTTTGTGTTGATGGTGCCGATCATGCGTGCCGTGTTCGCCATGAGCGCCAAATCCACCCTGCGCGCGATGGAACGGGGCAAGACATGATTTTGGGAATTGGAACCGATCTGGCCAATATCGAGCGGATCGAACGCACTCTGTCGCGTTTCGGGGACCGGTTTCGCCACCGTGTTTTTACCGAAACCGAACGCCAGAAAGCCGAGGCCCGCGCGGACGTGGCGGGGACCTATGCCAAACGCTGGGCGGCCAAGGAGGCCTGTTCCAAGGCGCTTGGCACCGGATTGCGGATGGGCATCGCGTGGAAGGATATGGCGGTCAGTAATATCACCACAGGCCAGCCGGTGATGGAGCTGACGGGATGGGCCGCCGAACGGCTGCATCAGATGACGCCCGAAGGCCATAGCGCGGTCGTGCATGTGACCCTGACCGACGATCATCCATGGGCGCAGGCCTTTGTTGTGATCGAGGCGCGTCCGGTTTCCGCGCTTGCACCGGCGGCGGTTCCTTGACTTAGCCCGCCCGCCACGCCACAGAGAGCGCAGTTTTCAAAACGGAGCATGGCCCGGAATGTCGAGCAAGTCACAGAACGGTATTATGGAGACGATCAAGACGGTCGTCTGGGCATTGTTGATCGCAGGCGTGTTCCGCACGCTGTTTTTTCAGCCGTTCTGGATTCCTTCCGGCTCGATGAAGGATACACTGTTGATCGGGGATTTCCTGTTCGTCAACAAAATGGCCTACGGCTACTCGCGCTATTCCTGCCCGTTTTCGGCCTGCCCGATCGAAGGCCGGATTTTCGCCCATGATCCCGAGCGCGGCGATGTGGTCGTGTTTCGTCACCCCACCCGTGGTGTCGACTTCATCAAGCGTGTGATCGGCTTGCCGGGCGACCGTATCCAGGTGCGCAATGGCGTGCTTTATATCAATGATACGAAGGTGAAACTTGCCGATGCGCCCGATTTCTCCGAAACCAAAGAACAGCAGGGCCCCCAAGGTCTGGTACCGCGATGCAGCAACGATCCTGTCGGTATGGGCGCGCAATGTATCAAAGAGCGTCAGATCGAAACCCTGCCCAACGGTGTAAGCCACAGTATCCTCAATATCAGCGACAACGGGTTTTTGGATAACACCGAAGTATATACCGTACCGGAAGGGCAGTATTTCTTCATGGGCGACAACCGTGACAATTCCGAAGACAGCCGCGTACCGCTGCGCGCAGGCGGTGTCGGATTTGTCCCCGCCAAATTCCTGATCGGACGCGCAGACAGGGTAATGTTCTCGTCTGCGGGTCGGTCCCTCTTCTTCTTCTGGACATGGCGTCCGGACCGTTTCTTCAAGGCAATCGAGTGAAACTTTCCAAGGATCTTACCGAATTCATGGATCGGCTCGGGCATCAGTTCAAACGCCCCGAGCTGATTATTCGCGCGCTGACACATGCGTCGATCTCCACCAAAACCCGGCCCGACAACCAGCGGCTGGAGTTTTTGGGCGACCGCGTCCTTGGCCTGACCATGGCCGAGGCATTGTTTGCCGCCGATATGGATGCAACCGAGGGCCAGCTTGCGCCGCGCTTTAACGCGCTTGTGCGCAAGGAGGCCTGTGCCGAGATCGCCCGCGAGATCGATCTGGGGGCCGTGCTCAAGCTTGGCCGTTCTGAGATGATGACCGGCGGGCGCCGCAAGGAAGCGCTTTTGGCCGATGCGATGGAGGCGGTGATCGCTGCCGTCTATCTGGATGCCGGTTTCGAGGTTGCAAGCGCGCTGGTTCTTGCGCTTTGGGGCGAGCGGGTGTTTTCGGTCGATGCCGATAGCCGTGATGCCAAGACTGCGCTGCAGGAATGGGCACAGGCCCGTCATCTTGCACCGCCCAAATATGTGACCGTCGCGCGTGACGGCCCCGACCACGCGCCTGTGTTCACCATCGAGGCACAGCTTGATAACGGCGAGACGGCGCAGGCCCGCGCCAAGGCCAAACGCCAAGCCGAACAAGCGGCTGCGCGTGCATTGCTGGACCGAATGGAGGCCCGCCCATGACCGATACCACCGATACCACACATGCCGGGTTTGTCGCCCTGATCGGCGAGCCGAATGCTGGCAAGTCCACCTTGCTCAACCGGATGGTCGGCGCGAAGGTTTCGATCGTGACCCACAAGGTCCAGACCACCCGCGCGCGTATCCGTGGTGTGGCCATGGCCGGCCAAAGCCAGATCGTTTTCGTCGATACCCCTGGTATTTTCCGCCCCCGCCGCCGGTTGGACCGCGCGATGGTGCAGGCGGCATGGGGCGGGGCCGCTGATGCCGATGTCATCGTGCTGTTGATCGAGGCCCATCGTGGCCTGACCGCAGGCGTAGAGGCGATCATCGAGGCCTTGCGCGAACGCGATCCGACCCAGCCTGTCGCCCTTGCGATCAACAAGATCGACCGCGTGAAATCCGATGTGCTTCTTGAGCTGACCGAAAAACTGAACGCGGCCTATCCTTTCGCCCGCACCTTCATGATTTCGGCAGAACGCGGCTATGGTGTGGACGATCTGCGCACATGGCTGGCGCAGGAAATGCCAACCGGCCCGTGGCTTTATCCCGAAGACCAGATCGCAGATCTGCCGATGCGTATGATTGCCGCCGAAATCACCCGCGAAAAGCTGACGCTGCGCCTGCATGAGGAACTGCCCTACCAGCTGACGGTGGAAACCGAGGCATGGGAAGATCGCAAAGACGGAACCACCCGCATCGATCAGATGATCTATGTCGCGCGCGATGGCCACAAGGGGATCATTCTTGGCAAGGGCGGCGAGACGATCAAGGGCGTGTCCACGGCCTCGCGCGCAGAGATCTCGGAGTTTCTGGGCCGCACCGTGCACCTGTTTTTGCAGGTCAAAGTACGCCCGAACTGGCTCGAAGAGCGTGACCGCTATTCCGAAATGGGGTTGAACTTCAAGGACGGCGATTGATGCTGACGGCGTCATTCTGGGTTCGGGCCTATCTTAAACGGCTCGAACTCAACTCGATACCGGCCTATGTGCTGCGCCACGGCAATGATGCGTCGGGCGCGGTACTTGTGAAATGCGCGCGTCTTGACGGCACCGCCGAAGCGTTCCAGCGCAGTTTCGATCTGATGACAGGGGCGCGCACATGGATGTCGCTTGTGCGCGGCACCGAGGCCGATGTGGACGCGTCGATCCGCAAACAGCAAAGTTTCGATCCCGATCTATGGGTGATCGAAATCGAGGATCGCGCGGGGCGCACCTTGCTGGACGAGGACGGGCTGCGCGACTGATTGCCGCGATATGCCTGTTTGGCATAGTCCCGATACACAGGCGGCGGGGCCTTTGTCTTACGCGGCCCCATCTGGCGCGCGGCATGAGGGGGGGGATTTCATGGAGTGGCGTGACCACGGCACAATCCTTTCGGCCAAGCCGCAGGGCGAAAGCTCGAAGCTGGTTGAAATTTTCACGCAAGATCACGGACGCTATTCGGGGTTGCTGCGCGGCGGAGCCTCGCGCAAACACGCGGCGCTGTTGCAACCGGGCAGCCATGTGGCCCTCAGCTGGCGGGCGCGCCTCAATGACCAACTGGGTTACTTTACGATCGAGCCGCTGAAATCGCGCGCCGGTGTCCTGTCGGACCGTCTGGCCCTGTTGGGATTGGGGTCGGTTTGTGCGCTTTTGGGCTTTGCATTGCCGGACCGCGAGGCCCATGGCGCATTATACGCGGGCACAGAGCCGCTTTTTGATGTGATCGCAGACGCCCGTCCGGGTTGGATACTGGATTATCTGCGGTGGGAATTGCATCTGCTCGAAGCATTGGGCTACGGGCTTGATCTGTCGCGTTGTGTGGTGACCGGCAGTTATGAAGATCTGGCCTATGTCAGTCCGAAATCTGGGCGGGCGGTCAGCCGGAAGGGTGCGGGCGAATGGGCACCAAAGCTTTTGGCCCTGCCGCAGTGCTTGCTGGGCCAAGGACCTGCGAGTTTGCACGAGATCGAGGACGGCCTCAGGCTCACCGGCTTTTTTCTGGAAAACCATCTGGCCCCCGCCTTGGGCAATCGTCCGCTGCCCGCCGCACGCGGCAGGCTGATCGATGCACTGGCCAAGCTGTAACGGGCCGGCGGGATCAGTTCGCAGGCGGGGCAGGGCGCGTGTCCAGCTGCTTTTGCAAAAGGACCAGATCCAGCCAACGGCCGAACTTGCGCCCGATTTCGGGCATCTGACCCGTCTGGGTAAATCCCAAACGCTCGTGCAGCCGGATCGAGCCGGGATTGTCGGCAGAGATCGCGGCGACCATCTGGTGCATCCCCATCTTTTGCGCCCGCGCGATCAATGCCTGCAAAAGCACGGTGCCGATGCCGCGGCCTCTGGCCGAGGGATGGGCATAGATCGAATGCTCCACACTTAGATCGAAACCGTCAAACGGGCGAAAGGTGCCGAAACTGGCATAGGCCAGCACCTGTCCGGCGTCCTCGAACACAAGCACAGGAAACCCGTTCTGCTGGCGGGTCTCGAGCCACGCTGCGCGATTGTCCGCATCCACTTGGGTCGTATTCCAGATCGCGGTCGTATTCAGCGCGGCATCATTGTAGATTTCAGCGATCATCGCCGCATCGGCGGGCCCTGCATCACGGATCATATAACACCTCTTTTCGGCGGAAGAATTACCGCGCAACGCGATGGAAGGGCAAGGGGAGAAGGAGGGGCATGTTTTGCCCCCGCCTATGGTGTCAGCCCCCCCCTGTGCCTGAATCTCGGCCGCCCTTCCGAAAAACTCCGCAATGCGCGCATCACATATGATCCCGCCGATCCAGTATTCCAGCGCAAAGTCCTTGCCGCCATGAACTGACAATGCGTCGTCGGCGGTGGTGGATGCGGCCCGCGCGCCCAGCGCCTTGGCCATGCCTGCCACCGGATCGCATCACGCGCCGCTGTTTTTTTGCACGGCCACGGGATGGGGGCGTGGTCTGGCGATCGTGATTTGCCATGGCCGTCAACGCGATTTCACCGCCCACACGCGCAAAACCGGTCGGCGGTTTGCCGAGTTGCTGGCTGATTGCGCCACTCCTGCTGCGCGCGCGTCGGCTTGAATGGGCGTCGATTCAAAAGTTGCCATCAGTTGGGTGAACCTGCGGCATTCTTGTGCGTACAGCCACGTTTCTGCGCCCATGGCGAACCCGTCAAAGTTGATTTCGTAGTCCTTCACCGCGCGATGCCGCTGCCCGCCGCGTTTGGCGCCACGCATGCCCGTGGCCGCGAATAGGGCCGCGGTTGTGCCAGCGGGTTCGGCGCCTACGAATATCGACAGGCCTTTATAGTCCCGGCGTTGTGGGTCGGTGCGCGCCAGCATGGGTGATCCATGTCTTGGGCGCGCTGGCCGTCCAGCCACCATCTGCCGGCACTTCCCGCATGCGCAATGCCCCCGGGTTGACCAGTCGTGGGGGGGCGCCATCCGCGATTTGGCATAGATATTCGCCAAACCCGATTTGCAACGGGAGCGCAATACTTGTTCTCTTCGATCAAATGAAATGAATTTATATTATAAGCTGAAATTTCTTTATGATCTGGAAAACACTCCTGCAGCCCGATAACGATAGTGTGTTTGCAGGGGGGGAGACGGAATGTTCGGGCTGGATCTTTGGCATTTTGCGGCTGTGTGCGGCATCGCGCTGGTGGCGGGGTTTGTAAAAGGCGCGATCGGGTTTGCATTGCCGATGATCATGCTGTCGGTCATGGCCTCTTTTCTGGATATCGAGACGGCGCTGGCCTTGCTGATCTTGCCGGTTCTGGTGACCAACACCGCACAGGCCTTTCGCGAGGGCTGGCGCGCGGCGTGGGAAAGTGCCGTGAAATACCGCGTTCATATCATAACGGTGCTGGTCTTTATCGCGATCAGTGCAGGCTTTGTGCGGGTTTTGCCACAGACGGTTATGTATGCGCTACTCGGTGTGCCGATTGTGCTTTATGCGGCGCTGGAGTTCAGTGGCAAACCCCTGATCATTCCCGTACACCACGCCAAGCGGGCAGAGTTTTTGCTAAGCGTCGTGGGCGGTCTGTTCGGTGGCATCTCTGGGATCTGGGGGCCGCCGCTTATCGTTTATCTGATGTCGACCAATGTCGAGAAAACCGAAGCGATGCGCGTGATGGGGGTGTCGTTCTTTGCGGGCGGGGTGGTGCTGACGGGCGCACATCTGATGACGGGGGTTCTGGATCGCGATACGGCGCCGTTGTCCGCCCTTCTGGTGCTACCGGCGTTGCTGGGTCTGTGGCTGGGGTTCTGGATGCATGACCGGTTGAACGCGGTTGTGTTTCGCCAATGCACGTTATTGATGCTGATGCTCACCGGCCTGAACCTGCTGCGCCGCGCATTTTGGGCCTGAGGACCGTCGCAGATCCGTGCTTGGATATTGTGTCCGGTGCCGCGTCGATTTAGGCCATAAAGACCACCTGCAATCCACCCCGAAGAAGGCAGCCCCATGACCATTGATCCGATAGAGTTGAGCGCGCGACTGATCCAATGCCCCAGTGTTACCCCGCAAGAGGCCGGCGCGCTAAGCCTGCTTTCGGACATGTTGGAGGCGGAGGGCTTTGCCTGTACCCGTGTGGACCGCAACGGCACGCCCAATCTTTTTGCCCGTTGGGGTCGCAAAGGGGCCGCACGTAGCTTCGGGTTCAACGGACATACGGATGTGGTGCCTGTGGGATCGGAGGCGGATTGGAGCCAGCCGCCGTTTTCGGGCGCCATCATCGACGGTGTATTATGGGGACGCGGTGCCACGGATATGAAAACAGGCGTGGCCGCCTTTGCCGCCGCCGCGATTGATTTTGTACGCGAGACACCGCCCGACGGGGCGATCATTCTGGCGATCACCGGTGACGAGGAAGGACCGGGGCGCGATGGCACCCGCGCGCTTCTGGACTGGATGGCAGCCGAGGACGAGGCCATGTCCGTGTGCCTTGTGGGCGAGCCTACATGCCCCGAGACGATGGGCGAGATGATCAAGATCGGCCGGCGCGGATCGATCACGTTCGATATCGCGGCCGAGGGCATTCAAGGACATGTGGCCTATCCGCACCGCGCGAAAAACCCCCTTCATGCGCTTGTGCGGCTTCTTGATCTGCTGGCCGCCGAACCGCTTGATCAGGGCACCGCCCATTTCGATCCCTCCTCGCTGCAAATCACCACCATTGATTGTGCCAACCCTGCCACGAATGTGGTGCCCGCCCGCGCGACTGCACGGCTCAACATCCGGTTCAACGATGCCCATACGGGGGCTTCTTTGACCCGATGGATCGAAGGGCTTATTGCGCAGGTGGGCGCACAGACCGGTGTGACGTTCACCCTTGACCCCGATCTGTCGGGCGAGAGCTTTTTTACCCCGCCCGGACCGTTTGTCGATCTGGTGTCGGGGGCGGTGGCCGCCGAATGCGGCGTGTCGCCGGTTTTATCGACCTCCGGCGGGACATCGGATGCGCGTTTTGTCAAAGACCATTGCCCCGTGGTGGAATTCGGGCTGGTCGGCAAGACGATGCATCAGGTGGATGAGCGTATCGAGGTGTCACAGATCATCACCCTCAAGGCTATTTATCACCGCATCCTCCGGAGCTATTTCGCATGATCACGATCACCGAAATCACCGATCTGGCACCTGCTCACGCCCTGCGCCGCGCGGTGTTCATGGACGAACAGGGCTATAGCGCGGCCGATGAGTTCGATGATCTGGACGGCGCGGCCATTCATCTTCTGGCCAGCGATGGCACGGCGGCTGTGGGCACTGCGCGGCTATTCATAGATGCCACCCATGGCACCATCGGGCGTGTTTGCGTGGCGCACAGCCATCGTGGTCGCGGACTGGGTGCGCAGATCATGCGCGACGCCATGGCGCGCCTCAAAGCCAGCGGCTGCACCACGGTTGATCTTGGGGCGCAAACCCATGCCGTCGGGTTTTATGAAACCTTGGGGTTTGAGGCCTATGGCGCGGAATATATGGATGGGGCGGTTCCCCATGTCATGATGCGCGCCACGATATAGGGGCGTGACGTTGCGCCTGTGCCGGTACGGATGATGCGTCGTTTCACCGGCGCGACCAAAGGCGTGAGGCCAACGCGCGTGGGGCGCGCACCGGTTTTCCTGTGACGTCGGTGTTTATTCGCGGGTGACGGAGCCTGCGCGCCATGCTAGTCAAAAATCATGACAACTCAGATCCCCTCCCGCGAACAGATTCTCGATTGGCTTAACGACAATCCCGGTGCCGCATCCAAGCGCGATATCGCCAAGGCTTTTGGTATCAAAGGCCAAGGCAAGATAGAGCTGAAGCATATCTTGCGAGAGCTCGAGGCCGAGGGCCTTCTTGCGCGCCATCGCAAAAGCTTCCGCGATGTGTCCAAGCTGCCGCCGGTCAGCGTGATCGAGGTCATGCGCGCCGATTCCATGGGCGACCTTTGGGCGCGCCCGCTGGAATGGGAAGGCGAGGGGACAGAGCCGCTTATCCTTTTGATCCCGAAAGCCGGTGACGAGGCGCTTGGCCCGCATGACCGTCTGCTTGCGCGTTTGACCGAGGCGCCCGACGAACAATATGACTATGAAGCCCGTCCGATCCGCAAAATCGGGGCCGTGCGCCATGCTGTTGTGGGTATATTCCGCAAGTCGGCCGAAGGCGGGCGCATCCTGCCGATCGATAAAGGCTCCGACAAGGAATGGTCCGTGCCCGCATCGGCCACGATGGAGGCACGTGACGGCGAACTGGTCGAAGGCGAGCAGACCGGCCCGCGGGGCCGTATGGGGCTGCCGGTGGCGCGCATCACGCAGCGCCTCGGCGATCCCACCGCGCCGCGCGCCGTGTCGCTGATCGCGATCCACCAGCATGGCATTCCCGATGATTTCCCCGATGCGGTCGTGGCCGAGGCCGATGCCGCACAGCCTGCCACAATGGCGGGGCGCGAGGACCTGACCGCGCTTCCGTTTGTCACAATCGATCCTGGCGATGCGCGCGATCATGACGATGCGTGTTTCGTTGAATATGACGACAATCCCGATAACGAGGATGGCACCATCCTATGGGTCGCTATCGCGGATGTGGCCCATTACGTCACCCCCGGATCGCAGATTGACCGGGAGGCCCGTCTTCGCGGCAACTCCAGCTATTTCCCTGATCGTGTGGTGCCGATGCTACCCGACCGCCTGTCTGGCGATCTGTGCTCGCTGCATGAGGGGGTAAGCCGCGCGGTGATCGTGGCCAAGATGACGATCGACGCGGATGGCACGAAAATCGGCCACAGCTTCCATCGGGCCATGATCCGTTCGGTGGCGTCGCTGGAATATGCACAAGTCCAACGTGCCCAGGACGGCAATCCGGATGCGCAATGCGCACCGTTGATGGATGATGTGATCAGCCCGCTATATGATTGCTATGCCGCACTGACGCGTGCACGCGAACGCCGCCAGCCGCTCAACCTTGATCTGCCGGAGCGCAAGATCGTTCTGTCCGACAAGGGCGAGGTGGAATCGATCCAGTTCAAGGACCGGCTGGACGCGCATAAGCTGGTCGAGGAATTCATGGTGCTGGCCAATGTTGCCGCCGCCGAGGAGCTGGAACGCGTCAAGCGCCCGCTGCTCTATCGTGTCCACGAAGAACCCAGTCAGGACAAGCTGGAAAACCTGCGCGAGGTGGCCCAGGCCTCCGGCTTTACGCTGGCCAAGGGGCAGGTGTTGCGCACCTCGCATCTGAACCATCTTCTGGATCAGGCGCTGGGGGGCGAGTTCAACGAATTGATCAACATATCGACCCTGCGCACGATGACGCAGGCCTATTACTTCCCCAAAAACTTTGGCCACTTCGGCTTGGCATTGCAAAGCTATGCACATTTCACCTCGCCCATCCGGCGTTATTCGGACCTGATCGTGCACCGCGCGCTGGTATCGGGCCATAACTGGGGCAAGGACGGGCTGAGCCAGTGGGATGTCGATAACCTTGAAGACACCGCCAAACAGATTTCCGACACGGAGCGGCGGTCGATGGCCGCAGAACGCGATACCACGGACCGCTATCTGGCGGCCTATCTGTCAGAGCGGGTCGGCAATGAATTCAGCGGGCGGATTTCAGGGGTGCAGAAGTTCGGCCTGTTTGTGCGACTGGACGAAACCGGGGCAGACGGGCTGATCCCGATGCGCGAAGTGGGGCGCGAGTTTTTCCATTACGACCGCGAGGCGCAGGCCTTGACCGGCGCTGACACCGGCACTGTTATCACCATCGGACAGCGGGTGCGGGTGCGCCTGTCCGAGGCGATCCCCGTCACCGGCGGGCTGATGCTTGAGCTTCTGGAGCTGGAGGGCAACAAGCTGCCCTCGGGGCGGGGAAGGGGACGCCGCGCAGGTGGGCCCAAGCGCAATATCGGCAAGCACAAGGCCAAGGCGGCGTCCAAGCTGCGCAAAGTCAAGCGCAGCCGGTCGTCTTCGTCATAACAACCATTCGATCGGCAGGATGGAGCCTGCCACGATCAGGGCGCGCTGCCACCACGAGGTATAGGGCTCGTGGTGCCAGACCTCTGTGCCCTCACCCGGTACCTCGCGTTCCCACCGGATGCGTTTGTGATCGCGTGTCAGCTTCCACGCGGCGCCGGGGATCACACTGTCAAAGCCGTTGTGCAAATCCTCCGCCCATGCGCGATCCTCGATCACCACGCCCATCTCGGTGTTCAAAAACACCGATCTGGGATCGAAGTTGAACGTGCCGATGAAAACCTTCTCGCGGTCGACCGACAGGATCTTGGCGTGCAGTTTGGTGCGCGCGAACGGCGATGTTCCGCGCCGGTGGTGACCGATCAGGCCGCGCCGGAAGCGGACTTTTTCATCATGGGCAAATTCGAAAATCTCCACCCCGCCCGAAAGCAATTTGCGCCGCTGTCCTGCATAGCCCGTATGGACAATAGGTTTGTCCGACGAGGCGAGGGAATTTGTAAGCGCCCTGACCTTGATGCCGGATTTTGCCATCGCAATCAGCTGTTTTCGCCCTTTATTACGAGGCACGAAATAGGGTGAAATGATATCGAAATGGGTTTTCGGTTTGCCCATCGCCATCTGTATATTGGGAAACAGCAGATTGCGTCGCCGTGCCCGCCCTAAAACCTTTTCTGGCGGATCATGGAGCAGCGTCACCTTGGCTTCGCGCAGGCGCAGCCGGTCTTCATCCATTTCGGTGATCGTGGGCGTGTCCGGCAGCAACTCAAGGAAATCTTTCGTCTGCTGGCTGGCCACACATTCGGCATTCTGCGCGGCACCATGTTCGGGATTTTCGGTGAAACGTGCGGGCAGGATATTGTCGGCAAGCCAAGTGGGGTCGCTGTTCCAGTAGGTATCGAATTCCTCTTGTGCCTGTTGCGCTGCATCGCCTGCAACCAGCACATCGAAATCCATGAAACTGCCCATTTTGGCGAAATTATTGTAATATTCATCCCCGATATTACGGCCGCCCAAAACAGCAGCCTGACCATCCACGACGAGCGCCTTGTTATGCATCCGGCGGTTCAAACGCCGGAAATCCATCAAATACCCCAAAAATCGCAAACGGCGCAGAGGAAACGGATTGAAGAGACGCACTTCTATATTTTCATGGGCGTTGGCCCATGCGATCCGCGGGTCCAACACTTTGGTTGCATTATCATCAAGCAGAATGCGCACTGTCACACCACGCTCTGCCGCGCCCATCAGCGCATCGAACATCAGGCTGCCGCAAACATCCGCACGCCAGAGGTAATACTGCGCATCAACGCGGTATTCGGCCATTTCGATCAGTTTCAGTCGCATGGCGAAGGCCTCGATCCCGTCGGGAATCGGCAACAGGCCCGTGGTGGTCTGATCTGCCCATAGCTTGGACACACGCACATTGTCAGGGGCGGTGGGGGGATGTTTGTCCTCCAGCGCCATCCGTTTCGGTAAACGCGTCAGTTTCCAAGCGACTGCAAGGCCGATTAGGATAATACCTAAAAAAATATAATACATGGCACCCTTCTTCTTCCCTTTTGAAAACTAGGGTGGATTGCCAACAAGAAAAGGGCCGGAAAAAATCCGGCCCCTTATAGTATCTCGGCAAGCATCCCTTGCAGTCGACAGGTCAGCCGATCGCGACGGCTTTGACCTCGTCGTCGATATAGGGGACATACTGCTCGAAATTGTCGGAAAACATCTGGACCAGCTTCGCGGCCTGCGCGTCATAGGCCTCGGGGTCGGCCCAGGTGTCGCGCGGGCTGAGCAGTTGCGGGTCCACGCCATCCACCAGCACCGGCACATCGAAGCCGAAGTTCGGGTCGCGGCGGAACTGGACTGCATCAAGCGATCCGTCGAGCGCCGCATCAAGCAGCGCACGGGTCGCCTTGATCGGCATCCGCGAGCCTTCGCCGAATTTTCCGCCCGTCCAGCCGGTGTTGACCAACCAGCACGATGCCCCGTTTTTTGCGATCTTGTCGGCCAGCAGCTTGCCATACACCTCGGGGCGGCGTGGCATGAATGGCGCACCGAAGCAGGTTGAGAAGGTCGGGATCGGCTCCAGTACGCCAACCTCGGTGCCTGGTGTTTTGGAGGTGAAGCCGGACAGGAAGTGATACATCGCTTGCGCCGGTGTCAGCCGTGCAATGGGTGGCAAAACCCCATAGGCATCGCAGGTTAGCATGATCACATGTTTGGGGCTGCCCCCGAGCGAATCTTCGGATGCGTTCGAGATATAGTGGAGCGGATAGGCGCAGCGCATATTGTCGGTAATCGAGTTATCCTCGAAATCCAGCTCCAGCGTTTCGGGGTCATAGACCATATTCTCGACCACGGTCCCGAACTTGGACGTCGTGGCGTAGATTTCAGGCTCGTGCTTGGGGTCGAGGTTGATCGTCTTGGCATAGCACCCACCTTCGAAATTGAAGATGCCGTTGTCGGACCAGCCATGTTCGTCATCTCCGATCAGCGTGCGCGAAGGGCTGGCTGAAAGGGTTGTCTTGCCGGTCCCCGACAGACCGAAAAACACGGCGCTGTCTTGGGGATTGTCGATTGCGTGGTTGGCAGAGCAGTGCATCGGCATGATGCCATTACCGGGCAGGATATAATTGAGCAGGCTGAACACACCCTTCTTGTTCTCGCCGGCATATTGGGTGTTGGCGATGAGGATCAGCTTTTTCTCGAAATTCAACGCAATCACGGTGTCTGTGCGGCAGCCGTGGCGGGCAGGATCTGCCTTGAATTCGGGGCAGTTGATGACCGTGAATTCCGGCACGAAGCTGTCCAGCTCGGCACGTTCGGGGCGGCGCAGCATGGTGCGGATAAACAGGTTGTGCCACGCCAGTTCCGAGATCACGCGCACATCCAGACGGTGTTCGGGGTCGGCGCCACCAAACAGATCTTGCACGAAATAATCACGGCCTTTCATATGCGCGATCATATCGGCATAAAGTTGGTCGAACTTGTCGGCCTCCATCGGGGCGTTGTTGTCCCACCAGATCGTATCTTCAACTTCGGGAGTGCGAACGACGAACTTGTCCTTGGGCGAGCGTCCGGTGAATTTGCCGGTGGTGCAATAAAAGGCACCGCCTTTGCCAAGCGTCCCCTCATTACGTTTTAGCGCCTCTTCGACCAGCGCAGGCTCGATCAGGTTGTAATAGACGTTTCCCAGATCAGAAATGCCTTGATCTTCCAAGCGCTGCGCCGGGTTCACGTGTCCGATGATCATCTGTAGCTCCCGAATGCCGTCGTGCGGCTGTTCAATGGATTCTTCCCGTTTCCTCCGGGCCTTGGAGGACGCGTCGCCGGCTCCAGAAAGGCGCCGGGTAGACACCGTATAACACGCCAAAACTTCGTGGGAACACAGGGTGCGCTAACCGTTAGCGATATCAGCGCGGATTTAGCGCTAGCAGGGCCTGTGCGACCGCGCCATGATGTCGCGATCTTGCAGGTTCTATTCGCGTGCCCACCGTTTGGGGCACCTGACCATATGCTCCTGATTCGGTGCTGTGGTGCCCCGCGTGTGCCACAGCGTCGAAAAAGCGATCATCTGATCTGATGGCAAGGCCACATGCCACTGATCCAAACCACCCACTCGACCTACGCTTTGTTGTATCAGAAACGGGCGGGACAGGCTTTGATCGGCAATGGTGACGTGCCGCCCGCGATCGAATTTGGTAAATATATCAGACAGGTTTTGGATTTTGAGGTCGATGTTCCATACGCGGCGCTCAACGGCAGCGGGTCGGGCGATTGAGGATGGCGCCCACGCCGGATCATTGCGGTGCAAACAGCGCGTGTGTGTCAGAAAACATGAAATGCCTGTGAAACTTTGCGCGATCTAAACCCGTGTCACCTTAAGGTAGTGTGGTTGTCTTCAGGCAGTGATACGGGTCCGTTGTACCCACAAGCTGCAGCGTTTTGGAAATGGATAACGGATAAATGGGCCCGGAGTGCATGAATATTCACGCCAGTTGCGTGGCGTTGGATTCTCAAAATGCGGTACTGATCCTTGGTCGCTCCGGCGCAGGGAAATCTGCGCTTGCGCTTGGGCTGATGGCATTGGGCGCGCATCTTGTGGCCGATGATCGTGTGGACCTTGTTGTCGAAAAGGGAAACCTTTTCGCGCACTCTCCGGCCGCAATCGCCGGCCAGATAGAGGCACGTCAGATCGGCATCTTGCGGGCCAGTGCGCTGAAGGGGGGGGCACGCGTTGGGCTTGTGGTCGATCTTGATCGAACAGAGGAGGAACGCCTGCCCCCGATGCGCCACCAAACTATCGCAGGTGTGTCGCTGCCTCTTGTACTGCAGGTGCAACATGGGCATCTTGAATACGCAGTCTTGCAATATCTTAAAGGTGGGAGGATCGTATGAGCCCGCTTGAACGCCAGCCAGACACTCTCGTGGTGAACGAGGCCGCAGCGCAAACCCAACCAGATGTGGGGCGCAGCCAGCGCGTGGTATTGATCACCGGACCGTCCGGCGCAGGCCGCTCGACCGCGATCGCGGCTTTGGAAGATCTGGGATATGAAACCATCGATAATCTGCCGCTTTCGATGGTGCCCCGTGTGCTTGACGGGCCGGTGCTGGAGCCGATCGCGTTGGGTGTGGATGTGCGCAACCGCGAATTCAGCGCGATCCGCTTGATCGAGTTGATCGACCGCCTGACACGCGAACCTCGGATCAGGCTTGAGGTGCTTTATATGGATGCGCGTCCCGACGTGCTGGAACGGCGCTATTCGGAAACCCGCCGCCGTCATCCGCTCGCCCCCGATGATGCCCCCATTGAGGGGATCTTGCGCGAGGTCGAGTTGTTGGAGCCAATTCGCGCGCGCGCCGATATCCTGATCGACAGTTCAGCAATGACCGTACACGACTGCCGGTCAGAGATCGTACGCATCTTTGATCTGGGGGCCGTGTCGAGCCTGTCGGTGTCTGTTCATAGTTTCAGTTATAAACGCGGGGTGCCGCGGGGGCTGGATGTGATGTTTGACTGCCGCTTCCTGAGCAATCCGCACTGGGTGGCGCAATTGCGCCCCAAAGACGGGCGTGATCCGGAGGTGGCGGCCTACGTTGCTGCGGACTCACGCTTTGATGAATTCCTCCATCATGTCTTGGCGCTTTTATTTTTTACCCTGCCTGCCCATGTTGAAGAGGGTAAAACACATCTTTCTGTCGGCTTCGGGTGCACCGGCGGAAAGCACAGATCTGTCGCAATGACAGAATCTGTTGTTAGTGCACTTGCAGAAACAGGGTGGCACGTGTCTAAGCGTCATAGAGAATTGGAACGTCAGGGCGCAGCCCTGCCTCAGGCGGAAACGGGAAGCAGCGCTTGATCGGGATCGTGATCGTGGCTCATGGTGGACTTGCACGCGAATATCTCGCGGCGGTGGAGCATGTTGTCGGGCCCCAACATGGCATTCAGGCGATTACCATCGAAGAAGGCCATAATCGCGCCGAGAAGCAGACAGAAATCCGTGCAGCTGCCGATTCTGTCGATATCGGTGACGGGGTTGTGGTGGTGACCGATATGTTCGGTGCCTCGCCTTCTAACCTGAGTCTGCAAGCCTGCGAGGATTGCGAGCGCGAGATTATTTACGGCGCAAACCTGCCTTTGCTGATCAAACTGGCCAAGTCGCGTAAACTGTCCGTTCATGCTGCTGTAGAAGCAGCCCTTGATGCGGGTCGAAAATACATCAATAGTTATTCATCTTATGGAACGCGTGGAGGATGAATGACGCATCGGGTGCTTGAGATAATTAATGAGAAGGGCCTGCATGCGCGCGCTTCTGCGAAATTCGTCGAGCAGGTCGAGAAATTCGATGCGCGGGCCGAGGTGGCCAAAGACGGCATGCAGGTGTCCGGCGATTCCATCATGGGGTTGTTGATGTTGGGCGCCTCGCGGGGAACATCGATCGAAGTGACGACATCGGGCGCCCAGGCAGAGGCCTTGGCCGACGCTTTGCGCGATCTGGTGGCCGACCGTTTCGGTGAGGGTTTCTAGCACCACCCGCCACATAGAGAGGGGCGCTGATCGTAGGGGGTCGAAATGAATGACATGAGCCATCCCAAATCACCGCCTGCGCATGCAGCGCCTGATGATAACGCCCCCTCTAGCCCGCCGCTTGATAGCCTGCCACGGCCCTATAACAAACGGCGTCTGTCTTACGCTGGAACCTTCACAAACCCTTGGAAGGTCAACACGATCCGGACCGTCGAATGGCTGACGGCCAAATTGCACATCTTGCGGCTGATCCGCCGGTTCGAGGCTTTGGGCGTCCCCCAAGGCCAAGGTTTCTGGCCACAGGCATTGGGGGTGATGGGGATCACGGTGACCACACCTGCCGAACAGATTGCCCGCATTCCCGCAACCGGCCCGCTGGTGGTTGTGGCCAATCATCCGCACGGGTTGGTGGACGGGATGGTTCTGGCATATTTGATCGGTCAGGTCCGTAGGGATTACAAAATCCTGACGCGCTCTTTGCTGACAGGCGTGCCGGAGATTGCGGATTTCATGCTGCCGGTGCCATTCCCGCATGAAGAAAATGCCCGTGCCGACAGTCTGAAGATGCGCGCGGATGCGATGGGCCATCTTCAGCGCGGCGGCTGTATCATTTTGTTTCCGGCAGGTGCCGTTGCCAGTTCACACCGGTGGCATGGACCCGCGGTGGAGAAAGACTGGAACCCTTTTACCGCAAAGATGGTCAGCCGGTCGCGGGCGAAGGTGTTGCCGGTGCGGTTTCCGGGACAGAACTCCCGTGCCTACCAGATTGCCAACCGGATTTCGCCAACCCTGCGCCAGTCTTTGTTGCTGTACGAAATCAGGGCCGCGCTCAACAAACCGCAATCCCCGATTATCGGCAGGCCGCATGATCCCGCTGATATGGCAGACGCCTTACGCTCGCCGCGCCAATGGCTGGCCGACATGCGTGACGAGGTTCTGTCGCTTTAGGATATCTCGGCGTGCCCGGCGCGATCGGGCCATCGTGATGCCCCCGTCGCGCCGGATGCGCGATCAGCGTGTCGGCACAGGCGTGTCGCCGCTGTAATCGTAAAATCCACGGCCTGTTTTGCGCCCGAGCCAGCCCGCTTCGACATATTTTGTAAGTAGCGGGCAGGGGCGGTATTTCGTATCCGCCAAACCGTCATGCAGCACGTTCATAATCGCCAGACAAGTGTCCAGCCCGATGAAATCCGCAAGCTCCAGCGGCCCCATCGGATGTGCGGCACCAAGCTTCATGGACTCGTCGATTGAGGTCACGCTGCCCACGCCTTCATACAGCGTGTACACAGCCTCGTTGATCATCGGGATCAGGATACGGTTCACGATAAACGCAGGGAAATCCTCTGCACTTGCATGCGTTTTCCCGAGTTTTTCAACCACATGTTTAAGCTCTTGATAGGTCGCCTCGTCGGTGGCGATCCCTCGGATCAGTTCGACCAGCTGCATCACCGGAACGGGGTTCATGAAATGCACGCCCATGAACTGGCCCGGCCGATCCGTGCGCGATGCCAGCCGCGTGATCGAGATGGATGACGTATTGGATGCCAGAATGGTCTTGGGGTTCAGATGCGGTTTCAGCTTTTCGAAAATCTCGTTTTTGACGTCTTCTTTTTCGGTCGCAGCCTCAATGATCAGGTCCTGTTGTGCCAGATCGCTCAGGGTGAGTGTGGTCGAAATCCGCGCCAAGGCTGCCTCGCATTCCTTGGCCGAGATTTTTTCACGTGAAACTTGACGCTCAAGGTTCTTGCGGATGGTGACCAGTGCCTTGTCCAGCCCGTCTTGCGAAATATCGTTAAGAAGCACATCGAAACCGGCCAGTGCAAAGACATGGGCGATTCCATTGCCCATCTGGCCCGCGCCGACGATACCAACCGTTTGAATAGCCATTATAAACGCCTCTTTTGTCTTTTGCACCCGAACAGTAGGGCGGGAGCGGGGGCGGGGGCAAGGTTTAAACGATGCAGGGATCGGCTGGTGGCGGAAATCTGTGCGCTTAGGAGAATCGAAACCGTTTGGCTGCAAGCTTCAGATCAACCGATTTCGAAACCGAGGTGGATATGACGTTCGAATCTTCGGCGATAGTGACGCCAAACTACGCTCCATGCCGCTATGGAAAATCCAAATTGTTGTTTCGCGGGCCGCGACAATCGTTGGAGCAACCCTTCATCGCCGCTTTGGGCGGATCGGAGACATATGGGGAATGGGTGCATAATCCGTGGCCGGAGCTTTTATCGGACGCGCTAAACATGCCGGTCGTGAATTTTGGCTGTTTGAATGCCGGTCTGGATGTATTTTTACACGAGCCACATCTGCAAGACGTCTTGGCGAAGGCGCAGATGTGTGTGGTGCAGCTTTTGGGCCCCGAGACGATGTCCAACCGGTTCTATGCTGTCCATCCGCGGCGTAACAATCGGTTTTTGCGGGCCTCCAAGCTGATGCGGAGCGTCTTTCAGGGGGTCGATTTCGACCAGTTCAATTTTATTCCCCACATGCTCGATACGCTTGAACGCGAGGCGCCTGATGGTTTTGAAAGCCTGTCGCGCGAATTACAGGTGGCATGGGTGGCGCGCATGACGCGGCTTTTAAAGGAGCTGCCGGGCCAAAAGGTTCTATTGGCGATCGAGCCGGCATCGCTCGCCGGTGCGCGCAGAAGCCTGCTTACAGCAGATATGATTGCACAGGTGGCGCGCTATTCGGACGACGTGGTGCATGTCGCCTGTCCGGCAACACCAGAGAAAGCATTCTCTCGGACCGAGGAGATGTTTTTGGCCCATACGCAGGTGCAAAACATGCCCGATCCACGTCTGCATGTCGACATTTCAAAGAGGCTTGCACCAGCTGTTTCTGCGGTGTTGAGGCCAGCAGCGCAGTAGGGCGGTTGCACGCCGCCATGCGTGATCCGGCGATGTCGTGAAACCAATAGAAAAGGGGCGCATTGCCAGCGCCCCTTTCACGGTCATTGAATATGACACCAACTGGCGTTTTCAGTTTTTACAGTTTTGCTGTGAGTTCTGGAACCGCAGTAAAGAGGTCGGCTGCCAGTCCGTAATCGGCGATCTGGAAAATCGGGGCCTCTTCGTCTTTGTTGATCGCGACGATGATCTTGGAATCCTTCATGCCTGCCAGATGCTGGATCGCGCCCGAAATACCGCAGGCGATATACAGATCGGGGGCAACCACCTTGCCG